>NZ_AUIJ01000004.1 GCF_000423645.1 Sediminimonas qiaohouensis DSM 21189 | reverse complement strand
GGCGGTCGCCAAGCTGGTCAAGGACCGCGAAGTGCTGCTCAGTTTTTACGACTTCCCGGCCGAGCACTGGAAGCACATCCGCACATCAAATCCGATCGAGAGCACCTTCGCCACCGTCCGCCACCGGACCGGCAAGACCAAGGGCTGCCTGAGCCGGAAAACCGGCCTCGCCATGGCCTTCAGGCTGATGATGTCAGCCCAGGCGAAATGGCGAAAACTCGACGGTGCCAATCGGCTGCCGGAAATCGTCCAGGGGATTGCCTTCAAGGACGGGATCAAGCAACTTCAAGCCGCCGCCTGATCACGCCGTCACCAACTTTCGGGCATAGCTCCGGAAATCCGTCGCCGAGGCCAGGATTTGCTGCGCTGGATAATCAACTTCTTCGGCCGCGCTGTTGGCGGGCGGGGTCGTGGTTTTGGCCGTTTGCTGCATGGCGGTTGACTTTCTTGGGCTGGAGGTCCGGGCGACGGGACGGCCACGGTCAGTTGGTTGCGCGATCAGAACAGTTGAATCTGGCCGTGGCCCAAACCCAACTCCGGCGCGACGGGGTCGTCGCGCAAACGACGTTTGAAATAATCGAGACGGACCTCATTGATCAGCGTAGCGATTTCCAGTTCCGCTTCGGCATCGATCAGAACCGCCATTGTCTTCAACGTACTCGAGATATCCTTCAGATGCTGACACAAGGCATCCACGCGCTGCAGATCGGCCGCTCCATGCGCGCCGCTTGGCAGTTTCTCGATGACGTCCGGGATCATCTGGTCGAGCGTCTGCGCGATCACGGAGAGGTCGTCGGTTTCTTCGGCAAGGATATGCAGAATTCGGGATGTTGGACGATAAGACACGAGAAAACCCTTGTTCAGAGGCGGCCGACGACTTTTTCGATGCAGGCCTTGAGTTGGACGGCTTGGAACGGTTTCTTGAGGTAGTTGTTCATGCCCAGGCGCGCCCCGCGGTCGATCAGGTCCTGATCGGCACGCCCGGTGACGAGGATGAAGCCAGTGCGCGCAATCGCCCTGTGCGAGCGGATCGCCTCAAGCAATTGCAGGCCGTCCATCCGGGGCATGTTGAAATCGGAAATAACCAGGTGAACGGGTTTGGCCGCCAGGCTACGCCATGCCGCTTCGCCATCGTTTTCCGTCCGGTAGTGCCGAACACCGATTTCATCAAGCGCTTGGGTGAGAAGCCCCCGGCTGGTCGACATGTCGTCAACGACCAGGATGTGAAGTTTGTCTTTCAAGCTCATCGGGGGTCTCCGTTGTTCCGGTGCGTTTCGGATGAGCCGGAAGAAAGTCGAAATGTTCCGGCCCCATCAATACGGACCCGGGCCATAACTTCCTCTGGTAGGGCTTCAGAATGGCCGACATAGAGAACCCCTTCGGGTTGCAGTCGGTCCGTCAGGCGACTCCACAACCTGCCTTGTGTTTCGGTATCGAAATAGATCGCGACGTTTCGGCACATTATGACGTCGAATTTTCCGTGAAACGGCCAGTTTGAATTCAGGTTCAACCAGCGAAAAGCGATAAGGTCTTTCGCGGTTTGACGCACCTGGGCCATGCCATTTGGCGTGTTCTTTTGATCAAAGAACTGATCGACGCGTTCGCCGGGGAACTGCGACAGGCTCGACACGGGATAGAGGCCGGCTTCTGCTGTCGCCAGAGCAGTTTTATCTATGTCCGTCGCCAGAATTCGGAAATCCAGCTTTGCGGCGTCCGGGCAGGCCTCCAGAACTCGGATCGCCAGGTCATAGGCTTCTTCCCCGGTTGAGCACCCCGTGGACCATACCCGAACGCGCCCTCCTGCGCGCGCGGATTTGACCAATTCGGGCAGTATGTTTTGAGTGAGGTGCGCGAAATGATGCGCTTCGCGATTGAAGCGTGTCATGTTTGTCGTGAGTGCGGAAACGAATGCATCCCGTTCGTGGGGATTGGCGTCCGTCTCCAGAGCGGCGCAGTACGACTTGATCGTCCCATGACCAAGCGCCTTCAATCTCTTGTTCAGACGTCCCGAAACCATGGCCCGTTTGTTTGGATTGAGGTGAATGCCCGCCATCTGTTTCAGCAGTGTGGCGACCGTTGCAAAATCCTGCGGGCTGATCAGGGACGACGCATCGTCCTGGAGAATTTCCGTCATGCCTCCAACCGAGCCCCCTGCGGCAGCACCGCGCGAACATCGATTGCGCGCACCAAGGCATCATTCACCGAGTAGACGCCGCGTATGAACGCCTGCGTTCGGGCAGAAGACACATCCGGCGCGGCCTGCATTTCGGCCTCGTCTACAGTAATGATGTCAGACACTGCATCGACCAGAAAACCGACGACCTTTTCATCGATCTGCGCGATTATGATGACATGGCGTTTGCCTGGTTCCGTCTTGCCAAATCCCAGCCGCAAAGACAGGTCTACCACGGGTAGAACCGTGCCGCGCAGGTTCATCATTCCAAGTATGAAATCCGGCGCATGCGGTAGTGTCGTGGTGCTGGTCCATCCGCGAATTTCCAGGACATGCGAAATTTCGATGCAGAAATCCTGTTCTTCGACCATGAAGCACACGATTTCGACTCGCTTGGTGGAGTTTGAATCCGTTTCGTTATCATGCATTAACTACATCTCCTGTGGCGCCCGGCGCAGGCGGCTCGGCCGCGCCCATCCTGCCGGGCAAAGCAATCACTTGGTCGGTATCGATAATGAGGGCAATTCTTCCATTCCCCAGGATCGTGGCCGCGGCGATACCGGAAATGCTTTGGTAGCTTTGCTCCAACCCCTTGATCACCACTTCCCGTTGCTCCGCGATCGCGTCAACAGCGAGAGCAGATCGCCGCCCCGAGTCGTCTTCGATCAGCAGCAGCGACTGTTGGCCAAGGCAAACCGGGTCTGTGCGATATCCAAGGGCAGCCCCGAGATTGATGATCGGTACAAGCTCGTCATTGAGTGCAAGAACGCGATCCCCGTCGCACAACGTGTGAACACTGGCTTGCCCGGGTTGCAGCATTTCGCGCAACGACAGCGTGGGGACAATCAGCGTCTGATCCGCCACGCGCACGACCATCCCTTCAAGTACCGCCAGGGTCAGCGGCAAGGAAATCGTGACAGACGTTCCCTTTCCAGGTTCCGATTGCATGCTGACACGCCCGCCCAGGGACTGGATCTCGTTGCGCACCACGTCCATGCCGACGCCACGGCCCGACAGGTTGGATACCTCGTTTGCTGTCGAGAATCCGGCCCTGAACAGGAGGTTGTCTATGTCGGCATCTGCCAGGTCATCGTCCGGCCGGACCAACCCTTTGTCTTCAGCGATCTGTCGTACCTTGGCACGATCAATGCCGCCGCCGTCATCACTGAGCGTGATCACGACCCGGCCAGATCGGTGAGCGGCTTCAAGCGTGACCGTGCCACGCTTGTCCTTGTTCGCGGCGAGGCGTTGGTCCGGTGTTTCGAGGCCGTGGTCGATGGCGTTTCGGATCATGTGGGTGAGTGGCTCCACGAGCCGCTCGGTGACGGTCTTGTCCACCTCGGTCGCGTCGCCGATAGTGACCAACCGCGCCGACTTGCCTGCTTCCTTTGATGTTTCTCTTACTATGCGTGACATACGCTGGAACAGCCCGCGAACCGGCTGGGCGCGAATTGCCATGACGCTTTCCTGGATCGCGCCCGAAAGCTGCTTGAGTTGGCTCATCGCCTCATCGACGCTGCCATTGGCCGAATGGGGCATTTCATCCATGGACTGCCGGAGCATGGCTTCGGCAATAACCAGCTCGCCGACCAGGTTGATCAACTGATCAACGCGTTGCAGGTCAACACGTATCGTGCTTGAGCGGGCTGCCGGTTGTTTCTTTGAACCCGATGCGGGTTTGACGCCGGTTTCCTTGGTTTCACGCGGATCCGGTCCAAGAGATGGGGCGCCGGATTGCGGCACTTGGGTATGCTCTTCGAGCGGTGGCAGCGTTTCGATTGGTGGCGCGGAGGCGTGGCTCTGGATTTCAAGCTCACAAAGCCCCTCAACGAATTCGAATACTTCTCGAATTACGGCCTCGTCCACGGAGTCGTCGGGGAGAATGTCGATTGTCCAGGATAGTGTCGGAGCGGACCATGGTGCATCCCGCAGCAGCGAGATCGATGACAGGTCGGCATTGATGGTCAGGCTGCCCAGTTCCTGTAGGCTGCGAAACAACAATGTGGGATCATGTCCGTTGGTGTATAGTTGTGGCAGCGCCTTGAAGGTGATTGTCAGCGGTGTGGGGGCCGTCGGCGACAGCATGTCGTCGAGTGGAGGCAACCCGCCATCGACGGTCAGGGTCGTTGGTTCAAATGCCGGCGGATCTTCCTCACCGCGGCCGTCATGCGCATGAGAGTCATCATCCAGTGACCCGCTCATATGTTTGAGATCGCTGAGAATCGATGCGCCCTGCTCTGGCGGCAATTGATCCTCGTTCCGCGCCGCATCGACCAGATCAGATAGGTGATCGCTGGCGGTGAAGAGGAGCGCTACAACGTTTTCGTCTGCGGCCAGGCGCACGGCGCGGACATCGTCGAGAACGTTTTCGAACGCATGGGAGAACTCGATCAGCTGGTCCAGTCCAAATGCACCGGCGCCGCCTTTGATGGAATGTACGGCACGGAACATGCTATTGACGATTTCCTCATCGTTGCTGCCGTTCTCCAGTTCATTGAGGCCGGATGACAATCCTTCGAGAAGATCGTCGCATTCTTGAAAGAACATTTCATTGAGATCATTCATGTCGCGCCCCTAGACCACAAGCCGCTGGATGGTCGATATCAACTTGGTTTCGTCGAATGGCTTGACGATCCAGCCGGTGGCCCCCGACGCGCGCGCACGCTGCTTGAGATGTTCGCCGGTTTCGGTCGTCAGCACGAGGATGGGCACCGAGGCCATCCGTCTTCCGGCCCGCACACCTTCGATAAAGCCAAAACCATCGAGGCGGGGCATATTTATGTCCGTAATGATCAGGTCCGGAGCGGCGCCCTCAAGCTTGTCGAGCCCGTCAACACCGTCCTCGGCAACGTCGACCTCAAAGCCGGCGTCGGTCAGTGTGGCCTGCAGCATGCTGCGCATCGTCCTGGAATCGTCAACGGCCAAGATGCGTGTCATTTCAAATCCTCTTGGATCAGTGTGTCTTGAGGAATTCCCAGCAAGGACAAACCTTGCACCAGCCCTTTCGAAGGATTGATCAGTTCAAACCCAAGGCCGTCGGTCTGCCATTCGGCTTTGGCTCGAATAAGGATCTCTGCGGCAAGTGCTCCCAGGAACTCTACGTTGCCGGCCTGCAGCAAGAGCGGTCGGCCGCGTTGGTTGCAGATTGCGTCGAACAAGGCCCCGCACGCGGTGAAATCCAAACGTTCGGGCAAGTCGATCTGAGTACCGGGAGAATTGCCTGTCGGTGAAGTCATGTCGCCTATCGCCATCCATGCGTCCGTGATAGGGAAATGCTATTCCGCAGGGCTTAAAAAGTAGTTACACGCCGCTGGCAATCGGAGGATTGTTCTGGGCAAAAAAGCGATATTTGCACTGGTACAGAGCGGTTGTGGCTATGTAATTCGAGGCAATTGTCTGTATCTTGCGGATACGCTTGGAGCGCACAGAGGCCGGGAACGTCTTCATGCTGCTGTCCCGCATGCACCGTCTTCAGGGTCGCACGTTACCTCGGTTTCGATGCTCCTGACCGAGATGAAGTGACCGGGGTCGGTCGCGGCCTCTTCGGTGGCAGGCTTGGTCACGAAATGGGCAATAAGCTTTGACATTGTCGTCGCATCGGAGTTCAGCTTGGATGTCGCAGCCGTCGATTGCTGAACCATTGCGGCATTGTCTTGGGTGACCCGATCCAGGTTTGCCATGGCGTCGTTGATCTCTTTGAGGCTAAGCGCCTGCTCATTCGAAGAGTTTACGATTCCAGCCACCATGGCAGAGACGTCTTCGAACCTCGAAAGCATAGACACCAAAGCATCCCCGGCGTTTCCGACCAGCGCCACGCCGTGATCGACCCGTGACGCGCCATTGTGGATCAAGGTCTTGATCTCCATTGCCGCCTCGGAAGATCGTTGTGCCAGTGCCCGGACCTCGGATGCAACAACGGCAAAGCCGCTACCGGCCGCTCCTGCACGGGCAGCTTCTACACCGGCGTTGAGGGCAAGCAGATTGGTTTGAAACGCAATATCGTCGATGACTCCGACGATCTGCGAGATCTTGTCCGAACTGTCCTTGATCTCATGCATCGCGCGAATTGCGTTTTGCACCACGTCGCCGCTTTGTTCGGCATCTTTCTTGGCAACGCCGAGATTCTCTTCGACTTCGTGGGCATTGGATGCGGAAATGTCTACATTGGTAGTGATTTCATCGATCGCGGCAGCTGTTTCTTCCAAGGTCGCGGCCTGGTTTTCCGTCCTGCCGGACAAGTCGCCCGATGCGGAGCTGATCTCGGCTGCGCCGGAGAAAACGCTGGAGGATACCTGCTTCATTTCGAGCAGCATATCGCGCAGGTTTTCCTGGGCCCGGTTGAAGTCATCGCGCAGCTTGGCGTAGCCCTCCGCCATTTCTCCGTCGATAGGTAGGGAAACATCGCCCTTTGACAGTCGCTCCAACCCACTTCCGATGGCAGAAACGGCGCCTGTTTGCTCGGCCATTCGGGCTTGCCTTTCGGCATCCTGCTTCACGGCCATTTCCTGTTTCTCGATCAAGCCATCGCGGAACACAGAAAGCGCGTTGGCGATGCGGAACACTTCGTCACTGGCGCGGTCAAAGCCGGTCACCTTTTGCATGTCGCCGCCGGCAAGGCGTTCCGTAGTCTCGCTGATCTGCCTTAGCGGGCGCTGAATCATCAGGCGGGTGAGAACAAGCGCGACAAGTAGCACGGCGCCGGCCATGGCAAGCAAAAGATTTACGCGTTGCTCCGCCTGGGCGACTTCACTTTGGATTCCCGTCGCCATTGTTGCGATTTCGCTTTGGCTGTCGTCTCCGATCTCGGCAACGCGGTTGCCAATTTTCAAAACCGCGTCCGATGCAGCGGTGACAGCTTTCGCTGCGGCGGTATCCGCCGAGAGCGCGGCGATTTTGTAGGCGGTCAGTCCGGTTGCGGGGTCGGCCAGCGCGGCAATCGCCGTCAGCTCTTCGGCGAGACGGCCGTCACCGAAATCCCGGTAGTCGTACAGTGCTTTCGCGGCTTGCTGCATGGGGATGGAGGCCGCTTTCACCTCTTCAATGCCTGGCGCGACCACGACCTTGAGCGCGGATTCCTGGAATCGGCCTGTCCAGCTGCTTATCTCGAACAGTGCATTGATGTGGCCAACCTCATCGTCGAGCAGGCTTTGAATGGCATCCCGGTTGTTTGTGCTGGCGTCTTCGGCAGCGACTGTCAGTGCGTACACCATATCGTCGACGGCGGTAGAAAGGCTTGCGTCAGCTTTTCGGCGGGCGTCCATGAGGTCGTGCTGTGGGCCCACGAAGCGCGAGCCGCGCCCATTGATAGACTTCTTGAACAACTCCGTTGCCGTCTTTGTCGCTTGCGCGTAGGGGGCGGTTTGTTCATTGGCCTCCAAAACTGCATTGATGTCGGTCAGCCGCTTCAGGGATGCCTTGGTAATATCTCCCAGAAAGTTCTTTGTGGCGAAGTCGTTCGTCATCCGGTAGGCGAGCAATGTGCCCGAGAGCAAATTGACTTCGGAGCGGGCCTCCAGAAGGGTCTGGAGCGTGGCGAACTGGTTCTCGACAAGTTCGGACAGGGTGGTTTCGACGGCGAACATGGTCTCTTCTCCGCCGACCGACAAGCTGAAGTTCGCGTCATCGGATAGCTCGATCATGTTGCCCTTGAGCTTGGCGGCTTGCATCTGCAATTCTGCCAGTTGCGTCTCGATACCTGCCTCGTTCTTGAACTGAATGTTCCGGGCATGGGTCAATTCAGCCAGCATATCGGTGGCGCTGCGCGCGTCCTCTTCAACAAGTGCACGTGTGGCATCGGGGAGGTTGGCTACGATCTCGTTCAAGGATTGCGTGGCCTGTTCCACGTCCACGGAGCTTTGCTCCAACGCGTCTTCGTGGCGGGCCAGCATCATGGTGATCATGGCATTCTTGGTCTTGTCCGCAGCCGCGACAAGCGCACTGCTTTGTGCCAAGGTGTGGAGTTTCTTGGCTGTCAACTCGTCCATGTCATCGGTCACACGTGTGAAAACAAGGGACGCAAGGAACCCGATAAGAACCGATACGGCCCCCATCGATACAAGGATCAGGGTGACTTTGGCGCTGATGCTGGAAAACAGCCGCAGCCCGCGCGGACGTAAGTTCGAATTATTCTTTGCCATGGTGGGCACCTTGAAATTGATCAATATCGTTGTCGCGCCCGCCCGGGTCCGGGCGGGGCAACCTTTGCTTGCCCAAGGGTTATTCGACGGAAACGAAGCCGCCGTCTTGGGTGATCCTGGTCAGAAAGACATCATCCATGCCTTGGTTGTCGTCTGGGCCGAACTGCATCGTAACCGCGCCGAAATCGATTGAACCCAGATTGCGCAGGGCGGCCATGAACCGAGTACGCGTGAGGTTCTTTCCGGCGTCTTCGAATGCTGCAACCATACCCAGCCGCATTCCCTGGCCGAACGCCGCCGCAGGCCCATCCAGGGCCGCGACCTGCGCGAGCCGGATTTGTGTGTCTTCGACCCCTTGCGCAGCTACTACGATACCTGGTGAAAATAGCACCGCCCAAGCCATCAAGATAAACTTCAAGTTGAACATTTTCTGCCATTCCTTGTTTTGACCTCTTTCGAACGGTAGGAGCCCGGGATTAAGAAATGGTTTGGATGCAAATGTCTGGCATAAACCGCGCGGCGGCATGCGTGGTTTCGCGTCTGAGTTTCGGAACAGATTGGGACAGTCGCGCCCGAGGGACGTGCAACCTCTGCGTGCCCTGCAAACGGGCAAGCGGTGGCGCTTACCCGCTCTGACCTGCCTGCGGTTTTGCGACGGCGCCAGCAGGCACATCGGCCGAGCGCGACAGCCAATCGATCAACTGCGACAGGGATTCGCTCGGGGTCCTGGATTTCGGCCAGATCAGGTAATATGTGCCTCCCGCATCCATATATCCGGAACTGGCGGTTGCCAGGCGCCCGGCCTTCAACTCCTTGCTGGCAAGGAAATCGGGCAGAAGGGCGGCGCCAAAGCCAGCCGCGGCTGCCTCGACCATGTTGGCGAACTGGTCAAACAGCATGCCGCGCAGATGGGGCGCGTCACATCCGTGTTTCTGGAACCACTGCTCCCACGCGCCTGGGCGGCTGTCGAGATGCAAGAGCGGCATCTCGAGCAACCGTTGGGGCGGCATGGGCAGATCGTCGGCGAAATTCGGGGCACAGACGGCAAGGACACGTTCGTTGGCCAGTGGAAGGTATTCCATTCCGGCCCAATCCCGTGCGCCGAAATGCAGCGCCGCATCGAAATTCTCGCGCTCGAAATCGAAGGGCGCGACTCGGGTGGTCTGGTTGACGGTGATGTCCGGATACGCATCGCAGAACGACCTGAGCCGTGGATTGAGCCAATGCATCCCGAACGCCGGCAGAATGGCGAGGTTGAGTCTATCGCGCGACCCTGTCGCCTTCAGGTTCAGGCTTTCGCGCGCTAGATCATTCAGGATGGTGCGCACGGATTGCGCATAGGCTGCGCCGGCGGGCGTGAGTTGCAGGCGCTTGCCTTGCCGGATCAGCAGACTGACGGCGAGTTGCTCTTCCAGAACCTTGAGCTGACGGCTGACGGCGGAATGGGTCAGGGACAATTCATCGGCCGCCGCCGTGGCGGTGCCAAGGCGATCCACGGCTTCCAGTGCCAGGAGTGAGCGGATCGATGGAAGGAAACGGCGCGGCGCAATCATGTGAGTTTTTCTCCAATGTGTGCGATTTAATATCGATATTTTGGGCGCCTGAAAACGGCTAGAATGCGCGAAGAACAAATCGTCAGGGAACCCGCATGACCAAGCCAGAGGATTTTCGCCGTGTCGTCCGCATGCCAGGGTTTGAGCCTTGGGAAATTGCACAGTCCTGCGTGCGCGCAGCGGGCCGCGCCTTTGGTCTGCCGGGGCATGTGCGGCTGTCGTTTGCCTATTGCGATGCTGGTCTTGACGCGGGCGTTGATCGCGTATCCGAATTCGTGAACGGAGCCTAAGCTGCGCCGCCCCGGCGCGGCCCGCCTGCCTTGATGTGAGGAGTGCACATGGATCGTGCGAAGATCGTTCATACCAACTTCCTTGAGCGGGTCGCGGCGGGTGATTTGCCCGAGGGGGCCGCGCCCTCCGGGCCGCTTGAGCCGGAGCAGGCGGTGGCAATCTACCGCTCTGGCTGCGTGTCTCGGGCGCTGGACCGCAAGAGCCGCGCGATGCAGGCGGCGGGGCAGGGGTTCTATACCATCGGGTCGTCCGGGCATGAGGGCATGGCGGCCGTGGCCGCTGCGCTGCGGCCCACCGACATGGCCTTCCTGCACTACCGCGATGCCGCATTCCAGATACAGCGCGCCGAGCAGGTGCCGGGGCAGTCGATGATATGGGATATGCTGCTGTCTTTCGCGTGCTCCTCGGAGGATCCGATTTCGGGCGGGCGGCACAAGGTGCTGGGATCGCGGGCGCTGAACATCCCGCCGCAGACCTCGACCATCGCCAGCCATCTGCCCAAGGCCGTCGGCGCGGCCTATGCCATCGGCGCGGCGCGGCGCAGGCGGCCGGAACATGCCATGCTGCCCGACGATAGCATCGTGTTTTGCAGCTTTGGCGACGCGTCGGCCAACCACTCGACCGCGCAAGGGGCGTTCAACACCGCGGGTTGGACCGCGTACCAATCCGCGCCGCTGCCGCTGTTGTTCTGTTGCGAGGATAACGGCATCGGCATTTCCACGAAGACGCCCAAGGGCTGGATCGCTGCCAATTTCGCCGACCGGCCCGGCATCAAGTATTTTGCCTGCGACGGTCTGGATATCTACGACACATACGCCACCGCGCGCGCCGCCGCCGATTACGTGCGCCGCCGCAAGAGACCTGCGTTTTTGCATATCCGCACTGTCCGGCTTTATGGCCATGCGGGGGCCGATGTTGCCACTTCCTACCTGTCCAAGGCCGAGGTGGAGGCGGACGAGGCAAACGATCCGCTTTTGCATTCCGTGCGCCTGTTGTCCGACGCAAAGGCGCTGGCCCCAAAAGCGGCGCTGTCGATCTACGAGAGCACCAATGCACGGGTCGAGCGGGTGGGCGACGAGGCGGCGACGCGCCCGCGCCTGCAATCCGCGCGCGACGTGATGGCAAGCTTGGTCCCGCCCGCGCGCCCCTGCCAACCCACCAACGGACCCACGCAAGAGGCGCGCGCCGCGGCCTTTGGCGGGGACCTCAAGGCTTTGGCAGAGCCGCAGATCATGTCGCGGCTGATCAACTGGGCGCTGACCGACATGATGCTGACCCATTCCGAGATCGTCATGATGGGCGAGGACGTGGGCCGCAAGGGCGGGGTCTATGGCGTGACCCAGAAGCTGCATCAACGGTTCGGCCCGGACCGGATGATCGACACGCTGCTGGACGAGCAATCGATCCTGGGGCTGGCCATCGGTATGGCGCAGAACGGCTTTGTCCCGATGCCCGAGATCCAGTTCCTGGCCTACCTGCACAACGCAGAGGACCAGATCCGGGGCGAGGCGGCGACCTTGCCATTCTTCTCGAACGGTCAATACACCAACCCGATGGTGCTACGGATTGCCGGCCTGGGCTACCAGAGGGGGTTTGGCGGGCATTTCCACAACGACAACTCGGTCGCGGTGCTGCGCGATATTCCGGGCGTGATCCTGGCGGTGCCATCGAACGGCGCGGATGCGGCGCGGATGCTGCGCGAATGCGTGCGCCTGGCCCGCGAGGAGCAGCGCGTCGTTGCGTTCCTGGAGCCGATCGCGCTCTATCCGATGCGCGATCTGCACGAGGCCGGTGATGGCCAGTGGATGCGCACCTACCCCGACCCGTCCGAGACGATCCCGCTGGGCGAGGTCGGTATCGACGGGGATGGCACAGACCTGGCCATTGTCACCTTCGGCAACGGCGTTTACCTGTCAAAGCAGGCAATGCCGCAGATCGAAGCGGCCGGGATACGTGCCCGTATAGTCGACGCAAGGTGGCTGTCGCCACTACCCAAGGGGGCGCTGAGCGCAGCCGTCGAAGGGTGCAAGCGTATCCTGATCGTGGACGAGACCCGCCATTCGGGCGGGGTCGCCGAGGCGCTGATGGCGCATTTCACCGAGACGTCGCGCGCCGCGCTGTCGCGGCTGACGGCCGAGGACAGTTTCATCGCCACCGGCCCCGCCTATGGCGCCACGATGCCATCGAAAGACAGCATCGCCGCGGCGGCGCTGAAGCTGGCGGAGGGGGGCACATGAAAACCGCTGTTGTAATCTGCCCCGGACGGGGCACCTACAACGCCGCCGAGCTGGGCTATCTGGCGCGGCATTTTCCCGATCCGGGGCTTTTGTCGCGGCTCGACGCCATGCGCCGCGATCTGGGGCAGGAGCCGCTTTCCGCGCTGGACGGCGCGGCGCGGTTTTCGCTGTCGAAGCACAGCAGGGGGGATAACGCCTCGGGCCTGATCTATGCCGCGACTTACGGCGATTTCCTGTCGATTGACCGCGACGATATCAAGGTCGTCGCGGTTACCGGCAATTCGATGGGCTGGTATTCGGCGCTGGCCTGTGGCGGCGCGTTGTCTGCGGAAGACGGGTTTCGCGTCACCAACACGATGGGCACGCTGATGCACGAGACCCTGATCGGCGGTCAGTTGATCCATCCCTGGATGGACGATGATTGGGCGCCGCAACCGGCCCGGCGCGCGGCGCTTCTGTCGCTGATGGCGCAGATCGACGGGAGGCGCGACCATACCCTGAGCCTGTCGATTGACCTGGGCGGGATGCTGGTGCTTGCCGGGAACGAGGCGGGTCTCAGTGCGTTTGAGGCGTCGGTTGACCCGGTGCAGGGGCGCTTCCCGATGCGGCTGGGCAACCATGCGGCGTTTCATACCGCGCTACAGGCGCCGGTGGCCGAGCGTGGCCGGGAAAAGCTGCCGCAAGACCTGTTTGCGCAGCCGGACCTGCCAATGATCGACGGGCGCGGCGCGGTCTGGTGGCCGGGGGCGTCAAACCTTGCCGATCTCAGGCACTACACATTGGGCGCGCAGGTGACAGAGCCCTACGATTTCACCCGCGCCATCACCGTGGCGGCGCGCGAGTTTGCGCCCGATCTTTTCATTGTCACCGGCCCGGGCACGACGTTGGGCGGCGCTGTCGCGCAATCCCTGATCCTGGCCGATTGGAAGGGCATGTCCGACAAGGCTGCCTTCAAACACCATCAAGAGAAACAGCCGCTGCTGGTGTCCATGGGACTGGACGAGCAGCGCGGCTTGGTAACCCAAGGAGAATCTCATGTCTCATAACAAGATACTCGCCGATACCGCCCTGACCGATGCGGATCTGACCGGCGGCAACCTGCCGGTTTTCACGCCGGTGGACGGCTCGGAAATCGCGCGGCTCAAGACCCACTCGCCGGCCGAGGCGGATGCCATGATCGACACCGCGCATCAGGCCTTTCTACATTGGCGCGAGGTGCCCGCACCCCGCCGGGGCGAGTTCGTGCGCCTGCTGGGCGAGGAACTGCGCCGCCAGAAAGACGCGCTTGGCGCGCTGGTGTCGCTGGAGTGCGGCAAAATCCTTCAGGAGGGACTGGGCGAAGTGCAGGAGATGATCGACATCTGCGACTTTGCCGTTGGCCTGTCGCGGCAACTCTATGGCCTGACCATCGCGTCGGAACGCCCCGGCCACGCCATGCGCGAAAGTTGGCACCCGATGGGGGTTTGCGGTGTCATCACCGCCTTCAACTTCCCCGTTGCGCCGTGGTCGTGGAACACGGCGCTGGCGCTGGTGTGCGGCGATCCGGTGATCTGGAAGCCGTCCGAGAAATCGCCGCTGACGGCGTTGGCTGTGCAGAAGATATGCGAGCGTGTGCGCGAGGCATTCGGCAAGGATGCGCCTGAGGGCCTGATGCAGGTGCTGGTCGGTGAGCGCGAGTTGGGCGAGGCCCTGACCGCCAACCCCAAGGTGGCCATCGTGTCGGCCACCGGGTCGGTGCCGATGGGGCGCGCCGTCGCTGCCAGCATGTCGCAACGCCTTGGCCGGACGATCCTTGAGCTGGGAGGCAACAACGCGATGATCGTGGCTTCGTCGGCGGACCTGGAAATGGCGCTCAGGGCGATCGTGTTCTCGGCCGTGGGCACCGCCGGACAGCGCTGCACCTCGCTGCGCCGGGTCATCGTGCACGAGGATATCTACGACGCGCTGATCCCGCGGCTGGTGAGTGCCTATGAGGGCTTGCCCATAGGCGATCCGCTGGCCGATGGCACGCTTGTCGGGCCGCTGATCGACAAGGATGCGATGGCAGGAATGGACCGCGCCCTGGAGCAGGCCAAGGCCGAAGGCGGCACCGTGCATGGAGGTGGCCGGGCGCTAAGCGACAGCTACCCCGATGCGGCCTATGTGCACCCCGCCATCGTGGAGATGCCGGAGCAAAGCGCCATCGTGCACAAAGAGACCTTTGCGCCGATCCTATACGTGATGAAGTATCGCGATCTGGACGACGCCATCGCCATGCATAACGGGGTGCCGCAGGGCCTGTCGTCCTGCATCTTCTCGACGGATCTGCGCGAGACGGAATATTTCCTGTCGGCGGTCGGGTCTGATTGCGGCATCGCCAACGTCAACATCGGCCCCTCCGGCGCCGAGATCGGCGGTGCCTTCGGCGGTGAAAAGGACACCGGCGGCGGGCGCGAGAGCGGTTCGGACGCGTGGAAGGGCTACATGCGCCGGCAGACCAACACGATCAACTACTCGCGCGAGCTACCGTTGGCGCAGGGGATCAAGTTCGACATCTGACAGGCAAGGCGGGGCCCATGGCAAAGTGATATGAGCCCTACCGCCCATTGCTGTCTACATCAGCACGAATGAGCGCGCCGACCGGGGTCAGGTCCGCGCCTTGTACTCGTAGCGATAGTTGTAATTGTAGTTATAGCTGTAGCCCGCCTTGGCCTTGCGCGGGTCGAACCCGTTGAGGATCACACCCGACAGCTTGATCCCGGAGGTGGCAAGCGTGCGCTTCATCGCCTCGACCTCGGCCAGGGGCGTGACGTCGAAGCGGACGATGCCGATCGTGGCGCCGGCGGCACGGCCCAGGATGACCGGGTCGGTCACGGCCAGGGTCGGCGGGCAGTCCAGCAGGGCAAGGTCGAACTGCGCGTCAAGCTGTGCCATCAGGTCGGTCAGCGATTGGCGCATCAACAGCTCTGACGGGTTCGGCGGATAGCGTCCGGTCGGGATGAAGGAGAGGCCATCAACGCCGGTGTCATACGTGGCTTGCTCCAGCGTGATTTCCCCCGCCAGGTATTCCGCCAGCCCCGGCGTGTTCTTCTTCAGGCCGAAATACTTGCGCAACTCCCCGCGGCGCAGGTCGGCATCAATCAGGCACACGCGCTGCCCGGCCTGCGCGGCCACCACCGCCAGGTTGGTCGCGGTAAAGCTCTTGCCGGCTTCGGGGGCGGGGGACGTGATCGCGAGCGAACGGGTGTCGGCGTCCAGCATGCCGAAGTGCAGGCTGGTGCGCAGCGAGCGCATCGCCTCGACCGTGATGTCGGCGGGGTTGGTCAGCGCGACAATCGGCCATTTGCCGCCCGCGCGCGTCTTGCGATCGGCATCTTGCGAGAAGTTGATGGTCGCGAACACGGGCAGGCCGGCGCTTTCAAGCTCCTCGCTGCCCTGAACGCCGCGCCGGAGCCAGTGGCGCACCAGCACGAAGCCGATCCCGAACATGGCGCCCAGAATCAAGGACAGCAGGGCAATCATGCTGCGGCGTGGCGCCACGGGGCTTGGCGCGGTGCGGGCACTGTCCAGAATGCGGACATTGCCCACGGTCGAGGCCCGCAGCACCCGCACCTCTTGTGCGCGGGTCAGAAGCTGCGTGTAGATCTCCTGCTTGAGCTTCAGGGTCCGGGTCAGGTTTAGAACTTCGCGCTGCGTTTCGGGCAGGTTGCCCACCTCGCCGCGCAGCTTGGTCAACTGTTCGTTCAGGCGTGCTTTCTGTGTCAGCAATTGCTGATAGACCGGGTGGTTCGAGGTGTATCGCTCGCTGACCTCGTCCTCGCGGGCTTCCAGCGCGCGAAGCTCGGTTTCCACGCGGTTGATCTGCGTCAGCAGGTTCTCGGTCTCGAAGGTCAGGTCAACGGATTGTTGCTCTTGCCGGTAATCGTTGAGTGCGTTTTCCGCCTCGCGCATTTCCGCCTCGGCGGCAGGCAGCTGCTTCTCGATGAAGTCCAGGCTCTTCTCGGCTTCCGCGGCAGAGCGCGCAATGTTCTGGCGCACGTAGACCTGCGTTACCGCATCAAGGACACGTTCGGCGCGGCGCGGATCGCCCGACTTGTAGAGCACCTGGAGAATGCCGGTCTCGCGCCCCTGCTCGGACACCGACAGCGCCGCGCGCAGGGTGCGGATGGCCTTGTCCTCAGGTGTCTGCGCCAGTGTGAACATGCGTCCCGCAGGCGCCCCGATCCGGCCGACTTTCAGGGAGAACCCTGCATCGGGAACGCCAAGCGTTTCGCCGGTTTCGCCGTCATGCACGCTGCCATCGGGAAGCATCACGCGATAGCTGTTCACGCCGGTCACGATCAGCTCCATGTCTTTGCCAATCCAGCGGGGTGGCACCTGCAGTAGGTCGAGCGTCAGGCGTTCGCCCGGGCGCTCATAGGTGTCGAGATACCCGACTTCCGGCACCGGCAGGTCATAGCGGGCAAGGATCGACCCAATCAGCGGGGCCTGGTGCGGCGTGACCGACCAATCCAGGTTCAGCATCCCCACCACCTGGCCCAGCACCATGCGCGACATCAGGATCTGGCGTTCGGTTTCTCCGCGCGGGCTGTTGCTCCCGATCAGGCCGTCGAGTCCCTCGGGCAGGGCCAGCGATCCCTTGCGCTCTTCCAGCTGCAGAAGCGCATCGGCCTGGTAGGTCGGCGGCGTGCCAACGGCGACGAGGACGCCAATCAGCAGGGCCGCTGCGGAAAACAGCGCGATCCAGAGTTTGCCGGACCAGAGCATGACCAGAAGCTGCACAAGATCGATCTCGTCGTCCTGAGTATTGGATGCAGAAACGCCCGGCTGGTCGGTCATGGTGTCATTTCCATTCTCATCAATTCGCGCCGAGCCTGTCTGCCCAAGCGCGTGCCGCCTTGTGGACCGCGTCGAACGTCGCTTCGTGAACCGCGCGCGACCGCTTGTAGGGGTCGGCGATCCCCGTCGCGCCAGTCCATTGGTCGAACAGCATGACGCGCCCTTGCAGGTGCGGTGCCTCGCGCAAGATTTGCCGGCGGTGCCCCGGCTCCATCACTAGGATCAGGTCCTGCTCGGCGCCCATCTCGGGCGTGAACTGCCGCGCGGCATGCCCGTCCAGGGAAAGACCCTTGTCGCTGGCCACGTCGCTGGCGGTCTCATCCGCGGGGTGGCCGACCAACGCCCCGATCCCGGCCGACGTGACCGCGACGCTTTTGGGGAGCGCCTGCTTGAGCAGCCGTTCACCAAGCGGCGAGCGGCAGATATTGCCGACACAAACCACCAGAACCCGTTGTACCGCGGCCATGGCTCAGTTCGCCACGCTGTCAACCAGATCCACCGCCCGCACCGATGGCAAGAGCGCGCTGATCGTGTCGTTCCAGCGCATCAAGGGCGAGCGCACGACATAGACCACGTCGCCCGGCTCCAGGACGAACTGTGTGCCAAGCAGCATGCCCGTCGGCGACGATGTATCGAGCTGGAACACCGTGATGCCGGGGTGCCGCTTGCGGAACACGAAGATGCCGCGCGCGTCGGCGCGTATCTCGTCCAGACCGCCCAGCCGTGAAATCGCCTGGGTCAGGGTGACCGTGTCTTGCGACAAATCGATCACATCCGGCTTCTTGATCTGGCCCAGAAGGAACGCCTCCTGCGCCTGGCGGCGGGGTACGTTGATCACGTCGCCATCCTGCAGCGTGGGGTTGTTGCGGCGCATTCCCTTGTTGAGAAACCCGGCCATATCAACGCGATAGCGTCGGTTGCCGCGCTGTATCGTGATCTCGCGCGCATCGCCGCGCTCGGTCAGCCCGCCCGCTTCGCTGACGGCTGCCGCAAGGGTCAGCGGCGTCGTCGTCAAGGGCTGCCGATTGGGGGTCTTGACCTCGCCGGAAACGACCACTTTTTGCGAGTTGAAGGCGGCAACCCTGACTTCGAGTTGCGGATCGGGGATGTAGGTGGCCAGACGCCCGGTCAATTCGCCGCGAATATCTTCAAGCGTGCGACCTTCTGCCATCACCTGCCCGACATATGGGAAGAAGAAGGTGCCATCGGCCTGCACGCGAAAGCCGCTTTCCTCGGCGGTGCGCTGCGGCCCGGCGGGCAACGTCAGCTCCGGGTGATCGAACACGATGACGCTGATGATATCCCCCACACCAACGCGGTAATTCCAGCCATTGCCAGAGGGAATGCTCGACTGGACATGGCGCCGCGAGGGCCTGGCGAAACTGGTGATGTTGGTTTCGTCCAGGCGAATGATCTCGACATCCTCGGGAACATCCTCCTGCGCGCTTGACGTGACTGGAAAGCTTACGAACCCTTCGGTGCAGGCGGCCAGGCCAAACGCCATAGCCAAGACAAGAATGAAACTTCTCATAATAATCCTTCGACCGCCTTTGCCTAGTCACTAGCCCGATACAACGGTTCCCGCAACCTGGGCTTGGGCATGGCGCGGATAATACATGCAAATGTTGTTTCTAAATGCTTCAACTTCACTCATTAGCGCTATCAGCTGGCCCAATCAACCTTGCGCACAAAGCCGGACAGGGAAAATAGGCGGGCCGTGGAAACCGCGGCGCGCGATGCGCGGTCCCGGGATGATCCGGCACAGATTGCGGCACAGATTGCGGCAATGTGCAATTGCCCATATATCTGGCCCACAAGACAGGCCCACAAGACAGGCGCGCAAGCAAAAAGGACGCCGGCATGCAGACCGCCCTTCGACTATCGGACGTGAATGACGCGACCGCGATCGCCATGACCGGGAACGCGGCAATCGGTGCCCTGTACCGGACGGCCCAGGCATGAACGGGCAGCGCTCGATCCTTTTCGTTACCGGCACGCGCGCGGATTTCGGCAAGCAGGAGGCGCTGGCCGCGCCTGCGCGCGATGCGGGCCACGACGTGACATTTTTCGTCACCGGCATGCACATGCTGGAACGCTATGGCCTGACCAAGCTGGAAGTGCACCGCATGGCCGGCGTGGGCGTTCACGAGTTTCTCAATCAACGTATCGGCGACGCGCAGGATACCGTGTTGGCCAAGACGGTGCTGGGATTTTCCGACTACGTCGCCGAGCATCGCCCCGACCTGGTGGTCGTGCATGGCGATAGGGTCGAGGCGCTGGCCTGTGCGCTGGTCTGCGCGACCAATTACATTCGCTGCGCTCATATCGAGGGGGGCGAGGTGTCGGGCACCATCGACGAGATGTTCCGCCACTGCAACACCAAGCTGGCAAGCCACCATTTCGTAAGCTCCCAGCAGGCCGCGCGCCGGGTCATGGCACTGGGCGAGGCGCGCGAGACGGTCAAGGTGATCGGCTCACCCGAACTGGATTTTCACGCAGGCCCGTCCGGCGTGACGCTTGCGGACGTGCGCGCGCGCTACGAGATTCCGTTCGACAGCTACGGCATTTGCACTTTCCATCCCGTCACCTCCGAGCAAGACAGCATCGGCGCGCAAGCGCAGGCGCTGTTTTCCGCGCTGGCGGCGTCGGGGCGTGAGTTCGTGGTGATCCTGCCCAACAATGACCCCGGCGCCGACGCGATCACGCAGGTGATCGATACGCTGCCGTCTGATCGGTTCCGGGTGCTGCCGTCGATGCGATTCGCGCATTTCTCGGAACTGATGAAAAACGCCGCCTGCATCGTGGGCAATTCATCGGCCGGTGTGCGCGAGGCGCCGTTCCTGGGCATCCCATCGCTGGATGTCGGCACGCGGCAGACCAATCGCGCGCTCAGCGGGTCCGTGCACCACGCGCAAGCCTCGGACAAGGCCGCGATCACCTCCTTTCTGCGCGATACATGGGGGCAGGCCTACCCCGCCAGCACCGCGTTCGGTGGCGGATCGGCGGCGCAGAATTTCCTGCGCGTGATCGAAGATCCGGCTTTCTGGGATCAACCGTTGCAGAAGACCTTCAACGATCCCGATCCCGATCCCGAGGCCGCAACATGAACGCGCGCGCCACCGTTGCCGTCATCCCGCTGCGGGCGGGGTCCAAGGGTCTGCCGGGCAAAAACACGCGCCCCCTCGCGGGGCGGCCGCTTTATGCCCATGCGATTGCGCAGGCGCATGCGGCCGGGATCACACGGGTGGTGATCTCGACCGATATCGAGGAACTGATCGGCCGCGACCTTGCCCCCGGTGTTACGGTTCTGCCGCGCCCGGCCGAGTTGGCCGGTGATGAGGTGCCGATGGATGCGGTCCTGTCTCATGTCTTGTCGCACGGGGTGACGGGCCCGGCGCAGGTCGTTTTGTTGCAGGCCACCTCGCCGCTGCGGCAGGGGGGCGACATCACGGCGGCGATGGATCTGTACGACACG
The DNA here is from genome assembly GCF_000423645.1 of Sediminimonas qiaohouensis DSM 21189. Classification (GTDB taxonomy): domain Bacteria; phylum Pseudomonadota; class Alphaproteobacteria; order Rhodobacterales; family Rhodobacteraceae; genus Sediminimonas; species Sediminimonas qiaohouensis. Next base: position 156,303 of record NZ_AUIJ01000004.1, on the reverse strand, counting down.
GGCGAGTTTGACTTGGTGCTAAGCGCCACGCAGGCAAATTCCGGGGTTCTGAAATGGGGCCGACGTGGCGAGGGGGGGCAGTTCGTGCCGCTATCGGACCCCGCGCATTGTTTTGCCAACCGCGCCAGCCTGCCGCCGGTGTATCGGCCAAACGGGGCGGTCTACGTGTTCGACGCCGGTTGGTTCCGCCGCAGCGGCACCTTGGCTGGCGGACGCATCGGCATGATCGAAATGCCACCGGAACGCGCGCACGACATCGACACGCTAGCCGATTTCGAAACGGTCGAAGCCCTTCTGGACGGCGGGTCAGCCGCGGACGATTAACGCAGATACGCCTGGCTGCGGACTGACACGGCCCATCTAGGCGGGCAGAGGGGTGGGCGGCGCCGTACCGGTGCTGCCTTCCAGAATTCCGGCCTGCCGGACGATGTCGGCGATATGGCCCAGCTGTTCGGTCAGGGGGTTTGTCTTGCGCCACACCATGCCGATGGTCCGCGACGGGCGCGGGGTTGGCAGGCGCGCGATCGATACGGAGGCCGAGCGGGTTTCGATCGGGACGGCCATCTCGGGGATCAGGGTCACACCGATCCCGGCCCCCACCATCTGCACCAGCGTCGATAAGGAACTGGCCTCCATCAGGCCGCGCGGCGACGACGATGACAGCTTGCAAAACGATAGCGCCTGATCGCGAAAACAATGCCCCTCTTCCAGCAGCAGCAACCGCATCTCGCGCAATGCATCGGCATTGGGCACCGGATCGCCCGCGTCCTCTTGTGGGCGGACGAGCACGAACTCCTCCTGGAATATTGCCACCTCGTTCAACGCCGGCTCGGAAACCGGCAGCGCCACGATCGCGGTATCAAGGCGCCCTTGCAGCAGGTCCTCGATAAGGGTCTGTGTCACCGCCTCGCGCGGGCGCAGGTCGATCCCCGGATATCGCGCGCCAAGCGCCTTGACGAAACGCGGTAGCAGATAGGGTGCCACCGTTGGAATGACCCCGATCCGCAGCCGCCCCACCAGCGGGCTGTGCGAGGCGCGCGCCAGATCGCCCAACTCGTCCACGCCGCGCAGGATGTCGCGCACCCGCAGGGCGAATGCGTCGCCCAGGCTGGTCAGGCGGATCTGCCGCGCGCCCCGTTCCACCAGCGGCGCGCCCAGGATTTCCTCCAGCTCCTTGATCTGCACTGATAGCGCCGGTTGCGAAATCGCGCAGCTATGCGCGGCGCGCCCGAAATGGCCGTGCCGGGCCAGCGCATCGAAATAGCGAAGATGCTTCATGGATATATCTGTCATAACCACAACCTATCGCACTGTTTAGAAAATTCAATTTTCTTTAATGGCTGCGGTTTGGTAGGATTCAGGAAATGAACATGACGCGCTCGCGGATTCGGCCTGCCGCCCGCGTGGGAACGTGCGTCTTGGACTTGCCGCTCTTGGCCAATGTTGCAGCGATAGGAGAGTATCGAAATGGACGGAAACGATGTGAATTCAGCCGGTAAATGCCCGGTTATGCATGGCGGCAATACCGCCACCGGCGCGGACAACATGGAATGGTGGCCGAACGCGCTCAACCTCGACATCCTGCATCAGCACGATACCAAGACCAACCCGATGGGGCCGGACTTCGATTATCGTGAAGAGCTGAAGAAACTGGATGTTGATGCGCTCAAGGCCGACCTGACCGCGCTGATGACCGACAGCCAGGATTGGTGGCCCGCTGATTGGGGCCACTATGGCGGGTTGATGATCCGCATGGCGTGGCACGCGGCGGGGTCTTACCGCCTGGCCGATGGCCGGGGCGGCGGCGGCACCGGCAACCAGCGCTTTGCGCCGCTGAATTCCTGGCCCGATAACGCCAATCTCGACAAGGCGCGTCGCCTGTTGTGGCCCATCAAGAAGAAGTACGGCAACAAGATCAGCTGGGCAGACCTGTTCATCCTTGCAGGCAACGTCGCCTACGAATCGATGGGCTTCAAGACGTTCGGCTTTTCCTTCGGGCGCGAGGATATCTGGCACCCCGAGAAGGACACCTACTGGGGCGCGGAAAAGGAATGGCTGGCGCCGTCGGATAACCGCTACGGCGATGTCGCGAACCCCGCCACCATGGAAAATCCGCTGGCCGCGGTGCAGATGGGCCTGATCTACGTCAACCCCGAGGGCGTGAACGGCACCCCCGATCCGCTCAAGACCGCTGGGCAGGTGCGTGAGACATTCGCCCGGATGGCCATGGACGACGAGGAAACCGTTGCCCTGACGGCAGGCGGCCACACCGTCGGCAAGACCCACGGCAACGGCAACGCCGATGACCTCGGCCCCGAGCCGGAAGCCGCGGACGTGCACGAGCAGGGCCTTGGCTGGATCAATCACGTCTCGCGCGGGGTAGGCCGCGACAGCGTGACCAGCGGTATCGAAGGGGCATGGACGACGCACCCCACCAAGTGGGACAACGGCTATTTCCACCTGCTGCTGAACCACGAATGGGAGCTTAGGAAATCCCCCGCAGGCGCCAACCAGTGGGAGCCGGTGAACATCCGCGAAGAGGACAAGCCGGTCGATGTCGAAGACCCGTCGATCCGTCTCAACCCGATCATGACCGATGCGGACATGGCCATGAAAATGGACCCGGAGTACCGCAAAATCTCCGAGCGGTTCTACAACAACCCGGCCGAATTCGACGATGCCTTCGCCCGCGCGTGGTTCAAGCTGACTCACCGCGACATGGGGCCCAAGTCGCGCTATTTCGGCCCCGAGGTCCCCGAAGAGGACCTGATCTGGCAGGATCCGGTGCCCGCCGGGGCCACGGATTATGACGTGGACGCCGTCAAGGCAAAGATCGCGCAAAGCGGCTTGAGCCAGAGCGAGATGGTCGCAACTGCCTGGGACAGTGCCCGCACTTTCCGTGGCTCGGACATGCGGGGCGGCGCCAACGGCGCTCGCATCCGCCTTGCCCCGCAAAAGGATTGGGAAGGCAATGAGCCTGCCCGCCTGTCCAAGGTTCTGGGTGTGCTCGAAGGGATCGCCGCCGACACCGGCGCAAGCGTCGCGGACGTGATCGTTCTGGCCGGCAATGTCGGGGTCGAACAGGGCGCCAAGGCCGTCGGCTTTGACGTGACCGTGCCTTTCGCGCCCGGCCGCGGCGATGCCACCGACGAGATGACCGATGCAGCGTCCTTCGACGTGCTGGAGCCCGCCGCCGATGGTTTCCGCAACTGGATGAAGAAGGATTACGTCGTCAGCGCCGAAGAGCTGCTTCTCGACCGGGCGCAGCTCATGGGCCTGACCGCGCATGAGATGACGGCGCTGATCGGCGGCATGCGTGCCCTTGGCACCAACCACGGCGGCACTGCGCATGGGCAGTTCACGGATCGCGTGGGCGCGCTGACGACCGATTTCTTCGTCAACCTGACCGATATGGCGAACACCTGGGCGCCGACCGGCGACAACCTCTACGAGGTGCGCGACCGCAAGACCGGCAAGGCCAAGTGGACGGCGACGCGCGTTGATTTGGTGTTCGGCTCCAACTCGATCCTGCGGGCCTATTCCGAGGTTTATGCCCAGGACGACAACGCCGAAAAGTTCGTGCACGACTTTGTCGCCGCATGGACCAAGGTGATGAACGCGGATCGCTTCGACCTGGCGTAACGCGATACCGGCCGCCCCTGACGTGCGTGGGGGCGGCCTATTCCTTGATCGGGCGCAGGATCAGGTTGGTTTGCGCGCTCGCCACCGCGGGGATGCGGAACAGGAAATCCTCAAGAAACCTGTTATACGCGGCCAGATCGGGACAGACCACGTGCAGGTGGTAATCCGATTGGCCCGTCGTGGCATAGCAGGCGCGCACCTCTTCGCGCTCGCGAATGGCGCGGATGAAGGCCGATACCTTGTCGGGGTCATGCCGCGTCAGTTGCACGTGCACGATGGATTTGAACCCGAACCCCATCTTCTCGTCATCCAGCGTGACCGTATAGCCGCGGATCACGCCGCTATCCTCCAGCGCCCGCACCCGCCGCCAGCAAGACGAGGCGGACAACCCCACCTGATCCGCTAGCTCGGCATTCGATATCCGGCTGTCGCGGCTAAGGATGTCAACAAGACGTTTGTCCGTTTCGGTCAGATCTGACATGACGTTGCATTCAATCTTATTTACTCGGAAAATCGTTTCACATTGACCTGCTTTTGGCAAGTATTTTGGCCGGAATTTTCACTGTTAACATGGTAAATTCGTGCCATCGCCACATGATGGGGGAGGCGCGCCAATGACACAGCATGATCGCAATTTCGCAACCTACGACCTGTCCGACCGCTATGCCCGGCAACAGGGTCGCGTCTTCCTGACCGGCACGCAGGCGCTGGCCCGGATCATGCTGGATCAGGCACAGCGCGACCGCCGTGCCGGGCGCAATACCGCCGGGTTCGTGTCGGGCTATCGCGGCTCGCCCCTTGGCGGGCTGGATCAGGAGCTGTGGCGCATCGAGGAGCGCCTGCGCGACGCGCGCGTCGATTTCCTGCCAGCGGTGAACGAGGATCTCGCCGCCACCGCCATCCTGGGCGCGCAGCAGGCGGCGCTTGACCCCGCCTGCGAGGTCGAGGGCGTGTTTTCCATGTGGTACGGCAAGGGGCCGGGCGTCGATCGCTCGGGCGACGCGCTCAAGCATGGCAACGCTTATGGCTCGCACCCAAAGGGCGGTGTTCTGGTCGTGGCCGGTGACGATCACGGCTGCGTCTCGTCGTCGATGCCGCATCAAAGCGACGTTGCCTTCATGTCGTGGTTTATGCCCACGCTAAACCCCGCCACCATTGCAGAATACCTTGAATACGGCGCCTACGGCATCGCGCTGTCGCGGTTTTCCGGCACATGGGTGGGCTTCAAGGCAATTTCCGAGACCGTCGAGGCGGGCCAATCCGTTGAAATCCCGCCCGAGCGCGAGTTCGTGCAGCCCGATTTCACCGCCCCCGAGGGCGGGCTGCATGTGCGCCGCTCCGACATGCCCAGCCCCGAGATTGAAACCCGCATCGCGCACAAGCTGGCCGCCGTTGAAGCCTTCGCCGAAGCCAACCCGATAGACAAGCGGATCTACGACATTGCCGACGCCCGCTTTGGCCTCGTGACCACCGGCAAGGCGCACCAGGACGCGATGGAGGCGCTGCGCCTTCTGGGGCTGGACGAGGCCGCCTGCCGCCGCCTCGGCATCGACATCTACAAGGTCGGCATGGTCTGGCCGCTGGCCCGGCGCGACGCGTTGACCTTCGTCAGGGGCAAGGAAGAGGTCCTCGTCATCGAGGAAAAGCGCGGCATTATCGAGAGCCAGTTCAAGGAATATTTCTACGACTGGCCCGGCGACAAGCCGCGCAAGATGGTCGGCAAGCACCGCGCCGCGGGCGATCCGCTGTTGCCGTGGACGGGCGAGCTGTCCCCGCTGGAACTGGTGCCGGTGATCGCCGAGCGGCTCGAGGCGTTCTTTCCGGATGAGCGGCTGATGGAAAAGGCGCGCGCGCTAACGCAGACCCCCGCGCCATCGCTGAGCCTTCCGGGTGCTGTGCGCACGCCGTATTTCTGCTCGGGCTGTCCGCACAACACCTCGACCAGGGTGCCCGAGGGCAGCACCGCCGCCAGCGGCATCGGCTGCCACGTCATGGCCAGTTGGATGAATCGCGAAACCTACGGCTTTGCCCAAATGGGCGGCGAGGGGGTACCATGGGCGGGCGGCTCGCGCTATCTTGGCAGCCCCCACATGTTCCAGAACCTGGGCGAGGGGACATGGTATCACTCCGGCTCGATGGCGATCCGGCAGGCCATCGCGGCGGGTGCCAACATCACCTACAAGATCCTCTATAACGACGCCGTGGCGATGACCGGCGGCCAACCCGTCGATGGCCCCGTCAGCCCCGCCGCCATCGCGCACTCAAGCCGCGCCGAAGGGGTGGAGCGCATCGCCATGGTCTCGGACACGCCAGAGAAGTTCGACGCGCGCGACCTTCCCGCCGGCGCCACCATTCACCATCGCGACGAGCTGGACGCCGTGCAGCGCGAGCTGCGCGAGGTGCCGGGCGTCTCGGTCCTGATCTACGAGCAGACCTGCGCCACCGAAAAGCGCCGCCGCCGCAAGCGCGGAACGATGAAAGACCCGGCGCGTTTCGCCTATATCAACGACCTGGTCTGCGAGGGCTGCAGCGATTGCTCGGTCGCGTCCAATTGCCTGAGCGTCGAGCCAAAGGACACCCCCCTTGGTCGCAAACGCAAGATCAACCTGTCCACGTGCAACAAGGATTTCTCGTGCCTCGACGGGTTCTGCCCCAGCTTTGTCACCGTCGAGGGCGGCGCGCGCCGCAAACCTGCCCCGGCGGGCCTCGACCTTGAGGCGATGCGCGCGGACCTGCCCGCGCCCGACATGCCGGACCTTGCGCGCCCCTTCGATCTGCTGGTCGCCGGGGTGGGCGGCACCGGGGTGGTGACGGTGGGGGCGCTCATCACCATGGCCGCGCATCTTGAGGGCAAGGGATCGAGCGTTCTGGATTTCACCGGCTTCGCGCAGAAATTCGGCACCGTGCTGGGCTACGTGCGCATCGGCCGCCGCCCCGACGACATCCACCAGGTCCGGATCGAGCGCGGCTCGGCCGACGCGGTGATCGGTTGCGATGCGGTGGTCTGCTCCTCGCCCAAGGCGTCGGCGCATTTCCGGCAGGGGAGCCGCGTCGTGCTCAACCGCGCCGAAATGCCCACGGGCGACGTGGTGTTGAACCGCGACGCCGACCTGCGCATCGACGCGCGCGAGGATCTGGTCAGGCAAACGGTGGGCAAGGACAACGTCCACGCCTTCGACGCCGGCAAGGTGTCCGAGCAGGTGATGGGCGATGCAGTCTTTGCCAACATCATCCTGCTGGGCGCGGCATGGCAGCAAGGGCTTGTCCCGGTCAGCGAGGTTGCCCTGAAACAGGCGATCATCCTCAACGGCGTGGCGACCGAGAAAAACGCGATGGCGTTTGACCTGGGCCGCGTGATGATGGCCACGCCGGACGCGCTGACGCCCTATCTGCGGCCGGATGACGGCGCGCAGGAAACGCTGGACCAGATGATCGCGCGGCGCGCCGATTTCCTTACCGCCTATCAGAACCGCGCCTATGCCCGCCGCTACCGCGATCGCCTCAATGCGTTCCGCGCCGCCCTGCCAGAGGACGCAGGCGATGCGCCGGTCATGGCCGCGGCCAAATCCCTGTTCAAGCTGATGGCCTACAAGGACGAATACGAGGTTGCCCGCCTGTTCACCCAAACCGGGTTCGAGGATGAGTTGGCGCAGGTGTTCGAGGGCGATTACCGCGTCAAGTACCACATGGCGCCGCCCATCCTTCCGTTGGGACGCGACGGGCGCGGGCGCCCGAAAAAGCGCGCGTTCGGGCCGTGGATGCGCCCCGCGCTATCGGTGCTGGCGCGGATGAAGGGCCTGCGCGGCTCGGTCGTCGATCCTTTCGCCTATAGCGCCGATCGCAAGCTCGACAAGCAACTTCTGGTTTGGTTCGAGGGCGTGCTTGCCCATGTCGAGCAGACATTTGACGCCAACGATCCCGACCCCGCGATGGCCCTGCTTGAGGCGCCAATGGAAATCCGCGGCTATGGCCCGGTGCGTCACGAGGCCGCCGAAAAGGTGCTGGAGCGCACACGCGAACAGATGCGGTGACCCCGGCGCCTTTGGGCTTGGGCCGTGCCGCGCAATCGTGCTACGGCATGGGCGTTTCATCGCGCGGGGGACAAACAGATGCCGGGTGCCAAAACGGGCCATAACACGGGCCTGACGCAAACCGATCTCGAGGAACTGACGACATGGCGGCGCGATCTGCACCGCCGCCCGGAACTGTCGGGGCAGGAGATTGAAACCGCCGACACGGTGCAGCGGATGCTGCGCGCCTTCGCCCCTGATACGCTACTGACCGGGCTGGGCGGGCATGGCGTTGCCGCCGTGTTCGATAGCGGCCAGCCGGGGCCGGCGGTGTTGCTGCGCTGCGAGTTGGACGGTCTGCCCATTCACGAGGTCGGCGATCTGCCCTACCGCTCGGAAAAGGACGGGCACGGACACCTGTGCGGCCATGACGGGCACATGAGCTGGCTTGCCGGTATGGCGCGCGTGCTGTCGCGCCAGCGGCCCGCGCGGGGGCGCGTAGTCTTGATGTTTCAACCGGCCGAAGAGGACGGTGCAGGCGCCGCGCGCGTGGTGGCCGATCCCGCCTTTGCGCAGCTCGCGCCGGATTATGCCTTTGCCATCCACAACATGCCGGGCATGCCGCTCGGCCATGTGGCGCTCGATTCCGGGCCGGTGACATGTGCTTCGGCGGGGATGCGCGTGACGTTGACGGGGCGCACCGCGCATGCCTCGTTGCCGGAAACCGGCATTTCGCCCGCCCCCGCGTTGGCGCGGCTTATGCCGGCGCTGACCGCGCTAGGCCATGGTCAACCAAAGGATCACGATTTCACGCTGGTTACCGTCACCCATGCCCGAATGGGCGAGCCCGCCTTCGGCGTCGCGCCGGGAGAGGCGGAACTGTTTGTAACGCTACGCACCCGTACGGACGACGGGATGGAGGCCCTGCGCCAGCAGGCCGAGGCAATGGTTCGGGACGCTGCCGATGCGGGTGGCCTGGCCGTGCGCATCGGGTACGAGGATGTATTCGTGACCTGCAACAACGATGCCACCGCCACCGACATCGCCCGCCGCGCACTGGACAAGCTAGGCACGCATGTCGATGACGCCGCACTCCCCCTGCGCGGGTCCGAGGATTTCGGGCGCTTCGGCGCGGGTGCGAACCTGGCGTTCATGCTGCTTGGCGTGGGCGAGGGGACGGCGACCATCCACAACCCCGACTACGATTTTCCCGATACCCTGATCGCGCCCGGCGTGCGGATTTTTTCGGCGATCGTGGACGAGATACTGGGCTAATGCCGCTATCGGTCGGTTGAACGGGCATATCCGCCCCGGCCGTGGTAAAGCGGCGTGTGTCCTGACCTTTCTTTAGCGTCAAGCCGCGTCACATATCGCAAGCTGCGCAATTGCCCTGCGCAGATATCTCGGGTGCGATGGCCCAACCGAGACACTATTGCGAAGGCCTCAATACCCGATGAATGCACATGACAACCTGACGCCGCCCGACGAAACCGAGTGCGATATCCTCGATCCGGTCTGGATACCCATGCCCGACGGCACGCGGCTGGCCGCGCGCATCTGGCTACCGCGCGGCGCGCATGACGCGCCGGTGCCCGCGGTGCTGGAATACCTGCCCTATCGCCGCCGCGATGGCACCCTTGCCCGCGACGAGATCACCTATCCCTGGCTGGCCGCGCAGGGCTATGCCGGCGTGCGCGTGGATATTCGCGGCAACGGCGATTCCGACGGGCTGATGGAAGACGAGTATTCCGAGGCCGAGCTGGCCGACGGCGAAGCGGTGATCGCATGGATCGCGGCGCAGCCCTGGTGCACCGGCGCGGTCGGCATGATCGGCATTTCCTGGGGCGGGTTCAACGGCCTGCAACTGGCCGCGCGCGCGCCGGAGGCGCTCAAGGCCGCGATCACCATCTGCTTCACCGATGACCGCTATGCCGACGACATCCACTACATGGGTGGCTGCCTGCTGACGGAAAACATGATGTGGTCGTCGCAGATGCTGGCCTATTCCTCGCGTCCGCCCGACCCCGATATCGTCGGCCCCGATTGGCGCGAGATGTGGCGCACGCGCCTGCACGCGCAGCCGCTGCTGATCGAGCCGTGGCTGACCCACCAGCATCGCGATGCCTATTGGCGCCGCGCCTCGGTCTGCGAGGATTTCAACAGCGTCAAGGCGGCGATCATGGCTGTGGGGGGATGGGCCGATGCCTATTCAAACGCGGTGCCGCGCACGTTGGCCGGGCTGTCGTCGCCGGCGTCGGGGCTGGTGGGGCCTTGGGCGCACAAATATCCCAACACCGCGTGGCCCAGCCCGCAGATCGGGTTCCTGTCTGAGTGCAAGGCGTGGTTCGACCGCTACCTCAAGGGCGACACCGCCGCGCCCGAGGCGCCCGCCTACCGCTTCTTCATCAAGGACAGCATCGCACCCTCGCGCGAAGTCGCCGCACAGCCCGGCCGGTGGGCGGCCGAGCCCGCCTGGCCCAGCCCCCGCATAGTGCCGCGCGACTGGTCGCTTGCCTCTGGTGGCCTGCGCGATGGCGCGGGGCAGGGGGGCGATGTCCTAATCGTCGCGACGCCGCAAACCCTGGGCCACACGGCGCAGCGATTCTGTCCCGGCATGCGGAGCCTTGACGAGTTGGCCGCGGATCAGACGCCAGATGACGCCGCCGCCCTGACCCTCGATAGCGCGCCGCTGCGCGAGGGGGTGGATATCGTCGGCGCCGCGCGGCTGCGCCTTCGGTTGACCCCGGACCAACGCAGCGGTTTTGTCGTTGCGCGGCTATGCGATCTGCGCCCCGATGGCACCTCGGCCTTCATCACGATGGGGGTGCTGAACCTGGCGCACAGGGCCGGGCATGACGCACCCGCGCCGATGGAGCCGGGCGCACCCGTGGATGTCGACGTGACCCTGAACGATATCGCCTATCACTTGCCGAAGGGGCATCGCCTGCGTTTGTCGCTCTCGACCAGCTATTGGCCCATGATATGGCCCTCGGCACAGCCGCTTGGCGTGTCGATCGACGGCGAAAACAGCCTTCTGTCGGTGCCCCTGCGCCCCGAATCGGTCGATGCGGACACGCCCGCGCCGAGTTTTGCCGCGCCGGAACAACAGCGCGTCGGCGGACAGGATACCCTACGCCCCGACCAATCCGAGCGTATCGAAGAGGTGCTACCGAACGGCACTCGCCGCCTGCGGCTGATTACCGATGGTGGCAAGCAGCGGCACCATGCCACGGGCATCGAGATCGGGCGCCACGTGACCGAGACATGGGATGTCCACCCCGACGATCCGCTCTCTGCCCGGACCGAGGCGCACTGGATCTACGAGGTTGGGCGCGGCGATTGGCAAACCCGCACCGAAAGCAACACGGTGATGACCTGCGATACCACGCATTTTCACGTGCGCGCCTGGCTCAAGGCCCTTGATGGCGCCGATGTCGTGGCCGAAAGGGCGTGGTCGTTCAGCATCCCTCGCGATGATTTAGGCATGAGGGTGACGCTGACTGATCCTTGCGGGTCCGGATAAATGACGCGAATCCTGCGCGTTGCCTTGCGTCCATTCCACTTGCTGCTAATGCTTGTGGGATGGACGGAAATTTTGCAAAAAATCTGCGCCTCCTGTGCAGCTACACCACCTCGATTTCCGAGGCGTGCCGCGCCATGGGGATCAATCGGCAGCAATTCACCAAGTATCTGAACGGCACCGCGCGCCCCTCGGCGCGCAATCTGCGCGTGATCTGCGATCATTTCGGTGTCGAAGAGGACGAGCTGGCCGTGCCGCATGGCCAGTTCTCCGAAATGGTGTCGTTGCGCCCGCGCGCGCGGCAATTGATCCGCGCACTGGGACCGGCGGCGACGCACATAGATGCGATGATCAGTAGCTCCAGCGATAGCATGAAGCCCTATTGCGGCTACTATTTCTACTACTACTTCACCCCGTCCAGACCCGGAATGATCCGGCGTTCCTTGTTTAGAATCAACGAGTTCAAGGGAGTGTTCTACACCCGCCTTACCGAGCGCATACAGCCCGAGGAAAGCCCCCTGGGCCGGTCCCATTTCGTGCGCTACGTCGGTGTCGCGGTGATGTTGGACGGGCGCATATTCGTGACCGACCACAACCCGGTCAACCTCCGCTCGCTATCGCAAACGGTGCTGTTCTCGGCGCCGGGGGATGACATCACCTTCCTGACGGGCATGACGCTGGGGGTGCAGGGGCGCAGTGCGCGCACGCCCTTTGCCGCGCGCGTGTTCCTTGAATACCTGGGCGATCGGATCGATGCCCGCCCCGCCTTGCACCAGACCGGCATTTTCGAATCCGGCTCGCCCCATATTCCACGACATATCGGGCGGATGCTGGCCTCTAGCGGGTCCGAGCCGCAAATGCTGACCGCTCTTGAGCTTCCCGTCTGACGCGATGTGACGCGCATTATGCGTCAACATCATACAGGTGACTGCCATCCGCGCAATTGCGTGGCGGCGGGGGGCGCAGCAGGCTGAATGCAACAGAAAAACGAAAACGGGGAAAATACATGACTTCTTCACGCCAACGCCCGCTTGCGGGCATCAATCGCCGTCAGCTTCTAGCCGGCACCGCGGGCCTGTCGGCCCTGACGATGCTGCCGGTGAAGGCATGGGCCGAGGGTACGCAGCTCAATGTACGCGCCTATCTGGAGCCTGACAATTTCGATCCGTTGAATGCCTCCGGGTTCCTTGAAGAGCTGCTTTATGGCTGCATCTACCGCAAGCTGATTCAGTATACCCCCGGCGACGACTGGGGCTATCAGAACGATCTGGCCGACACCATCGAACAGACCAGCCCCACTACCATCGCCTTTACCATGAAGCCGGGGCAGATGTGGTCGGACGGCTATGGCGAGATCACCGCCGAGGACATCAAGTACTCGATGGAACGCCACATGGTCGAAGAGAACAACTCGCGCATCAAGCCCGATCTCGGCCCGTTCAGCCATGTCGAGGTGACCGGCACACATTCCGGCATCATCCACCTGGACAAGCCCTTTGCCCCGATCTGGACCATCGCACTGCCCTACCTGGCCGGCACCGTGGTGTGTAAACGCGCCACCGAAGAGGCGGGCGGTAAACTTGACTCCGCCGTGCCGCCCACCGTCGCGGGCCCCTACCGCGTGGTCGAGCAGCGCCTCGGTGAGCGTTGGGTGCTTGAACGCAACCCTGACTTTTCCGGCCCCACCCCCGATTTCGAGCGCGTGGACCTTGTCGTAATCGTCGACGAATCCGCCGCCGAGATCGCCAAGGAAGCCGGCGATGTCGATTTCACCGCTGTCGGCCCCGGCTCGGTTCAGCGGCTGCAAGACACCCCCCCCGAGGGCACGACGCTGTCGCTGCACCCGTCGCTGGCCTATTACTGGATCGGCCTGAACGTGAACCACCCCAAGTTCGAAGACATCCGCGTGCGGCAGGCGGTTCAGCACGCCATCGACGTGCCCGCGATCCTGCAGGCGGCGTTCTTTGACGTCGCAGACCCGGCAACCGGCATCGTCGCGCCGGGGCTGATCGGGCACCGCCCAGAGGGACTGATCCCCCCGCAGGCCGATTTCGCCAAGGCGCGCGCCCTGCTGGACGAGGCCGGGATCGACCGGCTGGAGATCAACATCGACGTGCTCAACAACGTCACCGCCACCACCACCGCGCAGGTGATGCAGGCGATGATGTCGCAGGCGGGGATCGACCTGAATATCTCGGTCCACGAATCCGGCTCGTTCTGGAGCCTGGGCGTCGAATCCGATGGTGATCGCTGGAAGGATCTGGAACTGACGCTCAAGCGTTTCTCGATGACGCCTGACCCCTACTATGCCACCGCGTGGTTCGTCAGCGACCAGATCGGCGATTGGAACTGGGAACAGTTCTCGAACCCGGAATTCGACAAGCTGCACGAAGAGGCCCTGTCGGAAACCGACACGGACAAGCGCGATGCCATGTATCGCCGCATGCAGGACCTGATGGAGGAATCGGGTGCCTATCGGTTCATCACCCACGGTGCCACGCCGAACCTATATGACACCGACATCGTTCCGGCCACCCGACCCGACGGGCTGCCGCTGGTGCAGTTCTTCCGCAAGGCCTGACAATCGGATATTCCAAACGTGGGGGCGGGCCGCATGACGCAGTCACGCCCCCCCGCATTCCTACCTGCTGGGACGATATCATGCTGCACTATACGCTACAGCGCGCGGCGCTTGCCGTGGCAATTGTATTCGTCGCGATTTCGGCGCTCTACATGGTCATGATCACGCTGCCGGGCGATCCCACCTCGGTGCTGCTGGGGCCGCGCGCCACGCCCGAGATCCGCGCCGAGTTCCGCGCGCAGATGGGCCTGGACGACCCGGTGCTGATGCAACTGGCGCAGTTCTGGGGCCGCGTGTTGTCGGGGGACCTGGGCACCGATTATTACCGCGATCGCCCTGTTGCCGACGCGGTGATGGGCGCCTTGCCGCATACCGTTGCGCTTGTGGTGGGGGCGATCGTATGGTCCGCCACCCTGGGCATCCTGCTGGGCGCATTTTCCGCCGACAATCGCAACACCTGGCTTGACCGGGTTTCGGGCGTGTTGTCCGTGGGGTTCATCGCCGCGCCGTCCTTCGTGGTGGCCCTTTATGCGCTGCTGTTCTTCGCCGTCACGTTGGGATGGTTCCCCACCATCGGCGCGGGCGAGCCGGGCGATCTGGGTAGCCGCCTTTACCACCTGGCGCTGCCGTCCTTCGCCATCGGGCTGGCTTGGGTGGGGTACGTCGCGCGGATCGTGCGCGCCTCCATGCTCGAGGCATTGGGCGAGAACTACATCCGCACCGCGCGCGCCTTTGGTCTGCCGCGCAGAAAGGTTATCTACAGCTACGCCTTGCGCGTGGCGATCCTGCCGGCGGTGCAGGTGCTGGGCGTCGGTATCGGCGGCATGCTGTCCAGCGCCGTGTTCGCCGAGATCGTGTTTTCGCGGCCCGGTATCGGCTCGCTGATCTACGATTCCGTCTCGGGTCGGAATTACCCGCTGGTCATGGGGGCGATGCTGGTTGCAATCGGCTTTTTCGTCACCTGCGCGCTGGTTGCCGACCTGATCAATGCCGCCCTCGACCCTCGCCACAGGAAGCTCTCATGAAACCGTTTCGCAGAACGCTTGCCGGGCGGCTGCTGGCCGATCCGCAGGCCGCCATCGCGATGCTGATCATCGCCGCGCTGGTCCTTGCGGCCGTGTTCGCCGATCTGGTCGCGCCCTATGACTATTCCGCGATGAACCTGGCCGACAGGTTCGCGCGCCCCTCGGCCGACTATTGGCTGGGCACCGATAACCTTGGCCGCGATACCTTTTCGCGGCTGCTGCAAGGTGGGCGCATCGCGCTTTACGTGGCGCTTACCGCCGTGAGCGTTTCGGCGCTGATCGGGTTGGCCCTGGGGATGATCGCGGGCTACGGGCCGCGGTGGCTGGACAATGTGCTGCTGTTTTCCTTCGACACGCTGCGCGCCTATCCCACCATCATTCTTGCACTGGCGCTGGCCGCGCTGCTGCCGCGGGGCCTGTCGACCGTCATCATCGTGGTGGTTATCACCTCATTCTCGGAATACGGGCGGGTGGTCCGCACGCAGACGCTGTCACTCAAACATGCCGAATTCATCCTGGCCGAACGCGCAATGGGCGCGGGCTTTGGCCGGATCGTGTTTCATCACTTGCTGCCCAACGTGCTGGGGCCGTTTTTTATCCTTGCGGCGATGAACCTGCCGGTGGTCATCACCATCGAGGCGGGGATGAGTTTTCTCGGCATCGGTGTGCCGCCGGGCACGCCAAGCTGGGGCGCCACGCTCAAGGACGGGTTCGATCACATCCGCACGACGCCCTGGATCATTATCGCCGGGGGCTTGCCCCTGATCCTGGTCACGCTTGGCTTCACCTTCCTGGGCGAGGCGCTGCGCGATCAGCTTGACCCGAAACTGCGGAGGGGCCGATGACCGATACCCTGACCATTGAACGCCTTTCGGTCCGCTACGACACCGACAAGGGCCCGCTTGAGGCGCTACGCGACGTCAGCATGAACGTCCCCGCCGGGCAGATCGTCGGCGTGGTGGGCGAATCCGGCTGCGGCAAATCCACGTTGATCTCGGCGCTGCTGCACCTGCTGCCGGAAAACGGCCGCGTCAGCCATGGCGCGATCCGGCTGGAGGGCGACAACATCGTTGGCGCGCCGCCCCGCCGCCTGCGCGATCTGCGCGGGCGCGACATGTCGGTCGTGTTCCAGGACCCGATGACCTCGCTCAACCCGGTGCTTAGCATCGGCCGCCAGATGCGCGATATCCAGTACCGCGATGGCGGAAGCCGCACAGAGAAGGATCGCCGCTCAGCCGAGATGCTGGGCCGTGTCGGCCTGCCTGATCCCGATGGCAAGCTGTCCTTCTACCCGCACGAGTTGTCCGGCGGCATGCGTCAGCGAGTTGCCATCGCCATGGCCGCGATGATGCAGCCCAAGCTGCTGATTGCGGATGAGCCGACAACCGCGCTCGACGCCACCCTCGAAGTGCAGATAATCGAGCTGTTGCAAGAGCTTCAGCGGGAGCTGGGCTGCACCATCCTGTTCATCTCGCACCATCTTGGCGTCATTGCCGAGCTGTGCGAGCGGGTCGTCGTCATGTATGCCGGCGAAACGGTCGAGGAGGGGCCCGTCGCCGACGTGTTCCTGAACCCCGCGCATCCCTACACCCGCAAGCTGATTGAATGCGACCCCGGCCGCCTGAAGCAGCGCGCCGAAACCCTGCCCGCGATCGCCGGTAGCCTGCCGGACCTGACGGATCGGCCCAAGGGCTGTATTTTCCGCGACCGCTGCGATTTTGCGACCGATGCCTGCGCTGACCGACCCGATCGGTATTTCGTGGATGATACCCATTGGGCCGCGTGCCACCACACGGACGAGGTGCGCAAATGACCCAGCCAATCCTGACACTCAAGGACGTCGTTGTTGAATTCCCCGGCCTGCGCGGCCTCAAGGGCCTGATGGCCCCGCCCGAACAGCGCCACGTGCAGGCGGTCGCGGGCATATCGCTTGATGTGCAACCGGGCGAAACCGTCGCCATCGTCGGCGAATCCGGGTCGGGCAAGACGACGCTGGCGCGCGCAATCAACGGCCTTGTCCCGCTGGCCGGCGGCGAGGTCTGGTTCGACGGCATGCCACTGCACGAACGTCCCGACTGGCACGCCGTGCGCCGCCGCGTGGCAATGATGTTCCAGGATCCCAGCGGATCGCTCAGCCCGCGCAAGACCGTGCGCGATCTGGTGCTTGAGCCCTTCGCGATCCACGGCATCAAGCTGGACGATCCCGGCGCAAAGGCCGCGGATCTGCTGGCCACGGCGGGACTTGGCCCCGATTTCCTGGCCCGCTACCCGCACCAGCTATCGGGCGGGCAGGCGCGGCGCGTTGGCGTGGCGCGCGCCCTGGCGCTGGACCCGGCGATGGTGCTGGCGGACGAGCCGACGGCGGGCCTTGACGTGTCGATCCAGGGCGAGATCCTGAACCTTCTCAACCGCATCAAGGCACAGCACGGCCTGACCACGGTGATCATCACGCACAACCTCAACATCCTGCGCCACGTGGCCGACAGGGTGGCGGTGATGTATCTCGGCCGCATCGTCGAGTTGGGCGAGGTCGAGCAGATCCTGTCAACCCCGGCGCACCCGTATACCCGCGCCCTGATGGCCGCCAACCCCGAACCGGACCCGACCGCGCGGCACGAGCGCATCACGCTCAAGGGCGAAACGCCCGCCCTCAACGCGCGCCCATCGGGGTGCGAGTTCCACCCCCGCTGCCCGGTGGCCCGCCCCGAATGCGCAGAGCGCGCGCCACTGCTGGGCCCCACGCCCGGAGCCGGGCAGGTCTCCTGCCATTTTCCCATCCACAAAGACGAGATGAATACCGCATGAGCTACGGCATCTATATCGGGCGAAACCACACCGCCGACGGCAACCCCTACCTTGCAGGTTATGGCGATGAGCCGTCCAGCCATTGGCTTGAACTGGTGTCCGCCGCCACCCACGCCCCGGACGCCACGATCGAGGTGGGCGTCACCCCCCGGTCCGATCTTCCGGGCGAGCGGGGCCATATCCCGCAGGCCCCCCAAACAGCGCGACACCTGCGCGTCAGCTATAGCTACTATCTCGGCGTGCCTGCCCCGATCACCAATGGCGGGCTGAATGAGCACGGCGTCGCGGTGCGCGATATCTGGTCCGATAGCCGCGCCGAGCTGATCGCGATGACACCCCCCGATCAGACCGGCCCGAACTATTCCGACCTCGCCCGCCTGGTGGTGGAACGCGCCCGCACCGCGCGCGAAGGCGTCGACCTGATCGCCGAGCTGATCGCCGCGCACGGCTATTCCTGCTACGGCGGCAATTCGCACATCATCGCCGACCCGGACGAGGCATGGGTCGTGATCGAATACCCCGGCGGCAAAGGCCTCTGGGTGGCCGAGCGCCTTGGCCCCGATAGCATCCGCGCCTCGCGCCCCGGCTATATCGGCGTGATCCCCGATGCCCCGACCGATGACTTCCTGTTTCCCGATCACTTCATCGAAACGGCGATCGATCTGGGCTGGTACGATCCCGCGCAAGGGCCGTTCGATGTCAACGCCGTCTATGGCGATGGCAAGGGCCGTTGGGACGGTGTTGCCTGGATCGAGGACGAGATGCACAAGCGCGCCAGCAGCCCCTCCAAGGTCACGCTGGCCGATGTGTTCTGGTCCATTTCCACGGCTACACTCACTGGGGATACGGCGGGGTATGGTCAGGTCGTGCCGCTAACGCATCCGCGCCATTCCTCGCTACGCATGATGTGGCATGCCCCTGTCGGGCCGGTCACTGCGCCGCTGATGCCGGTGTTCCTGGGGCAGACGGATGTTCCGTTGGAATACGGCCCGCATCGCTACCTGACCACCGGCGAAAGCGCCCGGTTCCTTGATACCCGCCACGCCGATCGCCGGCCTGATACCGTTTCGCATGTCAGCCAAGGCGCCGAGGTCACGCGCAGCGCCGCCTACATTTTCAAGCGGCTGATGCATCTTGCCTTTCAGGCGCAGGATCCGCTCCTGCCCGAGGTGTGGGATCATTGGCGCAGCCTCGAATCCGCCCTGACCGCCGAGGTCGCCGATGTCCTGCGCAGCGCCGAGATCCTGCTTGACGCGGGTGCACCGGATCTGGCCGCGCGCCTGTTGACCGAACACAGCCGCGCCCGCCTGATGCAGGCCCTCGCCGATGCCGAAGCCCTTGTCGCCAGCGCCGAGGCGCGCTTGCGCGTCGCGGGCCGGTTCAATCTGTCGGGGCCGCCGATGGCGCCTGCGCAGACTTGGTAGCGTGCGGCATTTGACGCACGTGTGGGGTGGCGGGCTTGAGCGGATATAGGGCGATCAGCTGAGAAGCCGCGCAGTGCCCGCCCGCCACGCCAGAGGATTGCCGACGATACGCCGCGCACCTCTGGTGCGACGGGGGCGGTCGGGCGCTGCGCGGCGGCCTGCGGCCTTGATTCCACCCATTCCCGGCATGACAGGCCAGATAACCAACTGCCGCTGCCGGACAGTAGGACAGGGATCACTGGACGCGCCCCGCCCTTCGGCGCTATGGATAAGACCCGCCGCACCCGATGCGCGCGGCCGACTACGCGACAAAGGGGCGATCCGATGACCGAATCAATGCGCGCCATTGAAATCACCACGCCCGGCGGGCCCGATGTGCTGCAGCTGACCGAAAGGCCCGTGCCCACGCCCGGCCACGGGCAGGTGCGTCTGCGCCTTGCTTATGCCGGGGTCAACCGCCCCGACGCCTTGCAGCGCGCCGGGGCCTACGCGCCGCCGCCCTCGGCCAGCGATCTGCCCGGGCTTGAGGGCGCGGGCGAGGTCGCGGCGGTCGGCCCCGGCGTCGATACCCTCTCGGTCGGCGATCGGGTTTGTGCCCTTCTGCCCGGCGGCGGCTACGCCGAACAGGTCGTCACCCCCGCCGCGCATTGCCTGCCTGTGCCCAACGGAATGGACCTGAAACAGGCCGCCTGCCTGCCGGAAACATACTTTACCGTATGGTCTAACGTGTTCATGCGCGGCGGATTGATCGCGGGCGAGCGGTTTCTCGTCCATGGTGGCTCGTCGGGCATCGGCACCACCGCGATCCAGCTTGCCCGCGAGTTCGGCGCACGGGTCTTCGCCACCGCCGGAAATGACGACAAATGCGCCACCTGCACCGAGCTGGGCGCAGAGCGCGCGATCAACTACCGCCGTGAGGATTTCGTCACCGTTCTCAAGGACGAAGGCGGCGCGAACCTGATCCTCGACATGGTCGGCGGCGATTACATCCCCCGCAACATACGCGCGCTGGCCGACGATGGCCGGCTGGTGCAGATCGCCTTCCTGTCGGGCCCCAAGGTCGAGCTGAATTTCGCACAGGTGATGGCACGGCGCCTGACCATCACCGGATCCACCCTGCGCCCGCAATCGGACCTCGCCAAGGCCCGCATCGCCGAGGCCCTGCGCCGCGATGTCTGGCCGCTGCTGTCCGCGGGCCGCGTCGGCCCGGTGATGGATAGCGAGTTCCCCCTCGACCAAGTCGGCCGCGCCCACGCCCGCATGGAAGGCAGCGACCATATCGGCAAGATCGTCCTGGCTATCTGAGCACCCCCAACGGGTTTCTTCTGGCCCCCGATATCCTCGCCGAAGGCATCCGGCCTTGCGTCCCGCGCAGCGGCCAGCCTCGGCGCGCCACCTATCGGCGCGCGTCCTCAAGGATCATGTCGGCGGCCTTCTCGGCGATCATGATGGTCGGCGCGTTGGTGTTGCCGCTGGTAATCACAGGCATCACGCTGGCATCCACCACCCGCAGCCCGCCGATCCCGCGTAGCCGCAGGCGCGGGTCAAGCGGCGCGGCGTCCTCGGGCCCCATGTGCACCGTGCCCACCGGGTGAAAGATGGTCGTGCCGATGTCGCCCGCAGCGTGGGCCAGCTCGGCATCGGTTTCGGCTTGCGGGCCCGGCTTCATCTCTTGCGGGGCGTAGCGCGCCATTGCCGGCTGCGCCATGATTTCGCGCACCTGCCGGATCGCCGCCACCGCCACCGCGCGGTCGGCGGGCGTTGACAAGTAGTTCGGTGCGATGCGCGGCGCCTCCTGCGGGTCGGGCGCGGTGATCTCGACCACGCCGCGGCTTTCGGGGCGCAGGTTGCACACGCTTGCGGTGATCGCCGGGAAATCGTGCAGCGGCTGGCCGAACGCCTCCAGCGACAGCGGCTGCACGTGGTATTCCAGGTCCGGCGTCGCCAGTTCCGGCCGCGAGCGCGAGAACGCGCCAAGCTGGCTGGGCGCCATCGACATCGGCCCGCCGCGCCGCAACAGGTATTCCAACCCGATTCGCCCCTTGCCCCACACCGAATTTGCCAACGTATTGAGCGTCTTGCCCCACTCCAAACGCCAAGAGCAGCGCAGTTGCAGATGGTCCTGCAAGTTGCCGCCGATCGCCTCATGCCCATGCACCGGCGCGATCCCCGCACGCCGCAGTACCTCCGCCGGCCCGATCCCCGACAGTTGCAGTATCTGCGGGCTGCCGATCGCCCCCGCCGACAGGATCACCTCGCCGTCCGCGCGCGCCGTTTTCACGGTGCCGCCCTGCCGGTACTCGACCCCAACGGCGCGCCCCTCCTCGATCAGCAGGCGCTGCGTATGCGCGCGCGTCTCGACCCGTAGGCCCGCGCCGCGCGCGGCGGTGCGCAAAAACGCCTTGGCGGTGTTCATCCGCCACCCGCCCCGCTGGTTCACCCGAAAATAGCCGACCCCCTCGTTGTCGCCGGTGTTGAAATCGCTGACTTCCGGCAGGCCCCACGCCGCGGCGGCGGCCTTCCAGTCATCCAGAACGTCCCAGTGCAGACGCTGGTTTTCCACGCGCCATTCGCCGCCCGCGCCATGCATCTCGTCGGCGCCGTCCACGTAATCCTCGGACCGCTTGAAATACGGCAGCACGTCATCCCAGCCCCAGCCGGTATTGCCCATCTGCCGCCAGCCGTCATAATCCGCCGCCTGGCCGCGCAGGTACAGCATCCCGTTGATCGAGCTGCACCCGCCCAGCACCTTGCCCCGCGGATATAGGAGCGACCGCCCGTTCAATCCCGGCTCCTCGGCGGTGCGCAGGCACCAATCCGTGCGCGGGTTGCCGATGCAATAGAGATACCCCATCGGGATGTGCACCCAGTGGTAGCTATCCTTGCCGCCTGCCTCAAGCAGCAGCACCTTGTGCCCCGCCTCCGATAGCCGCTTGGCCAGAACGCAACCGGCACTGCCTGCGCCGACGATGATGTAATCCCACGCCATTCATCCCCTCCTGTTTGCGGCAGATTGGGCTATGACGTAGGCGTTGGCAACTCGGTCACGGACGACCCCCTTTTCGCGTCCTCAAACAGGTAGCGCCGTCGTCTTGAACACCGTCCGCAGCGCAAAGCTCGATTGCATCTGCACCACGCCGGGCAGGCGCGACAGGTGCTGGCGGTGGATGCGGGCGAAATCCTCGGTGTTCTCGGCCACCACCTTCAGGATGTAATCCGCCGTGCCCGCCATCAGGTGACATTCCAGAACATCGGGAATGCGTGTCACCGCCCGCTCGAACGCGTCCAAAACCTCGTCCGCCTGGCCCGACAGGGTGATCTCGACGAAAACGGTCGTCGCCATGCCCATCTTGCGCGCGTTCAGTAGCGCCACGTAATCGCGGATATATCCCTCCGACTCCAGCCGTTGCACCCGCCTGTGGCAGGCACTGGGCGACAGGTTCACAGCCTCGGACAGGTTGGCGTTGGACATACGCCCCCGTTTCTGCAATTCCCTGAGAATGCGCCGATCTGTCGGATCAAGGGCCATATGCGCACGAACCTTCTGGTATTTGTCATATCTTGCGAAGAATATTCACATATTAACCCATTTGACGAGGCAAATTTCAAACCTTTTTCACGGCGCATGCGCTAATATGCCTAAAATATAGGCGATTTTGAAACGTGGAGGAGACCCAAATGAAGATTGGATGCCCAAAGGAAATAAAACCGCAGGAATTCCGCGTCGGTATGACGCCGAATGCCGCGCAGGAGGCCGTGAACCACGGTCACGAGGTCCTGATTGAAACCGGCGCCGGCGATGGCTCGGGCTTCGCCGATGACGCCTATATCGCTGCGGGCGCGCGCATCCTTGGCACCGCCGAAGAGGTCTTTGCAACCGCCGACATGATCGTCAAGGTCAAGGAACCGCAAGCGGGCGAGCGCAAGATGCTCCGCGAGGGGCAGCTTCTGTTTACCTACCTCCACCTCGCCCCGGACGAGGCGCAGACGCGCGATCTTCTTGCCTCCGGCTGCACCGCCATCGCCTATGAAACCGTCACCGATGACAATGGCGGCCTGCCCCTGCTGGCGCCCATGTCCGAGGTCGCGGGCCGTCTGGCGCCGCAGGTCGGCGCATGGACCCTGCAAAAGGCCAATGGCGGGCGCGGCGTGCTGATGGGCGGTGTGCCGGGCGTTCCGCCCGCAAACGTCGTGGTGATCGGCGGCGGCGTCGTCGGCACCCACGCCGCGCGCATCGCCGCGGGCATGGGGGCGGAGGTGACGGTGCTTGACCGCTCCCTCCCGCGCCTGCGCTATCTCGACGACGTGTTCGGCGGCACCTTCAAGACCGGCTATTCCTCCTCCGGCCTGGTCGAAGAGTTGCTGCCGCGCGCCGACATGGTGATCGGCGCGGTCCTGATCCCCGGCGCCGCCGCGCCCAAGCTGGTGACCCGTGCACAGCTCTCGTCGATGAAACCCGGTGCCACGCTGGTCGATGTCGCCATCGACCAGGGCGGGTGTTTCGAGACCTCGCACGCCACCACCCACCAGGACCCGATCTACGAGGTGGACGGCGTGATGCATTACTGCGTCGCCAACATGCCGGGCGCCGTGGCGCGCACCTCGACCATCGCGCTTGGCAATGCCACCATGCCGTTCATGCTGGCGCTGGCCGACAAGGGTTGGAAGCAGGCCTGCGCCGACGATCCGCACCTGCTTGAGGG
Source organism: Sediminimonas qiaohouensis DSM 21189 (assembly GCF_000423645.1). Lineage (GTDB taxonomy): Bacteria > Pseudomonadota > Alphaproteobacteria > Rhodobacterales > Rhodobacteraceae > Sediminimonas > Sediminimonas qiaohouensis. Next base: position 132,593 of record NZ_AUIJ01000004.1, on the reverse strand, counting down.
GCTGAATGTGCATGCAGGGCAACTCACCTACTACGCGGTTGGCAAGGCGCTCGGAATCGACGTCGTGTCGCCGCAAAAAGTGATCAAGGGCTGACGCCTTTAACCACTTGTTCACAACGCGCGGGTTCAAGGGCCGAAACGTACGGAGTGTACGTTCCGGCCCTTGACTATTGTACGGCTCGCGGCGCGCCTATTTCGTCTTCTTGATCTCGACGCTGTGCGGATACGGGATGGTGATGCCGCCCGCGTCAAACGCCTCTTTCACCGTCTTGGTCAAGTCGAACTTCAACGGCCAATAATCGCCCGCGTCACACCACAGCCGCGCCGTCAGATCGACCGAGCTGTCGCCAAGGTTCGTCACCCGCACCCATGGCTCCGGCTCGGCATGAACGCGCGGATCGTCGCTGGCAATTTTCGTAATGATTTCCATAGCTTTGTTGGCATCATCATCATAATCGATGCCGAAAGTCAGGTCACAGCGCCGGGTGTCATGGGCCGAGTAATTGGTGATGATCGCGCCCCAGGCCTGCCCGTTTGGAATGATGATCTGCACATTGTCCGGCGTGACCAGTTCGGTGAAAAACAGGTTGAGGTCCTGCACCGTCCCCGCCGTGCCACCGATGCTCACGTATTGGCCAAGCTTGTAGGGCCGGAACACCACCAGCATGACCCCCGCCGCCAGGTCGCTCAAAGTCCCCTGCAGCGCCAACCCTATTGCCAGCGTCGCCGCGCCTATCACCGCGACCAGGCTGGTCGCCTCTATCCCGAAAAGACCAAGCACCGCCACCAAAACCATGAGCAAAATCACCCACTTGACGATGGAGGCGACGAAATTCCCAAGGGTCTGATCGATCCGCGGTGTGGCATTGATCCGGCGCCGCAGCATGCCGCTGATCATACCTGCCGCTGCCCATCCGGCGATGAGAACGACAATCGCCTTGATCACGTTGAATGCAAACGGCGCATAGCCGCCAAGTTGTTCCATCATTGATATGCTCCTCGTGTTCGCGCGCACCTCCACAGAGGTGCCCAAGATCCATATCTGACACGCAAATCCCTGCGGACACTAGAAAAAACCGGTGTTCCTTCTGGCCCTAAATATCCCGGGGGGCCGCGCGGCACGCGCGGCGGGGGCAGCGCCCCCAACTGCGAATCACCCTTGGTCAGGCAGCGCGCCGGTCAATACATAGCGCAGGATCTCGACCACCTCCCGCGGCTCCCGCGCCACGGCCAAGGCGGCGGCATCCACCTCTTTCAGGGCGTGATCATGCTCGGGTTGTTGAAGTATTATCAATGACTTGCCAAGCGCGGCAGCCTGCCCTGCATCAAAGGCGGCGTTCCACTGGCGGTACTTTTCGCCAAAACGCACGACAACGACATCGGCCTCGGCAATCCCCTTGCGGGTGCGGATGGCATTGATCATTGCCCCCTTGTGGTCGTGCCAATACTTGTCCGCTTCGGCGCCCAGAATCGCCACGCCGCAATCATCGCTCGCCGCGTGGTCGGTCACGGGCGCGTCGAATGCCACGTCCAGACCTTTCGCCCCGTCAATGATCTGTTCGCGCCAATCGGTGTGGATTTCACCGGAGAGATATACCCTGAGCATCAAGAATTCCCTTTCGTAACCTCGCCAGCCTTAGCCGCGCAACACGCCGCCGGTGGCCTTCTGAACTTTCTCGACCACCTTTGCGCCTACGGCTTCAATGTCGGCTTCTTTCAGTGTCTTTTCAGTGGGTTGCATGCGCACTGTGATCGCGATGGATTTCTTCCCTTCGCCCAGGCTGCCGCCGATGAACTCGTCGAAAACGTGGACGTTCTCAATCAGGGTCTTGTCTGCGCCAGCCGCCGCATTGACCAGGGTCAGCGCCTCGACGTCCGCATCCACGATAAAGGCAAAATCGCGATCCACCGCTTGTAGGTCGCGCAATTCCAATGCCGGCCGCGTTGTCGCCTTTCGCCGCGCCGCCGGTATTTCAGCAGGCCAGACGCTAAACGCCACGGCGGGCCCCTTCACATCCAGTTCTGACAGGACACGCGGGTTGATTTCGCCGAAAATGGCCAGCTGTTTCTTTGGTCCAAGGCAGATGGCGCCATGCCGTCCCGGATGCCACCAGCCGGGCCCATTGCGCAGCACTTGCGTCTTGGCGGGCGCGCCAAGGGCGGACAATAGCGCTTCGACATCGGCCTTGGCATCGAACAGGTCAACGGGGCGCGAGGCCCCATGCACGTCGCGCGGGCCGGTGCGCCCGACCAAAAGGCCAGCCACCTGCAAATGCTGCTCATCCGGCTCGCCGCCATGAAAGGCGGGGCCGACCTCGAACAGCGCCAGATCGTTCAGCCCCCGCGCCTGGTTGCGCGCGGCGGCCTGCAACAGTCCCGGAAGCAGATCAGGACGCATGTGGCTCATCTCCGAAGAGATCGGGTTTTCCAGCATGGTCGCATCATCGCCGCCACCAAATAGCTGCGCTGCGGTATGGTCAATGAAGGTGTAGGAGACACACTCGTTGTAACCCAAAGCCGCCGCCGTGCGCCGCGCAACCTGTTGGCGCTTTTGCATCGGGGACAAGATTGGTTTGGGCACGCCGATCGTGGCGCGCGGCAGGGGCTTGCCTTCAAGCCTGGTAAGCGACGCGATGCGCGCCACCTCTTCGACAAGGTCCGCTTCGCCCTGCACATCGGGCCGCCACGAGGGCACCCAGGCCATGTCGCCCTCAAGCTTGAATCCCAGCGATTCCAGTGTCTTGCGCTGCTCCGCTTCGGGGATTTCCATGCCCACGAGGCTTTGAACCCGGGCGGGGTCAAGGCGGTAGCTGCGCGAGACGTTGGGCACTTCGCCGGCAACGGTCACGTCGGAGGCAGTGCCGCCGCACAAGTCGATGATCATCTGAGTGGCCAGTTCGACCGCCTCCATGTTGAAGGCCGGGTCGATGCCGCGTTCATTGCGATAGCGCGCGTCCGAGTTGATCTTGAGCGCGCGGCCGGTCATCGCGATCTGCACGGTTTCCCACACGGCCGCCTCAAGGAACACGTTCACCGTCTCCCCGGTGCAGCCGGTCGCCAGACCACCCATGATGCCGCCGATGCTCTCAATGCCGTTGTCGTCGGAAATCACGACTTGGCCCGCATCGAAGGTGTAGTCCTTTTCGTCCAGCCCGGTCAGCGTCTCACCGCCTTGTGTGCGGTGAATGCGCAGGTTTCCCTGCACCTTGTCGGCGTCAAACACATGCAGCGGGCGGTTGCGGTCGAAGGTGAAAAAGTTGGTCACATCCACCAGCGCGCTGATCGGGCGCAGGCCGATGGCGCGCAGCCGGTCCTGTAGCCATTGGGGGGACGGGCCATTCTTCACACCCCGGATCAGGCGCCCGGCGAACACTTCGCAGCCGTCTTGCCGGGTGTCGTCGTCAATCGTCACGGTGATCGGGCAGGGGCCGTCGCCTGCGACATGCGCCGTTTGGGCGGGTTTCATCGTGCCGAGGCCCCGCGCCGCCAGATCCAGTGCGATGCCGCGCACGCCAAGCGCGTCGGGGCGGTTGGGGGTGATCGCGATTTCAATCACCGGGTCCACCTTGGCCGGATCGTTCGCGGCCAGCCAATCGGTGAACGTCTCACCCACCTCGCCCGAGGGTAGCTCGATAATGCCTTCGTGTTCGTCGCTGAGTTCCAGCTCGCGTTCCGAGGCCATCATGCCGTGGCTCTCAACGCCGCGGATCTTGCCGACGCCGATTGTGGTGTCGATGCCGGGCACGTGGACCCCGGGCTTGGCGATCACCACGGTGATACCCTCGCGCGCGTTCGGGGCGCCGCAGATGATCTGCGACATGCCGGCATCGGTCTGCACCTGGCAAACCTTCAGCTTGTCTGCGTCGGGGTGTTTTTCGGCCGATACGACCTTGCCGATGGTAAACTCGGACAACCGCGCGGCAGGGTTTTCGACGCCTTCGACTTCCAGCCCCAGATCGGTCAGGGCATAGGTGATTTCATCGAGGCTCGCCTCGGTGTCGAGGTGATCCTTCAGCCAGGAGAGGGTGAATTTCATATTGCGGCCTCCGAGGACGGACAGATGAAAACGGACGAGCCCGTATGCGCCGCACCAGTTGCGCAGCGACTGCGGAAATGGGTGGGTGCCCCCTGAAAGAGCAAGACAGCATTCACCGGCTCAGCCCCCCGTGCAGCGTGGGCACATCCAGCGCGGCAAAGCCGTAGTGGCGCAGCCAGCGCAGGTCGGAATCGAAGAACGCGCGCAGATCGGGGATGCCGTATTTCAGCATCGCCAGCCGGTCGATCCCGATGCCAAACGCAAAGCCCTGCCATTCGTCGGGGTCGATGCCACCGGCGCGCAGCACCTTGGGGTGGACCATGCCGGAGCCCAGCACCTCCATCCAGTCGTCGCCTTCGCCGATGCGCAACTGCCCGTCCACCCACGAACACTGAATATCCACCTCGGCCGATGGCTCGGTGAAGGGGAAGTGCGAGGCGCGGAACCGTGTCTTGATGCCGTCGATCTCGAAAAAGGCGGCAAAGAATTCTTCAAGCACCCATTTCAGGTTCGCCATCGAGATATCCCGGTCGATCGCCAGCCCCTCGACCTGGTGGAACATCGGTGTATGCGTCTGGTCATAGTCGGCGCGGTAAACGCCGCCGGGGCAGATCACGCGCAGCGGCGCGCCCTCGGCCTCCATCGTGCGGATCTGCACCGGGCTGGTATGGGTTCGCAGGACGTGAGGCGGGCGATCATCACCTTCTGCGCGGTGCATGTAGAAGGTGTCCATCTCGGCGCGCGCGGGGTGGTGCGAGGGGATGTTGAGCGCGTCGAAATTATACCAGTCGGTATCGATGCGCGGCCCCTCGGCCACGGCAAAGCCCATGTCGGCGAAGATCGCGGTCACTTCCTCGGTGACCTGGCTGACGGGGTGCACGGTTCCGCGCCGCTTGTGCCGCGCAGGGAGCGTGACATCCAGCCATTCGCCGCGCAGCCGTTCATCCAGCGCGGCATCGGCCAACGCCGCGCGTTTCGCCGCGATCGCCGAGTTGATCTCGTCCTTGAGCGCGTTCAGCGCCGGACCGGCCGTCTGGCGTTCCTCTGGCGTCATGCGGCCGAGTTCCCGCATCTTCAGGCTGATCTCACCTTTCTTGCCAACCGCCTGCACGCGCAGATCTTCAAGCGCAGCCTCGTCGGCGGCGTTGGCTATGGCGGTGATGTACTTGTCCCGCAGCTGGTCCATGGCTTACTCCGTCAGGTTCCGTGGCTTGCTACCCACAAGCGCCGCAGGGCGCAAGGGTGGGCGGCGCGACTGCCCGCAAATAAGAAAAAACGCGGGCCCCTCGGGGGACCCGCGTCAAATGCGTTGGCGGTGCGATCCGGATCAGTTGAGGGCGGCTTTGGCCTGATCAACGATCGCGCCGAATGCGTCGGGCTCGTGCACGGCCAGGTCGGCCAGAACCTTGCGGTCCACCTCGACACCGGCGAGCGACAGGCCGTTGATGAAGCGCGAGTAGGTCAGCGATTCATCGTGGGCGCGCACGGCGGCGTTGATCCGCTGAATCCACAGCGAGCGGAAATTCCGCTTGCGGTTCTTGCGGTCGCGCGTGGCGTATTGGTTGGCCTTGTCTACGGCCTGACGTGCTACCTTGAAGGTGTTCTTGCGGCGGCCATAGTAACCGGACGCGGCCTTGACGACCTTCTTGTGGCGGGAGTGGGTGACTGTTCCACCTTTTACTCGGGACATTGTGGCTCCTCCTTAGCGGTCGTAGGGCATCATCGACTTGACGATTTTCTCGTCTGCCGTCGACATGACAGTGGTTCCGCGCGCGTTGCGGATGAACTTCTTGGTGCGCTTGATCATGCCGTGGCGCTTACCCGCCTGGGCGTGAAGGACGCGACCGGAGGCCGTCACCTTGAACCGCTTCTTGCAGCTCGATTTGGTCTTCATCTTGGGCATTTCCGTCTCCTCTCAGATCGGTTCGGATTTACGCGACTCGGCATGCCACTTCGGGCCGGCCGCGCAGACGAGTGCGGCGTATACGCCGGGTAGGGGGCGCTGACAAGGGGGAATTCAGCCGATTATCATGGCCAGAACCCGAATGAAGGCGCGCGGAATGTCCTGAACGGTGTACCCTCCCGGGTTCTGCGACAGGGCCCAGGCCACCATTGCGCCCCCGGCCAACATCACTACTGCCGCGCCGCGTGGCGTTTCTCCATCCGAATAAGAGCGTATCGCGGATGTAATCGCGAATACCGCCAGGATCAGGCCGGTGACAAGAAGGACATCATTATCCATTGAGTCATTCCTCAGACAGCCGAGGGTATGCCAGACTACTCCGGATCGGACGCGTAAATCAATCGTTCGGCGCAAGGGGCAACGCGTAGTATGTTCGTCGTGCCCGGTACGTTGAATGGCACCCCGGCGATCACCAGGATCTGATCATCCTCGGTGGCATACCCGCCCTCGCGCGCGGCGTGGGCGGCGCTGACGACGGCCTGCTTGAACCGCTCCAGCTCGTCGGTGATCACGCAATTGACGCCCCATGTCAGTGCAAGACGGCGGGCGGTGCTACGTATCGGGGTCATCGCGATGATCGGCACGCGGGGGCGTTCGCGCGCGATCAATAGCCCGGTCGTCCCGGAATGAGTGAAGCAGCAGATCACAGTGATTTCGGTGGTTTCGGCAATCTCGCGCGCCGCGGCGACGATCCCGTCGGCGACGGTGGTGCGATCGGCGCGGCGGCTTGCCTCGATCACTTCGCGATAGGTCGTGTCTTCCTCGACTTCGCGGGCGACGTTGTCCATCGTCGTAACCGCCTCGATAGGGTAGCTCCCTGCCGCGGACTCGGCCGATAGCATGACCGCGTCGGCGCCTTCGTAGATTGCGGTGGCCACATCCGAGACTTCGGCGCGGGTGGGCATCGGCGATTCGATCATGGATTCCAGCATCTGCGTGGCCACGATCACGGGTTTGGCCGCGGCGCGGCACTTGCGAACAAGGCGTTTCTGGATTGGCGGCACGTTTTGCACAGGCAGTTCCACGCCCAGATCGCCGCGTGCCACCATGATCGCGTCACTGACCGCGAGGATATCGTCAAAGCATTTCACGGCTGCGGGCTTCTCGATCTTGGACAGAACCGCTGCGCGCTCTCCCACCAGCGCGCGTGCCTCTTCGACATCTGCGGGGCGCTGTACAAAGCTGAGTGCAACCCAGTCCACGCCCAGGTCGCAGACGAACTCCAGATCACTGCGATCCTTGTCCGACAGCGCGGCGAGCGGCAGGACGACATCGGGCACGTTGACCCCTTTGCGGTTGGAAATCGTGCCGCCGTTGACCACGACGCAATCGGCGAAATCCGGGCCGCAGCTATCGACCCTGAGGGTGATTTTCCCATCGTTGATCAGGACACGTGTGCCCGGTTCGATAGCGGCGAAAATCTCGGGGTGCGGCAGGCAAGCGCGCGCATTGGTGCCCTCGGCCGGGTCCAGATCAAGGCGAAAGGTGGCGCCCTCTTCCAGTGTTTCCTCGTCATTGGCGAAGGTCCCCACGCGCAGCTTGGGCCCTTGTAGATCGGCCAGAATGCCGATCGTGCTGTTCAGGTCCTGCTCGACCCGGCGGATTATCTCGTGCCGCGCGCGGATCTCTTCGTGGTCGCCGTGGCTCATATTCAGGCGGAACACGTCTGCGCCAGCTTCATGCAGCATCTTTATCGTGTCATAGTCGTTCGAGGCCGGGCCAAGCGTCGCCACAATCTTTACGTTTCGAAAGCGTCTCATGTCGTCATCCCTTGTTGCGGCGGCATTCAATCGCAGTGTTAGCGGTAACGACTGCTCGGCGGCCTTATCGCGTATTTTCGCTGTTTCGGCAATGGTTCCATTCCGGCGCGGTTTGTCCCTAATCCTCGCAAAAAGTATTGGGAATTTCCATGACACAAGATCCGTTTTACATGTTCGGCGCCGATCGATGCGGGCGATGGTTGGTGCCTTGCGATCATGCCACAGTATGGCGCCGCTATTCGTCAGCGGCTGTCCGATGTCGATATGGCGCGCGACATCGCCTATGCTATCGGGGCGGCGAGAGTGGGAGCGGGCCAACATACTGGTTGAACCGCGCTATGACCTGATTGAGAATGCCGCGCACCCAAAGGTGTGGGCCAATCACCTGGCGCCGGTCCTGGCCAAAGCGCTGGTGCGCACGGGGCTGTGAACATAGGGAGGGATACCAATGGACGACGCGACTCGAACGGAACTGGAGGCGGCCGCCTTTCGCCGGTTGCGGCAACACCTGATGTATGATCGCCCTGACGTTCAGAATATTGATCTGATGAACTTGGCCGGGTTCTGCCGCAATTGCCTGAGCCGATGGTACCAGGAAGCGGCCGATGCGCGCGGCATCACCATGACCAAGGATGAGGCACGCAGGATTTTCTACGGCATGCCCTACGATGAATGGAAAGAGCAGCACCAGAGCGAGGCAAGTCCGGAAAAGCAGGCGGAATTCCGTGACGCGTTTGCGCGAAACGTCGGCAGCGAGGGTAGCTGACGCGGGGGTTACCGCATCAGCAAGACGGGCACGAGGCAGGTACGGATCATTTCCGAAGTCGTGGACCCGATGACAAGGCTGCGGATGCGGGAATGCCCGTAGGCGCCCATCACCAGCATATCCATGTTTTCGGTCTTGACGAATTCACCCAATACGGTCTCGGGTTGCCCCTCGACAATGCGGGCCTGCGCGTCGTGGTCACCTGCGGCCAACGTGGCGCGCGCGTCCTCAAGGCCCCGCCGCAACGTGTCGGACGGCGTCCCGACCGTGAGGACAACGACGTCGCAGTCGCTGAACAGCGGGTCGCGCGCCACGTAATCAACCGCTTGCATGGCGGATACGCCGCCGTCAAAGGCGATCAGCACCCGGTGCACCGGACGAAACGCGCGGGAGGCGACGAAAACCGGCTTGTGACAGGCGCGGATGATCCGTTCGAGGTTTGAGCCAAGATGCAGCTTGGCAAAATCCGCGGCCTCTCCGCGTTTGCCGATGACGATCATCTGGGCCTCGGCTTCTTTCTCGGCAATGGTCTCCACGATATCGCCGTGGCGCAGGCGTGTCGCGACTTCGCTTATGCCCTGTGCCTCGATCAGTGCCTTGGCGTCCTCGAGAATGGCGCGTCCCTGGGCCTGGGCCAGCTTGGCGCGCTGTTCGTCCAGCGTGCTGAGTTGCTCCAGCAACCTGCTGCGCGCGCCCAACTTGATTGCCCCGCTTAGGTCACCGGCACTTTGGGCCTCGCGCCGTCCAAGCACGTGGTAAAGCTCAATCGCCGCGTCCGTACGCTGCGCGATCCAGGCCGCGTGATGGCAGACGCTTTCGGAATAGGCCGAGCCGTCAATCAAGGCCAGTATCTTGTCGCTCATTGGATCGTGCTCCTTCAATGGCCCATCAGCTTGTCCATGGCGCCCGGTTTGTCGTGAATGGCGAGGCGGTCGACGATCGTCTCGGATGCCCTGTTCATACCTACAAGATCCACCTCGGCGCCCTCGCGGCGGAACTTGAGCACGGCCATGTCCAGCGCTGCAACCGAAGAGATGTCCCATATGTGCGCGCGGCTGACATCGATGGTGACTTTCTCCAGGGCTTCACGAAAGTCGAATGCCTTCATGAAGTCCTCAGCGCTGGCAAAGAATAGCTGCCCTTCGACTTGGTAAGTGCGGTGGCGCCCGTCCGAAGTGATGGTGCTGTTCACGGCAAAGAGCTGTGCGATTTTCCCTGCAAAGAATATTCCCGACAAAAGAACACCGACCAGCACGCCAATGGCAAGGTTGTGGGTGTAGACCACGAAAAACACCGTTGCCAGCATAACCACCGAGCTTGATCGGGGATGATCACGCAGATTGCGCAGGGATGACCATGAAAACGTGCCGATGGAAACCATGATCATGATCGCGACCAGTGCCGCCATCGGGATCTGTGCGACCAGATCACCAAGAACAACAACCATGAACAACAAGAACGCACCGGCCGAAAAAGAGGACAGCCGCCCCCGCCCGCCGGATTTGATATTGATGATCGATTGGCCAATCATCGCGCACCCCGCCATGCCGCCGATGAACCCGGTCGCGGTGTTGGCAATCCCCTGTCCGATGCATTCCTGGTTTCGATCACTGTTCGTGTCGGTCAGGTCGTCCACGATTTGCTCGGTCATCAGGCTTTCCAGAAGGCCCACAACGGCAACGGCGACGGAGTAGGGGAAGATGATCCTGAGGGTGTCAAACGTCAGCGGCACCTCTGGAAGAAGGAAAACCGGCAATGCGTCCGGCAACTCGCCCATGTCGCCAACCGTTCGCACATCCCAGCCGAACAGCATGACGGCCGCGGTCAATGCCACGATCGCAATCAGGGGGGCCGGCACCGCGCGGGTGATTTGCGGAAACAGGTATATGATGGCCAATCCAGCCGCGACCAACGCATAAGTCAGCATCGGCACGGCGCGAGGGTCCAGTTCTGGCAGCTGCGCCATGAATATGAGGATCGCCAACGCGTTGACGAACCCCGTCATGACCGAGCGCGATACGAACCGCATCACGTAGCCCAGCCTGAGCAGACCCGCGCCAATCTGCAATAGCCCGGCTAGCACGGTGGCTGCCAAGAGGTATTGCAGGCCATAGTCCTTGACCAATGTCACCATCAGAACCGCAGTCGCTGCCGTCGCCGCCGAAATCATTCCCGGTCGCCCACCAGTGATCGCGACCAGCACCGCAATCGAAAATGACGCGTACAGCCCCACCTTTGGATCAACGCCGGCGATAATCGAAAATGCGATCGCCTCGGGGATCAGGGCAAGCGCGACGACAAGGCCGGCAAGGATGTCACCGCGGACATTGCCAATCCACTGCTGGCGGTAGGCGGAGAGCGAGATCATGGCGGTACCCGAATAACTGGCCTCGCGCTCTGCCATGGGCCGGCGAGCGGGGGCTTGTGCTGTTTTGTGGTGTCGCCCGGCTTTGTGTCGGCGTCTTCAAGACCGCCAAACGGCGCGACCGGGCAGTAGTCGACTGCGCGCCGCTGTACATAGCGGAGCCGACTGCTGCAACCGGGAAGTGATCAGGCGCGTTCGTCCTTGGGCGAACCCATCACCACGTAGGAGGTGATCGCGTTCACCTGCGGCAGGGTTCCCAGCACGTCGGTATGGAACCGCTTGTAATCGGCCATGTCTGCGACCTCGATCCGCAAGAGGTATTCAACCGCGCCAGTGATATTATGGCATTCGCGCACCTCGGGGGCGTGATCCATGGCGCGCTCGAACGCCTCTTGTGCGGATTTGTTATGCGCGTTCAGCCCCACAGTGACATAGGCCAGAAACCCCACGCCCATTGCCGCCGGCTCCAGAACGGCGCGAAACCCGCGGATGACGCCGCGCCGCTGCAAATCCTGCACCCGGCGCAGGCAGGCTGAGGGGGATAGCCCCACGCGCTCTGACAGGACGGTGTTGCTGAGTCTTCCGTCGTGTGAGAGCTCTTGCAATATTCGGCTGTCAATGGCGTCTATATCATTCCTAAATTGCATGGTTCGCTTCAAATCCCGCATTTTTGCAATTTCATTCCCGGTAAAATAGCAATAATCCGTCTGCATGACGATAGATGTTTTCTTTGCGCTTGCCGCCTTCGCCTTTGTCTCGGTGATCACGCCGGGGCCGAACAATCTCATGCTGATGACCTCGGGCGCCAATTTCGGGCTGCGCCGTACGGTGCCGCATATGCTGGGTGTGGGGTTGGGGTTCCCGATGATGATCGTGCCGGTCGGGCTGGGCGTGATGCAGGTTTTCGATCTTTGGCCGGTCACGCATGTCGCGCTCAAGGTGCTGTCGGTTGTCTACATGCTCTGGTTGGCATGGAAAATCGCGCACGCAAATGCGCCCGCCGAAGCAACGACAGAAGGGCGGCCCCTGACGTTTTTGCAGGCAGCCGCGTTTCAGTGGGTCAACCCCAAGGCGTGGTCGATGGCGCTTGGTGCAATCACGCTCTACGCCGCAAGCCGCGACATAGGGGCGATTCTGTGGGTGGCGGGCACGTATGTCGCAATGGGGGTCATTTCGACAAGCAGCTGGACGGTGATGGGGCAGCAACTCCGCCATATCCTGGCGAACGAGCGGCGGTTGCGTGTGTTCAACTGGACGATGGCCGGGTTATTGCTGGCGTCACTAATCCCTGTCTTGATGCCTGCGGGCTAAAACGGCGGCAAGAAGTCTGCAACCGAGAGCACGCGATGTTGCATCCCGCGTTCAGGACAGCCATATATCGCGGCATAGCTTTGGCCGGAGTGACGCAATGACCAACTACCTCGATTTTGAACGCCCCCTCGCCGAGATAGAGGGCAAAGCCGAGGAATTGCGCGCCATGGCGCGGCAGAACTCCGAGATGGATATCGAGGAAGAAGCGAAGGCGCTGGACAAAAAAGCCGCCGACATGCTGCAGGATTTGTACAAATCACTCAGCCCTTGGCGCAAGTGCCTCGTCGCGCGGCACCCTGATCGGCCCCATTGCAAGGACTATATCGAGGCGCTGTTCAATGAATACACGCCGTTGGCGGGGGACCGGAACTTTGCCGATGACCATGCGGTGATGGGCGGGCTTGCACGGCTCGGAGATCGCGCAGTCATGGTGATCGGTCATGAAAAGGGTTTCGACACCAAATCGCGCATCGCACGCAACTTCGGCATGGCGCGGCCTGAGGGATACCGCAAAACGATCAGGTTGATGGATATTGCCGACCGGTTTGGTTTGCCGGTTGTGACATTGGTCGATACCCCCGGCGCTTATCCTGGCAAGGGCGCAGAAGAGCGCGGCCAGTCCGAAGCCATCGCGCGCAGCACCGAGAAGTGCCTGCAACTTTCCGTGCCGATGGTAAGCGTCATTATCGGGGAAGGTGGATCAGGTGGCGCTGTCGCGTTCGCCACCGCCAACCGCGTTGCGATGCTGGAGCATTCGATTTATTCGGTCATCAGCCCGGAGGGCTGCGCATCAATCCTCTGGAAAGATGCGGAAAAGATGCGCGAGGCGGCCGAAGCGCTCCGATTGACCGCGCAGGATTTGATCAAGCTGGGCGTCGCGGATCGCACCATTCCCGAACCTTTGGGCGGCGCACACCGCAACCGCGAGACGGTGATAGCGGATGTTGGATTGGCTATTGAGGAGTTGCTGGCGGATCTTGACGGCAAATCCGGCAAGAAGCTGTTGGAAGAGCGTCGCCGCAAATACCTTGATCTGGGCTCAAAAGGCCTCGCGGCCTGATCCTCTCGGCATCTCGCGTTCAACTTCTGCGGTTGTGTCTTAGCGCCCAATAGGTTGCCAAAGGGCCGATCGCTTCGAAAATCACCGTCGTGGCAATCGTCAGGGTCAGGATCGTGTCGCTGTGTGCGGGAAATTCCTGTGTGGCGACAAGGGCCATGCCCACGGCCACCCCGGCCTGCGGTAGCATCGCCACGCCAAACCACGGGCGCTCAGCCGGGCTTGCGCCGCTCACCAGACCACCGAGCCAGCCGCCAATGATGCGGCCCACGATCCGCAGCACCAGGTAGGCAACCCCGATCCCGCCAAGCTCCATCAGTGCCCCCGCGTCCAGGGACGCGCCCGCAAGGATGAAAAACAACAGCAGGAAGGGCCATTGAATGTCTTCGATCTCGTGAAAGGCTCTGTCGTGATGCCGTGCGCGGTTGACGATGACCATGCCTACTACCATCCCGCACAGCAGGAATGATACGTCCAGCCACTTGGCCAAGCCAGCGGTAACAAAGACGATGCCAAGCGCCTCGATGCGTAGTGGCTCGCCGGGGCGCACGCGTCCGGTCAGCTTGGCCGCGGGCCAGCCGATCAGCAAACCAAGGACGACAGCGCCCCCCAGTTCCCAGGCGGCTTCGTGCAGCATGCCCAGTTCCATGCCGGTTCCGCCGATGGCGCGCGCCAGCACCACGGCCAAAGCAAACATGATCAACCCCCAAGCGTCGTCGATTGCAACGATCCCGCGTAGCGTATCAACGAAACCGCCCCGTGCTCTGGATTGCTTGATCGCGTCCTGAACGGCAGCGGGATCAGTGGCCGTTGCCACGGCGGCGAGAAGCAGCGCAACCTCGAGGGGCACTCCAACCAGCCACAAACCTAGCGAGACCACCAACAGCGTTGCCACCACGACCGCGATTGAGATTGAAAGGATGGCGCGGCCGTGCTTTGCAAGGTTCTCTTTGGTCAGGGAGCCACCCAGAAGAAACGCAACCATGGTCAATGCGATTGCCGACAGGAAGCCGTACCAATTCGTCACCGCGTCCGGGATCAGGTCCAGCCCCGCCCCCCCGGCAATGACGCCACAGGCCAGCAGGAGCGTTACCCGGGGCAGACGTGTGCGCCGGCCCAATTCATCCGCAGCCAATCCAGCCAAAAACAGCGCGCCCAGCACGACAAGGGTTAAGGGCTGATCAAGGGAGCCATGCGAGACGTCTGTCATCGTGCCAGCATCTTGAGGCCTTGGGTTACATCCGAGCGAACCGCCAACCGCAACCCCGGCTCGTCACCGGCCTTGAGCGCGGCGATGATAAGCCGATGATAATGCGGCGGTTCCTTGCGGCGCAGCCGACCATACAGCGCTCGCATCGTCGGCCCCATTTGCAGCCAGACCGTCTCGACCATCGCAAGCATCGCAGGCGCCTGCGCGCGCAGGTACAAAGTGCGGTGGAACTCCAGGTTGGCGCGTATATATCCGACCGCGTCGTGGCGTGCGACCATGTTGCCCACGCCGGAATTGATGGTTTGAAGGCGCTCGATAAGGGCAATGTGCGCACGGGGTAGGGCGCGACTTGCCAATTCCACTTCGAGAAGCGAGCGCAGTGCAGCCAGTTCCTCGATCCGCTCGTTGCTCAACTCGGGCGTGGACACCCGGCCCGAAGCGGACAGCGTCAGTGCACCCTCGGCGACCAGCCTGCGCACGGCTTCGCGTGCGGGGGTCATGGAAACGCCGAACTCCTGCCCAAGCCCGCGCAAAGTCATGGCCTGACCCGGTGCAATTTCGCCGTGCATGATACGCCCGCGCAAGCCGCGATAGACGCGGTCATGCGCCGACGGCGCGGGATCTGGGCGCGGATTGATCAGCATGCCGAATGTTGTGATCACAAAATGCCGCGCTGGTCAATCTTCAAAGCGATACCGGTGCAGATCAACGCCGTAATCCCGCAACCATTGGCGGGGTGCTTGGGTGTCGCCATATATCTTGCCAACGAGCGACCAGAACGCAGGGGAATGATTCATCTCGGCCAAGTGTGCCACTTCGTGCGCGGCAACGTAGTTGAGAACGTCATCCGGGGCCATGATAAGGCGCCATGAATACATGAGCGCCCCCGCCGAAGAGCATGATCCCCAGCGTGATCGTGGATCACGTAGGGTGATTCGGGTATAGCTGTGCCCCAATAGAGTGGCATAGTGATCCGAAGCTGCCGCCAGATGATCGCGTGCCCTGTGTCGCAAGAAGGCCAGGGCGCGACGGCCTGCCGTCTCTGTGGGGCCAGGCACCAGAAGTGTATCGCCCTGAAGCTTCGGTGTTCTCAGGGTTCCCTGTACCAGCCGCACGGTGTCGCCGCGAAAGGGCAGTTCGGTTTCCGGCACAACGCGAATTGCTTCGCGGCGTTGTACCATGTGCCCGCGCAGCCAGGCTTCCTTTTCGCGGGCAAATGACAGGGCTTCGCGTTCGCTTATTCCTCGTGGGATTGTCAGGGTAACGCGTCCATCAAGGGACGACACGCGCAACGACAGCCGCCTGGCCCGCCACGAGCTTCGCAGGGTGATTTGTACGGGTGGGTTGCCCGGAAGAACTATGTCGCCCATATGACCTCCTGCGGGCAAGATGAAGCTGGCCTGCGAAAGCCTTTGACACGCCCAAGCCGTTATGGCAGGTGGCGCTGACCTTCGACAAGACATGAGATGCGAGAGGGATTTCCCATGCCCAAGGAAGAATGGGGCGTCAAGCGCGTTTGCCCGACAACAGGCAAACGGTTTTATGACCTTAACAACGATCCGATCATCAGCCCCTACACAGGCGAGGTGGTGGAGCTTGAAACGGGCAAGAACCGCGCCGTGACCCCGGATGCCGAGGATGCCGCGACCAAGAAGCTCAAGGCCACGGAAAAAGAAAGCAGCAGCGACGTCATCGAAGAGGAAGACGTTGATGTTGACCTGGATGATGATCTTCTGGATGACGACGACGACGGCAATGTCTCGCTCGACGAGATTGCCGATGTGTCCTCGGAAGACGAGGAAACCTGATATCCGCACGGGTATCAACACGAGACGGCGCGGGCCGAATTTTTGGCTTGATCCTGCCCGCGCCTTTGCCTAGATAGCGGCAATCGCACCAACAGATATGGGTGCAAACGGGGCCTTAGCTCAGCTGGGAGAGCGCTTGCATGGCATGCAAGAGGTCAGGGGTTCGATCCCCCTAGGCTCCACCAAATACCCCCACTCGAAATGAGGAAAACGGCTCGCCGCTGCCGGATTTTTGTCCGGCAATCGGGGGCGAGACCTCGCATGCGATTAGGTGCTGTGGGCGTAATCCCAGTAGAGTTGCCGTGCGCGGGCGGCGATTGGGCCGGGGGGCAATGTGCGCTCATCAAGGCGCGCGACCGGCATGACCTTGGCGATGTTGCCGGTGGCAAAGATCTCGTCAGCATTGCGGAAATCGTCGACGGTCAGGCTAGCCTCATAGACAGTGATGCCGTCTTCACGAAGCAGGGCGATCACACGCTGGCGGGTCAGCCCGTTCAAGAACATGCCATTCGGGACTGGTGTCCAGACTTCGCCGTCGCGTACCAGGAAGACGTTGGTCGACGCGGTTTCCGCCACATGCCCTTCGATGTCCAGCGACAGGGCGTTGTGGAAACCCCGTGCGCGCGCTTCGGCCATGATGCGCCCGTTGTTGGCATAAAGCGATCCCGCCTTTGCTTCGGTCATCGCCATGTCCGGTCGCGGGCGGCAATAGGGCGATACCGTCAACGAGTAGTCGCCGGGTTCGGGCATGGGCAGCGTCTCGATGCAGACAGAAAAGCCGGTGCTGTCGGGGTCGATATCAATGATGCCCGGGGTGCCTTCGCGCGCCCACATCATCGGGCGCAGGTATAGGGCCGCGTCGGGCGCGAATTTCTTGCAGCCCTCTTCCATCAGCTCTTGCACGGTGTCCGCGTCTACCGGCGGCGTCATGCCCATGGCGCGTGCCGAATTGATGATCCGTGCGCTGTGAAGAGGCAGGTCGGGGCGGACACCTTCGAATTGCCGCGCTCCGTCGAAAACCTGACTTCCGAGCCACGCGACATGATCCGCCGCGCCGATGATCGGCGCGTTGCCCTCATGCCAACGGCCCTCATACCAAGTCCAGATTTCCTTGCCGACGGCCATGTTGCTTCCTCCCGCTTGGTCAGTGCCGGGTCGATCCCGGCATGTTGCGGCGTAAGGTTTGATCCGGTGCGCGGATGCGGTCAAGCAGCGCGAAAGGCCCTTTTCCAATCGTGCGCCCAAACGGAGAGTCGCGAAATTTTCCTTTGAATTTCTCAATCGACATGACGTTTTCGATCCGGCGATCGAGGAACGCCCAGGTTGCTTCGCTCCCCGGCGAATCATCGCCCAGCCAATACAGGACGGTTGCGGAATAAACGCCGCTGAGCGTGGCGCGCTTGGAGTACCAATTGAAATCGTCCGATCCGTCGCCAAGCGTCGTCCAGATCAGATCGCATGTGTTCCAAATCGCGCGGGCGCCATCCGGGACGTATTGCGGGAGGGCAAACAGCGCGCTACCGCGACGGACGGCCTCCTTGTCGTCGGCGGCTTCGATGCGCGCGCGCACCGCGAAGGCGATTCGATCCCGAAATCGCATGCTCTCAAGGTCTGTGGCAACCAGGCGCTCGACCATCAACGCGTCCCCGCGCCGGTGATAGGCCAATGCCATATCAACACCGCCACGCGGGAACAGGGCGCGCGCGGTGCCCATGTCCGTGCCTGTGTCAGTCACCGCAGCGCGAAATGTCGCTTCGGTCCAGCCGTCGAAAGGCACGTGCATTAATGCGGCATCCAAGAGTTTTTCGCTCGTTTCGGTCATCTTGGCGCACTCCTGCTTCTTTGCCCCGTCTACCCTAGACATTTAGGGCACGCGTTGCTATATCGCCACCTCCTGCAAATCTTGCAAATCCAACTTAGAAAGGTGGTGAAGACCACATGCAGGTTAGTGTTCGTGATAACAACGTCGATCAGGCGTTGCGTGCCCTGAAGAAGAAACTTCAGCGCGAAGGCGTTTTTCGTGAAATGAAGCTCAAGCAGCATTTCGAAAAGCCCTCCGTAAAGAAAGCGCGCGAAAAGGCCGAAGCGATTCGCCGTGCGCGCAAGCTGGCACGTAAGAAAGCGCAGCGCGAAGGTTTGCTCTAAGGCAACCTGACCAGCGTTTGCCGATCCGACGGATCAATGCGAACGTCTGCCCGCCCTGCCTAAGATGACTTTGGCAATGGGTCGGGCCATAGCAAACATTACAATCGGGCGTCCCAAATCGTGGGGCGTCCGATTTTTTTATGGCGTTTCATTCGCTAGATGAAGTGGCCGTCAGGTTTGACAAAATCGCGCGGGCGCTGTCGGAGTTCCAGTCGGCCTCGCCCTTCAAGCGCGCCACCTCGCGCCCTTTCGGATCAAGTATAACCGTGATCGGCAGGCCGAGAACGTCCATGTCCCGCGCAATCTTTTGTTGTGGGTCGCGGTGCAAAGGCAGGTTGTCGACTCCGATCTCGTCGAAGAACGCTTTCATGGCCGGAGGAGGATTTCGGCCCGTGGCCAATGTCACGACGGCCAGGTCATCGCCACCCATGCTTTGTTGCAGGGCGCTCAGCGTGGGCATTTCCTTGCGGCAGGGGGCGCACCATGTAGCCCAGAAATTAAGCACGACATGCTTGCCGGCATAGTCTGACAGGCGGCCCTGTTCGCCGCTTTGCTTGGTATAGGGGGCATCCGATGCCGCGCGCGGGGTATCGTGAATGATCAGCTTTTGCATATCGCCCGCTTTCAGCGACTCGAGCGTTGCACGATCGAATTCCTCTGATTGGCCGGCGGGATACTGCAGGACGACAAAAGCCGCCGCTGCAATTGCGCCAAGACCGATCGCCGTATAAACCAGCGCGGACAAAGACAGTTTCATGTTTCCTCCAGGATGACCTCAATGACCGACACAAGTTCGAACCAGATGTGGGGTGGCCGTTTTGCCTCCGGGCCTGACGCGATCATGGAGGCAATCAATGCCTCGATCGGGTTCGACCGGCGCATGGCGGCGCAGGATGTTGCCGGCTCGCGCGCCCATGCCGCCATGTTGGCCGCACAGGGCATCATCACTGATAGCGATGCCGACGCCATTCGAAAAGGCCTGCTCACGGTCTTGTCAGAGATCAAGGAGGGGCGGTTCGAGTTTTCCACCGCTCTTGAAGATATTCACATGAACGTCGAGGCGCGGCTGAAGACGCTGGTCGGAGAGGCTGCCGGGCGTCTGCATACCGCGCGTTCCCGCAACGATCAGGTCGCGACCGACTTCAAGCTATGGGTGCGCGACCAGATCGATGCCGCGGACGAGGGGTTGACCGCGTTGCTGCGGGCCTTGCTGGCGCAGGCCGAGGCGGGTGCCGATTGGGTCATGCCGGGGTTTACCCATCTGCAAACGGCGCAGCCGGTAACATGGGGTCATCACATGATGGCCTACGTGGAAATGCTGGGGCGTGATCTATCGCGGTTTCGCGATGCGCGCGCGCGCATGAACGAATGTCCGCTTGGTGCGGCGGCGCTGGCGGGCACGTCTTTTGACATCGACCGCGAGGCGACGGCGCACGCACTGGGGTTCGACCGGCCAAGCGCAAATAGTCTCGACGCCGTCAGCGACCGCGACTTTGCGCTGGAATTCCTGTCGGTCGCCAGCATTTGCGCCATGCACCTGAGCCGCCTTGCCGAGGAGTTGGTGATCTGGTCCAGTGCGCAGTTCCGCTTTGTTTCGATGTCCGACAAGTGGTCGACCGGATCGTCGATCATGCCGCAAAAGCGCAATCCGGACGCGGCGGAGTTGCTGCGCGCCAAGATAGGGCGGATTTTCGGGGCGAACGTGGCGCTGATGACCGTGATGAAGGGATTGCCGCTCGCCTATTCTAAGGACATGCAGGAAGACAAGGAGCAGGTCTTTGATGCGGCTGACAACCTGTTGTTGGCCTTGGCGGCCATGACCGGAATGGTTGGCGACATGCAGGCCAACCGCGATGCCCTCGCTGCCGCTGCCGGGAGTGGATTTTCGACCGCGACCGATCTGGCGGACTGGTTGGTTCGGACGCTTAACCTGCCGTTTCGCGATGCGCACCACGTCACCGGCACGCTGGTGGCCAAGGCCGAGGCGAAAGGCTGCGATCTGCCTGACCTGACCCTTGCCGAAATGCAGGATGTGCATGCCGGCATCACAGCGGATGTTTTCGAAGTGCTGGGGGTGGATAATTCCGTCGCGTCGCGCACATCCTACGGCGGAACCGCGCCCGCGCAGGTGCGGGCACAGGTTTCCCGGTGGAAGGAAGTGTTGAAATGAAGGTGTTGATTTCCCTGATGATCGCGATGGCCGTGCTGAGCGGGTGCGGCGTGGACGGCGCGCCGCTGCGCCCGTCGCTCAATGCGGGCGTGTCGGTAGGCACGAGCGGAGTGACACCGGGCGCGTCTGTTGGCCTGCGGAAGGGACCGTTTTCGCTAGGGGTGGCGTTGTGATCTCAACGCTACGTACGGCCTATCTCGGGTTAGCGATATGGGGGGCGATCCATCCCATGTGGTGGTTTGTTACGCATATGCGTGAGACGGGTTCGGGGCTGAGCGGGGTGATTGATGCATGGTATGTCAATGCATCGACAATTGGTCTGACGTGGGATTTGACGATCGCGGCGATCGCGCTTTCGCTCTGGATCGTTGCCGAGGTGGCGGCGCGGCGGAACTGGATGGCGCTTGTCGCCATTCCTGCGACCTTTGGGATCGGGGTCAGTTGCGGTTTGCCGCTTTATCTGTTTATGCGAACGCGGCCGGTCTGAGTGGACAAGGGTCAATGAACCGTTCCGGACCTTGAATGCCAGGTGCCGGGGCGGAAACGGGATGGGCGAATGGATCATTTTCTATACAAAGACGGCGTCCTGCATGCCGAAGACGTGCCTCTTGCCGAGATAGCCGCCCAGGTAGGGACACCTTTCTATTGCTATTCCACGGCAACGCTTGAGCGTCACTTTCGCCTGTTCGACGAGGCGCTTGAAGGGCTGGATCACTTGGTGTGCTTCGCGATGAAGGCCGCGAGCAATCAGGCGATCTTGACCTTTCTTGCCGGGCTTGGCGCAGGCATGGACGTGGTGTCGGGCGGGGAATATGCCCGCGCCCGTGCCGCGGGCGTTCCTGGAGAGCGGATCGTGTTTTCGGGCGTTGGCAAGACGCGGTCGGAAATGCGGATGGCGCTTGAGGGCGGAATTCGCCAGTTCAACGTCGAGAGCGAGCCGGAGATGGAGGCCCTTAGCGCCATTGCCAGCGAGATGGGCGTAATTGCCCCGATCACCGTGCGCGTCAATCCGGATGTCGATGCAAAAACGCACGCCAAGATCGCCACCGGCAAGGCCGAGAACAAGTTCGGTATTCCGATATCGCGGGCACGCGAGGTGTATGCCCACGCGGCCCGTTTGCCCGGTTTGAAGGTGGTCGGCATCGATGTGCATATCGGGAGCCAGCTGACCGATCTGGAGCCATTCCGGCAGGCTTATCGCAAGGTCGCGGACCTGACCCGCACATTGCGCGCGGATGGGCACGATATTTCGCGGCTGGACTTGGGGGGTGGCCTTGGCATCCCCTATGAGCACGGAAACAGCGCGCCGCCACTGCCCGTGGAATATGGGCGCATGATTCACGAGGAGCTGGGCGATATCGGCTGCGAGATCGAGATCGAGCCCGGTCGCCTGATCGCTGGAAACGCGGGGGTCATGGTGGCGGGCGTGATATACGTCAAATCCGGCGAAGGGCGCGATTTCCTGATCCTGGACGGGGCAATGAACGATTTGATTCGCCCCGCCATGTATGATGCTCACCACGATATCGTTCCGTTGAATGAGCCAGCCCCCGGCGTTGAAAAGCGGCCCTATGATGTGGTTGGGCCGGTTTGCGAGACAGGCGATACCTTTGCCCGCGCGCGCCAGTTGCCGCCGCTTGAAGCGGGCGATGCGGTCGCGTTCCGCGGGGCCGGCGCCTATGGCGCGGTGATGGCAAGCGAATACAACACCCGCCCCTTGGTCCCCGAGGTGCTGGTGAAGGGCGATCAATTCGCTGTCATCCGCTCGCGCCCCACATTTGACGAAATGATAAATCGCGATACCATTCCACCGTGGGTGTGATGCCAAACGGGCATCCACAAGCAGGGCAAAATGATGCGCGATACATCTTCAATAGCTGAGAAGCGCCTGCGCCGGACATTGCTGCTGACATGGGTAGGCCTTTTGTCAGAGCGTCTGGCGCGCGCTTTCTGGCCTGTTTGGTCCTTGCTGATTGCCGTGCTGGGCGCGTTGATGCTGGGCTTGCAGGATCGCGTGTCCGTCGACATGGTATGGGGGCTGGGTGCGCTGGCCGGCGTGGCCGGGGGCGTGTTGACCCTGTTGGCCCTTTGGCGGATGCGTTGGCCCCGGCGTGCCGAGGCACTTGCGCGGTTGGATGCCACCTTGCCGGGGCGTCCACTGCAGACGCTACGCGATTCACAGGCTGTTGGCGCGCAGGACGAGGCATCGGCCGCATTGTGGGGCGCGCATCTTCGCCGGATGGAGGCCCAGGCAGCGGATGCCCGGCCAGTACGCCCGAACCTGCGCCTTGCGCCTCGTGACCCATTCGCACTGCGGTATGCCGCGCTCCTGCTTTTGATGATCGCACTACTGTTCGGATCGCTGTGGCGCGTCGGATCGGTTCGCGATTTGGCGCCGGGTGGGGGCGCAGCCCTGGCTGCGGGGCCCGCATGGGAAGGATGGATAGAACCCCCTGCCTATACTGGCCTGCCTGCGCTCTACCTGCCGGACTTGCCAGCCGGTGCTATCGAGGTCGCCCAAGGCGCGACGGTTACCTTGCGTGTTTATGGCGATACCAATGATTATTCGGTGACGAGCGAGGTCGCGCCGGCCTCAACTGTTTCGGGTGATGGTCAGCCGCCGGAGCAGGCCGGGCTTGGCGGGGACCATAGCTTTGAAGTGGTGCGGTCGGGCACTTTGTCGATCGACGGGCCGGGCGGGCGTGAATGGGATGTTCGGATGCGCCCCGATACGCCGCCGCGTATTGAGATAGCCGGGGAGGCCGAAACCTCGGCCGAAGGGCAAATGAGCCTGCCGTTCAAGGCCTCGGATGACTATGGGGTCAAGGAGGGGCAGGCACGTATCACGCTCGACATGGATGCGCTGAACCGGCGGCACGGCCTGGCAGCCGAGCCAGAGCCGCGCGCGCCCGTCACGTTGGACCTGCCCATGCCAATTGCCGGGGACAAGGCGGATTTCACCGAGCACCTGATCGAGGATTTTTCCAAGCATCCCTGGGCGCACCTGCCCGTGAAGGTTGAGCTGTCCGCGACCGACGAGATTGAGCAGAAGGGCAAGATCGACGCGGAGGCAATGACCCTGCCCGCGCGTCGGTTCTTTGATCCACTCGCGTCCGCGATAATCGAACAACGCCGTGATCTTTTGTGGTCGCGCGAAAACGCAGGGCGCGTGGCGCGCGTCCTCAGGGCGCTGTCGCACCGCCCGGAAGAGAAGCTTTTCCGGTCAGATGCCGACTACTTGCGCCTGAGGGTGATTCTGCGCCGCCTCGAAGCCATGACCGAAGGCGGGCTGAGCAAGGCGCAGCGCGACGAGACGGCGCAGGCGCTGTGGGACTTGGCAATTTCGCTTGAAGAAGGAGATATCGATGACGCCCGAGAGCGGCTGAGCCGCGCGCAGGAGCGGTTGAACGAGGCGATGAGGAACGGAGCCTCGGACCAGGAGATCGCCCGCCTTATGCAAGAGTTGCGCGACGCAACGCAGGATTACATGCGCCAGCTTGCACAGCAGTCGCGCAAAGATGGCGATCAGCAGGCGCAGCAGTCTGACCCTGAAAACACAATGCAGATGACCCAGAATGATCTTCAGGAAATGATGGATCGAATCCAGGAGTTGATGGAACAGGGCCGCATGGCCGAGGCGCAGCAGGCGCTGCAGGAGTTGCAGCAGTTGATGGAGAATATGCGCGTCACCCAAGGGCAGGGCGGTCAATCGCAGGGCCAGCAGGCGATGGAGGGGCTTTCAAAGACGCTGCGCGAGCAGCAGGGCCTGTCTGATCAGGCGTTCCGCGACTTGCAGGAACAGTTCAACCCCGATGCCAAATCCGGCCAATCACAAGGCAACGAGGGCCGCAACGGCGGACAGGGCAGAGGCCAGAGCCATGACGGGCAAGGATCAGGGCAAGGGCAACAAGGCGCGGAGCCCGGCCAACAGAACGGTCAGGGCTCACTTGCCGAACGGCAGCGCGCTCTGCGCGAGGAGTTGAACCGTCAGCGCGGCAATCTGCCAGGTGCCGGGACGCCCGAGGGCGAGGCGGCGCGCGACGCGCTTGATAGGGCTGGCCGGGCAATGGACAGCGCAGAAGAGGCATTGCGCGACGACGATCTTGCTGAGGCGATCGACCAGCAATCGCAAGCAATGGAGGGCTTGCGGGAAGGCATGCGCAACTTGGGCGAAGCGATGGCCCAGGATCAACCCAATCAGGGCCGCGGGCAAGGGCAGCAACGCGGTGATGCCAATGGGCAAGCGCGCGATCCGCTAGGGCGTAGCCCGGGGAGAACCGGCCCTACAGGAACCCGCGAGAATGTGCTTCAGGGCGAGGATGTATATCGGCGGGCACGTGAGCTACTGGATGAAATCCGCCGCCGCTCTGGCGATAGGCAGCGCGATGAAAAAGAGCTGGAGTACCTCAAGAGGCTTCTTGAGCGCTTCTAGGGGTACATCAAGATCGGACGAGAATTGCGGATCAAGCCTCTGGATCAAGAGGCGGCATCGTTTCCCGGCCTAGAGCACGTCGTCGGCGGTCTGTTGCAGCCAGTTCAGAACCGTCTGCGCCTGTGTATCCAGCCAAAGTCGGGCTTGGGTTACAGCATCGACATATTGCGCCAGCGGGCCGCTTGCTTGGGGAAATTGCGCGGCGACCTGATCTGCGTACGCATACAGAGCAAGGAACCCGATCGCGATCAGAACGGCAATGGAAAAGCCAATTCTGAACCCTGATCCATTTGCCGCCGCCTCGGGGCGCGGCGCGGGTATATTGCCCGGCGTGTCATAATCATCGGCCTCGGATGGGCGCCTGTCGGATGTCGAGCGCAGGGACGAATTGATTTCATCGATATCCGGCAGCAACCCACGGCGCGATGATGACGTGCTTTCGGCCTCGACTGTCTGGGGCTCAGTATCCATGCCCT
Organism: Sediminimonas qiaohouensis DSM 21189; assembly: GCF_000423645.1. Classification (GTDB taxonomy): domain Bacteria; phylum Pseudomonadota; class Alphaproteobacteria; order Rhodobacterales; family Rhodobacteraceae; genus Sediminimonas; species Sediminimonas qiaohouensis. The sequence continues at coordinate 107,094 of NZ_AUIJ01000004.1, read as the reverse complement.
GCATCCGGGCCATGCGTTCGCGTGCCTCGCGGGCGCGGCGTGCTGCTTCGTTCGTATCCGGATCAGACAGGCCCAAGTCGGGTTGGCTTTCGATCCCGGCGCTCGCGCGTTCGGCTTCGCGGGCCTGGGCCTCGTGTTCGGCCTCTTCGCGCAGGATGTCGGCAACCGATGGGTCAAGACGTCGCTGAGCCGGGGTATCGGTTTGCTCTTCCTGGCTGGTGTCTTCGGGGTGCTGGGCCGTATCGTGCGCGGGCCGCTGATCTTCAGGAAGCGGTTGATCAAGCTCTTCGGCCAGACCGACGTCGTGATCGGGGTGCACCTGAAACCATGTGTTGCCGCAATTTGAGCATTGAACGTCTCGGCCGGTGCGTGGAATCACGTCATCGGACACCTCGTACTGGGCGCCGCAATTCGGGCAGATCAACCGCATGTCGCCCCCTTGACCCTCATTCCCATGGCTTTTTCCTTTGGCCTGTCCCTACATGTTGTAAACAATCGGCGCAATTGTGCAAAGCATTAGGCGCCATTGTCCGCAGCGATTGCAAGACTGTCCAAGCTGGGGCAAAAACAGGCGCAAAGAGAAAAAGGGGCCATCCGTGATCGAGCTGGAAAATGTTGCGTACAGCTATGGCGGGGGCGAGCTGCTCAGCGATATATCGCTTGAGCTTTCCTCGGGGTCATTTCATTTCCTTACCGGCCCCTCGGGGGCAGGCAAGACCACGTTCCTCAAGCTTTGTTATGGTGCATTGATGCCGACGGCCGGGCAGGTGCGCCTGTTCGGCGGGGATGTGCGCGATCTGGGGCGGGACGACATCGCGTTGATGCGCCGCCGCATCGGCGTCGTTCACCAGGATTGCCAATTCCTTGATCACTTGCCTGTGGCCGACAACGTGGCGCTGCCGTTGATGGTGTCCGGCTACGAAGGTGGTGAGCAAGCCGAGAACCTGCGCGAGTTGATGAGCTGGGTCGGCCTGAATGCCCGAGCCGGCGCCCTGCCGCCCGAACTGTCGGGCGGGGAGAGGCAGCGCGCAGCATTGGCGCGCGCCGTCATAATGTCGCCTGACGTTGTGCTGGCCGATGAGCCAACCGGCAATATCGATTGGGAAATGTCGCAGCGCCTTTTGCAATTGCTGATCGAGTTGAACCGCATGGGCAAGACGATCATGATCGCAACGCATGATCTCAACCTGATCCGCGCTGCAAAAAGCCAGGTTCAGGCGCGCGTGCTACGGATATCGCAGCGTCAGGTGCAATTGGCGGGGGCGGATTTGTGATGTGGTTGCGTTGGATCAAGCGTCTGATCGTTCTGCTGCTTGGAGACGCGAATGCAGATCGCGTCGTGCCGCCGACGGGGTATACTGCGCGGCTGACCCTGTTTAGCGCTGCGGCCATGTCCTTTCTGGCGGTGTTTGCGCTTGCGATGTCTCTGGCCACCGGGCGGTTGGCGGATCGTTGGGGCGAGGAATTGGCGCGGACATCGACCTTGCGCATATCCGCCCCGTCCGAGCAGATGGCGGCACAGACCCGGGCGGCAATTCGTGTTCTGGAAACCACACCCGGAGTGGAGCGCGCCCGCGCGCTCAGCGATGAGGAACAGCGCGCGCTTCTTGAGCCGTGGTTCGGTCCGGACCTTCCGGTGGAGAGCTTGCCGATCCCGCAACTGGTTGAGATCATTGAAACCGAAGATGGCTATGACGCTGCCGGTTTGCGCCTGCGACTGTCCGCCGAGGCGCCGGGCGCGGTTCTTGATGATCACACGAGGTGGCGGCGCCCTCTGATTTCGGCGGCGGCAGCGCTGCGATCGCTTGGGTGGTTTTCCATCGTTCTGATCGCGGGGACCGTGGCGGCAATGATCACCCTCGCCGCGAATGCGGCGCTGGCGGCAAATGCGCAGGTGATCTCGGTACTGAGGCTGGTGGGGGCGCGCGATGCATATATCGCCGGTGCGTTTGTGCGCCGGTTCACACAGCGCGCCCTTGGAGGGTCGGCTGCGGGGGCCGTTCTCGGTATGGGGGCGGTTGCCATGTTGCCGCGGGCCGATACCGCTGGCGGTTTCCTGACGGGCTTGGGTTTTGAGGGGCTGAACTGGTTCTGGCCGGTGCTCATTCCGCCTGCCGCTGCCGCGGTTGCATATGTCGCCACCCGGGCCGCGGCCCGACGAACCTTGAGGGAATTGCCTTGATGAAAACCGGCTGGCGCTGGCTTAGATCCTTGATCTTTGTCTTGCAGATATATCTGGCAATGGGGGTGCTGGGCCTGCTGTTCGCGCCTTGGGCCGCGGTTAGCGCACGGGGCGCGCGCATGGCTTGCAAGCTCTATTGTCGCTGGGTTCTGTGGACCGCGCGCTGGATGGTTGGGCTGCGCCACGAGGTGCGGGGAACGCCGCCTAAGGGCGAAGTGATGATCGCGGCGAAGCATCAGTCGTTCCTGGATATCCTGATCATCTTCAACTCGGTTCCCGCCGCCAAGTTTATCATGAAGCGCGAGTTGCTATGGGCGCCCGTTATCGGCATCTATGCCTACCGTATCGGGTGTGTGCCCGTGGACCGTGGGCAGCGCGGGCAAGCGATACGCAAGATGCTGGCCGATGTGGATGCGGGCCGGCAGCAGCCGGGGCAACTGGTGATCTACAGCCAGGGAACCCGCGTCGCGCCGGGGGTGCGCATGCCTTACAAGGCGGGAACCGGCGTTCTGTATCAACAGCTTGGCCAGTCCTGTGTGCCTGCGGCAACCAATGTCGGGGTGTTCTGGCCGCGCAAGGGGATCATGCGCAAGCCGGGGCTGGCCGTGGTGGAATTCCTTGAGCCGATCCCGCCGGGCCTGCCGCGCGACGAGATGATGAAAACTCTTGAGGAACGGGTGGAATCGACGTCTGATCGCCTCATGAAAGAGGCGGGCTTTGACCCGGATGCCGCGTAGCTATGAGGTGACCGAGGCGCTGTCGGGCCTCGGCCACCATCAATCGTCGTATCAGGAGTGGATCGGCCCGTCGCCGCACGCCAGGGCCGCCTCGCGGACAGCCTCGGAGTAGGTTGGATGCGCGTGGCAGGTTAGCGCGAGGTCCTGCGCAGAGGCGCCGAATTCCATTGCAACGCACACTTCGTGGATCAGATCGCCGGCCATTGGCCCGATGATATGCGCGCCCAGGATGCGGTCGGTTTCCTTGTCCGCAAGGATCTTGACGAACCCGTCGGCGGCAAAGTTTGCCTTGGCGCGGCCGTTGCCCATGAACATGAACTTGCCCGCCTTATATGCGCGCCCTTCTTCCTTGATCTCTTCCTCGGTCTGGCCGACGCTGGCCACTTCGGGGTGCGTATAGATGACCCCGGGGATGACGCCGTAGTTCACGTGGCCATGCTTGCCCGCGAGCACCTCGGCGACGGCCATGCCTTCGTCTTCGGCCTTGTGGGCCAGCATCGGGCCGTCGATGGCGTCGCCGATCGCGTAGACGCCCTTGACCGAGGTTTGCCAATGATCGTCGGTCTGGACCTGCCCGCGTTTGCTCAGCTCAACGCCGAGCTTCTCAAGACCCAAGCCGTCGGTATAGGGTTTGCGCCCCGTGGCCACGAGGACGGTGTCGGCATCCAGCGTTGCCTCGCTATCGTCCTTGCGCAGTTTGTAGTTGACCTTGGCCTTGGTCTTGAGGGCCTCGACCGACTGAACGGCGGCGCCCATGATGAAGGTAAGCCCTTGTTTCTTTAGGATTCTCTGGAAGGTCTTTTGCACCTCTCCATCCATGCCCGGCGTCACGGCGTCGAGGTATTCGATCACCGTGACCTCGCTCCCGAGGCGGGCATAGACGCTGCCGAGCTCCAGGCCGATGACGCCCGCGCCGATCACGCACATCTTCTTTGGAACCTTGGAAAGCTCCAGTGCGCCGGTCGAGGAGACGACGACCTTTTCGTCGATCTCGACCCCGGGCAGGGACGATGTTTCCGAGCCCGTGGCGATGACGATATTCTTGGCGCTATGGGTCTCGTCGCCCACCTTGACCTTGCCGGCTTCGGGGATTTCCCCCCATCCCTTGAGCCAGTCTATCTTGTTCTTTTTGAAAAGAAATTCGATCCCCTTGGTGTTGCCCTCCACGACCTCATCCTTGTAGCTGAGCATCTGCTTCCAATCGACCGAGGGGCTTTTGCCCTTGAGGCCCATCTTGGCGAAGTTGTGCTCGGCCTCGTGCAGTTGATGGGTGGCATGCAGCAGGGCCTTCGAGGGGATGCAGCCCACGTTGAGACAGGTGCCGCCGAGGGTTTCGCGGCCTTCCACACAGGCGGTTTTCAGGCCGAGTTGCGCGCAGCGAATTGCACAAACATAGCCGCCGGGGCCGGAGCCGATGACGATGACGTCATAGTTTGCCATGGGTCTGTTTCCTTCGATTTTAAGATGTCTGTAACACGTCGGTATTATGTCGGTATAGGGCCGGTGCTATTTCGGGGTGCGGCCGCTTCGCCTTCGGCGTCTGCCGGGGGGATATTTCGAGAAGAAGGAAGTCACAGGAGAGCAGCCAAAAGCAAGAGGGTGGTGGCCAGAAACCCCACCGCCCAGATGTAAGAGCGCCACGGGCGCAGCCCATAGGCATAGGCGGGAATGTAAAGGAGGCGCGCGGCGAGGTAGGTATAGGCGCAGGCGGCGGTCAGGTTGCCGGATTTGCCGGACAGCGTGACGGCGACGCAGGCGATGGTGAAGAGGATCAGCCCTTCGAAATGGTTGTCCATGGCGCGGCCAAGGCGGGCGGTGCGGTCGGACATCGGTTTCGACGGATCGCGGTCCCGCGCGGACGTGGTGTAGCCGGTGCCCAGCTCGAGGTTCGCCGGCACGGCGTAGAGGACGTATTGGACGACCTGAAGCAGCGCGGCGAGGGTGAGGGCGGTGAGTTCGGGGGTCATTTGCTAAGTCTCCGAAATCGCCGCGACGCCATTCACGGCGAGTACGCCCTTTAGGATCCAATGAGACTGTGGTCGGCTAACTGGCCTTATTCTAGAAGTTAGCCCCCGAAGTGTCGCAAATGGATTTTTCCCAGTTTCTTCTCTGATTTTATCGCCAAAGACTTCGATGAACCGCAAACAATTCGAGATCGCGTTTCGCTTATCTGCGTCGGATGCACTTCTTCCGTGGAAAATGGTGTCTCTGATGCCTTCTGCCCGCTCAAGTGCTCTGTAGTCGCCGCTCGATATATCCAATCCAATTAGTGATTTGATTGAAGCCCGAAACGACTTTCTTGAAAAGGCTCTCGATTTCAATTCTTCGTCAACCACGGATGTCATGCATTTCATGTTTCGAACAAGGATGCACTTCATTGAACGATAACGGCCCTGTTCTATTACCATGAAAAGGTAGGCAAGCGACAAATCCAAGTCCGCGTCGCCAAGAAGAGGCCCAAGGCCTCGAAGGTGAGTTTGCACCTCTTCAGGTAACGCCGCAAATTGATGGCGAATAGCGACAATTGTCGGCATCACAAATCCATCAACAGCCGCCGCGGATCTTCCAGCGCTTCCTTGACGCGCACGAGGAATGTCACCGCGCCTTTGCCGTCGACGATGCGGTGGTCGTAGCTGAGTGCGAGGTACATCATCGGGCGGATCTTGATCTCGCCGTTCACGACCATTGGGCGTTCCTGGATCTTGTGCATGCCCAGGATCCCCGATTGCGGCGGGTTCAGGATCGGCGAGGACATGAGCGAGCCGTACACGCCGCCGTTGGAGATGGTAAAGCTGCCGCCCTGCATCTCGGCCATGCTCAGCTTGCCGTCGCGGGCGCGCGCGCCCAGCTCGTTGATCTTTTTCTCGATCGCGGCGAACGAGAGCTGATCGGCGTCGCGCACCACGGGCACAACAAGGCCGTTCGGGGTGCCCACGGCGATCCCCATATGCACGAAGTTCTTGTAGACGACATCGGTGCCGTCGATCTCGGCGTTGACCTCGGGCACCTCCTTGAGGGCGTGGCAGCATGCCTTGGCGAAGAAGGACATGAAGCCCAGTTTCACGCCGTGCTTTTTCTCGAACAAGTCCTTGTATTCGCGTCGCAAATCCATGGTCGCGGTCATGTCCACCTCGTTATAGGTGGTCAACATGGCGGCCGTGTTTTGCGCGTCCTTCAGGCGGCGCGCGATGGTCTGGCGCAGGCGGGTCATCTTGACGCGTTCTTCGCGCGCCGCGTCGTCGGCGGGCACCGGGGCGCGCGGCGCGGTGGCGGCGGGCGCCTCGCTGCTGGGGGATGCGGCGGCCTTGTCGCCGGAGGCGGCGGCCTTTTGCACGTCTTCCTTCATGATGCGGCCATCGCGGCCGGTGCCGGTGACCTGATCGCGGGTCAGGCCCGCCTCGGCCATCGCCTTTTTGGCGGCGGGGGCGTCTTCGACATCCTTGCCCTCTGCGGTGTCCTTGGGCTTGGCCTCGGCTTTGGGTTCGGCCTGCTCCTCGGATTTGGCGGCTGGGGCGTCGCCGGAGGCCACGACCGCGATCTTGGCGCTGGCTTGGACGGTGGTCCCTTCCTCGGCCAGGATTTCCGACAGGGTGCCCGATGCGGGGCTGGGCACCTCGACCGAGACCTTGTCGGTTTCCAGCTCGCACAGCATTTCGTCTTGCGCGACGGAATCGCCGACCTTCTTGAACCACGTGGCGACCGTGGCCTCGGACACGGACTCGCCCAGGGCGGGCACGATGACATCGACGCTTTCGCCTTTCGCGCCGTCATCCGCGGGCGCGTCTGCCTTGGCTTTGCCGCTGCTGGCGGGTTTGGCCGACGCTGCCTCGGCGTCGGCGGCGCCTTCGGTCATGGTGGCCAGAAGGGCATCGACGCCAACGGTTTCGCCCTCTTGCGCGACGATCTCGCTCAGGGTGCCTGACGCGGGGCTGGGCACTTCGACGGTGACTTTGTCGGTCTCCAGCTCGCACAGCATTTCGTCGGCGGCGACCTGGTCGCCGGGTTTCTTGAACCACGTGGCGATCGTAGCCTCGGTCACGGATTCGCCAAGCGTGGGAACGCGAACTTCGGTGGTCATGGATTATTTCCCCTTGATGGTCAGCGCTTCGTCAACCAGCGCCTGTTGTTGTGCCTTGTGCTGGCTGGCCAGCCCGGTTGCGGGTGAGGCGCTCGCGGGGCGGCCGACGTAGTGAGGCCTTCCATGCTTGGCCTTGATGCGGGTGAGCACCCATTCAAGGTTCGGCTCCATGAAGATCCACGCGCCTTGGTTCTTGGGCTCTTCCTGGCACCAGATCATTTCGGCCTTCTTGAAGCGCTCAAGCTCCTTGACGGACGATTGTGCCGGGAACGGGTAGAACTGTTCGAACCGCATCAGGTAGACGTCGTCGATGCCGCGCGCGTCGCGTTCTTCGAGCAGGTCATAGTAGACCTTGCCGGAGCACATGACGACGCGCTTGATCTTGTCGTCATCGACCAGTTCTGTGTCCGAGTGGCCCTTTTGCGCGTCGTCCCACAGGACCCTGTGGAAGCTGGAGCCGGTGGTGAAATCCTCGGCGTTCGAGACGGCGAGCTTGTGGCGCAGGAGCGACTTCGGCGTCATCAGGATGAGCGGTTTGCGGAAGGTGCGGTGCAACTGCCGGCGCAGGATGTGGAAGTAGTTGGCCGGGGTGGTGCAGTTGGCCACGATCCAGTTGTCGCCGCCGCACATGGTCAGGAACCGCTCCAACCGCGCGCTGGAGTGTTCGGGGCCTTGGCCTTCGAACCCGTGCGGCAGGAGGCAGACGAGGCCGGACATGCGCAGCCATTTGCTTTCGCCCGAGCTGATGAACTGGTCGAACATGATCTGGGCGCCGTTGGCGAAATCGCCGAACTGCGCCTCCCACAGGGTGAGGGCGTTGGGTTCGGCCAAGCTGTAGCCGTATTCGAACCCGAGAACGGCGTATTCCGACAGCATCGAGTCGATGGCCTCGTAATGCGCCTGGCCCTCGCGGATGTTGTTGAGGGGGAAATACCGCTCTTCGGTGTTCTGGTCGATCAGGCCCGAGTGTCGTTGGCTGAAGGTGCCGCGGGTGCTGTCCTGACCTGACAGGCGGACCGGGTAGCCTTCGGTCAGCAGCGAGCCAAACGCCAGCGCCTCGCCGGTGGCCCAGTCGAAGCCGCTGCCGTTTTCAAACATCTTGCGCTTGCTTTCGAGGAGCCGCTCGACGGTGCGGTGCAGTTTCACGCCCTCGGGCGCCGTCGTCAGGGCGCGACCGACCTCTTCGAGGGTTTCGGGCGCGATGGCGGTTTCGCCGCGCTGATACTTGCCTTCTTCCAGCCGGTCCATGTGCGACCAGCGGCCATCCAACCAATCGGCCTTGTTGGGTTTGTATTCCTTCCCGGCCTCGAATTCCTCGTTGAGAAACGATTGGAACGACGCCTTCATGTCCTCGATCTCGCCCTCGGGGATCAGGCCATCGCGGACCAGCCGCTCGGTATAGAGGCTGAGCGTCGTTTTCTGCGTCTTGATCTTCTTGTACATGAGCGGGTTGGTGAACATGGGCTCGTCGCCCTCGTTATGCCCGAACCGGCGGTAGCAGAAGACATCAAGCACCACGTCCTTGGCGAATTTCTGGCGGAACTCGGTTGCGACCTTGGCGGCGTGCACCACCGCTTCGGGATCGTCGCCGTTGACGTGGAAAATCGGCGCCTCGACCATGAGGGCGATGTCCGTGGGGTAGGGCGACGAGCGCGAGAAGTGCGGCGCGGTGGTAAAGCCGATCTGGTTGTTCACGATGATATGCATCGTGCCGCCCGTGCGGTGCCCTTTGAGGCCCGACAGGCCGAACCCTTCGGCGACCACGCCCTGCCCGGCAAAGGCGGCATCGCCATGCAGCAAAACGGGCAGAACGGCAGTGCGTTCGGCATCGTTATACTGGTCCTGCTTGGCGCGGACCTTGCCCAGAACCACAGGATTCACCGCCTCGAGGTGCGAGGGGTTGGCCGTCAGCGACAGGTGCACGGAGTTGCCGTCGAACTCGCGATCCGATGACGCGCCGAGGTGATATTTCACGTCCCCCGAGCCATCGACATCCTCGGGTTTGAAGCTGCCGCCCTGGAACTCGTGAAAGATCGCGCGGTAGGGTTTCTCCATGACGTTGGCCAACACGCTCAGGCGGCCGCGGTGTGGCATGCCGATGACGACCTCCTTGACGCCCAGCGATCCGCCGCGCTTGATGATCTGCTCCATCGCGGGGATCAGGGCCTCGCCGCCATCAAGCCCGAACCGCTTGGTGCCCATGTATTTCACATGCAGGAACTTCTCGAATCCCTCGGCCTCGACCAGCTTGTTGAGGATGGCCTTGCGACCGCGGCGGGTGAACTTGATCTCTTTGCCGAGACCCTCGATCCGTTCCTTGAGCCAGGCGGATTGCACGGGGTCCGAGATGTGCATGTATTGCAGCGCGAATGTGCCGCAGTAGGTGCGGCGCACGATATCGACGATCTGGCGCATGGTTGCGAACTGCAGGCCCAGCACGTTGTCGATAAAGATCGGCCGGTCCAGATCGGATTCGGTGAAGCCGTATGATTTCGGGTCCAACTCGGGGTGCGGGGTCTGATCGCGCATTCCAAGCGGGTCCAGGTCGGCAACCAGGTGGCCCCGGATCCGGTAGGCGCGGATGATCATGAGGGCGCGGATACTGTCCAGAACGGCGCGTTTCACGGCCTCGTCGCTGACGCTTATGCCCTTTTCGGCGGCCTTGGCGGCGATCTTGTCGCCGGCGCCCTTGGCCTCGGCGGTGGGCCATTGCCCGTCGAGGGCGGCGGTCAGATCATCGTTTGGCGTGGGCGGCCAGTCGGCGCGCGCCCAGCTTGGCCCCTGTGCCTCTTGTTTGACCGATCCATCGTCATCGCCCATGGATTGGAAAAACTCGGCCCAGGCCTCGTCGACCGCGGCCGGGTCATCGGCGTAGCGGGCGTAAAGCTGCTCCAGGTATTCCGCATTGTGCCCCTGCATGAAAGAGGAGGCGGCGAACTGGTCGTTTGGGGATTGGTCGGTCATGGTGTCACCTGGACTTGTGGAGAAGGTCCGGCGCCCGCGCGCCGGACCCGCTATCTGTCTACCCGATCGCCTTGAGCACGGCCTCGCCCAGTGTGGCGGGGCTGTCGGCGACGACGATCCCGGCGGATTTCATCGCCTCGATCTTGTCTTCGGCGCCGCCCTTGCCACCCGCGACGATGGCGCCGGCATGGCCCATGCGGCGGCCCGGGGGGGCGGTGCGCCCGGCGATGAAGCCGGCCACGGGTTTCTTGCGGCCGCGCTTGGCCTCGTCCTTGAGGAACTGCGCGGCGTCTTCTTCGGCCTGGCCGCCGATCTCGCCGATCATGATGATGCTTTGCGTCTCGTCATCGGCGAGGAACCGCTCCAGCACATCGACGTGCTCGAGCCCCTTGATCGGGTCGCCGCCGATGCCCACGGCGGTGGATTGGCCCAGGCCGCTATCGGAGGTCTGCTTGACCGCCTCGTAAGTCAGCGTGCCCGAGCGCGACACCACGCCGACGCTGCCGCGCTTGTGGATGTGGCCGGGCATGATGCCGATCTTGCACGCATCGGGCGTGATGACGCCGGGGCAGTTGGGGCCGACCAGCGTGGTTTTCGAGCCGTCCAGCGCGCGCTTGACGCGGGTCATGTCCAGCACCGGGATGCCTTCGGTGATGCACACGATCAGGTCCATTTCGGCATCGATCGCCTCGAGGATACTATCGGCCGCGAAGGGGGGCGGCACGTAGATCACGGACGCGGTCGCCTCGGTCTTGGCCTTCGCCTCGTGCACCGAGTTGAAGACCGGCAGGTCAAGGTGCGTCGTGCCGCCCTTGCCCGGTGTCACGCCGCCGACCATTTGGGTGCCATAGGCGATGGCCTGTTCCGAATGGAACGTGCCCTGTGAGCCGGTGAAGCCCTGGCAGATGACTTTGGTGTTTTCGTCTACGAGAATGGCCATGTCTTACCCCTTCACCGCTTTCACGATCTTTTCGGCGGCGTCGCTGAGGTTGTCAGCCGCGATAACGTTCAGTCCGGATGAGTTGATGATCTCTTTGCCCTGCTCCACGTTGGTGCCCTCAAGGCGCACCACCAGCGGCACCTCAAGGCCCACCTCCTTGACCGCGGCGACCACGCCCTCGGCGATCACATCGCAGCGCATGATGCCGCCGAAGATGTTCACGAGGATGCCTTTGACGTTGCTGTCGGAGGTGATGATCTTGAACGCCTCGGTGACCTTGTCCTTGGTGGCGCCGCCGCCCACGTCGAGGAAGTTGGCCGGCTCGGCGCCATAGAGCTTGATGATGTCCATCGTCGCCATGGCAAGGCCTGCGCCGTTGACCATGCAACCGATCTCGCCATCGAGCGCGATGTAGTTCAGATCGTATTTGCTGGCTTCCAGCTCTTTCGAGTCCTCCTCGGACTCGTCGCGCAGCGAGGCGATGTCGTTGTGCCGGTAGAGCGCGTTGGAATCGAAGCCTACCTTGGCGTCGAGCACCTTCAACTCGCCGCTATCGGTGATGATCAGGGGGTTGATCTCGAGCATCTCCATGTCTTTTTCGACGAAGGCGCGGTAGAGGGTGCCCATCAGGCCGACGCATTGCTTGATCTGCTTGCCTTCAAGCCCAAGGGCAAAGGCAATGCGGCGCCCGTGGAAGGGTTGGTACCCGGTGGCGGGATCGACACTGAACGACAGGATCTTTTCGGGGGTCTTGGCGGCGACCTCCTCGATGTCCATGCCGCCCTCGGTCGAGCAGACGAAGGAAATGCGGCTGGTTTGGCGGTCTACCAGCAGGGCGAGGTAAAGCTCGCGTTCGATGCCGCTGCCGTCTTCGATGTAGATGCGGCCGACCTGCTTGCCGGTGGGGCCGGTTTGATGCGTGACGAGGGTGCGGCCCAGCATTTTCTTGGCTTCTTCGGCGGCTTCTTCCACCGATTTGGCCAGCCGAACGCCGCCCTTGTCGCCTGCGCCGGCCTCTTTGAAGTGGCCCTTGCCGCGTCCGCCGGCGTGGATTTGTGCCTTGACCACCCAAAGGGGGCCGTCCAGCTCGCCCGCGGCGGTTTTCGCTTCTTCGGCCTTGAAGACGACACGACCGTCCGAGACCGGGGCCCCGTACGAGCGAAGCAACGCCTTCGCCTGATATTCATGGATATTCATGAAACTGTCCCGTTTTGCTACGATTGTCATAGGTATAGGCACAAGTGCGCATGCCGCTTAAACGGTTTTCTGCGCTTCGCCCCTGGTTTTGGTAAAAAATACCGCATTTGTGATCACATGATTTTGCCGTGTGATCACAAATGCGAAAATATAGGATTTGCAGCATGTTTGTGGGAATCAGGTGTGCGCGCGTCTTGAGGTCGGGCAAGTGGAAGCGGCCGGTGTGAGAAAATCCGCGCCTTGTTTGGCTTTAGGACTGAAACGTTGGCATTGCTGGGGATTCCGGACGCAAGAGCGCGTCGCAGGGCGCTGTATCCGACTGGCCGCTTCGAGCCCGAAAGCGGTTACTGTCGCGAAACCGACTTGAAACCCATCAAGATCGCCGCAACGATCATTAAGCTTCCCCCGATGCGTTCGATCCAGACTTTCGCCGCTCCTTTGAAGCGAGTCGTAATCCAACTTGCCCCAGCCCCGTAAGCTGAAAGAAACAGACCATCCATGATGATGTAGGTCACGGACAAAATGAGGAATTGGGGCCAGAACGCGTGGTCATCAGATATGAATTGTGGAAACAGAGCTGCGAAGAAGACAACAGCCTTTGGGTTGGCTGCCGACGTAAGAAACCCTTGCATCCAGAGATTGCCGAGCGACACGCTGCGTTCCGTATCTCTGACCCCGGCATCATCGGGTTTTGCCTTTCGTATCATGCGAATACCAAGCCAAATCAGGTAAGCTACCCCGGCCCATTTAATGGTTGCGAGAGCGGCACCCGAAGCCGCGATGATCGCGGCCAGGCCCAATCCTGCTGCCAGCATTTGCAAAGCATTTGCTGAAAGATCGCCTGCCGCTGTAGAGAGTGATCTTCGAAGCCCGTGCGCGCCGCTATTGGACAACATGAGAAGTTGGCTCGGCCCAGGTGTGCTCATCAAAGCAAGCACGGTTGCGGCGTAAATCGTCCAGGCTTCAATTGTCATGGGCAGCTCTCCTTTTGCCTACGCAAGCTACCATCTGATTTAAGAATTACCACCGCCAACCAAGTGGTGAAATGGCAGCTTAGTCCGCATAGCCGACACTCAGGTACAAGCGCGCCCGAATTTATCCTCGGGAGCGTTGCAGTCAGAGCGCCCCACGCCTGACCTTGCAGCGCGAAATGCAAAGGGCGCCCCTTGGGGCGCCCTTGCCATACCTTTACGCCGTTGGCGCCTTGCGCGCGGGTCAGGCGAGCGCGGGGTCGATTTCCTTGCACGCCGCGACGAGGCCTTTGACGGCCTCCACCGATTTGTCGAACATGGCCTGCTCGTCCTTGGTCATCTGGATATCGACGATGCGCTCAATGCCGCCCGCGCCGATCACCGTGGGCACGCCCACGTAGAACCCGTCGAGCCCAAGTGCGCCGTCCACGTAGGCCGCGCAGGGCAGGACGCGCTTTTGGTCCTTGAGATACGCCTCGGCCATCTCGATGGCGGACGTGGCGGGTGCGTAGAAGGCCGAGCCGGTTTTCAGCAGGCCGACGATTTCCGCGCCGCCGTCGCGGGTGCGCTGCACGATCGCGTCAAGCTTGTCTTGCGTGGTCCAGCCCATCTTGATCAGGTCGGGCAGCGGGATGCCGGCGACCGTGGAATAGCGCACGAGCGGCACCATGGTGTCGCCGTGGCCGCCCAGCACGAAGGCGCTGACATCCTTCATCGACACGCCGAACTCGACGCTGAGGAAATGGCGGAAGCGCGCGCTGTCCAGAACGCCGGCCATGCCGCAGACCTTTTCGCGGGGCAGGCCGCTGAACTCGCGCAGGGCCCAGACCATCGCATCGAGCGGGTTGGTGATGCAGATGACGAACGCGTCGGGAGCGTTGGCGGCGATGCCTTCGCCCACGGCCTTCATGACCTTGAGGTTGATGCCAAGCAGGTCATCGCGGCTCATGCCCGGCTTGCGCGGCACGCCGGCGGTCACGATGCAGACATCCGCACCGGCGATGTCTGCGTAATCCTGAGTGCCCTTGAGCGTCGCGTCGAACCCTTCGGATGGACCGGATTCGGCGATATCAAGGGCTTTGCCCTCGGGCGTGCCCTCGGCAATGTCAAAGAGGACGACATCGCCCAATTCCTTGATTGCTGCGAGGTGGGCGAGTGTGCCCCCGATCTGTCCTGCGCCGATCAGCGCGATCTTGGGTCTGGCCATTGGAGTGTCTCCGGTCCGTTGAATTTCGGCGAAGGGGTAGCCCCATCCGCCGCGCCGCGCAAGGGTGCTGCGGCAGGGGTGCGGGGCGCGGGGGCCTGTGCGCGCGGCCTCAATTGGGCTAAAGCAGAGGACAGACAGGATTTTTTGGACCCCGCAGATGCCGCAGCCCGACATTGCATTTTGGCTTGTTGCCGCGTTCTCCGTCGTGTTCGCGGGGATTTCCAAGGGTGGCTTCGGGTCCGGGGCGGCCTTTGCGGCGGCGTCGATTCTATCGATCGTAATCCCGCCGGGGCAGGCGCTTGGGCTGATGCTGCCGCTACTTATGCTTGTCGACCTGGTCACGCTGCGCCCCTATTGGCGCGGGTGGAGCTGGCCTGATGCGCGCCTGTTGATATTGGGGGCGGTTCCCGGTGTTGCGCTGGGCGCGGCGCTTTACCGGGTGGCGAACGATGATCTCTTGCGCCTATTGATCGGGGTTATTTCGCTGACCTTCGTGGCGTGGCAATTGGCGCGGCAGCAGGGGTGGCTGGCGCTGTCGCGGCGGGCCGTGCCGATGTGGGGCGGGGCGTTGGCGGGGGTTACCGCCGGGTTTACCAGCTTCATCAGTCACGCGGGCGGGCCGCCGGCGGCGGTTTGGTTGCTGTCGCGCAGGTTGGACAAGACGCGGTTTCAGGCGACGACGGTTCTGGTGTTCTGGGCCATAAACATCATGAAATTCGTGCCCTACGCGTTCTTGGGGATCTTCACGCAGCAGACCTTCCTGCTGGACCTGGCGTTGGCGCCGTTTGCGTTGGTGGGCGCGTGGCTGGGCGTGCTGGCGCATCGGCGTGTGCCCGAGCGGGTGTTTTTCGCGATCACGTATGTTTTGCTAAGCCTGACGGGGCTCAAGCTGATTTACGAGGCACTTGTTTAGGGAGGCGTCATGCCCCTTCGTCCGCTGTCGCGGGAAGGGGGGCCGCGAAGGCGTCGCCGCTGGCGATCAGGCAAGTGCGGCCGTCGGGGCGTGTCGCGATGATGGACCAGCTTCCTGTCTCGGCCGATGCGAACAGCTCGATTATGGCACCACCGCCGGCCGATAATCCGATCGCGCGTCGGGTCTCCTGGTACTGCCCTGACAGGCGTTCAAGGACGCGGTCGCGGTCGCTGCAGGGGGGCTCGGCCCCGGCCGGACACGCGCTCAGGGTTGCTATTGCCGCAACCGTTCCGACACGCAGGTAGTTCATGGCCGCCTCCACCGTTTGACACCGTGAAACGATCCGCGCCGGTGGTGAAGCCTTGGTAAACAGGGCGCGCCTTGGGCGGTCATGGGGTAGTCGGTTGAGGGGCGCGCAGTGCCCGACCGCCGGGTGGGCGCTGCGCGGCGCCCTGCGGGCGCTATTGCGCGCAAGGCCCTCTTTTCTGC
Organism: Sediminimonas qiaohouensis DSM 21189; assembly: GCF_000423645.1. Taxonomy (GTDB): domain Bacteria; phylum Pseudomonadota; class Alphaproteobacteria; order Rhodobacterales; family Rhodobacteraceae; genus Sediminimonas; species Sediminimonas qiaohouensis. The sequence continues at coordinate 91,416 of NZ_AUIJ01000004.1, read as the reverse complement.
GTCGCGGCAAATCGCCTCTTGAATTTTTCTGAGAAAAAGCGACATTCCGGCGCAACAAAATTACGGGAGAGACTCATGCACATCGATGCCCGCCCTTACCGCTCCGTGCTTTATATTCCTGGCTCAAAAGAGCGCGCGTTGGACAAGGCGCGCCAATTGCCGGCGGATGCGATCATTTTCGATCTTGAGGATGCGGTGACCCCCGACGCGAAAGAGGCCGCGCGCGAGACGTTGGCGGCGGCGCTGGCGCAGGGGGGATATGGCGCGCGGGCGCGAATCGTGCGGATCAACGCGTTGGATACCGATTGGGGCGCGGCGGATGTTGCGGCGCTCAAGGGCGCGGATGTCGATGCGTTCTTATTGCCCAAGGTCAACAGCGCCGCGGATGTGCAGGCGCTTGCCGATCTGGTCGAAGACGTGCCGATCTGGGCGATGATCGAGACACCGATGGGGGTTCTGAACGCGGCGGAGATCGCGGCGCACCCGCGCCTGACCGGGTTCGTGTCCGGGACCAACGACCTGGCGAAGGAGTTGAACTGTCGCCACCGGGCGGACCGTTTGCCGATGCAGGTGGCACTGCAGACGATCCTGCTCGCGGCGCGGGCGCACGACGTGATTGCCATCGATGGGGTGTATAACCAGTTCAAGGATGACGAGGGGCTGCGCGCCGAGTGCGAGCAGGGGCGCGATTTGGGCTTTGACGGAAAGACCTTGATCCACCCCGCGCAGATCGAGGTGACGAACACCGCCTTTTCCCCGTCGCAAGAGGAAATCGAGCTGGCGCAACGCCAGATCGCCGCGTTCGAAGAGGTACAAAGGACCGGGCAGGGCGTGGCGGTTGTCGATGGCAAGATCGTCGAGAACCTGCATGTCGATACCGCACGCAAAATTCTTGCCATGGCATCGAGCGTTGCCGCGCTGTAGCGTGCAACCTGCAACTTTGAGACGGAGCGCGACATGACCAACCTTATCCTCGGCCTGATCCTGTGGTCCGGCTTTCACCTGTTCAAACGCCTTGCCCCCGATGCGCGGGCGCGCTCGGGCATGCGTGGCAAGGGGTTCGCGGCGATCGGGATCCTGGCGGGCCTTGTCCTGATGATCATCGGGTACCGCGAAGCGGAAGGTGCGTTTTTCTGGGGGCGTCACCCGGCGACGGCGGGGATCAACAACCTGTTGATGGTGTTGTCGGTCTACCTGTTCGCGGTCAGCGGCATGCAGACACGGCTGGCCCGGCGGATGCGTCATCCGATGCTGGTGGGCGTCAAGGTTTGGGCGCTGGGCCACCTGTTGGTGAATGGCGACGTGCCGTCGTTTGTCCTGTTCGGCGGGCTATTGGCCTGGGCGGTGGTCCAGATGATAGCGATCAACCGGGCCGAGCCGAATTGGACCCCGCCGCCCCCTGCGCCGATGAGCAAAGAGGTGATCGCGGTGGTGGCGACCGTGGTCGTGTTCGGTGTGATCACAGTGATACACACCTGGCTTGGATATTACCCGTTTGGATGAGGCTCATGAAACTATATCGCTTTCTTTCCGCTGACGACACGTCGGAGTTCTGCCACAAGGTTACCGAGGCCCTGAACGCCGGCTGGGACCTGCATGGCGGTCCAACCTATGCGTTCGATGCCGCGAACGGCGTGATGCGCTGCGGGCAGGCCGTGATCAAGGAGGTGGAGGGCACCTATTCCCCTGACCTCAAGCTGGGGGCGCAGTGACCATGGCAAAGACCAACCCGGGCCGCTTTTTCGAGGATTACCGATTGGGCGAGGTGATCCGCCACGCCGTGCCACGCACCGTTGGGGGCGGTGAGCGGGCATTATATCATGCGCTCTATCCGGCGCGGCATGCGCTATATTCGTCGGACGCGTTCGCGCGTGCCTGCGGCTTGCCCGGTAGCCCGCTGGACGATCTGGCGGCGTTTCACGTGGTGTTCGGCAAGACGGTGCCGGACATATCCCTGAATGCGGTGGCGAACCTTGGCTATGCCGAGGGGCGGTGGCTTCGGCCGGTGTGGCCGGGCGATACGCTCAGGGCGGAATCCGAGGTGATCGGCCTCAAGCAGAACTCAAACGGCAAGTCGGGCGTGGTGTGGGTGCGCACGCGCGGCCTGAACCAGCATGACGACGTGGTGATCAGCTACGTGCGCTGGGTCATGGTGCGCAAGCGCGACCTTGACGCGCCGGCGCCCGAAACGGTTGTGCCCGAGCTGAAGGCGGCGCTTGCCTCGGCGGATTTGCGTGTGCCCGAGGGCCTGGATTTTTCGCGCTACGATTTCGCGTTGGCCGGAGAGCCGCACCGCTGCGCCGACTACGAGATCGGAGAGCAGATCGACCACGTCGATGGCGTGACCGTCGAGGAGGCCGAGCACATGATCGCCACGCGCCTGTGGCAGAACACGGCCAAGGTGCATTTCGACGCCACGTTCCGTCCCGACGGCACGCGGCTGATTTACGGCGGGCACGTGATTTCGATGGCGCGGGCGCTGTCGTTCAACGGGTTGGCGAACGCGCAGATGGTGGTGGGCCTCAATGGCGGGGCGCATGCGAACCCTTGTCATGCGGGCCAGACGATCAGGGCCTGGTCCGAGGTTCTTGATCGTGCCGACACTGTTGCGCCCGGTGTGGGGGCGCTTCGGCTGCGGCTGGTGGCGACGTCGGGGGGCGCGCCATTTCGACTCAAGGATGACGATGGCAAGTACCTGCCCGAGGTGTTGCTTGATCTAGATTACTGGGTTCTGGCGCCGCTTTGAATTATTTGTGATCACGCAGGCAAAGTGTGTGATCACAAAGTGGCATTACATCCGCGCAAGGCGAAATTTTCTGGCTTGCGGGGCTGTGCTGGCGTGACAGCGGCGCTAAAAGGAGTCAAAACTCCGATAGGAAACGCACGTATACAATCGTGTGCAAACCGAAAGGGACCGGACCTATGGCTGATGCGAAACCTGTGGAGCGCCCGCTCTCGCCGCACTTGCAGATATATCGCCCACAATTGACGTCGATTACATCGATCCTGACCAGGATCACGGGCAATGCCCTGATCGTGGCGGTGGTATTGGTGGTGTGGTGGCTGCTTGCGGCGGCGACGAGTCCCGAATATTTCGCGACGGCCGATGCAGTGATCACATCGTGGTTTGGTGACCTGGTGATGACGCTATCGCTCTGGGCGATTTGGTATCATTACCTTGCCGGGTTGCGTCATCTGTATTTCGACGCGGGCAAGGGGCTGGATATTCCGACCGCCGAGAAACTTGGCTGGATCCTGATCGGTGGCTCGGTGATCCTTACAATCATAACCCTTTTGTTGATCTGAGGAGGCCGGCAATGCGCTATCTGACCGCCCGCAAGCGTGCCGAGGGCAAGGGAGCCTCCGGGACGGGAACCGAACACCACTGGTACATGCAGGTTAGCGCCGTGGGCCTGGCGTTGATCGTGCCAACGTTTCTTTATGTCTTTGGCAGCGCGTTGGGCAGTAGCCATGAGACCGTGATCAACACGTTCTCACGGCCGGTTCCGGCGCTTTTGACGGGGCTTGTCCTGTTTGTCGGGCTACAGCATTTCCGCAAAGGGGCCCAGATCATGATCGAGGATTACGCGCGCGGGATTACCCGCAAGATCCTGGTTATGTTCCTGATCATCTTTTCCTACGGACTGACCGCTACCGGGCTATATGCCCTTGCCAAGATCGCGCTGTGAGGACCTGACAAATGGCTGCATACGAATACGAAACGCATGACTATGACGTGGTCGTTGTCGGGGCTGGCGGCGCGGGCCTCAGGGCAACGCTTGGGATGGCCGAGCAGGGGTTGCGCACCGCCTGCGTGACCAAGGTGTTCCCGACCCGGTCGCACACCGTGGCTGCGCAGGGGGGTATCGCCGCGTCCCTGTCCAACATGGGCCCGGACCATTGGCAGTGGCACATGTACGATACGGTAAAGGGATCGGACTGGTTGGGCGATACCGACGCGATGGAATACCTCGCGCGCGAGGCGCCCAAGGCCGTTTACGAGCTTGAGCATTACGGCGTGCCGTTTTCCCGGACCGAAGAGGGTGAGATTTATCAGCGGCCGTTTGGCGGCCACACCACCGAGTTTGGCGAGGGCCCTCCGGTGCAACGGACCTGCGCCGCCGCGGACCGGACCGGGCATGCGATCTTGCACACGCTTTATGGTCAGTCGCTTAAGCAGAAGGCCGAGTTTTTCGTCGAGTATTTCGCCATTGACCTGCTGATGTCGGATGATGGGCAGTGCACCGGCGTCGTTTGCTGGAAGCTGGACGATGGCACGATGCATGTGTTCAACGCCAAGACGGTCGTGCTGGCGACTGGCGGGTACGGGCGCGCGTATTTCAGTGCTACTTCGGCGCATACCTGCACGGGCGATGGCGGCGGGATGGTCGCGCGAGCCGGTTTGCCGCTCCAGGATATGGAGTTCGTGCAATTCCACCCCACCGGCATTTATGGCGCGGGGTGCCTGATTACTGAGGGCGCGCGCGGCGAGGGCGGATACCTGACCAACTCGGAAGGCGAGCGGTTCATGGAGCGCTATGCGCCCACCTACAAGGACCTGGCGCCGCGTGACTACGTGAGCCGGTCGATGACCATGGAAATCCGCGAGGGGCGGGGCGTTGGGCCGAATGGCGATCACATTCACCTCAACCTGAGCCACCTGCCGCCCGAGGCGCTGCAATTGCGGCTGCCGGGTATTTCGGAAAGCGCGCGCATCTTTGCGGGCGTGGACGTGACCAAGGAGCCGATCCCGGTTCTTCCGACGGTGCACTACAACATGGGCGGTATCCCGACCAATTACTGGGGCGAGGTGTTGAACCCCACCGCCGACGATCCCAACGCCGTGGTGCCGGGTCTTATGGCCGTGGGCGAGGCGGCCTGCGCGTCGGTGCACGGGGCGAACCGGCTTGGCTCTAACAGCTTGATCGACCTGGTCGTGTTCGGCCGTGCGGCGGCGATCCGCGCGGGCGAGGTGGTTGATGCGGGCGCGGCGGTGCCAGAGACCAACACGGCCCAGGTGGACAAGGCGTTTGATCGCTTTGACAGCCTGCGCAACGCCGACGGCGGCACGCCGACGGCCGAGCTACGGTTGGAGATGCAGAAAACGATGCAAGAGGATGCCGCCGTTTTCCGCACCGAGAAGACGCTTGCCGAAGGCGTCAAGAAGATGGACGCGATCGCGGGCAAGGTTGACGACCTGAAGGTGACCGACCGTAGCCTTGTGTGGAATTCGGACCTGATGGAGACGCTTGAGCTGACGAACCTCATGCCCAATGCACTGGCGACGATTGCCGGTGCGGACGCGCGCAAGGAATCGCGCGGCGCGCATGCGCACGAGGATCACCCCGATCGCGACGACAAGACATGGCGGGTTCATACGATCGCGCGCGTCGACGGCAAGAAAACCGTGCTTAGCTATCGGCCCGTGATCGAAGACCCCCTGACCACCGAAACCGAGGGTGGCATCAGCCTGAAAAAGATCGCGCCCAAGGCGCGGACCTTCTGAGGAGAGACGACATGGTTCAACTGACGCTCCCCAAGAACAGCCGGATGCGCACGGGCAAGACGTGGCCCAAACCCGACGGTGCCAAGAACCTGCGCAAGTTCCAGATCTACCGCTGGAACCCGGATGACGGCGAAAACCCCCGTGTCGACACCTATTTCGTCGACATGGACACCTGCGGTCCGATGGTTCTGGATGCGCTGATCAAGATCAAGAACGAGATTGACCCGACGCTGACGTTCCGCCGGTCCTGCCGCGAGGGCATTTGCGGGTCGTGTGCGATGAATATCGACGGGATCAACACGCTGGCGTGTATCTACGGCATGGACGAGATCAAGGGCGACGTGAAGATCTATCCGCTGCCGCACATGCATGTGGTCAAGGACCTGATCCCGGACATGACGCATTTCTACGCGCAGCACGAGAGCATCATGCCGTGGCTGGAAACCAAATCGAACACGCCCGCGAAGGAATGGAAGCAGTCGATCGAGGATCGCGCCAAGCTGGACGGGCTATATGAGTGCGTGATGTGCGCCTGCTGCTCGACCTCCTGCCCGAGCTATTGGTGGAACTCGGATCGGTATCTTGGGCCGGCGGCGCTGCTGCATGCGCATCGCTGGATCATCGATAGCCGCGACGAGGCAACGGGCGAGCGGCTGGATGATCTGGAGGATCCGTTCAAGCTCTATCGGTGTCACACGATCATGAATTGCGCCAAGGCGTGCCCCAAGGGGTTGAACCCGGCCAAGGCGATCGCGGAGATCAAGAAGATGATGGTGGATCGCCACGTTTGATCGCGCTGGAGTATCGGCAAGGGGCCCCGCGCATGGCATGACCGCGTGGGGCCTTTGCCGTTTTTGGCTGGCCCGGGGGGATCAACATGGCGTTTGACGGAGTGCGCGTGCGATGTTCGTGATTGTCGGCTTTATCGTGGCGATTGTCCTGATCATCGTGTTTTCCAACCCGCGCATGCGCGGGTGCCGCTGGCGCGAGGATCGGCGGGCCGGGCCGGGCGCCTATCGCTGTGCCGCTTGCGGCGCGACGACGGTGACGCCGGATGGAAAACCCCCGCGCAGGTGCATGGCAAAGGACGCGCCGCCGCGATGAACGCGATGAAAATGCCGCGGCGGTCACATTTTTCGCGAGTGCGAAAAAATGTCTTGATCGAGTCGGGGTTCTGTATCAAACGCGCCGCCAAGACGCCAACGCACGCGCCTCTGTTCCAAGGGCCACAGGTCCTCAGGCTCACGTAGCGACGGTAACGTCTCTGATCGAAATGAGTTGCCGCAAGGCCCAGGTCCTTTGGAGATGACCATGAACGCTACTGTGACCGAATTTTCGGCGTGTGATGTCGCGCCTGCGCTTTCCCGTCTCGACGCCTATGTGCGCCACGCGCGGTTTGATCGCCCCACGCTGGTGATCGACACCGACGCGATTGTTCAGCGCTATGACGCGCTGGCCAGGGGGTTGGGGCGTGCGCATGTTCACTATGCGGTCAAGGCCAACCCGGAGCCCGAGATCATCGCGGCCCTGGTTGCGCAGGGCGCGGGGTTCGATGCGGCGTCGCGCGCGGAGATCGAGCTGTGCCTCGCGCAGGGCGCGCGCTCGGAGAATATATCGTTCGGCAACACGATCAAGCGCGCGTCCGACATCGCGTTTGCGCATGCGTCGGGGATTACCCTGTTCGCGGCGGATGCCGAGGAAGAGCTTGAGAAGATCGCAGACAACGCGCCGGGCGCCGAGGTCTACATCCGTCTTCTGGTCGAGGCGAGCAGCGCCGACTGGCCGCTGAGCCGCAAGTTTGGCTGTGCACCGGGTAAGGCGCGGTCGCTGATGGCACGGGCGCGGGAGCTGGGCCTTCGACCGGTTGGCCTGTCGTTCCACGTGGGCAGCCAGACCCGGCAGGCCGCGATGTGGGCGCCTGTTCTCGATCAGGTGGCCGAGGTTTGGCATGCGGTGCGCGGCGAGGGGTTTGATTTGCAGCTGTTGAACATCGGCGGCGGGTTCCCGGCGTTCTATGACGACGCCGTCGAGGCGCCGACGCCCTACGCCGCGCAGGTCATGGCGATGGTCAAGGCCCGCTTTGGCGAAGTGCCGCAGATCATGGCAGAGCCGGGTCGCGGCCTGGTGGCCGAGGCGGGGGCGATCTTGGCCGAGGTGCTGCTGGTTTCGCGCAAGTCCGACAGCGATTTGCATCGGTGGGTCTACCTGGACATCGGGAAGTTCTCGGGGCTGGCGGAAACGATGGACGAGGCGATCCGCTACGCCTTTGTCACCGACCGCGATCACGAGCCGACGGGGGCGTGCATCCTGGCCGGTCCGTCGTGCGACAGCGCCGATGTGCTGTATGAGCGCCAGCCGGTGCAACTGCCGCTGGGTTTGCGCGCGGGGGATCGCATCGTGATCCGGTCCTGCGGGGCCTATACGTCGACCTATGCCTCGGTTGGGTTCAACGGGTTCCCGCCGCTGGATGTTGTTGTGATATAGGGGAATTCGCCGAGTGGACGGTTGAGGGGCCGCGCATCGATGGGCCTCGGTGCGGCGATCCACCGTTGGTGATATGCACTTGATTCTGCACCTTGTGCCCTGTGACGGACTCTAGCGATTCGCGCCGGGGGTCCAGAGCACATCGGCGAGGCCCTGGTCGTTGGCGGCGCGGGAGGCGACGAAGAACCAGTCCGACAGGCGGTTGAGGTATTTTACCGCCTCGGGGTTCACCGGCTCGGCCTGCGCCAGTTCGACGCAGAGCCGTTCGGCCCGGCGCGACACGGTGCGGCACAGGTGCAGGTGCGCGGCCAGCGGCGTGCCGCCGGGCAGAATGAAGCTGCGCAGCGGCTCGAGCAGGGCGTTCATCGCGTCGATCTCCGATTCGAGGCGCGCGACCTGCGGGGCGACCACCCGAAGGGGCGTGTATTCTGCCTCGGCGTCGCGGTCCATGTCGGGGGTGCACAGGTCGGCGCCCAAATCGAACAGGTCGTTCTGGATGCGGGCGAGGGCGTCGTCGATATCGCCCTCGGCATGCAGGCGGGCCAGGCCGAGGGTGGCGTTCACCTCGTCCACGGTGCCGTAGGCCGTAACGCGCAGCGCGTGCTTGGGCACCCGCGCCCCGTTGCCAAGCGCGGTTTCGCCCTTGTCGCCGCCCTTGGTGTAGATCTTGTTGAGAACAACCATTGTCAGCCTCCTCGCCGGAACCATACGAACAGAAGAATTAGGATGACGGCGATGAACTGCGCAATGATGCGCCACCGCATCAGCCGGTTGGCGTGCTTGCGGTTGAATTCGCCGCCCTTGGCGAAGCCGCCGATGCCGATCATCAGGATGACCACAACCGCAAGGCAGGCCACGGCCACCACGTAGAACAGCGGGTCATCCCTCATCGTTGCGATCCTTGTGTCATGCGTTTGGCTCCGATGTAGAGGCTATGGCGCAAAAAGCGAACCGAAAATTTGCCGGGCGGCCCCTTACCCTTTGGCCAGCAGCCAATCGAGCGCGCGCACCGGCAGGATACGGCGCAGCGCGCCCATCAGGTAGGTCGGCGTGGTGACATAGTAGCGCGCGGCGGGGCGCGGCGTGTTCAGCGCACGGATCAGCTTGGCCGTGACGGCGGAGGCGGGCAGCTCGAACCGGTCGGGGCCATTGTCGCGATAGAGCCGCTTGATCAGGGTGGTGCGGTATTGGTCGGCGCGGGCGGAGTTTTGCCAGTCCACCCATCGCTCGAAGTGGGGGATCGCATTGCGGCGGAACCGGGTGGTGATCGGGCCCGGCTCGATCAGAACGATGGAAATGGGCGTGTCGCGCATTTCCACGCGCAGGGTATCGGTCAGCCCCTCCAGCGCGAACTTGGTGGCGTTGTAGGCGCCGCGCCACGGCGCCGCCACCAGCCCCAGCACCGAGGAGCAGTTCACCACGTGCCCGTGCCCCTGTGCGCGCATCACCGGCAGCACCCGCGCCGTCAGGTCGTGCCAGCCAAATAGGTTGGCTTCGAAAATCTCCCGCAAGGCCCCGCGCGGCAGATCCTCAACCGCGCCGGGGCAGGCAAAGGCGCCGTTGTTGAACAGCGCATCCAGCGTGCCGCCGGTGGCCTCCAGAACCTGCGCAAGCGCGGCCTCGATGCTGTCAGGGTCGGCATAATCGAGGTGCAGCGCCTCCAGCCCCTCGTTGCGCAGCGCTGCCGCATCGGCGGGCTGCCGGCAGGCGGCGAACACGCGCCAGCCTTGGGCGTGCAGGGTGAAGGCCGCATCGCGGCCGATGCCGCTTGAGCAACCAGTGATCAGAATGGATTTGCGCGTCATGGCCGCGACCATGCCCCGCCGCGCGGGTGGGTGCAACGTGGCGAAGCGGTGAAATTCGCGCCTTGGGCGGTCCATTGGCGCGATGCCTGCTTTACGCACCCGGCGCGCGCGGCTATCACCGCAGCCATGAGTGACATGTCCGACGATGCCCCGGCCCCCGTGCCGGACCTGACCGAGCCGCTGCGCCGCGCCATTGGCGAGCGGTATCTCAGCTATGCAATGTCCACCATCATGGGGCGGGCGCTTCCTGATGCGCGCGACGGGTTGAAGCCGGTGCATCGGCGTATCCTGTTCGCCATGCGCGAGCTGAAGCTGTCCTCGTCGGGGGGGTTCCGCAAATCGGCCAAGATTTCGGGCGACGTGATGGGGAACTATCACCCGCACGGCGATGCCGCGATCTATGACGCAATGGCGCGCCTGGCGCAGGATTTCAACGTGCGCTACCCGTTGGTGGACGGGCAGGGCAATTTCGGCAATGTCGACGGCGACAACCCCGCCGCCAGCCGCTATACCGAGGCCCGCATGACCGCCGCCGCCGAGGCCCTGCTGGAGGGGCTGGGCGAGGATGCGGTCGATTTCCGCGACAACTACGACGGCACCCTGCGGGAGCCGGTGGTGCTACCGGCGCGGTTTCCCAACCTGCTGGCCAATGGGTCGTCGGGCATCGCGGTGGGCATGGCCACCAACATCCCGCCACATAACATAGAGGAACTGATCGGCGCCTGCCTGCACCTGATCAAGGCGCCGAACGCGCGCGACGAGACGTTGCTCGATCATATCCCCGGCCCCGATTTTCCCACCGGCGGCGTCATCGTCGAGCCGCGCGAGAATATCGCCGAGGCCTACCGCACTGGGCGCGGATCGTTCCGCCTGCGCGCCCGATGGGAGAGCGAGGAGCTAAATCGCGGCCAATGGCAGATCGTCCTGACCGAAATCCCGTTCCAGGTTGCCAAATCGCGCCTGATCGAAAAGATCGCCGATCTGATCCAATCCAAGAAGGTACCGATCCTGGCCGATGTGCGCGACGAATCGACCGACGATATCCGCATCGTGCTTGAGCCGCGCTCGCGCAATGTCGATCCGCAGGTGTTGATGGGGATGCTGTTCCGGCAATCCGACCTGGAGGTGCGGTTCAGCCTCAACATGAACGTGCTGATCGACGGGCTGACGCCGCGGGTGTGCAGCCTGCGCGAGGTGCTGCGCGCCTTCCTCGATCACCGGCGCGAGGTGTTGCTGCGGCGCACGCGCTACCGGCTGGGCAAGATCGATCACCGGCTGGAGGTGCTGGAAGGGTTGATCGTGGCCTTCCTCAACCTCGACCGGGTGATCGACATCATCCGCTACGACGACGACCCCAAGGCGGCCCTGATGGCCGAGGATTGGGGCCGCACACATGTGCGTGCCACGTCCGAGGCGGATTACGTCTCGCCCCTGCCCGCCAAGGGCGAGGGTGAGCTGTCGGACGTGCAGGCCGAGGCGATTCTCAACATGCGCCTGCGGTCCTTGCGGCGGCTGGAGGAAATCGAGCTGACGCGCGAGCGCGACGCATTGATGGAAGAGCGCGCCGAGCTTGAGGACCTGATGGAGGACGAGGGCCGCCAATGGGGCCGTATCGCCGAGGAGCTGCGCGAGACCCGCAAGCAGTTCGGCCACGGCGCACCGGGCGGCGTGCGGCGCACCACTTTCGCCGATGCCGAGGACGCCCCCGATGTCCCGATCGAGGCGATGATCGAACGCGAGCCGATCACCGTCGTGTGCTCGCAAATGGGGTGGATAAGGGCGCTGTCGGGGCATGTCGCGCTGGACAAGGAGCTCAAGTTCAAGGATGGCGACGGGCCGCGCTTCATGTTCCACGCGCAGACGACCGATCGCCTGCTTATCTTCGGCTCGAACGGGCGGATCTATACCCTGCCGGCGGTCAACCTGCCGGGCGGGCGCGGCATGGGCGATCCGCTGCGCCTGATGGTGGATTTGCCCAACGAGGCGCAGATCGTGGCGCTGTTCGTGCACGTGCCCGGGCGCAAGCTTCTGGTGGCGTCCAGCGCCGGCGACGGCTTCATCGTGCCCGAGGATGACGTGGTGGCGCAGACTCGCAGCGGCAAACAGGTGCTCAACCTGCGCGGCGAGGCGCGCGCGCTGGTGTGCAAGCCGGTCGCAGGCGATCACGTCGCCTGCGTGGGCGAAAACCGCAAGGTGGTCGTGTTCGCGGCGGAGGAACTGCCGGAAATGGCGCGCGGCAAGGGCGTGCGGCTACAGAAATTCCGCGATGGCGGGCTATCGGATGCGACCACGTTCAACCTGGCGGACGGGCTGTCGTGGAAAGACCCCGCCGGGCGCACCCGCACCGAGACCGACCTGACCGAATGGCTGGGCAAACGCGCGAGCGCCGGGCGCATGGCGCCCCGCGGCTTCCCGCGCGACAACCGCTTTACCTGACACTTAGGCAATTCATCTTGCCACAAATACTCCGGCCGGAGGCCCGAGACGGCCGCCAAGGGCGGACGGCGAGACGACATGCATGCGCGACAGCGCATTCCACTTATCTCATGCGGGTTCTGCCTGTAGCCACACGCCGCCCTCGGGGCGCAGGGTCAGGATCATCACGGGGCTTGGCGCGCGTCCCTCAACCGGGGAAAACCGGTGCCGCGCCAGCAGGGTCGCCAGGATGATCACCGCCTCCTGCAGGGCAAAGGACGCCCCGATGCACACCCGCGGCCCGTCGCCGAACGGCAGGTAGGCGTAGCGATCAATCGCCTTGCGATCGGCAAAGCGATCGGGGCGAAACGCGTCGGGCTCGTCCCACAGCAGGTGATTGCGGTGCAGGGCGTAGATCGGGATCATCACCGTATCGCCGCGGCGCACCTCGCGCCCGCACAGGGTGTCGGGCGTCTGGGCGGTACGGCTGATGATGCCCGCCGGCGGATAGAGGCGCAGGGCCTCGTCCACGATCTGACGTATAAAGGGCAGGTTGGCGACGTCCTCGCCCGTGGCGGCGCGTTGGCCCAGCACGCCCTGCGCCTCGGCGCGCGCGCGCTCTTGCACGTCCTGATCGAACGCGCACAGGTAAAGCGACCAGCCAAGCGCCAGCGCGGTGGTCTCGTGCCCCGCCACGATGAAGGTCAACAAGTTATCCCGCAGCTCACCCGTATCCATCCGGCGCCCCGTTTCCGGGTCTTCACCCGATAGCAGCAGATCCAGTAGATCGGGCATTTCCGCGCCGCCGGCGTCGCGGCGTGCATCGATGGCCGCGTCGGCGACGGATTTCATCTCGCGCAGGGCGGCGCCGGACATCATCCGCCCCGGCCGCGGGATCCAGTCGGGTAGGCCCAGCATGTCAAACAGGCTGATCTTGCCGGCATCGGCGATATAGGCGTCGATGGCGCGGTGTACCGCGTCCCTGTCGAAACCCTCTTCGCCGGAAAAGGTGACATCGCTGATCACGTCAAAGGTGGCGCGCACCATTTCGGCGGCCATGTCCACGGCACGCGGCCCGGCCTGCGCCACGCGGTCCGAGGCGCCCTCGGCGGCGCGGGTCATCACCGGCGACAGGTTCATCACGTTGCGGTGCGAGAATGCAGGCGCGGCAGCGCGGCGCTGCCAGCGCCAATGCGCGCCCTCGGCCACGAACAGGGATTCGCCGATCGCGGGGCGAAGCAGGTTCTTGGTGACATCCGACTTGGGGTAATCGTCCAGCCGCTCCAGCAGGATGCGCCGGATCGCGGCCGGGTCCATCACCATGTGCCAGCGCTTGCCGGTCTTGCCCGACACCATCGGCTGCTTGGTGGCGATGGCGGGAATGATCGACAGAACATTGCTCCGCGCGGCGTTCAGCGACCGCAGGATGCCCCACGGCTCGCGCACCAGCGGGACATGAACGGGCAGATCGGGATCGGGCATGGCGCATCTCCTGTCGTGTCACGATATAGGCAGGGGCGGGGGCGGGGCAATGCGCGGCGATTGCGCGGGGCGGGGGGCTACGATATGCAGGACGGGAAAACGAACCTCGGGGGGCGCTGCATGCTGCGTATCTTATCTGCTTTGCTGTTTGTGGCCGGCGTGGCCGCGTGCACCAATGCCAACGACCTGGAAGAGGCGCCCACCGATCTGGGTGACTTCCGTCTTGGCCACAACATCGTGGTGGCGCCCAAGATGCAGAAAGGGCCGCTGTCGCGCGAGGCCAGCAAGGAAGAGTGGATCGCATCGCTGACCGGCGCGATAGCCGAGCGGTTTGATCGCTACGAGGGGGATCGGCTCTATCATTTCGGGGTGAGCGTGGAAGGCTACGTTCTGGCGCAGCCGGGCGTGCCGGTGGTTCTGTCGCCGAAGTCGGTGCTGATCATCTACCTCACGGTCTGGGACGACGCGGCGCAGAAAAAGCTGAACCCCGAGCCCAAGCAGATCACGATTCTGGAATCGCTGTCGGGCGAGACGATGGTCGGCTCGGGCCTGACCCAGACCGCCGAGCAGCAAATGCAGAACCTCAGCCGCAATGCCGCCAAGCAGATCGAGGTCTACCTGACGCGCATGAACAACGCCGAGGGGTGGTTCACCACCGGCGAGGCCGACGACGAGACCGCGGAGACGGAAGAGACCACCGAGGATGAGGACGCCCTCAGCATGGAAGCGCCCGAGGCGCAAGAGCCCGAGACGCAGGGGCCGGGCGATATCACCGTTGCACCACTGGACGAGGACGCATAGCGCGCAGGATCAGGCGGCAACGTCACGCTTGATTTTCCTTTCTCAACCAAATAAATGGCGCGCGGAGAAGAAACGGGTCCGTGTTGGCCCCCCAACCGCGAGGCGCCTTTGATATGGCTAAGGAAAAGTTTGACCGTTCTAAACCGCACGTGAACATCGGGACAGTTGGTCACGTTGACCACGGCAAGACGACGCTGACGGCTGCGATCACGAAGTATTTTGGCGATTTCCAGGCGTATGACCAGATTGACGGCGCGCCGGAGGAGAAGGCGCGCGGGATCACGATCTCGACGGCGCACGTGGAATACGAGACCGACAAGCGCCACTATGCGCACGTCGATTGCCCTGGCCACGCGGACTACGTGAAGAACATGATCACGGGTGCGGCGCAGATGGACGGCGCGATCCTGGTTGTGAACGCCGCCGACGGCCCGATGCCGCAGACGCGCGAGCACCTTCTTCTGGCGCGCCAGGTCGGCGTTCCTGCGATCGTGGTCTTCCTCAACAAGGTTGACCAGGTTGACGACCCCGAGCTTCTGGAGCTGGTCGAGATGGAAGTGCGCGAGCTTCTGTCGGAGTACGAGTTCCCGGGCGACGACATTCCGATCATCTCGGGTTCCGCGCTGGCGGCGATGGAGGGCACCAACCCCGAGATCGGCGAAGATAAGATCCGCGAGCTGATGGCGGCGGTTGACGACTACATCCCGACGCCCGAGCGCGCGATCGATCAACCGTTCCTGATGCCGATCGAGGACGTGTTCTCGATTTCCGGGCGCGGCACGGTTGTGACCGGCCGTGTCGAGCGCGGCGTGATCAACGTCGGCGACGAGATCGAGATCGTGGGGATCAAGGACACGCAGAAGACGACCTGCACGGGTGTCGAGATGTTCCGCAAGCTTCTGGATCGCGGCGAGGCGGGCGACAACATCGGCGCGCTGCTGCGCGGTGTCGGGCGCGACGACGTCGAGCGCGGCCAGGTTCTGTGCAAGCCCAAGTCGGTGACGCCGCACACGAACTTCGAGGCCGAGGCCTACATCCTGACCAAGGACGAGGGCGGTCGCCACACGCCGTTCTTCGCCAACTACCGCCCGCAGTTCTACTTCCGCACGACGGACGTGACGGGCACGGTGACGCTGCCCGAGGGCACGGAAATGGTGATGCCGGGCGACAACCTGAAGTTCACGGTCGAACTGATCGCGCCGATCGCGATGGAAGACGGCCTGCGCTTCGCCATCCGCGAAGGCGGCCGCACCGTCGGCGCGGGCGTCGTCTCGAAAATCCTGAAGTAATCTACCCGGGTTCGAAGAGGGTCACCGGATGAGCCGGTGATCCTCCTATCAACTCCAACGCCGCGAAAGGCTCAAAAATGCAAAGCCAAAATATTCGCATTCGGCTGAAGGCATTTGACTATCGCGTGCTGGACACCAGCACGCAAGAGATCGTCAACACCGCCAAGCGGACGGGCGCGCAGGTGCGCGGCCCCATCCCGCTGCCGAACAAGATCGAGAAGTTCACGGTTCTCCGTGGCCCGCATATCGACAAGAAATCCCGTGAACAGTTCGAGATCCGCACGCACAAGCGTCTGCTCGATATTGTTGATCCGACCCCGCAGACGGTGGACGCGCTGATGAAGCTCGACCTCGCCGCCGGCGTGGATGTCGAGATCAAGGTTTGAGGGGGGCAGTAGGTATGTTGCGCTCTGGAGTAATCGCAAAAAAGGTCGGGATGACCCGGCTGTTCATGGAAGACGGCAAGCAGGTTCCGGTGACGGTGCTGCAGCTTGACGGTCTTCAGGTCGTCGCGCAGCGCACGGCCGAGAAAGATGGCTACTCGGCTGTTCAACTGGGTGTCGGCACGGCAAAGCCCAAGCGCGTGACCAAGGCCATGCGCGGCCATTTTGCCGTGGCCAAGGTGGCGCCCAAGCGCAAGCTGGCCGAGTTCCGCGTGGACCCCGAGAACCTGATCAATGTCGGTGAGGAAATCACCGCCGATCATTATTTCGAGGGTCAGTTCGTGGACGTCTGCGGCACCTCGATCGGTAAAGGCTTTGCCGGTGGCATGAAGCGGCACAACTTCCGCGGCCTCGAGGCAACGCACGGTGTGTCGATCAGCCACCGCTCGCACGGCTCTACTGGTCAGTGTCAGGACCCCGGAAAGGTGTTCAAGGGCAAGAAGATGGCCGGCCACATGGGCGCTGCGCGGGTAACCACGCAGAACCTTCAGGTGGTTCGCACGGATTCCGACCGTGGCCTGATCATGGTCAAGGGTGCGGTTCCGGGCTCCAAGGGGGGCTGGGTGACGGTCAAGGACGCGGTGAAGAAACCCTTCCCCGATAACGCGATCCTGCCCGCCGCGCTGAAGTCCGCCGCCGAGGAAGCCGCGCGCGCTGCAGAAGAGGCCGCCGCACAGGCCGCCGCCGAAGCCGAGGCCGCCGAGAAGGCCGCCGCGGAAGAAGCCGCTGCCGCTGAGGAAGCCGCCCTGAAAGAGGCCGAGGCCGATATTCAGGCCGAGAAGAAGGACAGCGACGAATGAAACTCGACGTGATCAAACTGGACGGCGGCAAGGCCGGCACCGTTGATCTCGGCGACGAGATCTTCGGCCTGGAACCGCGTACCGACATCCTGCACCGTGTGGTGCGCTGGCAGCGCAACAATGCGCAGGCCGGCACTCACAAGGTCAAGACCCGCTCGGAGACGTCCTATTCCAGCAAGAAGATCTATCGCCAGAAGGGCACCGGCGGCGCACGCCACGGTGACCGCAACGCGCCGATCTTCCGCAAGGGTGGTATCTACAAGGGGCCGACCCCGCGTAGCCACGGCCACGAGCTGACCAAGAAGTTCCGCAAGCTGGGCCTGCGCCATGCGCTGTCGGCCAAGGCCAAGGCGGGCGAATTGGTCGTGCTGGAGGACGCGCAAGCCGAAGGCAAGACCGGCGCGCTGGCGCGTCAGGTCAAGAACCTGGGCTGGAAGCGGGCGCTGGTCATCGATGGGACCACCGTGGATGAGGGCTTTGCCAAGGCGGCCCGCAACATCGACGGTCTGGATATCCTGCCGTCGGTGGGCGCAAACGTCTATGATATCCTCAAGCGTGACACGCTGGTGATCACCAAGGCGGGTATCGAAGCACTGGAGGCTCGGTTGAAATGAGCGCTAAGCCAGAACATTACGATGTGATCCGCCAGCCGGTCATCACCGAAAAGGCCACCATGGCCTCGGAAGCCGGTGCGGTTGTGTTCGAAGTGGCGATCGACGCCAACAAGCCGCAGATCAAGGAGGCCGTCGAGGAACTCTTTGGTGTCAAGGTCAAGGCGGTGAACACCACGATCACCAAGGGCAAAACCAAGCGCTTCCGCGGTCAAGCGGGCCGGCGCAAGGATGTCAAAAAGGCTTATGTTACCCTCGAAGAGGGAAACACTATCGACGTGACCACGGGTCTCTGATAGGTAGCCGCGAATCCATCATGGCCCCGGTGCTGCCGGGGCCATGACTTTTCAGTCGGGGACCCGAAAGGGGCCCTATATCCCGGGCACCCAAGGGGGCCTGAAAATCGGGCGGCACGGCCGCCTCATAGCAAACGGAAGACAGAAAGCATGGCACTCAAGTCGTATAAGCCGACGACGCCGGGCCAGCGCGGGCTGGTGCTGATCGACCGTTCGGAGCTTTGGAAAGGACGTCCGGTCAAGTCCCTCACCGAGGGTTTGACCAAGAACGGCGGCCGAAACAACTCCGGGCGAATTACGATGCGCCGCAAGGGCGGCGGGGCAAAGCGCCTCTATCGCATCGTCGATTTCAAGCGCAACAAGTCCGAGATCCCGGCCACCGTCGAGCGCATTGAATATGACCCGAACCGCACCGCGTTCATCGCGCTGATCAAGTACGAGGACGGCGAACAGGCCTATATCCTCGCGCCGCAGCGCATGGCGATCGGTGACAAGGTCATCTCGTCGGCCAAGGCCGACATCAAGCCCGGCAACACGATGCCGTTCTCGGGCATGCCGATCGGGACGATCGTCCACAACATCGAACTCAAGCCCGGCAAGGGCGGCCAGATCGCGCGCGCCGCAGGCACTTATGCGCAGTTCGTCGGCCGCGATGGCGGCTACGCGCAAATCCGCCTCAGCTCGGGCGAGTTGCGCATGGTGCGGCAGGAATGCCGGGCCACGATCGGTGCCGTGTCGAACCCCGACAACAGCAACCAGAACCAGGGTAAAGCCGGCCGTATGCGCCACAAAGGCATCCGCCCCAGCGTTCGCGGTGTTGTCATGAACCCGATCGACCACCCCCACGGCGGCGGCGAAGGCCGTACCTCGGGCGGCCGGAACCCGGTCACCCCATGGGGCAAGCCGACCAAGGGTGCGCGCACCCGCAACAAGAACAAAGCGTCGAGCAAGCTGATTGTCCGCTCGCGGCACGCTAGAAAGAAAGGGCGTTAATCCATGGCTCGTTCTGTTTGGAAAGGCCCCTTTGTCGACTCTTACGTGCTTAAGAAAGCCGAAGCGTCGCGCGAATCGGGTCGTAACGAGGTGATCAAGATCTGGTCGCGTCGCTCGACCATCCTGCCTCAGTTCGTTGGGCTGACGTTCGGCGTCTACAACGGCAAGAAGCATATCCCTGTCAACGTCACGGAAGACATGATCGGTCAGAAGTTCGGTGAGTATTCACCGACCCGTACCTATTATGGTCATGCCGCCGACAAGAAAGCGAAGCGGAAGTAAGTCATGGGCAAGGAAAAGAACCCCCGCCGCGTGGCCGACAACGAAGCTATGGCAAAATTGCGCATGCTTCGCACAAGCCCGCAAAAGCTGAACCTGGTGGCGGCGATGATCCGCGGCAAGAAGGTGGACCAAGCGCTGACCGACCTGGCGTTTTCGAAAAAGCGCATCTCGGAAGACGTGCGCAAGTGCCTTCAGTCGGCCATCGCCAATGCCGAGAACAATCATGACCTCGATGTCGACGAGCTGATCGTGGCCGAGGCCTATGTTGGCAAGAACCTGGTCATGAAGCGCGGTCGCCCGCGTGCCCGTGGCCGGTTCGGCAAGATCATGAAGCCGTTCTCGGAGCTTACCATCAAGGTGCGTCAAGTTGAGGAGCAAGCCTAATGGGTCAGAAAATCAATCCGATCGGCATGCGTCTTCAGGTCAACCGCACCTGGGATAGCCGCTGGTACGCCGACACGAAGGATTATGGCGATCTTCTGCTGGAAGATCTCAGAATCCGGGATTTCATCAAGAAAGAGGCCAAGCAGGCCGGGATCAGCCGCGTCATCATCGAGCGTCCGCACAAGAAGTGCCGCGTCACGATCCATGCCGCGCGCCCCGGTGTCATCATCGGCAAGAAAGGCGCGGACATCGAGACGCTGCGCAAGAAGCTGGCGGCGATGACGGCAAGCGAATTGCACCTCAACATCGTTGAGGTTCGCAAGCCCGAGCTGGACGCCGCCCTTGTTGGTGAAAGCATCGCGCAGCAGCTTGAGCGCCGCGTTTCGTTTCGCCGCGCCATGAAGCGTGCCGTGCAGAACGCCATGCGCATGGGCGCGCTTGGTATCCGCGTCAACGTCGCGGGCCGCCTTGGCGGCGCCGAGATCGCGCGGACCGAATGGTACCGCGAGGGCCGCGTGCCCCTGCATACCTTGCGTGCCGACATCGATTACGCGCATTCCGAGGCGTCCACCGCCTACGGGATCATCGGGATCAAGGTCTGGATCTTCAAAGGCGAGATCATGGAACATGACCCGAGCGCACGCGACCGCAAGGCACAGGAACTCCAGGATGGTCCCGCGCCCCGTGGCGCCGGCGGCCGCCGCTAAGGAGGAATGACAGATGCTTCAACCAAAGCGCACGAAATACCGCAAGCAGCATAAGGGCCGCATTCACGGCCTGGCCAAGGGCGGTAGCGATCTCAACTTCGGCACCTATGGCCTGAAGGCCACGCAACCCGAGCGGATCACGGCACGTCAGATCGAGGCGGCTCGCCGCGCGATGACGCGCCACATGAAGCGCCAGGGCCGTGTCTGGATCCGTATCTTCCCCGACACCCCCGTGACCTCGAAACCTACCGAGGTTCGTATGGGTAAGGGTAAGGGCTCGGTCGATTTCTGGGCGGCCAAGGTCAAACCTGGCCGGATCATGTTTGAGATTGACGGGGTGGACGAATCTGTGGCAAAGGAGGCACTCCGCCTCGCCGCGATGAAGTTGCCGATCAAGACCCGCATCGTGGTCCGCGAGGACTGGTAAGAATTTTCGGACCCCCGGAAGCCGTTCGGGGGTTCGTTTTGTTGGAAAAGCGCCGGCGTGTCCGGCGACTTCTGATGGAAGGAACTGGCGATGAACGCCCAGGAACTACACCAAAAAACACCCGATCAGCTCCGTGAGGATCTGGCGGCCCTGAAGAAAGAAGCATTCAACCTGCGCTTTCAACAGGCCACGGGGCAGCTCGAGACGACCGCCCGTATCAAGGCGGTTCGCCGTGATGTCGCGCGTGTGAAAACCGTGCTGAACCAAAAGGCCGTTGGTGCGGCCGCAGAGCAAGGAGCCTGATAGATGCCCAAACGTATCCTCCAGGGCACCGTGACCAGCGATTCCAACCCGCAGTCCGTAACGGTCTCGGTCGAACGCCGCTTCACGCACCCTGTTCTGAAAAAGACGATCCGTAAATCCAAGAAGTACCGGGCCCATGATGAGGCCAACACCTTCAAGGTTGGTGACAGCGTGCGCATCATCGAATGCTCACCTAAATCGAAATCGAAACGCTGGGAAGTGATCGAAGCCTGATAGCGCCGCGCGCGTTATCAGCCGGATATTACATTCCGGTTTTATCGAAACCCTGGGGAAACGGGCAAGAACGCCCCCCCAAAGGTCGGGAGAAACCAAATGATCCAGATGCAGACCAATCTGGATGTCGCTGACAACTCCGGCGCCCGCCGGGTTCAGTGCATCAAGGTCCTCGGCGGCTCTCATCGCCGCTACGCATCGGTCGGCGATATCATCGTCGTCTCGGTGAAAGAGGCCATTCCGCGCGGCCGCGTGAAGAAGGGCGATGTCCGCAAGGCCGTCGTCGTGCGCACCGCCAAGGAAGTTCGCCGCGAAGACGGCACCGCGATCCGGTTCGACCGGAACGCCGCCGTGATCCTCAACAACAACAACGAGCCGGTCGGCACCCGTATCTTCGGGCCCGTTGTGCGTGAGCTGCGCGCCAAGAACTTCATGAAAATCATCTCGCTCGCCCCGGAGGTGCTGTAAGATGGCTGCCAAACTGAAAAAGGGTGACAAGGTTGTCGTTCTTGCCGGCAAGGACAAGGGCAAGCAGGGCACCATCTCGAGCGTCGATCCCAAGGCCGGCAAGGCCATCGTGGACGGCGCGAACACCGCTATCCGCCACACCCGCCAGAGCCAAACCAGCCAGGGCGGACGTATTCCGCAGGCGATGCCCATCGACCTGAGCAACCTGGCGATTGTGGACAAGAACGGCAAACCCACGCGCGTCGGCTTCCGCATGGAAGGCGACAAGAAGGTGCGTTTCGCCAAAACCACGGGGGACGTGATCGATGCTTGATAACGCGAGCTACACCCCGCGCCTGCGCAGCCTCTACGACCAGACGGTGCGCGCCGCGCTGAAAGAAGAATTCGGCTACAAGAACGAGATGGAAATTCCCCGTCTCGACAAGATCGTGCTGAACATCGGCTGCGGCTCCGAGGCCGTGAAAGACAGTAAGAAGGCCAAGTCGGCCGTTGAAGAGCTGTCGATCATCGCCGGTCAGCGCGCGGTCACGACTTTGGCCAAGAACTCGATCGCGGGTTTCCGCGTGCGTGAGGGCATGCCGATGGGGGCCAAGGTCACCCTGCGCGGTGCCCGCATGTATGAATTCCTCGACCGTTTGATCACGATCGCAATGCCCCGCATCCGCGACTTCCGCGGTGTGTCGGGCAAGAGCTTTGACGGCAATGGCAACTACGCCACCGGCCTGAAAGAGATCATCGTCTTTCCCGAGGTGAACTTCGACAAGATCGAAGAAAACTGGGGGCTGGACATCGTGATTGCCACCACCGCGAAAACCGACGCGGAAGCCAAGGCGCTGTTGAAGCACTTCAACATGCCCTTCAACAGCTGAAGCCGCGGGAGAGAGAATTATGGCCAAGAAAGCAATGATCGAACGCGAGAAGAAGCGCGAAAGAATGGTGGCGAAATACGCCGCCAAGCGCGCCGCGTTGAAAGAGATCGTCAACGACGAATCCAAGCCGATGGAAGAGCGCTTCCGCGCCTCCCTGAAACTGGCGAAACTGCCGCGCAACAGCTCGGCCGTCCGCCTTCACAACCGCTGCCAGTTGTCCGGCCGGCCCCATGCTTACTACCGTAAGCTAAAGGTGTCCCGGATCGCGATGCGGGATCTCGGCTCGATCGGTCAGATCCCCGGTCTGGTGAAATCGAGCTGGTAAGGGAGAGAGTGATATGAACGATCCTATCGGCGATATGCTCACCCGTATCCGCAACAGCCAGATGCGCGGCAAGTCCGTCGTGTCCACCCCGGCCTCCAAGCTGCGTGCGTGGGTTCTGGATGTGCTTGCGGACGAGGGTTATATCCGCGGCTACGACAAGGGCACGGATGCCAAGGGGCACCCGACGCTTGAAATTAGCCTCAAGTACTTCGATGGCACCCCCGTCATTCGCGAGCTGAAGCGGGTCTCGACCCCTGGCCGCCGCGTTTACATGGGCGTCAAGGACATCCCGTCGGTCCGTCAGGGCCTGGGCGTGTCGATTGTCAGCACACCCAAGGGTGTGATGTCGGATGCAGCAGCGCGTACCGCCAATGTTGGCGGTGAAGTGCTCTGCACGGTCTTTTAAGGAGGAAGGCAATGTCTCGTATTGGCAAAAGACCGGTCGAGCTGCCCGCAGGCGTAACCGCCTCTGTGTCCGGCCAGACCGTCGAAGTGAAGGGCCCGAAGGGCGCTCACACCTTCAATGCAACCGACGACGTGACCATCACGCTCGAGGACAATGTCATCACCGTGAAGCCGCGCGGCAAGTCCAAGCGCGCGCTGCAGCAGTGGGGCATGTCGCGCACCATGGTGGCCAACATGGTCACCGGCGTGACCACCGGCTTCAAGAAAGAGCTTGAGCTGACCGGCGTTGGCTACCGTGCACAGATGCAGGGCAACACCCTGAAGCTGTCGCTCGGCTACAGCCACGACGTCAACTTCGAAGTGCCCGAGGGCGTCACCATCACCTGCCCCAAGCAGACCGAGGTGATGATCGAGGGCGACGATGTGCAGCTTGTCGGTCAGGTTGCGGCGAAAATCCGCGGCTGGCGCGAGCCCGAACCCTACAAGGGCAAAGGCATCAAGTACAAGGGCGAGTACGTCTTCCGTAAGGAAGGCAAGAAGAAGTAAGGACGCAAAAGATGGCAAACAGCAAAAGAACCCTGTTTCTGAAGCGCCGCTTGCGCGTTCGGAACAAACTGCGCAAGGCGAATGCCGGGCGCGCGCGCCTGTCGGTGCATCGCAGCAACAAGAACATCAGCGTACAGCTGATCGACGACGTCAAAGGCGTGACCTTGGCTGCGGCTTCGTCGCAGGAAAAGGCCCTTGGCATCCCCGGCAAGAACAATGTCGAGGCAGCCGCCAAGGTTGGCGCGGCGATCGCAGAGCGTGCGAAAAAGGCCGGTGTCGAAGATTGTTACTTCGATCGTGGTGGTTTCCTCTTTCACGGCAAAGTGAAGGCCCTGGCCGACGCTGCGCGTGAATCTGGCCTCAAGTTCTAAGGAGACGACGAAATGGCAAGAGAAGATAACCGCCGCGACCGTCGCAACCGCGATGAGGCGCCGGAATTCGCCGATCGTCTCGTGGCGATCAACCGCGTGTCGAAGACCGTCAAGGGCGGTAAGCGCTTTGGCTTTGCCGCGCTGGTCGTCGTAGGCGACCAAAAAGGCCGCGTTGGCTTTGGCAAGGGGAAGGCCAAGGAAGTTCCCGAGGCGATCCGCAAGGCCACCGAGCAAGCCAAGCGCCAGATGATCCGCGTGCCGCTGCGCGAGGGCCGGACCCTGCACCACGACATGGAAGGGCGCCACGGTGCCGGCAAGGTCGTGATGCGCACCGCACCGGAAGGGACCGGGATCATTGCGGGCGGCCCGATGCGCGCCGTGTTCGAGATGCTGGGTGTGAAGGACGTCGTGTCCAAATCGACCGGCACGCAGAACCCCTACAACATGATCCGCGCAACGCTGGACGGCCTGAAGAAAGAATCCAGCCCGCGCAATGTGGCTCAGCGCCGTGGCAAGAAGGTGTCGGACATCCTGCACAAGGATGACGCACCCGCATCGGCCCCGGCCGAGAGCGCAGAAGCGTAAGGAGACGGAGCAATGGCAAAAACCATAGTGGTCAAGCAGATCGGCTCGCCGATCCGTCGCCCCGAAAAGCAGCGCCAGACGCTGATCGGCCTGGGGCTGAACAAGATGCACAAGACCCGTGAGCTGGAAGATACCCCTGCCGTGCGCGGCATGATCGCCAAGATCCCGCACATGGTCGAGATCATCGAAGAGCGCGGCTGAGGCATGAGTGGGTTCTGTGCCCACTGATCACCAATTCGAAGCGCCCCTGCTATTGGCAGGGGCGTTTTGCATTCCGGGCGGCGCCAGATGTGCCACGGACCTGCATGAATCGGCCGTTTCGGCCGTGGCGTATACTCGCCACTTGAACCGCGCTGCCATCCCGTCTATATG
Source organism: Sediminimonas qiaohouensis DSM 21189 (assembly GCF_000423645.1). Taxonomy (GTDB): domain Bacteria; phylum Pseudomonadota; class Alphaproteobacteria; order Rhodobacterales; family Rhodobacteraceae; genus Sediminimonas; species Sediminimonas qiaohouensis. The sequence goes on along the minus strand of NZ_AUIJ01000004.1, from coordinate 66,213 downwards.
CGCCCGGTGGCCTCAATGGGCCGCGACTCGACACTGCAACGCCGCGTTCGGCCGCTCCCGTCGCTGGGGGCCGCATCCGGCACAAGGAGAAGCGACATGAAACTCAATGAACTGCGCGATAACGACGGCGCCACCAAGAAACGCAAGCGCGTTGGCCGTGGCCCCGGCTCCGGCACCGGCAAGATGGGTGGCCGTGGTATCAAGGGCCAGAAATCCCGTTCGGGTGTGGCCATCAAGGGCTACGAGGGTGGCCAGATGCCGCTCTATCAACGCCTGCCGAAACGTGGCTTCAACAACCCCGGCCGCAAGAAATATGCCGTGGTGAACCTCGGCCTGGTGCAGAAGTTTATCGACGCCGGCAAGATTGACGCGAAATCCCCTATCACCGAGGATGTCCTGGTGGATTCCGGCCTCGTGCGGCGCAAGCTCGACGGCGTGCGCATCCTTGCCAAGGGTGATTTCTCGGCCAAGGTCACGCTGGACGTTACCGGCGCATCGCGCTCTGCCGTTGAAGCGGTGGAGAAGGCTGGCGGTGCGCTCAAGGTTGCGGCGGCTCCGGCGGCTGAATGAAACGGGTTGTGAGCGGCCCCCGCGCCGCTTACATATACCCACAGTTTTCCATGAACGCCGCCTGAGCCGGAAAACCGCTCTGGCGGCGTTGTCACATGAAAGAGACCCGCATGGTATCTGCAGCAGAACAAATGGCGGCGAATACGAGTTGGGCCGCCCTTGGCAAGGCGACCGACCTTCGCAACCGCATCCTGTTCACCCTTGGCCTGTTGATGGTTTACCGGCTGGGCACCTTCATCCCCGTGCCGGGGATCGAGGGGGCGGCCCTGCGCGACTTCATGGAAGGCGCGGCTGCGGGTCTTGGCGGCATCCTGTCGATGTTCACCGGCGGCGCGCTTGGTCGCATGGGGATCTTCGCGCTCGGGATCATGCCTTATATTTCGGCCTCGATCATCGTGCAGCTTCTGGCGTCGATGGTGCCGAAGCTTGAGCAGCTCAAGAAAGAGGGCGAGCAGGGGCGCAAGAAGATCAACCAGTACACGCGCTACGGCACGGTGTTCCTGGCCACGCTGCAGGCCTATGGCCTCGCGCGCAGCCTTGAGGCGGGCGATCTGGTGACCGATCCCGGCCTGTTCTTCCAGATGTCCTGCGTTATCACGCTGGTTGGCGGCACGATGTTCCTGATGTGGCTGGGCGAGCAGATCACCGCGCGCGGTATCGGCAATGGCATCTCGCTTATCATCTTTGTCGGCATCGTTGCCGAGATCCCCGCCGCGCTGGCGCAATTCCTGAGCCAAGGGCGCTCGGGCGCAATCAGCCCCGCGGTGATCGTCGGTGTCCTGGTGATGGTGGTCGCCGTGATCGCGTTTGTCGTGTTCATGGAGCGCGCCCTGCGCAAGATCCATATTCAGTATCCGCGCCGGCAGGTCGGCATGAAGGTCTATGATGGCGGCTCCAGCCACTTGCCGGTCAAGGTGAACCCGGCGGGCGTGATCCCGGTGATCTTCGCCAGTTCGCTGTTGTTGCTGCCGACGACGATCAGCACGTTCTCGGGCAACCAGACCGGGCCGGTTATCTCGACGATCCTGGCCTATTTTGGGCCGGGGCAGCCGCTTTACCTGCTGTTTTTCGTGACGATGATCGTGTTCTTCGCGTTCTTCTACACCTTCAACGTGTCATTCAAACCCGAGGAAGTGGCCGAGAACCTGAAGAACCAGAACGGGTTCGTTCCCGGAATCCGGCCCGGCAAAAAGACCGAGGCCTACCTCGATTACGTCGTCAAGCGGGTTCTGGTGCTTGGCTCTGGCTACCTTGCGCTGGTCGCCCTCCTGCCCGAGATCCTGCGCAGCCAGCTCGCGATCCCCTTCTATTTTGGCGGCACCTCGGTTCTCATCGTGGTCTCGGTGACCATGGATACGATCCAGCAGGCACAAAGCCATCTTTTGGCGCACCAATATGAGGGCCTGATCGAAAAATCGCAGCTGCGCGGCAAATCTCGCAAGCGTGGCAAAGGCGGCAAGAAAGGGACAGCACGCAGATGAATATCATACTCCTTGGCCCCCCCGGGGCCGGTAAGGGCACGCAGGCCCGCCACTTGGTCGACACCCGCGACATGATCCAGCTAAGCACCGGCGACATGCTGCGCGAGGCCAAGGACAGCGGCACGGAAATGGGCAACAAAGTTGCCGAGGTCATGGCGCGTGGCGATCTGGTGACCGACGATATCGTGATCGGCCTGATCCGTGAAAAACTTGAGGGCGACAGCAAGGGCGGCTTCATTTTTGACGGTTTCCCGCGCACCCTGGCGCAGGCCGATGCATTGGCCGACCTGATGGAAAGCACGGGGCAGAGCCTCGATGCCGTGATCGAGATGCAGGTGGATGACGCCGCGTTGGTCGAGCGGATCACCGGGCGCTACAGCTGCGGCGAGTGCGGCGAGGTTTATCACAACGTCACCAAGCGCCCAAAGGTCGAAGGCGTGTGCGACAATTGCGGCGCCAGCAACATGAAGCAGCGCGCCGATGACAACGAGGAAAGCCTTCGGCAGCGGCTGATGGAATACTACAAGAAGACCTCGCCGCTGATCGGCTATTACTATGCCAAGGGGCAGCTGCACACGGTTGACGGCTTGGCCGATATCGATGACGTGCGCGCCTCCATCGCGTCGGTTCTGGACTGAACCAACGCGGTTAACGCCCCATATCGGAGGGCGAGCATGTTATTGCGCAAAAACGGCACGGCCGGGGCTTGACGCCCCGGCTTTTTGCTCATACGCACCGCAGTCTGTATCGCGATTTGATTCTGGTGGGCATATCCCGTCCGGGAATCATATTACCTCAATCAGCTGCGGCCCGTTGGCGTGAATGCCCGCGGGTCACCGTTGTGAAAAAAGGTTCTGGAACTACGGAACCGCAACGAAAGGAACGTATATCGTGGCACGTATTGCCGGCGTGAACATCCCGACCCACAAGCGGGTCCCGATCGCACTGACCTACATCACCGGAATTGGCCCTTCTTCGGCTCGTGACATCTGTGAGGCGCTCAGCGTCGATCAGGCGCGCCGTGTGAACGAACTGTCGGATTCCGAAGTCATGGCCATCCGCGAACATATCGACGCGAACTATACCGTTGAAGGCGATCTGCGCCGCGAGCGGCAGATGAACGTCAAGCGCCTGATGGACCTGGGCTGCTACCGCGGCCTGCGCCATCGCCGCAACCTCCCCGTGCACGGCCAGCGCACGCATACCAACGCTCGCACACGCAAGGGCCCCGCAAAGGCCATTGCTGGCAAGAAGAAATAAGGGAGGACGCAGTCAATGGCACGTGATACCCGCCGCGGGACCAAGAAAAAGGTCTCAAAGAACATCGCCACGGGCGTGGCGCATGTGAACTCTTCGTTCAACAACACCAAGATCCTGATCTCGGACGTGCAGGGCAACGCGATTGCGTGGTCCTCCTCCGGCACCATGGGCTTCAAGGGGTCGCGTAAATCGACCCCGTACGCGGCTCAGTTGGCGGCAGAAGATGCCGGCAAGAAGGCGCAGGATCATGGCGTCAAGACACTTGAAGTCGAAGTGCAGGGGCCCGGTTCGGGCCGCGAGTCGGCGCTGCGCGCGCTGGCAGCTGTCGGCTTCAACATTACTTCGATTCGCGACGTGACCCCGATTGCGCATAACGGCTGCCGTCCGCCGAAGCGCCGCCGGGTCTGACTGGACACATACGAGGTGGGGCCGCGCAATCCGTGCGGCCCCATTCCGTCATTATTAAACCTCGGGCGTTCTGGCCTTTGGACATGGGGACAGGACAGGAATGGAGGGACGCATGATCCACAAGAATTGGGCAGAATTGATCAAGCCGGGCCAGCTGGTGGTGCAGCCGGGCAGTGATCCATTGCGTCAGGCCACGATCGTGGCCGAGCCGCTTGAGCGTGGCTTCGGCCTGACGCTGGGCAACGCCCTGCGCCGGATTCTGATGTCGTCGCTGCAAGGCGCCGCGATCACCTCGGTGCAGATGGACAACGTGCTGCACGAGTTTTCCAGCGTCGCAGGCGTGCGCGAGGACGTGACCGACATCATCCTCAACCTCAAGGGCATCGCCCTGCGCATGGAGGTCGAAGGCCCCAAGCGTCTGACGATCAACGCCAAGGGCCCTGGGGCCGTGACCGCGGCCGACATGAGCGACAGCGCCGGGATCGAGGTTCTCAACCCTGATCACGTGATTTGTCACCTTGATGAAGGTGCGGATCTCTACATGGAACTGACGGTCAACACCGGCAAGGGCTACGTTCCCGCCGACAAGAACAAGCCCGAGGACGCCCCCATCGGCCTGATCCCGATCGACGCGATCTATTCGCCGATCCGCAAGGTGTCCTACGACGTGCAGCCCACCCGCGAGGGGCAGGTGCTGGACTATGACAAACTGATGCTGAAGGTGGAAACCGACGGGTCCATCACCCCGGACGATGCCGTGGCCTTCGCCGCGCGCATCCTGCAGGACCAGCTGTCGATCTTCGTCAACTTTGACGAGCCCGAAGCAGCCAGCCGCCAGGACGACGACGACGGCCTGGAGTTCAACCCGCTTCTGCTCAAGAAGGTTGATGAGTTGGAACTCAGCGTTCGTTCGGCCAACTGCCTCAAGAACGACAACATCGTTTACATCGGCGATCTGATCCAAAAGACAGAGGCCGAGATGCTGCGCACGCCCAACTTCGGGCGCAAGTCGCTCAACGAGATCAAAGAGGTTCTCTCGGGCATGGGCCTGCACCTTGGCATGGATGTCGAGGACTGGCCGCCGGACAACATCGAGGACCTGGCAAAGAAATTCGAAGACGCCTTCTAAGGCACTTCGCACGCACGGGGCGGGCCTTCCTGCCTCGTGCCGACCACCCCGGGCATTCCGCCCCAAGGAGAGCGGCTGACACGCATCAGACCGCCGGACAAAGCAAAACACTTTAGGAGACAACACAATGCGTCACGCAAGAGGATACCGCCGCCTGAACCGCACCCATGAGCACCGCAAGGCGCTGTGGGCGAACATGGCCGGCTCGCTCATTGAACATGAGCAGATCAAGACCACACTGCCCAAGGCTAAGGAACTGCGCCCGATCGTGGAAAAGCTGATCACGCTGGCCAAGCGCGGCGATCTGCATGCCCGCCGTCAGGCCGCATCGCAGCTCAAGCAGGACAAGTACGTGGCCAAGCTGTTTGACGTACTGGGCGAACGCTACAAGGAACGCCAGGGTGGCTATGTGCGCATCCTCAAGGCGGGCTTCCGCTATGGTGACATGGCGCCGATGGCGATCATCGAATTCGTCGATCGCGACACAGACGCCAAAGGCGCAGGCGACCGCGCACGCGTTGCCGCCGAAGAGGCCGCCGAGGACTGATAGCGCCTCCGGCATTGCCGATTGAATTTACCCCTGTCCCGCGCGCGCGTGGGCAGGGGTTTTTCATTTCCCGGGCCCGGCGGCCAAAGCTTGCAATCATCCGCCGTGGGCCGCATATCTTCGCCACAGACGGAGGAACCCCATGGCCCGAATTCTGCTTGCAGTGCTATGCTTGGCCCTATTGCCCCTTCAAACCGGCGCGCAACAGGCGCGTGTGCCGCAAAGCCGCGCGGAGGTGCAGCTTAGCTTCGTTCCCCTGGTCAAGGAGGCGACGCCGGCGGTGGTGAACATCTACGCCCGCCGCGTCGTGAAAGAGCGCACCAGCCCATTCATGAACGATCCGTTCTTTCAGGGGCTGTTTCGCGATTTCGGCACCGTGCGTCCGCGCGTGCAAAACTCGCTCGGTTCGGGGGTGATCCTGTCCGAGGATGGGATCGTGGTATCGAACTACCACGTTGTCGCCCAAGCGACGGATATTCGCGTCGTGCTGAATGACCGGCGCGAGTTTGACGCCAAGGTGCTGCTGTCCGACGAGGAAAGCGATCTTGCCGTTCTGCGCCTGGAAAAGGCGGGCAAGATGCCGTTCCTGAACCTGCGCGACAGCGACAGCGTCGAGGTGGGCGAGTTGACCCTTGCCATCGGCAACCCGTTCGGCGTGGGTCAGACGGTCAGCAGCGGTATCGTTTCGGGCCTTGCACGGTCAGGCACGGCCACCGGCAGCGCGCGGGGCTACTTCATCCAAACCGACGCGCCGATCAACCCGGGCAATTCGGGCGGAGCCCTGATCGACACGCAGGGGCGGCTGATCGGGATCAACACGTCGATCCTGACGCGCTCGGGTGGGTCGAACGGGATCGGGTTCGCGATCCCCGCCAACCTGGTGGCGCAGTTCGTCGATCAGGCGCGCGCGGGCAACGAAAACTTTGAACGCCCCTGGGCCGGGATGAGCGGGCAGCCCGTGGATGCCGACATCGCGGCATCCTTGGGCCTCGGGCGGCCCGGCGGCATGCTGATTTCGCAGCTTCACCCGCTGAGCCCTTTCGGCGATGCCGGGTTCGAGGCGGGCGATGTCGTCCTTGCGGTTGATGGCGAGCCGGTGAACACCCCCGCCGAAATGCTATTTCGGCTTTCGGTCACGGGCATTGGCGAGACGGCGACTATTGAGCGGTTCCGGCGGGGCAAGCGCCGCGAGGTTGACGTGAAGATGATCGCCGCGCCCGACACGCCGCCGCGCGATACGCGTGTCTTGGATGGGAATAGCGCGCTGCCGGGCCTGCGGATCAGCACCGTCAACCCGGCCGTGATCGGCGAATATGGATTGCCGCTCAGCGCGCAAGGCGCCCTTGTCGAAGAGCCCGGGCAATACGGCGCGCGGATCGGGTTGCGCAAGGGCGATGTCATCCTTGAGATCAACGCGACCCAGATTGCTACCAGCAATGATGTCACCCGCGCGCTGCGTGACAGGGTCGGCATGGTCTCGATGGCGGTGCAGCGCGGGGCGGAACGTTTCGTCACCCGGTTCAGGCTATAGCCGATGGCGGATCTGTTCGACCCCAAGGGCGATGACGCGCCCAAGCCCAAAAAGGATAACGCGCCCCGGCCCTTGGCGGATCGCTTGCGCCCGCGCGCATTGTCCGACGTCATCGGTCAGGATCAGGTGCTGGGGCCGGACGCACCGCTTGGCGTGATGCTGGCATCGGGGAGCCTGTCATCGCTGGTGTTCTGGGGCCCGCCGGGGGTTGGCAAGACCACCATTGCGCGGCTCCTGGCCGACGAAACGGACCTGCATTTCGTACAGATCAGCGCAATCTTCACCGGCGTGCCGGAACTGCGCAAAGTGTTCGACGAGGCCAAGCATCGCCGCGCGAACGGGCAGGGCACGCTGTTGTTCGTGGACGAGATACACCGTTTCAACAAGGCGCAACAGGACAGCTTCCTGCCGCACATGGAGGATGGCACGATCCTCTTGGTCGGGGCGACAACGGAAAATCCCAGTTTCGAATTGAACGCCGCGCTTCTCAGCCGTGCGCAGGTTTTGGTGCTCGAGCGCCTGGGGCTCGCCGATCTTGAACTGCTCGCGCAGCGCGCCGAACAAGAGATCGGTCGCGCGCTGCCGCTGACGGGCCCCGCGCGCGAGGCGCTGTTGGAGATGGCCGATGGCGACGGCCGCGCCGCGCTGAACCTGATCGAACAGGCGGCGGCATGGAAAACTGACAAACCGCTGGACACCGACGCGCTATCGGCGCGGCTGATGCGGCGCGCGGCGCAATACGACAAGTCGGGCGAGGCGCATTACAACCTGATTTCGGCGCTGCACAAATCGGTGCGCGGCTCGGACCCTGACGCCGCGCTTTATTGGCTGGCGCGGATGCTGGAGGGGGGCGAAGATCCCCGTTATCTGGCGCGGCGCATCACGCGCATGGCGGTCGAGGATATCGGCCTGGCGGACCCACAGGCGCAGACGCATTGCCTGCATGCGTGGGAAACCTATGAACGGCTCGGTAGCCCCGAGGGCGAATTGGCACTGGCGCAGGCGGTGACCTACCTGGCCCTCGCGCCCAAATCGAACTCGGCCTACACCGCCTACAAGGCCGCGCGCGCATTGGCCCGCAAAACCGGAAGCGCCCCGCCGCCCAAACACATCCTCAACGCCCCAACATCGCTGATGAAGGAGCAGGGGTACGGCCAGGGCTATGCCTATGACCACGACGCCGAAGAGGGGTTTTCGGGGCAGGATTATTTCCCCGAGGACATGAAGCGCCCGGTTCTCTATCAGCCCGTCGAAAGGGGCTTTGAGCGCGAGTTGAAGAAGCGGCTGGATTTCTTCGTCAACCTGCGCGCCAAACGCGGAGGCAGCGCGCATTGAGGCCCGTCTCGCTGGCCCTGGGTGGCCTGCATGAAAAGGCTGTGTAGCTTGACATTCCGCGCGCTCGGGGTCACAGACGCGCCATGTTTGCAACCCTTCTTCAGGTCGCCATCGGCGGCGCAATCGGGGCCTCGGCCCGATACCTGACCAATGTCGGCGCGATGCGCCTGATTGGTCCGGGGTTCCCTTGGGGCACGCTTGCCGTGAATATCCTCGGCTCGTTCCTGATGGGGGTGCTGGTGGTCATCCTTGCGCACAAGGACGCGACGCGGCTCGCGCCGTTCATGGTGACGGGCATCCTTGGCGGGTTCACGACCTTTTCGGCCTTTTCGCTGGATGTGATGACGTTGATTGAACGTGGTCAGATCAACCTGGCGCTTTTCTATGGGTTTGCGTCTGTTCTGTTGTCCCTGGGGGCTATTGCCATGGCGCTTGTGCTGTTTCGCGGTGTTCTCCAATGAGCCGCGTTCAAATCCTGCCGGTCGCGCCCGATGACGCCGATCAACGGCTGGATCGCTGGCTGCGCCGGATGTTTCCGCATGTGCGTCAGGGCGCGATCGAGAAGATGTGCCGCAAGGGCGAGCTGCGCGTCGATGGCGGACGGGTCAAAGCCAACACCCGCCTGCAAGCCGGCCAAAGCGTGCGCATCCCGCCGCTGCCCGATCCGGGCGCGTCCCCGCAGCCTTCGCAGGCATATGTGTCCGATGCCGATGCCCGCATGATCCGCGACTGCGTGATTTACCGCGACGACCACATCATCGCGATCAACAAGCCGCCGGGCCTGCCCACGCAGGGCGGAAGCAAGCAAACCCGGCATGTCGACGGCATGACTGAGGCGCTACGCTTCGGGCTGGAGGAAAAGCCGCGCCTTGTTCATCGGCTGGACAAGGACACGTCGGGCGTCCTGGTCCTGGCGCGCACCCGCAGCGTGGCCAGCGGCCTGACCGCGGCATTCCGGCACCGCGAGACGCGCAAGCTCTATTGGGCGGCGGTGGCTGGTGTACCCAGCCCGCAGATGGGCACGATCAAGTTCGGCCTGGTCAAGGCGCCCGGCCACGGCGCGCGCGGCGAGGGCGAGAAGATGCATTGCGTCCACCCCCGCGACGTGGACGCCACCGAGGGCGCCAAGCGTGCGGTGACGGATTACGCGGTGCTGTCGGCTCTGGCCCGGCGCGCGGCCTGGGTGGCGCTGGTGCCGGTGACGGGGCGCACGCACCAACTGCGCGCCCACATGGCCGAGATTGGGCACCCGATCATCGGCGACGGCAAATATGGCGGCTCGGGGCAAGAGAACCTTGGCGACGGATGGGGCGCGCAACTGGGCGGTGAGATCAGCAAGAAGCTGCACCTGCACGCGCGGTTCCTGCGGTTCGAACATCCGGTGACCAAGCGCACCATCACCCTGACCGCGGCACTGCCCGAGCACATGCGCCAAACGTGGAAAACGCTGCAGTGGCGCGAAGACGAGGTGCCCGTTGATCCCTTCGAGGAGTTGGAATGACGCGCCCGCTGCGTCTGATCGTGTTTGATGTCGACGGTACGCTGGTAGACAGTCAGGCCGACATCATCGCGGCGATGAGCTACGCCTTTGGCGCGGTTGGCATGACTGTTCCGCCGCAAAACGACATCCTGGCAATCGTCGGCCTGTCGCTTGACGTGGCAATGGCCCGCCTTGCGCCGGACCGGGATGCCGTGACCCGGGCCGAGATGGTCGCGGCCTACAAAAACGCGTATGCGGACCTCAGGGCGCAAAGCGATGTCGCCGACAGCTCGCCCTTCTACCCGCATGCGCGCGCCACGCTGGACCGGCTATCCGAGACCCCGGAAAACATCCTTGGAGTGGCCACGGGTAAATCAAGGCGCGGCCTTGATGCCTTGCTGTCCGGGCATGGGCTGTCGGGGTTTTTCACCACCGAACAGGTCGCGGATCACCACCCTTCCAAGCCGCACCCTTCGATGCTACAGGCCGCGATGCAAGAGACCGGCACAACGCCCGAGAACGCGGTCATGATCGGGGACACCGCGTTTGACATGCAGATGGCCCGCGCCGCCGGCATGCGCGCCATCGGTGTCAGCTGGGGCTATCACCCGCCGGAGGCCATGGGCGAGGCGGATCATCTTGTGCATGATTTTCGCGACCTTCTTGGCGTTCTGGACAATCTTTGGGGATCAGAGAGATGAGTACATGGACCGCCAAACGTTTTTGGAAAGTGGCCGAAGCCGCGCCAGAAGGGGGCGGATATTCCGTGCGCCTTGATGGACGGCCGGTAAAGACGCCGGCCAAGGCGCCGCTGATCGTGCCGACCCATGCGCTGGCGCATGAGATCGCGCAGGAGTGGGACGCGCAGGACGAAACGATCAATCCCAACGCCATGCCCATGACCCGGTCCGCAAATGCCGCCATCGACAAGGTTGCCAAGCAGCACGCCGAAGTGGCCGACATGGTGGCGGATTACGGCGATACCGATCTGCTGTGTTACCGCGCGGACGCGCCCGAGGAACTGTGCGACCGGCAACAGGCGGAGTGGGCGCCCTACCTTGAATGGGCACGCGGCACCCTTGGCGTGCAACTGGTGCCGGTATCGGGGGTCATGTATGCGCCGCAGCCAGAGGCGTCATTGGCGCGGCTGCGCGCGATGGTGCACAAAATGAACGCATTCGAGCTAACCGCGTTTCACGACCTCGTGGGAATCTCGGGCTCATTGATTCTCGGGTTTGCCGCGGCGCGGGGCCTGCGCCCGATCGATGAGATATGGGCAAGCTCGCGACTCGATGACATCTGGCAGCAGGAACAATGGGGCCAGGACGCCGAGGCGAATGAGGATGCAATGCGCAAGCGCCAAGCATTCGTTCATGCGAAAGTATTTTTCGATCTGGTGCGCACACCAAATTGAACAAATAGTGCGACCTTCCGTATAGTCACCCTGTTTGGCAGGCAGTTTCCCTAGCATATCATGATCAATCACTTGACGTATTGTGATGAATCCGCCCAAACTCGGCGATACTGAGGGGGCAACCCTTTACAGTATCGTCCCCGGTCTTGCTGGCCGGATGAACCGCCAAGCGAAATGGCGGACAATCAGGAAGAGGTAAACATGAAAACATCCGTATTCTTTGCTGCAATGACGGCTGCTGGCCTATCGGCCGGGGCTGCGGCTGCCGGGACCCTTGACGACGTCAAGGCGCGCGGCACCCTGAACTGCGGCGTAACCACCGGCCTTGTCGGCTTTGCTGCGCCGAACGCGAACGGCGAATGGGAAGGCTTCGACGTTGCGGTATGCCGCGCCGTTGCTGCTGCTGTCTTGAGCGATCCGACCGCCATCGAATTCGTGCCGACCACGGGTAAAACCCGCTTTACCGCGCTTGCCTCCGGCGAGATCGATATGCTGGCTCGCAACACGACCTGGACCTTCACGCGCGACGTCGACCTGAAGTTCGAATTTACCGGCGTGAACTACTATGACGGTCAGGGTTTCATGGTTCCCAAGGCGCTGGGCGTTTCGTCGGCCAAGGAGCTGGACGGCGCAACGGTTTGCATCCAGACCGGCACCACGACCGAGTTGAACCTCGCGGATTTCTTCCGCAAGAACAACATGGACTACGAGCCGGTTCCGATCGAAACCAACGCTGAATCGCAACAGCAGTACCTTGCAGGTGCTTGCGACGTATATACCACGGACCGTTCCGGCCTGGCGGCAACACGCGCGTCCTTCGAGAACCCCGAAGAGCACGCCATTCTGCCCGAAACCATCTCGAAAGAGCCGCTCGGGCCGCTTGTCCGCCACGGCGATCACGAGTGGGGCGACGTCGTCCGCTGGACGCTGAACGCGCTGATCGCGGCGGAAGAGCTTGGCGTTACCTCGGCCAATATCGAGGAACTGGCAAAGGGCACCAACCGTCCCGAAGTGAACCGCCTGCTGGGCACCGAAGGAACCCTGGGCGAGATGCTCGGCCTGGACAAGGATTGGGCCAAGCGCGCGATCATGGTGGGCGGCAACTACGGTGAGCTGTTTGCCAAGAACATCGGTGAAAGCACGCCGATCGGCCTGGCTCGCGGCCTGAACGCACAATGGACTGATGGCGGCCTGCTCTACGCACCGCCGTTCCGCTAAGACCAGATCGAAGGGGCGCGCAATGACGCGCCCCTTCGTTTACGTGCGGCAATACCATAAACGGTCCACGGTGCCTTGTGTGCCGGAAAAACAAAGGGCCGAAGACGGGGAATTCCTAGATGACGACGCTCACCGATCCTCCTGAGGAGTCGTTTCGGCTGTCGATGCTGATCAACGACACCCGCTACCGGTCCTACACGTTCCAGTTCATAGCCTTGATGCTGTTGATCGTTTTCATGTCCTATCTGGGCTGGAATCTCGTGCAGAACCTGGCCGAGCAGGGACAGAACATTTCCTATCGCTTCCTGGGGGAGCCATCGGGCTACGACATCAACCAGACGCCGATTGAATACGACAGCCAATCAACGCATCTGCGTGCCTCGATCGTTGGCGTTCTCAACACGATCATCGTTGCGTTTCTCGGGTGCGTGTCGGCCACGATCCTGGGGGTTACGGCGGGTGTGCTGCGGCTGTCTCCGAACTGGCTCGTGCGCAAGCTGATGGCGGCATACGTCGAGGCATTTCGCAACGTTCCGGTGCTGATCTGGATCCTTATCATCTTCTCGATCATGACCGCCGCCATGCCGGCCCCAAGCGCCTTTCGCGGGGACGCGCCGGACGCGTCGATGGTCTTCGGCGCGGTGGCGTTCACCAACCGCGGCGTCTATGTGCCCTCCCCGATCTGGGGCAGTGGATCGTTGATTGTGGTGCTGCTGTTCATCGCGTCGGTGATCGGCGTATTTGCCTACCGCCGCTACGCGACCAAGCTCCTCTATGACACCGGGAAACTGCTGCCGATGGGATGGCCATCGCTGGCAATTCTCGTTTTGCCGTCGGTCATTGCCTATTACATCCTGGGCCAACCGATTAGTCTGGAATACCCCGAGTTGAAGGGGTTCAACTTTGGAGGTGGCATCCATATTCGCGGCTCCTTGATCGCGCTTTGGTTCGCACTGGCGATCTATACCGGTGCATTCATTGCCGAAAACGTCCGCGCCGGTATTCAGGCAATCTCACGTGGGCAAACAGAGGCGGCGGCGTCTCTTGGCCTTCGCCCACGGCGGATCATGAACCTCGTGATCCTGCCGCAGGCCCTGCGCATCGTGATTCCCCCGGTTATTTCGCAGTATCTCAACCTGACCAAGAACAGCTCCCTGGCGATCGCGGTGGGCTACATGGATGTGACCGGCACGCTGGGCGGCATCACCCTCAATCAGACGGGCCGCGCGATCGAGACGGTGCTGATGCTGATGCTGTTCTACTTGCTGATCTCGTTGGCAATTTCCGGCGTGATGAACCTCTACAACAACGCCATGAAGCTACAGGAGCGCTGAGATGTCTGATACTCATTCACAAACAGCGTTCGTGCGTACCGAGGTTCTGCCAGAGGCCCCGCCGCCGGTTTACGAGCAGGGAATTGTCAAATGGCTGCGCGAAAACCTGTTCTCATCGGTGGCCAACACGATCCTGACACTCGCGGCGATATGGGCGGTGTACTACCTGGCGACGGCTACCGGGCCTTGGATATTGAACGGGGTGTGGACAACCAGTAGCCTGACCGAATGCCGTGATGTCCTGCAAGGGGATGTTGGCGCCTGTTTCTCGGTGCTGGCAGAGCGTTGGAACCAACTGCTGTTCGGGTTCAAATATCCCGATGAGCTGTATTGGCGTCCATTGCTGGCTTTTGCACTTTTGTTCGTGGCGCTGGGGCCGCTTCTGTTCTTCAAGGTGTTTCCGCGCAAGTTCCTGGCGCTGACGGCGGTCTATCCGTTCCTTGCGTTCTACCTGATCTGGGGCGGGACGATCATGGTGCCCGTGTTCGCACTTTTGGGGTTCGTCGTCGGAATCATCGTGTACCGCCGCCTGGTTCTACAAAGTGCGGCGATGGGCCTTTTGGGCGCTGTCATTGCCGCGTTCGCGTTCTGGTACGCGACTGGGTTTATTACCGGCCCGATGGCGAACTTCCTGGCGCTGGAGCCCGTCCCCTCCCGCGATATGGGCGGCTTCATGCTGAACATGATGCTGGGGGTTATCTGCGTCTCGCTGTCGCTGCCCATTGGCATTCTTCTGGCCCTTGGGCGGCAATCGAACATGCCGATCATCAAGTGGATCTCGGTCGTCTTCATCGAGTTCATCCGCGGTGTGCCCCTGATCACCCTCTTGTTCGTTGCAAACGTGGTTCTGGCATACTTCCTGCCCCCCGAAAGCAGCCTTGATTTGATCCTGCGGGTGATCATCATGATCACCATGTTCGCGTCGGCCTATATCGCCGAGGTGATCCGCGGGGGCCTCGCGGCGCTGCCCAAGGGGCAATACGAGGCGGCTGATAGCCTCGGCCTGGATTATGCCCAGTCCATGCAGCTGATCATTCTGCCGCAGGCGCTCAAGATCTCGATCCCGGGCATCGTCAACGTGTCGGTGGGCCTGTTCAAGGATACCACGCTGGTCTCGGTTATCTCGATGTTCGACCTGGTCGGCATGATCCGTGGTCCGATCCTCGGCGCGTCCGAATGGAACGGTGTCTACTGGGAGCTGTTCGGTTTCGCCGCGCTGCTTTTCTTCGTCGTCTGTTACAGCATTTCACAATATTCGCAGTGGTTGGAGCGTCAGCTTCAAACCGATCATCGTTAAGGGAGGGCCGGTTTGATGACCGCCAATGCTCAACTAAAAGTCTCGGACGAGGTCGCGATCTCTATCGAGAACATGAACAAATGGTTCGGGGCGTTCCACGTGCTGCGCGAGATCGACCTGACTGTCTATCGCGGCGAGCGGATCGTGATTGCCGGCCCGTCCGGTTCGGGCAAATCGACGCTGATCCGGTGTGTCAACGCACTGGAAGAGCACCAAAAAGGCCGGATCGAGGTGGATGGCACCGTGTTGTCGTCGGACCTCAAGAATATCGACAAGATCCGCTCCGAAGTTGGGATGGTGTTCCAGCACTTCAACCTGTTTCCCCATCTGACCATCCTTGAGAACTGCACGCTCGCGCCGATCTGGGTGCGCAAGACACCCAAGCGCGAGGCCGAGGATGTCGCCATGCATTTCCTCGAAAAGGTGAAGATCCCCGAACAGGCCGACAAGTACCCAGGTCAGCTATCGGGCGGCCAGCAGCAGCGCGTCGCGATTGCGCGATCCCTGTGCATGAAGCCGCGCATCATGCTCTTTGATGAGCCGACATCGGCCCTTGACCCGGAGATGATCAAAGAGGTTCTCGATACCATGGTCGAACTGGCCGAAGAGGGAATGACCATGATCTGCGTGACACACGAAATGGGCTTTGCCCGGCAGGTGGCGAACCGGGTGATCTTCATGGACCAGGGCCAGATCATCGAGCAGAACGAGCCCGAGGAGTTTTTCAACAACCCCAAGAGCGAGCGCACCAAACTGTTCCTGAGCCAGATCCTTGGCCACTGAGGTCTGGGCCACTGAGCCGCTTGTCAGAGGTCTTTGGGAACGGTGAAATCCACCACTGTGCCGCTTTTCTCGGTCAAGTCTGACCACGCGGGGGCCGCGAAATCGCTGACAAGCGTGGCCCCCGTTGGGTAGTCGTCAAATCGCGGATGCGCGGGCCGCGATTTGACGATGTGCTGCGCCAGCCACGCGATCCCTGGGTTGTGCGCCACGACAAGCACGCAATTGGCGCCTTGCACCGATTTGATTACCGACAGGATCGTTGCGGGCTCGGCATTGTAAAGCTGGCGTTCGTACCGGGTTGCAACGTCCAACTCCAAACCCGCCAACGTTTGCCGTGTTCGCAGCGCCGTTGAACACAAGGCCAGGTCAGGGTGATACCCCCGCGCCCGTATCCAGCCGCCCAGTGCCCGCGCCGCCGTTCGGCCACGCGCATTCAGCGCTCTGTCGTGATCGGGCAGGGATGGGGCACTCCAATCCGATTTTGCGTGCCGCATCAGGATCAATCGCAATGTCATAAGAACGCAGCCATGTGAAAGGCGGATTGCTCTTCAATCCTGCCATGCGCTTGACTGACCGGGCAAGCGCGGCGCACTGCGCAGCCGCGTGTCATGCAGGCGGTGCCGCTATCTGATGCGATGTAGCTCTTGCAGGCAGGGACATCGTACCCGTCCGGCGTCAGCGCCCCGGCGGGGCAGGCGGTGCGGCAGGGCTGCTCGGTGCAACTTTCGCAAGGCGAGGCCTGCGGCGGCGTTGGCAAAGCAAGACGCTCGGGCACCGCGATGGCCCCACGATACGATACGAACAGCCCGGCCGCGTCATGCACCAGCAACCCAACCGGCGAGGACCACGCCCGCCCGGTCCGCTTGGCCCATGCCAGAAACGGGTGATACGGTGGCCCGCCAAAGGGAAATAGCGCCTGCCCGCCCATTTGGGCCGCAAGGGCCGTGATGACCCTGTCGGACCAACGATCCATGGGGGCCGGGTCGCCATCGTTGAATTCCGGACTGCGCGTGAACAGCGGCCAGAACTCTGTCGGCTCCGGCCCGAGCATGACGAGCGTTCCAGCCCCATCAGGCACCTGATCGCCCGCCTCGGGGTGGAACCCGCCCATAACCATCAATCCATGTGCGTGCGCCTCTTCCTGCAGCCTGTGCAGCCCGCCCACGCTCATGATCTAGTCAAAGCTCTTGCGGATCAAGGAACCGGCGCCATGCTCGGTGAATAACTCCAGCAGGGTGCAATTGGGCGCGCGCCCATCCAGGATGACAACCGCACGAACACCGCCTTCTATCGCCGCAAGCGCGGTCTCGGTCTTGGGGATCATGCCGCCGGCAATCACGCCCTGTTCCGTCATCTCGCGGATCTGGTCGGCGGTCAGGTCGGTCATGACCTCGCCCGCGGCGTTTTTGACGCCCGCGACGTCCGTGAGCAGCAACAGCCGATCGGCCTTGAGCGCGGCGGCAATCGCGCCCGCGGCCGTGTCACCGTTGATGTTGAACGTCTCGCCATGCCGCCCCGCGCCCAGCGGTGCAATCACGGGGATTATCCCGGCATCGAACAAGGTATGAAGCAGCGAAGGATCGATCTCCGACGGCGTGCCCACAAGGCCCAGCCGCGGATCGGTCTGATCACAGGTAATCAGATGCGAATCCTTGCCCGACAGCCCGATCGCCCGGCCCCCCTGATCGTTGATGGCCTGCACGATCCGCTTGTTCACACGCCCCGACAGGACCATCTCGACCACATCCATCGTGGCCTGATCCGTGACCCGTTTGCCGTCCACGAATTGGGATTCGATCTTCAACTGATCCAGCATCGCGTTGATCATGGGACCGCCGCCATGAACCAACACCGGGTTGACCCCAACCTGACGCATCAAGACGATATCGCGCGCAAAGGTTTCCATGGCGTCATCATCGCCCATGGCGTGACCACCAAACTTGATGACCACGATCGCACCGGCATAGCGTTGCAGATAGGGCAGGGCCTCGGACAGGGTCCGGGCGGTGGCGATCCAATCGCGGTTCATTTTTTGCGTTTTCATCCCTTGTTCCTTTGGGGCGCATCCCGTGTTAGCGGGTCGCGCGCGCGCTGCCAAGGGTGCTCATCCCATCGTGGCGATGATGCTGCGCAGCGTCGCGATCCCGTCGCCCTTTTCGCTTGAGGTCATCACGATCTCGGGAAACGCGGCGGGATGTGTGGCCAGTGCCTTGCGCACCTGTGCCAGAGTGGCCTCGCGGTCCGATTGCTTGACCTTGTCCGCCTTCGTCAGAACGACCTGGAAGGTCACGGCGGCGCCGTCCAGCAGGCTCAGTATCTCGTTGTCGACGGGTTTGACCCCATGGCGCATGTCAATAAGCACAAAGGCACGGCGCAGGGTCTGCCGGCCCGACAGGTACTGCTTCAACAGGCGCTGCCATTTCTCCACGACGGCCACCGGCGCGTTCGCATAGCCATACCCGGGCAGGTCCACGAGGTAATGACTATCCGCCAATGTGAAAAAGTTGATCTCCTGCGTGCGCCCGGGGGTGTTGGATGCCCGCGCCAGCCCCTTGCGACCGGTTAGCGCGTTGATAAGGCTTGATTTTCCAACGTTCGAGCGACCGGCAAAGCATACCTCGATACGATCGGCGGGCGGCAGGCCGGACATCGCGACCACCCCCTTGAGGAAGTCGGTCTGCTGCGCGAACAAGAGCCGCCCCGCTTCGATGCTTGCCGGGTCGGGATCAGCCACAAGAGGAAACGGCAGTTCCATTTACCACCTTCCAGCCGTGCGCGGCGCAGCGCTACCGTGGATCATTCTTTGTCCTCGTCCGGTTTCTTGCGGAAGCTTGAGATAATATTACCAAACACGTTTGGCTTATAGCCATGACTGCGCATGATCAGGTACTGCTGCGTGAACGTGATGGTGTTGTTCGCGATCCAGTACAGGACCAGGCCACTGGCAAACTGGCCCAGCATGAACATGAACACCCACGGCATCCACGCAAAAATCATCGCCTGCGTCTTGTCCGTTGGTGCCGGGTTCAGCTTCTGCTGAAGGAACATCGAAATACCCAGCAGGATCGGCAGCACGCCAAGCGACAAGATCGCAAGGATCGAATTCGGGTCCGGCGGCGCGAAAGGCAGCAGCCCAAACAGGTTGAGGATCGATGACGGATCCGGCGCGCTCAGATCGCGAAGCCACCCGATCCAGGGCGCGTGCCGCAACTCAAGCGTGACAAAGATCACCTTGTAGAGCGAAAAGAAGATCGGGATCTGCAGCAGGATCGGCAAACAGCCCGAGGCCGGGTTGACCTTTTCTTTCTTGTAAAGCGCCATCATCTCTTGCTGAAGCTTCTGGCGGTCGTCCCCGGCGGATTTCTTTATCTCCTCCATCTTCGGCTGAAGCTCTTTCATCTTCGCCATGGAGGCATAGGATTTGTAGGCAAGCGGGAACAGGATCGCCTTGATCAGCAGCGTCAGCGCGATGATCGCCCAGCCCATGCTGCCCGCGATTCCCATGTCCGCCATCGTCGCATTGAGCCAATGAAGAACCGCGAAGATCGGTTTGGTCAGGAAGAAAAACCAACCCCAATCGATGGAATCGAGGAACTTCTGTACGCCGCCCCTGTTCTCGTACTCGCGGATGGTGGCCCATTCCTTTGCACCCGCGAACAGGCGCGTTTGGGCCGTGGTCGACGCGCCCGGGGCGACGGTTTGCGTGGGAAGAACTGCCTCGGTCTGGTAGGTGTCGCCGGCCTGGTCGTACTTGGCGACGGCCTTGAACGGGCTGCCCGGCTCGGGGATTAGCGTGGTCATCCAGTAGTGGTCGGTAAACCCGATCCAGCCATTTTCACTAACCTGTGTGACGTCGGCGCGCGCCCCTTCACGATCATTGTAGGCGAAATCGGGCATATCCGAATAGCCGGTCTCGGTCAGTTCGCCATCGGACATGGCGATCAGGCCTTCGTGCAGAATAAAGAAATTCTTGAGGTTCTCCGGCTCGCCATGGCGGGTCAGGATGCCGTAGGGCGCCAGTGTCGCGGTTTGGTTGCCGGTGTTCTCGACTGTTTGCGTCACCGTGAACATGAAGTCGCGGTCGATGGCGATTTCGCGCTTGAACAGCAGGCCGCTGCCGTTGTCCCACATCAGCGTGACAGGGGAGTTCTGCGTCAGGACATCGCCGTTTTGCACGCGCCACTCGGTGTTGGCGCCGGGCACCTGGTCCAGGGTGACGCCCGCGCCCGGGGCCCAGCCATATAGCGCGTAATACGGGTTTTCGCTGCCCAGCGGCGATAGCATGTCAACGATTTCCGCGCCCGGCTCAAGCGTCTTGCGGTAATCCTTGAGCGAAAGCTGATCGATCCGCCCGCCGATCAACGAGATCGAGCCAGAGACGCGCGGTGTGTTGATCTCGATGCGCGGGGCATCTTGTGCCGTGGCAACCTCCTGCGCCCCGGTGGCCGCGGGCTTGTCAGCCGGTGCCGATGGGGTGCCGGCCGGGGCTTGCTCTGCCGTGTCCTCGCCTTGAACGCTTTCTACCGGGGCGTTGGGATCCGTCGGCGTGGGTTCCGGCGGCGGGAACAGAACAAACCAGATCAGGATCACTGCAAAACTAAGCGCCGTTGCAAGAATGAGGTTTTTGTTCTGGTCATCCATTTCGGGTGCTGCCTGTCCTGTCCAAGGTCAGGCCGGTTCAACAGAGTGTGCCGCCAAACGTCAAGCGGAATATCGAAAAACAAGGGGCTTTGAAGGTGCATCAAGCGCGATTCATCCCGTTGCGCGGCCAATCCCCGTGGGTTGCCCGAGTTTTCGCTCATGGTGCCTGACCCAGTCGGCTGTTTGATCAAGCGGCATCGGACGGGCAATGCCGAAACCCTGGACGTGGCGGCATCCCAATTGCGCAAGAACCGCGTGCTCTCCCGTGGTCTCCACGCCTTCGGCAAGGGCGTCGAGGCCAAGTTGATCGGCCATCGTCAGAATGGCGGTAATCATGCGCTGTTGCTTGGCATCGCGATCGACACCCGCGACGAAGGATCGGTCGATCTTGATTCGCGACACCTTGAACCGCCGAAGCGATGCGATCGATGCGTGTCCCGTGCCGAAATCGTCAAGGTCGATGGTACATCCAAGATCGGCCAAGGCATTGATGTTGCGCGTAACCACGTCACTGCCCGAGGGGACGACAACGGTTTCCAGAACCTCCAGCGTCAGTCGCCCGGGCGACACGTCGAAGCGGTCCAGCTCCCACGCGACACGGTCCGCCAGCGTCGGATTGCTCAGTTCCGCCGCCGACAGGTTCACCGCGACGCGGGGTACTTTGACCTCCTCGCGATCCCAATGCTTTATCGCTTCCATGGATTGCCTCAGGATCTCATGCGCCAACCATTCAAGGTTGCCGGACTTCTCGAGCACGGGAAGAAACACCGCCGGGGGTATGATACCCTGAAACGGATGCTGCCACCGCGCGAGCGCTTCAAAGCCGCTGACGCGCCCGGTATCGGTGCAAAGCTGCGGCTGAAACCACGGTCGAAACTGCCCCGCCTCAAGCCCCTGCGCGGCTTCGTCGCACAGGTCGCTCGCAACTGTCGCCGGCGCGGGCTGCGTGCCGGTGTGGGCGCGTATCGCCGATGGGCCATTGCGGCGCGCATCAGCCAAGGCCGCCCGCGCCGCCTGCAGCAGGTCCGCACCGTCGTCGCCGGGGTTTCGCGACCCAAGGCAGAACCCAACCGACCAAGACGACGAGACCGCCGTCGCATCGACCGACACGGGCTCTTCCAACGCAGATTGCACGCGCGCCGAAAGCTGTATCAGCGTCTCTAAATCGAGGCGGGGCACCGGGGCGAGGGCGATGGCCGTTTCCTCGTCTGCGACCGCGAACACCTGATCGCCCTGCCGCAAGACCCCGGGCAGGCGCGAAAGGCACCGCTCGGTTACCGTGTCGAGGATGTCGCCGCCATAATTGCGGCGCAGGTGGTTCGCGTCATCCATCGCAACCACAAGGCAGGCCGTCGCCTTGCGGTCGCGGGCCGCGTTTTGAATGGCATGATCGAGGGCGTGCGCCGCACACTCCGGGTTGCCGCCCAGCGCCGCCGCCTCGTCTTCTGCGGTCTGGCTGAAGCTGCCGACCAACGCATAGAGCGCGGGCAAGCCAAGCGCGGTCGCAAGCAGCCACGCCTCCCCCCCGAACCAGAACGCCCCCAGCGATAGCGCCGGCATGAAGGCCAACACTTGCGGCCCGGTCAATGCGGCGGCGAGATACCGGCGCGAACGCCCCATAGGCGGGTTGTAGGTACCCTTCATGAACACGACCCCCAAGATGTCATTCAGGGAACGCTAGAAGGGCACTATCAACGAGGGCTTAACGCAAGTTCGGTATATCCGCTGACTTTTCCTCAAAATCACCGGGTTTCAGGGTCAGGCCCGCAAAATCGAATAGCTGGGGATCCAACAGGTGCGACGGGCGCGTGTTCATCAGCGCCCGAAACATGACCTGCCGGCGGCCGGGGCTGTTCTTTTCCCACCCGTCGAGGATTTGCTTGACCTGCTGGCGTTGCAGCCCGTCCTGCGAGCCGCACAAATCGCAGGGGATGATCGGATACCCCATCGCGCGGGCGAACTTGTCGCAATCGGCTTCGGCGACATGCGCCAGCGGTCGGTAAACGAACAGGTCCCCCTCCTCGTTAACCAGCTTGGGCGGCATCGTGGCCAGCCGCCCACCGTGGAAAAGGTTCATGAAGAACGTCTCCAGGATGTCGTCGCGGTGATGGCCCAGCACCACTGCCGAGCACCCCTCTTCGCGCGCTATGCGATAGAGATGCCCACGCCGCAGTCGCGAGCATAGTGCACAAAACGTGCGCCCCTGCGGGATCTTGTCCATCACGACGCTATAGGTGTCCTGATACTCAACCCGGTGGGGCACCTCCATCTGCTTGAGGAACTCGGGCAACACCGTGGCGGGAAACCCCGGTTGTCCCTGATCAAGGTTGCACGCCAGCAAATCGACCGGCAGCAGCCCACGCCATTTCAGCTCATATAAAATGGCAAGAAGGGTGTAGCTGTCCTTGCCGCCCGACAGGCAAACAAGCCATTTCGGGCGCGGCCCATCGGTATCGCGGTGGGCTGCGCGATCGACCATTCCGTATTGATCAATCGCCTCGCGCGTTGCTTGCACCAGCCGTTTGCGCAGCTTCTTGAACTCGGTGCTGCGCGGCGCACCGTGAAACAACGGATGAATGTCGTCGCCCTGGTCGAGCATCTATGCCTCCTTGCGGCATCATGTGCGGGTCTGGCCCAATGATCAACGCTTGTCCGGGCCGCGCTTCTTGTCGGGGACCGGGTCATACCCCTGACCGCCCAACGGGTGACAGCGCCCGATGCGCCGTGCAGCCAGCCACGCCCCCTTGAACGCGCCATGCTTTTGCAAGGCTTCCAACGCATAGGCGCTGCAGGTCGGCTGATAGCGGCAGCCATGCCCGACCCATGGGCTCAGGAGCAGCCGATAAGCCCGCACCGGCAGGGCCAGGACATGGGCGAGGGGGGTCATGACGATGCCCCATGCAGCTTTTCAAGCGCGCGCACCAGGTCGGCGCGTAACTGCTCGAACGGGCATTCGGCGGTCACATCACGGCGCCCGATCAGGACGTAATCCCATCCGGGGCGCCCGTGCACAGGTAGCTCAAGGCGGGCAACCTCGCGCAGGCGCCGCTTGGCACGGTTGCGCGCAACCGCGTTGCCAACCTTTTTCGAACAGGTGAAACCGACGCGGATGGCATTCGAGTCTTGGCCCGCCTCTTCGGCCTCGCCGCGTTTGCGCGCCTGCACCATCATGCCCGGGCGTCCCTGGCGCGTGGCCCGTGCGGCCCGCAGGAAATCGGCCCGCTTTCGGATGGTCCACAGACATGCGGAAACCGCCGGGGGCACGTTCCCTCGACTGGCGCTGCCATTCGTGGGGGCCTCCGGCGGTGTCATTTCCGTATCCGAACCGATAGCGGCGTTTACGCGCTCAGCGACTTGCGGCCACGGGCGCGGCGTGCGTTGAGGATCTTGCGGCCGGCCTTGGTGGCCATGCGCGCGCGAAAACCGTGACGGTTCTTGCGAACACGGTTCGAAGGTTGAAAGGTGCGTTTCATCGCTCCGTCTCCAGATAATATGGCCGTGGCGCGCGGATTCGCCCTCAGCCGGTAAACTTGAACCCGTCCTATAGGCGGCGAATTGGCATAAGTCAAACGAGCGCAGATGGTTTTTGCAACAAATTCCGCCCACGCACCCGCGCAATGTTTCAGTATCGCACACAAAGGCCGTGATCGGATCACCTTGGATCAACGCAGCGTGATGGCCCTATTATCCCGGTGCGGAACACCGCATGTTCCACGTGACGCAGCACAGGACACGCGCACCGATGCAAAACCGACAAAATACAGACGCATCATCACCCCTTGCAAAGGGGGCATGGCGGCGCTTGCCGTTGATCGTTATTCTCGTGGTTGCGGTGATCGGCGCGGTCGTCCTGCGCGACCATATTACCTTCGAGGTCTTGCGCGAAAACAGGCTGGCCCTGCTGGCGTTTCGCGATGCGCATTACCTTCTGACGGTCGCGATTTTCATGGCCGCCTACATCGTGATCGTCGCTTTTTCCCTGCCCGGCGCCACGATCGCCACACTGACCGGCGGCTTCCTCTTTTCCACCTTCCCGGGCGTTGTTTTCAACGTTGGCGCGGCAACTTTGGGCGCGATCTGTATCTACATGGCGGCCCGGTGGGGGCTTGGCGACAGGCTGGCGGCGCGCATGAATGCAAGCTCTGGAACCATCAAGCGAATCAAGGAAGGCATCGATGAAAACCAATGGTCGATGCTGTTCCTGATCCGGCTTGTTCCGGCGGTGCCGTTCTTTGTCGCCAATATCATCCCGGCCCTTGTCGGGGTCAGCCTGCCGCGCTTTGCCGTCTCCACGTTTCTGGGCATAATTCCCGGCGGGCTTGTCTATACCTCGGTGGGGGCGGGCCTGGGCCAGGTGTTTGCACTGGGTGAAACGCCGGACCTCGGTATCATATTCGAGCCGCATATCCTGCTGCCAATCCTGGGGCTGTGTGCGCTTGCGGCGCTGCCCATCTTTATCAAGGCCCTGCACGGGCGTAAGGAATTGTAATGACGCAAATAAAGACGGATCTCCTGGTGATCGGCGCCGGCTCGGGCGGGTTGTCCGTGGCGGCGGGCGCAGTGCAGATGGGCGCCGATGTCACCCTTCTGGAGGGGGGCAAGATGGGGGGCGATTGCCTCAATTACGGGTGCGTTCCATCCAAGGCGCTGCTTGCGGCTGGGCACGCAGCCCATGCCATGCAGGCGGGTGGCAAACTGGGCGTGAACCCTGTCGATCCCACGGTGGACTACGCGGCCGCCAAGGACTACGTCGCAGGCGTAATCGGCACCATCGCCCCGCATGACAGCCAAGAACGGTTCGAGGCCCTGGGTGTGCGTGTGATCCGTGCCTATGGCAGTTTCGTCGGCCCGAAACAGGTACAGGCAGGCGAGTATTCCATCACCGCCCGCAGGATCGTGATCGCGACAGGCTCTTCTCCGCTGGTGCCGCCGATCCCGGGGCTGGACGGGGTGCCATACCTGACCAACGAAACCCTTTTCGATCTGCGCGAGCGGCCCGATCACCTGTTGATCGTTGGCGGCGGCCCGATCGGGATGGAAATGGCACAGGCACATAGCAGGTTGGGCTGCAAGGTCACGGTGATCGAGGGGCTCAAGGCGCTTGGCGGCGATGATCCCGAAATGGCCGCGCTTGTGCTGGATCGGCTGCGCGGCGAAGGGATCGAGATTGCCGAAAATGCCATGGTCGAACAGGTCCGCGGCAAGGCCGGCGCGATCACGGTAACGGCCAAGGACGGGCGCGAATTCAAGGGCTCGCACCTTTTGATGGCCGTTGGGCGCCGCGCCAATATCGACAAGCTGGACCTCGACAAGGCCGGTATCGCCAGCACCGCCGCCGGTATCACGGTGGACGCCCGTTTGCGCAGCAACACCAACCGGCACGTCTACGCGATCGGGGATGTCGCGGGGGGGCTGCAGTTCACCCACGTCGCCGGATACCAGGCGGGCCTGATCATACGTCAGGCGGTTCTGGGCCTGCCGGCCAAGCAAAGCACCGCGCATATTCCATGGGCCACCTATACCGATCCTGAACTGGCGCAAGTCGGCCTGACAGAGACACAAGCGCGCGAGAAATTCGGGGGCCAGGTCGAGGTGGTTCGCTTTGACTACGCCGAAAACGACAGGGCTACCGCGATCAATCAGCGCGAGGGCCTGATCAAGGTGATGGTGGCACGCGGGCGCCCCGTCGGGGTCAGCATCGCAGGGCATCAGGCGGGCGAGCTGATCGCGCTGTGGTCGATGGCCATAGCCAACAACATGAAGATGTCCCAGATCGCGGCGATGGTGGCGCCTTACCCGACCATCGCCGAAATCAACAAGCGTGCTGCCGGTGCCTATTTCTCGCCAAGGCTGTTTGATAACCCTATGGTGAAACGTGTCGTCGGTTTGGTCCAACGCTGGCTACCGTGACGCAATGCCCACGCGGGAGGGGATATGGTCAATACTCTATCAGGGCGCTTTCTGATCCTGACCGTCATCTTCGTGATGCTTGCCGAGGTGCTGATTTTCGTGCCGTCAGTGGCCCGCTTTCGCGAGGATTACCTTCTGTCGCGGCTCGAGCGGGCGCAGATCGCGTCGCTCGCGCTTTTGGCGGACGACATGATATCGCCCGACCTGGAAGAGGAATTGCTGCGCAACGCCGAGGTGTTCAACGTGGTGTTGCGCCGCGACGAGGCCCGTCAATTGGTGTTGTCGGCCCCCATGCCGCGCCCGGTGGAGGGCACCTTTGATCTGCGCGGGGCAGGGGCCTATACCCTGATCCGCGATGCGGTTGCCTGCCTTTTCGACCCGGAGCCAAGGGTGATCCGCGTGATCGGCAACCCCGTGCGCGAGGGCGGATCGCTGATCGAGGTGACGATGGAGGCCCTGCCGCTGCGAAGTGCGATGATCGATTATGGCTTGCGCATCCTGCTGCTGGCGGGGGTGATATCGATCGTGACGGCGGGGATGCTGTTCATTGCGGTCAGTCGCTTGTTGGTCATGCCCATTCATCGCGTCACCAGCGCCATGACAAGCTACGCCGCCAACCCCGAGGATGCGCACAAGATTATTGAGCCCAGTTCCAACATCGCCGAGCTGCGCGAGGCGGAAGAGGCGCTACAAACCCTGCAAACCGAACTGACCAGTGCGCTGAAGCAGAAGGAACGCCTTGCCCAACTCGGCAGTGCGGTCGCAAAGATCAGCCATGATTTGCGCAACATCTTGACCAGTGCGCAACTTTTCACCGACCGGATCGAAGCGTCGGAGGACCCGGGCGTCAAACGCCTCGCGCCCAAGCTGGTGGGCTCCATTAGTCGAGCGATGCACCTGTGCGAATCGACCCTCGCCTTCGGCAAGGCCGAGGAAGCACCGCCGCGCCTGACGCGCGTGGCGCTTTCGGAACTGGTGGAGGACGTGCTGGACAGCGAGCGATTGTCCATCGGGGACGAGGATGTCAGCCTCAGTGCCGATATCCCCGCCACAATGGTTGTGCGCGCCGATAGCGAGCAGTTGCACCGCGTGCTGTCAAACCTTGTGCGCAACGCGCGTCAGGCCATCGCGCAAGCCGGCAGTGAAGGGGAGATCTCCGTTGCCGCTCAGGAAGATAACGACAATTGGATGATCCACGTAAGGGACACGGGGCCGGGCCTTCCACCGAAGGCGCGCGAGCATCTTTTCATGCCTTTTCAGGGGGGCGCACGCAAGGGCGGCACCGGCTTGGGGCTGGTGATCGCGCAAGAGCTTCTGCGCGGCCATGGCGGCGCTCTGGAGCTGGAGCGCAGCGATGAAAACGGCACGTCCTTCGTCCTGACCCTGCCAAAATAGAAGGCGAAACCGACATGTTCCAAAGGGAACGGAGATTTGAGAAATCTCCAGGATTTATCCCTTGCATTGCCCCGGAGCAGAGTCTAAACCCCGCCCTCACGGACCGATAGCTCAGCTGGATAGAGTACCTGACTACGAATCAGGGGGTCGGGGGTTCGAATCCTCCTCGGTCCGCCATCAAATTCAAACACTTGGCGAAAAGCACTGCAGGCGAGTTGGAACGCGTTGGAACGAACCGCTCCGCGCGTGCCGTTTCGATGGGCCCTTGCACCAACGCCTAGCACCGGACGCGCTCCATCTTCGGGTCCAGAAGCGGCTTGAGCGAGGCGGTCGCGTTGATCCGCTGCCCGGCGATCTCGATCTCCCACGCGCCGGTGTTCACGATCTCGGCCGTCAACGGCACGTCGGATTCGGCAAAGCCAATGCCCACGGCACCGCCCAGCGTGTGCCCGTACGCGCCCACCTGGATATATCCCACGGGCGCGCCGTTCAGATAGATCAGCTCGTTGCCATGCAGTAGCGGCGCGGGGTCCAGCAGCAGGAATTGCAGCATCCGCCGTTTCGGCACCCCGGCGCCCTTGATAGCAGTCAGCGCATCGCGGCCGATGAAACCGCCCGGCTTGTCCAGCTTCACGGCAAAGCCCAGCCCCGCCTCGATGGGATTGTCGGTGTTGTCCACATCCACGCCGAAGTCGCGATATGCCTTCTCCAGCCTAAGCGATGACAGCGTCTGCATCCCCGCGTTGCGCGCGCCCAGATCGCGACCGGCCTCAATCAGCAGGTCATAAACCTGAACCGCGTGCAGGGTAGGCACGTGCAACTCCCATCCCAGCTCACCCACATAGGTCACGCGCAGCGCCAGCACCTCGTAAAAGCCCACGTCGATATGCCGCGCCGACATGAAGGGAAAGCCATCATCGGACAAATCCGCCTCGCTCACCTTTTGCATCAGGGCCCGCGCGTTCGGGCCGTGCACGTTGATCTGGGTGACGCCGGGGGTGACATCGCTCAGCGCGACGAACTCGTCCGCGCGGATGTGGCGGCGCATCCATGTCTCGGTGTGGCCGTGGCTGTTTTCGCCGACAACGACGATGAACTTGTCCTGCGCCAGGCGCGTCACGGTCAGGTCGGCCTCGAAGCCGCCCCGCTCATTTGTCCATGCGGTATAGACGACGCGCCCCGGTTCTACGTTCACTTCGTTGCAACTGATCCGGCTGAGCAAGGCGCAGGCATCGCGCCCTTGCACAAGGAACTTGGACATCGCGGACATGTCCATCACGATCACGCCTTCGCGGGCCGCGCGGTGTTCCTCGGCGTGCCAGTCGAACCAGTTCTGCCGGCCCCAGCTATAGCGCTCGACCTCGGCCTGATCGGGCGTGGGCGCGAACCAGTCGGGCAGCTCCCAGCCGTGGCTTTCGCTGAAATATGCGCCGGCCGCCCTGAGGCGCTCATGCAGCGCCGATTGCTTGAGGCCGCGCGCGGTTCGGAAGCTCTCATTGGGGAAATGCGCGCCAAAGCTCTTGGCCAGCAGTTCCGGCGTCCGCGCGCGGCGAAAGGCGGGGGTGTTGTGGCTGCCGTCCGCGAAACGATCGGCGTTGAACGCCGTGTGATCGACCGGGCAATGCCCGTCCACGATCCAATGCGCCAGCGCCATGCCGATGCCGGGGCCGTTGAGAATACCCAGCGAATTCAACCCCGCCGCCACCCAGCAATTGCCAAGGCTGGGCGCCTCGCCCACCAGCGGCGCAAGGTCCGGGGTAAAGCTTTCCGGCCCGCAAAACAGCTTGCGCAGGCCCGCATTGGCCGCCGCCGGCACCCGCTTGAACGCGGCCTCCAGGTGGGGTGCAAGGCGGTCCCAATCCGGCTCGATCTCGCCAAACGTGAAATTCTCGGGGATCGCGTCGATGTGCCATGGCGCGGCGTCCGGCTCGAACAGCCCGACCAGTAGCCCGCCGGTCTCCTCGCGGAAATAGGCCCAACTGTGCGGGTCCTCCACCAGCGGAAGATCGCGGGTGCAGCCCTCCATCGGTTCGGTGATGAGGTAATAATGCTCGGCCGCCTGCAGCGGCAGGTTAACCCCCGCGCGCGCGCCGATCTGGCGCGACCACATGCCCGCCGCGATGACCACGTGATCGGCCGCGATGCAGCCCTTGTCGGTGCGCACGCCGACCGCGCGGCCGTCTTGCGTCAGGATGTCATGGGCGCGGGTATCCTCGATAATGCGGGCGCCGCGGTTGCGCGCGCCCCGGGCCAGCGCCATCGTCGTATCAACCGGGTTGGTGCGCCCCTCCTGCGGATACCAGAAGGCCGCGATCGTGTTCGAAAAATCGCCGATGGGAAAGCGCTCTGCCGCCTCGGCGGGGGAAATTTCATGCACCTCGATGCCGAACCGGCTCATGAATGCGGCGCCGCGGCGCATCTCCTCCAGCCGCTCCTTTGTGTCGGCCGGTTGAATATAACCCGGCTGCCGAAACCCGGTGGCCTGGCCGGTCTCGGCCTCGAGCCCGGCAATCAGGTTCCTGCCATAGGTATAAAGCTCGCACTCCCATTCGCTGCCAAGGACGGCGGGCACGATCTCGCCGGCGGCGTGCCACGTGGTGCCCGATGTTAGCTTGTCGCGCTCCAAAACGATCACGTCGGTCATGCCAAGACTGGTCAGGTGATACGCCAGGTTGCAGCCGATCGAGCCCCCGCCGATGATGACAGCCTGCGCATGCGTTGGAAGAGGAGTGTTCATGAGATGGCTTTCCGTTGCTAGATTCGATGTCTTGTCAAAGGCTAGGATTGACCGGACCTAAAAATCAAGTCATTGATTGAATGACTATTCAATGAGGCGCGACTATGCCCCGAATAAAAAACCAGAAAACGACCAGAACCGCGTCGCCGGAAGTGCGGAAAAATCAGCTAATCGATGCCACGATCATCTGTATCGCAAAGCATGGGATCTCGGGCACCACGCTGCATGACGTGACCAGACAGGCGGGCCTGTCGATGGGCCTCGTGAACTTTCACTTCAAAAGCAAGGACGCCCTGTTCGAGGAAACTTTGATGTCACTCGCGCAGGAGCATCGCGCGCTTTGGATGCGCGCGTTGGAGCGCGAGGAGCTGAGCGCCGCAGACAAGTTGCGCGCCATGGTTGATGCGCAGTTCCATCCGCGCATTTGCAACCGCAGGAAACTGGCTGTCTGGTTCGCGTTTTTCGGAGAGGCCGCGCACCGCAAATCCTATCGCGCCAGCTCGTCCCGGTTCGACATCGAGCGGCAAGAGCTTAGCGCCGAGCTGTGCCGCCTGATCATCGCGGACGGGGAGTATCGCGGTGTCGATGCGCGGGGCGTGTCGCAGACCCTTGAGGCGCTGTTCGACGGGTTCTGGCTGAACATGCTGATGTACCCGACTGATTTCCGCCGGGAGGACATGGCGCAGCGGGTGCTTGCCTATCTCGGCGCGGTGTTCCCGGACCACTTCGACGGCCAGTGAGATAGGCCGGGGCCCGTGGTCCGGGGCAGGGCGCGTGCCTAGCCGGGCGCGGTTGCGCTGTCGTCGGGCGCCGCCGCGCCGCCGTCTTCCATGCGCAGGTAACGCTCCAGCTCATCGCGGATGTCCTGTGACAAAGATCCGGCATGCAGGGTCCGCGCGTAGAACAACGTGAAATATATGACCTTCAGTGTCGTGACCGCGCGTTCGAACACCGCCGCGACGATCTTGCCAAGGAAAATCGCGACCAGCACCGGTAGCCAGTTGAACTCGGTCGTTGCCGTGATCGGCAACCAGTCCAGCACCTCGGGCGGTAGAACCTCACCAACCTGCCCGGCATGGAATGCCGCCGGGAATATCCCCGACAGCCAGGTGCCCAGAACGACACCGCCCAATCCCAGCAGCACGTAGATCGGCGCAAAGATCGTCACGACGACGCGCCCCAAAATGTCGATGCCGAACACCCCCATCAGGGTCTCGGGCACGTTGTCCCTGGCCGAGCGTATCTTGCCCATCGCGTCGCGAAACCCTACGCCGTCGATGGCGAAGGCGGGCAACAGGAAATGGTTCACCAGATCCCAGCCCTCGGTGATCGCCGACAACAAAAGGTTGGTCAGCATCCCGCTTTTGTTGTTGTTCTTGCGCGACGCGATCCACGCCGCCCCCATGTCCAGCAGTGCAAGGCTGCGCGCCTGCGATCGCAGGGTGGCAACATGCTCGGAGGCGTCGGCAAGGCTTCGGTCGCGCCCGAAAGCGGTTTCTGAGACCAGCCAGCTCACCGCCAGCTCTTGCCGGTTGTAATAGAAAAACTTGTAGAGGAAGAGGGCGACAGACAGCAGCAGCAAAACCGTTCCCGTTCCGCTGGCGTCAATTGCGTAGGCCCATATCATCGCAAAAAACACCGTCACCAGGACCGCCGCATATATGGCCATGCGCAGCAGTGGCCGCAGAATGTCGGCATCGCGCCCGATGATCGTGACCGTGTGCTTGAGCAGATAGGCAAGCTGCTTGATGCGCTCCTGTGCGCCTGGACGCCTGAATTTATCCAACGTCTCCTCCCCTCGTTGCATTATGTTTCCCTTTTCCCACTCGCACGGGAACGGCGCGCAATGCAAATTTTCCGTGCAATTGCCCTTGCGGCGTTGGCAATCTCCCTCGGTGCTCACCGAAGGATCGCCGCGTCATCGAAACGCCGTCACGCGCATTGGCACGGGTGGACCGCTGCGTTTTCCTTGCCCCGGCTCATGTCGCGGGTCAGCAAGAAGCCCGACAGCAGCAGCAGGCCGCCCCCCATGATCATGCCGCGCGCGGGAACCTCCGCGAATACGAGGTAGCCCAAGCTTGCCGCCACGACCGGCGACACGATGATATCCACCAGCGCATAAACGTTCGCGTTGATCTGCTTGAGAACCAGCGAGATCCCGAAATAGGCAAAGCCGGTCGAGACAACACCCAGACACATCGCCCAAAGCATCACCGGCAGCGATAGACCCAGCGACGGATAGGCAACAAGCGCGCCGATATCGCCCGGCCCCACCAGGATCAACGAGGGCGAGAGCAGGACCGCACCCGCCGCCATCGACCAGAAAATGTCGTTGCCGGGCTCCTCGCGCCCCTCGTGGCGCATGTAGGTCACCATCGCGGCATAAATCGCCCCATCGCCAAGCGCGACCAGGTTGCCGAACCAGTTGCCCCCCTCCAGCGGCTTGGCCAGGACGATCCCGGCAAGGGCAAGGCCGAAAATCAGGATATAGCTTTTCTTTGCCGGCTCTCCCAGGAACAGCGCCGAGAAGATGAACACGAAGAAGGGCGCCACGCTCCAGAAAACCACCGCGTTGGCAATCGGGACCAAGGTCATGGCGTAGTTGAACACGCTGATTTGCAAGGCAACAAGCGCGCCGATGATGGCCGTATCCTTCAGGTTCCCGCGTGGAAACCTGTGCGGACGATCCGTGGCAAAAGGAAGGGCGACCGCAAGGAACGCCGCCGCAAAGGCCAGCGCATAGAAGGTCAGCGTCTGGATGGGAATGGCGTCCCCGGTCAGCTTGACAAAGACGCCGATGGTGGCTTCGGACAGCGTGATGAGGATCAGCAGCGGAATGGTGTGCATGGTGTGCTATCTTACCTCGGCCCTGTGTCTGCGCGGGGCTGCGCCCGGGCCTTCCAGCACATGTCGCAAACCGGATCCCCGTGCGACAATGTCCGGGCGCGGTGATAATGGCCGCGCTTGCCGTCCCCCGCGATCAGGTCCGCACCGGGCCAATCATACGTGCACCAGCTTTGGCGAAAAGCCTCAAGCATGTCGGGATCGTCCATGTCCTCGGCCAACTGGCGAACGAAGCTTTGCGGCGGGCAGCATGTGAAATGGGTCTCGATGTCATCGCCGGCGCGCTGCGTTTTCACCTCGTAGCCGGGCGCGCCGGGCGCGTGGAACGGAAACACAAGCAGCGCGCGAATGGTCCAGCGCACCCTGCGCCCGGGATCGCGCGTTATCATGCGCACCGGCAAGGACGTCAGCCCAAGCATGCGCCGGTAGACGCGCCACCCCAAATCGGCCACCACGCCGCGCGAGGTCTCGGGCGCGACGCCAAGCTGACGCATGCTACGGTCGGCCGCGGCTGTCCAGACGGCCAGCTCCACCATGACCTGGTTGCCAAGACCGGGCAGCGCTCCGAATTCCGCCTTTAGCCGAAGCGCGCGCGCCTCGGTCTCCATGGCCGCGACGAACTGCGCGATCTCGGGGCCGAGCCACCGGCGCCGGCTTCCGTCCGAAAACACCAACAGACGGCCGTTCAGTTCGCTGCGCGCGGTGCGCGTGACGATCCCGCGCAGGATCCGGCGCGCCAGGCGCAGGCGAAGCGACGGGCGCCACCCCGATCCGCCGGGGGTCCTAATGCCCATCATGGCCGGCCTCTGCTGCTGGCGGTGAGCGGGTGATATCGATCGTCTCGGCGCCCCTTTCGTCAAGGCATCTATCCTCGATCTGTAGCGTGACGAAGAAAAAGCCGTATTGCTCGCGTAGCATGCTGTGCGCGGTCTTCAGCACGGCCTGCGGATCCTGGCCGTCGCTGATCCGGATGTGGCCCGAGAACACGTGCTTGCCGCTGGTAAGCGCCCAGGCATGGATGTGATGGGCGTCCTCCACGCCCTCGATATCCTCCAGCGCGGTCTTGACGTCCGATAGGCTCACCCCTTCGGGCGTCCCCTCCATCAGCAGGTGCATGGAGTCGCGCAAAATCCCCCAACTGGCCCAGACAAGAACAAAGCCGAACGCCATCCCGAGTATCGGATCGATCAGCAGAAAGCCGGTGAACTTGATGACAAGCGCGGTAATGATGATCAGCAGGCTACCGACAAAGGTCTGGATGATATGCCAAAGCGCGCCCTTGACGTTCAGGTTGCTCTTGCTCTGTTTCCAGATCAGGCCGAGCGAGATGAACTCGGTCACCAGTCCCCCGGCGGCCGCCAACAACATCGGACCCGTTGGCAGGTCGATCGGGTGCGACATCCGCATGCCCGCCATGACGATCACGATGATCGCCATGCCCAACAGGAATCCCCCGTTGACCAGCGCCCCGATGATCTCGGCCCGGTACCAGCCAAAACTGCGGTCCTCGTCGGCAGGGCGCCGGGCAAGCCGCGCCGCAATGATCGCCAGAAGAACGCCGCCAACCGCGGAAAAGGTGTGAAACGCGTCCGAAATGACGGCGATAGAGCCGGTCCACAAGCCGATCCCCATTTCGATGACAAAATAGACGCCGGTCAGCCAGGCCGAGATCGCCATTCCGCGCCCGCTTGTGGGCATATGACCGTGATGCGCGTGCGACATACCTCTGGCCTTCCTGTATCAAAGATTGATGCGGCTGAGCCGCAAGGAGTTCGATATGACCGAGACCGAGGACAAGC
Organism: Sediminimonas qiaohouensis DSM 21189; assembly: GCF_000423645.1. Taxonomy (GTDB): domain Bacteria; phylum Pseudomonadota; class Alphaproteobacteria; order Rhodobacterales; family Rhodobacteraceae; genus Sediminimonas; species Sediminimonas qiaohouensis. Next base: position 31,100 of record NZ_AUIJ01000004.1, on the reverse strand, counting down.
TCATCGCGGCGGCGGCGATCATCGGCGATAGCAGCAAGCCGATGAACGGATAAAGGATCCCGGCGGCGATGGGGATGCCGGCGGCGTTGTAGGCGAAGGCAAAGAATAGGTTTTGCTTGATATTGCGCAAGGTCATCCGCGCCAGCTTGCGTGCGCGCACAAGGCCCACAAGGTCGCCCTTCAGGAGGGTGATCCCGGCGCTTTCTACCGCCACATCGGCGCCCGTACTCATCGCGATGCCGACATCGGCAGCGGCCAGCGCGGGCGCATCGTTTACCCCGTCGCCCGCCATCGCGATCTGTGCCCCCTTGCTGCGCAGCTCGTCCACAAGGCGTTTCTTGTCTTCGGGCAAAACGCCCGCCCGCACCTCGTCGATGCCAAGTTTTCGCGCTACCGCTTCGGCGGTGCGCTGGTTGTCGCCGGTGGCCATGATGATGGTAAGCCCAAGATCATGCAGCTCCCGGATCGCACCTTCGGTGCTTTCCTTGATCGGGTCGGCCACGGCGATCAGGCCGGCAAGCTGCCCGTCCATGGCCACAAACATGACCGTCTTGCCGTCCTTGCGCATTTCGTCCGCGCGCTTTTCCGCCTCTGCGGGGTCAAGGCCAAGGTCCTCCACCATAGCAGAGTTGCCAAGCGCCACGGGGATGCCGCCAACCGATCCGCGCACGCCTTTCCCGGTGATCGCCTCGAAATCGTCCACCTCTTGCAGGGTCACGCCGCGCGCATGCGCCGCCTGCACGATCGCCTCCGCCAGCGGATGCTCGGAACTGCGCTCAAGCGCGGCGGCATGCGACAGGATCTCATCCTCGTCGCGGTTATTGAGGGCGGTCACATCCGTTAGTTCGGGCTTGCCCTCGGTCAGGGTGCCGGTCTTGTCCACGATCACCGTGTCAACCCGCGCCATGCGCTCCAGTGCCTCGGCGTCCTTGATCAGGACCCCCGCCTGCGCCCCGCGCCCCGCCGCCGTGGTGATCGAGATCGGCGTCGCCAGGCCCAAGGCGCACGGGCAGGCGATGATCAGGACCGAAACCGCCGCTGCGATGGCAAACGCCAGTGCCGGGTCGGGCCCAACCGCGAGCCAGGCGATGAACGCAACAACCGCCACCAACACCACGCTCGGCACGAACACGGCCGCAACCCGGTCGGCAAGCCCCTGGATCGGCGCACGCGAGCGCCGCGCCCCCGCCACCATATCGACGATCTGCGCCAGCACCGTGCCGCTCCCCACTTGCGTTGCCTTAATGGCAAGCGTGCCGTTCTTGTTGATGGTGCCGCCGGTCACGCGGTCGCCCTCGGTCTTTTCAATGGGAACGGATTCGCCCGTGATCATGCTTTCGTCCACTGACGAGCGCCCCTCGGTTACCTCGCCATCCACCGGCACGCTGTCACCGGGGCGAACGCGCAACATGTCGCCCTCGACCACGTTCTCAAGCGGTGCGTCGTATTCCGTCCCGTCGGGCAGGATCCGGCGCGCCGTCTTGGGGGCAAGATCCATCAGGGCGCGAATTGCGTCGCCGGTCCGCTCGCGCGCGCGCAGTTCCAGAACCTGCCCCACGAAGACCAGTGCGATAATGACGACGGCCGCCTCGTAGTAGGTGCCGACGTTTTCGCCCTCGCGGTACTGTTCGGGAAAGACGCCCGGCGCGAATGTCGCGACAAATGAATAGGCATAGGCCGCACCGACCCCCAATGAGATCAGCGTCCACATGTTGGGCGACAGGGTGCGCACCGAGTGCCAGCCGCGTTTGAAAAACGGCTGCGCGGCCCACAAAACGATCGGCGTGGCCAGCACGAACTCGATGTAAACCGATAGCTGGTGCCCCAACCATCCCCGCACGTCCAGCCCCACAAGGCCCCCCATCGTGATGATAACCAGCGGCACCGCCGCCGCCGCGCTGATCCACATGCGCCGGGTGAAATCGGTCAACTCCTCGCTTGGCTCGTCTGACGGCACCAACGGCTCAAGGGCCATGCCGCACAGGGGGCAGCTACCCGGCTCATCGCGAATGATCTCGGGGTGCATCGGGCAGGTCCATTGCGTGCCCGGCGCCTCGGTCCGTTCTGCGTGTTTCGCGTTGCCGGACGCGTAAAACCACGGGTCGGCGTCAAACTTGTCCTGGCACCCCTTCGAGCAGAAATGAAAGGTCTCACCGCCGTATTCGCTCCGGCGCGTGTCGTCGTTCACATCTACTTGCATGCCGCAGACTGGATCGGTTGCCATTGCTTCCCTTTCTATTGTCCCGACTCACCTTGGGGCTTCCAGCAGGTGTAGGGTCAAGGTCGCTTTGAAATGCTATCAAATCGTCAATCCTGATACCGCACCATCGGTTGTGTCAGGATAAGCGTCCCGGACAGCGTGGATGCGCCAAGCTGCCCGAACGGCTGCCAACCGGCCCTGATATGATCGTTCACCTGCTTGGACAGCCTGTCATGCGTGTCGTCCGCGTCGGTTTCCGAATAGAACGCTGATATAACCTTGTATGCCGTGATCTTCGCCATCGCTTTGGTCTCCTCCTCGGCCTGGCTCCGTGATCGCAGCCTAGGGGATGCGGGCGGTTCCATAAAGGCGGAGTGATGAATGCCGGGATTGAACGTCTACCGCGTGGCACGCTCCTGCGGCAGGCGGTGCGGGCGCAGCACATCCCCGTAAGAGCGATTTGGCAGATCGGTTAGGCCAAGCTCTTCAATCCGGCAAAGCGTCGAAGCCCGGTCCGGGTCTTCTATCGCGACCGTCAGCCTGCTGCGGCCCGCAACGGTGGCGCGGCACAGCTCCGCCTGGCACCCGCCTCGGCGAAACACCAGCCGCGCCTTGCGGACCGTCATCGGCACGACGGGCTGCGCGCAGGCGGCCAGGCCCGTCAGCAGATGCGCCGGTGACAGCCCCGCTTCGGCGCGCAATCCCTCGTTTACGCCAAGCGCCTGAGCGATCACCGCCAGCGATTGCCGCGAGAGCGGGAAAGGCGTTGAAACCGGGCAGGTCCAGAACTGCAACAGCCCCATGTCCGGCGCGCGGCGCTTGATCTCAAGGCGTGCACCGCCCCGCAGCTTCAACAGCGTTTGGGGGCTGAACGGCGTGACCAGGTATATGTCGGCGCGCCTTTCCCCGCGTTCAAGTGCCCACCGGCTTTGCAGCCGCGTGGCGGCCCAAGGCCACCCGCGCGGCCAGATGCGGAACTCGAACCGCCCCTGCGGTCCATGGGCGGACGTGGGCGGTGTGCGCACGAAAATTCCTTGCCTCATCGTCCCACCTCCCCTGAAGGGGCAAGCAGATCCTCTGCCGTAATCCCGTCCAGCTCGGCCCGAACAAGGGCTGCGGCCAGGTGCGCAAAGCGCTCGGTCCCGACCATATCGGCAAGGGCCTCCGCAGTATCCGGCAGCCCAAGCCGCCGCGCGGCGTCCCGGGCTTTGCGGTCCAGGAACGGGAAATGCTCTGGCCAGATGATCTGCACCTCCCGGAAGAAGATGTCGGCGCCAACGTCGCCGATGCCCTTGAACGCCTTGAGCCTCGCGCGCTCATCTCGGGGCGCTTCCCCTGCTGCCGCGCGCAACCGGCGCAGATCGCCGCCGTAGTCAGTGCAAAGCCGCTCGGCGGTATCGCCCAGCATCGTCGCGCTGCGCTCATCAAAACGCCCATACCCGGCCTGGTTCAATGCCTTGACGCGATCCTCCCACGCGCTTTCGGCCATATGACCCGCAGTGGTCCACCCCTGATCGGAAAGTGCCCGAGCGGCATCCACCGCGGTCCGGTACGAAATACGCGCGCTCATCAATAGCGCGGCGCAAAGCCACCGAAACAGCGGCGACGGGGTGTTCCTTGCAAGGTCGATTCCCAACTCGTCTGAGAAGAGGCTCCCGCTCCTGTCGAGAAGGGATTGCACAAGGCGTTCCGTATCATAAGACATGCCGGTTCCACCGTTCCGCTTGCCGGGATATTCCCGATTTGGCCAGCGTGGCGGCGACAGGTCAATAACGCGGGTTAAACGGGCCGCGTAGCACGCCCCGGCGTATCGCTATTCCTCGTCAGGGTCCGGGTCCGATCCGCTCACGGCCTCGAACCCCGCGATAACGTCCAGAAGCTCCCGGGTGATGGTTTCCTGCCGCTTGCGCCGGTAGGCCGCGTTAAGCTCGCCCTCTCTTTCCATGATATTCCGCTCGGCGCGCTGCATCGCGGCAAGGCGCGTGGCATGTTCGCTGGCTAGCGCCTCGGCCAAGGCGCGGTATAGGATCACGAAAAGACGCTGCCGCACTAGCCATGACAAAAGCCGCTCGGCCGGCATCCGAAAGAACGGCACGCCCGCGCCGGGCCAGTCGGCACCGGCAAGATCGTTCAGCGTTTGCTCGGGGATCGGCAGAAGGCGGCGCTCGTTCGGCTCGGCGTTGATGCGGCCATTGCGCCGGTTATGCGCCAAGCGAACGCGCGCGATGCCTCGCTCGCGGCTCCATCGGTCGATCTCGACGATCACCTCCTGAACCGTGGCGGTCAACCCCTCCACCGACCCCGGAAGCGCACGGTTCCAATCGCTGCGGTGCCCATCGGCCGCAAGCCGCGCAGACGCCCGCCCGCCGATAACCGCGAGGAACATGGGGCCGCTCGCAAGGCGTTCCGCGCTAAACCGGGCGATCGTCTCGTTGTAGCGCCCGCATAACCCCCGATCCGATCCGATCACGATCAATGCCTCGCCCCCCCGGCCCGGCGCGGTCTGGGGCGGGGACAGGCCGCGCGCGCCGCGATCGCGCAAAAGCGCGACAAGGCCAAGCTCGATCGTGCGCTCATAGCTGGCAAGCGCGGCTTCTGCCTGTTCGTATTGCCGGATCGACACCGCCGAAAGCGCCTTCATCGTTCGCACGATCGTGCGGATGTCGCCCGTCGTGGCAAGCGCGTCGGATAACCCCTCAAGCGTCTCCATCCCGGCCCTTCCCATCCTGCCCAAGCGCGCCGCGCATCGTGCGCAACAGCCTCTCGCGATCTTCGTCTGTCAGCCGCGCACCGCCCGCGATACTATCCACGATCTCGGGCAGATCGTGCAGGACGGCCTCGCGCACCTTTTCTTCGGCGGCTGGCACCTCGTCCCGGCTCAGGCTATCGAACAGGCCCTCGGTCGCCGCCAATAGCACGCCGATCTGCTCGGGCGCGGCAAGGCGCTCATGCTCGCGCTGCTTGAGAACCTCGCGCACCCGCGTGCCCCGGGTCAGCTTGGCGCGCGTCTCGTCATCCATCTGCGTGCCGAAGCGGGCAAAACTCTCCAGCTCCTCGAACTGGGAATACATCAGCCGCAAATTGCCGGTGACTGCCCGAAACGCAGGAAGCTGCGCCTTGCCGCCCACGCGGCTGACGGAAATGCCGATGTCGATGGCGGGCAGGTGGCCTTTGTCGAACAGGTCGGGCGAAAGGTAAATCTGCCCATCGGTGATCGAGATCAGGTTGGTCGGGATGTAGGCCGAGATATTCTGCGCCTGGGTTTCGACCACCGGCAGCGCGGTTAGCGACCCGCCGCCATGATCGCCCCGCAGATGCGTCGCACGTTCCAGAAGCCGCGAATGGATAAAGAAAATATCGCCCGGATACGCCTCGCGCCCCGGCGGCCGGCGCAGCAGCAGCGATAGCTCGCGATACGCGCGGGCATGGCGGGTAAGGTCGTCGTACACGATCAGTGCATCGCGCCCTTGCTCCATGAAATACTCGGCGATCGTGGTGGCGGCGTAGGGCGCGACGAACTGCAGCCCCGGCGGATCATTGCCGCTTGCCACGACGACGATCGTGCGCTCCATCGCGCCTGCCTTTTGCAGGCTCTGCACTACCCGCGCCACCGCCGAGGCGCGCTGCCCGATGGCGCAGTAGATCGAGATGACCCCGCTGTCGCCCTGGTTCAGGATCGCGTTGACAGCGATGGCGGTCTTGCCGGTCTGGCGGTCGCCAAGGATCAGTTCGCGTTGCCCGCGCCCCACCGGGATCGCCGCATCGACTGCCTTGATGCCGGTCTGAAGCGGCACGTTCACCGGCGCACGGTGCATGATCGGCGGCGCGCGCCGGTCAACGGGATGGCGCGCCTCAGCGTCTATCGGCCCCCCGTCGTCAAGCGGACGGCCCAGCCCGTCGATCACCCGGCCAAGCAGCGCCTCGCCAACCGGCACATCGACGACCCGGCCGGTGCGGCGTACCCGGTCGCCGGGCTTGAGGCGCGCGGCATCGCCAAGGACAATCACGCCGACCCGCCCCTCCCGCAGGTTCGAGGCGATGCCCATGATCCCGTGCGGGAAACTGACCAGTTCATCGGCATGCAGGTCGGTGAACCCCCTGACCTGCGCGACTCCGCTGCCGACAGAAAGGACATGCGCGATCTGCGCCATATCCAGCGCGGGTTTGACCCTTTTCAACGCTTGATCGAGTGGCGCAAAGAATCCCTGCTCGTTGTCGATGAAGGATCTCATGTCGCAGACCCCTCCGCTTCGGTCTCTTGGTCGCCTGCGTCACCGCCATCCGCCTTTTCCGTGGCCGGTGCGCGATGCCCCTCGGTATCCAGGATCTCGTCAAGCGCCACCCCAAGCTGCTTGAGGTGCCGCGCCGCCGACCACTCCACGGTCTGCTCGCCGATGATCAACCGCGCGCCCAGAAGGCCCGCTTCGTCGTCTTTGTAGTTTACCGGGATGTCCTGATTGATCGCCTCGCGAAGCGCCCGCGTGATCTTGGTGCGGGTCGCGGGCGCAATCGGGTGGCCGGTCGTGACAACCGCGCTTTCGGCCTCCGCCGCGGCCTCGGCAAGCCTGTCGCGGGTCGCCGCATCAAGCGTCTTGAGACGCGAGAGGAAGGTTTCCGCGATTCGCTCCGACAGATCAGAGCCGGCAAAATCGGCAAGGACCCGTTCCGTGATGTGAAGAACCTGCTGCCCGGCCCGCCGTTGAAGCCGCCGGGCGAAATCGCCGCGTTCTTCCTCCAGTTGCCGCTGCCATGCCGCGCGCTTGCTCTCCATCTCTTCGCGCAACTCCGCGTTCAGATCCCGGCGCAGCTCGGCCGCCTCATCGCGTGCCTGCTCCAGTAATCCCTGCCGTTCCTGATCAAGCGCTGCGCGCTCTTCGCGCAAACGCCTCGCCTCGTCTTCGGCGTCTTCGCGGGCGGCCTTGGCCTCGCTCAGGCGGTCCTCGATCCGCGCCTCGCGGCGGCGCATGGCTTCGCTGATCGGCTGGTACAGGAACCGCTGCAGCAGCCACACCAGGACCAGGAAATTCACGATCTGCGCCGCGACCGTTAGCCAATCAATGCTCACCGGCTCAGCCTCCGGCCGCCTGAGCCGCGAGGTCGATGAACGGGTTGGCAAAGATCAGGATCATCGAAACGACAAAGCAGTAGATCGCGGTGGATTCGATCATCGCCAAGCTGACGAAAAGCGTCCGCGTTATCGTGCCGGACGCGTCGGGTTGCTGGGCGATGGCCTGCAACGCCTGCGCGGCGGCCCGGCCCTCTGCAAGCGCCGGCCCGATCGAGCCGATGGCGATGGTCAGGCCCGCCGTCGCGATCGAGATCACTGCAATCCAAAGGTTTGGGTCCATTGCTCAGTCTCCTGTCTTGTCTCTGTCATCGGTGTCTGGATCGGGGCGCGCCCGGCTTGCCGAGGCGATATAAACCATGGCGAGGATCGCGAATATGTAGGCCTGGATCAGGCCGGTCAGCAGGCCAAGAAGCTGCATCAGAACGGGAAAGAAAAACGGCGCCACGCTGATCAGGATGCCAACGATCACGGTGCCGCTCATCACGTTGCCATATAGCCGCACGGCAAGCGCCAAGGTGCGCGAGATCTCCGAAATCAGGTTGAACGGAAGCATCAGCGGTGAAGGCCGGATATAGGTCCTCAAGTGCGCCCCCAAACCGCGCCGCGTGATCGAGAAAAGCGGCACGGCAATCAGCACGCAAATGGCCAGCGCCGCGGTGGTCGACAGCGACCCGGTCGGCGGCTGGTACCCGGGAATGATGCTCAGGATGTTGGCCGCCGCGATGAAAAGGAAAAGCGTGCCGATGAACGGCAGATAGCGGTCGGGATCGTCGGTGCCCACCTCCTTGATCTGGTCGCGGATCGCGGTCACGATCACCTCCAGCATGACCTGCCAGCGCGAGACGCTCTCGCCGCTGCTCAGGCGCGCGGTGATCGCCCACGACCCAAGCACAAGAAGCGCCATCACCACCCAAGTGAACCCCACCGTCGCAGTAAGGCGCCAGCCGTGCCATTCCGCAAGGACCCAGGTGTCGGGGCTTATTTCCATGCCCCGCCCCTTTCGGCCGCGCCGGCGCGCCGGGTGGCCGCCACGCGAACGGCAATGAACCCCACCAGCGCGGCCAGGATCTGACCCGCCCCGGCGCCCAGGGCGATAGCCCCTGCCAGCGCACCAAGGACCAGCAGCGCCCGCGCCGCCGCCAGCGTTATGAACAACACGGCCGGGCGCGCCCCGTTCAGCGCCCGCACCGCCGCCCACAAAAGTCCCAGATAGACCGCGCCAATCGCCATCCCCGCCGCGAAACACAGGGCCCATATCGCCGGGCCCGCCGTCATGTCGGCCCATTCAGTCATCGCGCCCCTCCCTTTGCACCCAATACCACGCGTTGAGACTACCGAGCGCGGCACCGCCAAGCAGCAGGATCAGCGTCCACGATGCCTCCCCCGGCCAGCGCCTGTCGATCCACAGGCCCAGCGCGGTGCCCGCAATCACCGGCACCGCCACGGCCCAGCCGACCATCCCGAACATCGCCAGCCCGTACCACGCGCTTTCGCGCCGCCGTTTGCGGGCGTCCTCCATCGCCTTTGCCTTGCGCGCGATGGTGTCTATCTCGTCCTCGTCGTTCATGGCCCCGCCAGGTCCAGTTGGCGAAAACGCCTGATCATGCTTGCCTCAAGCCGCGCCAGCGCCGCGCGGGCCTCATGTTCGGTTTCGTCCTGGCGGCGAAATTCCTCTTCCACGCGCTGGCGCAGGCGCGCCAGGTCGTCGCCCTCGACCGCCCCGCGCACGGCCACCATGACCGCATCGCCGCATTTCACCAACGTTCCGGAATTCACCGCGACAAAGCGCTCGGCGCCGTCCTCGGTGGTGTAGACCATGACCCCAGGCACCAATTCGGTCACGAAATCGCCATGCCGCGGAAGAATTCCGAAATGCCCGTCCGGCGCTTCGGTCACGATCTTGCGCACCTCGCGGTCAAGGATGCGGCGCGGCGGGGTCAGCACTTCAAGCCGCATTTACGCCCCCCGCGATCTCGTCGACCGCGCCGATCATGTAAAGATCGCCCTCGTCACGGTCCTTGAACTCGCCCGACAGGATGCGCTCACAGCTCGATAGCGTCTGCTCAAGCGGCACAAAGCGCCCTTTTTGCCCGGTCATCGCCTCGATCGAAAAGAAGGGCTGCGTAAGGAAACGCTCGATCTGGCGCGCCTGTCGCACCGTGGCGCGGTCCTTCTCCGACAGTTCTTCAAGCCCGAGCATGGCAATGATGTCCTTCAACTCCTCGTACTCGGCCAGTGTGTTTCCCACGTCCCGCGCGATGCGGTAGTGGCGCTGGCTGACCGCGCCCGGCGTCAGCATCCGGGAAAACGATTGCAGCGGATCGATCGCCGGATAAAACCCCTCTGACGCCCGCTTGCGCGACAACACGATAGAGGCCGACAGATGCGCGAAGGTGTGCGTCGCGGCCGGGTCGGTGAAATCGTCGGCCGGCACATAGACCGCCTGGATCGAGGTCATCGAGCCGCGATCGGTCGAGCAGATCCGCTCTTCCAGATCGGCAAGCTCGGTGCCCAGCGTCGGCTGATACCCCACGCGCGAGGGGATGCGCCCCAACAGGCCCGACACCTCGGCGCCCGCCTGAACGAACCGAAATATGTTGTCGATCAGCACCAGAACATCGCGGCGCCGCTCGTCGCGGAACCATTCCGCCATGGTCAGGGCCGCGTGGCCTACGCGAAATCGCACGCCGGGGCTCTCGTTCATCTGCCCGAACACCATCACCGTGTTGTCCAAAACGCCCGCCTCGCGCATCTCGCGGTATAGCTCTTCGGCCTCGCGGCACCGCTCGCCGATGCCGCAAAACAGGCTGACGCCTTCGTACTCGGCCACCATGTTGTGGATCATTTCCGTGATCAGAACGGTTTTACCCACACCCGCACCCCCGAAAAGCCCGGCCTTGCCGCCGCGCTCAAGCGGGCTGAGAAGGTCGATGGCCTTGATCCCGGTCTCGAACACATCCCCCTCGGCCCGGCGCTGCGACAATGGCACGGGCGCCCGCAGGATCGGGCGGCGCTGCACCTCGTCCAGGGGCGCGCCGCCGTCGATCGGCTCTCCAAACAGGTTGAACATGCGGCCCAGCACCGCGTCGCCCACCGGCACCTCAATGGGGTGCCCCGTGTCGCGCACAGCCAGTCCAAGGCGTAGCTCGGGCGTCGGATCAAGAACAAGGCCGCGCGCGATATCCGCACCCGGCAGCGCCGCAACCTCGATGCTGATTTCCGGGTCACTCAGCGTTACCAGCCGTGAAGTGATCGACGGAAGCGGGCCGTCGAACCGCATGTCGGCGATTCCGCCTTCGATGGCGACGATATGGCCAATCCGGTCATCGCTCACGGGCATCTGCACCCCCTGATTCCAACGCCAACCATACACCCGGTGAAAGAGAAGTCATTGACCTATATTAAACTATTTAACACGCCCGCGCGGGCATTGACGGCAGTTAAAGCGCCCCCCGGCCCAAACGTGGCATGATACATACCCAAGGTGGCCCCGGTCGCCGGCCCTTGATCCTCCAGCGGCAAGCACGCTGATCTGGGGAAAGGGCGGCGCACCGGCACCAGGAGGGTAAAGCCCGTGCAGATCAACGACCTGATGTCCCGTTTCATCGTCTCGGTGTCGCCCGGTACAAGCGTCCACGATGCCGCGCAAAGAATGCAAAAGCACGGCATCGGGGCGCTTCCGATTCTGGACGGCGGCGATCCCGTAGGCATCATCACCGACCGGGACATCGTCACGCGCATCCTTTCGGTCGGCGATGCACGCGCCGACACGCCCGTGGGCCCGGCAATGTCTCCCCGCCCCGCGTTCTGCCTCGCCGATCAGGATGTCACCGTGGCGGCGGCGCTCATGGGCGATCTGCAGGTGCGGCGGCTACTGGTGCGCGACCGGCGCGGCCGGGTTGTTGGCGTCCTCTCCATCGGGGACATCGCCGAAAAGGCATCAGAGGAATTGGCCGGTCAGGTGCTCGGCGAAGTCACCGAGCGGCGATAATCTCCCTGCGCAGATACGCAAGATCGATACCGGCAATATCGGCCAGCGCGCCCGCGTCGTGGATCACCACGGTCATGTGCCCCTCTGTCGATAACACCCCCCTGCGGCCCAGCCGCCTGAGGGTTCGGCACACGTGCACCGCCGACAGGCCGACGAAATCGCCCAGAACCTGCTGCGTCAGCGGCAGGTGAAAGGTGCCGTTTCTGCACGCTCCCGCCACCTCAAGGCGCATGCAAAGCTCAATCATCGCATAGGCGATCCTGGATTCGGCGGTCCCCTTTCCAAGGCGCAGCATCCGCTCGAAAATGCGCGACAGGGAAACGGCGTTCGTTGCGGTCTGGGCGCTCCGGATCTCGGGGGTCGTTTCCCTGAGCCTTGCCCACACTGCGTGCGGAACGATCGCCACCGCCGCGTGTGAGAGCGTCTCGATTTGGACTGAGCTAGTGTGGCCATACCCCGACGACAGGTCCATGACCTCGCCCGGCAAAACCACGTCGATGATTTGCCGCCCCCCGTCCACCATCGACTTCGACGCGGCCAGCCACCCCGACAGCGCGCAATAAATCGATGCGCTGTCGTCCCCCTCGAACTTCAGGATCGCCGCCACACCATACGCGTGCGAATAGGTGTTCAAGACCTGGCTCACATGATCGGATGCGCGGGGGACGTGCGGACCCGGCTCCAACTGTGACAGTGTATCGAGCGGGGTCGTTTCAACGTCCAGATTGGCCATCGGCACCTCCTGCCAACAAGTGGCAAACAGCCGGCCCTCACGGGTGCCGCCTGCAACTGATAATTGCGCGTACCACCACGCACGATAGCACGGATTAATCCAGAAGTCGTCGCATTTTCCTGTGCGGAATCGGCGCAGCTCAAGCCCCGGATCACCGGCGCGATTTCTCTGCCGTTCTGCGGTGCTTGCCGCAGGTTAATGATCCCCCGCGCCCCGCGCGCTAGGGTACGTGAACCGGTGCCGCAGCAAGGCGCCGGAAGCAGAAGCAAGGAGGGAATCGATGTCCATGCTCAAGGTTGTGGAAGTGCTGGCGGAATCGAACAAAAGCTTCGAGGACGCAGCCCAGAACGCCGTTACCCAGGCGTCAGAATCGGTGCGCAACATTAAATCGATCTATATCAAGGACATGAACGCGGCGATTGAGAACAACAAGATCGTCAGCTACCGTGTGAACGCAAAGATCAGTTTCCTGATCGAGGGGCAATCACTGGGCGGCTGACGCCCCCCGCAACGCACGTGCGAGGATGCAGCGGTTAAGCCGCACCCTTCACCCGTATCATGCGTGGCAGACGCCGGCGCCCACCGGATGCGCCAGCCAGTTCAAGGGGGCACATGTGGTCTGGGAGACAATCAAGAAATCCGCCGCCGACAAGGCGAACGCGTCGTTGCCAGATCCGGATGCCGCGCGCAAGACGTTCACCTGGCAAGAGGCCCGCGAGTCCCTCGATGGCTTGCCGGGCGGCGGGCTGAATATCGCCTACGAGGCGCTTGACCGGCATGTCGCGGCCGGCAGAGGCGATACGCTGGCGATTCGGTGGCTCGGACAGCATGGCGAGACGCTGGATCTGACCTATGACGATGTCCTCAAGGGCGCATCGAAGTTCGCCAACATCCTCGCCGCGCATGGCATCGGCAAGGGCGACCGCCTGTTCTCGATGATGGGCCGCACGCCCGATCTGTATTTCGCGGCGCTTGGCACATTGCGCGCGGGGGCGGTGTTCACGCCGCTCTTCTCGGCATTCGGTCCCGAACCCGTACGCACCCGTATGGAAATCGGCGAGGCAAGCGCGCTGATCACGACCGAATCGATCTACCGCCGCAAGATCGCCGAATGGCGCCGCGATATTCCCTCGCTGAAACTGGTGCTCATCACCGGCGATGATGCGCCCGAGGATTGCGTGGCACTGGCGCCGGAATTCGACAAGGCACCCGACAGGTTCGACCCCGTCAAAACCGGCCCCGAGGACATGGCGCTTATTCACTTCACATCCGGCACAACGGGGCGGCCCAAGGGCGTGGTCCACGTGCACGAGGCGGTTGTCACCCACGCCGCCACCGGGCGCGGCGCGCTCGAATTGCGGCTTGGCACGATCTACTGGTGCACCGCCGATCCCGGGTGGGTCACGGGCACGTCCTACGGCATCATCGCGCCGCTGGTGAATGGCGTCTCGATGATCGTCGATGAAGCCGAATACAACCTCGATCGCTGGTACAGCACGCTGGAGCGCGAAAAGATCGAAGTCTGGTACACCGCCCCGACAGCGATCCGCATGATGATGCGCGCGGGCAGGGAGGCGGCGCAAGGCTACGACTTCTCGGCGCTGCAATTCCTCGCCAGTGTCGGCGAGCCCTTGAACCCCGAGGCGGTCGTTTGGGGCAACGAGGTGTTCGGCCGCCCCTTTCACGACAACTGGTGGCAATCGGAAACCGGCGGGATCATGATCGCCAACACCGCGGCGATGGACATCCGGCCCGGCTCCATGGGGAAACCCTTGCCGGGGATCGAGGCCGGCATCGTGGATACCGAGGCCGAAGGGGACGCCTTGCGCGAATGCGCCGACGGCGAGGTGGGCGAACTGGCCCTGCGCCCCGGCTGGCCGTCGATGATGCGCGCTTACCTGAACGAAGAGGCGCGCTATAACAAGGTGTTCCGCGACGGCTGGTACCTTACGGGCGATCTGGCGATGCGGGACGCGGCCGGGTATTTCTGGTTCATTGGCCGCGCCGATGACCTGATCAAATCCTCCGGCCACCTGATCGGCCCGTTCGAGGTGGAAAGCGCCCTCATTGAACACGACGCCGTCGCCGAGGCCGCGGTGATCGGCATCCCGGACGAGACCGCGGGCGAGGTGGTCAAGGCCTATGTCGTCCTCAACCCCGGGCAGGACGCGACCGAAGACCTTGAACGCGATCTGCGCGGCCACGCCCGCAAGCGCCTCGGCCCCGCCGTCGCTCCGCGCGAGATCGTGTTCCGCGAAAGCCTGCCAAAGACGCGCTCGGGCAAGATCATGCGCCGGCTGCTCAAGGCCCGCGAAATGGGCCTGCCCGAAGGCGACATCTCGACACTGGAAACGGACGAGAAATGAGCACGGCGCATGGCACTGGGCGCACGCCGCCGCGCCCGCACCACACCGACGCAATACCGACGCAATACCGACGCAATACCGCAAGCGCAGGAGCCACCATGACCCGTGATGAAATAAGATCCGCCTTCATCGAGGAACTGATCCGCATCGCACCGGATCTCGACCCGGACAATATCTCGGGCGACGATCACCTGCTTGATGATCTCGAACTGGATTCCATGGATATCCTCAATCTCGTGAGCGCCCTTCACGAGAAACTCGGCGTTTCGGTGCCCGAGCTTGATTATCCCCGCCTTGAGACACCTGACAAGGCGGTGGACTATTTGGCGGGCAAACTCGGCTAATCGCGGGCCGGATTGCCGCGCTTAACACGCGTCAATGACGACTCGGATATGCAGGCATAGCCTTTGACCATTGGCCTTTCGCAGGATGCCTCTCACGCGTCCTGCCAAAGCCAGATTGGGAGGAGGCAATCATGACAAATGAAGACAATGCACACACGTTGCGGTGCGACGATGAAGGGCCACGATCCGAATCGCGGCGTGGGTTCCTCAAGCTGGCCGCGCTCACCGGCGCGGTGGTTTCGACCACCGGCAGCCGTGCCTTGGCCAATGGCGACATCGGCTTTTTCGCCAAGGATCTATCGGACGAGAAACTGATCAACATGTATCGCACGATCCTGCGCATTCGCTGGCACGAGCGCACGCAGGCCGACCAGATGCTGACCAACCCCGATTACCGCGGCTACAACCACTTCTACGCCGGCCAAGAGGCCGTCGCGACAGGCGTTTGCGCCGCCTTGCGCAATGACGGACCGTTCGACCAGATCGACCTTGTCTATTCGACGCACCGGCCCTCCGGGCACGCGATCGCCAAGGGCGTGGATATCCCCAAGATGGTGGCCGAAATGGATTTTCGCGCCACCGGCATGAACGGCGGCTATGGCGCCGAAATGCACATCTCGGACCCCAGCGTCGGGTTCATTGGCGCCGACGGGATGGTCGGCCCGGGCCACGTGACGGCGGCGGGCTCTGCCTTCGCGTTCCGCGCGCGCGGCAGCGACCAGGTAAGCGTCGCGTTCGCCGGTGACGGCACCTATGCCACGCCGCAATTCCACTCGGCGCTCAACAACGCGAAGCTGCTGGATCTGCCGTTCATCTACGTGCTGGAAAACAACCTCTATCACCAGTTCGCGCACTATTCCTATTCCTGCCCGCACAAGAACATCGCCGATGCGGCGGCCGCCTACGGAATAGCGACCGAGGTTGTCGATGGCCAGGATGTCATCCAGGTCTACAACGCCGCGAAAGAGGCCGTGAACCGCGCCCGCTCGGGCGGTGGTCCGACCTTTATCGAGGCCAAGACCTATCGCTACTACAACCATTGGGGCGCACCCGGCGCCAAGGCCGGTGAGCTTGGCGCGTTTGGCTATGATCCGTTGGCCATCACGTCGTTCAGGCCCGAACGCGAGGTGCGCGCGTGGATGCAGCGCGACCCGGTCGACATCTCCCGCAAGATCCTCGTGGATTGGGGCGTGATCGATGACGCGCGCGCCGCGGAAATCGAGGAAGAGGTAAAGGCCGAAATCGCATCAGCCTTCGAATGGGCCCTGAGCCAACCCCTTTGCACACCCGAGGACGGGCTTCGCCATGTCTTTGCCGAAGGCACGGTCCCCGCGCGGCAGTTCGGCTGACTTGAGCCCCCACTTGAAAGGAATACCCAATGGCACAGAAAAGCTGGATGTACTCGGTCCTTGAGGCCGTGCAGTACGAAATGCAGCAGGATCCGGCCATGACCTGGATCTTTGAGCTAACCCCGCCGGTGGCATCGACCCCCGGCAAACCCGTGATCAACCTGGAAACCGAGTTCGGGCGCAAGCGCGTGGTGAACACCGGCATCGACGAATACTGGATGGCCGCGACCGTGTTGGGCGCCAGCCTCGCAGGGTCGAAATCGGCGACCTACATCCCCTACCAGGGCGCGCTGATGCCCTTCGAGTTGATCCAGAACTACGCATCAAAGATGCGCCACAAAACCGGTGGCGTGGCCAGTTTGCCGGCGGTCTGGATCATCGAGATGACAGGGCAGACCCCCGGCTTCGCGCAGCAGCATTCCTGCTATGAGGAGGACAGCTATTACATGCACATCCCCGGGGTGCGCACGGTGATTCCGTCCACGCCCTATGACGCCAAGGGGTTGATGCATGCCGCGCTGCGTTCGCCTGACCCGGTGGTCTACCTCTATCCCGCAGGGCTTCGCACCCTCACGGGCGAGGTGCCGGACGAACCCTACGAGGTTCCGCTCGACAAGGCCGCCATGCGCCAGGAGGGTAGCGATCTGACGATCGTCAGCTCGGGCGGCGGCATGCCCGGCGTGTTGGAGGCCGCCGAAACCCTTACCGGCGAGGGCATGAGCGTCGAGGTGATCGACCTGCGTGTGCTCAAGGAAATGGATACCGAGACGCTCGTCAATTCGGTGGCCAAGACCAAGCGCCTTTTGACGGTGGATCAATCCTACTACACCCTCGGACCCGGCGCCGAAGTCGTCGCACGGGTGGCCGAAAACGTCGAAGGCGCACGCTTCAAACGGGTCGCGTTCCCCGACGCCCCGCCGCCGGCCTCGCCCGAGATGTTCACCTGGATGCGGCCAAATGCCGAAGGTATCGCAGGAGCGGCCCGTGACCTCGCCTGAGGCGGCAGCGGGCACCGCCGGGGCCGATCTGACCTGTACCGGCTGCGACGGGGGCGTCCTTGAGCCCGACCAGGTGCGCACCGCGTTTTGGCGCGGCGACGAGCTGGTCGTGATCGAGGATGTCCCGGCGCTGGTCTGCGAAAGCTGCGGCGAGCGGTATTTCGAGGACGAAACCGCCATGAAGCTCGACATGCTGCATGGCGGCAAGGATGCGGGCCACGCGCCGGTCAGAACACTGTCGGTGCCGGTTTATTCCCTTGCCGCCCCCGGCGCGGCCGCAGGCAAAAGGGGCGGGAAATGATGCGGCGGGGCAAGTGGATAACGGGCGTGGCACTGGTGCCCGCCATGGCCGCGATGGCGCTTTGGGCGGCAGACGACGATCAGTTCGCGTTCATGCCCGATGGCGGTCGCAGCATCCTGACGGGCTTGCTGTCCGCTATGACGCCCGAGGCGGCGCAGGACACCCTGATGCGCGATGATGCGCCCGAGGGATGGGCAACCTGGGCCACATCCCTTGATGCCGGTCTTGACCCTGCCAGCATTGAAACCCTGGCCAGCTACGCCGCGCTCAACCTGCCACTGGGGGGCAAGCCGGTCTCGGGGCTCGGCGCGACGGAGCTGGCGGAGGTGCTGCCGCCCGATGGCAAGGACCTTGCCGTGGCGCAATGCCAGTTCTGCCATGCGCTTTTCTCCGGCTACCTCATGCATGACCGGGACAAGGCCGGCTGGCTTAGCACGTTCAAATCGCCCTTCCACACCGAGATCCCCATGAGCCGCGTCGAACGGGAAACCTTTGCGGGCTACTCGGCCATCAACATGCCCCTGGCCTTCGACGACGTGCCGCCCGAACTGCGGTTTTGACGAAAGCAAGACATGCACAAGGAATGACGCCATGAGACATCGGATTTCGCAGACCCTCGCAGTGCTGGCAGCCCTCATAATGGGCGCCTCGCTGGCGGCGCAGGAAGACGACATGTTCTCGTTCATCCCGCTCGGCGGCCGTAGCCTTCTGGAAGGGGTGCAAGCCGAAGGGTTGCCAAAGGATTTCGGCGAGGCGATCCGTTCCAAATCCGCAGATGCCGAATATTGGCGCCAGGCGCTGGCGCAGGCATCGGAGACCTCACCGGCGATTGCCGAACTCGACACGTGGCAGACGGACACGCTTGCGTATTACCTTGCCGCGCGCGCCCCGCTTCCGGCAGATGAGGACCTGCCGCGCGATGGCCGCGACATGTCGTTGGAACTGTGCCAGTCGTGCCACATCATCACCGTCGTGATCACGCAAGACCGCACGCGCGAGGCATGGTTGGGCACCATGAACTCCCCCAGCCATATCGAGATCGAAACAACACCGGAAGAGCGGCAGCTGCTTGCCGATTACCTGGTGCTGAACGCGGGCATCCCCATCGATGAGGTCCCGCCGGCACTTCGCGCAGGTGGGGCGTCGTACTGAAAAGGGCAGGGGCGCGATACGCCCCCGGCCAGGTTGACGGGGCTGCACCATGTTGTTCACATCTCCCGGGTTTTTGCTGTTCCTGCCGGTCGCCGTCATCTTGTTCTGGTGGCTGCCGGCGCGATGGCGTTTGCCGTGGCTTCTGCTGGCCAGCTTCGCATTCTATGCAAGCTTCGGCATCCTCAACCTTGCCTATTTCGGGGCTGTCGCCGCGATTGCCCTTGCCGCGGGCCGTCTGCTGGCACGCGCCGAGACGCGCCGCCGGTTGGCGGTGCTGTGGGCGGCGATCCTGTTGATCCTGGGCCTGATGGGCGCCCTGAAATACTACGACCCGATCGCGCAGGATATTGCCGCCCTGCCACGCTTGGGCCTGACCGCCCCCGCCGGGTTTTCGTTCTATGCGTTCACGGCGATCGCACTGTTGATCGATCGCTATCGCGCGCCCACCGATACCGCCGCCAGCAGCGGGCAGGATCTTTTGCTGCTGGCCTGGTTTCCCAAGATCCTCGCCGGTCCCATCGAGCGGATCGTGCCCTTCACCGAGGAACTGCGCCGCCGCGCCCCGATGAAGCCGGTTCATTTCGCCCTTGGCGCACAGCTTTTCCTCTGGGGGCTGGTGAAAAAGGTCGTGATCGCCGACAACCTCGCCCCGTTCGTCGATAGGGCCTACGCGATCCCGGGCTATGCCGTCCCGATGGAGCTTTTGATTGCCACCTATTTCTTCGCCTTCCAGATCTATTGCGATTTTTCGGGCTACACCGACATGGCCCGCGGCGCCTCGCAGCTTTTCGGCATTCGCCTGTCCGAGAACTTCCGCCGTTCCTACTTCGCCCATTCGATTAGCGAATTCTGGTCGCGCCGGTGGCACATTTCGCTGGCCAGCTGGTTCCGCGACTACCTCTATTACCCCATTATCGGCGATACCCGCACCGCCCTTCGCATGTACCTGGGCCTGATGATCGTGTTCATCGCCAGCGGGATTTGGCACGCGGGCCTTGGTTACGGGATCGGTTGGGGGTTCCTCGCGTGGGGCGCGCTCAACGGGCTCTATATATGGGTGGAACGCGCGCTCAGTCCCCTGCACCGCCGGATCCGGGGCCGCCTGCGCGGCTCTCGCACGGCGGTGTTCTATCGGATCATTGCCACCTTGTTGGTGTTTCACCTGATCTTGGTAAGCTGGATCTTCTTTCGGGCCGGCGACCTGGCCGATGGCCTGACGGTCATTTCGCGCATCTGGGCGGCGCTGCCCACGCTGCCGGGGCTGTTGGCCAGTTACCCGTTCACGCTTGAGCACGGCTTTCTTGCGGCCCTCATCGTCGGGCTGCTGGCGATCGAGCTGGTGATGGAAAGCAAAAGCCGCCGCAAACGCCTCTCGCGCGCGCCGCGCCTGCTTCGCTGGGGCGCGATCTATGCCGGCCTCTTTGCCCTGTTGCTACTGGGCCGCTGGCAGAACGAGGCGTTCGTCTACATGCAGTTCTGAAGGATCGCACCATGGAAATCTCGGACCGCCCCGTAGTACCGTTGCCCCGCCGCCGGGTCGCGGCGTTCGTTGCGCTGTTTGTGCTGCTCTATGCCGGTGCGGCCGGGATCGCCGAAGTGACCATCGGGCGCTCGGGCCAAGAGACCGCGTTCCAGAAGCTTCTGGCGATGCGGGGCACGCAGGTGGATTGGCTGGTTCTGGGGGCCTCGCACGCCCTGCCTCTGGCGTTTGGCGAAATCCCCAAGCGCCTTGAGGCCGATACCGGGCAATCCATGGCGGTGCTGGCCGAGGTCGGCGCCGGGCCGCTCTATAACGGGTTCGTCTTTCGTCAGGCCAAGCGCGATATCGCGCCGCGCCACCTTCTCTACGTGGTCGATTCCTTTGCCTTCACCTCGCCGCGCTGGAACGAAGAGCGGATCACCGACCGCAAGCTGCTCAGAAAGACGCCGCTGCGCCCCTCAACCGCGGCGATCATGGCCGATCTGACCATTCGCAGGGGCATCAAACCGGCCGCGTTGGCCGACTACCTGACCGCCTTTTCGAAACTCAACCCGCCGGACCGTTTTCCGCAAGAGGGCTGGCGCGGGGCCGAAGATTTCGACAACCAGGTTCGCCTGTCGCGCCACGCCGTCCAAAGCCGGATCGATTACCTCTACCCCGATCAGGCGCAAACGGACGTGCGGAACGCCTATTTCGACGTGTTGTTTTCGGTGTTCGACGCGGCCCGGGCGTCTGGCATGCAGGTCGTGGTCGTCAAGCTCCCCCTGCCGGAACCATTTCGCGAGGCCCTGCCCAACGAGGCGGATTTCGACGCGGCCCTGCGCGCGCGCCTTCGCTCGCATGACATCCCGTTTCACGACCTCAGCACCGCCTTGCCCGATTTGAAGTATTTCTTCGACACGGATCACCTCAACAGGGCCGGGATTGATGCGCTCTACGCGCAATACCTGCGGGACCTCATGACTTCGGCGGGCAGTCCCTAAGACCACCCGCCGAAGCAGAAGTGCCGTTTGATGTCAGGCGCGTGCCAGCCCCGCTATCTGGTCATTGCCCGCGATGCAGAAGCGGCGTGATACGGCGCACTGTCGCGCGGCGGTTGGCGCGCTGCGGCCCCCTCACTTCAACCGCGAGATCGGATTCGCCGTAGCCCTGGATCACCAGGTTCTCTGGCGGCACGTCGAAATATTCCACCAGCGCCAGCGCCACGGATTCCGCGCGCCGGTCCGACAGGGCAAGGTTATAGCTCGCGCTTCCGACGGTGTCGGTGTGCCCTTCGACAAGGAACACCTCGTCAGGGTTATGATCGATTGCCGCGGCCATTTTCTGCCCCAGGGCAGCCAGGTCCTCCGCCTCGCGCGGACGGATCACGGCCGAGTCGGTCCTGAAGTTCACCGCGTCCAGCGTCACGGGCGGCATCAGTTTGCGAACTGCGCTGATCTCGCGCACCTGCCGCAGGGAAAATCGCCGGTTTACATCGGCCGCCAGTTCCGCGTTCAGCGCCTCCTCAAGCGCGGCGCGGTCGCGCCTTGAATAGGTCACGCCACTTTCACGCGGTGGCTCTGGCAGGTTCCTCACAACGACTGGCTCGTGCCTGTGCTGGGTGTCGTCAAAGATCACGACACGCGAGCCATCCGTGCGCTCCCGAACGCGGCGCAGCACCCGGCCATCCGCCGCGCGAATGGTGATGATCTTGCTGCCATCGCCCCGGAAAACCACGGTACGTGTCGAGCCATCATCGAAGGTGCGCGTCCGAACTTCGTTGCCCGGGCGCAGCAGGTGAACGTCGTCATTCTTCAAAACACGAAGCTGGCCATCCTGCCGTACAACGACCCGGTCCCGGGAGCTGGTAACCACCTCGTCATCCGCGCTGAGGATCTCGTTCAACGCAATCGCCCCAAGGCCGAGCGCCGCCGCCTTGCCCAAGGTGCTGAGCCCGTCATCACCATCGCTCTGCGCTTGGGTCTGCGTCGTTGCTTCGGCGCCGGCCTTGAGCTGCGTCTCGAACTCCTCATCGCTGGATCTTGCGTTTTCCTCGGTCACGGTTTGGGTCGTGACCTTGGCATCGCCCTCCGTCCCGGCGTCGCCCGTCGCGGCCATCGGTTTGTCCGCATCCGCGTCTTTCTCGGCGCGGCGGCGGTCAAGTTCCGCCTCGCGTTCGGCCTTGTCCCGGTCGAGCGTTTGCTCAAGCTCGTCAACAGCCCCCTCTGCCGCCTTTTCCAGCGCGTCGCCAAGGCTGTCGCCCGTCTGTTCGGGCCGCTGTTGGGGCGTCGCCTGCATCAGGCCCAGCTCGCGCCCTACCGCGTTCCTCAGATCGCCGGTCCGCTTGCCTTGTGGGTCGATGGCAAGGTTGCGCTGCCGGATAACCTTCAACAGCTGCGTTCGAGACATGCCGCCGATATCGTTCCGCGTCAATTCCCTACGGGTCCGGTCGGATGCCTGCACTTCGGCCTCGGCCTGCGCTTCGGCCTCTGCTTCGACCTGCGCCTGCTGGTTCCCTTCGCCGCCGGTCAGGGCCTGCGCGAGTTCATCCACCACGCCGCTTTCGGCCTCGGCCTTTTCCTCTTCGGGCTGGGGTTCACCTTCGCCCTTAGCCTTGGCACGGGCTTTCATGCCAAGCTCTGCCTTCACCGCGGTGCGCAGGTCGGCGGTTCCAATTCCTTGCGCCTCAATGCCCAGACCGCGCTGGCGGTTCACCTGCAGAAGTCCCTTCCGGTTCAGGCGATCAATATCCTGCCGCGTCAATTCCTTGCGGGGCCTGTCAGATGCCTCTGCCTCGGTCTCTACCTCGGTCAGTGCCTCTGCTCCCACCTCGGCCTGCGCCTGCTGGTCCTCTTCGCCGCCGGTCAGCGCCTGCGCGAGTTCATCCACCACGCCGCTTTCGGCCTCGGCCTTATCCTGTTCGCGCGGGGGTTCATCTTTGGCTTCGGCCTCGGCACGGCCCTCAATGCCAAGCTCTGCCATTACCGCGGCGCGCAACTCGGTGGGCGGCATGCCGCGCGGATCGATATCCAGATCACGCGCCTCGATAAGCTTCTTCAAATCGCCCTTGTTCAGCTGCCCGATCTGGCCCGCCGTTGGGCGCTTGCCTGCCGCGAGCGAGGCCATAACCATGGCCAGCGCACCGCGATCATTGGCATTCTCGCAGGCCTGATCATTGCCGTCCGCGCAAGGGATGTCCGCCTGCGCCAGTCCCGCCCCCGGCGCCGTCAACGCGAGGCAAAGGGTCAAAGCCGTCGTTCGGGTAAGCATTCTGTGGGTCATCTTGGGCCTCCTTGTTCGGTACATACCCAACGCGGCCCGCGCCCTGTGGTTCCCCAGGTTTTGAGAAACCATGCGACGGGCCGCTGCACGCGGGCCGATCAATTTTGCTGGAAAAGCCAATGATCGGGGCAGCGCCCGCGCGCTGCCCCAATGTCATGCATCACCGTGCAATGTGCACGACGGTACGGTTCTCCGGCTCCACCAGGACCGGCGCACCGTTCACGTAGACATAGCGGTACTCCGAATCCGGGATCTCCCGGAGCTTGACAGTGTCGGGCAGTTGAACGCCCGTGACCACTTCGCCCTCCAGGTACACCGGCTCGACCTTGTTGGTGCGTACGTAGCTGACAACCTCTTCTTTCGGCTCCACCGCGGCACCTGCGGCGCCACCGGCGATTGCACCAGCCACGGCCCCGACCGGGCCGCCAACGATCGCACCGGCCAGCGCCCCGGCAGAGCCGCTGCCGATCACCGCGCCGCTGTGATCCTCGTTCTCGTAGGTCACGGTGCCGGTTTCGATAGTGGTCTGTTGGGACACGACCGGAACATAATCCTCGGCTACCTTGCCGGTCAGGTATTCGCCATAGGCCCATCCGGTGTCGCCGTTATAGCTCACCTTGCACCAGCTGCCATTCTCAAGGCAGCCTTGAATTTCGGCGCTGGCCTCCTGGTCGATGACGCTGATGATTTCGAACCGCGGCCCCGGTCCGGCCCGCAGGTTCAGGTCGGTAACGGCCTGAACGGTCGGGGCTGCCAAGGCCGGCGCCGCTGCAAGGCCAAATGCGGTGACGGCAAGGGTAATGCTGCGCGTATACATGGGGTCTCTCCTTCGGGGTTGAACAGGCGGCGCGGTCACGCGCCGCCCTCTCGGTTTGGGGTGTCGGTCAGGTGCCTTGCGCCGCAGGCGTTAGGCTTCGCCTTTCCATTCCGGCATGCTGTCGAGGTCTTCCTCGGTGTGCGCCGTCTCGATGCGCAGCGCGCTGCTTGCCCCGTCGCTGCGCGAAATGGTCAGGTCTTTCAGGGCCACGGCAACGGGCTTTTCCCCTATGCCAAGGAAGCCGCCGACTTCGATCACGACCTCTGTGCTTTCGCCGTCTCCGTTCATCAGGACCTCGCCGATGTCGCCGACCTCGTTGCCATTGGCGTCATAGACCGATTGGCCCATCAGTTGCTCGGCGGTCAGTTGGCTGCGCTCTTCTTCGCTAAGTTCGGTCGCCTGCATGTCCGAGTTTTGGCCGCTCTCGGCCGTCGTGTCGGACTCCTGACTGCTTTCGGTCGTCGTGCTCGACTCTTGGCCGCTCTCGGCAGACGTGCCCGACTCTTGGCCGCTCTCGGCCGTCGTATCGGACTCCTGGCCGGTTTCGGCTGTCGTGTCGGTCTGCTCTTCCGACTGCTCCATCGTGGTCGAGCTTTGCGTGTCCTCCTCGGCAGTGTCGTGCGAGTCGGCCAGAACCGGCGTCGCGGACAGTGCGACGATAGCGCTGTATGCAAGAATTTGTCTCATCACAGATCTCCTTTGCGCTTTGGATCTCTGGCGCCGCCATCAATGCCGCGCCTGGTTCACTCAACGGTTATCTGTCCGGTTTGGTTTCCGTTCGGGGCCGAAATTTTTCCAAGAATTTTTTGGAACTTTTCCCCGCCCTCGTGCGTTAATGGCGCTATTTCTACGACCCTTCCCATGAGGCCCGCGCAAAGAATCTCTTTGCCGTTGGAACAAATCGCCGACCGCCGTGTTGATTGGGTGAAGCTGCGCTATTGGCGTGGCTTTGCTTGGTCTCCCTGTGTCCCCAAGTGGACGATCCAAGCGCACCTTTTCTGTCCCATAGGTGCCTGCCCCCGTCTGAAACATGGCGGGGGCTTTTTTATCGGGGCTGGGGGCGCGACCTACCTGTTTCATTGTTTCGAGGAACCAACCGGACAGTTGGCGCGTTTACCCAATGATCGAACCAAGTAACCTTTGAAGGAGGCGAAATTGCTTTATTGGGCACTTACATTCTTCATCGTCGCGTTTATCGCGGGCATATTCGGGTTTGGCGGCATCGCCTCGGCGTCCGCCGGAATTGCCCAGATCCTGTTCGTGATATTCCTGGCCCTGTTCATCGTGGCCGTCGTCGTCCGCGCCCTGCGCGGTCGAACGCCCTGATCCGCCAGACCAGGAACGAGGCCGCGGCGCAGGCGAGCGCGCTGAGACCATTGCGCGGGATCGGTATTGGCAGCGTATGGCCTATCGCTGCCGTTGAGGCCCGGCACCAATGCGCGGAATAGAGGCGCGCTTGCGCGCCGCCGCGCAGCGCCCGACCGCCCCCGTCGCACCAGAGGTGCGCCGCCCATCATCGGCACGCCTTTGGCGTGACGGGCGGGCGCTTTTGCAGCGTATCAAATGATTGATAGCAAGGAGGTATTTGGCTGGCATAAAGTGCGATCCACACCCGTTGCTGCGCCCACCCGGCGGTCGGGGGCTGCGCGGCTCCTCAACCGGTCATCCAATTGCCGCTCAAAGCCAGCCCAAATCGCGAAAAGACCCCGCGCAATCCGCGCGGGGTTTTCGTCTTACGTGGTCAAATCTTAACCGTCTCGGTGCTGGCAAAGAACATCGCCTGGCTGATCGCCGACTGCACCTGTTCTTCGGAATAGGGCTTCGTGATCAGGAAGGCGGGTTCGGGCCGCTCGCCGGTCAACAGGCGCTCGGGGAAGGCCGTGATGAACACGACCGGCACCTCGCCCATTTCCCGCAAGATGTGGTTGACCGCGTCGATGCCGGATGACCTGTCGGCAAGCTGAATGTCGGCAAGGATCATGTCGGGCGGATCGTGCCGGGCAAGCTCTACCGCTTCGTCGCGGGTGCGGGCGTTGCCGGTCACGCCGTGGCCCAAACTCTCGACGATGGCCGAGATGTCCATGGCGATGATCGCCTCGTCCTCGATCACCATGATCCGGCCGCGGATCGCACCGGCCATCTCGCGCCGTGCGATCGACAGCAGGTCTTTCGCCTCGCCCGCTTCAATACCCACGATGGCGGCGATATCCTCGATCGAGAAGCCCTCGATGCTATGTAGCAACAGCACCTCGCGGGTGTTCGGCGTCAATCCCGAAAGCCGCCATTGCGCGCGGTTCTCGGAAAAATCGGCGGCCTCGTCATCCGTGTCTACCGGCGCGCCCGACGACTCCCATATCCTGTGAAATGCGCGAAAAAGCGCAACCTTGGGGTCCAGGTCCTTGTCGAACATGCCGACGTCCGACAGCATCGCCTCCAGCGTCGCGGCGGCGTAGTTGTCCCCGGTTTTCTGGCTCCCCGTCAGCGCGCGGGCATACCGGCGCAAAAAGGGCAGGTCCTGCGCGACATGCTGTGCGCGATCAGGCCGACTGTCAGTGTCCGTCATGAATAACCTCGAAATTTTTTATGCGTTGCACGGAACCAAACGCAGGGGGCGCGTGTTATGTTCCAGCAACCGCGAAAAAATATTCAGCCGGCGCGCAACCCGCACCGGCAATCATGACAGAAAATATCACGATATGACAACCAAGCGCAGGCCCTCACGACTGAACCAGCAAATCGACGAAAACCTTCGGCGCGTCTACTCGGATGCAGCGGCAGAGCCTTTGCCCGAACGGTTCACGCAGTTGATTGAGAAGCTCCGAGAGCAGGAAAAGCAATCGGAGCAAAGCGAACAACCTTCCGAGGGTGACAAGTGACCGACAGCACGGACCCAAAGGACGAACTGATCGAACACCTGCCCGCCATGCGCGCGTTTGCACTCAGCTTGGCGCCCAATTCGGCGACGGCGGATGACCTTGTGCAGGATGCCGTGGTCAAGGCCTGGAGCAATTTCGACAAGTTCGAGCCGGGAACGAACATGCGCGCTTGGCTGTTTACCATCTTGCGCAACACCTATTACTCGCTCTACCGCAAACGCCGCTGGGAGATCGAGGATCCCGACGGCACGATGTCTAACTCCATGTCCGAAAAGCCGGCGCATGACGGGCACCTGGCGTTGGCGGATTTTCGCGCCGCGTTCGTCCAACTCCCCGATGAGCAGCGCGAAGTTCTGGTTCTCGTCGGGGTCGAGGGGTTCTCGTACGAGGACGCGGCCGAAATGTGCGGCTGCGCCGTGGGCACCATCAAAAGCCGCACCAACCGCGCCCGCAAGCGGCTGGCCGAATTGATGCATCTCGACGAACATGACGACCTCGAGATGACGGATTCGGCGACGCTGGGGGTGGTCAACGGCAAGCCCGCGGCATGAGCGAGCGCCCTACGCCTGCTCCGCGCTCCTCCCGGCTTGGCCTGGCGGTCATGTTGGCGCTCGTTCTCAGCGTGGCAATCCTGCCCCTGGGGCTGATCTCCGTCTACCAGACCTACAATGTCCTTGACGAACGACGGGCGCTGTCCGGACTTGCGCTGCTCGAACAGACGCAGCAGGCCGCCGCGGGGGGCCGCGAGATCATCGGCGCAGCCATCAGTTCGGCCGAAACGTTGGCCGCGCTGATGCCCGTCGTGCAGCGCTCCGATGGAACCTGCCGCCAGGTGATGGACCGCTTGGTCGATGCCTCGAACCTCTCCGTTTTCGCCGGTTTCGTGGATGGCGACGGGGTGTTGGTCTGTGCGTCAACCGACGACCGGACGACCCCCGGCGAGACGTCCTCGATCCTGTCCGACTCGAACAGGCTCACCCGCAAGGTCGAAATGCGCTCGCTTGAGTTCTTGGGCGGGGTCGCGACGGTCACCGTCTCGGTTCCCGCCTTCGACGGCGGGCGCTTTGCCGGCACCGTCTGGATCGCCGTGCCGGTTACCGCGCTCAACACCGCGCTGACCACGGCGGCGCCAGAGCTTGATCTCGCGCTGTTCCAGGACCAGGGCGAGATCGTCGCGACCGAGAGTTTCGCCGAGGACCGGCGCTCTGTCCTGCCCGAAAACAGAACGCTGGAGGAGCTTGCCGCGCGCGAGCGTGACACCTTCCGCGACACCAACCGCAAGGGAGAGATCCGCGATTTCGCGGTCGTCCCTATCGTCGAGGGGCGCGTTTTCGCCATGGGCAGTTGGCTGCCCCAGCACCTCGGCGGCCTCGTCATGCCAATCTACGAAGAGGCAATGGCGCTCTATTTCCCGCTGCTCATGTGGATCATCACGATCGGCGTGGCCTATATCGGTGTGCACCGGCTGGTTATCCGGCATGTGCGGCGTCTGCGCACGTGGATGCACCTCTACGCAAGCGGGCGCGGAGATCTCGAAAACGCACGCCTCGACAACGCGCCCGAAGAGCTTGAAGTGGTGGCCGAGTCGTTTCGCGCGATGACGCGCCGCCTGTCCGAGCTGGACCGCCACCGCGAAGAGGATCTGCAGGAAAAGCGGGTGCTGCTGCGCGAGATCCACCACCGGGTCAAAAACAACCTGCAACTGATCTCCAGCATGATGAACATGCAAATGCGCGCCACCAACAGCCCCGAGGCCAAGCGCCTGCTGCACAGGGTGCGCGACCGCGTGATGGCGCTGTCGGCGATCCACCGATACCTCTACCTGGCGCGCAAGCTGTCGCGGGTGCGGGCGGACGAGTTGCTTGATGAGATCATACAGCAATTGGTGGTCGTGGGGACGGTTGACGAACTCGGCCATCGGATCAATGTCACAACGGAACTTGAGCCGATCGAGATCAGCCCGGACCAGTCCGTGCCGCTGTCACTCTTGGCGACCGAGGCGGCAACAAACGCGGTCAAGCACTGCGGCGCATCCGGCGACGGGACGGCGTGGCTCAACATCGCCCTGACCGCGCCGGATGATGCAACCATGTGCCTGAGCGTGGTAAACTCGCGCGCACCGAACTATGAGGCGGCGCACGATGACGCGGCACAGCAAGAAGAGCGCTCCGACGGCTCGGGCCTCGGCTCCCGCCTGATACAATCCTTCGCAGAGCAGCTCAACGGAACCCTCGAGACCGAGACCCTCCCCAACCGCTATGAGCTACACGTCGTATTCCCCCGCGCATGGCACGATTACAGCCCCGATACCGACTGAATACAGCCGCGATGCTAACGCTGATCCCGGGGGTCGCTACCTGCTTGATAGGAGGTCATTGGCTGGGGTGGTAGGAGCAAGAGTAGTAGGGCATCTAAGGCATTGAATGAAAATAATATTGTTTATTAGTAATGGGTTATGTACCATGGACTTGTACCATCAACCTGTACCATCGGACCAATATGACTGGCGGTTTTCACTATCTCAAGAAGCGCGGACACACCTGGTTTTTCCAACGTGCAGTTCCGAAGGATCTGCGCGAGAAACTGGGAAAAGAACAGATTGTGGAGACATTAGAGACGAGAGATTTAACCGTTGCGATGTCACGTCGAACTGAGCGAGCAGCATATTGGGAAGCTGTCTTCAAAAGCCTCCGAGGGTCATTGAAACCGACAAGCGATGTAGACGCCAGAGAGGTCTACAAGGACACCCTCGAATGCTCTTTGAGCGCAGATATAGAGGCCCGATCAGTTGAAAGTGTTGAAACATCGGCTGACGAGCCGTTGACTGAGTTTGACATCCAGCAAGACCTCTTGCTTGATCAAGCTGCAACCCAATTTGGCCAAGATGAACAAGGACACCCTTTGGCCATGTCGCCGCAGCAGCAAGCCAAATGGGATGGCTTGCAGGATTACCGTAGAATCAAGCGCAACATGCCCGCCTCTAATGCGAGCAAGTATGGGCTCACCATATCTGAAGCGACGGATCGATATCTCTCTAGAGCAGCCCAGAAGGGTGATGCGCAGACGGTCAGACAACACCGTACGACCCTGCAAAGATTGTCTGAATTCGTTTCCGACAAACCATTAAAGACCCTGACGCGGTCCGACGTGGGGCGCTTCATGGGGATCCTTGAAACCTTAGACCCAGCGTGGGGGAAATCGCCGCGTGATAGCTCTAGGACTTTTGGGGAGATCAGACGCCGCTATAGTGGGACAGGTAGGCAGCTTTCAGATATAACCTTGAACCGCCATCTTGGGGCCATTCGCGCTCTTTGGCGTTGGGCGACTACCGTCGGGGAAGTGGAAGGTGATTGTCCCACTGAAGGGCTCGAACGGAAGATTTCCAAGAAGACAGCGCAAGAACGCACCTACTCAGCCTTCGACTTGGGCGAGATCCACCAGTTGTTCTCTGGCCACCTTCCACAGAACCATGACGTCGTCGAGATCTGCATGGTGGGCCTCTTCTCGGGGATGAGGCTTGGCGAGATCTGTGCGTTGAGGTGGGAGGACATACGCGACGATGAAGGCGTTGCATTCTTTGACGTTGATAGGGCCAAAAGCATCGCCGGTGTGCGCCGTGTGCCAGTCCACTCGTATTTGACCTGGTTGCTTGATCGACGAAAGGATGCAGGACCTATATGGCCGCGCTTGGCTGAACGCGAACAGGACAAGGCTTCTAAAGCGGTTACCAAGGCCTTCGGCCACTTCAAGAAATCGAAGGGCTTTTCGAGTAGAAAGAAGGTGTTTCACTCGTTCCGCAAGACCTTCATCACATCGCTAGCAGGCTCTGTTGCACAAAGCGCGTGAGGGATTCATGTCGCGAATCCAGTGTGGTAGCTGGGCGACATGAGCAGACCCACACCCCCAACCTACAAGACCAGGAACTGGCCGGCCTATAACGAAGCGCTCAAGCGCCGTGGCTCGCTGACAGTCTGGTTTGACCCGGAGATGATCTGGGAGGCTGCGCCGACCGGTAAGCGCGGTCGGCAGCAGACCTACAGCGACACCGCTATCCAGACATGCTTGACGATGAAAGTGTTGTTCGGCATGGCGCTACGCCAGACCACAGGCTTCGTCGAGAGCCTGCTGCATTTGGTCGACCTGGACTGGCAGGTGCCCGACTTC
>NZ_AUIJ01000003.1 GCF_000423645.1 Sediminimonas qiaohouensis DSM 21189 | reverse complement strand
CGCCCTCTTCGACGCGCGCGCCAAGAAGCACGTACATCGTCGCATCGCCGCCATCGTCGAGGATCATGTTCGCCGTGCCCTCGGAAAACTGGAAAATCCGGTCGCAGTAATCCCAGTATTCCTCAAGCGTCTCGCCCTTCACCGCGAACACGGGCGTGCCGCCCTCGGCGATCGCCGCCGCAGCGTGGTCCTGCGTCGAGAAGATGTTGCACGACGCCCAGCGAACATCCGCCCCGAGCGCAACAAGCGTCTCGATCAGAACGGCCGTCTGGATCGTCATGTGCAGGCTACCCGCAATCCGCGCGCCCTTCAGCGGCTGCGCGCCTGCAAACTCCTCCCGAAGCGCCATCAAACCTGGCATCTCCGTCTCAGCAATCGCCAACTCCTTGCGACCATAAGCCGATAGTGAAAGATCCTTGATTATGTAATCCGTGGTCATTTGTTCCGGTTTGTTCATTGTATCGTTCCTTTATCTTTTTTGATCCCGCGCGCGGGGCATCACTCGGCGGCTTGGGTGGCACCAAAGGTACGGGCCAACTCATCGGCCAGATCGGTACGCTCCCAGGAGAAACCGCCATCATCGGTGGCGTCACGGCCAAAGTGGCCATAGGCCGCGGTGCGGGTGTAGATCGGGCGCAGCAGGTCCAGGTGCTCGCGGATGCCGCGCGGCGTCAGGCGAACCATCTCGCGCAGGGTGCGCGCCAGCTTGTCTTCGTCCACACGTCCGGTGCCCAGCGTATTGACGTAGACGGCAACCGGCTCGGGGACACCAATGGCATAGGCCAACTGGATCTGGCACTTGTCGGCAAGCCCTGCGGCCACGACGTTCTTGGCCAGGTAGCGGGACGCATAAGCCGCTGAGCGGTCAACCTTGGTCGGGTCCTTGCCCGAAAACGCGCCGCCGCCATGCGGGGCCGCGCCGCCGTAGGTGTCGACGATGATCTTGCGCCCCGTAAGGCCCGCGTCGCCATCGGGGCCGCCGATGATGAACTGCCCGGTGGGATTCACGATCAGGCGGTCATCGGGCAGGCTCCAGCCATCGGGGAAAGCGCCCTCGATATAGGGTTTGACCATTTCGCGCACTTCGTCCTGGCTCACGCCCTCGGCGTGCTGGGTCGAGACGACGACAGTGTCCACGCCAACCGGCTTGCCGTTTTGATACTTCAGCGTGACCTGGCTCTTGGCGTCGGGGCCAAAGCCGGGCTGCTTGCCCGATTTCCGATCCTCGGCCATGTGGCGCAGGATGCGGTGCGAGAACTGGATCGGGGCCGGCATCAGCTCGTCGGTCTCGTTGCAGGCATAGCCGAACATGATGCCCTGGTCGCCGGCACCCTCTTCGCCCTTGTCGCCCTCATCGACGCCCATGGCGATGTCCGACGATTGCGCGTGCAGGCGGCAGACGACCTCGGCGGTTTTCCAAGAAAACCCGGGCTGATCATAGCCGATGTCCTTGATCGCGTCGCGTGCGATCTGCTCGACATCCTTGAGCACGCTGTCGGGGCCGCGCACCTCGCCGGCGATGGTGACGTGATCGGTGGTTGTCAGCGTCTCGCAGGCAACGCGCGCCTGCGGATCGGCGGCCAGGTACGCATCCAGAACCGCGTCGGAAATCCGGTCACACACCTTGTCGGGGTGCCCTTCGGACACCGATTCGCTGGTAAACAGCCAGGTCTTGTCGCTCATCTCGTTCCTCTCCTTCGATATTGAGTTGCGCCTGCGTTGATCAGGCGATCTTGCGGGGCTCACCCTCGTCGTCGCGATTGCGCGACGGGGTATAACCCAGGCTGGGAGCCAGCCATTTTTCCATCTCCGCAAGGCCCATTCCCTTGCGATCCGCATAGTCGGCCACCTGATCGGGGCCCAAACGCCCGATCCCGAAATAACTGGCCTCGGGGTGCGCGAAGTAGAACCCCGATACCGCCGCCGCAGGCCACATCGCAAAGGAATCCGTCAGGCTGATGCCGGTGTGACGTTCGGCATCCAGCAGCTCAAACAGCTTGGCCTTTTCGGTGTGGTCGGGGCAGGCCGGGTAGCCCGGCGCTGGCCGGATACCGCGGTAATTCTCGGCGATCAGGTCATCGTTCTCCATCGCCTCGCCCGGCGCATAGCCCCACAAGGAGCGGCGCACGCGGGCATGGAGCGCCTCGGCAAATGCCTCGGCCAGCCGGTCGCCCAGGGCCTGCACCATGATCGCGTCATAGTCGTTGCCCTCGGCCTTGAACTTGTCGGCAAGCGCGTGCACTTCGTCGCCCGTCGTGACGGCGAAACCGCCGATCCAGTCCGGCGTTCCCTTGGGCGCGACGAAATCGGCCAAGCTCATATGTGGCTTGTCACCGCTCTTGCGGCCTTGCTGGCGCAGTTGCGGCAGGCGTTGCGCCACGTCGCGGCGCGTCTCGTCCGTCCAGACCAGCACATCATCGCCCTCAGAGTTCGCCGGCCACAAGCCCACGACACCGCGCGGGGTGAACCACCCCTCGTTCACGATCTTGTCCAGCATCGCCTGCGCGTTTTCATATAGCTCGCGCGCCGCAGGCCCCTTGTCCGGGTGATCCAGGATGTCGGGGAAACGGCCTTTCATCTCCCACGTGCTAAAGAACGGCGTCCAGTCGATGTACTCGCGCAGCGTCTCAAGCGGCATGTCGTCGATCACGCTCAGGCCCGGCGATTGCGGCGCGGGCGGGGTGTAGTCATTCCAGCCGCCGTCGAACGCGTTGGCGCGTGCCGCTTCGATCGCGGTTGTCGCCCTGTCGCCGGTTTTCGATGCCCCGGCACGCATGGTTTCCTGCTCCTGCGCGATCTCGGCCAGGTAGGCAGGACGTGCCGTTTTCGACAGAAGCTTGGACACCACGCCAACCGCCTTGGAGGCATCATCGACGTGGATCACGCCGTTGTCGTATTCCGTCGCCACCTTCAGCGCCGTGTGCTTTTTCGAGGTGGTCGCGCCGCCAATCATCAGCGGCAGGTCCATTCCCTGCCGCGTCATTTCGCCGGCGACCTCGACCATCCGGTCCAGCGACGGCGTGATCAGTCCCGACAGCCCGACGATATCGGCTTTTTCCTCTTTGGCTTTTGCCAGGATATCCTCGGTCGGGACCATGACGCCCAGATCGACAACGTCGTAGTTGTTACACTGCAGCACGACGCCTACGATGTTCTTGCCGATGTCATGCACATCGCCCTTGACGGTCGCCATCAGCACCTTGCCCTTGGCCGACGTATCGCCCGAGCGGCGCTTTTCCTCCTCCATGTAAGGGAGCAGATGACCAACGGCGGTTTTCATCACGCGGGCGGATTTGACGACCTGCGGAAGGAACATCTTGCCATCGCCGAACAGATCGCCAACCACGTTCATGCCGTCCATCAACGGCCCTTCGATCACATCCAGCGGCTTATCAAGTTTCTGGCGCGCCTCTTCGGTGTCAGAGATCACATGCTCGGTGATGCCATGCACCAGGGAATGGGTCAGCCGCTCTTCGACGGTGCCTTCGCGCCATTTCGGGTCTTCGGTCTTGGAGGCCTCGCCGGTGCCCTTGTACTTGTCGGCGATCTCGAGCAGGCGATCAGTCGCGTCGTCGCGCCGGTTCAGCAGCACATCCTCGACATGCTCGCGCAGCTCGTCTGGGATATCGTCATAGACGGTGATCTGCCCCGCATTGACGATCGCCATGTCCAAGCCCAGCGGGATCGCGTGATACAGGAATGCCGAGTGCATCGCCTCGCGCACAGCGTTGTTGCCGCGGAACGAGAACGACACGTTCGACAACCCGCCCGAGACATGCGTGTGCGGCATTGCCTCCTTGATCATGCGGGTCGCGTCGAAAAAAGCGTTGGCGTAGTCGTTATGCGCCTCGATGCCCGTTGCGACCGCGAAAATGTTGGGATCAAAGATGATATCCCACGGATCAAAGCCGGCCTTTTCGGTCAACAGGTCATAGGACCGCTTGCAAATCTCGAACTTGTGCTGCGCGGTTTCGGCCTGCCCACCCTCGTCAAAGGCCATGACGACCACCGCCGCGCCATAGCGGCGGATGGTGCGCGCCTGTTCAAGGAACGGCTCTTCGCCTTCCTTGAGCGAGATGGAATTGACCACCGAGCGGCCCTGCACACATTTCAGGCCCGCTTCTATCACCTCGAACTTGGAGCTGTCGATCATCACCGGCACGCGGCTGATGTCGGGCTCCGACGCGATCAGGTTCAGGAACCGTGTCATCGCCTCGGCGCTGTCCAGCAGACCCTCGTCCATGTTGACGTCGATGATCTGTGCGCCGTTCTCGACCTGGCTGCGCGCCACGTCCAGCGCCGTGTCATAATCGCCGTCCATGATCAGCTTCTTGAACTTGGCCGATCCGGTGACGTTCGTGCGTTCGCCGATATTGATGAAATTGGCTACCGAGGTCATACAGCGCCCTCCTTGATCGCCCCGGCATCGACGCCGGGGGCTTCGAACATCTCAAGACCGCTCAGACGCATCCGCGCGACCTTTTCAGGAACCACGCGCGGCGCCTTGCCGGCGACCGCCTCCGCGATGGCGCGAATGTGGTCCGGCGTCGTCCCGCAGCAGCCGCCAACAATGTTGACAAGCCCCGCATCGGCCCATTCGCCCAGATGCGCCGCAGTTTCCTCTGGCGTCTCGTCATAGCCGCCCATCTCGTTGGGCAGGCCAGCGTTGGGGTAGGCGCTGATGCGGGTATCGGCAACCTCGGAAAGGGTGCGCACGTGCTGCCGCATCTCGCCCGCGCCAAGCGCGCAGTTGAGGCCCACCGAAAATGGCCGCGCATGCGCGACGGAGGTCCAGAATGCCTCGGGCGTCTGCCCCGTCAGGGTGCGGCCGGAGCGGTCGGTGATGGTGCCCGAAATCATCAACGGCGGCACCTCGACCCCCTCGTCGCGCAGGGATTCAATGGCATAGATCGCGGCCTTGGCATTCAATGTGTCAAAGATCGTCTCGATCAGGATCAGGTCACACCCCCCCTTGATCAGGCCCTCGGTCGCTTCGCGGTAAGCTCCGGCCATCGTGTCAAACGTCACGGCGCGGTAGCCCGGATCGTTGACATCGGGACTGATCGAACAGGTCTGGTTCGTCGGCCCGATCCCCCCGGCCACCCAGCGGGGCCGATCAGGGGTCGCCGCGGCCTCGGCCGCCTCGCGGGCGAGGCGCACGCTTTCGACGTTCATCTCTTCGACCAGGCCTTCCATGGCATAGTCGGCCTGGCTGATGGCGTTGGCGCCAAACGTGTTGGTGCACAGGATATCCGCCCCGGCCTCCAGGAAATCGCCATGAATGCGGCGGATCATGTCGGGTTGCGTCAAGCTGAGCAGCTCGTTGTTGCCGCCGACATCGCAGGAGTGCTCGGCAAACCGGTCCCCGCGATACGTCGCCTCGTTCGGCTTTTCCTGCTGGATCATGGTGCCCATGGCCCCGTCCATCACCAGTATCCGCTCGGCGGCGTGTTTCCTGATATCTGCTGTCATCGTCTTTTCCGTCCTCTCAGATCAGGCGGCGCATTCCGTTACGGCGCGCACCGGCAGGCCCAGTGCCCGGCATATCGCCAAGGATACGTCGGGCTTGTTCAGGGTATATATATGAAACGCGTCGACGCCAGCGGCCATAAGTCGCTGGCACTGCTGAGTGGCAACGCTGGTAGCGACCATTGCGCGCATCTCGGGCGTATCATCCAGGCCTGCGAACATCTCTTCCATCCAATCCGGGATCGAGGCGCCGCAGCCCTGCGAGAACCTCTTGAGGCTAGCGAAATTGGCAACCGGCATGATGCCCGGCACGATCGGCGCCGTGATCCCCGCGTCGCGGGCCCGGTCGATGAAACGCAGGACCGTATCGGTATCAAACGCATATTGCGTGATCGCGCGGCTCGCCCCAGCATCCAGCTTGCGCTTGAGGTGATCCAGATCACTTTGCGCGCTGGCGGCCTCGGGGTGCACCTCGGGATAGGCGGCGACGGAGATGTCGAAATCGGCCACGTTGCGCAGCCCCGCCACCAGCTCGGCCGCATCGTGATAGCCGTCTTCGGCCAGGCTTTCGCCTTCGGGGAGGTCGCCGCGTAGGGCAACAATCTTGCGGATGCCGCTTGCCCACAACTCTTTCGCCTGCTCATCGATCTGCGCGCGGCTGGCGCCGACGCAGGTCAGATGATGCGCGACAGGCAAGCCGGTGCGGCCCCCCACCATGTCCACCACCTTGGCGGTGCGGTCACGGGTGCTGCCCCCGGCCCCGTAGGTAACCGAGAAATATTCGGGGGCGGCGGCCTCGAGATGATCCACCGTTCGCGCAAGCGTCTTTAGGCCTGCCTCGGTCTTGGGCGGGAACAGCTCGAACGATACTGCAATCTGGTGATCGGGGGTTTGCCCGGTCATCGATGTCACTCCGTTGTTGGGAAACCGGTGGCGAGCCGGGCGCGGCCGATATGGCCGCCCCGGTGCCATTGCTTACGCAGGCTTGCGGAACTGCTGGATGCCCCAGGCGAGATGCCCGGCATCGGCCGCCTTGACCCAGTTCTCAAGCCCGACCGCCATCTTGTCGAGGTACTCGGCAGAGCTGCCGTTCTCGCGCAAGCGGTCGTAGTTTGCCAACAGCTCTTCGCGGACGCGGGCGTAGTGGCTGCGCAACTGCGCGGTCATCTCGTCCTGCTCGACCGTTTCAAAGCCAAGCGTGTCGGCCACTTCACGGTAAAACCGCATCGACCCAAGGCTATTGAGTTGCAGGCGGTCATACACGGGCTGCAAGACACCCGGCGCCACATCGTCGGCCTGCATGGGATCGGTAAAGATCAGATGCCCGCCGGGTTTGAGCACGCGGAACGCCTCGGCCATCACCTTGTCGCGCTGATCCGAGTGCAGGAATGCGT
Source organism: Sediminimonas qiaohouensis DSM 21189 (assembly GCF_000423645.1). Taxonomy (GTDB): domain Bacteria; phylum Pseudomonadota; class Alphaproteobacteria; order Rhodobacterales; family Rhodobacteraceae; genus Sediminimonas; species Sediminimonas qiaohouensis. The sequence goes on along the minus strand of NZ_AUIJ01000003.1, from coordinate 177,339 downwards.
CCTGGCTCCAGACCACGTCAAAGCTATCGTCGTCGGCGGGCACGTCCTCGAACACGCCGTGCCGCACGCCAATCCGATCGGTCAGCTTGGCCGCGCGGATCTTGCCGAGGTTATATTCGTTCTGGGTCTCGGAAATGTTCAGGCACACCGCCTCGCAGCCGGTCTTGCGCACCAGCGTGCGCATCGCGCCGCCATAACCCGCGCCCATGTCCAGTACACGAGAGGTCTCGGTCAGCTTGGGCAGCTTTTCGATCATCGCCTCGATCGTGCGATCGCTGGCGGTGCGGATGTCGCTGGTTTCGTCATAAAGACCGATATGCAGATCCTCGCCGCCCCAAATGGTGGAGTAGAACGTATCGGCGTCGTCGCTATCGTAGTAATCCTCGGTGATGTCGCGAATATCCGTTTCGCCATCAGCCTTGGTGCCACCCCAGCGAACCAGGTGCAGCGCCGATTTTTCCGCCACGTGGATGAAGAAATCCGGCTCGTCCTCGGCATAGGTTTCCTGGAAATCGCCATAGGTGCGCACGCGCTCGAACCCAGCCTCGCCCAGCAGGCGGCGGACATAGTTCTTGCGAATTGGGCACATGTTCAGTGTGAAGGACTCACCATCGGGGAAGGTATAGCGCATCCGGCACAGACCTTCGTCAACGTGATCGGGCTCTGCGGTAACCTGGTCGCCGCAATAGTAATACTTGTGCTTTGTCGAAAAGCCCTGATCCAACATCGCGTCGTAGTTGCGCTGATCCAGGATCAGGATACCGTCATGCTTGAGCGCGGCATAGAATTCGGCCAATGCCCGGCGGCGATCGGATTCCTCGTAGAGGTGAGTGAACGAATTACCCAGGCAGATAATCGCGTCATACTTGCCGTTGATGTCCCGGTTGAGCCAGCGCCAATCGGCCTGCGCCGTCTTGAGGATCAGGCCCCGCGCCTGGCCATTGTGGAACGCCTTGGCCACCATCGCGGCAGAGCCATCGGCGGCTGTCACGTCGAACCCCGCCTCGGTCAGGCGCACCGAATGAAACCCGGTGCCGCACGCCACGTCCAGCACACGTTCCTTGCCGCGGGCGCGCAGAATGTCGATAAAGAACTGGCCCTCGCTTTCGGCGCGACCGCGCCAGTCGATCAACTCGTCCCACTTGTCCACGAAGGACGTGACATACTCCTTGCGATAGTGATCCGTCTCCCGATCGGCCAGCGGGTCTTCTCCGTATACCTGATCGGTCAGCGTCAATTCCGCGTTCTCGGCTTGATAGTCTGTCATGCGTCTCATCGCTCCATTTCTGCTGACACTCCGGCGGCGCACCCGCCGGGTCATCATCCGACCCGCCCGCATCCCTTGGGGGGTGCATTCCGGCCGGCCCTAGAATTTGTTCTTTGTGGCGGCCCGCCTGTTTTGGCGGCCTTGGGGCGCTTTCCGGTTTGCCCGGCACGTTTTCAGCGGCATGTTTATTAATTTGCTTGTCGAAGCTTATTTCGCCGCAAAGCTCCCCTGCTGCTATCGTTTCGCATACTAAAGGCGGCGTTTCAAGCTCTGTAAGCGACACTCCGCAAAGAGCTTCCATTCGCACAACAAACTATCTTTGCGCATTGCCTTTGATGCGCATTGCAGCAATTTGAGTAAACCTGGCGAGGCCGAACTCGCCTTCGGAACGCTCCGAACGGCCGATGACCGAGACGAGAGAACCCCCTTAGCCGCCACCACGAAGGCGCGAAACGGCCTCTGCCAACACCTTCAGGCCGGTCGCGAGGTCGGCCTCGTCAGTGTCCTCTTCAAAGGCGTGAGAGATCCCGTCGATGGACGGCACGAACAGCATCGCCGCAGGCATCAGGGCGGCCACGTTGCTGGCGTCATGCAGCGCCCCCGACGGCATGCTGCGCCAGCGATCCGGCGCAACATCCTGCGCGGCGGCGCGCAATGCCGCCTGCTGGTCCTTGTCCATCGCCACCGGCTCCAGCCCCAGCATCGGACCATAGCTCAATTCCATCGCCATATCGCCGGCCACCTCGGTTGCGGTATCGCGAATGATCGCCTCCATCCGCGCCAGCCGATCGGCGTCCATGTCACGCCATTGCATGGAAAACACGCATTTCCCCGGCACGATGGAGTGGGCGCCGGGCTGCACGTCGACATGCCCGATGGTCCAGACGGTTTCAGGCGTCACGACGTTGCGGAACCGATCATTCAGGCGCGTGTTGAACTCCGACAGCGCCTGAAAGGCATCCCGCCTGCGGTGCATGGGCGTGGTGCCGGCGTGGTTTTGCTGCCCTTTGAGCGTGATTCGCATGTCGCGAATACCCACGATGCCGGTGACGACACCCGCCGCTTCCCCCGCCTCATATAGCCATGGCCCCTGTTCGATATGACACTCGATGAACCCATCGAATCGGTCGGGCGCGACAAACCCCTCGGCCAGATGCGCCATCGCGCTGCGGGCCTCGGCAAAGGTGATGCCATCACGATCGGTCAGCGTATCCGCTTGTTCCAACGACAGGTTCCCGGCCCAGATGGAGCTTCCCGTGGTCACGCCAAAGCGCCCCTCCTCATCCTGGAAGCTGACCACCGACACCGCCGGGCCATCCGCCTCGCGCGCGCTGCGGGCGATCTCAAGCGCCATCATCACGCCCAACGCCCCGTCCAGCCATCCACCCTCGGGCTGGCTGTCGCTGTGCGAGCCGAGCAGAAGACTCTTTTCGCCCGCATCCAGCGGCGCCAGCCCCCACAGGTTGCCCACCGGATCGAAATGCGGCGTTAGCCCGGCCAGCCTCATTCGCTCGGCCAGCCACTTGCGCGCCTCGATATCCGCGGGCGAATAGGCGGGGCGCACAACGCCCTTGCCCACGCCGGCGGCGCCAAACTCCCGCAGCTTGTGCAGCTCCGCCAGAAATCTGTCTGTATTCACGTGCATGCCGGTCCCCCCTTGCCTTTACGGCGATCCAACACCGGCGCGCGGGCATTGTCCATGCCCCGGCGCGCCATCGTAAAATCCGCGCACGGTCAGGTCTTTGAGGTTCCGCGCAATGCTCTGGACCGGTGTTGACGTGTTGCGGACGTTGGATTCTGCGCCCTGCGCGAAATAGCGCCCGAAGGGCGCCGCGCATCGCCGCACCGCGGCCCGCCGATGCGCGCCTTCTCAACGTCCACAACGGCCCATCTCGCCATTGGCCAACTTGTGTCAGGCGGAGGACCCTAGTATGCCGCGCGAGACTAGCGAGGGAAGATCACGACATGACACATCTGTGGGTGCGTGCAGAACAGCGCGCCAACGAAGAGCGGGTCGGCCTGACCCCCGAGGGAACGGCCGCGCTGATCGCTGCGGGCATCCGCGTGACGGTGGAAGAAAGCAACATGCGCGCCATCGGCATCGACGGCTATCGCAAGGCCGGGGCGGAAATCGCGCCGCAAGGGACGTGGCCCGACGCGCCGCGCGATGCGATCATCTTCGGGCTCAAGGAACTGCCCGAAGACGGCACGCCCCTGCCGCACCGGCACATCATGTTCGGCCACGCCTTCAAGGGACAGCCCGCGGGCCTACGCCTGCTGGAGCGGTTCAAGGCGGGCGGCGGTACGCTGCTGGATCTGGAATACCTCGTCGATGATAACGACCGGCGCGTCGCCGCCTTTGGCTATTGGGCCGGGTTCGCCGGGGCGGCTGTATCGCTCAAATGCTGGGCGGCGCAACAACATGACAACGCCTGCGGCCCCGTCGCGGTCTATCCCGGGCGCGATGCCCTTCTGGCGGCATTGCGCAACGAGATGGATGCAACGGGCGCACCGCGTCCGCGTGCCATTGTCATTGGCGCGCTTGGCCGTGTTGGCACCGGCGCCGCCGACCTGTGCGAAGCCTTGGGCGTATCTGTGACCAAATGGGACATCGCCGAAACCGCCAGCGGCGGGCCGTTTCCCGAGATCCTGCAGCACGAGATCTTCCTCAACTGCATCCTTGCGCGCCCCGGCACGCCGGTATTCGTGCCCGCCGACGCAACACAGGCCCCGCGCGCCCTGTCGGTCATCGGCGATATCGCGTGCGACCCCGACAGCGACTTTTCCCCGATCAAGGTCTATGACCGGACGACAACCTGGGACCAGCCCGCGCTGCGCGTGCATGACGATCCGGTGCTGGACGTGACGGCGATAGACAACCTGCCCTCGATGCTGCCGGTCGAAAGCTCTCAGGACTACGCGGAACAGCTATTGCCATCACTGCTGTCGTTGACGGCACCCGAAAGCGGCGTCTGGCGCAGGGCCGAGGCAACATTCCAGGATCACATTGCGCGGCTCTGACGGGGCCGGCACAGACACAGCGACAAGGAGGATAAGATGACAATTCACTGGTGCGGCACAGGGCTTTCAGCCATCCCCGGCCTGCGGCGACTGCTTGAGGAAGCGCGCGACATCACCGTCTGGAACCGCAGCGTGGACAAGGCCCGCGATGCGGTTGGCGATCTGACGGACCGGATCAAACCGTTCGACATCGCCGCACTCGACAGCGCCCTGACCGAGGGCGATGTGGTGGTGTCGATGCTGCCGGGCGACTGGCATGTTCCGCTGGCCGAGCTGTGCCTTGCGAAGGGTGCGCATTTCGTATCGTCATCGTACATCGCGCCTGAGATGCGCGCGCTGGACGGCGCCGCCCGCGAAAAGGGGCTGACTTTCGTCAACGAAGTGGGCCTCGATCCCGGCATCGACCACCTGATGGCGCATCGCCTTGTCTCCGACTATCGCGCCTCGGACGCATATGATCCCTCCAACGAGGTATCCTTCATCTCTTATTGCGGCGGCGTGCCCAAGCACCCAAACCCGTTCCGCTACAAGTTCAGCTGGTCGCCACTGGGCGTGCTCAAGGCGCTGCGCTCGCCCTCCAGGTCGATCCGCGAGTTCGAGGAACTGCGCGTTGATCGCCCCTGGAACGCAATCAGCACCTACACCGCCCCCCTGCCCACGCCCGAGGATTTCGAGGTCTACCCCAACCGCGATTCCCTGCCGTTCATGGAGGAATACAATTTCGGGCCGGATTGGCCGGTACGCCAGTTCGTGCGCGGCACCCTGCGCCTGAACGGCTGGACCGATGCATGGTCCGATATCTTTCGCGAGATCGAAACTCTGGAAGGGGACGCGGGCGAGGCACGACTCAAGGAAATGTCCGACCAGTTCTGGCGCGACAACGCCTATGACGAGGGCGAGCCGGACCGCGTCGTGCTGTGCGTTGACCTAAAAGCCGACAAGGACGGCAAGACCGTCTGGCACAAGACCTACGTGATGGATGCATGGGGCGACGAAGGCAGCACCGCGATGGCGCGGCTTGTGTCGATCACCGTCTCAATGGCCGTCAATTCCGTGCTGAAGGGCGAACTGCCCGCTGGGGTCATCGCGGCGCCCTCCGATCCCAAGCTTGTGGAGCGGTGGATGCAGGAAATCGACAGCCAGGCGCAGCACTTGCAGATCGTAGATCACCTGCACGGCTGACCCAGACGCGACCCGGCGCATGAAAAGGGCCCGCCGGCGTGGCGGGCCTTTTGCACCGGATCAGGCTGGCACGGTAAGTAGCGGCGTGTGGCCTTGAGCGGCGGTTGGGCGACCCGGTTGAGAAGCCGCGCGGTGCCGACCGCCGGGTGGGCGCAGCAACGCTTGTGTTACGCACTTTATGCCAGCCAAATACCCCTGCATTTTCAGCAGCTTGATACGCTGCAAAAGCGCCCGCCCGAGGGGGCGGTCGGGCGCTGCGCGGCGGCGCGCAAGCGCGCCTCTATTCCGCGCGGGGCGCTACACTGAACACCCGCATAGTCCCGCAACACCCACATCCGGAAAACAATGCGCCCCGAGAATTCCCTCGGGGGCCTGGCGCCCCTGAGGCCTCAAGGTCGCTATGACCACGAAATAGAAAACGCCCGCCGGTGTGGCGGGCGTTCTCTTGCGCTTTTGATCCCCGAGGGGTGAGGCTTAGCGCGGGGTCTCCTGGGTCATGCCCGTACCCGTTTCGGCGCTGTAGACGCTCACCCGTTCCCCCACGTTGACCTGGTCACGCGGCGTGAAGATCTTGTCGGCATCCACCGAGCGCGAGCTCAGCACCGTGTCGGAGAAATGCGCGGCGTCGATCTGGACGTTGTCACGTGGCGTCAGGGTGCTTGCCGCGCCCGAATGGGGCGTCATGGCGGCAGCTGCGGTGCTCAGTCCAAGAGCGGCGGTCAGTGCGATAAGTGCGGTTTTCATGGTCTATCCTTTCGTTAGGTTGCTTCAGGATCATTCCTGATCTGCAACCAACATGCGCCCTGGAATCGGCTGTTTCAAAACACGTCCGATCACCTGCCCGTGCGCGGATGAGAGCGTGTGAAGACAAGCCCCGCGCTGCGCGGTGCAGCTCCCCGAAATTTCCATGAAAATAAGGCCATGCAACCGGATCAATATGAAACATCACTCACGGATCACGGCCGCGTTTGCCCAAGGTTACCGAATTCGTGATCGCGCTGGCGCCGCCGCCACGGGACGCGCCCGCCCTTCAAGGCGCACCTGCGCACAGGCCCCGCCGCAAATCCGCGCGAGTCACCCCCCGCGGATCAAATGGTCCTCTTCCTCGGACGCCGAAAGGCCAAGCGCCTCAAGACCGTTTTCCAGGTGATCCGACATGTGCGGCGATCCAAGCAGGTAGTCTGCCGTCGGCGTCGTCGCCTCGGCCGCTGCGGTTTCCAACGCCTCGTTCAACTCGTCCGGCTCAAAGCTGCCGCGGCCAATCCACATAAGCGCAACAAGCGATATCTGTTCCTCTTCGGTCAGACGATCCACGAACGCCCTCAATTCGCTTTCGGCGCGGTCGAGCTCGCGCGCCATGAGGATGATGTTGGCAACTTTGGTAACGCTGATATCAAGCATAGGGGGTCCTCCCGGGGTCAATGTTCCTCCGGTTGGTGGCTTATGACAAGGGCGGCGTCCTTGATCCTACGCAAAAAGGCGAAAATACACGCTGTCGGGCAAGAACCGGGACATGCGGAACAGCAGCGAGAACAACGTTGGAAAGCTGCGTGCGAATCGATTTGGGGTGCACATCAGCTCGAAAACCTCGCGCGCGGCGTGATCTGGCTCCATCAGGAAGGGCATGTGAAAATCGTTCTTGTCCGTAAGGCGCGTGCGGATAAAGCCGGGATTGGCAAGCTGCACCTGCACCGGCGTGCGGTGCAGATCAGCGCGCAATGTCTCGGCCAGTGACATGATGCCCGCCTTGGACGCACCATAGCCCACGGCGCCCGGCAATCCGCGGAACCCCGCAAGGCTTCCGGTCAGCACGATATGCCCGGCCCCGCGCGCGACCATGTCCGGCACGACCCGCCCCAACACGCGCATCGCGCCGGTCAGGTTCACGTCCGTCATCGCCGCGCCCGCATCGACCTCCCATTTGCCCGCCGTCATGGGCGTGTAGACACCGGCCAGATACACCACCCCATCCACCGGCCCCACGGCGCGCACGGCCTCGGCGACGTCCTGATCATCGCGCACATCCATCGGCTGAACCGTGGTTGGGCCCGGCAAGGCACCCGCCAGCTCATGCAGCTTACCGGCGTTGCGCGCCGACAAGATCACATGCGCGCCCGCACGGCTCAGGTGCCCGGCAAGCGCCGCGCCAAGCCCCTCGCTCGCGCCAATCAGCCAATACCGCTGTCCTCGCCAATCGATCATTTATCCTCCGCTCGCCTCTGCAGGCCAACGCGCGGGCGTGTCACCGCGACACCTCGTCCACCGGGGGCACGGGTCGCGGCCTATAGCGCGCGCCCTTCCACCACAGCCTGAGCGCCTGCCAATGGATCAACGCCAGAACCCTGCGCGATCCGAACGGCCGCCGCAGGATCGCCCCAAGCAGCCCCAGGGTGCTCAGCCGCCTGCGGGGGCCGACCAGAGTTGCGATGACGCCGCCGTTGCCGCCGGTGAAATCGATCCAGATGCCGATCCGATCGGGCCGGATGTCAAAGCGAAACTCGTAGCGACCCTCGACCGGCTGGAACGGCGAGACATGCAGCACCTTGCGCGCGCGCAGCCTGTCATGCGCCGTGATCGCGACCAGATCATCGCGGTGGCACAGGTAGCAATGGCGATCGCCGAAGGTGTTCGTCACCTCCGCTATGACCACCCGCAACCCGCCGCCACCATCGCGGCAGAGCCAGAACGACACCGGGTTGAACACATGCCCCAAAACCCGGGGCTGCGTCAGCAGCTCGATCCGGTCGTCGCCCGGCAAGCCATGCGCCTCCAGCACATCGCGCACCCAGTCCACGCCGCGCCCTTGCCGGAGCGGCCCACCATTGTCGCTGTCCCACAGCGATACAACATTGCCCCGGTTTCGGGAAAACAAGGCAGGTGCCGTCGGGGTTGGCGCGTCCGGTTCCAGCAGGACATAGTCCACCCCATAGCGGAACGCGTTTTCAACCGCGCCCTTGCGACCGTGCCATGTATGGCCAGCGATATGGTCGATCCTGCTCATTCGGCGGCAATCTCCAACGCCCCGGCGCGGCGGATGGCCTGCGCCACCTCGACGGCGCTCGACAGGCCATCCTCGTGGAACCCGTTGCCCATCCATGCCCCGCAAAACCACGTGTTGCCCGCGCCGTTCTGCGCGCGAATCCGCCCCTGGGCCGCCAGCGCATCCAAATCGTATACCGGGTGGCGCAGCGTGACCTGATCATAAATCAGATCCTCCCGAATGGGCCGCGTGCTATTGAGTGTCACGAAATGCGGATCATCCTGCGGGATCGGCTGTAGCGAATTCATCCAGTAGGTCAAATCGATCCGGTCGCTGCTTTTGCCTGCGGTTTCGGTATAGTTCCAAGACGACCAGACCGCGCACCGTTTGGGCATGATGCTGTCATCGGCATGCAGAACGATATCGTTGGGCTGATAGGCAATCGCGCCCAGATTGGCGCGCTCTTGCATCGTTGCGTCCGACAGCAGCGCAAGGGACACGTCGGAATGGGTTGCAAAGACGACCTCATCGAACCTTTCCCATTCGCCGCCCCGCGCCCGCACCTCGACACCCGAGGGAGTGCGCCGCACGCCGCTCACGGCACACCCAAGGCGCATAACCACGCCCTGCGCGCGCATCGCATCGCCCAAGCGGCGCACATATTCCAGCGATCCCCCCTGAACCGTGTACCATTGATGCTGCCCCGTGTGGCTCAGAAGGGCATGATTGTCGAAAAACCGGATCATCGCATGGGCCGGGAAATCCATGATTTTTTCCACCGGCGTGGACCATATCGCGCCGGACAATGGCAACAGGTAGTAATCGCGGAACCAATCGCCGGTGCCCAGCCGTTCAAGGAATTGCGCCAACGTGAGGCTACGATCCTGCGACACGCGCAGCGCATCGGCGTTGAACCGAAGTATATCCCGCAGCATCCGCAGGAAACGCGGATTGACCGCGTTGCGCTTTTGGGCGAACACCGCCGCCAGATCGGCCAACCCGTACTCAAAATCCCCGCCGCGCAAAGACGCCCCGAAGCTCATGTTGGATTTCACCACTGGCACATCCAGACGGCCAAACAGCTCGGCCATGTGGGGATAATTGGCATAGTTGAACACGATGAACCCGGTGTCGACCGGTTGATCGCGGTTCTTGCCCGCGACGATCGTCCGCGCATGGCCGCCCAGGCGGGGCTCTGCCTCGAACAGGGTAACGTTGTGATCACCCGATAACAGGTGCGCAGCGCCCATGCCGGAAATCCCCGCGCCGATTACCGCAACCTTGCCGTGCACCCTTGGGGCAGCTTCGAATGGCATGTATCATGCTCCGTCTTTTCAATGTCGTTGGCATGTTTACGCCGCGCGGCAGAAACCGGATGACAAAAACTTGCCATTCGTGTGATCCGAAGCGACCGGCGCGCCGTAAGTTGGGTATGTTGGCCGGATCGGATACCTTGATAGACGCAAAAGCCCCTTCGCCGGCACGGCATCGCCGTGCTACGCAAGGGGGTAGTGAAATGTCCGTGAACAAGGCCCAGCCGGTGACGATAGAAACCAAGACCTACGCCCAGGATTGGGTCGCTCATATCGAACGCATACGCGAGACCGGCGATACCCGCGCCTTCGCCGAGCTGTTCCAGCACTTCGCCCCCCGGATCAAAGGGTTCCTGATCCGCTCCGGCGCGAATGAGACACTGGCCGAGGAATGCACGCAGGAGGTCATGGCGACCATCTGGCAAAAATCACACCTGTTCGATCCGACGCGCGCATCGGTGGCGACCTGGGTGTTCACGATTGCCCGGAACCGCAAGATCGACGCGCTCCGAAAACAGCGCCGGCCCGAGCCCGAGGATCTGACCTGGGGCCCCGAGGCCGAGCCGGATCAAGAGGACGCGCTTAGCCTGCAACAGGAATGCGCACAACTGAGCCAAGCCATCGCCGCCCTGCCCGAAAAGCAGAGAAAACTGATTGAAAAGGCATACTTAGGTGAACTGTCCCACAGTGAAATCGCCGAAGAAACCGGTCTTCCCCTTGGCACGATCAAATCCCGCATCAGATTGGCGCTGGATCGACTGCGCCACGCAATGAAATGAATACCTCAATGACCGACATCAAACACCACCTGACCGATGCCTTGCTGATGGCGTACTCTGCCGGCACCCTGCCCGAGGCTTTCAACCTCACCATCGCGGCGCACCTGTCGATGTGCGACGACTGCCGCGCCCGCTTGGGGGCCTTTGATACCGTTGGCGGTTCCGTGCTGGAGCAGTGCAACCGCGCACCGATGGATCAAGGCAGCCTTGAGGCGACGATGGCCCGGATCATGTCCGCCCCCACGCAGGCCGAGGACGGCAAGCCGAAACCCGGGGCCGCATCCGACCTGCCCGCACCGTTGGTCGACTACGTTGGCGGTAGCCTCGAATCGGTGAAGTGGCGCCCCGTCGGCATGGGCGTGAAGCAGGCAATCCTACCCACCTCGCGCGAGGCGACGGCGCGGCTTTTGTTCATCCCCGCCGGCGCCGCCGTGCCCGACCACGGGCATCGGGGGACCGAGCTGACGCTGGTACTGCGCGGGGCGTTTCAGGATGAAACCGATCATTTCGGACCCGGCGATATCGAGGTGGCGAACGAAGACCTGCATCACACCCCCGTGGCCGACATCGGGGCGGATTGCATATGTCTGGCGGCAACCGATGCACCGCTGCGTTTTCGCGGCCTCATCCCGCGTATCGCGCAGCCATTCCTGCGGATTTGACGGGCGGGGAGCGTGGCCGCTCAGGTCCGCCCGAACAGCCGCTCTATATCGGATAGCTTTAGCTCGACATATGTCGGGCGGCCATGGTTGCACTGCCCCGAATGGGGGGTGGCCTCCATTTCGCGCAGGAGGGCATTCATCTCTTCCGCGCGCATGCGGCGTCCTGACCGGATCGACCCGTGGCATGCGACGCGGCTCAGGATGGCCTCGAGTCGGGATTGCACCGACAGGCTCTCGCCCTCGTCCGTCAACTCGTCCACGATATCCAGAACCATGGCGCGTGCATCTACTTGGCCCAGCAACGCAGGCGTTTCCCGCACCGCGACCGCGCCGCCGCCGAACGGCTCGATCACCAGCCCGAGGCGCGCTAGGTCGTCCGCGCGCTCAAGCAGGCGGGCGCTGTCGCCCTCGGACATCTCGACGATCTCGGGGATCAGCAACGCTTGTGCCGCGACGCCGTTTTCCGCCAGTTGCCGCTTGAGTTTCTCGTAAACCAGCCGCTCATGCGCTGCGTGCTGGTCCACGATGACCATGCCGTCCTCTGTCTGGGCGACGATGTAGTTCTCATGCACCTGCGCACGCGCCGCACCTAGTGGCAAGCGCTCGGACACCCCTTCGCCGGTATCGTCGTCCATCACTGCGGGCGCGCCGGAAACCGGCTCGACCCGGGCGCTGTATCCGGCGCCGAGGTCGGCAAACCCAGGGACCTGCGCCTGATAGGCGGCCGCGCGTGCGCCGGGCGAGGGGGTGCTCATTTGGTAGGGTCGCGCGGCATTTTCGCTCTGCTCGGGGCGGAACGCACCCAGCGTCGCGCTGGCCACGGTCGAGGACGCGCGATGCCCCGCCTCGGCCAGCGCGTGACGCAGCGCCGATACAATCAGGCCGCGCGCCAGCCCCGGATCGCGGAATCGCACCTCGGATTTGGCGGGGTGCACATTGACGTCGACCAACTGCGGGTCGCAATCGAGAAACAGCGCCGCCACCGGGTGCCGGTCACGGCTGAGGAAATCGTGGTAGGCGCCGCGCAACGCACCGACCAAAAGTTTGTCGCGCACGGGGCGGCCGTTGACGAACAGAAACTGCGCCACCGCCGAGCCCCGCGAATAGGTCGGCAACGCGGCATACCCCGTCAGGTGCAACCCCTCGCGCTGCGCGTCGATGGGAAGGGCGTTCTGCGCGAACTCCGCCCCCAGAACCCGAGAAAGCCGCCCGTGCAGGGCGTCGAACATGTCGCCGGTTTCCGCATCCGCGCGAAAGCTGACGCGCCCTTCGCCGCCGCCGGACACGTCCCGTAGGACAAAGCTGATGAACGGCTCGGCCATGGCCAGCCGTTTGACCACGTCCGAGATCGCCTGCGTTTCGGCCCGGTCGCTGCGCAGGAATTTCAGGCGCGCGGGCGTCGCGTGGAACAAATCGCGCAGCTCGACGACCGTTCCGGTATTGAGCGCCGCAGGCGCAACGCTGCCCACTTGGCCGCCGCTGACGGAAATGCGTGCTCCGTCATAGCCCTGTGCGCGGCTGGTAATGGTCAACCGCCCAACCGCGCCGAGGCTCGGCAATGCCTCGCCGCGAAACCCGAAGGTGTGAATATCAAGAAGGTTTTCACCGTCGATCTTGGACGTGGCATGGCGCGACAGCGCCAAGGGCAGCTGATCGGGCTCAATGCCGCAGCCATCATCGACCACACGGATCAGGCTCTTGCCGCCTTCGGCAATCGCCACGTCGATCCGCCGCGCGCCCGCGTCGATGGCGTTTTCCAACAGCTCCTTGACCGCCGAGGCGGGGCGCTCGACCACCTCGCCGGCGGCGATGCGATTGATCGCCGCATCGTCAAGTTGCCGGATGTTAGGGCGGATATTGGGGGCGTGCGTATTCATGCCACAAAACCTAGCATGTCACCCGCGATTCTGCCACAGGGTTTGCGCGGCGTTCAGCCCCCGGTGGCAGAGTTATACCACGCGATGATCGCCTCGCGCTCTTCCCCTTCCATCCATGACAGATTCGCCGGCGGCATCGCGTGGCTCAGGCCCGCCTGAAGGTATATCGCGCGCGCCTGCCCGGCGATACGCGCCGGCGTGTCCAGGTGTACCCCCTTGGGCGCCCAGTGCAGGCCGGGCCAGCCCGGCTCGGCCGTGTGACACATGGAGCAGCGGCCAAGCACGATGTTCTGCACCTCGTCGAACCCTTCGGCGCTGGCAAACTGCGTGGCGGCGCCATTCATCGCCTCGCTCTCGGGGTCGGCACCATGCATCGGCGCGGTGCTCAGCCACATGATCGCGGCAAAGATCAGCGCGCTCAGACCCCAAGTCCACCACGGCCGCCCCTTGCGGGCATGCATAGAGTTGAAGAAATGCCGGATCGTCACCCCCATCAGGAACACCAGGCTGGCAATGATCCAGTTGTTGTCCGTCGCAAAGGACAGCGGGTAGTGATTGGACAGCATCAGGAAGATAACCGGCAGCGTCAGGTAGTTGTTGTGTGTGCTGCGCAGCTTGGCGATGCGGCCATATTCCGGGTCGGGCCGCCGCCCGGCAATCAGGTCGGCAACGACCACCTTCTGGTTGGGGATGATTACCAGGAACACGTTGGCCGTCATGATCGTGGCCGTCACGGCCCCGACATGCAGTAACGCCGCCCGCCCCGTGAACACTTGTGCGTACCCAAAGGATATGGCCACGAGGACCACGAAGAGCACCACCATCAGAAACGTCGCGTTGGTCTTGAGCGGCGATTTGCACAGCGCGTCGTAAATCAGCCACCCCACCGCCAAAGACGCTGCCGAGATGCCAATCGCCACCGGCACAGAGATATCCATGACCGCGGGGTCGATCAGGTAAAACTCGGCGCCCCAGTAGTACACCACCGCCAACAGGGCGACACCCGACAGCCATGTGGCGTAGCTTTCCCATTTGAACCAGGTCAGATCCCCCGGCATGTTATCCGGCGCGACCATGTATTTCTGGATGTGGTAAAACCCGCCGCCGTGCACCTGCCATTCCTCGCCATCGGCGCCCGAAGGCAGGGTGCGATCACGGTGCAGGCCGAGATCCAGCGCGATAAAGTAGAACGAAGAGCCGATCCATGCGATCGCAGTGATCACATGCAGCCAACGTATGGCAAATTCCAGCCACGCGCCCAGTGTCACCACGTCCAGCATCGCACTCTCCCTCGCTCGGTTCCTGCCTGACAGGCTATCGCAGGCACAACTTGTCTGTTAATCCTGCAAATCATGAGAACAGTTTCAAGAATTGCCTGAAAGTGGCCTATATCAACAATATCCGCATGTTCGTGCGCGTGCACGATCTGGGCAGCATGAGCGCCGCCGCCCGCGATCAGCGCACCTCGCCCGCCGTTGCCTCGGCCCGGATTGCGGAGCTTGAGAAGTATCTGGGCGTGCGCCTGTTCAACCGCACGACCCGCGCCCTTAGCCCCACAGAGCACGGGCGGCGGTTTTATAATGGGGCCTGCCGGGTGCTGGAGGCAATCGAAGACGCCGAATCCGACGTCATGGAAACCAGCCGCACGCCGCGCGGCACGGTCTTTGTCGCGGCGCCGTTGGGGTTGGGCAGGCGGATCATCGCGCCCGCCATTCCCGCCTTTCGCACCGACTGGCCCGAGGTTGATATACGTCTGCGCCTGTCGGACCGCGCGATCGACCTGACGGGCGAGGGCCTGGACATGGCGTTTCGTCTTGGGCCGCTGGACGACAGCGATTTGAAGGTGCGGGTCATCGCCGATTGCCCACGTGTCCTGTGTGCCGCGCCTGCGTACCTAGAGCGGCGGGGCATCCCGCGCGACGGTGCCGATCTGCTGGCACAGGGGCATGATTGCCTGATGCTGCGGTTTCCCGGCGCACGCGAATTCCGCTGGCCCTTGCGAACACCGGACGGGCCGCGCCCGTTCGAGGTGTCTGGCCCCCTGGAGTCCGACGATGGCGAGGTTTTGACAAACTGGGCGCTTGAGGGGGCTGGCATTGTGATGAAACCCCTGTTCGAAGTGGCGCCGCACCTGGCCAGCGGCGCATTGGTCGAGGTTGCCCGCGACACGCCGCCGGTATCCGTGCCCCTGGCCTGCCTGTCGCCCAGCCGCCGGCATCGCGACCTGAAGGTCAGATTGCTAAGCGATTTCATGGCCACCCGGTGCAAAGAGGCATTGGCAAACCTACATGCGATGCACCGCCCCGGCCCCGCGCCGGAAAACACCCAACCGCAGGAGACCCCTTTATGAAGACCGAAACAGTCGAAAACGCCGTTCTGGAAACATGGACAGTGGAAGAGGTGGCAGACGCCTTCGACAGGGACGACATCGTGCTGATCGATGTGCGCACGCCGCAAGAGTACATGTTCGAGCATATCGAGGGTGCGCTTTTGATGCCGATGTCGTTCTTCAGGGCGGACAAGCTGCCGGGCCAATCCGACAAGCGGATTGTTTTCCATTGCGGCTCTGGTGTGCGGTCCGAGCGCGTCGCGCGCGCCGCCATCGCCGCCGGGTTTGACCGGGTGTCGCATATGGGCGGCGGAATGGCGGCGTGGAAAGAGCGCAAGCAGCCCTATATCGGCACCAACATGGCCACCGGCGCGCCGCAGGCCGTCACTGCCTGAGCGCCTTGTCAGGCAGCCGCGGCACGGCGGCGGGCGCGGGCCTGCCGCCTGTCGGTATAGATCAGGTAAATCGCCAGCGCGGCCACCACCACCGCGCCGCCCAACACCATCGCGGGCGTGGGCGACTCGTCGGTGCCCATCCAGACCCATAGCGGGCCAAGGATCGTCTCAAGCAGCAACAGCAGGCTGACGTTCGAGGCGTGCGTGAACCGCGATGCCAGCGACAGCGTCATGAAGGAGACGGGCAGGATCACCAAGCCCGTCACCGCGATGGCCAGAACACCGCCATCGGTCATCACCCCGGGGCCGGTCAGGACCACCCCCATCATCCCGGCCAAAAGCGCCCCGCACCCGATGCTGAGCAAGATCGGCACGGTGGGCCTTGCCCGGATCACCACGAAGTTGAGCGCAAGCGACGCCGCAACCGACAACCCCGCCAGCGCACCCCATAGCGTATCGAGGCGCAGCGCGGGCGCCCCCGCCCCGTGATTGCCGCCGAACACGGCCACGCCGATCCCTGCAAGAACCACCGCGATGGTGAGCCATGTCGACGGGTGCGTTGCCTCGCCGATCACGAGGCGCGCGAAAATAGCGGCGAATACCGGCACCGTCGCCACCCCGAACAGCACCACCGAGACCGGCGCGGTGGCGATGCCAAAGCTGAACAGCGTCGCGTTGAAAAACTGGCACACCACGATCGTCAGCCCCGCGCCCGACGCAAACGCCTGCAGATCGGCGCGGCGGCTTCCGCCACGCATGACCGCCCAATAGGCCAGCAGGACACAGCCCATCAAACTCCCGCGCCAGCCCAGCATCTGGAACCCGTCCATGTCCGACCAACGCATCAGCAACGTGTCCGGCGTCAGCACCAGCGCACCGAACAGCGCAAGGAATATCCCGAACATGGGGTGGCGTTGCATGGTCTCTCCTGTGGGGCGGGTGTGCTACCGCGTGGTGATAGCCGCAATTCCGCGCGGATCCAAGGGATGGCCGTAAAAGGTCCGGACACGCGCAGCAACGAAAAAACCCGGGCGCTTTCACGCCCGGGCCAGTCTGTAAGCCTGATCAGGAAGGAACGATCAGCCTTTCGCGAACTCGGGATAAGCCTCCATCCCCAATTCGGCCATATCGAGACCGTTGATCTCGGTTTCCTCGTCCACGCGAATACCCATCACGGCCTTGAGGATCAGCCACACGACCGCCGAGGTCACGACAACGAACACACCCACGATCACGATCGAAATCAACTGCGTACCAAACGATGCACCGTCATTTGTTACCGGAACAACCAGCGTGCCCCAGATACCGGCAACAAGGTGCACCGGGATCGCGCCGACAACATCGTCGATCTTGAGCTTGTCGAGCATCGGCACCGCGAAGACGACGATCACGCCGCCAACGGCACCGATCAGGGTTGCCGCGCCCAGGCTGGGCGTCAGAGGTTCGGCGGTGATCGACACCAGGCCGGCCAACGCCCCGTTGAGCACCATCGTCAGGTCAGGCTTCTTGTACAGGACCTGCGACAGGATCAGCGCGGCAACCGCGCCGCCCGCCGCGGCGGTGTTGGTGTTGGCAAAGATGCGGCTGATATCGGCCGCGTCTCCGACGCTTCCCATCGCCAGTTGCGATGCGCCGTTGAAGCCGAACCAGCCCAGCCACAAAATGAACGTGCCGAGAGTCGCCAGCGCAAGGTTCGAGCCCGGGATCGGTACGGTCTTGCCGTCCTTGTTATATTTGCCAATACGCGGGCCGAGGATGATCGCGCCGGTCAGAGCCGCCCAGCCGCCAACCGAGTGCACGATCGTCGAGCCGGCGAAATCCGAAAACCCGATTTCCGACAGGTAACCGCCGCCCCAGCTCCAGCTTGCCTGAATCGGGTAGATCAGCGCCGCCAGAACCGCCACGAAGATCAGGAACGGCCACAGCTTGATCCGCTCGGCCACGGTGCCCGAAACGATCGAGGCGGTGGTCGCGACAAACATCAACTGGAAGAAGTAATCCGACCCGGTCGAGGCATAGTCGTACGCATCGGCGTTGGCCGCCGTGACGCCCACGGGCTCAAGGATCGCAACGCCAAGCGCGCCCAGCCACGACGGCACCATCCACCCATCGCCGGGATACATCAAAACGTAGCCGATCACGTAGTACATGATGGCCGCGATCGAGAAGAGCGCGATGTTCTTGGTCAACTGCATGGTCACGTTCTTGGCGCGCACGAGGCCGGCCTCAAGCATGGCAAAACCGGCCGCCATCCAGAACACCAGGAAACCGCCGATCAGGAACAGCAGCGTGTTGAAGATAAAGACGGAGTCGGTCGGCACAGCCACCGCTGCCTCCTGTGCAGAGGCAAGGCCGGGCAACAGCGTCAATGCGCCAACCAGCCCAAGTTTCTTTGTACGTGTCATTTGCATCTTTCCTTTCGAGGGAATGTGTTCACTGTCTCGGGCACGCGGATCACAGGGCATCTTCGCCCGTCTCCCCGGTGCGCACGCGCATCGCCTGCTCAAGATCCAGAACGAAAATCTTGCCGTCACCGATCTTGCCGGTTTTCGCCGCGGCGATGATCGCTTCGGCAACCTGGTCGGCCATCGCATCGTTCACCGCGATTTCCAGCTTGATCTTGGGTACGAAGTTCACGGCATATTCGGCGCCGCGATAAATCTCGGTGTGGCCGGATTGGGCGCCAAAGCCCTTGATCTCGGTCACCATCATGCCGCGCACGCCGATGTCGGTCAGCGCTTCGCGAACCTCCTCGAGCTTGAACGGCTTGATCGTTGCTATGACTAGTTTCACCTTGATCCCCTTGTGGTCTGCGGCGAGGTGCCCCGCCTGTTTGCAGTTGCAGCAAAGCCGCCTCTTCCCCAGCCACGAAAGGGAATCATCGGGATCCCACTCGCAAAATTGCAGATATGTGCACAAAATTTCACCAAATATGACGATTTGCGTAATTTGTGTGCATGATTTATATGGCTTGCGATCCTCACACAGGGTCAACATTTCGTCGGCCAATGCGTATGATGCGGCAAACAAGGCAAAGCCCGGGCAGAGCAGAACATGAGTGATTCAGGCCGAAAGAAGTCGCGTCTCGTGGCTGATAAACGCTATTCCAAGCGCAAGCCGGCGCCGCAAAAGCGCCGCAAGGCCCCCGCCCGGCGCCGCCCAAAGCGCGGTGCGCGTGTGCGCAATCCCCTGCTGCGGCTGTTTCTGTGGATCGCGCATCTGATCTGGCGCGTGACATGGGCGTTAGGCTGGCGAATCGCGCTGGTCAGCGTGCTGATCATCGGCATTGCGACCGGGTATGTTTACGCGACCCTGCCGCCCGCGGGCCAACTGCTTGATGGACGGGCAAGCGGCTCTGTAACGCTGATGGACCGGGAAAACGCGGTGTTTGCCTGGCGCGGGGACCAGTTCGGCGGCGTGGTCACGGCCGAAACCGTCTCGCCGCACCTAAAAAACGCGGTCATCGCTACCGAGGACAAGCGATTTTACAGGCATATAGGTCTGGACCCGATCGGAATCGCCGGCGCGATCCGCATCAACCTGCGCGAGGGACGCGGGCCGCTGTCGGGCAACGGTGGATCGACCATCACGCAACAGACCGCGAAACTGCTGTGCCTTGGCGTGAAATACGACCCCGATGTGTGGGAAAGCGAAACCGCCTACGAGGCGGATTGCCGCGAAAGCTCGCTCTGGCGCAAGGCGAAGGAGGCCATCTATGCCCTCGCGCTTGAGGCGAAGTATACCAAGGACGATATTCTGTCGATCTACCTGAACCGCGCCTACATGGGCGGCGGCGCCTACGGGGCCGAGGCCGCGTCGCAGCGGTTCTTCGGCAAGTCCGCGGCACAGCTTACCCCCGCCGAAAGCGCGATCCTTGCCGGGTTGCTAACCGCGCCGACGACGTTGGCGCCCACCAACAACCTTGAACGCTCGCGCAATCGCGCGTCTGTGGTGATCGGCCTGATGCGCGATCAGGGGTACCTGTCGGATTCGGCCGCGCGCCAGGCCCTTGCGAATCCGGC
This sequence comes from Sediminimonas qiaohouensis DSM 21189, assembly GCF_000423645.1. Classification (GTDB taxonomy): domain Bacteria; phylum Pseudomonadota; class Alphaproteobacteria; order Rhodobacterales; family Rhodobacteraceae; genus Sediminimonas; species Sediminimonas qiaohouensis. The sequence continues at coordinate 157,512 of NZ_AUIJ01000003.1, read as the reverse complement.
AACCCTGTCCGAGGCTGCGGAATCGCGTGCGGGTGGATACTTTGCCGATTGGGTGATGTCATCGGGGCCCGATTTCTTTACCCGCAACACCAGCGAAGATGTGATCATCCGCACCACCCTTGATCAGCGCATCCAGAAGGCCGCCGAGGATGGCCTGACCGAGATATTCGAGAACAAGGTGCGCGATGATTCCGAGGCGCAGGCTGCGGTTGTCGTGATGTCCGCCGATGGCGCCGTGCGTGCGATGGTCGGCGGGCGGCAGACCAAGGCGATCGGCGCGTTCAACCGTGCCACGCAGGCCCTGCGGCAGACCGGCTCGGCGTTCAAACCCTTTGTCTACGCGACCGCGCTTGAACTGGGGTATTCGCCGCTCGACACGGTAGAGGACGAACCGCTTACCATCGATGTTCCCGGCTCTGGCCCATGGTCACCGAAAAACTACGACCGCAAGTTTCGCGGCACCGTCACGCTGGCCGAGGCGTTGCGCAGCTCGCTCAACGTGCCGGCGGTCAGGATCGCGCAAGGCGTCGGATTGGACCGAGTGCGCCGAGTCGCCGCCGATTTCGGGATCGAATCCGACCTGGCGCTTGGCCCGGCATTGGCGCTTGGCGCGTCCGAATCAACCCTGATCGAGATGACGGGCGCCTATGCTGGCATCCTGAACGGCGGTAGCGCCGTGACGCCCTATGGCCTGGAGAACCTGACCATGCTGGGCGAGAAAGAGCCCGTCATGACCGCCACCGGCGGCATCGGTGAGCGCGTCATCCGGCGCGAGGCCGCGCAGAAGCTCACGTGGATGATGAACCGTGTCGTCAACCAAGGCACCGGGCGCCGCGCGGCGCTTGATGGCTGGCAAGTGGCGGGCAAGACGGGCACCACACAGGCCGCGCGCGATGCGTGGTTCATCGGCTTCACCGCCGATTACGTGGCAGGCGTCTGGATGGGGTATGACGACAACACCCCTCTGACCGGGGTCACCGGATCGGGCCTGCCCGCGGAAATCTGGCACGAGGTCATGACCCGCGTCCACGAAGGCGCCGCGCCGCGCCCCCTGCCCATGCAAGAGCCGGATGCCGCCACGCAGCCAGACCCGCGCGCCCCAAACCGGCGCTCCCGCCCCGAAAGCGGGATCGAGCGGCTGCTGCGTAGCATTCTGGGTGGCGGCTGAGGCGCGGGCGGGCGTTAGCCAGCCTTGCGAAGGTCCGCGATCATGCGATCGATATCGCCGCCGCGTGCATCCAGCATGGCGCCGATCTCGGTGCGTTCGGTCAGCAACATGTTGATGCCTTCGATGAACAGGTTGAAGAACTTGTCTGCGCCGCTCCTGTCGGACACGAGGAAACTGACCGCGAAAGGCGCCTCGCCCCGCAGGTGTGCCGTGGTCTTGACCTCGTAGAAGCTCTTTACCTTGCGGGCGCTGTCCACGACGATCCGGCCGCCGATGAACTCGCGAAAGCGCTTGCCATATTTCACCGAGATGTAGCGCGCGAACACGTCCGTGAATTCACGCAACTGCGCCGCCGAGGCCCGCCTTGCATCAACCCCAAGGGCATACCGCGCGATCGTGGGCACATCGGCGTAGCGATCGAATATCTTCTCGAAATCGCGGAACATCTGGGATTCAGAGCGGCCCGAGGAAATCACCGCGTTGATCTCGGCCACCAGCTTGTCCACCAGCACCTTGGCCCGTGCCTCGTCCAGCGCCCAAGCCATGCCCGGCCGCATCGCCAAACCCACGGCACCAACCGCCAGGCCAAGCGCCGCGCGGCGGCTGAGGCTATTCGGCGTAGGGGTCTGCATACGGGTCTGCGTAGGGATCTGCATATGGGGCCTCATAAGGGTCTGCTACACCGGCATCGTCGGCCGAGTCATAGGGGTCGGCATAAATGGCATCCATATCCCCGCCCAACTCGAAACGGCGCGACTGCAAATATATCATCCGCGCCTGCGCATAGCTATCGGCGCTTTCATACAGCACCGAATCAACCATGTCGCTGTAGCGGTTCCTTTCGCCAAGGCGCTTGGCCACGCTGGCGGCTCTGATGTAGTGGCGGTCGGGGCTTGGCAGGGCATAGGTTAGTGGATTGGTGAATAGATCCACCAGCTTGCCCACTACGTCGCGCTCGGTCGAGGGGCCTAGGACCGGCAATTCGATATAGGCCCCCTCGCGAGCGCCCCACACATGCAGGGTTTCGCCAAAATCGGTATCTTCCTCGTTCACGCCGAATTCCGACGCCGCGTCGATTATCCCACCAAGCCCGAAGGTCGAGTTGATCGCGAACCGGAAAAGATTGATCGCACCGCCGCGCGCATCCCCCTGCAAGACATTGTTCACGATCAAGCTGGGCGCCGACAGGTTGTCGGCGAAATTGCCGACATTTTCCTGCATGCCCCTAGGGATGACGCCGCCATAGACCTTGCCGGCGGGGCGCACGAACGTTCTGTCCAACGCACGATTGAGCTCATGCGTCTTGCGGTTGCTCTGCTCATAGGGATCGAAGATGCCGCCGCGTGTTACTGATGGATCAGGCGCCGTGCAGGAGGCCATGCCCAGCACGACCGCGAGGGCGGCAAACCGTACAAGAACATGGGCGCGGAAGCGGATCATCGGAAATTACCAGGACCAGTGCGAAATGCGTGATACGTCCTGTAACCTAATTCGTCGTGCGGTTGAACCCATACCGCATGAATGTGTTGCACTGAAGCTGTGGCAGATGGGCGACAATCGGCATGCCTGCCCGTTGGCCCGGGGGCGCCGCACGACGCGCGCCGGAATTCGATTTTCAATTACTGTAATTCCGGTTAGCGTCCGCGCGAATACCATTGTCGGAGGATCCAATGACCAGCGCCATCGAAACACGTCTTGCCGATCTGGGCGTCACCCTGCCCGACGCGCCCAAGCCTGCCGCCAACTACGTTCCCTTCGTGCAGGTGGGCGACATGGTCCATATCTCGGGGCAGATCGCCAGCGACTCGAGCGGATTGATCACCGGCAAACTGGGCAACACCATGTCCACCGACGAGGGTGCAAAGGCGGCGCGGGCCTGTGCGATCGCCCTGCTGGCGCAACTCAAATCCGCCTGCGACGGCAATTTGGACAGGCTGGTGCGGGTGGTCAAGCTGACCGGATTTGTTAACTCTACCCCAGACTTTACCGAGCAACCGCAAGTCATCAACGGAGCGTCGGATTTCATGGTCGAGGCATTGGGCGATGCCGGGCGCCACGCGCGGGCCGCCGTATCGGCGCCATCGCTGCCCATGGGCGTGGCGGTAGAAATCGACGGGCTGTTCCAGATAGCATGACAATCCTTCCCGATGCCTTCCTGAAGGCCCCGATCGCTCATCGTGCACTGCATGACCTCGCGGCAGGGCGCCCGGAGAACTCGCTCAGCGCGATCCGTGCCGCGATCAAGTCCGGCTACGGGGTGGAGATCGACCTGCAACTGTCCTCGGACGGGCAGGCCATGGTGTTTCACGACTACGACCTGGGCCGCCTGACCATCGAAGACGGCCCGATCCGCAAGCGCAGCGCCACGGAACTGGCGCGCATTCCGCTCAAGGGCGGGCGCGACACCGTGCGCACCCTGCCCGAGGTGCTTGGACTGGTCGCCGGCCAAGTTCCCCTGCTGATCGAGATAAAGGACCAGGACGGCGCCATGGGCGGCAATGTCGGGCGCCTGGAGCAGGCAACCGCTGACGCCCTCGTCGGGTACGAGGGCCCTGTTGCCGTGATGTCGTTCAACCCGCATTCGATGCTGAAGATGGCCACGCTGGCCCCGGACGTGCCGCGCGGATTAACGACCTGTTCCTATTCGCCCGAGGATTGGCCACTGCTGCCTGCCGGGACACTGGACCGGCTGCGCGGAATTCCCGACTATGAGCATGTCGGCGCCAGCTTCATCAGCCACGAGGCACGCGATTTGAACCGCGCCCGCATCGCGGACCTGGCCACGCGCGGCGCCGCGGTTTTGTGCTGGACGATCCGCACCCCCGAGCAAGAAGCCGAAGCGCGCAAGGTTGCCCGCAACATCACCTTTGAGGGCTACCTACCCCCGATCCCGTCTTGAACACGCCGCACCCGGCTCCAGTTTCATGGTGCGAGGCAACAAATGGACGACCAGGTGAGCGAGACGATCGAAGTCAATGTGCACGGCGCGCTATCGCAGATCGCGCAGGCCGATTGGGACGCCTGCGCCGCCCCCGAAGCAGCCGATGGCGGGCGGCCGGACGATCCGTTCACGAGCTACCGCTTCCTGCGCGCACTTGAGCTTAGCGGCTCGGTCGGGCCGGGCACCGGATGGCAGCCGCGCTACCTGACGGCGCATCAGGACGGGCAGATGATCGCCTGCGCCCCGCTTTACGCCAAGGGACACAGCCAGGGCGAATACATTTTCGATCACAACTGGGCACACGCCTACGAGCGCGCCGGCGGCCGCTACTACCCCAAGCTGCAGATCGCGGTTCCGTTTACACCCGCCACCGGGCGCCGTTTGCTGACCAGGCCGGGCCATACAAGCGTGGGCCGCGCGGCGCTGGTGCAGGGGGCGCAGCAACTGGCGCAGGAAAACGGTCTATCCTCGGTCCACATTACGTTTTGCACCGATGATGAGGCGCGGGCCGCCCCCGACCTTGGGTTAATGCACAGGATGACGCAGCAATACCACTGGCACAATCGCGGGTATGCCGGGTTCGACGACTTCCTCGCCTCGCTCAATTCCCGCAAGCGCAAGATGATCCGCAAGGAACGGGCCCGCGCAAACGGGTTCGGAGGCACGATTCGCACGCTGACCGGGGACGAAATCGCGCCAGGGCACTGGGATGCGTTTTGGACGTTTTACCAGGACACCGGCGCACGAAAGTGGGGCATGCCCTACCTGACCCGCGAGTTCTTTGATCATGTGCAAGACACCATGCGCGACGACGTGGCGCTGGTGCTGGCCGAACGAGGGGGCCGGCCGGTGGCCGGGGCGCTCAATTTCATCGGTCGGCAAGCGCTTTTTGGCCGGTACTGGGGCTGCGTCGAAGAGCACCCCTGCCTGCATTTCGAATGCTGTTACTATCGGGCCATGGATTTCGCCATAGACCATGGGCTTGCACGCGTCGAAGCAGGGGCGCAGGGTGAACACAAGATCGCGCGGGGGTATTTGCCCGCGCAGACCCATTCGCTGCACTGGTTCAACGACCCCGGTTTTGCCGACGCCGTTGAAAAATACCTGGAGGCCGAACGCGCCGCGATCAGCGAAGACATCGAAATCCTGACGGAATATGGCCCGTTCAGAAAAGCGAAAGTGGAGGAACAGCAATGACCGAAAAGCTAAGTGAAACAGGTCGCAAAACCATGCTGGCGCCACTGTTGGACAACGGTTGGCTCATGGCCGAGGGGCGCGACGCGATCACCAAGACCTTCGAGTTCGCCGATTTCACCGACGCGTTTTCCTGGATGACGCGCGCGGCCCTCTGGGCCGAAAAATGGAGCCACCACCCCGAGTGGCGAAACGTCTACAAGACGGTCGAGGTGACCTTGACGACGCATGACGTTGACGGCCTGAGCGCGCTTGACGCCAAGCTGGCGCGCAAGTTCGATCAGCTTGCCGGCGAATAGACGCAGCGGGTGGGGGGCTGTCTGCCCCCCACACCCCCCGAGGATATTTCCGGCCAGAAGAAACACGGGAACCCGCGGGAATTCCGGCTACTGATCCAGGTGGGTGCGTGCGTAGGCATCGTACCAGTCCAGACAGCCGGGGTTAGCCATGGCGTCGGGCGTGGCGACCTTGTCCATCGGCTGCCCCAGGAGCCGCTTCTTGATCGGCACTTCCATTTTCTTGCCGGTCAGGGTGTAGGGGATATCCGGCGCGGCAACGATCCTGTCGGGAACATGCCGGGGCGATACGTTTTGCTTGAGGCCCGCAATGATCCTGTCTTTCAGGGCCTCATCCAGTTCGGACCCCTCGGTCAGGCGCAAGAACAGTATCATGCATGACTCCTGCCCCAGGTATTCCAGATCGACGACGAGGCTGTCGGCCACCTCGGCGCAATCTTCGACCACGCGGTAGATGTCGGCGGTGCCCATCCGGATACCGTGGCGGTTTATGGTGGCGTCGGATCGCCCATAGATGATCGCGCCGCCCTCGGGGGTTATCTTGACCCAATCGCCGTGCCGCCAGACGCCGGGATAGGTGCTGAAGTAGCTGTCGTGCAGGCGCGACCCATCAGTGTCGCCCCACAGGTAGAGCGGCATCGACGGCATTGGCATGGTGCAAACCAGCTCGCCCACGTCGTCGATCACCGGATTGCCCGCCTCATCATAGGCTTCTACCTTGGCGCCCAATGCACGGCACTGCATTTCGCCCACGCGAACAGGCAGCATGGGATTGCCCGCAAGGAACGCGCCGGCAAAATCCGTGCCGCCGGCGATCGGCGCCAGCCAGATATCGGGGCGGACAGTATCATAGACCCAGGTATACGCCTCGGGCGGCAGCGGTGAGCCGGTCGAGCCCAGCATGCGCAGATGGCTCAGATCCGCGATTTCGCGCGGGACGATCCCGGCCTTCATACAGCCGGTGAACCAGGCCGCGCCGGCACCGAAAGCGGTCAGCCCCGCATCGTCGATGAACCGCCACAACCGCCCCATGTCGGGCACGCTGGGGCTTCCTTCGGCCAGCGCGATGGTCGCGCCGACCAGCAGCCCGCCCACTTGGGCGTTCCACATGATCCAGCCGGTCGAGGTGAACCAGGAAAACACGTCATCCGGCCCCAGATCAGAGTGCAGGCCAAGCAGCTTGAGATGCTCAAGCACCACACCGCCATGGCCATGCACGATCGGTTTTGGGCTGCCGGTGGTCCCCGAGGAATAGACCACCCAGAGCGGATGATCGAAGGCAACAAGCTCTGGTTCGAAATCGGCCTCATCAGTAATCAACGCCGAGAAATCATGGCGCCTTATCTGCTGCGGCGGCACGACCGGGGCGGCGTCATCCATGCTGATCCAGTGGGTCAAGCTGTCCAGCCCGGACAGAAGCGCCTTGACCTCGTCGGTGCGATCATACCAGCGACCGCCGAACTCGTAGCCCGAGGCGGTGAAAATCACCTTGGGGTCAATCTGGCGGAACCGATCGAGAACCGTGGCCGCCCCCATGTCCGGCGCACACAGCGACCAAACCGCGCCCACGCTGGCCGCGGCAAGGAATGCCACGACCGTCTGCGGCGTATTGGGCAGATAACCAACTACCCGATCACCAGGGTGCACCCCCATATCGCGCAGGGCACTGGCCAGGCCGGAAACCTCTGCCTGCATCTGTTGCCAGCTCAGCTCGGTAGTAGTGCCGTCCTCGGCCTGATGGATGATCGCGGCGCGGTCGGGGCGCACGTGGCGCATCACCTGCGCGGCGTAGTTCAGGCGCGCGCCGGGGAACCACTCGGCCCCGGGCATTTCGCGCCGCACCAGAACGGCGGAATGCGGCGTCGGCGAGCGCAACTCGAACCAATCCCAAAGCGCCTGCCAGAACGCTTCGGGTTCTTCGGTGGACCACGTCCACATCTGCGCGTAATCGTCGAAGTTCAGGCCGCGCGCTTGCGCAAGCCACGCCATGAAGGCGGCCATGCGGCTATTGTCGCTCAATGCCGCGGGCGGCACCCAATCTGCGCTCATGCTGTTTTTCCCTCCCCGGTATCTACCCGACACATCAGGGAGCAGAGCGGCGCGCAGGTCAAGCACCCGCACGCCGATCATCCGGGTAGCGTTGTCGCTGCCGCCCGCCCGATCACATGGAGGCCAATAGCGCCTCGCCGCCCGACACCTCGCATTGACCGGGGCTTTCCTCGGCTTGCAGGATTGTGACCTCGCCATCGTCGACAAGCATGGCGTAGCGCCGCGAGCGGCCGATCAACCCTGCCGGCGGTGCGTCGAAATCCATGCCGATGGCGCGGGTGAACTCGCTACCCGCATCGCTGAGCATGGTGATTCCGGCGTCCGAAGCGCCCGTCGCCTCGCCCCAGGCCTTCATCACGAACGGATCGTTGACGCTGATGCAGATGATCTCGTCCACGCCCTTGCTGTCAAATTCTTCCTTAGTGCGGATGAAGCTGGGCAAATGCGCGGAATGACAGGTTGGTGTAAACGCCCCGGGAACTGCAAAGATCGCGACCTTGCGGCCCTTCAGACGCTCGCGCAACGGCACTTGCTGGGGCCCCTCATCGCCCATCTGTACCAATGTCACATCGGGGAGTTTGTCACCTGCGGAGATGGTCATGTTGTTCTGCATCCTCATGAATTGCGTTTGCCGTCGGGTGCGATATAGGCTGCGTCGGGCGCGTTGCAAATGGATTGTCGAAACACGAGGGACCAGCATGGATGATGTCGTCGTCATAGGCGCGGGGCAGGCCGGTGCGTCACTGGTTGCCCGGCTGCGAAGCCAGCGTTTCGAGGGGGGCATCACCCTTTTGGGGGCCGAACCCGTTGCCCCGTATCAGCGCCCGCCGCTATCCAAGGCGTATCTGCTGGGTGACATGGACGTGAGCCGCCTGCTGCTGCGGCCCGAAAGCTATTACGCGGAGAACGCCATAACCCTGCGGACCGACACCACCGCCGCCGCCATCGATCCGGACGCGCAGCGCGTGACGCTGGCAGATGGGGAAACCGTGCCGTTTGGGAACCTTGTTCTGGCCACCGGCGCGGTGCCGCGGCGCCTACCTGCCAGCGTGGGCGGCGATCTGGAGGGGGTGCACGTGGTGCGCACACTGGCCGATGTTGACGCACTGGAACCCGCATGCCAGCCCGGCGCGCGGCTGTTGATCATAGGCGGGGGGTATATCGGGTTGGAGGCTGCGGCAGTCGCCGCAAAGCTGGGCCTGCACGTCACCCTGATCGAGGCGTCCGAGCGCATCCTTGGCCGAGTGGCGGCGCCGGAAACGGCGGATTTCTTCCGCGATCTGCACCGCGCGCACGGCGTGAATATCCGCGAGGGCGTGGCGCTTGATCACCTGACAGCCGAGGAAGGCCACGTCACCGGCGCCCAATTGGCCGATGGCAGCACCCTTTCCGCCGATCTGGTGATCGTCGGGATCGGCATCACCCCCGACACCGCGCTTGCCGAGGCGGCGGGCCTTGCCATCGACAACGGCATAGCCGTGGACGAACAGGGCCGCACCAGCGCGCCCGGCATATGGGCGGCAGGCGACTGCGCGGCGTTCCTCCATGACGGCGGGCGGCTGCGGCTGGAATCGGTGCCAAATGCCATCGACATGGCCGAATGCGTGGCCGACAACATAATGGGCGCCGAAACGCCCTATGTGCCGAAACCGTGGTTCTGGTCCGACCAATACGATGTCAAACTACAGATCGCGGGGTTGAATACCGGCTACACCGATGTCTTCACCCGCCCCGGCACGCGCGAAGGTAGCGTATCGTTCTGGTACTATGCGGGCGATCGCCTGCTGGCTGTGGACGCCGCGAACGAGCCGCGCGCCTACATGATCGGCAAACGCCTGATCGAGGCGGGCCAATCCCCGGCCCCCGAGCAAGTTTCAAACCCGGATACCGACCTCAAGGCGCTACTGAAATCATGAGGATCATCGCCGGAAAGTGGCGCAGCCGCGCCTTGGCCTCGGTCGGCAAGGGCGATGCCGGCGCGCATTTGCGCCCTACCACTGATCGCACCCGCGAAAGCCTGTTCAGCATGCTTGCGGGCGGGCGTTTCGACGATCCGATCACCGGCGCGCGGGTGCTGGACCTGTTTGCCGGCACCGGCGCACTGGGCCTTGAGGCGCTATCGCGCGGGGCGGCGCAGGCGACGTTCGTCGAAGATGGGCGCAAGGCGCTGTCACTGCTGCGGCAAAACGTGGAAATCTGCGGCGCGCAAGAGCACTGTACCGTGTTGCGCCGCGACGCGCGCCGCCTGGGCGCGAACGAGGGCGCCGCGCATGACCTTGTGTTTCTCGATCCGCCCTATGGCAAGGGGCTGGGCGAGAAGGCCATGACTGCCGCGCTCAAAGGCGGCTGGATCGCCCCCGGTGCGCTTGTCGTTTGGGAAGAAAGCGCCGAGATCGTGCCGCCAGAGGGTCTTATGCCGCTGGACAGTCGCCGCTATGGCGATACGCAAATCACGCTCCTGCGCGCCCGTTAAGGTACGAACCCGAAATCGTGAAGAAATTTCAGCCCAAATTGTGGTATCTTGGATGTGACAATCGGATCGGCCGTCCCTCCGGCCATAAGAGCAACCCTTTGTGGCCGCTGGCGAGACGGGTGCGCAACAAAGGAGGACGCAATGGTCAAGACGATTGGAAATCCGCTGTCTTGGATAGCGCATGTAGTGACCGAAACCGGCCACACTGCCGAAACGGTGACCGGGAACCTTGGCAGCAGGGCGTCGGGCCCACCCAAGGTAAACACGATAGGGCTGGATGCGATCGGGCACGCCTTACGGCTGGGGCTTGACGATTTCGCGGCATTTCGAACCGACGTGGTCTTTCTGGTGGCGATCTACCCGGTCATCGGCATCCTGCTGGCGCTGATGGCGTTCGACATGGCGCTGCTTCCGCTGTTCTTTCCGGTCGCGGCGGGCTTTGCGCTGGTCGGTCCGGTGGCTGGTATCGGGCTCTATGAGATGAGCCGCCGCCGCGCGGCGGGCGAGCCTGCGCGGTGGGGCTTGGCACTCGGCGCGCTGCGCGCCCATGTGGTGGGGCCGGTGATGGTGCTGGGGCTTTACCTGCTGGCGCTGTTCACGCTGTGGATGTTTGCCGCCAACGCGATCTACATCTCGACCCTCGGCCCCGAGGCCCCCGAAAGCATCCGCGGGTTCCTCGGCGACGTTCTGACCACGCCGCAGGGCTGGGCCATGATCGGCCTGGGCATGGGCGTGGGATTTCTGTTCGCGCTGGTGGTGCTGATCACCAGCCTGGTGTCATTCCCGATGCTGACGGACAGGCGCGTTGGCATCCCGGTGGCTGTCGCGACATCGCTGCGCGTAGCGCGTGCGAACCCTGTTACGGTCCTGACCTGGGGGCTGATCGTTGCGGTTTCCCTGGCCGTGGCCGCGATCCCGATGTTCGTGGGGCTGATCATCGTCATGCCACTTCTCGGGCATGCCACATGGCACCTCTATCGGTCCGCGGTGACGTTTGAGGACTGAAAAACTGCTGCGCCGGCGGGTGGCCGCGCGCCGCCACCCGCCGCTTAACCCTAGCCGTAGGTCGGGTGAAACTTGCCCGCGGGCGAGAGCGTGAAAATTTCGAACCCCTGCGCGGTTACGCCAATCGAATGCTCGAACTGTGCCGACAGGCTGCGGTCGCGCGTGACTGCCGTCCATTCATCCGCAAGCACCAGTGTCTCCGGGCGGCGGAGGTTCACCATCGGTTCAATGGTAAAGAACATCCCCTCCTCAAGAACCGCGCCGGTGCCCGAACGACCGTAATGTAGAACGTTGGGCGGCGCGTGGAACACACGGCCCAGGCCATGGCCGCAAAAATCGCGCACGACCGACATGCTGTTTGCCTCGACATAAGCCTGAATGGCGTGGCCGATATCTCCAAAGGTGTTTCCGGGCTTCACTGCTTCGATGCCCTTGAACAGGGCGTCGTGGGTGATCTGGATCAACCGTTCGGCCTGGCGGCTCGGCTTGCCCGCGACATACATCCGGCTGGTATCGCCATACCAGCCGTCCACGATCACGGTCACGTCAATGTTCAGGATGTCGCCATCTACAAGAACGTCATCCTTGCGCCGCTTCTCAAGGTCTTTTGACACTGTCTCGGCGCCGCTTTTGGGGATCGGGGCGCCGGGAATCCCGTGACAGACGACATGATTGAGGCTGATGCAGCTTGCATGCTGATAGCCGCGATACCCGATAGTGGCCGATTTCGCGCCGGCGGCGTCGACCTTTTCCTCGATCAGGCGGTCGATCTCGGCCGTGGTCTGACCGGGATAGACGTGCTCGGCGATCTCATCCAGGATCGTCGCCGCCAGATGGCCAGCCCTGTGCATGCCCTCAAAATCGGCAGGCTCGTGGATGCGGATGCCGTCGCGTGTCATGCGGCCCTTGTGCTGATCGTTCAACTGCCGTCTCCGTCCGAAAATCATCACAGTCATCTAAGCCGAAATGCCGTGGTGCACAACCACGGCTCAGGCAACATGCGGCAGGGGCGGGCCCAATGTGATCGCACGGGGTGTGATTTGCGTGGCAAAGCACAGCGTCTCGACCCCTTTGACGGTCGCCCGTGCATGAGCGTCGGCATAGGCCGGGTCGATATCCGCGGCCAGCGCAAACCGACCGCAATCGGTGCGCTGCACCAGGTACAACATCACCGCCCGCGCGCCCGCCTGCGCCATTGCCGCCAGTTCCTCAAGGTGCTTGGTGCCCCGCTTGGTCACGCTGTCGGGAAACTCGGCCAGGCCGGGCTGCCGCGATAGCGTCACGCTTTTTACCTCGACATAGGCATCGCGCCTCCCCTGCCCGGTGAGCAGGAAATCGATGCGACTTCCCTGCGCGCCATACTTCACCTCGGGGCGGACCGCGTCATAGCCCGTGAGCCCGGGCACCGCGCCAGCCTCCAATACCTCGCGCAGCATCCGGTTGGGAACGCCGGTATCCACACCCGTGAAATGGCCCTCTCCATGCTCCACCAGACGCCAGCCAAATTTCAGCTTCTTGCGCGCGTCATCGTTCGGCTCCAGCCAGATACGCATGCCTGGCTCGGCCAAGCCCAGCATCGAGCCGGGGTTCGCGCAATGGGCGGTCACCTCGCGCCCGTCGTCAAGGCGGCAATCCGCGAGGAACCGCTTGTAGCGGCGGATCAGCACGGCAGGCACAAGGGGGGTTTGAAAGCGCATGACGTGCGGCCTATACCGAAGCCATACCCTGTTCAAGGAGAGCGCCATGACCAACCCCACCGCCGCGATGCTTGTGATCGGGGATGAAATCCTGTCGGGGCGCACGCGCGATTCCAACATGCACTACCTCGCCGGTGAGCTAACCAAGGCAGGGATCGACCTGCGCGAGGTGCGCGTTGTCAGCGATGACGCCGAAGCAATCGAAACCGCGGTGCGGGCGTTGGCAGACGCCTATGACACCGTGTTCACCAGCGGCGGCATCGGCCCCACGCATGATGACATCACCGCCGATTGCATTGCCCGCGCATTTGGCCGCGCCATCGGCGTGCGCGACGATGCCCGCGCCATCTTGGAGGCCCACTATCAGCGCAGCGCGCAAGAGTTGAACGAGGCGCGCCTGCGCATGGCCCGCATCCCCGAGGGGGCAACCCTGATCGAAAACCCGGTAAGCGCCGCGCCGGGCTTCACCCTTGAGAACGTGCATGTCATGGCTGGCGTGCCCGCGGTATTCCAGGCCATGGTCGCCAGTGTCCTGCCCACCCTGACGGGCGGCGCACCGCTGATGTCGCAAACCCTGCGCATCATGCGCGGTGAGGGCGAGATCGCCGGCCCCTTGCGCACCTTGGCCGAGGACTTTCCCGACCTGTCGATTGGATCTTACCCGTTCCAGTCGGATGGTGTTTTCGGCGCACAGATCGTCATTCGCGGCTCTGACGGCGCGCGCGTGGATGCCGCGATGCACCGGCTCTGCGAGGCATTCGGCCAATGATGCCCGATGCACGGCAATTGATGGACGTGTGCGATGCCACATGGCCGGCGGCCGCAACGCGCCGGCTTGGCCCGTGGCTCCTGCGCGAGGGACAGGGCGGCGGGCAGCGCGTGTCGGCCACATCGGCAAAGGCCCCGCCCACCGAGGATGACATCGCGTCGGCCGAAGCGGCGATGCAGGACATGAATCAGCCCCGCCTGTTCCAGATCCGCCAAGGCGATTCGGAGCTGGATGCATGGCTGGACGCGCGCGATTACGCTGTCGTCGATCCGGTCACCATCTGGGTGGCACCGGCCACGGCCCTCGCGACACAACACGCCCCACGCGTGACTGTCTTCACCGTGTGGGAGCCGCTGGCGATCCAGATCGATATCTGGGCCAAGGCCGGGATTGGACCGGGGCGCATCGCCGTGATGCATCGCGCGCCGCAACCCAAGACCACGCTGATGGGGCGCATCAATGACCACCCCGGCGGCACCGCTTTTGTGGCCGTGCACGGCGGCACCGCGATGATCCATGCGCTTGAGGTGCTGCCGCATCAGCGCCGGCACGGCATGGCGCGCTGGTTCATGCACGAGGCGGCGTTCTGGGCCCAGGACAACGGCGCCAGCCACATCGCCGCGATCTGCACGCAGGCCAATGCCGGGGCCAACGCGCTCTATGCTTCCCTCGGCATGGAGGCTGTGGGACAGTATCACTACCGCAAACACCGCGAGGACATGACATGAGCAAATCCGACCTGCCCACCGCCCTGAACCTGCCGCCGGTCGATCCGTTGCCCGAGGCGACGCAGAAGTATTTCGACATCTGCCAGGAAAAGCTGGGCCTCGTGCCCAATGTGCTGCGGGCGCATGCCTTCGACATCGACAAGCTGAACGCCTTTTCGGCCCTCTACAATGACATGATGCTGGCCGATAGCGGGCTGAGCAAACTGGAGCGCGAGATGATCGCCGTGGTGGTGTCATCCATCAACCACTGCTTTTACTGCCTCACCGCGCACGGGCAGGCGGTACGTGCCCTGTCCGGCGATCCCAAGCTGGGCGAGATGTTGGTGATGAACTACCGCGTGGCCGACCTGGACGAACGGCAGCGCGCGATGCTGGATTTCGCCGCCCTCGTCACCACCGCCAGCGCCACGATCGAAGAACACCACCGGCAAGCCCTGCGTGACGTGGGATTCAGTGATCGGGACATCTGGGATATCGCCAATGTCGCGGCCTTCTACAACATGACGAACCGCGTTGCGTCGGCCACCGACATGCGCCCCAACGACGAGTATCACGCGCAAAACAGATGATCCGCCTTGCCGTCATATGCGCCTGTGCCCTCTTGCTGAACTGTGTTGCGCAGGCGTCGGCGGCGCAGGTGCTGCGGCTCCCCTCGCATGCGCAAACGATTACCGAAGATACGGCGTTCCCGGATAGCTACGCGCTCCCCACCGGGCCGTACGCCGATGGACAGCTCCCCGAGCGCGTGGTCGAGGGGCGCGTCACCCGCCAGACATGGCGCATCCCCACGCAGGGGATCACCACGCTTCAGATCCTCGCACCGTTGCGCACGCAGCTGGACGAAGCGGGGTACGAGGTTCTGTTCGAATGCGACACGCGCGCCTGTGGCGGCTTCGACTTTCGATTTGAGACCGAGGTCCTGCCGCCGCCCGATATGTATGTGAACCTTGCCGATTTCCGTTTTCTAAGCGCACAGATCGGCAATCAGAGCCATATCGGCCTGCTGGTTAGCCGCAGCGAAAACTCGGGCTTTGTGCAACTGATCCACGTGGCCAAAGCGGGCATACCGCCGGACAGTGTTGCAAGACCCGATCCAGTTGATGCCCCCCAAGCGCCCGCCAATGCGCAAGAAACGCCCGAGCCGCACTCGTTGGCTCAGGCCATTCAGCAAAATGGCCATGTTGTTCTATCGGACCTGACATTCGATACTGGCTCGTCCGACCTTGGGCAGGGGGATTTCTCGTCCCTGGCCGCATTGGCGGATTTCCTTGCCGCTGATCCCGCGCGGCGCATCGCTCTTGTCGGTCACACCGACACCGTCGGCGCACTTGATCGCAATATAGACCTGTCGCGCGCCCGCGCCGCATCGGTTCTTGAGCGGATGGTCACGCTCTACAACATCGACCGCACGCAGCTTGCCGCCGAAGGGGCGGGCTATCTCGCGCCCCGGGCCAGCAATGCCACCAAGGCCGGACGCGATGCCAATCGCCGAGTCGAGGCGGTGCTACTTGGCACGCCCTGACGGGGATATGCCAACCGCGTCGCAGCAATTGGAGTCATTGGTTTGCAGTGTCTGGCGCTATCGTCGGGGGCGCTCGCGGGTGTGATATGCTTGCAGGAAACTTGGCACCTGCATTCATGGAGCGGCGCAATGATGGACGGAACTTTTCAGGACAACGACATCGAAAAGGTCGTGGCGGCGGACCGCGCCAATGTCTGGCATCACCTGAGCCAGCACAAACCATACGAGACATCCGATCCCCGCGTCATCGTCGAGGGCAAGGGCATGCGCGTCTGGGATCAGAAGGGCAAGGAACTTCTGGATGCCGTCTCGGGTGGTGTGTGGACGGTGAACGTGGGTTATGGGCGCGAGGAAATCGCGAATGCCGTGCGCGACCAGTTGCTCAAGCTCAACTATTTCGCAGGCACGGCGGGGTCGATCCCCGGCGCGATGTTCTCGGAAAAGCTGCTGTCGAAGATGCCGGGGCTTTCCCGCGTCTATTACTGCAACTCCGGGTCCGAGGCGAACGAGAAGGCCTTCAAGATGATCCGCCAGATCGCGCACAAGCGGCATGGCGGGCGCAAGCACAAGATCCTCTACCGCGAACGCGACTATCACGGCACCACGATCGGCTGCCTGTCGGCGGGCGGTCAGGAACAGCGCAACGCGCAATACGGCCCCTTTGCGCCGGGCTTTGTGCCGGTGCCGCACTGCCTTGAATATCGCGCGCAGTGGGATCTTGCGGGCGAGGATTACGGCCGCGCCGCCGCCGACGCCATAGAAGAGGTCATCCTGCATGAGGGCCCCGATACCGTCGGCGCCCTGTGCCTTGAGCCGGTCACCGCAGGGGGCGGCGTGATTCCCCCGCCGCCGGGCTATTGGCCACGTGTGCAAGAGATTTGCCGCAAGTACGACATCTTGTTGCATATCGACGAGGTGGTTTGCGGCGTCGGGCGCACAGGCACCTGGTTCGGCTATCAGCAATACGGAATCGAACCCGACTTCGTCACCATGGCCAAGGGCGTCGCCAGTGGCTATGCCGCCATCGCGTGCTGCGTGACGACCGAGGCGGTGTTCGACATGTTCAAGGACGACGCCGACGATCCGCTGAACTATTTCCGCGACATCTCGACCTTCGGCGGATGCACGGCCGGCCCTGCCGCCGCTCTGGAAAACATGGCGATCATCGAGCGCGAGGATCTGCTGGATAACACCACCGCCATGGGCGATTACATGCTAGACCAACTCGGCGCGCTGATGGACAAGCATAAGGTCATCGGCGACGTGCGCGGCAAGGGTCTGTTCCTAGGGGCAGAGCTGGTTTCCGACCGAGGCAGCAAAGACCCCGTGAGCGAAAAACAGATGCAGGCGGTGCTGGCCGATTGTTCGGCGCAAGGCGTGATTATCGGGGCGACCAACCGGTCGCTTCCCGGCCTCAACAACACGTTGACCTTCTCGCCGGCCCTGATCGCGACGAAGGCCGATATTGACCAGATCACCGGCGCTGTCGACGCCGCATTGGGCCGGGTGTTCGGGTAGTCAACACGGGTGGGCGGCAGTCGCCCACCCGTTGTTTGGCCTCGCGCCAGCGTTCGCTACCTAGCAAATGGGTCCCGCGCGCCGTCCGATTCTGGCCTGTAGCGGACATTTTGCGACCGGCTGAGGGGCCGCGCTGTGCCCGACCGCCGTGTGGGCGCAGCAACGGGTGTGTTACGCACTTTATGCCAGCCAAGTACATCTTCGTTGTCAGCAGCGTCATACGCTGCAAAAGCGCCCGCCCGTCACGCCGGAGGCGTGCCGAGGATAAGCGGCGCACCTCTGGTGCGACGGGGCGGTCGGGCGCTGCGCGGCGGCGCGCAAGCGCGCCTCTATTCCGCGCAATGGTGCTAAACCTCAACGGCAGCTCAAGCCCATTCATGCCTCCCATGGGATGTCAGATAATCAACAGGCAGCCTCGCCCACCGTCAGCCCAACGCTATGGCTTAACGAATTTCGCCCCTGTCATGGAGCGCCGCGCGCCGTCAGAACCGTCATCCGCACGCAAGAACCTTTTCCCGCCCGTCGCCATCTTCGCCCGCAACAGATCAAGTGCGGGGCCAAGCTCACTCCCCAAGGCGACCTTCCCCTTGCGCGATTCCGCCTTGGCCGAGACGATGGACACAATGCGCACCTTGCCATCGCTGAACGAAAACACAGGCGCACCCGATGCGCCGAACTCAACCTCGCAGGACATGATCAGTATCCCGCCATCGCGTCCCAGCACATTGCACACCTCTTCCAGCGATGGCACCTCGGCGCGCCCCTTGGCGTAGGACACAACGCCAATCCGGTCCCCGGTGCGCGGGGCGGCATCGGTTCCGAACGGAACGATCCGCGTCGTGCGCACAGGGCGCAACAACTCCAACAACGCCAGATCGTGCCGTACCCGGTTCATCGCGACGCTGTCGTCATAAACGTAATCGGGATGCACGATACCGCGACTGACCTTGCGATAGGCCTCTGCCCGGCCATTGCGCCAGCCCGCGCGAAATTCGATCCGATCCGTGTCGATCCGCTTGCCCGTGTTCTGATCATACAGGCAATGCGCCGCCGTCAGGACAAGGTTGGGCGTAATCAGCGCCCCGGTGCAGAAGCCCAGCCCATCGATATCAAGCCGGCCAACGGCCTCCCAGCCACGCGAATCGTTTCCTGTCTCCAGGGGCGTCAACACGCTGTCCTGCGCGCGGATTGCCGAAGCCAGCAGGAATGCGACAATCGCGATGAAGTAGATGCGTATCATTGGCCCCTCGGGATAGCTGACCCCCCGGTCTTACCCGGCAAATCGGGCACCAATTTGGCCTTAACGCAGCATCGGAATGGCCGGCTCGGAGACGTCGCGCGATTTATCGAACGCAGGCGGGCGCGGCCCGCCCGTCACCCAATCCAGCAACTCGACCGTATGCACGACCGGCACGCCGGTTCCCGATCCGATCTGCATCATGCAGCCAATATTGCCGGTGGCGATCACATCGGGCTGCTTCGCCTCCAGCGTACGCACCTTGCGATCCTTGAGTTGCTTGGAGATCGTAGGCTGCATCAGGTTGTAAGTCCCCGCCGAGCCGCAGCAAAGATGGCTATCCGCCGGCTCGACCACGTTGAACCCGGCACGCTTGAGCAGCGCCTTGGGTGTCGATTTGATCTGCTGGCCGTGCTGCAACGAACACGCCGCATGATAGGCAATGGTCATATCCTGCGGCGTGCCCTCGGGGATCTCGAGTTGCTCCAACAGCTCGGACACGTCCATCGCGCGGGCCGAAACGCGGGCCGCGTCCTCGACCAGCGGGTCGTTACGGAACATGTGGCCGTAATCCTTGACGGTGGTGCCGCAGCCCGACGTGTTGATGACGATGGCATCCAACCCGTCGCCATCCATTTCCGCCGCCCACGCGCGGATGTTTTTCGCCGCCGTGGCGTGGCTTTCGTCGGTCTTGCCCATGTGATGCGTCAGCGCCCCGCAGCAGCCAGCACCCTTTGCCACCACCACGTCGCATCCCAACCGCGTCAACAGGCGGATCGTGGCATCGTTGATATCGGTGTTCAGCGCCCGCTGCGCGCACCCGGTCATCAGCGCCACGCGCTTGCGCCGCGGCGTTGTCGCCGTATGCGTCTGCGGATCGTCGTTGCGGCTAACCGGCGGGATCTTCTTGGGCGCCATTTCCAACATCGCACGCAGGCGCGCATCGGGCACCAGCCGGGAGAAGGGGCGCGCCACCTTGGCCGCGAGCAGGGCCACGCGAAACCGCATCGGATAGGGCAGGATACGCGCCAGAACCCACCGCAATGCGCGCTCGCCCATCGGGCGTTTGTAGTTCTGTTCGATATAATCCCGCGCGTGATCGACCAAGTGCATGTAATGCACACCAGATGGGCAAGTCGTCATGCACGCAAGGCAGCTCAGGCAGCGGTCGATATGTTTGACCGTCTTGGCATCCGGCACACGCTCGTTCTCCAGCATGTCCTTGATCAGGTAGATGCGCCCGCGCGGGCTATCCAATTCATCGCCAAGCACCTGGTATGTGGGGCAGGTTGCCGTGCAGAACCCGCAATGAACGCAGGCCCTGAGTATCTGGTTCGACCGCTCGATCGCGGGGTCTTGCAGTTGCTCTGGTGTGAAATTGGTCTGCATCAGCCCATCAACCCCGGATTCAGGATACCTTTCGGATCGAACTTTTGCCGCAGCCCGGCCGTGAGCGCCGCGACCGGCGCGGGCTCGGGCTGGAACACCGAAACGGCGCCGCGTAGCGCGTCCGGACCCTTGATTAGGGTCGCGTGCCCGCCTCCGCCCTGATTGATCAGGCGGTCCGCGACGGCCTCTTGCAAGCCACGGTGCAGCCACGCGGCCCCGTCCGCTACATCGTCGCCGCCATGGGCCTTGGCCAGCGATGCCGCCTCGTTTTCAGACAGCGCGATCCAGCATTCTCCGCCGGCCCAGTCCATCAGGTAGTCACAATGCGCCCGTTCCGACATGGCAGGCAGCAACCCGGCGTAGACCGCGCTTGGTTTCATCGAAACCCGCCATAGGGCATAGGCGTCTTGCAATGGCTCCACATCCCTGATCTTGCGCCATAATTCCGCGCTCGAGTCCGGTGCGGTTTCGACCGTCACCTCACCCAGATCGTACAGCCGCGATTTCAACTGCTCTACCCTATAGGCGACGGATCCAGAGAACCCTTCGAGCCGAAGATGCACCGCCGAGGCGGAGCCGGGAACATGCGCCGCGCCTGTTACCTCGAACGGGCTGGTGATCGCGCGAGTCATCGCATCCAGCGCGCCGCCGCCCTCCGCCCCGTGCACGGTAAGCGTCGCCACCGTTTCAGGCGTCGGCAGCACCTTGAGGCTGATTTCGCTCAACACGCCCAGCGTGCCGCGGCTTCCGGCCATAAGACGCACTAGGTCATAGCCGGTTACGTTCTTCATGACCCGTCCGCCGTTCTTGAGGATGCGTCCCGCCCCATCAACAAACCGCACCCCGAGCAGGAAATCACGGCACGCGCCAACGGCGATCCGGCGCGGCCCGCTGACATTGCCGGCCACGACACCGCCGATTGTCGGCGTGCCCTCAACGCCAAGTATCCCGCGGTGGTCCATCGGCTCGAATGCCAACCTTTGCCCGTCGGCTGCCAGCGTCTGTTCGATCTCATCCAATGGCGTTCCGGCTTTTACAACCAGGGTCAGCGCACCGGGTTCATAATCGACGACACCGCTCAACCCCGCAACGCTCAGGGCTTCGCCCTGCACAGGCCGCCCGATGGCGCGCGTGCCGCCGCCCAATACCCGGATCGGCCCCTGCGCGTCGCGTATACGTTCGGCCAGTGCCACCTCGGTTTCAATTACATCCATGCCATTTCTTCTTTGTCGGAATTCTCTGGTGTGCTGTGCCAGCCCAAGGCCACGAGGGGAAAGGCGTCCGCGCTACGCCGCGCGTCGCGAGTCCGATAAATCAAGGGGGAAAACCTTGGCGGGGTTCAGAAGCCATTTGGAATCGAACACATCCTTGACCGCCATCTGAATGTCCAGATCGTCTTGGGAAAACTGCGTGGTCATCAGGTCGCGCTTTTCGATGCCAACACCGTGTTCGCCCGTCAGGCACCCGCCAACCTCGACGCATAGCTTGAGAATTTCCGCGCCGAATTCCTCGCATTTCTCAAGATCGCCGGGCTTGTTCGCATCGAACAGGATCAGCGGGTGCATGTTGCCATCCCCTGCGTGAAACACGTTGCCGACATCCAGCCCGTATTCGCGGCTCATCTCGCCGATACGGCGCAGGACAAACGGCAACTGGCTTACCGGGATGGTGCCATCAAGGCACATGTAGTCGTTGATCTGCCCCATCGCCCCGAATGCCGATTTCCGGCCCAGCCAGATCCGCGCGCTTTCCTCGGACGACCGGCTTTCGCGCAGCTCGACCGGATTGTGTTGGCGCGCGATGTCCAGGATCAGCGCAAGCTGCTCGTCGATCTCGGCATCCGAGCCCTCGACCTCGACGATCAGCAGCGCCTCGCAATCGGGGTATCCTGCGCCCGCGAACGCCTCTGTCGCGCGAATGCAGGGGCGATCCATGAACTCGATCGCGACGGGCAGAACACCGGCCTTGATGATGTCGGAAACGCACGCACCTGCCACTTCGTTGCTGTCAAACCCCATCAGAACGGGCCGCGCCCCTTCGGGTTTGGCAAGGATGCGCAAGCTGGCCTCGGTCACGACGCCCAGCTGGCCTTCAGAGCCGCAAATCAATCCCAGAAGGTCAAGCCCCCCGGCGTCCACATACGCGCCGCCCAACTCGACGATGGTCCCGTCCATCATCACCATGGTCACGCCCAGCAGGTTGTTGGTGGTCACCCCGTATTTCAGGCAATGCGCGCCGCCCGAGTTCATCGCGATATTCCCCGAGATGGCACAGGCCAGTTGGCTGGACGGATCGGGCGCGTAAAAGAAATCCTCTTCTTCGACGGCGCCGGTGACGCTCAGGTTGGTGCGCCCCGCCTGCACTCGTATGACGCGGTTGTCATAGTCGGTTTCCAGCACCTCGTTCATCCGTGCGATGCCAAGGATCACGCAATCGGCCGTCGGCAACGCGCCACCGGCCAACGAGGTGCCCGATCCGCGCGGTACCACGGGAATGCCCATCTCGTTGCAAATCTTCAAAACCTCGGCGACCTCCTCGGTTGACGAGGGCAGAACCACCGCCAAGGGGGCGCATTTGTAGGCGACAAGCGCGTCGCATTCATACGCTTGCGTCTCGACAGGGTTTTCAATGATCGCATCGTGGGGCAATACAGACCGCAACCGGGCAATCAAACCCGCCTTGTTTGCCAGGATTTCTGGCTTTGGCTCTGGCATTTCCATGAAAACCCCCTTTGATTGGTAATAAAATATACCCAATTTCAGACATAAGCAAGCTTGGTCTTGGCGTCCGCTGCTTACTTGTCACCGCAATACGTGCCGCAATCGGCCCAGTCGGCCCCGCGGTTACCACCATTTGCGCCCACACGCAGTCGTGAAATGCGCGTGCGGGCAAGCCCCGCTACAATGGCGGCATGATACGCAAAACACTGTCCCTATTCCTACTGGTAATATGTACGCCGGCCCTCTCTGAGGCGCCGGTGGTCGAAGATGTCGACGTTTCGCACGGCGATATCGGCTGGCGCATGGCAGTTACCCTCAGCCATCCCGATACGGGATGGGATCACTACGCGGACGGGTGGGAGGTTCTGGATGCTGCAGGCAACAGGCTGGGCTATCGCAAGCTGCATCACCCGCATGTCAACGAGCAACCCTTCACCCGGTCCCTGACCGGCATCATGGTGCCCGACGGCGTGCATCAAGTTCTGGTCAAGGTGCGCTGCTCTCAGGACGGATGGGCCGGAGAGGCCGTTGCCGTCTCGCTTGAACGCTGAGAGTCGCGATCAACGCCGCCCCTCGCGCAGCCAACCCGCCAGTATGAACGCCGACGCCAGAAGCAGCACCAGCCACCCCGGCAAAAGCGCCACGCGCGTGATCGAAATCGTCTCGTAGGCATTACGCGGTGTCAGGCCTATCCATCCGCGCCCGGCAGCGGGCCGCCCTTGCCGCACGTCACGGATGCGCGGCAACCCGTCCGACAGGGGCATCACGCCGCCGCGCAACGGCCCGATGACCGGCTGCAATACGTCGCCGGTGGCAATGGTGGCCTCGAACTCGCGCGGGGCAGCAGGGCCAAGGCCCACAACGGCGTCCTGATCCCCTTCCTCAAGGCGGTAAAGCCCGATTTGCGGTCCCTCGTATTCCGCCTCGAAACGCCCCGGCTGAACCTCGGTCAGGGGCACTTCGGTCCGCTCGCCATCCGGACGGGTAATCATCACCTTCCCGACGTCCTCACCCAAACTGCGGCGGATGATGCGCATCGTCTGCCCGGTCGCCTCGGCCCAAAGGGCCTCTTCCTCAAGCTCGGGTTCCTTCATCATCCAATGGGCCAACCTCCGCAAAAGCTCCAACTGCGGGCCACCACCTTCGAAACCGCGATCCCATAGCCACGCCTGATCGGACGCCAACAACGCGATCCGCCCTTCGCCGACGCGGTCAAGCATAAGGAGCGGCCGGTCATCGGCGCCGTTCATGACCACATGCCCCTCTTTGGGCGTGATATCGATCTGGCGCATCCACCGGCCCCAATCGCCGGTCTTCGCCTCGCCCTCCACCAGGCCCGATGTCACCGGATGGCGCAGGCCCAGGTCCGTGATCTCGGGGGTATAGCCCCGCTCGATCATCCGCGCCGTGGGATCGCCCGGAATGATCTGCCCCAAGGGCGAGCGGTGGATCGAATCGGCGCTGGCAAAGTCAGATCCCGCCGCGACCAGGACGGCGCCGCCCTTTTCGACATAGTCGCGCACGTTATCAAGGTACAGCGACGGCAGGATGCCCCGCCGTTTATACCGATCAAAGATGATAAGATCGAAATCGTCGACCTTTTCAAGAAACAGCTCCCGCGTGGGAAAAGCGATCAGCGACAGTTCCGACACCGGAACGCCGTCCTGTTTCATCGGGGGGCGCAGGATCGTGAAGTGGACCAGGTCAACGGAACTGTCTGATTTGAGCAGGTTGCGCCATGTGCGCCCGCCGGGGTGTGGCTCGCCCGACACCAGAAGAACGCGCAGACGGTCCCGCACGCCGTTGATTTGCACCAGGGCCGAGTTGTTGCGCGCGGTCAGCTCTCCCTCGGCCTCGGGCACGGAAAAGCGGATCACGTTGCGCCCCCCGTGCGGCAGGGTCAGCGGCAGCTCGACCTCGCGCCCGATCGGAACGTCAAAGCGCTGCGGCTCTTCGCCATCAAGCGAGATATCAAGGCTTGCCGTCTCCACACCCTCAGGGGCGGCGCCCATATCCTCGATCCGCAGCGTCAGGGTGACAGGCTCATCCAGGATGGCAAAGGCCGGCGCCCCCTCCACGATCAGGCGGCGGTCCCAATCCTGCGGCTGCCCGGTATGTAGCAAGTGCATCGGTGCAGGCAGGTCCGGCGCGTGCTTCATGTCGTGCACACGCCCGTCGCTCAGCGCGATGATGCCCGACACGCGCCCGCGCGGCACTTCGGCCAATGCATCGCCAAGCGCCTGCATCATCAGGGTTCCCGCGTCGCCCTGACCATCGCCCAGATCGACGCGGCGCACCTCGGTGTTCGGACGTTGCTCCAGTGCCGCACCAAGGGCTTCGGCGGCTTGGCCCGTGCGCGCACCGCGATCCGCCAGCCGTTGGCTGGCACTGCGGTCTTCCAGCAGCAGCACGATATCCGACAGCGGATTGCGATCCTCGCGCTGATAGGACGGCCCGGCAAGCGCGGCAATCAGAACCGCACCGGCCAGCGTCCGCAGCGCCCAGCCCGACAACCCGCGCCAAAGCGCCACACCGCCCCCCAGCAGGATCGCCGCCGCCAGTACGGCAAGTGCCCACCAAGGCAACAACGGATCGAATATGATCTGCCCGTTCATTGCCCCAGCCTTTCCAGCAGTGCAGGCACGTGCACCTGATCGGATTTGTAGTTGCCAGTCAGCACATGCATGATCAGGTTCACCCCGAACCGATACGAAATTTCGCGCTGACGCTCACCGCCGCGCCCGCGACCCACCGGGAACAGGGCATTGCCGCGTTCGTCCATGGCCCACGCGGCGGCCCAGTCATTGCCGCCGATGACAACCGGCGTCACCCCGTCGTTCAGGTCGCGAAACGGCATGCCTTCGACCTTTTCGGCATCTGGCGGTGCGGCCTCGACCCAGATATCGCCGCCCGGATGGCGGCCGGGGAAATCCTGCAGCAGGTAGAAGGCGCGCGTCAGAACATGATCGTCCGGCACGGGCTCCAGCGGCGGAATATCCAGCGGCGCGGCGAGTTCCTGCAACTTGCGGCCATTGGGGCTGGAGGCGCCGAACCCGGCTATATCGGCATCGCGCGTATCAAACAGGATCATCCCGCCGGACCGAAGGTAGCGGTTGAGCTTTGCATAAGCCTCTTCGGACGGGGTGGGTTGATCAGGTGTAATAGGCCAATACAAAAAGGGAAAGAACGCCAACTCGTCGGTTTCCAGGTTCACGCCCATCGGGTCTGCCGGCTCCACCGACGTGCGGAAAAAGAGCGTCTCGGACAGCCCCCGCATCCCTGCATGCGCGGTATCGTCAACCCTCTCGTTCCCGGTCAGGACATGCGCCAGAACCACCTCTGACGTGGCGGCGATCGCGAAGGCGTCATCGCCACCCTCCGCTTGCGCGCGAACGGGGGCGGGCATTGCGCCGCCCCACATCAGGCACAGAAGGAACACGCCCGCCGCCGTGCGCGCCGCTGTCAGGCGGCCCGACACGATCAGCGATGCCAGAACATCAGCCATCATCAACGCGATTGCCACGCTCAGCAAGTGGCCGGTCAGCGGCGTTTCAGGGGGTTTTTCCATCCCCTCCACCGGGATGCGCGCGGGCCACGTGACCGGGGTCAGGTCCGCATCGGCCTCCACGACATGCCGTGCGATATAGCGATCCGCGCTGCTATAGACACCGGGGCGCAGGTCGGGGCCAAGCGGCGCGCTCAGCACATCCTCGCCCGCGACACCGGGCAATGTTGCCGCGTCCTGCACCCGGCCCAGACCATCCAGCACGCGCTGCGGTTGCCATGTCTGCCCTTCCAGCGCTTCGGCGTCCGGCCGCGAAGTAAGCGATGCGGCAGAGAGCCGCTCAAGCATACGCACGAACAGGCCGGACAACGGCAGGGTGGACCATTCCGCCGTGGCGGTGACATGCATCAGCACCACCTGCCCCGCCCCGATATGCTTGCGCGTGACCAAGGGCGTGCCATCGTCAAGCTGCGCGATCACCCGGTCGGCCAGTGTCGGATCGGGCTGCGCCAGGACCTGCGCGCTGACCTTCACGTCCTCGGGCGGTTTCAGCCCGGTAAAGGGGCTCCCCTTGGGGAAAGCGGCCAGCGATTTGGGAGATCCCCAACTCATCGCGCCGCCTACACTTCGCCCGCCCGCCCGCAATCGCACGGGCATCAGCGCGTCCTCTTCCTTGCGGCTCACTTCGCTGGCGGCAAGGCGCGGACCGGCAAAGCGCAGCAGCAGCCCCCCCTTCTCGACCCATTCCAGCAGCCCCTCCTGCTCGGCCTGAGACAGCTTCGCGACATCCGCCAGGATGATGACATCGGGGTTGGCGGGCAACACGTCCATCAAGGCACCGTCAAGCAGATTCGCCGATGGGGCGAGCGCCTGCCGCAGGTAGTAAAGCGGCGACAGAAGCTCCAGCCCCTCGCGGTTGTCCTGCCCGGCGATCAGCGCGATCTCGCGCCGACGCAACGTGTCATCGCCAAGCGCCACAGCACCTGCGCTGCGCTCTCCGTCGATCTGGAACCGCTCGACACGCGCGCGCAGCTCGGCGGGCAGTGTCATGGCGCCGCTGACCTCTCGCGCGCCGGCGTCGAACCCAAGCGTTTGCCGGGCCAGAACCCGCGGCACACCAGCCGGATCAACCCCGTGCGCCGCGACAACGATGTCACGCGCCCGCCCCCCGACCGAGCGGCGCGCGCGCAGTTGCACGGCGCCATCCTTGAACTGCGGCGGCATCAGGGCAAGCGTGGGTTTGCCGCTCTCGTAGGTGCGGACCGGGCCGTGCTGCTCAAGCGCGGCCAGTAACCGGCTTCGCCCCTCGCGCGCCAATCCGTCGGACATCCAGTACGTCTCGTACCGGCCGTCAGGTAGCAATGACATTGCGGCGTCGGTCATCTCTTGCGTGGGTTGCCATGGCTGCGGCTCAAGACCGACAAGGCGCGATTGCACAGCTCCGGCGGCCTGAAACTCGGGTCGCTCGGGCGTGGTCAGGCGCATGATCGCGACGGGGCGCGAATTGCGCCCCGCTTCGGCCAAGACCCTGTCCAGCACCTGCTTGCGCGCCTCCCAACCCGCGGCGCCCGCCCATGTGCCATCCAGCACCACCAGAAGCGGCATATCCGGCGCCGCGCGCTTTTCCTGCGGATTGAGAACCGGACCCGCCAAGGCGACGATCATCGCGGCCACCGCCAGCATCCGCAAGAGCAGCAGCCACCAAGGCGTGCGATCGGTGACGGTGTCGTCATCGCTGAGCCCCAGAAGAAGCGCCACACCGGGAAAGCGGCGCTTTATCGGGGCGGGCGGTACCGCGCGCAGCAACAGCCACAGAACCGGCAGCGCGGCAAGGCCCAGCAACAGCCACGGCGCGGTGAAGGCCAAACCGGGGATCATACCGCCCCCCCGCCATCAAGCGCACGCCACAGCCACAACAAGGCGGATTGCGCGCTATCGTCCGTGTGGTGGCAGTGATATTGCCACCCCGTCACCCTGGCCAGATCGTTCAGCGCAGCCTTGCGCGCGGCCAGCCGTTCAAGATAGCGCGGCCTGAGCGCATCGGCCTTGAGCGTTTCATGCGACACAGACCCGCCAATGCTTTGAAACCGGGTTCTGCCCTGAAACGGGAACGCCTCTTCGCTGGGGTCGAGAACCTGCACCAGAACGCCGTGCACGCCCTTGTCCGCCGCGGTTGTCAGCGCCGATTGCACCGGCTCCAGGTCCCCCATGAAATCCGACAGCATGATGGCCCGCCCATGGGCGATCATGCCGCCGATCTCGGGCAGGCCATAATCGGCCTCGTCTTCGCGGGTGAACGCCTGCGCCAGCCTCATAAGCTGTGCCCGGCCCCTGCGCGGCGGGGGGCCGTCGCCCAACAATCCGACACGCTCGCCGCCGCGATCCAGCAATATCGACACCGCCAGCGCCAACAGCCGCGCACGATCAAGCTTTTCCGGCACGGCATCGGAACTGCCAA
Source organism: Sediminimonas qiaohouensis DSM 21189 (assembly GCF_000423645.1). GTDB lineage: Bacteria > Pseudomonadota > Alphaproteobacteria > Rhodobacterales > Rhodobacteraceae > Sediminimonas > Sediminimonas qiaohouensis. The sequence goes on along the minus strand of NZ_AUIJ01000003.1, from coordinate 128,843 downwards.
AGCGCATCGAGGCGGATCCGTCCACCCACAGCATGACCGTCTGCGCGATCTGCCATTCATGTTCGCGCACGAACTGCGTGTCCCCGCGCGCAGAGCGGCGCCAATCGACATTGCGCAGGCTGTCGCCTTGCTGCATCGGGCGGTATTGCCAGAAATCGGCGCCAAGACCCGCGCGCCTGCGCCCGTGCTCTCCCATCAGAACCGCACCTGCCAACTGCTCGGCCTTGGCCAGCAATGGCGGCAGCGGCGCGGCTTGATCCTCGGCGCGCGCCCTTAGGGTGCGGGCATCTGACATCAAGCAGCGGCCTCCTTGCCGGTCACGCCGTTTATGGTTTCCGCAATCAGATCAGCAAGGCTATCGCCGCGCGCGCGGGCCGCGAAGTTGAGGGCCATGCGATGGACCAGCACCGGGTGCGCCACCGCCGCCACATCCTCGACCGACGGCGCCAGCCGCCCCCTGAGCATCGCCTCGGCCCGCGACATCAGCATCAACGCCTGCGCCGCGCGGGGGCCGGGGCCCCAAGCCACGGCCTGGCGCACGCGCTCGGATGCGCTGGAATCCTCGGGGCGCAGGGCGCGCACCAGGTCCAGGATCACCTCGACCACCGCATCGCCAACGGGCATGCGGCGCAACAGGGTTTGCGCCTTCAACAGGTCGGCGTCAGTGAAAACGGCATGCGCCTCGTCCTCCTGTGCGCCGGTGGTGGCGATCAGGATATCGCGCTCTGTGCCCCTGTCGGGATAGGTCACGTCGATTTGCACCAGGAACCTGTCCAACTGCGCCTCGGGCAGGGGATAGGTGCCTTCCTGCTCGATCGGGTTCTGGGTGGCCAGCACGTGAAACGGCGCACCAAGCGGGCGATCCTGCCCTGCGACGGTGACCTGTCGCTCTTGCATGGCCTGCAGCAACGCCGATTGCGTGCGGGGGCTAGCGCGGTTGATCTCGTCCGCCATAAGCAATTGGCAAAACACCGGCCCGGGGATGAACCGAAAGGCGCGGCGCCCCTCTGCATCGGTATCCAGAACCTCGGACCCGAGGATGTCCGCCGGCATCAGATCCGGGGTGAACTGAATCCGGTTGCCATCAAGGCCCATCACCGTGGACAGCGTCTCGACAAGCCGTGTCTTGCCCAAGCCCGGCAGCCCCACAAGCAACCCATGCCCTCCGCACAAAAGCGCCGACAAAGCCAGGTCAACAACCCGTTCCTGCCCTATGAAACGGCGGGTAATCGACGCCCGCGCACTCGCCAGCCGCTCCTCCAGCGCCTCGATCTCGGGAACCAGATCTTCTTGATCGGACATGGCAAATCTCCTGCTGCGATACTACCTTTGTGTAAGAGTGTATCGCGCGAGAGGGAAATGGCAAAAGCAATGAGCGGACAAATGAACGTGACCCCAAGCGCCGAAAGCATCGCCGCCTCGGCCAAGGCCGCCCAAGGCAAGGGCCTGCCGCCGGTACACAAGTGGGACCCGCCGTTCAGCGGCAACCTCGATATGCGTATCGCACGCGACGGCACGTGGTTCTACCAGGGCACCCCGATCACGCGGCCGGCACTGGTGCGACTGTTCTCGACCATCCTGCGAAAGGACGGCGACGACTATTTCCTTGTCACGCCAGTAGAAAAGGTTGGCATCGAAGTCGATGACGCGCCGTTTGTCGCGGTGGATTTCACGGCAGAAGGCAGCGGGCAAGAGCAGGTCCTGACCTTTGAAACCAACGTGGGCGACACCGTGGTGGCGGGGCCGGATGCCCCGATTCGCGTCGCGCGCGATGCGGAGACGGGGGAGCCGTCTCCATACGTGATGGTGCGGGCGGGGCTGGAGGCGTTAATTGATCGCAAGAGCTTCTACCGGCTGGCCGAGATCGGCACGCATCACCACGACGGCGGGCAGGATTGGTTTGGCCTTTGGTCGCAGGGCGTTTTCTTTCCAGTGATTCCGTCCGAGGAATTGCCGCAGAAATAGGCGCTATTTATCCTTATCTCGCAATGACTTGTCCCGCACGAGCCCCTCTTGCGCGACGTTGGCCACAAGCCGCCCGTCACGGGTAAAGACGCGGCCACGGTTAAACCCCCGCGCGCCGCCGGCCCAGGGGCTATCCATCGAATACAAAAGCCAATCGTCCATGCGGAAATCATCGTGAATCCAAAGCGCGTGATCGAGGCTAGCAAATTGCATATCCGGATCAGTAAACCCGCGCCCATGCGGCAGCATGGAAACGCCTAACAGCCCGAAATCAGAGGCAAAAGCCAGCGCTGCGCGGTGCAGGCGAGCATCGTCGCCGATGGGCGCGCGGACGCGAAACCAGAGGTTTTGCACCGCCTCGCGGGCGGAGGGATCGAACGGTGGGCGCAGAACCGTGGGGCGCATCTCGATCGGGCGAGGGGTGCGCAACCACTTGAGGAACGTATCGGGCAACTGATCGGCCAGACGCTCGCCGAGCTGCTCTTCGTTTTCCAACTGATCAGGGCCGGGAACGTCCGGCATTTCGTCCTGGTGGCTCAACCCCGGCTCGGTCACGTGGAAGGATGCAGCGAGGTTCAGGATCGGTTTGCCGTGCTGGATGGCAACCACCCGGCGGGTGGTGAAGCTACCGCCGTCGCGATCCCTTTCTACTTGATATAAAACAGGTTTCGTGGCGTCACCCGGCCGCATGAAATAGCCATGAAGCGAATGCGCAGGGCGGTCGGTATCGACAGTTTCGGTAGCCGCCATTAGCGCCTGACCAATCACCTGCCCCCCGAATGAACGGCCCCGGCCGCGGGGGGTGGCGATGCCGCGAAAGAAGTCCTGCTCGACCGGTTCGACCGAAAGGACGCGCACCAACGCGGCGGCCAGATCGGCATCGGTGGGGGGTGTTTTGCTATCGCTCATGCGCCTATCCTTTCGTCTTGCGCCCTCAACGGACGCCAAAAGACGCCCGATTTCAAGCGCAATACCGGGGCACCGCGCGCCCCGGTCACGATCGGCGATTCGCCCCAAACGGACGTTTCAGGCCCTGAACCGTCGATTCGCGCGCTAGCGCACAACGTAGACCGAGCATTCGGCGTGGGCGACGACATGGCTGGCCGTGGTGCCCAGCAGGTAGTCCTGAATCCGGGGGTTGGCAGCCTCGATCACGATCAGATCGACATTGCGCTCGTCCGCCAGCTTGACGATCTGCCGGTGCACCGCGCCCTTTCGCACGATCGCCTCAAGCTCAACCCCCTCGGCGGGGTTGGCTTCGATGAATTTCTGCAACTCCCCGGTCCAGTATTTCTCGGAATCGTAGATGTTGAGATTGCGCTCGAACTCGGGCGCGATGGTCGCGACGATCAGCTTGGCACCGCGACGCTGCGCCATTTCGACGGCTTCCTCGTAGGCGCGCTGTTCCAGCTTCACGTGACGCAGGTTTATCGGGCAAAGGATCAGCTTGGTTTCGCGGGACATGGGGCACCTTTCTGGGGCGACAAGCGGTCAGAATGCACGCCCCTACCCGATTCGGCCAACTTGCTGCGCCGCAGAAACGGCAAACCAGGAAGGAAAAACGGCATTCGGAGTGCGTGGGAATTCGGGGCTGAGCCGGGATCGGATCGACGAGGTGTTGGCGGCGTATGGCCTTGGGCGATCGTAGAATGACCCGTGCGGCCAACACTCCCCCTTCGTCCGCATCCCTGCCGCCTATATCGATGCTGCCGCATCGTTTGTCCCCGGATGGCGGGATATTAGACAAAGCAGTGCCGCAAGAGCGATCTGCCTCGCGCGCGTCCGCGTCGTGGTCAGAAAGGAAATTAACAGTCGTGTGCCTGAACAATCTTGATGTTACCCAATCGGGACAGAGGCCGTAGCACATGTTGGCCCAGGATATCCTGCCGTTGTCTGGGATTTATTGGGGAACAAGACCACAAAGATAAAGGTAATCAAAATGAATCTTCCAGAATCCACGAAACCCGTCGTCTGGGGCGCAATCGGCGGCGCGGTCGTCGCCATTATCATCGGATTTGCCTGGGGCGGCTGGGTGACCGGCAGCACAGCACGTAACATGCAGGCAGCCGGAGCAGAAACAGCCATCGTGCAGGCATTCACACCGCTCTGCGTGGCAAAAGCCGAACGGCAGCCAGAGAAAATCGCGTTGCTGAAGGAAGAATCCCGCTATCAGCGCGACAACTTCGTGGTCGACGCCGGATGGGTCGACAACGTGAGCGAGAAATATCGCTCGGATGTGGCGGATTCCTGCGCCGATACGATCGTCGAGGGAATGAAATAAGGCGCAATATGAGCAGGCTGCGGGAGTTCGTCGCGGCCTGTTCAGGCTCTCTTTTTCACCCTATTGCCCACGAATACCCGGCATGGTGATGGCTGCCCACTCGGGCGTGCCCGCTTTAATGCGCCTCGGCCCAGTTCATGCCCTGTCCCGCGTCCACGGTCAGCGGCACATCGAGCTTGAGCACCGGGGCGCAGGCGCCCTCCATCACCTCGCGGGCGCGGTCGATGAGGGAATCGACGCTATCCTCGGGCACCTCGAATATCAATTCGTCATGCACCTGTAGCAGCATCGTCGCACCGGTGCCGTCTATCGCGTCCGGCATGCGGATCATGGCGCGACGGATGATGTCGGCGGCGGTGCCCTGGATCGGCGCGTTGATCGCGGCGCGCTTGGCGAACCCGGCGCCGGGGCCCTTGGCGGTGATCTCGGGCGTGTGGATCTTGCGGTCAAAGAGGGTCTGAACGAACTTGTTCTCCTTGGCGAAAGCGACGGTATCGTCCATGTAGGCGCGGATCCCCGGGAACCGTTCGAAATAGCGATCAATGAATCCCTGCGCTTCGGACCGGGGAATGCGCAACTGCCGCGCGAGGCCAAAGCCGGAAATGCCATAGATCACGCCGAAATTGATCGCCTTGGCCTTGCGGCGGACATCCGGCGTCATCTCGTCCATAGGCACATCGAACATCTCGGAGGCCGTCATGGCGTGAATGTCCTGCCCGTCGCGGAACGCCTTTTTCAGGGCGTCTATCCCGGCGATGTGGGCCAGGATGCGCAACTCGATCTGGGAATAGTCGAGACTGACCAGAGCATTGCCCGGCTCGGCGACGAAAGCCTCGCGGATGCGGCGGCCCTCTTCGCTGCGCACGGGAATGTTTTGCAGGTTCGGATCGGTAGAGGACAGCCGCCCGGTATTGGCGCCCGTCTGCATGTAAGAGGTGTGCACGCGGCCCGTGTCGGGGTTGATGTGCTCTTGCAGCGCATCCGTGTAGGTGGATTTCAACTTGGCCAGCGCGCGCCAGTCCAGAACACGGGCGGGCAGGTCATGCTCGGCCGCCAGATCCTCAAGCACATCGGCGCCGGTGCCATAGGCGCCGGTCTTGCCGCGCTTGCCGCCCTCCAGCCCCATCTTGTCGAACAGGATCTCGCCCAATTGCTTGGGGCTGCCCACGTTGAACGTCTCGCCAGCCAGTTCGTGTATCTCGGCCTCGAGGCCGGCCATCTTCTGGGCGAACTTGCCCGACATGCGCGACAGGGTGTGCCGATCGACCTTGACGCCGGCGCGCTCCATCTCGGCCAGCACCGGCACAAGGGGGCGCTCAAGCGTCTCGTAGACGGCGGTAACGTGAACCTGATGCAGCTGCGGCTTGAACATCTGCCACAGGCGCAGCGTGATATCGGCATCCTCGGCGGCGTATTTCACCGCCTCGGCAATGGGAACCCTGTCAAACGTGATGGCCGATTTGCCCGTGCCGATCAGGTGCTTGATCGGGATCGGCGTGTGCGCAAGGTACCGCTCCGACAGGGTATCCATGCCATGCCCGTGCAGGCCCGCGTTCATCGCGTAGGACATCAGCATCGTGTCGTCGAACGGCGTGATGTCGACCCCGAAACGGGCCAGCACCTTGGCGTCGTACTTCATGTTCTGCCCGATCTTGAGGATCGCATCATCGGCAAGAACCGGGCGCAGGGCATCCAGCACCGCATCGCGGGGCAACTGCCCCTCGGCCAATGCATCCGACCCAAACAACCCCTCGGATTCGCCCTCGCCCTTGTGGGTCAGCGGGATATAGCAGGCGCGCCCGGCCTCGACACAGAGCGATATACCGACCAGGTCGGCGGTCATCTCGTTGAGCGAGGTCGTCTCGGTATCCACCGCCACGTAGCCCCGCGCGCGGATCTCGGCAATCCAGCGATCCAGCGCGTCGTGCGTGGCGACGCATTCATATCCGGCCGGATCGAACGGCAGGTCCTCGGGCGTGTCGGCGGCGCCTGTGTCGCGCTCGGCGCCGCGCGGATCGGTGTCGGGGATGACCGGCGCTTCGACATGCAGGGCGTCGGCAATCCGCTTGGACAGGGTGCGGAACTCCATCTCGGCCAGAAAGTGCAACAGGGGCTCCGGCTCGGGCTCGCGCACCTCGAGATCATCAAGGGTGAAGTCCAGGTCCATCCCCTCGTCAAGCTGCACCAGCCGCTTGGACAGCTCGATCTGCTCGCGCTTGTCGATCAGGGTCTGGCGGCGCTTGGGCTGCTTGATCTCCTCGGCGCGGTCCAGAAGCTCTTCGAGCGAGCCGAACTCGTTGATCAAAAGCGCCGCCGTCTTGATCCCGATCCCCGGCGCGCCGGGCACGTTATCGACGCTGTCACCGGCCAGCGCCTGCACATCGACGACACGCTCGGGCGGCACGCCGAACTTCTCGATCACGCCATCGCGGTCGATGCGGCGGTTCTTCATCGCATCCAGCATCTCGACCCCGCCGCCGACCAGCTGCATCAGGTCCTTGTCGGAACTGATGATCGTCACCCGCCCGCCCGCATCGCGCGCCTGGCAGGCCAGCGTCGCGATGATGTCGTCGGCCTCATAGCCCTCAAGCTCCTTGCAGGCGATGTTGAACGCCTCGGTCGCGCGCCGGGTCAGGGGGATCTGCGGGCGCAGGTCCTCGGGCATCTCGTCGCGGTTGGCCTTGTACTGATCGTAAAGGTCATTGCGGAACGTGTGGCTGCCCTTGTCGAAGATCACCGCCACGTGAGTCGGCGCATCGCGATCCGTAGCGTTGCCGTCGATGTAGCGCTGCAACATGTTGCAAAACCCGGCCACCGCCCCGATCGGCAGCCCATCGGATTTGCGGGTCAACGGCGGCAGCGCGTGGTAAGCGCGGAAAATGAAGGCCGACCCGTCGATCAGATGCAAATGGCACCCCTTGCCGAATGTCATGCGCGCGCTCCCTTGGTGATCTGCAACTGCCGGTATGCCACGGCCCGGCCACCGCTTCCAGTGGCTTCCTGCCGGCTATCAAAGCGGTGTGGCTGCGCCACGCTTTATACATGACCATGGGGGCCTTGCCCCCGCCGCGCGTGCCGCGCGCCTCCCCCAGAGTACTTTGGGCAAGATGAAGCGCATGGGACTTTGCTGTGCTTCATCTTGCCGGCAAATACTCACACCGGAGGCGCCCAAGGGGCGGCGACGCAAGATAAAGCGCGCCCCGAAGGGGCGCACCGCTATTGACGTGCGGGGGGGCGTCAGACCTTGCCTTCGAACTCCCGGTGAATGAACTTCGCGTCGCAATAGGGGCATTCGATCCAGCCCTGATCGTGCGGTATCTGAAGCCACACGCGGGGGTGGCCGAGCGGGCCTTCGCCGCCGTCACAGGCGATGCGCCATTTGTCCACGACCTTGGTTTCCGGGGCTTCGATGGTCATCTGGGGTCATTCCCTTTTGGATGGAACTGAACTAGATCCGTTATGAGCGATCATAAACGCGGGGGCAAGGGCACCATGGCAAGCAACGCCATCGAAATCGAGCAGCTACGCAAGACATATGCCGGCGGCAAGGGCACTGCGCCGCATGAGGCGCTGAAGGGCATCGACCTGAGTATACCGACCGGGTCGGTCTTTGGCCTCCTGGGGCCGAACGGGGCGGGCAAGTCGACGTTGATCAACATCCTGGCCGGGCTGGTCATCAAGACATCGGGCCGGGTTCGGATCTGGGGCTTTGACCAGGATGTGAACCCGCGCCAGTCGCGCGCGTCGATCGGGGTGATGCCGCAGGAGCTGAACCTTGATCCGTTCTTCAAGCCGCGCGGCGCGCTGGAGGTTCAGGCGGGGCTGTATGGCGTGCCGAAATCGCAGCGCCGCACCGACGAGATCCTGCGGCTGGTGGGGCTGGAGGACAAGGCCGACGCCTATTCGCGCACCCTGTCGGGGGGCATGCGGCGGCGGTTGCTGCTGGGCAAGGCGCTGGTGCATCATCCGCATATCCTTGTGCTGGACGAGCCGACGGCGGGCGTGGATATCGAGCTGCGCCAGATGCTGTGGGCCAATGTGCGGCGCCTGAACCAGCAGGGGATGACGATCATCCTGACCACCCATTACCTGGAAGAGGCCGAAGAGATGTGCGACGAGATCGCGATCATCAACAAGGGGAGCGTGGTGGCCTGCGACAGCACCGCCAACCTGTTGGGGCGGATCGACAGCAAGACCATGGTGATCCAGCCCGCCAGCCCGCCCAAGGCCCTGCCCGTGGCCGCGGGCGTGGAGGTGGAGCAGCGCGCCGATGGTGCGCTGGCGCTGCATTACCACGCGCGGCAGACCCCCGCCGAGGCGGTCCTGGAGGCGGTGCGCGCCGCCGGCATCTCGATCAGCGACGTGCGCACCGAACAGGCAGATCTTGAGGACGTGTTCCTGACCCTGACGCGCGGGGCGGCCTAAAGCTCGCTCCAGCAGGGGAGCGGATTGCCCGGCGCGGGAGTGGCTGCGTGCACGCCGCGGGCGATGGCGCGCGCCATGCAGGTGGCCGCCGCGTGCCCGAGATAAAGCGTATCGGACAGCGGATCGCCAAGCGGCTGCGCGCCGGTGGCGGCGGCAAAGATCAAATCGCCATCCATCGGCGTATGCGCGGGCAGCAGCGCGCGGGCGAGCCCGTCATGCGCGGCGGTGGCCAAGCGGGTGCATTGCGCCTGTGTCAGCGCGGCATCGGTGGCGATGATGCCGATGGTGGTGTTGGCATGCGCCGACAGCTTGGTCTGCGGCAGGTGCGGATCGGGAAAGGCATGCGCCGGGCCAAGGCCGCCGAACTCGGCGCCGATCTCGAACGGGGCGGCCCAGAAATGCGGCCCCTGCCCCACCACCGCCGAGCCGAGCGCGTTGACCGCCACCAGCGCCCCCACGACATGCCCCGAAGGCAGCCGCATCGAGGCCGAGCCAAGCCCCCCCATCAGCGTGGCAGTGGTGGCCCCGGTGCCGGCGCCGACGCTGCCCAGGGCGAAATCGGCGGCTGCGTCCTCAAGCGCGCGCGCGCCGAGGCGCTTGTAGGGGTTTTCCGGCCAATCCTTGTCGCCGCCATTGATCAGGTCAAAGAGGATCGCGCCGGGCACGATCGGCACGCGCTGATCGCCGACGGCAAAGCCGCGCCCCTGCGCGCGCAGGGCATCGGCCACGCCCGACGCGGCGTCAAGGCCGAAGGCCGAGCCGCCCGAAAGCACCAGCGCATCAACCTGCTCGACCGTCTTGTCGGGGGCGAGCAGATCGGTTTCGCGAGCCCCCGGCGCACCGCCCATGATATGCACACCGGCGGTCAGCGGCGCATCAGACAGCAGCACCGTCGCGCCTGTCTTGACGTGGGTGTCTTGCGCGTTGCCGACGCGCAGGCCGGGCACGTCGGTAATCAGGTTGGCGGGACCGGGGGCGGCTGTCATGCGTTTGGTCTCCGGGCGATTTGGTTACTGGCCGAAGCGGCCAAGCGCGCGGTAGTCGATCCCTTCCAGCGCGGCAAGCAGGGTTTCGACATCCGCACCGTTGGCCTTGATCAGGATGCGGTTATCCACGAGGCCGGTCATCTCGCCATCCTGCACGATGAATTTCTGCCGCCCGACGCGCTCAATCTGCGCACCCATCAACCCGGCGTTGGAGATCATCGCGGCCATCGCCGATACCATCGGGCTATCGGCCATCAGGGTGATGGTATAGCCGGCACCGCCGTCTTCGGGGGTATAGTCGGCCTCGGCCCCGGTGCCGCCGCCCATCATGCCCATTGCGCTACCGATGTCGGGCTCAAGCGTGCGGGTCCAGCCATCCGGCGCGGGGGGCAGGAACTTCTCCAACACCTCTGCTTTCATGGCGGCAAGGCGCTGCTTGGCGAAGTCCAGCTCTTCGATGGCGTACTGAATATCGCCCTCCTCATAGGCAGAGCGCGCAGCATCGAGCGCATCGGTGATCTCGTCCGCGGCGGCGGGGGCGGTTGTCAGTGACAGGCAAAGCAGCGCGAGCGCGACAGGCTTCATTGTTTTCTCCCTCGTTGTGCGATCATCGGGGCGGAGTGTGCGCGCGCGGCGCGCGGCATTCAAGCCCGTGTCTGTTGCGGTTCCCCCTTTGCCGCGGGGCGTCAACCGTCGTATGAGGGAACGGCCCGCGCCACCGATTCCGGCCGTGGGCCCGCGCAGGAAGGGAGCCGTGATGTTTTACGTGAAATGGGGTGTTCGGATCGTGATGTTGCTGCTGGTGGCGGCGTTCCTGCATTACACCTTGCCGCAGCACGATATCGCGCGGATCAACGACACCTATGAAAAGCGCGTCGATTTCGGCGCCAACAGCATTTTCTGGGCCAGCGGCGGATCGGGGAACGCCAGCGGCACGGTCAACCGCGACGTGTTTTTCATCCAGGCGTTCCGTGCAGACGAAAAACCGATGGTTTACCGAAACGAGGATACCGGCTGGGGCTGGCCGCCGTATTTCAAATTCGACACGGCGAATCTGCAGGCGGAGGCGTCGAACCTGATCAGCAAACCGGGCGAAGGCACGACGCAATGGGTCGCGATCCGGCACTACGGATGGCGCAGCGAGTTGCTGTCGATCTTTCCCAACGCGGTCAAGGTGTGGCCGGTGGAGGGGCCCGATGTGCGGATCATCCCGTGGCGCAACATCGTGATCCTGGTGGTGCTGTTCGCGACCTTCTGGGCGATCCGGGTGCGAGTGCTGCGGTTCTGGGACAGGCGCGTGGCGCCGATGTTCGACAGCGGCGAATAGGGAAGCCCTAATCCAGAAGGCGCAGCGCATCGCGCGCGATCTGGCGTTCCTCGTCGCAGGGGATGACGTGCACCGGCACGTCGCCCAGGAATGACAGGTGCCGCGTGATCGCGTCGCGCACCGGGGCGGCGTTTTCGCCGATGCCCCCGGTAAAGGCGATGGCGTCCAGCCCGCCCATCGCCACGATCGCCGATCCCGCCTGCCGCGCCGCCCAGTAGCAATAGTGATCGACGGCGAACCGCGCGCGCGGGTCGTCGCCCGACAGCAGCGCGGCCATGTCCGCCGTGCCGCCCAGCGCGCGCAGGCCGCTGTCGTGGTTGAGCAGATGCGCCGCCCCCTCCAGCCCGTGATCGGCGGCAAGGCGCAGAACCGCCATGCCGTCGATCTCGCCGGGGCGGGTGCCCATGACCAGCCCGTCAAGCGGTGAATACCCCATCGAGGTGGCCACCGATCGCCCGTTTTGAATGGCGCAGAGGCTGGCGCCACCGCCAAGGTGTAGGGCCAACAGGCGCTTCGGCAGGTCGTCGGGGCGCAGCGCCTCGACCAGCGCGGCGTAGCTGAGCCCGTGAAAGCCGTAGCGGCGGATGCCCTTGGCGCGCTCGGCCTCGGGCAGGGCGTAGGTGGTGGCCAGATCCGGGCAGGTGGCATGAAAGGCGGTATCAAAACTGCCGAATTGCGGCAGGTCCGGCGCGCGGGCGGACAGCGCCCGAATCGCCGACAGGTTATGCGGGTTGTGCAGCGGTGCCAGCGGCGTGCAGGCATCGATCCGCGCCAGCACGTCATCATCAAGGCGCGCCGGGGCGATCAACGTGGCGCCGCCATGCACGATACGGTGCGCCGCGCAGCGCAGGCCATCGGGGGTAACGCCGCGATCAGACAGCGCAGACAACAGATGATCCAGTGCCGCGCCATGATCGGGGGCGGGAATGGCGGTATCCGTGCCATCCACATGCAGGCAGGCGTCGCCGCCGATACCGGCCACTTCGGCAGTCAACTGGCGCGTGAGCGCGCCGGTGAACAGCGCGATCTTGATCGAGCTGGAGCCCGCATTGACGACCAGGATCATTGCCCGCCCCCCGCCGCCGCGATCACGCCCAGCGCCGCCGAGGCAATCCGCGCCGGTGCCCCCTGCGCGCGCGAAGTCAGCAGGATCGGCACCTTGGCGCCCAGCACCACGCCCCCCGCGCAACAGCCCATGCCCAACATCATCAGCTTGAACACGGCGTTGCCGGTGGTGATATTCGGGGTCAGCACGATATCGGCATCCCCCGCCACGGGCGATGCGTAATGCTTGGCCTCGGCCGCCGCGCGCGAGAATATCAGGTCAAGCGCCATCGGCCCGGCCACGTCGGCCTGCGGCAGGGCGGTGCGCGCCCACGCGGCGATCTGTGCCGCCTCGACCGAGTTGCGCAGCGACGGGATCGGGTCCTCGTTCGCCGACAGGATCGCGGCCTTGGGCCGCTCAATGCCCAGTTGCCGCGCCAGCGTGATCGCGTGGCGCAAACAATCCTGCCGGGTGGCGATATCGGGGTCCACGTTGAGCGCGCCATCGGTCAGCAGCAGGGGCCGGTCGGAATGCGGCGCGGTGATGTGAAAGACATGGCCGCAGCGCATGCCATCGGCCCGCAAACCGGCGGCGCGCGGCAACAGCGCCTTGAGGAAGGCCGAGGTATGAACCTGCCCTTTCATGATCGAATCCACCTGGCCGATGCGGGCAAGTTCGGCGGCCTTGGCGGCGGCGGTATCGCGGGGCGCGTGGATCAGGCGCAGGTCGCTTATGTCCCAACCGATCGCGTCGGCGGTGGCGCGGATCTTGTCGCTATCGCCGATCAGGATTGGCTCGGCCAGGCCGGCCTCGGCCGCTTCGCGGATGCCGGAGAGGGGATTTTCGGCGCCCGCGTTGACCAGTGCCACGCGCGGCACCGGCAGGCCGTGCGCACGATCCAGCAGGCGGCGGGGTGCGTCGGCGGTGATGGGGGACAGGAAGGGAAACGGATCTTGCATCATGGCGCCTTGGGTTTTGGGGCTGCGCCCTGCATGGCACGGCTGAATGACGAATGCACGACCGCCATCCGCCGCATCAGGCGCGGGCCTGCGCAGCGGCCAGACGGGCGACGCCTTCGGCGATCCGGTCGGCGGGGATCGAGGAATAGGCAAGGCGGTAGAAATCATGCCGTGGGCGGGCCGGGTCGAAGAAGGACCAGCCCGGCTCGATCAGCACATCGCGGGTCTTGAGGGTGGCGGCCAACGCGGCGCTATCGAGGCCATGCAAGGTGCGCATCCAGAAGGCCGAGCCGCCGAACGCCCCCTGCCCCGCGACCGACAGGCCATGCGCATCGAGCGCGTCCTGCATGACGCGCCGCCGCTCGGACAGGACGCGGCCCATGCGCCGGATCTGCGCATCGTAGTGGCCGAGGCTAAGGAAATAAGCCGCCGTGCGTTGGATATGGCCGGGCGGATGGCGCAGGACAGTGGCGCGCAGGGCGCGGGCCTCGCGGATAAACGGCTCGGGGCCGACGAGGTAGCCAAGGCGCAGGCCCGGAAACAGCGATTTGGAAAAGCTGCCGATGTAGATCACGCGGCCATCCTCGTCGAGGGACTTGAGCGCCGGAGAGGGGGCCGAGAGGAACGACATCTCGAACTCGTAATCATCCTCGACGATCAGGGCGTCGAGGTCGCGCGCGCGCTCCAGCAGGGCATGGCGGCGCGCAACCGGCATGGTGGCCGAGGTCGGGCATTGGTGCGAGGGGGTGGTGAACACGACATCGGTATCGTCCGGCAGGGCCTCGGGCGGGAGGCCATCGGCATCCACATCCACCGCCGCGAGATTGCAGCGCGATTGCATCAGGATATCGCGCTGCGCCGGGTAACAGGGGTTTTCCACCGCCGCCACGCGCCGTTGATTCAGCAGCACCTGCGCCGCCAGCCACAGCGCGTTCTGTGCGCCCATCGTCACCAGGATTTCCGACGGCCGCGCCAGTATCCCCCGGCGCGGCAGGGTGTGGCGGGCGATGAATTCGATCAATTTGGGATCGTCACGATCGTAAAGGTCCGCCGTCAGCGCCGAGAAATCCCGCGCGCCAAGCGCCTGAAGCGCGCAAAGCCGCCAGTTGGCATGGTCGAACAGGGCCGGGTCGGCCTGCCCGTAGATGAAGGGGTAGCGGAAACTGGCCCAATCGTGCTGTTTCTCGCCGGTGGCACCGCCGGTAAACCGCTGCCCGATGGCGCGGGTCCAGTCCACCGCGTCGCGCCGGGGTGGCGCGGGGTGATCGGGGCGCGGCTCGGGCGCAGTGGGCGAGACGTAGAAGCCCGAGCGCCCGCGTGAGGTGAGGTAATCGCTGGCCTGCAACTCGGTATAGGCCAGCGTCACGGTGATGCGCGAGACGCCCAGATGCGCCGCCAGCTTGCGGGTCGATGGCAATTTCTCGCCCCGCTGGAACCGGCCCGACAGGATGCCATTGGCGATCATCGCCCGTATCCGGGCCTGAAGCGTGCCCTGATCCTCTGCCGCCAGAAAGAATGTCTCGACCGGAATTGCCATTCGCGCAGGTTATACTGGACCTAGCGGGAGGGCAATCTGGTCTGATGGTGTGCGTGGTGTTTTCAGGTGGGGTGTGGGCCGGATTGCCCGGAATAAAGGCGTCGCACGCGCCGCCGGGCAGCGCCCGACCGCCCCCAGGGCGGGCGCTTTTTCAACGTCACAATACCGAAAGATCGTTCGATGTGGCTGCACGATAAAGTGCCTCGCTCACCCCTTTCAAACGCCCACCCGCGGTCGGGCACTACCCTTTGTTGCGCTTTGAATAGATGCGTTTTTCATTCCACATTGCGGAGCGGCTCCACCTGCAACCCACATCAGACGGAAACACGATCTACGGTAGACGCCATGGCGCAACCAGTTTGCCACGCGCATCACCCCGGCCTTCAGATCAATCCGTTCTGGGCGAACAACGCCTTTAGGTCGGCCTCGGGGCGGGCGCCGTAGTGGCCGATCACCTCGGACGCGGCGACGCAGCCCATGCGGCCCGACACCTCAAGCGACTGGCCGTTGGCCATGCCAAAGAGGAACCCGGCGGCAAACTGATCGCCCGCGCCGGTGGCATCGACGGGGGTAACCTCTTGCACCGGGACGGTCACGGTCTCGTCGCCCTGCGCCAGCACCACGTCATGCCCCGAGCGGGTGCAGACGATCAGCCCGCTCTCATTAGCGGCGGTTTCCAGCGCGGTGCCGAGGTCGTCGGTTTCAAAAAGCGCGCGCCATTCGTGTTCGTTGCCGATGACGTAGTCCAGCTCTTGCAGCAGCTTGCGGAAATCGGCGCGGTGACGATCGACGCAGAACGGATCGCTAAGCGCGATGCCGGCCTTGCCGCCGCCCTTGCGGCAGGCGCGTGCGGCGGCCTCGAACGCCTGTTTGCCGCGGGGCTTGTCGTAAAGGTACCCTTCGAGAAACAGTATTTCGGCCGCGCCGGCCACCTCGTCGGGGACATCGTCGGGGCCCAGGTCGGCCGAGATGCCAAGGTAGGTGTTCATCGAGCGCTCGCCATCGGGCGAGACGAAGATCATGCTGCGCGAGGTGGGGTGATCGGCCTTTTTCACCGGCACCGGGGGATTGACGAAATCGGTGCCTCCATTGGCCATTTCATCGGCATAGAAGCGGCCCAGGGCATCGGCGCGCACCCGGCCGATGAACGCGGTGCCAAGCCCGAGGTTGCCCAGCCCCGCAAGCGTGTTGGCGACCGATCCGCCGGGGCGGCGGGTGTGGCTTTGCATCGCGTCATAAAGTAGCTCGCCGCGCTCGCGCTCGATCAGTTGCATGACGCCCTTCTGGATGCCCATGCGATCCAGAAACGCGTCATCGGACGGGCAGATGACATCGACGATGGCGTTACCGATGCCGACAACCTGGTATTTGGTCATGGTGTTTTGTCCTCGTATAAGCAGAGATCGCGGATCAGGCAGGCGCTGCATTTCGGCTTGCGGGCGACGCAGGTATAGCGACCATGCAGGATCATCCAGTGATGCGCGTGGCGCTGGAAATCGGCGGGAATGTTGTCTTCGATGGCGCGCTCAACGGCGATGACATCCTTGCCCGGGCACACGCCCGAGCGGTTGCCGAAGCGAAAGATATGGGTATCAACCGCCTGCGCGGGCATGCCCCACCACATGTTCAGCACCACGTTGGCCGTCTTGCGCCCGACACCGGGCAGCGATTGCAGCGCAGCGCGGGAGTTGGGCACCTCGCCACCGTAATCATCGACCAGGATGCGGCTGAGCTTGATGACGTTTTTCGCCTTGTTGCGGTAAAGGCCGATCGTCTTGATGTACTCGATCAGCCCCTCCTCGCCCAGCTCCAGCATCTTTTCGGGGGTATCGGCCACCTGAAACAGGGCGCGCGTGGCGCGATTCACGCCCGCATCGGTGGCTTGCGCGCTAAGCGCGACGGCAACGACAAGGGTGAAGGCGTTGACATGCTCAAGCTCGCCGCGCGGCTCGGGCTCGGCCGCGTGGAAGCGGGTAAAAATCTCGCGTATCGCGTGGTAATCCAGTTGCTTGGCCATGGTGCTTTCTATGCCCGCACGCGCGGGCGGGGGCAAGCGAAAGCACCTGCGGCGAAAGCGCAAGTTCCGGGTCGCGGCGTGGGGGCGATGCGCGCTATTGTGCGGGCAAGAGGATGAGGCGATGATGACCGACACCGACCAGAGCGATACCTACCACTACCACGTGATGCGCCGCGCAATTGCCGAGATCGACGCCGCCGACGCGCCCTTGACGCTGGATCAACTGGCCGAGCGGATGGGGATGAGCGCGGCGCATTTCCAGCGCCTGTTCACGGCGTGGGTGGGCGTGTCGCCCAAGCGGTATCAGCAATACCTGACGCTGGATCACGCGCGGCACCTGCTCAGGGCGCGGTGCAGCACGTTGGAGGCGGCGCAGGGCGCCGGCCTGTCGGGGGGCGGGCGGTTGCATGATCTGTTCCTGCGGTGGGAGGCAATGAGCCCCGGCGCCTATGCACGGCGCGGCGCGGGCCTGACGATCCGGTACGGCATGTTCCAAAGCCCATTTGGCGAAGTCTTGGCAATGGGCACCGAGAAGGGCCTGTGCGGCATGGCCTTTACCGGCGAGGTGGGCGAGCAAGCAGCATGGCAGGACATGAGCGGCCGTTGGCCCGAGGCGCGGTTTGTCGAGGACGCGGATGCCCTACGCGATTGGGTCGATGCGGCCTTTGGCGGGGGCGGCGCGGCGCGGCTGCACCTGATCGGGGCGCCGTTTCAGATCAAGGTGTGGGAGGCGCTGCTCAGGGTGCCGACGGGGCATGTGACCACCTATGGCGAAATCGCAAGCGCCATCGGCAACCCGCGCGCGGTGCGCGCCGTGGGAACGGCGGTGGGGCGCAACCCGGTTAGCTGGCTGATCCCGTGCCATAGGGCGCTGCGCAAGTCCGGGGGCTTGGGCGGGTATCACTGGGGGCTGCCGGTGAAACGCGCGATGCTGGCGTATGAGGGCGCGCGGGCCGATGCCGGGGACGATGCGGCGTGATCCTCGTGCTATGGATTGAGAAGGGCACACCGCCAGGTTCGCGCCCGACCCCGAGGGTGGGCGCGGCAAGGCTTGGTGCAAGGTTTACGCAAAACACCAGCGCTGCAACTTGTCGTGACGTTGACCCAATTTGCGCCCGCCGTTTTGCCGAAGGCAAACCTGTGGTTTGACGGGGGCGGGGTCGGGCGCGGACCGGATCGCAGGCGATCCGGGGGCAAAATACGTATGGTGCGCGGTTTGCCGCCGACAAAAGTCGGGTTTCATCTTGGGTCAGGGGCGCGTGCCATATATAACGGTCTGGAAACAGGAACCTGACACGAGGCGACCAGAATGACTTTTGCAAGTAAATCCGTCCTGCTGCTGGCAGGTGCATCCCTTTTGACAGCGACCGCTTGTACCGATCCGGCAGACCCCTATTCGGGCCGGCCCGGCGACAAGACGCAGCAAGGGGCGTTTCTTGGTGGGCTTTTGGGGGCCGCCACCGGCGCATTGACCAGTGACGACAAGACAAAGGGCGCACTTGTGGGCGGCGCTATTGGCGCGGGTGTCGGTGCCGGGATCGGGTATAACCTTGACAAGCAGGAGGCCGAGCTGCGCAACCAGTTGGGCAGCGAGGCAACGGTGCGCAACACCGGCGACCGCCTGATTGTGACGATGCCGCAGGATATCCTGTTCGCCACCGACAGCGCCGAGGTGAGCGCGGTCCTGCGCGACGATCTGCGCGCGGTCGCGCGTAGCCTTAACAATTACCCGCAATCCAGGGTTCAGGTGCTTGGCCATACCGACAACACCGGCAGCGCCGCGTATAACCTGGATCTGTCGCAGCGCCGCGCAGGCGCGGTGTCGAGCCTGCTTATCACGTACGGTGTCAGCGCCAGCCGAATCACGAGCGTCGGACGCGGCGAGGATCAGCCGATCGCGTCGAACCTGACGCCGGAAGGCCGCGCGCAGAACCGCCGCGTCGAGATCGTGATCCTGCCGCAGGGGTCGTGATCGCAGCCAAGCCATGTGGCGCGCCTGCGATGCGGGCGCGCCGTTTTTATTGGTGAGATGCGCGGCGGTGCAGCGCGGCCAACCCGGCCTGTGCCGCATCGGCGGCGCTCAGGCGCTCGGGCCGCGCACCTTGGGCAGACAGGGCATCTGAATACGCCTCGGCCAACGGGTCATCCCCGATCAGGATGATCTGCTGACCCAGCCAATAGGGGCGCGCGGCGGCTAGCTCCGCGCCGATCAGGTGGCCCAGTATGGCCGCGACATTGCCGCCAAGATCGGCCTGCGCCAGGTGCGCGGCCAGTCGCTCGGGGCGGGCCATGGTATCGCCAAGGGCCTGCGCATCGGCACCACCATCACCACCCAGAAGCCGGGACAGGCGCGGGGTCAGGAAGCTGGCGAAGCTGACAACCTCGCCGGCGCTGACATGCGTCCATTGCGTTTTGTCGGCGTCCGGCAATAGCGCCACACCGTCCCAGTTGGGCCGCTGCGCCAAGGTGCCGGACAGGCGCAGGCAGGCGGTGGCGGGCAGCAGGCCAGGCGGCGCATCTTGCGATAGTGGCGAGGGCGCGCCGGCCTGGGGCAGGATGGCGGCGGGCACGGGGCGCGCGGGCGTGGCGGCGCGATCACTGACGATCAGTGCGCCGGCGTCGCCCAGATGCGCCTGCACCTGCGCGGCACTGTCGCCATGCGCCGATGCGGCCACCTGCCCCGCCCCGTCAAAGGCCCAGCCTTGGGCGGTCTGCGGCCCCTCTTCGATCCCGATCCATACCACATCTGACATGCGCCATGTCCTACGCGGGTGGCGCGGGCCGGTCAATCAGGCCGATTCCACCCCGTGCCGTGAGCCAAGCGCGCGTTGTGCGTCGTATTGCGACAGGAACACCTGCCCGGTCATGTCATCAAGGAAATGGCTACGCTTGAGGCGGTCCATCACGGGGCCCTTGACCTCGGACAGGTGCAGGGTAATGCCCATATCGGACAGGCGGCGGTTGATCTCTTCCAGGCTTTCCAGCGCGGACATATCGATTTCGTTCACAGCCGAGCACATCAGCACGACATTGCGGATCGGCTCGTCGCGCGCGACGCGGTCATAGACGTAATCCTCAAGGAACCGCGCATTGGCGAAATAGAGGCTTTCGTCGATCCGCAGGGTCACCAGCGTCGGGTCGGTTTCGACCTTGTGGCGCAGAATGTTGCGGAAGTGCTGCGTGCCGGGGACAAGGCCCACCTCGGCCACGTGGGGGCGCGATGTCTTGTAGAGGAACAACCCGATCGACAGGATCACCCCCGCCGATACGCCGGTTTCCACGCCGAACCCGAGGGTCAGCACGATCGTCGCGGCGACGGCGGCGAAATCCACCCGCGAATAGCGCCAGGTGCGCGACAGGATCGAAAAATCAACCAGGCTAAGTACGGCAACGATGATCGTCGCGGCCAGCGTCGCCTTGGGCAGGAAATAAAGCAGCGGCGTCAGCAGCAGCGCCGCCAGCAGGATACCAATGGCGGTAAAGGCCCCGGCGGCGGGCGTTTCGGCGCCAGCGTCGAAATTGACGACCGAGCGGGCAAAGCCGCCGGTGACGGGGTAGCCGCCTGTGACGCTGGCCGCGATGTTGGCGGTGCCGAGGCCGACCAGTTCCTGATCGGGCACGATCCGCTGGCGCTTCTTCGCGGCGAGCGTTTGCGCAACGGACACGGATTCGACGAACCCGATGATCGAGATCAGCAGCGCCGACACGAACAGCGACGACCACAGATCGGCGTCAAAGGCGGGCAAGGTCAGGGGCGGCAGGCCCATCGGCACCTCGCCCACAATGGCAACGCCGTACCCGTTCAGGCCCAGCACCCAGACCGCCAACGTGGTTACCGCGACCGCACCGACCGGGCCGGCCTTGGTCAGGATATCGGCGCTACGCGCACCGAAGCCCGAGCGCAGCAACAGCGGCTTGAGCCCCTTGCGCACCCAGAACAGGAACGCGGTGGCCGCGACACCGATCACGGCGGTGATCGGGTTCATCGCGGCGAGGTTTTCCAGCAGCGAGCCAAGCAGCGTCGGCAGGGAATGGCCATGCGCCTCGACCCCGAGGATATGCTTGAGCTGGCTGGTCGCAATCAGGACCCCCGACGCGGTGATGAACCCGGCGATCACCGGGTGGCTGAGGAAATTCGCGACGAACCCGAGGCGCAGCAGCCCCAGCACCGTCAGGATCAGCCCCGAAATCAGCGCCAGCGTGCCCGCCGCCACGGCGATCTGCGCCGGGTCGGTCAAGCCCAGGTTGCCCACCGCCGCCGCCGTCATCAGCGACACCACCGCCACCGGCCCCACCGCCAGCGCGCGGCTGGTGCCGAACACGGCATAGGCCACCAGCGGCAGGATCGACGCATAAAGCCCCATTTCCGCCGGCAGACCCGCCAGCAGCGCATAAGCCAGCGATTGCGGGATCAGCATGATCGTCACGATCACCGCGGCAATGGCATCCGATGTCAGGGTGTCGCGATCATAGCCTTGGGTCCATTGCAGGATCGGCAGGTGACGCGCGAGGCGGGCACGGCCGGGAAGGGGCGGTTTCATGTCCATGTCCTTGGCGTGTGGCGGGGCGGGCGAAACGGGCGCGCGGGGGGCTTAGCGGGCAGAGACCTTTTCGGGTTTGGCCATCCATTCCCGGCCCCGCAGCATCGCCTTCCAGTAAACCGGCGGCAAGAGCTGTTCCTTGAGCCACCACGCCGCGCGCGTCGGTTTGGTGCCGTTGATCACCCATTTGGGGAAGCTGGGCAGCAGCGCCCCGCCATAGCCAAACTCGGCCAGCACGATCTTGCCCCGCTCGACCGTCAGCGGGCAGGAGCCGTAGCCGTTGTAGATCGCCGTGGGGGATTTACCGTCGATGTCGTCGGCCACGTTTTCCGCCACCACCGGCGCTTGCATCCGGGCCGCGGCGGCGGTTTTCGCGTTGGGGGCGTTCATCACGTCACCCAGCGACCAGATATTGTCATACCGCGCGTGGCGTAGCGTGGATTGGTCCACGTCCACCCATCCCGATGCGGCGTCAGCCAGCGGCGAGACGCGGATGAAATCGGGCGCACATTGCGGAGGGGTGACGTGCATCATGTCGAATTCGACCGTGACGGATTCTGGGTCGGTGCCCGGTTTTTTCACCTCGAATGTCGCGGTTTTCGCCGGGCCGTCCACGGCGACGAGGTTGTGGAAGAAATCAAGCTGCGCGCCGTATTTCGCGATGTATTGCTCAAGCGCGGGCACGTAGTCCTTGACCCCGAACAACACGCCGCCGGCGTTCATGAAATGGATGTCGATATCGCTCAACACGCCCTCGCGGAACCAGTGGTCGCCCGACAGGTACATCGCCTTTTGCGGGGCGCCGGCGCATTTGATCGGCATCGGCGGTTGCGTGAACAGGGCGCGGCCCTTTTTCAGGCCCTTGACCAGTTCCCACGTATAGGGGGCCAGATCATAGCGGTAGTTGCTGGTCACGCCATTGCGGCCCAGCGTCTCAACCAGCCCGTCAACGGCGTGCCAATCCAGCTTGAGCCCCGGGCAGACGATCAGGCGGTCGTATTTCACGACGCGGCAGCCATCGAGGATGACAGCGCTGTTGTCCGGCTCGAACGCGGCGACGGCGGACTTGATCCAGTGGACACCCTTGGGGATCAGGCTCCCCATCGTTTTGGCGGTGGTTTGCGGGTCGAACACGCCGCCGCCCACCATTGTCCAGCCGGGTTGGTAATAGTGCACATCGGCCGGGTCCAGAATGGCGATATCCAGGTCGGGCTTGCGCGCGCGCAGGCTGGAGGCGACGGCGATACCTGCTGCGCCGCCGCCGACGATCACCACGTCAAAGCGCGCATCGCCGGTGTCGGTGGGCGTCTTGCCGCCATTGGCGATGCGGCGGGCGACGCCGGCCATGTCATAGCCAGCGGCCTGCGCCGCAGACAGGATTTCGGGCACGGGGCGGCTGGCCGCGGCAGACAGGGACCATAGAGTGGCCGAGCGGGTGCCAGTGCGGCAATAGGCCAGCACCGGACCGGGCAGATCGCGCAGCGCGGCGCCGAAAGCGGCGGCATCGTCATCCGACACCTTGCCAGAGACAACGGGCAGGTAGCGCGCATCGATGCCGGCCTTTTCCGCCGCGGCGGCAATCTCGCTATACGCTGGCTGATCCGAACCTTCGCCGTCGGGGCGGTTGCAGATGATCGCGCGATAGCCCTGCGCGGCCAGATCGGCAACGTCATCGGGGGCAATCTGTGGGGCGACGGCAAGCGCGTCTGAGATCCTGCGGGGGTCCATGCACATCCTCTCGGGTGGTAAGGCAATAATGGAATATCGATAACGTATTAATTAGTTTGAATATGAAAATCAACCCGTGGCGTGCCGCCAGGATGCCGCAGGCGGATCTATCGCGCGATCGTCACGGGCGGATCGAGCGGGAATTCCCGCAGGTTCGCGGTGCTGCCGATGCGGTCCACCACGGCAAAGAGGCCCGGCGCATGCAGCGGCGTCAGCACCCCGTGCCATGTGCCGCGCAGCAGGTTGACCCCCTGCCCCGGCGCAGCGATGAACGCGCGCACCGGGCCGGGCGCGCCGCCCGCGTCGGGCGCGACGGTGATCAGCCATTCGTCCTGCGCCATCGGGATGAACGCCTGCGAACCGTCGGGGTGCCGCTCCAGCAGGTCAAGCCGGTACGGCAGGTCGCGCGGCGTGGCGCGAAAGACCGAGATGCCGGCGCGGCCATCCGGCCCGAAATCAAGCCGCGCGCGATCATGCCAGCGCCCGCAAGCGCCCGCGTTGATCAACAAGTCGGGATCGCCCGCAGCCTCGAGCACGTCACCGAAGGGGGCGAAGGCGTCAGCGGTCAGCGGTTCGGTCTTGATGACGGACATGCGCGGTCCTTGCAGGAAATGGCGGTATCAGACGTTCAGCGACAGGTCGGGGTGGCGGTTCACGTCCTTGTAGAGCAGGTAGCGAAACGGCCCGTCGCCGGTGGCGATGCAGGCCTGCGGGCAGAAGGCGCGCAGCCACATGAAATCACCGGGCCCGACGGTTACCCAATCGGTGTTGAGCAAGTAGCGGGCCGTTCCCTCCAACACGTAAAGACCGTGCTCCATCACGTGGGTTTCGGCAAAGGGGATGCGGCCGCCGGGCTGAAACGTGACGATGTTCACATGCATGTCGTGGCGCATATCGCCGGGATCGACAAAGCGCGTGGTGGCCCAATTTTCAGTGCCCGGCATCGGGGTGGGGGCCATGGCCGCGTCCGATGTAACGAAGGCGGGCGGCGGCGACAGGTCGGACGCGGGGGTATAGCGTTTGCGAATCCAGTGGAACCGCGCCGGATCGTCCGTCATGTTGCGCACCTGCCAGCGCGCAGTGTGCGGCAGGTAGGCATAGCCGCCAGCGGCCAGATCGTGGCGCGCGCCGTCGATGGTCAGGCGCAAGGTGCCGGAGGCGACGAACAGCACCGCCTGCGCCTGCGGGTCAGGCTCGGGCGTGTCAGAACCGCCGCCGGGGGCCAGCTCAACCGCGTATTGCGCAAAGGTTTCGGCAAAGCCACCAAGCGGGCGGGCGAGTATCCAGGCGCGCGCATCGCGCCAGCCGGGCAGGTTCGAGGCGGTGATATCCCGCATCGTGCCCGCGGGCAGCACGGCATAGGCATCGGTGAACACCGCTTCGCTTTCTGAGGGGTCCTGATCCTGACCGGGCAGGCCGCCGGGTGGGAAGGCGTAGGAGGTCATAGCATCTCTTCCAGACGCAGGCGGGCGATACGCTCAACCTGCGTGCAGGCTTCGGCGAATTCGGTTGCGGTATCGTTGGCAAGGCGGCGCTCGAACGCGGCGAGGATGCTGGCCTTGTCATGATCGCGAACCGCGATGATGAAGGGAAACCCGTGCCGGGCGGTATAGGCGGTGTTCAACTCGGTGAAGCGGGCGCGCTCGGCATCGGTGAGCGCGTCGAGCCCGGCACTGGCTTGTTCGCCGGTCGATTCGGCGGTCAGGCGCTTGGCCGAGGCCAGCTTGCCGGCCAGATCGGGATGGGCGCGCAGAACGGCGCGGCGCGCGTCCTGGCTGGCGGCGCGGAAGGCGCGGGCAAAGGCGTTATGCAAGCCTGCCGCGCTATCGTGGGCGGGGCCAAGCTCTAGCTCATAGGCGCGCTCGGCCACCCATGGGGAATGCTCAAACACGCCGCCAAAGCGGGCGACAAAGGTATCGCGATCCATCGCCGAGGGGCGCGCGGCGCGCGGTGCGGGCGGGTGATGCGCGGCCCAGTGGCGGGCAATGTCGATGCGGCGGGGGCACCAGACATCATCGAACTGGCGGATATGATCGATGAAGCGCTGCACGCCCGCCAGCTTGCCGGGGCGGCCCGCGAGGCGGCAATGAAGGCCCACGGTCATCATCGCGGGGCGGCCTTCGTGGCCCTCGGCGCGCAGCACGTCGAAGGCATCGCGCAGGTAGGTAAAGAACTGATCCCCGGTGACATAGCCGGGGGCGGTGGCAAAGCGCATGTCGTTGGCCTCAAGCGTGTAGGGGATGACCAATTGATCGCGCGCACCGACCGCGCGCCAGTAGGGCAGATCGTCGTCATAAGTGTCAGAGACGTAGTCGAACCCGCCCTCCTCGGCCACGAGGCGAAGGGTGTTCATGCTGCATCGCCCGGTATACCAGCCGCGCGGGCGGGTGCCCGTCACCTCGGTATGCAGGCGGATCGCGTCTGTGATGGCGGCGCGCTCCTCGTCCTCGGGCATATCGCGGTGTTCGACCCATTTCAGGCCATGACTGGCGATTTCCCAGCCTGCGTTCTGCATCGCCTCGACCTGCAGGGGGCTACGCGCCAGCGCGGTGGCGACGCCGTAAACGGTGACGGGGATACCCGCGCCCGTGAACAGCCGGTGCAGCCGCCAGAAGCCGGCGCGCGCGCCGTATTCATAGATCGATTCCATGTTCCAATGGCGCTGCCCCGGCCACGGCTGCGCGCCCGCGATATCGGACAGGAACGCCTCGGATGCGGGATCACCGTGCAGGATGTTGTTTTCGCCGCCCTCTTCGTAGTTGATCACGAATTGCACCGCGACACGCGCGCCGCCGGGCCATGCCGGATCGGGCGGGTTTGGGCCGTGGCCGGTCATGTCGCGGGGATAGCGGGGCGGTTGCATCATGATCCTCTTGCGGTGTTGCGCGGCCAGTGTAGGCCGGGCACCGCGCCGCGATCTTTCAAAAAATCGTTGAAACAGTTTCCGGGTGCGGCGGGTGATGCAATCTGGCTATGGTATGAGGCACAATGCAAGCCCCGGAAGCGGATGAGCGGAGGCCACATGCCGAACGGATACCTGACCACCCATGTTCTGGATACAGCGCGCGGATGCCCGGCGGAGGGCATCGAGATCGTCCTCTACCGCATCAACGGCGCGGGGCGCAGCGAACTGGCCCGCGCGCGCACCAACGCCGACGGGCGCACCGATGCGCCTATCCTGCCGCAGGATGCCTTTGGCGTTGGGGTGTACGAGCTGGTGTTTCACGCCGGTGCCTACCTTGAGGCAAGCGGCGCGTCGGCGGATGCGCCCCGGTTCCTGGACGAGGTGCCGATCAGGTTCGGGATATCGGACGCGCAGGCGCATTATCACGTGCCGCTGCTGCTATCGCCCTACGGGTATTCCACTTACCGCGGCAGTTGATGCGACACCGCCCGCGCGGGCGGTATCGCGTGTCGTGGCGGGAGTATCAGGCCCAGCGGCCGGTGGCGCATAGCATCACGGTGAAATCATCCGCATCCGCGGCGGCCCCCTGACGGATCAGCGCGATGCCGGGCAGTGCGGCGCTATCGGGCGCGTCCATTGCGGGGCTGCACACGCGGCGCAGCGGGTCGCCCGCCACATCGCCCGATGGCACCCCTTGCGCCGCTATGACGGGCGGCGCGGCAAAACCCGCCGGGAACGTCCAGTCAAAGCCCGGGGCGGTGCGATAGGGATCGGCCCAGGTGCCGCTACCGGCGGCGGTGATCGTGCCGAGGCTGATCGCGTGCGTGCAAATCTGCGTGCCATCGGCAAGGCGCAGATACTCGCCGGTGGCGGTGCTGCCGCGTTCAATCACCGCGCCGGTCGGCACGCCGCCCGCCTGCGCCACAGCGCCCAGCAGGTTGCCGGGGCCATAACCCCAATCGGCCCGCATCAGGCGTCCCGGCGCGGTGTCATCGGCGCTTTGCTGCACAGCGGTGCCGCTGACCGCGCCGGTGGCGGCGTTCAGGCGCAGCGCCTCGTGCCATGTGGCGCCGTCTGGGCTTAGCTTGATGGTGAAATCATCGGTGCCGGTGGTGCCCATCTCGGCGCGGCCGGACCATCCGGTCTGAAACAGAAGGCTGGCGGTGTCGCCGGTGGCGGATTTGTTGACCTTGACCTGATGGCCCGCGCCTGCGTGGCTGAACAAGGTGGCCTGTGCGGCGACGGCAAGGCGGTTGACCGCATCGCTGCTGGTGGCGATGCCCAGCCCCGGCAGGTCGTCCAGATCGCGGGGCGGCTCGGCCCATTGCGCCCCGTCGAAAACGCGCAGCGCCGCCTCGGCCGCGATATAGGCCATCCATCCGGTACGCGGCGTCAGGAACACCCAGCCGCCGTTGAGCAATAGCGCCACCTTGCCATCGTGCCCGTCCCATTGCGCCGTGGCGCCGGGGGCGACGATGTGGCGGGCGCCTTCAGTGGCATCAGTGGGCGGGACGGTGCGATCACGGTCCGCGACGGCAAGTTGCGTCAGCGCATCAAGGCGCGCGATAGCCTCGTTATGGGTGACGTGTTTTTGGGCCTGCGCGGGCAGGATATAGGGCAAATCAAGATGAGGGGTGGCGTCGGTCATGGTGTCTCTCCGCAGTGGGGTTGCTGCGGCGAAGCCTTGTCAGGCGAGGTAAATTCACCGTTGATCGAGCGCGCGTAGGGGCAAGGCGGCGGCAAGGCCCGTCGAGTCCCGGCGCCGACGGTGCATGGCAAAGAAAACCGGCGCGCGGGGGGGGCCGCGCGCCGGGTCGTGCTGCGTATGGCCAGCCGCCGAGGCCGCCCCGGCCGGACCCTTTTCTTACATCTGCGCAGCCTCGCGGGCCGCCTTCAGCCACTTATCGACCTGATCTCGGTTGTCCTCGATCCAGGTGGATGCCTGCTGTTTCAGGTCTTCGGGGCTATCGGCGCCGTCGTTCATCTGCGCGTTCTGATCAAAGATGTCGCCGATCGGAATGCTGACCTGTTTCAGCAACTCGGCCGCGGCCGGGTTGTTTTCCAGGAAGTCCGAGTTGGCAACCGGCCGGATATCGTTGGCCGGCCAGCCAAGATCACAAGGCTGTTCGCCCCGGCACCCTTCAAGCCCCTCGACGGTGGTCGCATCGGCGAGGTCGGCCTGATCTTCGGGCAGCTTGGTTTCCTTCATCTGGAGCCAGACCACGTCCTCGCCCGGCGGTAGCTCACCAACGGTCCAGTTCGGGGTCCAGGTGTAGAAGAAAATCGGCTGACCGTTCTCATAACGGCCCAGCGCATCGGCCATGGACGCCGAATAACCCGCCTTGATCGCGTTGAAATCGTCATCCCAGCCGTAGGCCTCGAAGTGATGCGTGATCACCGTCTCGCAGCCCCAGCCCGGCGGACACGCGACCAGGTCGGCCTTGCCGTCGCCATTGGCATCGAAAAGCTTCTGGATGTCGTCCTTGGTCAGGTCCTCGACGTAGTTGATGTCGTGCTCTTCGGCTGTCTTCTTGTCGATCAGGTAGCCTTGAAGCGCGCCGCCCTTGGCGACATAGCCGATCTTCTCGGCGCCCTGGCTGAACGCATCCTCATAGGAATTATGCAGCGGGAACCAACCGTTGACCCACAGATCGACATCGCCCTGTGCGACCGACTGATAGAAGGGCGGGTTATCCAGCGTGGTGATACGCGAAACGTCATAGCCCAACTCCTGAAGCAGTTGGCTATACACCTCGGCTTGCCACCAGCCGGTATCCCAACTGGCCCGCGCCATGTCGATCGTGGTGCCGGAGCCCGGCTTCATGTGCGCATCGGCGTTGGCGCTAATCGGCATCGCCATCATCGCGGCAGCGGCTGCGCCGGTCGTCATCTTCAGGATCGCTTTCTTGTTAATCATCTTGAAAGTCCTCCTTTTTCTAGTTTGCGTCGCGGAGCGCTCAAGCGCGGCCCGCGGCAATGATGCGGCCCGCCGGCAGCGCGCGCGGGGCCGCCAAGGATCGTCAGGACACGCGCCGCCCGGTCTCGGGCGATGTTGCCGGTGTCCCTAATCTGAAGAACGACTTGAGCGTCTCCAGAAAACCCGGTGTTTTCGTCGGGGAGTCACTGCCCAGCGCCTGCGTGATCCGGTCAAGGATCATCGCCAACAGGACAATGCCCAACCCGCCTTCGGTCGCGGCGCCAACGTCCAGGCGGCCAAGGCCGGTATAGACTGTCAGGCCCAGCCCCCCGGCCCCGATCAGCGCGGCGATAACCGCCATCGACAGCGCCAGCATCAGGGTCTGGTTCAGACCGGCCATGATGGTGCGCAGAGCCAGCGGTAGCTGAACCTCCCACAGCACCTGACGCGGCGACGAGCCAAAGGCAAAGGCCGCCTCGATCAAATCCTCGGGCACCGAACGGATGCCCAGGTTGGTCAGGCGGATAATCGGTGGCAGCGCGAAAATGATCGTGGCGATGATGCCGGGTGCCATACCCACCCCGAACAGCATCACGATGGGGACAAGGTACACGAAGGGCGGAATCGTCTGCATGATATCCAGCACCGGGCGGAGGCCCTTTTCAAACCCGTCGCGCCGTGCCGCCGCGATGCCCAACGGCACGCCCACGATGGCGCAGAACAACACCGCCGTCAGGATCATCGCCAAGGTGGTCATTGTCTGGGTCCAAACGCCGATAAGGTCCACGATGGCCAGACTGATTAGCGTGAACAGCGCCAAGCCGCGGCTGGCCACGGCCCAGGCGACAAGCGCCACGGCGATTGCGAACACGGGCATCGGAATGGCCTGCAATGCCATGTCCAACCCTTCGAGAACGACGGTAATCGGAACCTGAATGGCCTGGAACACGTCGCGGAAGTTGGGCACAAGCCAGCCCTTGATCGCCGACTCGACCCACGTATCAAGCGGGATTTCGAACGTGTCGGATGGTTGCCACATGGTGTTCCCTCCGGTCAGGCCGACAGGACGGATGCGGCCTCGGCGGCCTCCTTGTCCGCCGGTGCATCTTCGTGCTGCGGCGTGTTGTTGTCCTGTGCGAGCAGGTCAAAGACCGACTCGGGTGTGACGACCCCCACGAAGCGCCCATCGCCGTCAATCACCGCGACAGGCAGCCCAGACGCACAGGCGCCATAGATCGTGAACAGATGCGTATCGGGGCGGGCCGTGGGGGCATCGGGGCTCATGACATCTTCAAGCGTTGCATCGCCGTTGCCTTCGGTCTCGGCCAAGGCCCGGCGCGTCACGATCCCGGCCAACTCACCGCCTCGCATGACGTGCAGGGCATCGCGGCTCAGCTCATCCAGGCGGCGGCGCGCATCGGCCACGCCATCCTGAGCCGGGTCGAGCGATTCAGGTGCCTTCATGACGCTTTGCACATCGAAAACGCGGGCGCGGTCAACATCCTGCGTAAAGGCGGCGACGTAGTCATCGGCGGGGTTACCTACAATTTCCTCGGCAGTGCCGACCTGCACGAAACGGCCCTCTTTCATGATCGCGATGCGATCACCCAGGATAAGGGCCTCGTCCAGGTCATGCGTGATGAAAACGATGGTTTTCTTTAGCTCGCGCTGTAGCTCCAGCAGCTCGTTCTGCATGTCGCGGCGGATCAGGGGATCGAGCGCCGAAAATGGCTCGTCCATCAAAAGGATCTCGGGATCAACGGCCAAACCGCGCGCCAGCCCGACGCGCTGCTGCATACCGCCGGACAGGGCCGAGGGCCGCCGATCGGCCCATGCCGACAGGCCAACCTTATCCAGCGCGTCAAGCGCGCGCTTGCGGCGCTCATCGGCGGAAACACCCGCCACCTTGAGCCCGTATTCCACGTTCTCGCGCACGCTCTTGTGCGGGAACAGCGCGAAATGCTGGAACACCATCGCGACCTTGTCGAGCCGCAGCCGCCGCAGTGTGGCCTCATTGGCGCGGCGCAGGTCTTCGCCATCGACGAAGATCTCTCCATCGCTGGCTTCGATCAGCCGGTTCAGCATCCGAACCAGCGTCGATTTGCCCGAGCCAGACAGGCCCATGACAACGAAAACTTCGCCTTCTCCGACGGTGAAATCAACCGACTGCACGCCAATCGTCTGCCCGGTTTCGGCGAGCACATCATCTTTCGTCTTGCCATCGCGGATCATGGCAAGCGCCGTGTCCGGATCATCTCCGAACACCTTGGAAAGGTTCTTTACTTGAATTTTATCGGTCAAGCGTGGCCTCCCATTCCAGTGAGCAGGAGTAACGCGGATTCGCCGCGCGCTTGGCGTTGAATGTAATTTCTGTTCAGTGATTTTACAACCACCCGCAACCTGAACCGACGACGAAGCGGGCCGCGACGTGTATGAAAAACAGGCCCTGCGCGGCTAGAACGCCCCCATGCTCAGGCCCGCCGCCATCGCCTCGCCAAGGTCGCGGCAGTGCGCGAGTTCGTCCTCGGGAATGGTCTTTTCGGCCAGGATTTGTTCGGGCGTCTGGGCATGGGTGCAGATGATCAGCGGCGGCTGCACCTCCTTGAGGCGCCAACCTTGGGCAATGCGCGCGGTCTGACGCGCGGCATTTTCCCCGTCGGATCCGGCGCATACCATTTGCGCATAGGGGCGCGCCTCGATCCGGCCGAGAACCGGATAGTAGCATCGGTCGAAGAATTCCTTCATCTCCCCCGCGATCGCCGCCAGGTTCTCAGGGGCGCAGAAGATATACCCATCGGCATTCAGAAGGTCATCCGGCCCGGCCTGATCGGCGGTCTTGAGTGTGGTATCTGCCTCTGATCGCGCGGCGGCGGCGGCGGCTTCGGCCATTTGGCGGCTGCCGCCTGTGCGTGAGAAATAGACGATCAGCAGCTCCGCCATGGCGCCCCCAATGCCGTGCTATGCGCGCGCGCAATCACGCGGCGGGGAAATGATGTCCGCCATCCAGAAAAAGCGATTATTTTCTCGACACTTGAGCCTGGCGGGATCTTGATGGTGACCGCGACCCGGGGCTTCGTTTTGTGGCGACATGTGGGGCACATCCGGTGACTGTAGCGGAATGCACAAAGAGCGTCGAGCGCCGGGTCGTGGTCACCAGTCGCCGAAGGGGGCTGCGCTCACTCGGAAGTGCGGTCTGCCAGAAAGGCCGTGAAGGCGGCCCAGCTCGCCGCATCGGCGCGCGCGTTGTAGCGATCCGAGCCAAACACGGTGAAGGCGTGCGGTGCGTTGGAATAAACCTCGATCGTGTAGGTGTTCCCGGCTTCCTCAAGCTCCGAGGCGAGGCCGGTGACATCTTGTAGCGTGATCGATGTGTCGGCGCCGCCATGCATCACCAGCAGCGGCGGCTCGTCCCCATCCCAGGACTGGCCTTCGGGCGTCGAAAGCCCGCCGTGGAATGTCGCGTAGCCGCGCGCCTCCGCGGTCATGTCGCTGCGGGCCATTTCCAGCGCCACGGCCCCGCCAAAGCAGTAGCCAATGACCACCATGGCCTCGGCCTCCGACCGCTCGCGCGCTTGGGCCACACCGGCTTGCAGCAGCGCACGCATGCGGGTGCGGTCCTGGTAAAGCGCGCCGGTCGCCGCGCGGCGGTGATCGACCGTTTCGGTTGGCGTGTCGTCACCGAACATGTCGAGGGCGAACGCGTCATACCCCATCTCGGCCAGCATGTCCGCGCGCTTGCGTTCATAGTCCGTCAGACCGTCCCAATCGTGCACGATCAGAACAAGGCCCTGCGGATTCTCCGCGGCGGCCCAGTAGCCGGTCAATGCATCGTCGCCGACCGAGTAGGAAACGGCATCCGCGATCGCGGGTGTTGCAAGCAAGGCGGTTGCTACGGCGAAATACTTGATGTTCATTTCGGGTCTCCCTCTGCGTTGGCTGTCTTATCAGTTGTGGCGTTCGGGTGTGTCGTCCCTTGCAATATGGATCGGTGGATGCGTCTGGCAATGCTGTTGCGTGCGTGGGGCAGGTAGTGGCCGCCGTGAAAGACGGCGGCAGTGCCACGCGCCAGACCTCGGCGTCCGTCAGCGCCGTGCGAAGCTGTGCCCTGAAAGCCAGCCGACGATCCATCCGCCGAGGTGAGCCTGCCAGGCGAGGCCACCAGAGAGGAAAGCGAACAAGGCGACATTGGCGGCGACAAGTGCCAGGATTGCCATGAGAACCGGCTGCACCGCCAAACCAGATTGCCGCCGCATCCGGTATTCCGCGGCTTGCCACAGGCCGATCAAGCCGAAGGCTGCGCCGGAGGCTCCGATCATCGGTCCGGCGCCGGAGGACAAAAACCCGAAACATGCCGCGCCCCCGACAGCCGCAAGGAACAGCACCAAAAGCGTCCTGGCCGCGCCAATCTGCATCGAAATGAGTTTTCCCAGCGACAGCAGGATGACGCTATTCAGGGCAAGGTGCATGAACCCGCCATGCAAGAAGGCGTAGGTGATGAACATCAGAACGGTCTGGCCGGGATAGGCCGGCGATGTCGCGCCAGAAAAAACCGGCTGCCAGAATGCCCCAAATACGAAGGCGGGCCATCTCAGGCTCTCCGACCCGAAAACGCCAGACTGCGAAAGACTTAGAATCACTTCGATCGCAGTCATGATGCCCACGAGGATCCACAGGAACCCCGGCGCACCGGCCTGCGGCGCTTGTCGGGGCGGTTGCCGGTCTCTTGGGGATGAAGCGGTCATGGTCGGTAGATAGCCCTTGCCGATACAGGAGCCAAGATCAAACCGGCCGCGACCGCCTTTCGCATGGCAGTTGGAATGGCGGAAAATCAACGCATTGCGCGGGTTTGTCATCGAATAACACGATCCCCGACAGGCCCTGTGATCAGCTAACACCGGCGCGGCTATCGGATGGCATGGCGGCGATATTGGGTATCTGGGGCAGCCCGGGGCAAGGTTTGGTTATCGACACGGCGCAGGCCACGACACGCCACGAAAGGCAGGCACACAGCGCCGGGTCGGGAGAAATCGGAAACCTTTTACCCACGGGAGACAGACCAATGACCATCACAACCACCATTCGCACCGCCGCCTTTACCCTGATGATGGGGGCCGGCTTTGCCACCGCTGCCGCAGCAGGTGGCAACTCCGTTGTCATCGAGCAGTGGGGCGCCGGCAACGCCGTCGGTGGCGCACAGTCGGGCCACGGCCAGCGCCTGTCGGTTTATCAGGACGGCTGGAGCAACACCTCGATCAACACCCAGGACGGCAACCACAACCGCACCGTCGTCGGCCAGCGCGGCCATCGCAACACGGTCGATACCGATCAGCGCGGCAGCGACAACATTGCCGGTGTCGCGCAATTCGGCGGCCACAACGACGCCGAAGTCGATCAGCGCGGCCGCCGCAACGCCGTCGGCGTGATCCAGGCCGGCCACGGCAACAGCGCCCAGAGCACGCAGCGCGGAAACGGCAACGTCGCCGTCATCGTGCAGGACTGAGCCCGCTCGCCGGGGCGGCGGTACCTGCGCCGCCCCCGACACCTCACCAAGGGAGATACGCCATGATACCCTTCACACCCCATACCGCCCTCGCCGCCGCTTGCGCGCTTGGCCTTTCGGCCGCCGCGTTCGCATCGGCTAGCGGCGGATCCGGCTCAGGCCACACGGCCGAAAACGGGCCGGTTCGCTGCGAGATCGCGGTCAGCCAGTCGGGCAGCAGCCTGACTTACCGCGCCCGCGTTCACGCCGATCATGCCGTCGAAGGCACGTACCGGATGACCATCAACCGGGTCGGCACTACTGGCTCGGCGATGATTGATCAGTCGGGCCGCTTTTCGGCGGCGCCGCGCCGCCCGGCCGAGCTTGGCCAGGCCACGCTTGGCGGCAACCGCGCGCAGTATAGCGCCGAGCTGTCGCTTGACTGGCAGGGCCAGACACTGACCTGCACCGACCACCGCGGCACGACCGATCTGTGATCGGCCGCGCGCGCCACCTCACCAACCAGATCCAAGGGAGACACGATATGAAACCCGTCATCAGCACATTTTCCGCCATCGCATTCGCAGCCGGGCTTGCCCTGTCGGGCGGGCTTACTGCCCCGGCCCAGGCCGGCGGCAACCTGAGCGTGGAACTTACCCCCCGCAACGCCGAAGAGGAACGCGCCATGCGCGTCGGCCTGGGCATCTATGCCGTTGTCCAGAACGCCAAGCAGGCGGCCAACGTCAACCAGCGCGGCAACGGCAATGCCGCCGCCATCGGCCAGCGCGGCAATGGAAATTACGGCGCCGTCCATCAAGAGGGCGACGGTCACGACGCGTCCCTGCGCCAGTCGGGCAACGGAAACGCCTATGGCATCTTCCAGTTCGGCGACGGCGCAAGCGGCCACGTCAACCAGCGCGGCAATGGCGGGACCGGCATGCTGATCCAGTATGGATGGAAATAAATGACGCGCAGCAAACACGCGCAAGACAGCGCCATGAAGGAGGGGACGCAACCACCGTTGTGTCCCCTCCTTCGTTTGGTTGGCCCTAGAAAGGGTTTGTTGATGGTGTGAAGGTCCCCGTGTCCGAGGGTGCCACTATCGGAACCTATGTTGCGAACGCTGCCGATGCCCCGGCCTCGGCACTTTGATAGGTCACGCACTGGGTCCGGATCAGACCGAGACAGCGGCGCGCAGATCGTCCTTGGACAGATCGCGCTTTGGCCCCTTCAGGCGGACCGTGCCGCGTTCGAGCACGTAAAATCCGTCGGCGAGGCCATAGGCGAAGTCGAAGTATTGCTCAACCAGCACGATCGCCATGTCGCCTTGGTCACGCAGGTATTCGATCACCTCGCCGATCTGCTGGATGATGTTGGGCTGAATGCCCTCGGTGGGCTCATCCAGCAGCAAAAGACGGGGCCGCGTGATCAGCGCCCTGGCGATGGCAAGCTGTTGCTGTTGGCCACCGGACAGATCGCCACCGCGCCGGTTGGCCATTTCGGCAAGGACCGGGAACAGCTCGAATATCTGATCGGGCACGCGCCGCTCGGCCCGATCGAGGCAGGCAAAGCCCGTCTCGAGGTTTTCGCGTACGCTCAGCAGCGGGAAAATGTCGCGCCCCTGCGGGACATAGGCGATGCCGGCCCGCGCCGCGGCATAGGCGGTGAGGCCGCGCAACTCCTGCCCGGCCAGTGACAGGCGGCCGCCGCTGGCCGGGTGCCGCCCCGAAATGGCCTTGAGCAGGCTGGTCTTGCCCACGCCATTGGTGCCCATCACGACGGTGACGGCCCCGGTCGGTGCCGTCATGTCGATGCCGTGCAAGATCTGGCTCTGGCCGTAATGAAGGGTCAAGTCGCGTGTTTCCAGCATCGGTTTATCGCCCCAGGTAAACGTCGATCACGTCGCGGTTCTGCGTGACATGGTCGAGTGAGCCTTCCGCCAGCACCGCGCCCTCGTGCAGCACCGTGACCTTGCAGCCCAGGCGGCGCACGAAGTCCATGTCGTGTTCGACCACGATCACCGCGCGGGTCCGGGCCGCGCGCTGCAGCAACTCGGTGGTGCGCTCGCGCTCGATCAGCGTCATGCCGGCCGCCGGCTCGTCCACCAGCAACAGGCGCGGCTCTTGCGCCAGCAACATACCGATCTCCAGCCATTGTTTCTGCCCGTGGCTGAGCTCACCGGCGGGACGCTGTAGCGCATCCGAAAGCCCGATCTCGTCGGCCAGCGCCGCGATGCGCCCGGCTGCGGCGCTGCCCTCGCGGTAGAACAGCACCTTGAACGGACCGCGCGGGTTGCGCAGCGCCATCGCGAGGTTCTCGCGCACGGTTTGCGCCTCGAACACCGTCGGTTTCTGGAACTTGCGCCCGATCCCGGCGCGCGCGATCCGGCTTTCGGACATCGACAGCAACGAGACGCTTTTCTCGCCCCACAGGACGCGGCCGGTATCGGGCCGGGTTTTACCAGTGACGATGTCCATGAAGGTGGTCTTGCCTGCCCCGTTGGGGCCGATCACCGCGCGCAGCTCGGGCTCGGCTATTTGCAGCGACAGGTTGTTGATGGCGCGGAACCCATCAAAACTGACGGAGACGCCGGAAACCTCCAGAAGCGTGTTCATTCGGCAGGCCCCTCTTCCTTGCGTTTTGCGCCGTCATCGGGGCCGTAGTCGCCCACGCGCACCGGCGCGACGCGGTGCGCGACAAGGTCGAACAGCCCGCCGATGCCCTTGGGAAAGAACAGCGTGACCGCCACGAAGCCCACGCCGAGCAGCACCAGCCACCAGTCGGTCCAGCGGATCGTGTAAACGCCCAAATCGACATCAGGCGCGCCGCCCCCGGTGAACCAGCTTGACAGCACCGACACCAGCGCCGCGCCGATGACGGCGCCGTAAAGCCGCCCCCGCCCGCCGATGGCCACCCAGACGGCCAGGTAAATCGACGCGATCGGCGCCACCTCGGCGGGGTTGATGATGCCCGCCTGCGGGTAATAGAGTGCGCCGCCGACCCCGGCGACCACCGCCGTCAGGGTGAACACGAACAGCTTGTAACCCTCGACATTGTAGCCAAGGAAACACACGCGCGCCTCGTCGTCGCGGATGCCCCGGATGACGCTGCCTATCTTGCCCGAGACCACCCAGGCAAACAGCAGGTATCCCAACCCCAGCGCCAGCGCCGACCCCCAGAAGAACCAGATCGAAACCTGCGCCTGCGGCACGCTTTCAAGCCCGGGCAGGTTCTGCAGCCCCGACAGGCCGTTGTTTCCGCGCAGCCCGCTGTCGTTTTGAAACAGGTAAAGCGCCAGTGCCAGCGTCATCGCCTGCGTGAGGATCGACAGGTAGACCCCCGCGACCCGCGCGCGAAAGGCCAGCCAGCCAAAAACCAGCGCCAGCAGCCCCGGCACGAGCACCACCATCAGCAGTTGCAGTGTCAGGCTGTGCGAAAATGCCCAGATCACCGGGAAGTCGGTGGCGCCCACCACGCCGAAGATCTGCGCGCCGATGGCATCCTTGATCTCGGTCCCGGTGGGCGGCAGCACCTCGTTGGTCATCTGGTCAAGCACGATCTGCTCGGTCCGGGCATACATCAGCCACATGCCGATGGCATAACCGCCCAGCCCGAAGAACGCGAAGTGGCCGAGGCTGAGGATCCCGCAATAGCCCCAAACCACATCCATCGCGATGGCCACAAGGCACAGGCACAGCATCTTGCCCAGCGTCTTGACGAAGGAGGTCGATATCAGCCCGACGCCCGTCGCCTCGGACAGCACGGTCACGCCGAGGGTGAACAGCGCCAGCGCCGCGATGAACCACAGCACCGAAGGGTGGCGCGCGGCGAAGGGTCTGGTGGGTGTCGCTTGGTCGGGCATGGATCAGTCTCCTGCGGCGCGGCCCTTGAGGGCCATGATGCCCTTGGGCCGGACCTGTATGAACAGGATGATGAAAAGGATCATGTAGGTCTGCGCCGCCAGCGTGTTCGACGGGTTGAACCACTCGATCCCCTTCTGGAAGAAGCCGATCATCGTGGCCCCCGCCAGCGCGCCAAAGACGTTACCGACACCGCCCACGACCACCGTCATGAAGCTTTGTACGATGTAGTCCTGCCCCATTTCCGAGGTCACCTTGGCATAAAGCCCGATCGCCACCCCGGCGATCCCTGCGATGCCCGAGCCCAGCCCGAAGGTCAGCATGTTGATGCGGTCGGGGTTGATCCCCATCGAGGCGGCCATGCCGCGGTTCTGAGTGACCGCGCGCACCTCGAGGCCCAGCCGCGTGCGGTTGAGCACGAACAGCAGCAGCCCGAGGAACAGCAGCGCCAGAACGAAGATCGCGATGCGGATATAGCTGATCTGTATCACGTCGTTGATCACGAGCGCGCCGTCCAGCCACCCCGGCGAGGTCAGCGGCCGCGCCTGCGTGCCAAAGATGTTCTTGGCCAGCTGCTGTAGCGCAATCGAGATGCCGAAGGTGGCCAGCAACGTCTCAAGCGGCCGGTGATAGAGCCAGCGGATCACCAGCCGCTCCATCGCGACGCCGGCGCCGAAGGTCACGGCGAAGGCCAGCGGCAGCGCGACAACCAGCGATAGCGTGTAGTCGGGCACGACAAGTTGCACGAGGTAGCCGGTATAGGCCCCCATCATGATGAATTCGCCGTGCGCCATGTTGATTACCCCCATAACGCCAAAGGTGATGGCCAGCCCGATCGCCGCGAGGAAATAGATCGACGCCAGCGACATCGCGTCGAGGGTCAGATCCACCGCCTTGCCCGCGGCGAGGCGCATGGCGACGGACGCCTGCGCGTCGCGTGCGGCGTCGGTGATGCGGCTGTCGACCTCGCGGTAGACCTCGAAGAATACGTGCTCCTGCAACGCGCGGGCCTGCTCGGCGGGCGTGACCAGCGGCGGCACCGCACCATCCGTCGCCAGCACCTTGTAGGCGCGCACGCGGGCCGCCTGCGTGTCCAGTTGCGCGACCGGCACGCCACCCACCCGCGCGCCGTCGATGCGGGCCGCGAGCGCGTCGCGGATGTCCGCAGCGTTGACCACGGCGCGTGCGCGCCCCGCGTCCACCAACCGCGCGTACGCCTCGGCGCGGCTCAGATCATCCGATCCCGGCTCAAGCACCCGGGCGATGTTGGCATCGCGCGGCAGTGCTTCGGCTACGCCGGGGCGCGCTTCGAGGATCTGGCTCAGGACCGCGCGGGTTTCGACGCTGATGTCGTCCGACAGCCCCGCGATCGCGGCGATCCGCGCATCGGCCACCTTGCCGTAGCGCGCGACCAAGTAGGCGGCCAGCCTGGTCTTGCGGGCCTTCAGGGCCGGATCGGTCTCGCCGGGTATCGCGGCCTGCAATGACTTCAGGTGCGAGGGTTTCAGGGACCGGCCGATCGCCTGAACGGCATCGCGGCGCTTTTCGATGTCCGGATCGGAAAGCTGGAACACCACAAGGGCATTGCGGATCTCGCGACGCACGCCGCCGTTGGGCTTGACCTCTTCGATGGCGTCCCTGGACACGCCGGTTCGGACCGTTTCCGCGCCAGGGATGGCGAAGAGCGTGTAGGTGTCGTCCTCGGCTTCCTCGGCATAGAAGAATTGCCCGTCGGACACACGAACCGCGACTTCCTTGTCCTGCCAGCGTTCAAGAAACGTCTGAACGCCCGGCAGCCCCGAGGCCAGCAGATCGTCGAGCACCACGCCCACGGTGCGCCGGCCCGGATCGGCGACCTCCGCGTGGTGGGATTGCAGGACCTTCTGAAGATCCTGCGCCCGGCCCGTGACCGGCAGCAGAACGGCACAGACCAGCGCCAGCATGATGAAGCGAAGCATGAGAGCCCTCCGAAAGAGCACCGGGGCGCGGATCGTCCGCGCCCCGGCCACGGATCAGTAGTTCGACTTGATCTGAACGCAGGACTCGGAAGTGCTGTCGTACATGCCGCAGCCCAGTTCCGGCCAGTTCGAGACCAGCTTCGCAGAGTCGGGCAGGAAGTCCGTCCATGCATCGCCGGGGACCTCGTCGGTCTTGCTGATGATGTCGAACTGCCCGTCGGCCTGGATCTCGCCGATCAGCACCGGCTTGGTCAGGTGGTGGTTCGGCAGCATCTCGGCGGTGCCTCCGGTGAGGTTGGGCACGGTCTGGCCGTACATCGCCGCGCGCACGGTATCCACGTCGGTGGTGCCCGCGGCCTCGACCGCCTGGATCCACATGTTGAACCCGATGTAATGGGCCTCCATCGGGTCATTGGTCACGCGGCTTTCGTCGCCGATGAAGGCGTGCCAGCTATCGATGAACGCCTCGTTCTCGGGCGTTTCGGCGGACATGAAGTAGTTCCACGCGGCCAGGTGTCCGACCAGGTTCTCGGTGTCGAAGCCTGACAGTTCCTCTTCGCCGACCGAGAAGGCGACCACGGGGATGTCCGCGGCGTCCACGCCAGAGGCGGCGAGTTCCTTGTAGAAGCCCACGTTGGCGTCGCCGTTGATGGTCGAGATCACGCCGACATTGCCACCGCCGGCCGCCAGTTCCTGCACGTCCGACACGATGGTCGACCAGTCGGAATGGCCGAACGGCGTGTAGTTGACGAAAATGTCCTCCTCGGGGATGCCGTTGTCCTGCAGGTAGGATTGCAGGATCTGGTTGGTGGTGCGCGGATAGACATAGTCGGTGCCCAGCAGCGCGAACTTGTCGATGCCCAGCTCTTCGAGGAAGTAATCGACCGCCGGAATCGCCTGCTGGTTCGGCGCGGCGCCGGTGTAGAAGACGTTCTTTGAGCTTTCCTCGCCCTCGTATTGCACGGGGTAGAACATCAGGCCGTTGAGCTCTTCAATGACGGGGAGCACGGATTTGCGGCTAACACTGGTCCAGCTGCCGAAGATCACGTCGACCTCCTGCACGGTCAGCAACTCGCGCGCCTTCTCGGCGAATAGCGGCCAGTCAGAGGCGGGATCGACCACCACCGGCTCGATCTCGCAGCCCAGCACGCCGCCCGCGGCGTTCTGCTGATCGATCAGCATCAGCATGGTGTCCTTCAACGTCGTCTCAGAGATCGCCATCGTACCCGACAGCGAATGGAGAACGCCCACCTTGACCGGGCAATCCTGCGCGCTAGCGGGTGCGGCCATCGCCCCCAAGGCGGCGGCGGTGAACATGCATTTGGTAAGTTTCGTCATTTTTTCTTCTTTCCGCGCGGGGCGGGCCAGTGCGATTGCGCATCAAGGCGCGATCACTTAGCGTACTCCCCGCGACGCTTTGCGTTGCATTTCGTGTGGCGACCGTTTTCGTGGTTCAGACGGGCGGCCGTCACACACCCTTTCCCTGTTTCCAGACGCCCCGCGGATCGAGGCCCCCGAACGTTGCCGCAATGCAGCATGTCCGGCAAATGCTTGACCTGGTGATCGCGCGGCGCACCGCGAGAGTGATGAATTTTTAGCGCCCCAGCCGGTGAATCGCGCAATAATTCAGCAAGAAAATCAGGTCCGGTACAAAATTTGCAGCTTTTGGGTGCCGTTGGCGGTTTGCTGTGCTTCGACAGAACGGAGCACGCACAAAAGGACCAACGCCATCACGCTCGTGACACCGGACATCGCCCCAGACGCGCCCCGCGCCCCGCGTCCCCAGCGCACGCGCGGGCGGCTTCACGTCGGCGCCGCGCGCCGGGCGCGCACGACGCGGCTGGCCGCGCTGGATCAGTCCGGTGCGCTCAAGTCCGTCTTTCCCCGGGCGCACGACAGGCTTGAGGCGATCATGGTGAACACCGCGGGCGGCATCACCGGGGGCGACCGGCTATCCGTCTCGGCCACGACCGGGCCCGGCGCGACGCTGTGCCTGACCACGCAGGCGGCCGAGCGCGCCTACCGCGCCGAGGGGCCGGTGCCGGGTCGGGTCGAGACCCGGCTTGACGTCGCAACCGGCGCAACGCTGTTCTGGCTGCCGCAGGAGCTGATCCTGTACGACGGCTGCGCCCTTGAGCGGCGCTTGACCGCGGCGCTGGACCCGGCGGCGCGGCTCTTGTTTGCGGAACCGGTCCTCTTCGGCCGCGCGGCCATGGGCGAGACGCTTCGCACGGGCCTGTTCCGCGATCGCGTGTCGATCACCCGGGGCGGCAGGCAGATCTATCGCGATGGGCTGGACCTGAGCGGGGCGATCACGGATCGGCTCGCGCGCCCGTCCGTCGCTGACGGCGCGGCCGCGATGTGCAGCCTCGTCTATGCCGCCCCCGAGGCACAGGCAGAGCTGGCCCCGCTGCGCGCCCTGCTGCCCATGAGCGGCGGCGCGAGCCTGCTGGCGCCCGACCTGCTGATCATGCGGGTGGTGGCGGCGGACGGTCACGCGCTACGCCAGACCCTGTTGCCGGTGCTTGACCGGCTGACCGGCGACAGCCTTCCCAGATCATGGAGACTTTGAGCGCATGAAACTCACCCCCCGTGAGAAAGACAAGCTGATGGTGGCGATGGCAGCCGAGGTCGCCCGGCGGCGCCTTGCGCGCGGCGTCAAGCTCAACCACCCCGAGGCGATCGCGTTGATCACCGACGCGGTGGTCGAGGGCGCGCGCGACGGCCGCCCGGTGTCCGAGATGATGACCGCCGGCGCGCAGGTGATCCGGCGCGAGGATTGCATGGAGGGCGTCCCCGAAATGATTGGCGAAGTCCAAGTCGAGGCGACGTTCCCCGATGGCACCAAACTCGTCACCGTTCACGATCCAATCCGATGATGGCCAATCCGATGAAGGAGCCCCACATGAGACAGCTTTTCCTGACCCTGCCCGCCCTGCTGGTCGCACATCCCGCCGCCGCCCACGGGGGCGCGCACACGCACCCGCACGATGGCGCGCAGTGGCTGGCGGTGACATCCGCACTGGTCGTGGCGGCGCTGATCGCGCTGGCGTGGAGCAGGCGCAAATGATCCCCGGAGAGGTATTTGCGGCCGACGGCATGCTGACGCTCAACGCGGGCCGGCCGGTTACGGTGCTGATGATTGCCAACACCGGCGACCGGCCCGTGCAGGTGGGCAGCCACTACCACTTTGCCGAGGCCAATAGCGCGTTGGAGTTCGACCGCGCGGCGGCGCGCGGCCTGCGGCTCGACATCGTATCCGGCGCGGCGGTTCGGTTCGAGCCCGGCCAGCGCCGCGAGGTGGCGCTGATCCCGATCGCGGGGGCGCGCCGGGTCTTCGGGTTCAATCAGCAGATCATGGG
This sequence comes from Sediminimonas qiaohouensis DSM 21189, assembly GCF_000423645.1. Lineage (GTDB taxonomy): Bacteria > Pseudomonadota > Alphaproteobacteria > Rhodobacterales > Rhodobacteraceae > Sediminimonas > Sediminimonas qiaohouensis. Next base: position 85,551 of record NZ_AUIJ01000003.1, on the reverse strand, counting down.
AGAGCTGTGATGCCCGCCACGATCCCCCGCAGCGACCACGCCGCGATGTTCGGCCCGACCACCGGCGACCGGCTGCGGCTGGCCGATACCGAGCTGGTGATCGAGGTCGAGCGCGACCTGACCGGCCCCTACGGCGAAGAGGTCAAGTTCGGCGGCGGCAAGGTGATCCGCGACGGCATGGGCCAAAGCCAGGCCACGCGCGCCGGCGGCGCGGTTGACACGGTCATCACCAACGCGCTGATCCTCGATCACTGCGGTATCCTGAAGGCCGACATCGGTCTGCGCGACGGCCGCATCGCCGGCATCGGCAAGGCGGGCAATCCCGACACCCAGCCCGGCGTCGACATCGTGATCGGCCCCGGGACCGAGGTGATCGCCGGCGAGGGCCGGATCCTGACGGCTGGCGGCGTCGACAGCCACATCCATTTCATCTGCCCCCAGCAGATCGAGGACGCGCTGCACTCGGGGATCACCACGATGCTGGGCGGCGGCACCGGGCCGGCCCACGGCACGCTGGCCACGACCTGCACGCCAGGGCCGTGGCACATCGGCCGGATGCTCCAGGCCGCCGACGCTTTCCCGATGAACCTTGGCTTTGCCTGTAAGGGCAATGCCTCGCAACCCGGGGCGCTGGTGGAACAGGTCGAGGGCGGGGCCTGCGCGCTCAAGCTGCACGAGGACTGGGGCACCACGCCGGGCGCCATCGACTGCTGCCTGTCGGTGGCCGATGACCACGACGTGCAGGTGATGATCCACACCGACACCCTCAACGAGTCGGGCTTTGTCGAGACATCGGTCGCGGCGATGAAGGGCCGGACAATTCACGCCTTCCACACCGAGGGCGCGGGCGGCGGGCACGCTCCCGACATCATCCGCATCTGCGGCGAGGAACACGTATTGCCGTCCTCGACCAACCCGACGCGGCCCTATACCGCCAACACCATCGAAGAGCATCTCGATATGCTCATGGTGTGCCACCACCTGGATAAGCGGGTGCCCGAGGACGTGGCCTTTGCCGAAAGCCGCATCCGCCGCGAAACCATCGCGGCCGAGGACATCCTGCACGACATGGGCGCCTTTTCGATCATCGCCTCGGACAGCCAGGCCATGGGCCGGGTGGGCGAGGTGATCATCCGCACGTGGCAGACCGCCGACAAGATGCGCAAACAGCGCGGGCGCCTGGCCGACGAGGCGGGCGACAACGACAACCTGCGCGCCCGCCGCTACGTGGCCAAATACACGATCAACCCGGCGATCGCGCAAGGCATCGGGCACGAGACCGGCTCAGTGGAGGTGGGCAAGCGCGCCGATCTGGTGCTGTGGGATCCGGCGTTTTTCGGGGTCAAGCCCGAGATGGTACTGATCGGCGGCACCATCGCGATGGCGCAGATGGGCGATCCCAACGCCTCTATCCCGACGCCGCAGCCGGTTTATTCGCGACCGATGTTTGGCGCCCACGGCCGCAGCGTCGAGAATTCGGCGGTGAGTTTCGTCTCGTCCGCGGCGCAGGCGGCTGGCATTCGCGGCGCGCTTGGGCTGAGAAAGCAGACCCTGTCGGTGCGGGGCACCCGCGGGATCGGCAAGCGCGACCTCGTGCTCAATGACGCGCTACCCCGGATCGAGGTGAACCCCGAAACTTACGAGGTGCGCGCCGACGGCGAGTTGCTGACCTGCGAACCCGCCAAGACACTGCCGATGGCGCAACGCTATTTCCTGTTCTGAGGACCGACCATGACCGAGCTGCCCCTCGCCCAGACCCTGAAGCGCGCCGGCGACTGGACCGGCGGAGCCGAGACTTGCACGCTGGACTACGACGCGCGGTTCCTTCGCCGCAAACGGATGACCACCGACGGGGGCGCAGAGTTCCTTGTCGATCTGCAGCAGACCGTGTCGCTGGAGGACGGCGATGCCCTGATCCTCGCCGATGGGGGCGCGGTGTGCATTCGCGCCGCCACGGAACCCGTGTTCATCGTCACCGGGGCCAACCTCGCGCGGCTGGCATGGCACATCGGCAACCGCCACACGCCCTGCCAGGTCGAGGCCGACCGCCTTGTGATCCGCCGCGATCCGGTGATCGGGCACATGTTGAATCATCTCGGCGCCACCGTGACCGAGGGCCAGGCCCCCTTCCGCCCCGAGGCCGGCGCCTACGGCCATGGGCGCACCCATTCGCACGCCCACGGGGCGACGGCGCATGCCGTGTGACGCGGATGTGCTGACGCTGGCGCAATGGCTCTCGCCGGCGTACCCGGTGGGGGCTTTCGCCTATTCGCACGGGCTGGAGTCCGCGGTGGCCGACGGGCGCTTGCGCGGTGCGCATGAGTTGGAAGCGTGGCTGCACGACGTGATCGGCCACGGCACGGGGCGCAGCGACTGCATGCTTCTGGGCGCCGCGCACCGGGCGGCGCCGGCGCAGTGGCCCGAGATCGACGAGGCCGCCCGCGCCTTTGCCGCCGGCCGCGAACGCCTGCTTGAGGCCGAGGCGCAGGGCCGTGCCTTTGCCGCCACTACAAACGCGATATGGGACCTTGCACTGCCGCCCCTGGTGCTGCCGGTGGCCGTGGGCGCCGCGGCTGGCCTGCGCGGGCTGCCCGCACCGCTGACGGGCGCGATGTACCTGCAGGCGATGGCCAGCAACCTGCTGCAGGCCGCGCAACGGCTGGCACCGATCGGCCAGACCGCGGGGCAGCGCATACTGGCCCACCTTACGCCGCTTTGCCGCGATGTCTCGGGCGAGGCGGTCGACGCGCCCCTCGATTCGTTGTCGAGCGCGGCGTTCCTGTCCGACATCGCCGCGATGCGGCACGAACCCATGGAACCGAGGATCTTTCGCACATGACATCTTTGAACGGGCCCCTGCGGGTCGGCATCGGCGGCCCCGTCGGCGCCGGCAAGACCACGCTGACCGCGCAGCTCGCCAAGGCGCTGCACCCTGGCTACGGCCTCGGCGTCATCACAAACGACATCTACACGCAGGAGGACGCCGAGGCGCTGATGCGCATGCAGGTGTTGCCCCGCGACCGGGTGATCGGGGTCGAAACCGGCGGCTGCCCGCACACGGCGATCCGCGAGGATGCCTCGATCAACCTTGCGGCCATCGCGCAGCTTGAGGCGCGGCATCCGGGCCTTGAGATCGTCCTGATCGAATCCGGCGGTGATAACCTTTCCGCGACCTTCAGCCCGGAACTGGCGGACATCACGCTCTATGTCATCGACGTGGCGGCGGGCGAGGACATCCCGCGCAAGGGCGGCCCGGCGATCACCCGCTCGGACCTGCTGATCGTCAACAAAACCGACCTCGCGCCACATGTCGGCGCCTCGCTTGAGGTGATGAAAGCCGATGCCGCGCGTATTCGTGAGGAGCGCCCCTTCGTGATGGCCGCCCTGCGCCATGGGCGGGGCGTCGAAGAGATCGTTGATGCGCTACTGCGCCTCGGCGGGCTTCGGCCCGCGGCCTGAGCCCGCAGCACCCGCGCCCGTAAGGACGGCACCAATTCAGTACGGAGGAGAGGATTCGCATCTGCCGCCCGATACCCCAATTTGTCGGGGTATTGGGTGGGGTCGCTTGGTCAGCCATGAGGAAAGCGCACCCGCCAAATGGACAAAAGCCCCTGTTTTAGGGGCATTTCGCGCGTCCATGTTGGGGAGAAATGGTGCCCAGGAGAGAATTATCGGCGGCGGAGACGCGATTTCCGCCGCCCTGAAAAAGCTCCCACTTCTCCGACACTTGGAGCCTGAACAGGTCGGATAACCGACAAAGACCGGCGGCTCCGTTGTGTGGCAAACTGTGGAGCACCTTTTTTATGAGCTTACCCAATTGCGTCGATGGCGTTGAGCGCCGTGGTAATGTCTACTACCTCCGCTGGCGGGTTCCTGCGGAATTCCGCACCGTAGAGCCCAGGACCGAAATCAATCAGTCCTTGAAAACCCGCGATGAAGCAGAGGCGAGAGCTGCTGCCTTCTTGAAAAAGAACGCGCTTCGGAAGGTTTGGAAGGCCCGCCTGCTGCAAGAAAACCAGGGGCCCTCGGCCGAGGCCTTCGAAGCTGCGGTGGCGCTGCTTAACGACCTTCAGCTGCCCTATATCCCGATCCAAGGCCTCTTGGCCGGGTCGCTCGAGGATCTGGTCGACAGGATCGAGAAGCTCGATGTCATTTCTGCAGACTCGCCCGTGATACCTGCGGCACTCGGGGTCTGCGACGTCCCCCACATAAAGATCCGCGATATGCCAGAGATCATGGAGGAGCGATGGGAGCACAAGGTGAAAGGGAAGCACCACGATCAGATGCGGCAGTGGCGCAACCGCTACAAGCACGCCGCACGAATCTTCTCTGAAGTCGTCTCGAACAAGAACGTGCATGAGATCACAGAGGACGACGCGCGGCGATACTACAATCATTGGCAGAATAGAGTGAATTCCGGGAGTATCTCGGATGACCAGGCCATCAAGCGCCTTCGGTATCTGAGGCAAATGATTGCCGAGTTTCATGAGCTTGCAGGGACTCTTCCGAGCCAGATTTTCAACCCGGTCGCCGGGTTCAAGATCAAATCGAGGCCGAAAAAGGACAGATCCTCAAACCAAGGAGGGAAGCCCGCGCTTCCTGTCGCATGGGTGCGAGACCTCGTCAGCGGCAGACTGACCGAAGTGATCGAAACCGATGAGCGTGTCGATATCGGGATTGTCGCTGCCGAAACGGGGTGCCGGCAGACTGAGATCGTTCACGTTCCGCCCGAGGACATCATCCTCAACCATCCAATCCCGCACTTACGGATCAGGTATGTCGAAGAGGGAGAGCACGCCCGCGACATCAAGAATCTCGCATCCATCAGGCTCGTTCCTCTCCTCGGCGCTGCACTCGAAGTAATGCGTCGCCATCCAGAGGGCTTCTCCCGGTATCGATCTAAAGGCAGTTTCTCAGGCGACATCAATAAGTTCATGAGGGACAATGGGCTCTTCCCCCCACATCCCGAAGGTGGAAAGCCCTATACCTTCGGCGGCACGAGGCACACCTGGGAAGAACGCGGCCGGGCTGCAGGCATGACAAACGAGGAACGAGCATTTCTCCTCGGCCATTCCGTCGGCAAGCTTCGTGGACGCCCGGTCTACGGCGACGGGCCGGAACTCAGGCTTCGCGCGCTCTATGCCGAGCTGGTCGCCTTTCCCACGGAGACGTGGCGACCGCGCCCACACGCAGAGATCTGGAGCCTCATCGAGGCCGAATTCAAGGCCCAAGGATATCGGGTCGAGTAAGCCTTTTCCGACCATTTCGAAACGATCCGACCTCCTCCGGAGGAAAGAGGAAGGATCGTTTCATGACTCCGGAAAGGCTCGAAGCCGCATACAAGATAATCTTGGAAATCCTCCGCGCCCGACCGGAGGATGGTCGCAAGCTCGTCCCCATCGCGCAGCACCTGGAACGCGAGCTTCAGGCGCTCCGGAGCGAGGAGGACGACTACGAGCGCTACATGCGAATGGGAGCCTGAGAGATGGGATTTCTGCTCGCGCGGAGCTTTCACGTCTCAGCTTCAGGGCCGGCGAGGGTCCAACAAACAGCCGCCGCATAGGTGGTTCGGGGACGGGGATTTGCCGGCTCGCCGGTCGATTTCATCTTTTCCTCGGCTCCGGCCTATCATGAGCCGCCGCGTGGGCGGATGAGAAGAACAGGGCGTCGGCTTCCGCATTCAGCTGCGCGGGCCGACGGCCTTTCCGCCCGTCGCTCACGCCACATTGCAACCATTCGAGCCATAGTCCGGCGCTGCGATGCATCTCCCGAAGCGGCCGTTCGAGCTTTAGGCTGCTCATCAATTCCTTGAACAGAAATTTAGGGTGCGCTCGGCGTATCCCACGAGTTCGGCATCGTTGATCGATACCGTCTGCCAAGCCGGGTTAGTGTCGTGATGAAAGCGGTTCGCGTAGGCCAATAGCTGCTTCAGCTCCTTAACGTTCGCTTCCGACAGTATCTCGTCCTGCCCTCCGAGTTTCTGCTCGCACTCGATCAGGAAGTTCCCGAGAAGGCGCTCCGGCGGACAGTAGGCGGGGCATGCGACCCGCATGTAGCTCTCGAGGATGTGCCGGAGAGCGGCAGCTACTTCGCGTTCCTTGGTATGATCGGCGCTATGAAGGTAGTCCCGAACGAGCTTGTGCCGTCGATCGTGCTCGGTCACCGCGTCCGCAGAAACGTCCCACGCAATGATCGTGGAGCCCGGGTTACCGCGCGCGATCCGAGCGGAAGAGCGGCCGTTCTTGTCAGCCGACGCCCACAGGTCGCAAAGGAAAGGTTTCGAGTGGGATAGCACAATGATCTGCCGGACTTGGTCGTACAGCTCCCGCATGACCTCCATGGTCGTCAGTGATCGGTGTTCGTCCAGGCTGGTCATCGGATCATCGATCACGAGGATCTTGTCGGCCAGGTTGCCGGCCTGCTCGAGCGACGAGAAGAAGAAGGCGAGAGCGAGTGTGTTTCGATCCCCCGCGCTAAGGGTGGTCCGGAATGACGGGCCGGCGCCGGCCGTCAACGGAACGTTCTCATTGTTGATGACCACGTGGTAGTTGGCGGCGGAGCCGCCGCGGTTGTTCACCGAGGTCACCGAACCGAGCCGGAAACCCGCGTTGAATTTCACGAGATAGTCATTGATGGAGACCTCGTAGGCCGGAAAGATTGTCTCGCGGTAATTGTCAAGTGCTTCTCGCGCCTTCGTCCTGGCCGCTTCCGTCCTGGCCTTCTCGGCCTTCTCTTTCAGATACTCATCGCATTTCGCCGCGACGTCCGGCAGAAAGCGAGCCTTGATAGCCTTCAGCCGCACGAGGTCGCCTTCCAACGCAGATATATCCGCGGACGCGGCTTGCTCTTTGACCGTCTTGATCGCCTCATTGCAGGCCAAGAAATTGTCAGAGGCCTCAGCCACCGACCTCCGCTGCGCTTCGAATGCCGCGACGGCTTCGGCGGCCTGATCGGGCAGCTGAAGGGGCTCGAGAGGCGAAGCCGCCTTGGCCCGAAGTATCTCAAGAACGCCTTCGCGGGCGGCTGTCCATGCGCGGACGACCGCCGCGGTATCGATTTGGATGTCCGGGATCGGTGTGAAGGCCTTCCAGAAGTCGCGGGTCTCCGAGGCGTCCCGCACAGATCGCTCGAAACCAGCCATCACCTCGCCGTCGTGGTCGGCCGCGACCCCTTGGCCGAGGGTTCGAATGTCTTCCTTCAGCTGGGTGTATGCTTCGCTGAAGTAGGCTTGATAGTGCGGGATCAGGGTGGAACCTGCAAGGTCCTGGGCGCAGAAAGGGCAAGACCTGTGATCGAGGCCCGTCGACGCCGCTTCAATCCGTGGCATGCCCTCAGCGACCCAGCTCTCTCCACCCCGGCCAAGCTTCCTCAGGTGGTCTCGCACTCGGGCTGCCGCGCCGGCTTCGAGGTCCGGGAGGCTTCTACTCAGCAAGTCGCGGATCCGGTCCAGATCGAAGCCTGGCAAATTGAGTGCCTGAAACGCCGCGCGCTGGTGAATCGCTCCGGCGGCCTTTGCGGCCGCCAGCCGCCGCTCGGATTCCTCGATCTCCTTTCCGATCTCCTTGTTCTGGCTGAGGCCACAAAAGGCATCGACATTGAAAGGACCGCGGGCCGCCGCTGGGATAGCTTCCTGCTTAGCACGAAGGTCCTTGTTGTGGTGCTCGATCCGTTCGACATGGCCTTGGAGCGCTCTGCTCAACGCAACGCCCTGCGCACCGAGGATCAGCTCGTGCAGGTTCTGTCGATGGCTGGTTTCGATCTCGATCCCGGAGCACACGTTCTCGGCGACGAATGCATCATCGAAGACGTGGATCTCGGGCTGGGTCGCGGACCAGGCGCCTTCCCTGAATATCGCCGGCGCGCCCGACAGCTGAATTATCACGTGAGGCTCGTGTTTGGCCTTCAAACGCTTTCGATTCTGGATCAAGGACGGATCACCTGATGCGAGAGATTTAAGGATGGCCGAGAGCGTCGTCTTGCCTCGACCGTTCTCCGCGTAGATCACCGAAAAAGGGGTCAGCGGCACCTGGGCGCCAGAGGAAGCATTATCGAATTGCCCAACATTCCGAAGTAGTGAAATTTGCTCGATCGTCATTTCTGATCTCATGCCGTGTGCTTGCTGTATTTTTATAGCCCTCATAGCGGCTCAGTGCGAGCCTTCGCCATTTCCATGGCGAATTTTCATGTCGCGCGGCCAAGGGTACGGTTTCCGGCTCATCGTGACGGAGAAAAGGGCATGCAAAGAATTCTGCTGCGAGTGTCCGTTTTCGTCGACTTCATTCGGATCGTTCGCCAGACCAGCGAACGGCCGCTCCCCGCCTTCCATGACATCTCTATAGCAACGTCGGCCTTGTCAACTCGCCGCGACTGCATTCCTCATCTGATCCGCCATCTCAACGCCGTGGGCCACCTTGCGCACCATGAGGAATACGTTTCCCGTGGTGCGGGCCCAGATATTTCCGATCGCGTTCTTTTCGCGGGCCTCTGGAGCGCCGATGAGGTGCTCGCCCTTGTATTCAACGACGAAAATTCGGCCGTCACGGAGCCGCGCTACGAAGTCGGGGTAGAACCGCCGGCCGATCCGGGGCAGCGAAAAGGAATTGCGGTGCCGCGCCACGTTCCGCACCCAGACCTCGACCTCATCGAGGCTGTCGAGGCTCCAAGCACACTGGAATTCCTCGCCGTTTAGGTCTCCATCGATGAGCGGCGCCCGGTCGGCCCCGAGCAAGTGGCGCTTGAACCGAAAGGCTCCGATCGTTTGCGTAGGAACGTTCTGGTAGATCGTGTCGTCGAACCTAACGACGCGGCTGTCGGTCCAGGTCGGTTTCGCCTGATCATCGAACAAAGCCATCTGGTGCGCTCGGGTCTTTTCCTCGTCGCGAATCGCCTGGATTTTCCACCGGATGCGCGCCGCGATCTGGTGCTGCCAGTCGATCAGTGTCCGGATACTGACCTCCCTGTTCGTGACAAGGTCAACCACCACGGCGGCGATCCAAGGCAGCATCTCGGCTTGGGGTATGTCCGGCACCCGACATTCCCGCTCCAGCCATTGTACGAGCGATGCCTCGAGGTCGGCTTCCGTTGGAGCATGCAGGCCCGATAGGATCGGCTGCTCTTCAGTCATGCGGCTGTAAACCAGCTTTTCGCCTTCGAGGTCGATCTCGATGACGTCCTGTGACCGGTGGAAGCTCAGCTCCTGTTCAGTCAGCCGTGCGGGATGGCGATCCAAGGACCAGTCGACGCGCTCCATGATCGCGTCGGTCTCGGCGAGGAAGGTCTCGCCCGCCATCTCCACCAGAAGCTGGGGGATCTCGATGACGTAGCCTTTCTGGGCCAGCGTGCGGCTGGCCTCAACGGTTGCCCGGTGCTTTTTGAGTTGGGCATCGAAGTGGGCGTGATCCTTCTCAGGAGTCATCTCGCGGACCCCTTGGGCGACCTCGTCGGTCACCTCACCCTTGACGCCGACGACCAACGTGCCGTCATCGCGGTGAATGTAATCGACGCCAGCATCTTGCATCCCATTGAGGCGCTCACGAGCATCCTCGCTGTCCGGAACCGTGAACTGGAGGACCGGCTTCGGACGTACAGGATCCGGATCAAAGAGCTCCCCCTGGTCATTCTGCTCCACACCACGAGGCTTCAGTGACTCTCGCACCTCCTCGTCCGTGAACCCCATATCGATCAGCTTGTCCGTCAACGCCTGGGCTGCCTCTCGGAACGATGGCTCCGAGACATGAGCGTAGGCGCAGTTCAGGGCCGCGTCCTTCCGGCGTGCCGCATAGGGCATCCGCAGGACCCGCCCCAGAAGCTGCTCAACAGCGCTCCGACTCTGGAGCCTCTGGGTAGCGCAGAGGACATAGGCCGAGGGGCAGTCCCAGCCCTCCTTCAACGCGTCCACGGTGATCACGTGGCGGGTCTGTTCCGCGGGATCACGCAGGTTGACGCCGTCCAGCTCGCGCTGCTCCCCGGTGGCAATCTTGATCCGGTCCTCCAGGATGAGCTTCTCTTCGATAAGGTATTTCTTCAGCTCCGCCACCGTCGGGTGACCATTCCGCGCCTGCGCTTGGTAGAGCACCACCGGCCGGATATGATCTCTGTCCCTCTTCGCCTTCTCCTCCAGCATGTTCCGCGTCGCCACGGCACCCGTGACTGCCTCTCGCCAGTCATCATGCGGCCGGACACGGATCGGGAGCTTGATCATCTCCTCGTCCTTCAGCGCGCTCGCTGTGACGGAGTGCAGGATATTGTTGCGGTTCTTCGGTGTCGCGGTGAACTCAACGATGGCGGCCGGCCGGATTCGGGCCTGCACCTCGCGGGTCAGGCCTGATACGGCGTTGTGCGCCTCGTCCACGATCATCAGGGGCCGCTGGTGATAGAGCAGGTTGGCAAAGGAAAACTTCACCGCCCCCTCGGTCAGCATATCGTTCTCGGCCGCTTCCTCGGGCGAGACGACCTCCATACCCTCAGTAGGCACGCCGGAAAAATGGGGCTCCAGCTCTTCGTGGTGGGAATAGACCTTGCGGCCGGAGGTATTCGCCACCCGAAAGGCCTGAATCGTGGAGACGACAATGCACGCCGACCGCGACAGGTCCTGCGGGCGCAGCATCTCGAACTCGGTGATATCGAAGACGCGGACATGGCCGCCGAAATTTTCATCAAGCCTGCGACGGTAAGGATGCGTCCGGTCCTTCAAGGCCTCCAGCGTCTGGGTCTTGATTGCGTCCGACGGCACGAACCAGAGCGTCAGGGGCCAGGTCCGGCGCAGGTAGCTGCGGGTGGCCAGACGGATCGTCTCGGCCGCCAGCAGGGTCTTGCCGCCGCCGGTCGGCAGGCGCAGGCAGACATAAGGCACGTCAGGAAGCGCCTCGAGCGACTTGTAGGCCCGTGGCTCCGGTTTCCACCCCTCGAGCCGGGCAAGCTTCTCCTGCTCCTCCACGGCGTGCTGGAAGGCATCGGACGGGCCAGTGGCGAGGGCACGGGCGAAGAAAGCGTCGAGCGTATCCAGCGTGTCTTTCTGGTAGGTCTTGAGCTGCATGGTCACGTCCTCGCCGAGATGTCGTAAGGGGTCTGGCGGAACAGGATGCCCTGATCCTTCAGGGTGGCTTCGGACAGGCGGCAGGCGGCGCCGTAGACGACCAGATCACCCTCGAAGTCCGGCGCGACCGCGGCGAGGTCGTCGCGGATCAGCTTCAGCACTGCGCGTGTCAGGACATTGCCGCCCCCGGCGCTGCGGTCCTTCAGGATACCGTTGTAGAGCAGGGCCACGGCACGCTCGTCATGGACGCCGAGCAAAGGCCCGGCCGGCGTGTCGGTCATCGGTTGCCGGGTCTCGGAGAACCAGACGTGACGGGCAAGGTCGGCGAAGCGGATCGCCGGATCGATCCGGCCGTCCTCGTCGAAGACCTCGGGGCCGAGGGTGCAGAAGCGGAAGCCGCCGCCGCCCTCCCATCCGACATCCTTCGAGATGCCGCCCTGTTCGCCCTCGATGACCTTCTGCAGGCGCAGGGCGCAGTGGGTGCGGGCATGCTCGCCCATCTCGACCCCGATCCATCGGCGGCCCATCTTGTGCGCGACGGCCGCCGTGGTGCCGGAGCCGAGGAAGCTGTCGAGGACGAGGTCTCCAGGAGTGGTGGCGATATGGAGGATCCGCGAGATTAGCTTCTCTGGTTTAATCGTATCGATCGGCTGTACATTCGGGAGCAGTTCTCTCGCGTGAGCTTTCGCCTGCCGGGTGGTGTGTTCATTTGTCCATATGGTCTCGTTGGGACGTTTTGGATCACTGCTCGCGAATTCTCGGCTGTATGGAACCCAGACGATTTTGCCCTGCCTTTCTCGCTGCTTCCAGATAAGACGGCCTTCCTTGCGCAGTTGGTCAACTCCCTTCTTGCCGAAGGCCCAGTTGGCTTCACGCCCATCGTCGTGAATTGGCCATGCGTCCGTTCCATCTGGAGCTTCGATTGGAAAAAACATTGTCGGTCTGTCAGCCCGCAAAGAGTTCTTTCCATTCTTCTTAATCAGGCGGTCACGGTGGGGACGCGGCTCTTCGTCGGTCACGCGATAAGAATCAAGGAGCCCTTCATCGCTCTTTTGTCGGAAACCAGCCTGCTCAGAATTCTTTTCATAGACGAGAACGAATTCATGGTCCGGTGTAATTGGGACCTTGTTATCGTTCGGGCTGTCCACTTTCCTCCAGATGAAGGTGCACCGAAAATTCCTTCGGCCGAATAGTTCGTCCATGACGACCTTCAGGTAGTGACCTTCGCGATCATCGATCGACACCCAGATCGACCCGTCCTCGCTCAGGAACTCGCGCAGCAGCATCAAGCGGGGTACGACCATGGCCAGCCACTTCGCGTGCTCGAGGCTGTCGTCGTAATGCTCGAAGGCCGACCGGGTGTTGTAGGGCGGGTCAATGTAGATGCACTTCACGCGGCCCGCGTAGAAGGGCAAGAGTGCCTTCAGCGCCTCGAGGTTGTCGCCCTGCACCAGCAACCCCTCGTCGCCGTCTCCGAAGCTCAGGTCGGGCACCTCGTCGAGCAGCCGATACGGCACTCGATCCGCCGCCCGCAGATCCTCATCCCTCGTCAACCAGTGCAGAAGCGGCATGCCCGTCCCTTTTCTTGCCACCCGGATCTTCGCGGCCCGGCTCGTCGTCGGCAGGATAGGGGATGAGTGTGTCGGGGGGAAGCAATCAGGTAGAATTCATTCCCAGCCGCGACGAATATCGATCCGATTGCATTTCGGGCAATGAATACTGGACGTCGGCCGCTTTTCCTGTCGAGCCTCTTGTTTTTCGTCTTCACTCAGCACCTCGGCCGAGAAACGATGGCCGCAATTATTGCACCGGAATGGGATCGTCTCAGGCAAGGCTCACCCCCGCTTGCTCGAGGAATTCTGTCCAAAGGCTCTCTGCCGCCTGATGCGGCGTCATGCGATCTTCCTGGTTGCCCCGCATGAAGTTCATCGTGGCCGTCAGGAACATCTCATACTCATCGTGCTCAACGTTGAAGCCGCCATTGGAAGTATTGTCCGCCGCGTCTTCAGCGTAGACATAGGAGATGTCTCCGAAACCGTGGCCGCCCGTCGAGCATCGAATAGTAATGTGCGCGGTCCCGCCCTGTATCCGGCTCCGATTCACCACGGTGCAGGAGAATTTCTTGTCGGACCTCGCCGTGAACCGACCACGGAGTTCCTCGAGGGCATCCAGTTCGGCCGCTGCCTGCTCGAAATAGCTCCGGATCTCATCGAATGCTCGATCTCGGAAGTCACTCCGGTCGATGTCGTCGAAGTGCCGCTGGACCCGATACTTCCGTGGTGGCTCGCCCGAACGGGTTGCACCCCCCGGTTCCGGCTGCGCCGACGCCGGCGCCTGTTCCATGTCATCGAGGACGCGTGCAACTTCTTCGACAATGTTCAAGAACGCGGTGTTCTCATTGGTCCAATTGCTGATCGGCTTCCCGTCCTTGGGCAGCGCCTTGAGCTTCTTGAACGGGCTCGACTTCCAGTAGCAGTCTTCCACTATGATCGGGATTACTCGTGCTGTTCCCTCCTCGTGGCGCTCCATTGCCCGGGTCATCTCGGTGTCCATGCAGTAATCTGAGTTCAGGAAATCGGGGCTGATGAGCAGGAAGACTATGTCGCAGGCCTCCAACTCCGCCGAGATCTCCCCGCCGATTTCGCCGCCGGCCCGAATCTCGCGGTCATACCAGGTTCCGATACGTCCATCCCGACGAAGGGGAGACAGGTGGGTCTTCAGCCTTTCCAGCGTGCCCTCATCGCGGTGGGAGTAGGAAACAAAGATCTTCATAATGGCGCCTGTTCGTTATTTGTTCTGGACAATACAGATCGCCATGGAGACCGTCAACGGCGCCGCCGGATTAGAGATCACTCGTCTGAAAGCCCCAAAAACTGACGGTCCCTCTGGTTCTTGATCATGGCGTCGATGGCCGCCTTCACCCGCCTTTCGTTCTCGGGAGACAGCGTGGCGAGGTAAGCAAAGAACGCGCCGCCATAGATGATCTTCCTGCGGGTTTCGGCGCGCCTCTCTTCCTCCTTCGCTTTCTGCATCAGGTCGGATCGGCGTGCCTTCTTCTGTTCGATCTCGCGATCCAGCGCCTCGATCATCTTTCGGCTTCGCGACATCCCTTGGTTCCTTTCATCGTGAATCTCGAAGGGGATGTCGTGCCCGGGTCGGCGCTTCGCTCGAAGTTTCTTGCGACCAAGAATGATTGCGGTGGTTTCGGAACCTGACGACCCAGGAGGTCGGAAGGCGCAATTACGCAAACTCCGTTTGCCGCGCGCCTGCAGCGGGCCTTTTTTCGTAGCGGGATCCCGGCCGCGGCCTGATCTCCCTCGGCATGAGACACGCTGCATGCCATTTTTCCATCTCACCACTGACTCGTGGCAAGACCGCCGGGGCCGTTGCCCGGGCCGCCTACATCGGGCGCTACCGCCTGCACGATGAGCGGACCGGGCAGACCTTCTCCTACACCCGCCGGGGCGGGCTGCTGGAGGAGGGGACGGTCAACTGGAGCGGGGGCATTGAGCGCCTCTGGAACCAGGTCGAGCGCTCCGAAACCCGCAAGAACTCGCGGCTGGCAAGAGAGATCAAGGTGGCGCTTCCTGTCGAGCTGCCGCTCGACGAGATGCGCCGGGTTGTCCATGGATACTGCTGCAATTTGGCCGACCGGTATGGACTGGCTGCGCAGTGGGTCATCCACGCATCGAAGTTTCACGACAGTGACGACGGCAGGCGCGTCGAGCGCCTCTATCGGCAGGGGAGTATGGACTGGGAAGAGTATCTCGGCATCCTCTCGGACCCCGCACGCACCAACCGAAATTTCCACGCGCACATCCTGATATCTAATCGGAAGAAGGACCGCGACACCGGAGTTTTCAATGAGAAGATCCGATGTCTGGACCATGCCAGAACCGGCCCTGAAGAAATCCAGAATATGCGGGACGAGTGGGAAATTCGCGCAAACTCCGCCCTGAAGCGCGTAGGTGCGGATGTGCGGATCGACCTGCGGTCCAACGAAGCCATGGCGGCTGCAGGACATGCGCCGGACGGTTTGGTCGTGCAACCGCATGTCGGGCCAAGGGCAAGCCACGGCGCCGCGCCCAACTACCCGCGCCGTGTGAAGGCGCGGAAAGAAATCCGGAAGCACAACGCTGGGATCTGGGTCGCCTGGGAGCAGCGCCGCGCTCTCGAACGGGAGCGGGCGCGGCTCGAGGCGTCTGAGCGGGTTGCGGCGGAGCGGGAAGCGGCCCGCAAGGCCGAGGCCGCTGCGGAGAAGCGCAAGATCGCCGAGGCGCGTACGGAACAGGAGGCACAAGTGGCAGCGCGTGAGGCGGTGCACATCTCATCCCCGCGGGGAGGATACGAAGACGTCATTGCTATGGCGCAGAGTGGCGCGAAGATGGAAATGCCTCCCGGCGAGGACCTCGAAATCGACCCCGAGACCCATCATTATGAAGGGTCGACGACCCCGTTCCAGAAAGCGATCAAGGTCAGGAGGCGCGTCACGGTCAGGGAGCGCGTGAGATCTCGCTGAAGATCGGCCCTCGCTGGAGTCGCGGCGATCGAACCGTCATGAAAAACGGGTCCGATACGCACGCTCCCGGTAGGCGAGAACAGCCCGCTGTTCCTCAGGCCAGGATTCATATTCGAAGGAGTAGAGCGATGTGTATCCTTTCGCGATCTGGCCATCGCGCCAGGCAAGCGCGTCGGCGCGCTCCGTCTCGAGCTCTTCCCGGAAACCCTCGGGGGTGGACCGCTGCGCATGACGAACGAGGCGGGCATGGTTGCTCTCGCCGTGGCGCAGGTCACGCTCTTTTTCGACGACCCGCCGGATCGCGAGCAACGATACATCCCGGAAGTCGATGGACTGGTAGGGTGCATACTCCAAGACCCTGCGTAGAAGTGCCTCGATGTCCGCGTTGGACAGCCGGAATGCCTGATGCCGCCCCTCGGTCAGGAACTTCTTGGCAGCGTCCTCGGCGATCCATCGAAAGCATCCCGAACGAAGATCCTTCGCGCCTTGCTCGGGCGAGGCAAAGATCGTGACTGACGCGGCGAATTGCCTTGGGGAAGGCGCCTTGCGCTTCAGGTTCTCGCGCACATTGACCTGTTTCAGGTTGCCGTTGCCATGGAAGGCGAGAGAACACAGCACGGGCATCTGGAAGTCATGACGTGCCAGAAGCCGACGCGCTTCGGCGAGTGTCATGGCGTCGTATTCGCGTTGAAACGGCCGGACCGCGGCGATCAGCTTCTGCTTTAGATTGCCGGGGATCTGAGGGGCGGGGGCTATCATTGTGCTCTCCTGGTGTTGCGTTCAAGAGAAGATTTGGAGTCGATCATCGGGGCGCGGAAATGCCCCGTCGTCGTTTTTCTGCGCCTATTGGATGACGGTTTGGTGCCACTTATTTTCGAGGGCTTCGGCGTTCAGGGTGGTCTTGCACCCGCTTCCGGCTGTGATCTCGATCACGCATCGCGTGCCTGGTGGGAATTTGTACAATTTGCCGCGTTCCCAGAGGGTCTTGGCATGCGCAGCCTTCACCGCAACCTCGGAAACGAAGTCATCGATCATGTCTTGGCGCGGACCGATCAGATAGCCGTGTCCAAGGATCGCGCTGACGCGAAGGGCCGAGTTCGTCCATGACCGACTGGACCGACACCATGTCACTCGCCACGGGGCCTGCTTCGGCGGGTCCTGCGGGAGCACCGAGATGCGGGACGTAGTTGGCTCGAGACGAACGGGAATGCGAGGGAGGAGGAACCTTGGGCGGTTCTTGCCGCCGTGCAGGCAAGCAAGCGAGAGGAAAATGAGGTCGTGCAGGGTGCGGCATTGCCTAACCTGCTCGGTCCGCATGATCGCGAAGGCCTTTGTCGGCTTCCGGAACGCCGCTGAGAATTCGTTGCCGAGTTGGAACCGAAAGACCCGTCCCTGGACCGTCGCTGTTTTCAGGATGTTCTGATCGGCAAGTTCCTCGCATGCATCATGGATCCAGCGGTTGTCCTTGGCCTTCTCTGGTCCGACGGCCGCAGCCAGGCTGCTGGTGCGCACTCTGTGTTCCCTCGGGAAATGCGCGGGCACGAGTGCCATCTTGCCCCTGAGGGCAGTGTCGAGGGCGTAAAGCAGCCCATAGATAAGCCTGAGAGCGAGGAAGCTGCGTTCATGGTTGCAAAGGAAATTCACGACGTGCTCAGGAACGACATATGTATCATTGATCGGCATGGGAGCTCCGGGTTGAGGTTACCCGAAGCAATTGGTCCCCGACGGACCCCGTCCAAAATGCAGGTCGCCCCGTTCAGATGCTGGATCGCCCCGCGTCGCCGTGCATGTCGCCCCGGCCATCTGCTGGCTGAACCCGGACAACAAGACCTGAACCAATGAACGGCCGGCTTCGGATGGGTGAACGTGACGTTGCGAAACCCGTTTTTGCCGCCTAAGACTCAAGCCAAGCCAATGTTATGGTTCAATTTTTGAGTTTGTGAATTCTACTACACCCACAATTTTTAGTACGGGACGGGGTGGCTCAAAGCAAAATCGTTCTCCCGTGTCAACGGCCCTTCACTGTGAGAGTCGTTGACACGGGAGAACGATAGATGGACTACGAACCCCAGCTGATTTTCCGAAAGCCGGCCATCGCTGACGAACTCGCTCGGACTGCCGCGCGGTGCCGATACATCCACCGCAGCACGCCTGCTTACACGCTTGTCGCGATTGCCTTCCTTGTCGATGGGAAAACGATCGTCCTCGACCCACGACTTGCAGAGCGTGATGTCGAATTCGACGAGGATCCCCTCATCCAGACGGCCGTCTCCGCTCTGAAAATCCAGGGGTACCCGGGGCATCATCTGCCTGAAGAGCTCGAATTGTGCTCACCCGCGTGGTTCCGGATCCGCGCCGTCTTTGTGAGACGCGGATCCGGAACAACACCGGTGTCAACGCGAAGGTGACGCTGACCAGGCCAATCCCGGCCGGTCCTCACGAAAGAGGTTCTCATGTACCTTCGTCTAAATGACCTGCGACGCGGGGCCAGCCCGGTCCCGCGTCCCGACCCTCTGCGGCGCGTCTTCACGGACAAGCAGGACGCGCTGTCGAACGCCGCCGGGCTGCTTGCCGGTGATCGCGGCCTCCGGCTTGTCGAGACGATCGCCGAGGCGCTGCAACGCGGTGCCGGGCGTTCCCAATCGACGCGCACAGTCCTGCGCGATCTGCTCGGGGTCCTATCGCTCGAGCATGTCCACGACGACACACGGCCCGAGGCCGGGTTCTTCGCCGACATCGACCCTGAAGACCCCGTCGTGGAGGAGATCTGCCTCCTCACCGACGAACTCCGAGACGCCATCGAACGCGCGGATGCTGCTCCCGTGCCGGCGTCACGGTTCGGAGCCGTAGCGTAATCCCGCGTGACGCCTCCGCACCGCCGTGCCTCTCCCACGGCGGTGTCTGACCGCGCCAGCTTGAGCAATCGCGATGATGGCATCGCGAGCTGGACGCGAGAGGTTCCGACATGAACCAGATACTCTACCCGAGCTTCACCCAGTCGATCCAAGCGTCCATCGCAGGCCGCCTGCACGGCTACTTGGACGGGCATGGCCCGAGCCTTGATGCGCTGCTTCGGCAAGCACGCGCGGAGCCGAATGTCGCCGAAGTGGATGCGCTCCGCGGTCTCGCATCCCGAGTGCATACGGCAGGCGATGCGAAAGAACTGGTCATCCGGATACGCAGCTGCCTCGAGGAGCTTCTATGCGCGATCGGCGAGCCACTGGTCGAAATCAAGGGCGCGCACAGCGAGCCCGACTTCGACCAGGCCCTGAGGTGGCACGCTGCTCGGCTTACAGATCTCGAGCGCGACCTGAAGCTCGCTTTCCGGATCTGATGTGCCAAGCCCGACGTCCATCTAAAAACCGACCCGTGGGGCAATCTGTGGGGCAGAATCCGGCAATCAACCAACGTAAAGCCCTGAAAACCAAGCATGCTTGAATTTTAGGCTTGACGAATGGTGCCCAGGAGAGGACTCGAACCTCCACGTCCATACAGACACTAGCACCTGAAGCTAGCGCGTCTACCAATTCCGCCACCTGGGCAGGTGTCGTGAGCACGGCGTTTAGACGCGCCCGGGGGCGGTGTCAACGCAGATTTGCAGGAATTTTGCCGTGGCATCATATCTCCTTGTTCTGCATGGCAAGGAAGGCTAGGAAAGTCCCTGAATTCGAGAGCCGGAGGCATCCTAATGTCGAAACTTGTGACCATCTACGGCGGTTCGGGGTTTGTCGGGCGCTACATCGCGCGGCGACTGGCCAAGAACGGCTGGCGTGTGCGGGTTGCTGTGCGCCACCCGAATGAGGCGATGCACGTCAAACCCTACGGCGTTCCCGGGCAGGTCGAACCGGTGTTTTGCAACATCCGCGATGACGCCTCGGTGCGTCAGGTCATGCAAGAGGCGGATGCCGTCGTCAATTGCGTCGGTGTCCTGAACGAGGTGGGGCGCAACAAGTTCGACGCGGTACAGTACGAAGGCGCCGAACGGGTCGCCCGGATCGCAGCCGAGAGCGGCGTGGATCGCATGGTACAGATCTCGTCGATCGGGGCCGACAAGGACGCCGACAGCGAATATTCACGCACCAAGGCAATGGGCGAGGAAGCGGTCCAGAGCCACATGCCGAACGCCGTGATCCTGCGCCCGTCGGTCATGATTGGGCCCGAGGACAACTTCTTCAACCGGTTTGCGGGCATGACGCGGTTCGGTCCGATCCTTCCGGTCGTGGGGGCCGCGACCAAGTTCCAGCCGGTCTATGTCGACGACGTGGCGCATGCCGCCGTGCTTGGCGTTGAGGGGCAGGCCGCGCCGGGCATTTACGAGCTGGGCGGGCCCGAGGTTGAAACCTTCCGCGCGCTGATGCAGCGGATGCTGAAGATCGTGCATCGCCGGCGCCTGATCGTGAACATGCCGTTCTTCATCGCCCGGGTCATGGCGTTTGGCTTTGACATGGTGCAAAAGGCCACGCTGGGCCTGATTACCAACGGCGTTCTGACGCGCGATCAGTTGCACAACCTGCGCCGCGACAACGTGGTGAGCGAGGGTGCACAAGGGTTTGACGCGCTTGGCATAACGCCCAAATCCATGGCGACGATCCTGCCCGAGTACCTGTGGCGGTTCCGGCCGTCGGGGCAGTATGACGACATACGCGATTCCGCCCGCAACATGCGGACGGATCAGCTATAGGCCAACGCCAGCAGCAGTAGCCCCAAAGCGATGCGGTAGATCACGTAGGGCGTGAAGCTGACCTTTGAGAGGAAGCGCATCATCATTGCCAGGGCGCCATAGGCGGCGATGAACGATAGCGCCGCCGCAATGGCAATTCCGCCCAGCATGTCGGGCGATAGCCCCCCCTGCTCCACCGCCCTGAGGCCCAGAAGGCCGCCCGTGGCCAAGGTGATCGGGATCGACATCAGCATCGAAAGGCGCGCTGCCTCGTGCCGCTCGTATCCCAGCGCGCGCGCCGAGGTCATGGTGATGCCCGAGCGGGACACCCCGGGGATAAGCGCGACGGCCTGCCAAAGGCCCATGATCGCCGCATCGCGCCACGACCACCCCGGTGCGGTTTTGGCTTGCGGTGCGACTCGGTCGAACCACCAAAGGGCGATGCCAAACAGGATCATCGTCCAGCCGATGACGGTGACCGAGCGCAGCGCGCCGTCGTAGCCCGAGAGCGCAAGAAAGGCGCCGAACACCACCGCGGGCACCGTCGCCAGGATCAACAGACCGGCAAGGCGGGCCTGCGGCGTGTCGTTTCGCCGCCGCGCGATGTGCCACAGCCCGGCAAAGGCCGACAGGGATTCGGCGCGGAAATAAAGGATCACCGCGAAGATCGATCCGATATGAACCGCCACGTCCAACGCAAGGTCATCGGCCGTCACACCGGCGATCCGATGGATCAGAATCAGGTGCGCCGACGAGGAAATCGGCAAGAATTCGGTGATGCCCTGAACGATGGCAAGGAGAGCAAGCAGGTATAGCGTCATGATCAACCCTTTCGCGTCCCTCAATAACGCGTTGATCAAAAAAGGAAATGCATAATTTAGGTCCGGATCGGCCATTATTTGCCTAGTGCGGACGCCGAAATGAATGCCCAGTCGGCGAATTTTTTCTTAATAGGTCAGCATTGCATACTTTTATTGCTCCCATACATGATTTAAAAGGTGTCGATCCTGAGAGAACGGAGGCTGTGCTGTGGCCAAGCAACCCATGTTGAAATTCGTGAACGTCCAACGCGCCATGCCGGAGAAGCGTGTGCCCAATCTACGGCGCGAGGACTTCCACGAGATTTACGCCGAGTTCGCGGACGAGAAAGCCGCCGAGCAGGCCAGCCGGTGCAGCCAGTGCGGCGTGCCCTATTGCCAGACGCATTGCCCTCTGCACAACAACATCCCCGACTGGCTACGCCTGACAGCGCAGGGGCGGTTGCAGGAGGCATATGAGCTAAGCCAGGCGACCAACACCTTCCCCGAGATCTGCGGCCGTATCTGCCCGCAGGACCGCCTGTGCGAAGGCAACTGCGTGATCGAGCAATCGGGCCACGGCACGGTGACCATCGGCGCGGTCGAGAAATACATCACCGACACCGCGTGGGAACGCGGCTGGGTCCAACCCATCGCCCCGAAAACCGAGCGGGAACAATCGGTTGGTATCATCGGCGCGGGGCCCGGCGGACTGGCGGCGGCGGATGTGCTGCGCCGCGAGGGCGTGCAGGTGACGGTCTATGACCGCAGTGATCGGGCCGGCGGGCTGATGACCTACGGGATTCCGGGTTTCAAGCTGGAGAAGGACGTTGTCATGCGCCGCAATGCCCAGTTGGAGCAGGGCGGCGTTGAATTTGTCCTGAACTGCAACGTGGGCGAGGATATCAGCTTTGACGCGATCCGCGGCAAGCATGATGCGGTCCTCATCGCCACCGGCGTTTACAAGAGCCGCGATTTGGAAGCGCCCGGAAGCGGCGCGGACGGGATCGTGCGAGCCATTGATTTCCTTACCGCAAGTAACCGTCACGGGTTCGGCGACGAAGTGCCGGAATTCGAGGATGGAACGCTTAATGCGGCGGGCAAGCGCGTCGTGGTGATCGGCGGGGGCGATACGGCGATGGACTGCGTGCGCACGGCCATCCGGCAGGGCGCGGAGAGCGTGAAATGCCTCTATCGCCGCGACCGCGCCAACATGCCCGGCAGCCAGCGAGAGGTTGCCAATGCCGAGGAAGAAGGCGTTATTTTCGAATGGCTTAGCGCTCCCAACGGGTTCACCGGCAACCCGGTTGACGGCGTGATGGTCCAAAAGATGCGCCTGGGCGCGCCCGACGTGACCGGGCGGCAAAGCCCCGAGGTGATCGAAGGGGCGGATTATGTTGAGCCCGCCGACATTGTGATCAAGGCATTGGGATTCGAGGCCGAAGACCTGCCAACGCTTTGGGATCAGGACGAATTGGACGTGACCCGCTGGGGCACGGTGAAGGCGCAGTTCGAGACCGGCGCAACCAGCATGGAGGGCGTTTTCGCCGTGGGCGACATCGTGCGCGGCGCATCGCTGGTGGTGTGGGCGATCCGAGACGGGCGCGACAGCGCGGCGGCGATCCTTGAGTACCTCGATGCGCCGCAACGGGCCATCGCTGCGGAGTAGCTGTATCACGTCGGTATTTTGTCGGTGCGCCGAGACACCGGAACGAGACAGAAGGACAATAGTCCTGACCCACCGAGTAAAGGAAGGGTAAAGAACGATGACGAAACTGGATCACAACTGGGCCGTAGCCGAGGAAGCCAAGCGCAAGTGGATGGCCGAGAACGGGATGTACTCCGAAACGGACGAGCATTCCTCCTGCGGGGTTGGCCTTGTCGTGTCGATCGACGGCAAGCCGGCGCGGAGCGTCGTTGAGGCGGGGATCGATGCGCTGAAGGCGATCTGGCACCGCGGCGCGGTGGATGCCGACGGCAAGACCGGCGACGGCGCGGGCATTCACGTGCAGATCCCTGCACCGTTCTTTTACGACCAGATCCGCCGCACCGGGCACGAGCCCGACACCAGCCGCCTGATGGCGGTGGGCCAAGTGTTCTTGCCGCGCTCGAACTTTGGCGCGCAGGAGACGTGCCGCACCATCGTGGAAACCGAGGTGCTGCGCATGGGGTATTACATCTATGGCTGGCGGCACGTGCCGGTGAATATCGGCTGCCTGGGCGAGAAGGCCAACGCCACCCGCCCCGAGATTGAACAGATCCTGATTTCCAACACCAAGGACGTGGACGAAGAGACGTTCGAGCGCGAACTGTACGTGATCCGCCGCCGGATCGAGAAGGCCGCCGCCGCCGCCCATGTGACCGAGCTATACATTGCGTCGCTGTCGTGCCGCAGCATCATCTACAAGGGCATGATGCTGGCCGAGCAGGTGGCCGAGTTCTATCCCGATTTGCAGGATGAGCGGTTTGAGAGCGCGTTCGCGATCTATCACCAGCGGTATAGCACCAACACCTTCCCGCAATGGTGGCTGGCGCAGCCGTTCCGAATGCTGGCCCATAACGGCGAGATCAACACCCTGAAGGGCAACCTCAACTGGATGAAGAGCCACGAGATCCGGATGGCCAGCGCCGCCTTTGGCGACATGGCCGAAGAGATCAAGCCGATCGTCGCGCAGGGGTCATCCGATAGTGCGGCACTGGATGCGGTGTTCGAGGTGCTGGTGCGCGCGGGCCGCAATGCGCCGATGGCCAAGACAATGCTGGTGCCCGAATCGTGGTCCAAACAGCGGGTGGAACTGCCGCCCGCGTGGCGCGACATGTACGCCTATTGCAACGCCGTGATGGAGCCGTGGGACGGCCCCGCCGCATTGGCCATGACCGATGGCCGGTGGGTTTGTGCCGGGCTGGACCGTAACGGTTTGCGCCCCATGCGCTATGTCGTGACGGGCGATGGCCTGCTGATCGCGGGGTCCGAGGCGGGCATGGTGGTGGTGGACGAATCCACCGTGCGCGAAAAGGGCGCCTTGGGCCCAGGGCAGATGATCGCCGTGGACATGGCCGAGGGGAAGGTGTTTCACGACACCGAGATCAAGGACGCGCTGGCCGCGAGCCAGCCCTTTGGCGACTGGGTCGGCCGGATCAAGGACCTGGACGAAGCGCTGCTTGGGCTATCGGAAAAGCCGATCTTTGCGGGCGGCGAGCTGCGCAAGCGGCAGATCGCGGCGGGTTACAGCCTTGAGGAGCTGGAGCAGATCCTTGCGCCGATGGCCGAGGACGGCAAGGAGACGCTGGCCAGCATGGGCGATGATACGCCCAGCGCGGTTCTGTCGAAGAAGTATCGCCCGCTGAGCCATTATTTCCGCCAGAGCTTTAGCCAGGTGACGAACCCGGCGATCGATTCGATCCGCGAGTTCCGGGTGATGAGCCTCAAGACGCGGTTCGGCAACCTCAAGAACGTGCTGGACGAGTCGAGCGCGCAGACCGAGATCCTGGTGCTGGAAAGCCCGTTCGTCGGCAATGCGCAGTGGGATGAGTTGATCAGCCATTTCAACGCCGCAGTGCACGAGATCGATTGCACCTTCCCGGCGGGCGGTGGGGCGGACGCCCTGCGCAAGGAATTGGAGCGCATCCGCGCCGAGGCGGAGGATGCCGTGCGCTCGGGCACGGGGCACCTGGTTCTGACCGATCAGCACCAGTCCGAAGACCGGGTGGCGATGCCGATGATCCTGGCCACCAGCGCGGTGCACAGCCACCTGACGCGCAAGGGCCTGAGGACGTTCTGTTCGCTCAACGTGCGGTCGGCGGAATGCATCGATCCGCATTATTTTGCCGTGCTGATCGGCTGCGGCGCGACGGTGGTCAACGCCTACCTCGCCGAGGATAGCCTTGCCGACCGGATCGAGCGCGGGCTGCTTGAGGGCACCCTGACGGAAGCGGTGCGCCGCTATCGCGAGGCGATCGATCAGGGGCTTTTGAAGATCATGGCGAAGATGGGGATCAGCGTCATCTCGTCCTATCGCGGCGGCCTCAACTTCGAGGCGGTGGGCCTGAGCCGGGCGATGTGCGCCGAGTATTTCCCCGGCATGCTCAGCCGGATCAGCGGCATCGGCGTCAGCGGCATACAGCGCAAGGCCGAGG
This sequence comes from Sediminimonas qiaohouensis DSM 21189, assembly GCF_000423645.1. Taxonomy (GTDB): domain Bacteria; phylum Pseudomonadota; class Alphaproteobacteria; order Rhodobacterales; family Rhodobacteraceae; genus Sediminimonas; species Sediminimonas qiaohouensis. The sequence goes on along the minus strand of NZ_AUIJ01000003.1, from coordinate 60,403 downwards.
AAGTGCACGATCTGGGCTGGCGCGGGGGGCGCGACGTGCTGCCGATCGGCGGGTTCTACAAGGCCCGCACCAAGGGCGAGACGCATGCATGGGGCGCGCAATCGATGCACCTGCTGCAGGCGGCGTGCAACGGCGCCTCCTACCAGATGTGGAAGCAGTACACCGCGCGAATGCAGGCCAACCCGCCGATTCACCTGCGCGATCTGCTGGCGTTCAAGCCGCTGGGCAAGCCGATCGCGTTGGAAGAGGTGGAAAGCATCACCGCAATCCGCAAACGGTTCGTGACGCCGGGGATGAGCCTTGGCGCGCTGAGCCCCGAGGCGCACAAGGCGCTGAACGTGGCGATGAACCGGATCGGCGCGAAATCCGATTCCGGCGAAGGCGGCGAGGATCCGGCGCATTTCGTACCCGAGCCAAACGGCGACAACCCCAGCGCCAAGATCAAGCAGGTCGCATCGGGGCGGTTCGGCGTGACGGCGGAGTACCTCAACCAGTGTGAGGAGCTTGAGATCAAGGTGGCGCAGGGTGCCAAGCCCGGCGAGGGCGGGCAGCTACCGGGTATGAAGGTGACCGACCTGATCGCGCGGCTGCGCCATTCCACCAAGGGCGTGACCCTGATCAGCCCGCCGCCGCACCACGATATCTATAGCATCGAGGACTTGGCGCAGCTGATCTATGACCTCAAGCAGATCAACCCGCGCGCCAAGGTGACGGTCAAGCTGGTAGCCTCCTCGGGCGTGGGGACCATCGCGGCGGGCGTGGCCAAGGCCAAGGCCGACGTGATCTTGATCTCGGGGCATAACGGCGGCACCGGGGCCAGCCCGGCAACCAGCATCAAGTATGCCGGCCTGCCGTGGGAAATGGGCCTGACCGAGGCGCACCAGGTGCTGGCGATGAACAAGCTGCGCGAGCGTGTCACGTTGCGCACCGATGGCGGTTTGCGCACCGGGCGCGACATCGTGATGGCGGCGATGATGGGGGCCGAGGAATACGGCATCGGCACCGCCGCCCTGATTTCGATGGGGTGCATCATGGTGCGGCAGTGCCAGAGCAACACCTGCCCCGTGGGCGTGTGCACGCAGGACGAAGACCTGCGCGCCAAGTTCACCGGCAGCGCCGACAAGGTGGTCAACCTGATCACCTTCTACGCGCAGGAGGTGCGCGAGATCCTCGCCAGCATCGGCGCGCGCAGCCTTGACGAGGTGATCGGACGGGCGGACCTGCTATCACAGGTCAGCCGCGGGAGCGCGCATCTGGACGACTTGGACCTGAACCCGATGTTGATCACTGTCGATGGCGCGGCCGATATCACCTATGACCGGCTGAAGCCGCGCAACGCGGTGTCGGACACACTGGATGCCGAGATCGTGCGCGACGCCGAGCGGTTCCTGCAGGACGGCGAGAAGATGCAGCTTTCCTACGCGGTGCAGAACACCGACCGCACCGTGGGCACGCGGATCAGCAGCCATATCGTCAAGCGGTTCGGCATGCGCAACACGTTGCAGCCCGATCACCTGACGGTGAAGCTGTCGGGCAGCGCGGGGCAAAGCCTTGGCGCGTTCGCGGCGCCGGGGCTAAAACTGGAGGTATCAGGGGACGCCAACGACTATGTCGGCAAGGGCCTGTCGGGGGGCACCGTGGTGGTGCGCCCGCCGATGGCCAGCCCGCTGGTGGCGTCGGACAACACCATCATCGGCAACACGGTGCTTTATGGCGCCACTGGCGGGTACCTGTTTGCCGCGGGCCGCGCCGGTGAGCGGTTCGCGGTGCGCAACTCGGGCGCGCATGTGGTGATCGAGGGCTGCGGATCGAACGGGTGCGAATACATGACCGGCGGCGTTGCCGTGATCCTGGGCAGCATCGGGTCGAACTTTGGCGCCGGGATGACCGGCGGCATGGCGTATCTCTATGACCCCGAGGGGATGGCGAGCCGGCTGATGAACATGGAAACGCTGGTAAGCGGCCCGGTCACGGTGGCGCATTGGCACGACGAGCTGAAGTCCCTGATCGAGCGGCACGCCGCCGAGACGGGCAGCCGTAAAGCCGCCGACATCCTGCAGCATTGGGACATCGAGCAGGGCAATTTCCTGCAGATCTGTCCCAAGGAGATGCTGGACAAGCTGCCCGCGCCGCTGAGCCACGACGAGCAGGAGGCGGTGCCGGCGCAATAGCGCGCAAATGAGCCAATTGGGTGCGTAGCCATGCCAATGGCTACCGCCCGACACAAGGCGCGCAATGATGGTCTTACCTGGCACGCACATGGCATGAATGGCCTGTTGATGCCTTTGACGCATTGCACCAAAGCGCGGAATCGAGGCGCGCTTGCGCGCCGCCGCGCAGCGCCCGACCGCCCCCTCGGGCGGGCGCTTTGGCGGGCGTATCAAATGATTGATAACGCAGAGGCGTTTGGCCGGGATAAAGCGCGATCCACAAGCGTTGCTGCGCCCACCCGGCGGTCAAGCACTGCGCGGCTTCTCAATTGATCGCCCTATGTCCGCTCAAGGCCATTTCAAGCCCCCGGAACCGGAAGGGGCGCGGGACCCTTTCGTCAGGTGGCGAACACTAGTGGTTTTCTCGGGCCGCCACCGCGCCTATAGCTGTAGCACATGGCACGTCGAAAACGCACATCCGCCAAACGCGAGTCGGCCCTCGCAAGCCGCCTTCGGGCGTGGCGCCAAAAGACAATGCGCACGGCGTTGCGGCTGGTGCTGTTGGTGGCGGGCGCTGTTGTGCTGTGGGTGCTGGCCTATTCGGTGATCAACCCGCCCAGCACGCCCTACATGCTAAGCGAGAAGGCGCGGCTGGACGGGGTGAGGCACCAATGGGCCGCGTGGGAGGATATCGCGCCGCAGATGCCGCGTGCCGCCGTGGCGGCGGAGGACGCGAATTTCTGCCTGCACTGGGGCTTTGACATGGGGGCGATCCGCGCGGCGCTGGCCGATGGGCGGCGGCGGGGGGCCTCGACCATAAGCCAGCAGGTCACGAAGAACGCCTTTTTGTGGCACGGGCGAAGCTGGCTGCGCAAGGCGCTGGAGGCGCTGATCACGCCGGTGGTTGAGCTGACATGGTCCAAGCGGCGCATATTGGAGGTGTACCTCAACATCGCGGAGTTCGACGAGGGCGTCTTTGGCGTGGAAGCGGCCGCGCAGCACTATTTCGGGGTGCCCGCCAGCAAACTGAGCGGAACGCAGGCCGCGCGCCTTGCCGCCGTCCTGCCGGCGCCGCAAGACCGCAGCGCAGCACGGCCGTCTGGTGCGCTGCAAAAGCGGGCGGCCGCGATCATGGACGGGGCGGCCACCATCCGCCGCGATGGCCGCGCAGCGTGTTTCGAGGATTGAAAACCGCCCGTCAAAGGGGCATTGAGGGTACACTCCAAAAGAGCGAAGGCACGACCCGACCATGGCCAAACTGTATCATGTTCCCTTGTCCCCGTTTTGCCGCAAGGTGCGTCTGAGCCTCGCCGAGAAGCGGATCGAATGCGAGTTGGTCGAGGAACGCTATTGGGACAAGGATGCCGATTTCCTGCGCCGCAACCCGGCGGGCAAGGTGCCGGTGCTGCAAATCGGCGGGCGCACCATGTCCGAGAGCGCGGCGATTTGCGAATACCTAGAGGAGGTCCACCCCGAGCCGCCGCTGATGCCGCGCGGCGCCGATGCGCGTTACGAGGTGCGGCGGCTGGTGGCGTGGTTCGACGACAAGTTCCACCACGAGGTGACATCGAAGCTGCTGTATGAGCGGGTCAACAAGAAGATCACCGGGCAGGGGTTTCCCGACAGCCGCAACGTCAAGGACGGCGCGCGGGCGATCAAGTATCACCTCGATTACATGACGCAGCTTCTGGATCGGCGCCGGTGGCTGGCCGGGGACGTGATGACATTGGCCGATTTCGCCGCCGCCGCGCATATCAGCGCGCTGGACTATATCAGCGATGTGGATTGGCACCGATCAGATTCGGTCAAGGACTGGTATGCCAAGATCAAGTCGCGCCCGGCGTTTCGCGGTATCCTGGCCGACCAGGTGCCGGGGTTTCCGCCGCCGGTGCATTATGCCGACCTGGATTTCTAAGAAAGGGGGCTTTGCCCCCCGGCCTGCGGCCTCCCCCCAGGATATTTCGGGCCAGAAGATGCAATGGATGCTTTGAAGGACAAGCTGATTGCCCGCGCCCTTGAGGAGGGGTTCGATGCCTGCCGCCTGTGCCGGCCCGGTGATGTGCCGCAGGTGCCCGGGCGGCTACAGGCGTTTCTGGGCAAGGGGTATCACGGGCAGATGCAATGGCTGTCCGATCGGGCCGAGTGGCGGGGGCAGCCGCAGGTGTTGTGGCCCGAGGCGCGGACGGTGATCATGCTGGCCCAAAGCTATGGCCCGGAGCATGATCCGCTGGAGGTGCTTGAGCGGCAGGACCGGGCGGCGATCTCGGTCTATGCGCAGAACCGCGATTATCACGATCCGCTGAAGAAGGCGCTGAAGCGGTTGGCGCGGTGGCTGATCGCGGAGGCGGGCGGCGAGGTAAAGGTGTTTGTCGATACCGCGCCGGTGCCGGAAAAGCCATTGGGGCAAGCCGCCGGCATCGGGTGGCAAGGCAAGCATACGAACCTTGTGTCGCGGGACCTGGGGAGTTGGTTTTTCCTGGGGTCGGTGTTTACCACGCTGGATCTGGAGACCGATGCGCCGGAGGCCGATCATTGCGGCAATTGCCGGGCGTGTCTGGACGTGTGCCCGACCAATGCGTTTCCCGCGCCCTATCAGTTGGATGCGCGGCGCTGCATTTCCTACCTGACGATCGAGCATCACGGCCCGGTTGACGAGGAATTGCGGCCGGTGCTGGGCAACCGGATTTACGGCTGCGACGATTGCCTTGCGGTGTGCCCGTGGAACAAGTTCGCCGTGCGCGCGCGCGAGGTGAAGTATCACGCGCGCGATGACCTGATGGCGCCGCCACTGGCCGAGCTGGCGGCGCTGGACGATGCAGCGTTTCGTGCCCATTTCAGCGGCAGCCCGATCAAGCGGATCGGGCGCAACCGGTTCGTTCGCAATGTTCTGTATGCGATAGGCAATTCCGGCGATCCGGCGCTTTGCGAGGTGGCGCAGGGCCTGTGCGAGGACGCCGACGAGACCGTGCGCGACGCGGCAAGATGGGCGGTCATGCGCCTGCGGACGGGTTGAATTTTGCACATGCGGCCCATGTTAGACCCAAGGATGCAAGGGAAGATCACGATGCCGAAATACGAGCGAAACCCCGATGTGGTGGCGTCCCTGACGCCAGAACAGCATTGGGTCACGCAGGAAAACGGGACGGAGCGGCCGGGCTCTGGCAGGTTGCTGAACAACCACGAGCCGGGGATTTATGTTGATATCGTGTCGGGCGAGCCGTTGTTCGCGTCGAGCGCCAAGTACGAGTCCGGCTGCGGCTGGCCCAGCTTCACCAAGCCGATCGAGCCCGCCCATGTGCGCGAGTTGAGCGATAACAGCCTTGGCATGACGCGCACCGAGGTGCGTAGCGCGCATGGCGACAGCCACCTTGGCCACGTCTTTCCCGATGGCCCGCGCGAGGCCGGCGGCCTGCGTTATTGCATCAACTCGGCCAGCCTGCGGTTCGTGCATCGCGATGACATGGAGGCCGAGGGATACGGCGACTACCTGGATCAAGTGGAGGATGTGACATGAGCGAAGAACGCGCGGTTCTGGCGGGGGGCTGTTTTTGGGGAATGCAGGACCTGATCCGCAAGATGGACGGGGTGATTTCCACCCGCGTCGGGTATAGCGGCGGGGATGTGCCCAACGCCACCTACCGCAACCACGGCACCCATGCCGAGGCGATCGAGATCATCTTTGACCCTGAGCGCCTAAGTTATCGCAGGTTGCTGGAGTTCTTTTTCCAGATCCACGATCCGACCACGGTGAACCGGCAGGGCAATGATATCGGAATGAGCTATCGCTCGGCCATCTACTACGTGAACGAGGCGCAAAGGCAGGTCGCGCAGGACACCATCGCGGATGTCGAGGCAAGCGGTCTTTGGCCCGGCAAGGTGGTGACCGAGGTGGAACCCGTCGGTGATTTCTGGGAGGCCGAGCCGGAGCATCAGGACTACCTGAAACGGTTGCCCAATGGATATACCTGCCACTTCCCGAGGCCCGATTGGGTGCTGCCGGAGCGGGTGAAGTAGGCGAGAAGGGGCGCCCGAGTGGGGCGCCCCGAAACCTGTGTCATGTGACCGCGTAGAGCGGATCAGAAGCGGAAAGCCACGCGCACTTGCAGAGTGGTTGCCGACATATCGATGCCGCCACCGTTGAAGTTGCTGAAGTCGTGATAGAGCAACTCACCGCCCACAGTGGTATTCTGGGCGACGAAGGTTTCATAGCCCACACCGGCGAACCAGCCGTTATCGGTGGCGGAGGTGCCGCCTGCACTTGTCTTCATCCGGGCCGCACCGGCGGTCGCATAGATCAGGCCGTTTCCGGTCGCTTGACCGATACGCCCCTTGAGGCGCCCGATGTGATCGACATCCGTTCCGCCCACGGTAACCCCGGTGGCGTCAATATCGAGGCCAAGACCGTAGACGGTGCTGCCGCTTTGCCAGTCGTAGCCCGCAATAAAGCCACCGATGACGCCGTCATCGTTGGCGCCGGGCGACTCGTCCACACTGGCATAACCCAGCTCGACACCTGCGTAGCCGCCTTGCCACTGGGGCGCGGGGGCCGGTGCGGGCACGACGGGCTCCATCGGGGCGGGATCGACCGAGCCTGCGAAGGCCGGCGCAGAAAGCGCGGCTGCGAGAACGGCGGCTGTTGTTGTGATTTTGAGCATGATTTCCCCCTACCTTTCGGGACTTGAGACACAAAAAACGCGCGAAGGCACCGCCCTCGTTAGTTACAACAATACTCGCATTGGGGGTTCCAGGCAATCTGCGGCGAAAACTTCGCGTGGGGGCGCGTTTTTTTCGCATCAGTCTTGCAGCTATCCTGCCGCGTCGCGCGTGTCCCTATGCGCGTACATGTCGGGAAATCATCTGGCTATAACTGCGCGGGGGGTGGCCCGCCAAGCCGGGAGCGGGCGCCCGAAGGCGCCCGTTCGTGTCGCTGCTTGCGCGGGGTTCAGAAGCGGAACGAGCCGCGCACCTGAACGGTGTTGGCGTCGATATCCGTGCCGCCGCCGCCGAAGTTGTCGAACTGGTGGTGCAGCAATTCGCCGCTGACCGAGAAGGTGTCGGTCACCATGTGCTCGTACCCCGCGCCGAAGAAGTAGCCGTCGTCGTCGCCGCTGGAGGCGGTGTAGGCGCGCGCGCCACCCGCGGTTGCGTAGGCCAGTCCGCCATTGCCCAGGTCATAGCCGCCGCGCACCTTCAGCCGGGCAACGTTATCGAGCGTGATGCCGCCAGCGGTGATGTCGGCGAAATCATAGTCCAGCCCGGCACCAACGACCCACTGGCCAAAGTCGAAGTCGTAACCGGCGTGCACACCGCCGATGGCGCCGCCGTCGTCGGCCGTTCCGGTGTCGAGCGAGCCATAGCCCAACTGGCCACCGACATAACCGCCGGTCCAGTCAAAGCCCACTGGCGCGGCGGGGGCGGGTTGCGGGACAACCGGGTCGGGCTGCGCCGGGGCGTTGGAGCCCGCATAGGCCGGCAGGGCGAGCGCGGCAGTTGCTGCGGCGGCGAGGATGAATGGTGTCTTGATCGTCATGGTCCTGTCCTTTTCGCATTTGTGCTCGATACGCCCGCATATCGCGGCCGTCTGAACCGGACCTACGGATTTCATTTGCCCGTTCAAGCCTGCCGCCGTTCAGCAAATCGTGATCGCCTTGGCGGGAACCTGCGCATGCTTCGGCGGCGGTTTGCAAGCCGCCCGGACGGGGGTCAGGAGAACAGGTTTTGATAGGTTTCGCGCAATGCCTTCTTTTGCACCTTACCCATTGTATTCCTTGGTAATTCCGGAACAAAAATACAGGTCTTCGGCTGTTTGAACCGGGCCAGCCGTGAGCCGATTTCCGCCATCACCTCCGCCTCGGTCATTGCGCGATTTTCCGCCACGATGACGGCGATGACCGCCTCGCCGAAGTCGGGGTGTGGCACGCCGATCACAGCGGACTCGGCGATGCCCTCGATGTCGTCGATCATCGATTCGATTTCCTTGGGATAGACGTTGAAGCCGCCGGTGATCACCATGTCCTTGGCGCGGCCGACTATGGTGATGTAGCCATCCGCGTCCTCGGTGGCCTGATCGCCGGTGATGAACCACCCGTCGGGGCGCAGTTCCTCGGCGGTCTTCTCTGGCATTTGCCAATAGCCTTGGAACACGTTGGGGCCGCGGACCTCGATCACGCCGATCTCGCCGCGGTCCACGGGCGTGCCGTCGGCGTCCACGATGCGCAGCTCGACCCCCGGCAATGGGAAGCCGACAGTGCCCGCACGGCGCTCGCCCTCGTAGGGGTTGGAGGTGTTCATGTTGGTCTCGGTCATGCCGTAGCGTTCCAGAACGGTGTGCCCGGTGCGCGCCTGCCATTTCTCATGCGTGTCGCGCAGCATCGGGGCCGAGCCGGAGATGAACAGCCGCATGTTCGCCGCCCGGTCGCGCGTCAGGCGGGGGTTGTCCAACATCCGGGTGTAGAAGGTCGGCACACCCATCAGGGCGGTGGCGGAGGGCATGGCATCCAGAACGGCATCGGCGTCAAAGCGGGGCAAGAACACCACCGACGCCCCAGACAAAAGCGCCACGTTGGTGGCCACGAAGAGGCCGTGCGTGTGAAAGATCGGCAAGGCATGGATCAGCACGTCATCGGGCGTAAAGCGCCAGTAGTCCACCAGGGTTTCCGAGTTCGACGCAAGGTTTGCGTGGCTGAGCATCGCGCCCTTGGACCGCCCCGTCGTGCCCGAGGTGTAAAGGATCGCCGCCAGGTCATCGGCCCCGCGCGGGGTGGCGGCAAAGGGCGTGCCGGGCGCCGGGCGGGCCTGCGCCAGCGTGCCCTGCCCGTCCGCATCGAGCGTGAACAGGTGTGCCGCGCCAGCCAGCGGCGCGATATCATCGGCGCGCGAGGGATCGCAAACCACGACCGAGGGCGTTGCATCGGTCAGGAAATAGGCGACCTCATCGGCGGTGTAGCCGGTATTGAGCGGCAAGAACACGCCCCCCGCCACGACCGTCCCGAGGTACAGCTCCAACGCTTGCAGGCTTTTCTCGACCTGCACGGCGACGCGATCCCCGGGCGACAGCCCCGCCGCCACCAGCGCCGCCGCCATCCGCTGCGCCCCGCCGAACAGCGCGCCATAGCTGACATCGGGCTGCCCGTCCGCGCGCCGCGCAAATGGCGCGTCCGGCGCGGTGCTGGCGTGGCGGGCAAGGCATGAAATCAGGTGATTGTCGTCGAACATGGGGCCTCTCGGGGTGAAACGGGATCGCGGCGAGTGTTCGCGCGCGGACGCGGCAAGATCAAGGGGCATGATGGCCTTGCGTGGACATTGGGCGATCGGGTGAGGGGGTCGCGCATCGGCGGGCCGTGGTGCGGCGATCCTGCGTTGGTGCGGGGCACTTTATCCCCGCCAAATCCGAAAAACCCCAATGCATTGCGCATACGTCAACCAAATCGCCGTGCCGTCATGCCAGAGGCGTGCCTATGATGGGCGGCGCCCCTTTGGGGCGACGGGCGGCCCGGCGATGCGCGGCGCCTTTCGGGCACAATTTTGCGCAGAACACGGTAGCCCAATGTCCACGAAAGGCCATCGTCGGCCCGCCGCGCCGGGAACGTCGTGTCCAGCGGCGAACACGGGCACTGATTGACCTTTCCCATCCGCCGGATCAGCATGGCCGCACCGCGCGCAGGAAAGGACCCCCGCACATGCACCCGATCAAGGGAATCGCGCTCAAGCTGGCCTCGGTGATGATGTTCATCACCATGGCCTCGCTGATCAAGGCCACGTCGGACCACGTGCCGCCGGGGCAGGCGGTTTTCTTTCGCTCGTTCTGCGCAATGCCGGTGATCATTGCGTGGCTTATGCTGCGGGGGGATTTGCGCACCGGGCTGAAGGTGGCATCGCCCATGGGGCATTTCTGGCGCGGGTTCGTGGGCACCGCGGCGATGGGGATGATGTTTGCCGGGCTGGGCCTGCTGCCGCTGCCCGAGGTGACCGCCATCGGGTATGCCGCGCCGCTGCTGACGGTGGTTTTTGCTGCGATGTTCCTGAGCGAGCGGGTGCGCCTGTTTCGCATGGCCGCGGTGGCCTTGGGCCTTGCCGGGGTTCTGGTGGTGCTGGCGCCGCGCCTGACGCTGCTGGAGGGGGAGACAATGCAAACCGCCGAGGCGGTCGGCGCGATGCTTGTTCTGACCGGGGCGATTTGCGCGGCGCTGGCGCAGATCTACATTCGCAAACTGGTGCAGACCGAACAGACATCGGCGGTGGTGTTCTATTTCTCGCTGACCTCGACGATCCTTGCGATGCTGAGCTTGCCGTTTGGCTGGGTCGTGCCCGCCGCGCCGGAGGCCGGGTTGCTGATCCTTGCGGGGGTATTGGGGGGGCTGGGGCAGATATTCCTGACCTCTGCCTATCGCTTTGCCGGGGCGTCGGTGGTGGCGCCGTTTGACTATGCCTCGATGCTGTTCGCGATCGCCATCGGGTATTTCGTGTTTGGCGAGGTGCCGACCGCGCAGATGCTAAGCGGTGCGTCGCTGGTGATCGCGGCGGGCGTCTTGATCATCTGGCGCGAGCATGCGCTTGGCCTGAGACGCGCGCGGGCGCGGTCGGGAATGACGCCGCAGGGGTAAGCCGTACCAAGGGGTGCCTTATTCGACCGGCGCGACCACGCCCACCATCGGCCCCAGCGGCAGGCCCACATCCGCCCGACCCAGCGCGGGCGCGAACAGGCGCGAGATATTGCCATCAAGGTACAGCGCCTGCTGCACGCCCAATGCATCGCGGAACATTTCCGCGAACTCGAAAAACGTGACCGGGCTATGGGAGATGGCAAACCACGCCATGCGCCCATCGGGGCCGGTGCCCACGCCGTTGCGCACGCGGCGCGAGGTGCTGTCGGGCAGGAACCGCGGGTGCACCGCCCCATCGATCAGCAACATCGGCCCCGATTGCGTGGCATAGGTGCAGGCCGGCGCCACCGCCATGTAGTGCCCGGTTTCCATCACATCGGCGCGGCCCTTGCGCAGGCACAGGACACCGTTGGGCAGCATCCCGAAGTTGCCCGGCCCGGCGCCTTTGATCACGCGCATGATCTGCTGTCCGCCTTCGATGTAGTGGCCTACGGGGCTGCGATCCGGGTGATACATGCCCGCGTTCATCGCGAAAACCAGGCGCTGGCCCTTCTTGTGCAGGGCCGCATCCAGACGCCGGAAACTGCCCCACGGCTTGCCCGCGTCATCATAGAGAAAAAGCCGCAGCACATCCTGCGCGGGGACGGCACGGCACACGGTATAGCCCTGCCCCGCGTGGGATATGTCGTGGCATTCGGCCGCGTTGGCGGCACCGGCATAGGACATCAATACCCCCAGCAGCACAGTGGCTATGCGGGGGGCGCGCATGTCACTCCTCGATATCCCGGCGGACATCCTCGCGCGAGAACAGCTCGCGCGCCTCGTCCAGCCGATCGAAGGTTTCATCCAGTTGGAACCGGATCTCGGGCGCGAACTTCAGGGTCAGCTTGCGGCCGATCATACGCCGCAACTCGCCCTGGTTACGCGCCAGCAGCTTGACCACCTCGTCCTGCCCCTTGCCGCCGAGCGGCAGCACATAGGCCGTGGCCACGCGCAGGTCGGGCGACATGCGCACCTCGCCCACGGTGACGGACAGGCGGTTCAGGTCGGTATCGTGGATATCGCCGCGCATCAGGATATCCGACAGCGCACGGCGCACCAGCTCGCCAACGCGAAGCTGTCTTTGGCTGGGTCCGGGGCCGTCGTGGAATTTGTTCTTTGCCATGGGTGCGCATCTAAGGGTTCAGGCGGGCTTTGCCAAGCGTGGCGTGCTTCGCTATCAGGACATGGAACACGAAAAGGAGCGAGGCAATGACAGATCTGCCGGGAATCGTCGTCACGGGCGTATCGGGCCGCATGGGCCGGATGCTGGTGGACACTATCGTGCAAAGCCCGCGCGCCCGCCTGATAGGCGCGGTCGAGCGGTCCGGGCACGATTGGATCGGGCAGGATGTCGGCACCGCAATGGGCGGCGCGGCGCTTGGCGTGACGGTCACCGATGACGCGCACGGGGCGCTGGCGAATGCGCAGGCGGTGATCGATTTCACCGCGCCCGCCGCCACGGTGGAGTTCGCGGCGCAGGCCGCGCAGGCGCGTGCGGTGCATGTCATCGGCACGACCGGCCTGTCGGACGACGACCTTGGCCACCTGAGCGCCGCCGCGCGCCACGCGCCCATTATCCGCGCGGGCAACATGAGCCTTGGCGTCAACCTGTTGGTTCAACTGACAAAACGCGTGGCGGCCGCGCTGGATGATGATTTCGATATCGAAGTGATCGAGGCGCATCATAACCGCAAGGTAGATGCCCCCTCGGGCACCGCGCTGATGCTGGGCGAGGCGGCGGCAGAGGGGCGCGGCGTGCGTCTTGCCGATGTGCGCGACGCGGGCCGCGACGGGATGACCGGCGCGCGGCGGCGCGGCGATATCGGGTTCACCGCGATCCGTGGCGGCGACATCGTGGGGGAACACGACGTCCTCTTTGCCGGCACGGGCGAGCGGATCACCCTGCGCCACGTTGCCACGGACCGCGCGGTATTCGCGCGCGGCGCGCTCAAGGCGGCGCTATGGGGGCAGGACAAGGGGCCCGGCGAATACGACATGCTGGACGTTCTGGGCCTCAAGGACGGCTAAGCCTTTTCCGGCGCGTCGCCTTGGCCAAGCCGCGAGATCAGAAATCTATCGCGATGCCCTTCTTTTCCCAATCGCCGTAGCGCACGGGTTCGGGGCCGTCGCCGCCGCCCAGCTCCTTTGGTAGCTGCGCGGCATCGGATGCCTTGCGGCGCGCTTCGGCTTCGGCAAGGGCGCGCTGCGCGGCAGGGGGAAGGGATTTTTCGGCGTCGCTCATGGCATGGCTTCCTTACTGCTGTGCCTCTTGATATACGCCTGCCCCGAGCCAGAGCAAGGACCGCAGCCATGACATCCCCCGCCCCGACCCCGCGCGGCAGCGCCGTTTTCCTGCTGGATCAGGTTCTGGGCGAGAGGCGCCTGATGCCCGAGGCCCTGTCGGGCGGCGCCCTGCACCGGCTTGACCCCGCCGACCGCGCCCGCGCGCAGCGCCTTGCGCTGGATACGCTGCGCGGGCTGGAGCGGGCCGATCGCCTGCTGGCGCGGCACCTGCGCAAGGCGCCGCCACTGCATGTGCGCAACGTGCTGCGCCTTTCCACGGTCGAGATATGCCAGGGCGGGGATGCGCATGGCGTGGTCAATGACGCGGTGTCGATCGTCGCCGCAGACAAACGCCGCGCGCCGATGAAGGGGATGGTCAACGCCGTGCTGCGCAAGATCGCCGCCGAAGGGCCCGGGGCATGGGGCAAGCTGCGCGTGCCGCGCCTGCCCAAATGGCTGCGCGCGCCGCTCAGCGATGCCTACGGCGCGCCCATCGTCGCCGCGATGGAGGCCGCGCATTTCGCCGGTGCGCCGCTGGACATCACCGCGCGGGACGATCACGCCGCCGTGGCGCAGATGCTGGGCGGCACGCTACTGCCCACCGGCACGGTCAGGCTACCGCAGGGCGGGCAGGTCTCGGGCCTGCCGGGGTTCGAAGACGGGCAATGGTGGGTGCAGGACGCCGCCGCCGCCATGCCCGCGCGCATCCTGGCCGCGCAGCGCGGCGAGGCGGTGCTGGACATGTGCGCCGCGCCGGGCGGTAAGACCATGCAACTGGCCGCCGCCGGCGCGGATGTGACCGCGCTGGACATATCGCCCGCGCGCATGGACCGAGTGCGCGAGAACCTGGCCCGCACCGGGCTGACGGCCACCACGGTGGTTGACGATGCGCTGGCGCACGAGGGACGCTATGACGCGATCTTGCTGGATGCGCCCTGCTCGGCCACGGGCACGATTCGCCGCCACCCGGACCTGCCACACGCGCAGGACGGATCGAACTACGGCGCGTTGATGGAGCTACAGGCGCGCATGATCGACCACGCCCTTGGCCTGCTGGCCCCCGGCGGGCGGCTGATCTACTGCACCTGTTCGCTGCTGCCCGACGAGGGCGAATGCCAGGTCGAAGAGGCGCTTGCCCGCCATCCCGGCCTAGCCACCGACGCCGCCGCCCTCAACCTTCCGGGGATCGCGCCCGAATGGATCACCCCCGAAGGCGGCTTGCGCCTGCGCCCCGACTATTGGCCGGACTTGGGCGGTATGGACGGGTTCTATATCGCCGCGCTCATTCGCTAAGCCCTGCTTCATCTTGCCCAAAATACTCTCGGGGGGTATCGCGCCTTGGCGCGATGGGGGGCGGACAGCCCCCCGCGCACAACACGGGTGACAGGCGCGCCGTCGGTGGGTATGATCGCACCAAGACGCCGCAAGTGCGTGAGAGGCCCGTGCAGATGCCCACACCCAACAGCGTTTCGGCGCGGCTCACGCGCTGGATGAACCGCGTGCACGCGCGGGCGAGTAGCATTGCGCGCCCGGCCACCGGCTTCGTCAGCCAGCCAGAGCCGCGCACCATCGGATCATATGCGCGGGGGCGGCAGTTGCTGGCGGGCAACTACCTGTTCGCCGGGCATTTGATCGAGGCGCCGGGCCGGTCCCCGTGGGGGATCATGCCGCCGGACGCCGATTTTGCCGACGCGCTGCACGGGTTTCGCTGGCTCGATGACCTGGCCGCGGTGGGCGACGCGACCGCGCGGGCGCGGGCGCAGGCGTGGCTGTGGGAATGGATCACGCTTTATGGTCGCGGCCTCGGCCCCGGGTGGACGCCCGAGCTGACCGGCAGGCGCATGATCCGGTGGATTCACCACGCGCTGTTCCTGCTGCGGGGGCAGGACGCCGAACAGGCGCAGGCGTTTTACCGCGCGCTGGCCCATCAGGCGATTTTCCTTGGCCGCCGTTGGCAGGCGGCGGCGCCCGGCCTGCCCCGGTTCGAGGCGATGACGGGGCTACTCTATGCTGGCCTGTCGTTGCAGGGCATGTCCCGGTTCACCGAGCGCGCCGCCCGCGCCCTGGCCCGCGAAAGCCGCACGCAGGTGGACGACCAGGGCGGCATCCCCACCCGCAACCCCGAAGAGCTGCTGGAGGTGTTCACCCTCCTGACATGGGCGTCAGCGGCCCTGTCCGAAGATGGCCAGAGCGCCAGGCCCGATCACCTTGAGGCGATCGAACGGATCGCCCCCGCCCTGCGCACGTTGCGCCACGCCGATGGCGGGTTGGCGCGGTTTCATGGTGGCGGGCGCGGCGCCGAGGGGTTGCTGGACATGGCCCTGACCGCGTCGGGCACGGGCGGGCGCCGCGCGCCTGAGGGGTTGTCGATGGGCTATGCCCGCCTGAGCGCCGGGCGCACCAGCGTCATCATCGACGCAAGCGCGCCACCCACCGGCACGGCATCAAAGGGCGCGCATGCCTCGACCCTGGCGTTCGAACTGACATCGGGGCGGCGGCCGCTGATCGTCAATTGCGGGTCGGGCGCCAGTTTCGGGGCCGAATGGCGCCGCGCCGGCCGCGCCACGGCCAGCCATTCGACATTGGCATTGGCGGGGTATTCCAGTGCCCGGCTGGGCGAGGGGCGCACGCGCGGCGAATGGCTGACCGATGTGCCGAACGCCGTGCCGGTGGAAATGAGCCATGCCCCCGATGGCATCCGGTTCCAGGGCGGGCACGACGGGTACTTGCGCACCCATGGCCTGACCCACGCGCGCACGATCGAGCTGACGTTCGAGGGGCGCGGTATGATCGGCGAGGACCTTTTGCTGGCGATCGAGGAGCCGGACAAACGCCGCTTTGACAAGGCACTGGACGAAAGCCGCCTGGAAGGGGTGCCGTTCCAGATCCGGTTTCACCTGCACCCGGATGTGGAGCCCTCGCTCGATATGGGGGGGGCGGCGGTGTCAATGGCGCTCAAGAGCGGGGAAATATGGGTGTTTCGCCATGATGGCGCGCTGGAAATGACGTTGGAGCCCAGTGTTTACCTTGAAAACGGGCGATTGAGGCCACGTGCGACCAAACAAGTCGTTTTATCCGGCCGCGCAATGGATTATGCGACACGCACCCGGTGGTCGCTGGCCAAGGCGCAGGACACGCCCATCAGCATTCGCGATCTGAACCGGGAAGAGTTGGACCTGACCACCTGAACCTATCCGGGGAACCCGAAAGATGACCGAGATGACCAAGCTGCGCCGCGCGCTGATTTCCGTATCCGACAAGACCGGCCTGATCGAGCTGGCGCGCGCGCTGGATGCGCGGGGGGTTGAGCTGATTTCAACGGGGGGCACAGCCAAGGCGATGCGCGAGGCGGGCCTGACGGTGCGGGACGTCTCGGATATCACGGGATTTCCGGAAATGATGGACGGGCGCGTGAAAACCCTGCACCCGGCGGTGCATGGCGGGCTATTGGCGCTGCGCGACAACGACGCGCATGTCGCCGCGATGACGGCGCATGGCATCGGCGCGATCGATTTGCTGGTGGTGAACCTCTATCCGTTCGAAAAGACGGTTGCCGAGGGCGCCGATTACGACACCTGCATTGAGAACATCGACATCGGTGGGCCGGCGATGATCCGCGCGGCGGCCAAGAACCACGCCTTCGTCAACGTCGTGGTCGACGTCGAGGATTACGACAAGCTGATCGGGGACATGGATCAGCACGGTGGCGCAACCTGCCCGAAATTCCGCCGAAAGCTGGCGCAGACGGCCTATGCCCGCACCGCCGCCTATGACGCGGCCGTGTCCACGTGGATGGCGGATGCCATCGGGGAGGCGGCCCCGCGCCGCCGCGCGGTGGCCGGGCAGTTGGCGCAAACCCTGCGTTATGGCGAGAACCCGCATCAAAACGCGGCGTTCTACGTCGATGGGTCGAACCGCCCTGGCGTGGCAACCGCCGAGCAGATGCAGGGCAAGGAACTCAGCTATAACAACATCAACGACACCGATGCGGCGTTCGAGCTAGTGAGTGAGTTCCTGCCCAAGGACGGCCCGGCCTGCGCCATCATCAAGCACGCCAACCCATGCGGCGTGGCGCGCGGCGCAACGTTGAAGGAGGCCTACTCGCGCGCCTTTCAATGCGACCAGACCAGCGCGTTTGGCGGTATCGTGGCGCTGAACTCCAAGCTGGACCTGGAAACCGCGCGGGAAATCGCGTCGATCTTTACAGAGGTCGTGATCGCGCCGGGCGCCGATCAGGACGCCAAGGACCTGTTCGCCACCAAGAAAAACCTGCGCCTGCTGATCACGCCGGGCCTTGCCAACCCGGCCGAGGCGTCGCTGACATATCGGCAGGTGTCGGGCGGGTTCCTGGTGCAGGACAAGGATAATGGCCATCTGAACATGAATGACCTGAAGGTCGTGACCAAACGCGCGCCCAGCGATCGGGAGATGGCCGACATGCTGTTTGCGTGGCGGGTGGCCAAGCACGTCAAGTCGAACGCCATCGTCTATGTCAACGACGGCGCGACCGTGGGCGTCGGCGCCGGGCAGATGAGCCGCGTTGACAGCTGCCGCATCGCCGCGCGCAAATCCGCCGACATGGCCGAGGCTTTGGGCCTGCCTGCGCCGCTGACGCAAGGCTCGGTCGTGGCGTCGGACGCGTTCTTTCCGTTCGCTGACGGGCTGCTGACCGCGGCCGAGGCAGGGGCGAGGGCCGTGATTCAGCCCGGCGGCTCGATGCGCGACGACGAGGTGATCGCCGCCGCGGACGAGGCGGGGCTGGCCATGGTGTTCACCGGCATGCGCCATTTCCGGCATTAGGCGTAGGGCACAAGGGAGGCACGAAATGACGCGGCTGGTATTCTGGGTCGGCTTTTGGGTGTTCTTGGTCGATCAGGCCTCGAAATACCTTGTCGTGCACTGGATGGCCCTGCGCGAGCTGGGGCGCATCGACGTGCTGCCGCCGTTCCTGAACTTGCGGATGGCGTGGAATACCGGCGTCAATTTCGGCCTGTTCTCGCAAGACAGCGATATCATGCGGTGGGGCCTTATTGCGCTGGCGCTGCTGATTTCCGGCGCGGTTCTGTGGTGGGTGCATCGCGACCCGCCCGGGCGCGTCGGCTTGGTCGCGGCGGGGCTGCTGGTGGGCGGTGCGATGGGTAACGTGGTGGACCGTATTCTTTACGGGGCGGTGGCGGATTTCCTGAACATGTCGTGCTGCGGCATTGCCAACCCCTATGCCTTCAACCTGGCGGATGCGGCGATTTTCGCGGGCGCCCTGGGATTGGTGTTTTTTGCCGGAGAGAAAAAGGCCCCGTGACGCCCGCCTTTCGATCCGCTAAGTCTGAGGGCGAAGAAATCAGGAGGGTGGCAATGCGGATGCCGCGCGCGATGATCTTGGTAGCGGGCCTGCTGTTGGCGGGCTGTTCGGGGGACGGGGCACCACCCGAGCTGCGGAGCTTGCAGCCACCGGGCGAAGGGCCCGACGAATTCTCGGTTTTGCCCAGCAAGCCGTTGGAAACGCCGGACAGCTATTCCAGCCTGCCAACGCCCACGCCCGGACAGGGCAACCGCACGGACCAGGACCCGGTCGCAGATGCGGTGGCCAGTTTGGGCGGGCGGCGCTCGGCGCTGCGCGAGGGCGGCCCCGTGCCGCAAAGCGACAGCGCGCTGGTGCAACACGCCACCCGCAACGGCGTGCCCGGCAATATCCGCCAGACGGTTGCCGCCGAAGACGAGGAATTCCGCCGTCGGCGCGGGCGCTTTACAGCGATCAAGATTGCCAACACCGACCGCTACAAGCAGGCCTACAAGCCGCAGATCCTTGATCCCTACGCGGCCTTGCAAAAGTATCGGCGGCTTGGGGTCGAGACACCTTCGGCGCCGCCCGGTGGTGGCTAGGGGCGCTGTCACATAAGCGTCAGGCAGCCTTGAAGCCACCGCAATGGCCTGTATCTAAGTGGATACGTCACCGCCACGACTTCGAGGAGGTCCATTCATGTTGAGCGCGATAGCGACCCTGCTGGGTTTGACCCTGTTGGCCCCTGCGGCGATGGCTGCCAGCGATCAGGTCACCAATTTTACCCTGGATAACGGGATGGACGTTGTCGTGATCGAGGATCATCGCGCGCCGGTCGCCGTGCACATGGTCTGGTATCGCGCCGGTGCGGCGGATGAGCCGCCGGGCGTATCGGGCGTGGCGCATTACCTTGAGCACCTGATGTTCAAGGGCACCGATACGCTTGAGCCTGGCGAGTTTTCGGCGACGGTGGCCCGGCAGGGCGGCAAGGACAACGCCTTCACCAGTCAGGATTATACCGGCTATTATCAACGCGTCGCCGCCGACCGGCTGGACCTGATGATGCGGATGGAAGCGGACCGCATGATGAACCTGCGGTTGGCCGGAAAGGACATCGTGACCGAGCGCGACGTGATTCTGGAAGAGCGCAACCAGAGGGTCGAAAACGATCCCGCCGCCCTGTTTCGCGAGCAAAAGCAGGCGGCGCAGTACATGAACCATCCCTACGGCATCCCGATCATCGGCTGGCGGGCCGAGATGGAGGAGTTGAGCCGCGAAGATGTGTTGGCCTTCTATCGCACCTATTATGCCCCCAACAACGCAATCCTTGTGGTGGCGGGCGACGTGACGCCGGACGAGGTTCGCACCCTCGCGCAAAAACATTATGGCGCCCTCCCGGCCAACCCGGACCTTGAGCCGCGCAGCCGCCCGCAAGAGCCGCCGCAAACCGCCGAGCGGCGCCTGGTCATGCGCGATGCGCGCGTCGGCACGCCCTATCTCAGCCGGTCCTACCTTGCGCCCGAACGCGACAGCGGGGCGCAGGAAAAGGCGGCGGCGCTGTCATTGCTGTCGGACCTGTTGGGCGGCGGGCAGACATCGGTCCTGGCGGAAAAGCTACAGTTCGATGCCTCCGTCGCGGTGCATACCGCGGCCTATTACAGCGGCACGTCGCTGGACGACACGACGTTCGACCTGATTATCGTGCCCGCCGATGGCGTTAGCCTGCAACAGGCCGAAGAGGCTCTTGATTCCGCCCTGGCCCAGTTCATGTCTGATGGCGTCGATGCGCAGGAGCTGGAGCGGATCAAGCTACAGGCCCGCGCTAGCCAGATCTATGCCCGCGATAACGTGCAGCGGCTGGCGCGGCGCTATGGCGGGGCGTTGACGCAGGGCCTGACCGTCAAAGACGTACAAGCATGGCCCGACATCATCCAATCGGTCACCGCCGACGACATCATGGCCGCCGCACGCGACGTGCTGAACAAGCGCCACGCGGTCACCGGCTACCTCGACAAGGAGGAGGTCACGCAATGATCCGACAAACCGTTGGTCCGCTCATGGCCGCCCTGTTGGCGGCGCTATTGCTGGCGGCGCCGGGCGCGCGTGCCGCTGTCGATATCCAAAAGGTGGAAACCCCCGGCGGCCTGACCGCGTGGTTGGTGGAAAACCACGACATCCCGTTTACCGCGCTGGAACTCCGGTTTCGCGGCGGCGCCGCGCTGGACAGCCCCGACACCGCCGGCGCGACCAACCTGATGAGCGCCCTTCTTGAGGAGGGATCAGGCGACATGGACGCGCGCGCCTTTGCCCGCGCCCGCGATTCGCTTGCGGCATCGTTCGACTATGACGCCACCTCGGACGCGGTGCGCATATCGGCCCGGTTCCTGAGCGAGAACCGCGATGAGGCGATCGAGTTGCTGCGGCAGAGCCTGATCAACCCGCGCTTTGACCAAAGCGCTATCGAGCGCGTGCGCGCGCAGGTCATGTCGAAATTGCGCGCGGACGCGAATGACCCGCGCCGCATGGCCTACAAGGCCTTCGACGATGCTGCGTTCGGCGATCATCCCTATGCCATCCCGACAAGCGGCACGCTTGATACCGCGCCGGACCTGACGCGGCAGGATATCATGGACGCCCACGCCGGCGCCCTTGCCCGTGACCGGGTCTATATCGGTGCGGTCGGGGATATCACCGAGGATCAGCTTGCCGCGCTGCTGGATAAGCTGCTTGGCGATCTGCCGGACAAGGGCGCGCCGCTGCCGCCCAAGGCCAAGCCGGATTTCAACGGCGACACGCAGGTCATCAAGTATGACACGCCGCAATCGGTCGCGGTATTCGGACAAGATGGCGTCACCCTTGACGATCCGGATTTCTTTGCCGCCTACATCCTCAATCACATCCTCGGCGGTGGCTCGTTCGAAAGCCGCCTTATGCAGGAATTGCGCGAAAAGCGCGGGCTGACCTATGGCATCAGCACCTATTTGGCCGATCGCGATCAGGCGACGCTGTGGATGGGATCGGTCGCGTCCAGCAACCAGACCATGGCGCAGGCGGCCAGCATGATCCGCAAGGAATGGGCGAAGATCGCCAATGATGGCGTCACCAAGCAGGAGTTAGAGGACGCCAAGACCTACCTGACGGGCGCCTACCCCCTGCGGTTCGACGGCAACGCCCCGATTGCGAACATCATCGTGGGCATGCAGATGCAGGGGCTGCCCATCGACTATGTCCAGACGCGCAACGACCGCGTGCGTGCGGTTTCCTTGGAGGATGTGAACCGCGTCGCGCGTGAACGCCTTGCGCCGGATGCGCTTTCTTTCATCATCGTCGGCCAACCGGATGGCATTGCCGCATCGAATTGAGGTGATCCGATCACAACGGCTGTGCGCCTGCGCAGCTTGTCACAGCGGCCAAAGCGGTTAGGTGTGTGTGTGAACGAGAACAACAGGTGCGAAATGTCGAAAATCAAACTTCTGGGCATGTCCGGCTCTCTCCGGCAAGGGTCTTACAACACGCAGCTTCTGCACGAGGCCGAGCGCCACTTTGACGGGGCCGAGATGACGCTGGCGGATCTGAACCTGCCGCTGCTCAACCAGGATATCGAGACGACCACCGGCATCCCCGAAACTGTGCAAACCCTTGCCGATCAGATCGCCGAGGCTGACGCGGTGGTGATCTCGACGACCGAATACAACAAGGGCATTTCCGGGGTTCTCAAGAACGCGCTGGACTGGATCAGCCGGACCAAGGAAAATCCCCTGCCCGGCAAACCCGTCGCGATCATGTCCGCCGCCGCCGGCCGCGCGGGGGGTGAGCGCGCGCAGGTGATGCTGCGCAATTGCCTGGTGGCGTTTCGCCCGCGCCTTTTGCAGGGGCCGGAATTGTTCGTGGCCAAGCCATCCAACGAATTCGACGAGGACGGCCGCCTGATCAACGCCTCCTACACCAAGAAACTCACCAGCCTGATGGAGGCCCTGCGCAAGGAAATCCCCTAGGCACGGTTGGCGATCTCGATCAGGTTCCCGTCGGGATCGCGGATATAAATCGACAGGATCGGCCCGGTCGCCCCCGTGCGCGGCACCGGACCTTCCTCAACCTCGATGCCACAGTCGGCCAAATGCCGCTGCCAGTCTGAAACAGGCTGATCGCTCAGAAAACACAAATCCGCCGCGCCGGGCGCGGGATGTGCCGCGTTGGGATCGAACTCGGCGCCGCGTTGATGCAGGTTGATCTTCTGCACGCCAAAGCGCAACGCAAAGCGATCCGGCCCATCGGCGGGTTGAAAGCGAACCGGCTCCATCCCCATGACATCGCGGTAAAACGCAATGGTCGCGCCGATATCGGCGACGGTCAGAACCAGATGATCAAGCACCTGAACGCGCGGCGTCATTTCCCGTTGCCCCCTCTCGTGCATCTGCCTAGGCTCCAAACATGCAAGATGAAGCCCCCTCGCCGGTTCGTCAAAGCGATATCATGGATCCCGCCCGCGCGGCCGCCTTTCTGGCGACGCTGGGGCGCGCGGGCACGCTCGCCGCGGGCGATCCCCTGCCGCCGTTTTTTCATCAGCTTTACTTCTGGCAGGCCCGCCCGCCCGGCGACCTGGGCCGCGACGGGCACCCGCGCCCCGGAATCGGCGCCATCCCGGATACCGGCCTGCCGCGCCGAATGTGGGCCGGTGGGCGGCTGGAGTTCCACGCGCCGCTGATCGCGGGCACGCCGGCGCAAAAGACCACGACGCTGCACGAAATCACCCGCAAGGAGGGACGCAGCGGGCCGCTGGCCTTTGTCACCCTGCGCCACGAGATCACCCAGATCGGGCAAGCGCGCGTGACCGAGTGGCAGGACCTCGTCTACCGCAACGACCCCGCCCCGGACGCACCCGCCCCCACGCCGCCAACCGCCCCGCGCGATGAGGACATATGCGAAGAGGCTGAGTTCAACAGCACGATGCTGTTTCGCTATTCGGCGCTGACGTTCAACGGCCACCGCATCCACTATGATCTGGACTATGCCCGCGATGTCGAAGGGTACGCCGGCCTGGTCACCCACGGCCCGCTGCTGGCGCAGCTCTTGATGCTTCTGGCGGACCGCGAACTGGACCGAATGCGCACCTTTTCCTTTCGCGCCACCGCGCCGCTCATGCATTTTGAGACGGCGCAGCTTTGCTGGAGAACCGGCGGAACGCTCTGGGTGCGCGGCCCCGATGGACGGCTTTGCATGAGCGCCAGCGCACACTAGGCTGCTTCATCTTGCCAAAATACTCATTGCGCCGGTCGCGGCTCAATAACTGGCCTCGGGGCGGAATCCGTCGGGGATGGCATCGCGCCCCTCCAGCACCAGGTCGGCCATCACCGCGCCCACCTTGGGCGCCATGCCAAAGCCGATCTTGAACCCGCCGTTGGCGATGAACTCATCCGCGCGCAAGGGATGCGATCCCAGGACCGGCGCGCGGGACCGTGCGCGCGGGCGCAGCCCGGCCCAACGCTCAATCACCTCGGCGCCCGCCAACGCCGGAACCGCGGCCTCCGCGCGGGCCAGAACCTCGTCAAGCTGCGCGTCGGTTTGCGAGGGGTCGTCGAAATCCCGTTCGCTGGTCGATCCGACGGCGACCGTTCCATCGGCATGCGGCACGACAAGGGCGCCACCGGCAAAGATCTGCGGGCAATCGCGCCGATCCAGGCGCAGCAGCGCCGCCTGCCCCTTGACGGCATTGCCGAACGCGCGCGGCCTCTGCGCGTTGATCTCCTCCAGCCCGGCAACGCCGGTGGCCCAAACCACGCGGCCCTGCGCCGCGCCCTCGTGCAGCACCTCGCCGCCCTTCGCGCGGATCGCCGCAACCAGCGCCGTGCAGGCCATGCGCGGATGTAGCCGCGCGCTCAGGCTGTCCTCGATCAACCAGCCGCTGGCGCTTTCGGGCGCCCACGCCCCAAGATCGCCGCGCGGACGCACGCGCCACTCCGCCATCCCCTGCCACAGCTCTGCCGCGCCTTGCGTGCGCTGCCGTGCAAGCGCAAGCGCGGCGTCGTCCGCGACCGGCTGCAACCGGCCCAGCCGGGCATAGCCCGCCTTGTGCCCCGAGACCTGCGCCACCTCATCCCAGAACCCCTGCGCCATGATCAGGCTGTCAAGCTGGAACGCCTTCTTGTCGTTCCATTGCTCGGGCACATGCGGGGCCAGCGCGCCGACCAATCCGCCGCTGGACCCCGCGCCGGGGCCATACGGGTCGATCACGCGCACAGTCGCGCCGCGGCGGGCGCAGGACCACGCCACTGACAGCCCGAATATACCCGCGCCATAGATCGTCACATCCGCCATTGCCATTGCCTGCCCTCCGCTGCATCCTCGCGCCATCTTTAACGGACGACCCCATGCAAGACCAGCAATCGCAAGTCGAATGGCGCGGGCGCGACGTGCCCGTCTCAACCCGTTTCGACGACCCATATTTCAGCCTCGAAGACGGGCTGGCCGAGACGGCGCACGTGTTTTTGCACGGCAACGGCCTGCCGGGGCGGCTCAGGCCGGGGTTTCACGTGGCCGAGCTGGGCTTCGGCACGGGGCTGAACCT
Source organism: Sediminimonas qiaohouensis DSM 21189 (assembly GCF_000423645.1). Taxonomy (GTDB): domain Bacteria; phylum Pseudomonadota; class Alphaproteobacteria; order Rhodobacterales; family Rhodobacteraceae; genus Sediminimonas; species Sediminimonas qiaohouensis. The sequence continues at coordinate 35,482 of NZ_AUIJ01000003.1, read as the reverse complement.
GTTGGCGACGCTGGATCTGTGGCGGCGCAGCGGACAGGTGGGCACATTGCGGTTCACCTCGTTCGAGGCGTTTGCCCTGCCCGCGCCCGACATGATCCGCGCGCAGGCGGCGTTCCCCGCGCTATCGGGCATCGCGACCGAACTGGCGCCGTTCTGGCGCGCGGGCGCGACGCGGATCGCGCTGCCTGATCTGGAGTTCACCCTGATTGAGGGCGATGCCCGCGATACCCTGCCCGGGTGGGGCGGGATGGCCGATGCGTGGTACCTGGACGGGTTTTCCCCCGCCAAGAACCCCGAGCTGTGGCAACCCGCGCTGATGCAGGAGGTTGCCCGCCACACCGCGCCGGGCGGAACCGCCGCCACCTATACCGCCGCCGGGTTCGTACGCCGCGGGTTGCAAAGCGCGGGCTTTGCCGTCACGCGCGCCAAGGGCCATGGCCGCAAGCGCCACATGACAACCGCCAAAAAACCCGTGGAGGGCCAAGTTGCACAATGAAATCAACACGCGGCTCGGGATAGGGCTGATGATCCTGACGACCTTCATCTTCGCGATGCAGGACGGCATCTCGCGCCACTTGGCGGGGGAATACAACGTGCTGATGGTCATCATGATCCGCTACTGGTTCTTCGCCGCCTTCGTGATCACCATTGCCGGGCGCAAGGCGGGGGGCCTGCGCGCCGCCGCGCGTACGACACAGCCGATCCTGCAATCGTTTCGCGCGCTGCTGTTGGTGACCGAGATCTGCGTGATGGTCCTCGGGTTCACCCTTTTGGGCCTGATCGAAAGCCATGCCGTCTTTACCGCCTATCCGCTGCTGATCGCGGCGCTGTCAGGGCCGGTTCTGGGCGAGCGGGTCGGCTGGCGTCGCTGGGCGGCGATCGGAGTGGGGTTCATTGGGGTGATGATCATCCTGCAACCGGGGTTTGGCGTGTTCCGCGTCGAGGCGGTTGTGCCCTTGCTGGCGGCGTTCATGTTCGCGCTTTACGGCCTGCTGACGCGCTATGCCGCGCGCCGCGACAATGCCGCGACCAGCTTTTTCTGGACCGGGATCGTTGGCGCAATCGGGATGACCGCCGCCGGCGCCTGGTTCTGGGAGCCGATGACAGGCCCCGATTGGGGTTGGATGGGGCTGCTGTGCATCACCGGGGCGTTGGGGCACTGGACCCTGATCAAATGCTACGAGGTGGCCGAGGCATCGTCGGTGCAGCCCTTCGCCTACCTGCAACTGGTGTTCGGCTCCATGCTGGGCCTCACCGTGTTTGGCGAGGTGATCCGCACCAATGTCGCCATCGGTGCGGGGCTGATCGTGGGGGCGGGCCTATTCACCCTTTGGCGTGAGCGGCAGAACGCTTGATCCGACAAGCTCCTCGCTGAACGGAACCGGGTGCGGATCACGGCCCAGACGCGCGCGGTAAATGGGCAGGGATTCGGCCACGCGCATGACGTAGTTGCGCGTCTCGCGGAACGGGATGTGCTCGATCCAGTCGATCACGTCCATGCCGCCCTCGCGCGGGTCGCCGTTCTTATCGATCCAGCGGGGCGGGCGCGCGGGGCCGGCATTATAAGCCGCCGACACCATCACCACGTTGCCGCCAAACTTCCACCCCAGCCGCGCGAGATAGGCACTGCCCAGCCGCGCATTGTAGCGCCAATCATCCAGCACGCGGCGCGTGTCGTGATCGGACCGGCCAAGCGCCCGCGCCATGTCCGAGGCCGTGCCCGGCAGCAGTTGCATCAGGCCCAGCGCCCCGGCGCCACTGGCGACGCGGTGGTCGAACTCGCTTTCGCGGCGGGCAATCGCCAGGGCCATTTCCATCGGCACCGGCAGGTCCATCTGTCGCATGGGGTGCAGCGCGTAATAGGGCCCCGGCAGGATGATGCCCCGCCCCGCCGCCAGCTTGCCGATCATGACGGCAAGGTGCGGCTGATCCAGCTCGATCGCCATCGCGCCCATCTGGCCCAGTGCGGTGCGGTCGAACCCATCGGCCAGATGCAGCAGGAACCGCTCCGCCAGCGACACCTCGCCCGCGTTCATCGCCAGCAGCCCAACCCGGAACAACGGCGCACGGGTGAATTCGGCCTCCCGCCAGGGGGCAAACGCCTCGGTGCCCGCAAGCGCCGGATCGGGGGATAGCCCCGCAGCCTCGGCCGCCAGAAGGCCGTAGAAGCTGGTTTGATGCGCGGCCCCGAGGGCAAAAGCGGCGCGCGCGGCCTCATCATCGCGCCGCGCCCGATGCGCCCGGCCCAGCCAATAACCCGCCCTGCCCAACGAGATCGGCGTGCTGACCGCATCCCTGAACCGCTCGAAATGGGTAAGCGCAAGGTCGGGGTCATCCAGGTAGCTAAGCGCCAGGTATCCCGACAGCCACTCAAGATCGGCGAAATTCGCGCCCTCGCTCAGGTGGTGCGATGCGGCGATCTTGTAGGCGGCGCGCCCCTGCCCCTCGCGCATGCGGGCACGCGCCAGCCAGCGCCGCCAACCGGCCCACCGTTCCGGTTTACCCAGCGCCTCGGCGCTTTCGCTGCGTTCTAGCAACAGCGCGATGGCGTCGTCGCTGCGGCCCTTGCGGATGCGCCACAGGAATCGCTCATGCGCGAGGCCCGGATCATCCGACAGGGCATCAGGCACCGCCGCGATCAGGTCATCAACACCGGGACGACCCGCGCGCAAGGCCAGCCGCGCCTCGGCCAAGGCCTGCCAACCATCGGGCAACAGCGGCAAGAGGGCTTGCACTTGCTCGGGGTCGTCTTGCCAAAGCAGCATGTCAACGCGCGCCACGTGATGCGGCGACAGCAGGTCGTCATGCGCGGTTAGCATCGCCTGCTGATCCTCGACCGTCATATCCAGCGTCCGCCACGCCAGGACCAGATCAGCCTGCGCATCCCCCAACCGCCCCGCCGATTTTAGCGCGCGCGCATGGGCCAACGCCCCCGCCCCGGTGCGCGGACGATTGTCCCCTGCAAAAAGGCGCAAGACCTCGGCGTCATCGGCGGCGTCCAGCATCCCCTCGGCCCGCAGGCGGATCAGGCCAAGACCGGGCCAATCGCTGTGCGCGTCAAGAAACGCCAGCGCCTCGGGCAGGGTGCCGGCGCCATCGCGCAGGCGCGACCATTCGATCAGAGGCACGGCGGAGGGCCCGGCGCGGCGTGCAAGCTGCGCCGCGATGTCCCAGTTTCCCGATTGCGCCGCCTCCAACGCGCTGGACAAGGGGCGCGGCCCCTCCTGTGCCATGGAAACCGGCGCGGCAAACGCAAACGCCACGGCAAGGAACAATGAAATCGGGCGCATGCGTCTTGCCTTTCCATTCCGACAGGGGATAGACAGCCGCAGCTTAATTGCGCACCGCGCGCGGGGCAATTCACGAACTTGGCAGTGGATCAAGCCGCGGTTAGGGTGCGCTCATCCCAATGCGGCAGGGTAATATCCCGCCACCAACGAAAACGAAGGAGCGTGTCATGTTCAAAGGGTCCATTCCTGCCCTGGTGACGCCGTTCAAGAACGGCGAGCTGGATCTGGAGACGCTTCGCAAACTCGTGGACTGGCACGTTTCCGAAGGATCATCCGGCCTTGTGCCCGTCGGCACCACCGGCGAAAGCCCGACGCTCAGCCACCGCGAACACGAGCACGTCATCGAAGAGGTGGTCAAGGCCGCGGCGGGCCGCATCCCGGTGATCGCCGGCGCGGGATCCAACAGCACCCATGAGGGCATCCGCCTGATCCGCCACGCCGAAGAGGTGGGCGCGGATGCGGCGCTGGTGGTCACGCCCTATTACAACAAGCCCACGCAGGGCGGGCTTTATGCGCATTTCAAGGCCGTGCACGATTCGTGCAACTTGCCGATCATCATCTACAACATCCCCGGCCGCTCGGTCATCGACATGAGCCCCGCAACCATGGGCGAGCTGGCCAAGCTGCCGCGCATCGTGGGGGTCAAGGACGCCACCGGCGATCTGGCCCGCGTGCCGCGCACGCGCATCACCTGCGGCACCGATTTCATCCAGTTGTCGGGCGAGGATGCCACCGCGCTTGGCTTCAACGCGCACGGAGGCGTGGGCTGCATTTCCGTCACCGCCAACGTCGCCCCGCGTCTCTGCGCAGAGTTTCAGGCGGCCACGCTGGCCGGTGATTATGCCACGGCGCTGGACCTGCTTGACCGCCTGATGCCGCTGCATGACGCCGTGTTCACCGAGCCGGGCGTCGTCGGCGTCAAATACGCGATGTCGCGGCTGGGACTGTGCAGCGCCGAGGTGCGCCTGCCGCTGGTAGAGCTAAGCCAAGAGACCCGCGAGTTGGTGGATAACGGCCTGCGCCACGCCGGGCTGCTGTGACCTGACGCGCGCATAAATTGAATGCGCGCGCAGATCACCCTGCGCGCGCCAAATTTCCAATGCTCTGGCCTGCGCCAATCAAATCCCGCAGTCGATGATCGCCTTTGCCAACACCGGCACGGTATCCCGGTTCAGCCCGGCGATGTTGAGCCGCGAATCGCCCACCATGTAAATTGCGTGTTCTTCGCGCAGCTTCGCCACCATCTCGGGGCTGGTGCCCAAGCGCGAGAACATGCCGCGATGCTGCGCGATGAAGCCGAACCTGTCCGAGCCCGACAACCGCTGCAATTCACCTGCAAGTTGCTCGCGCAGACCCAGCATCGAATTGCGCACATCCTCCAGCTCCGCCGCCCAATCGGCGCGCAGCTCCGGCGTTTGCAGAATCATCGTCACCACCCGCGCGCCGTGATCGGGCGGGAAGGAATAGTTCTGCCTGTTCAGGTAGTTCAACGTGCCTTGGGTCAGGCCGCGCAGATCGCTGTCCTGCGCCACGGCCATAAGGATGCCGGTGCGCTCGCGATACACGCCAAAGTTCTTGGAGCAGCTCGCCGCGATCAGGCATTCGGGCACCATTGAGGCCACCAGTCGCGTCGCGGCGGCGTCCTCTTCCAACCCATCGCCAAATCCCTGGTAGGCGATGTCGATCATCGGCATCGCGCCTTTCTTCAGCATCAGGTCAATCACCGCCTGCCACTGCGTCAGGTTCAGGTTGGCGCCGGTCGGGTTGTGGCAGCAGCCGTGCAACAAGATCACGTCGCCCGCCTTTGCCTGCTCCAGATCGGCCATCATGCCGTCGAAATCGACGCCGCCCGTGGCGCTGTCGAAGTAGCGGTAGGTGACGGTCGGCATCTCCATGAACTTGAGAATGCTCAGGTGGTTCGGCCATGTCGGATCAGACACGAAGATACGCGCATCGGGATTGGCCATGCGGATCATCTCGAACGCCTGGCGCACCGCGCCTGTGCCGCCCGGTGTGGCCGCCGCGGCCACCTGTTCCCGGCTAACAGCATCACCCAGAACCAGATCGACCATCGCGTCGCCAAACGCCGGATCACCCGCCAGCCCGACATAGGCCTTGGTGGTCTGATCCTGCCAAAGCTGCTTTTCGGCGGCCTTGACCGCGCGCATCACCGGGGTGACGCCCTCGGCGTTCTTGTAGACACCGACGCCAAGGTCGATCTTGCCCTCGCGCGGGTCGTCCTTGTACATCTGCATCAGCTGCAGGATCTTGTCGGCGGGTTGTTCTTTCAGATTGCTGAACATCTCAGGCGTCTCCTGTGGCGACGGGCACGGTGGGGAATGCGCCCCATTCCGCCCATGATCCGTCATATAGCGAATGATCTGTCTTGCCGATCCGTTCCAGCGCAAGGCTGATGATGGCGGCGGTCACACCCGACCCGCAGGTGGTGATCGCGGGCTTGCTCATGTCAACGCCCGCCGCATCGAACACGGCGCGCAGATCGTCGGGCGATTTCATGGTGCCATCGGCGTTCAGCAGATTGCGGTAATACACGTTCCTGGACCCCGGCACATGGCCCTTGCGCAGGCCCTCGCGCGGCTCTTCTTCCTGCCCGGAAAACCGCCCCGGCGAGCGCGCATCGAGGATCTCGTAATCGCCCAGTTTGGACGCCGCCGCCACCTGCGTGACATCCTTGACCATCTGGTTTTGCCGGCGCACCGTCATGTGCCTGTCGCGCACCATAGGCGGCATGTCCTCCACCTCGCGGCCCTCGGCGACCCACTTGGCCATTCCACCATCCAGAACGGCAATGTCCGGCTGACCCATCAGGCGGAAAAGCCACCATACCCGCGCAGCGGAAAACAAGCCTTGCGTGTCATAGACCACGACCTGATGCCCGTCGCCAACGCCCATCGCACGCATGCGCGACATGAACTTTTCCACCGGCGGGGCCATGTGCGGCAAGTCCGAGCGCAGATCGCTGATCTCGTCTATATCAAAGAACCGGGCACCGGGAATATGCGCGGCCTTGTATTCGGCATAGGCATCGCGTCCCTCGTCCGGCATGAACCACGTCGCATCCAGAATCCGAAGATCGGGATCCTTCATATGCGCGGCCAACCACCCTGTTGAAACCAGCGTCCTCGGATCGTCATGTGCCATGGAGACCCCCGTTTTGTATCCCCCATTGCCTACATCGGGGGGGCCGCACTGGCAAGACCGTGAGCGCCCTGCGCCAGCATGCAAATTCATCTTGCCCGAAATACTCCGGGGGGGCGCGTGCGCAGCGCGCGCCGGGGGCAGCGCCCCCTGCTACCCGTGATCCTTGAGCAGGCGCTGCTTCTGGCGGCTCCAGTCGCGCTTGGCCTCGGTTTCGCGCTTGTCGTGCTTCTTCTTACCCTTCGCGATCCCGATCTTGATCTTCGCCAGGCCCCGGTGATTGAAATACAGGACCAGCGGTACCAGGGTCATGCCCTTGCGCTGCGTCGCGTTCCACATCCGCGCCAGTTCCTTGCGCGTGGCAAGCAGCTTGCGGCGCCGCCGCTCTTCGTGCTTCCACGTCTTCGCCTGCTCGTATTGCGGAATATGGCTGTTGACGAGCCACAGCTCGCCATCCTCAACCGCGGCATAGCTTTCGGCGATATTGGCGCCGCCCTGGCGCAGGGATTTCACCTCGGACCCTTCAAGGACGATACCGCATTCGATATCTTCTTCGATCGCGTAATCGAACCGCGCGCGGCGGTTCTCCGCGATGACCTTGTAGTTCGGATCTGCTTTGAGCTTGGCCATGATCGCGCGTCCTATCTTGGGCGGCGGCTACTGTCCACTGCATAGTTCCGGGCTAAGGCCTGCTGGTTCAACCCCCGGCTCATGCCATGTCGACATTCCCGATCAAGATCGCCGTCATGTCCAGGGTGTGATCGCCATAAATCGGATCGAGGTCCAGTTGAATTGCCGGAGCCGCCATCGTGCCTACATCCGCGCTGGTGGTATCCGTGCCGGGCGGCAGGAAAAGCCAACGGGGCTCTGCCCCGGGCGATTCCAGGCCCACCGCGTGCCGCAGGATTGCCAATGCGTCGGCGACGGTCACCGCGCCATCCCCATTCATGTCGGCGGCCAAAAGATGCATCGCCCCCGCAGGCCCCCAACTCGGGGTCAGGCCAACCGACATGCGCAGCGCCTCAAGCGCATCGGCCACCGTAATCCCGGTGGAGCCGCCTGCGTCGTAGATCTTGGTCACTCGCACCTGCCCGGCGGTACCGTCGCCCAGATCCAGGCGGTATTGCCCCGCGCTGGCTTCGCCCAAGGCCTGCGGTGCGGTTGCCAGATCCGCGACGAACGTCACATCTGCGCCTTCCAAGGCCATGGTGCTGGCGCCGTCCGATATTGCAACAGAAAGCGCCGCACGGCCTTGGCCTTGCTTCAGGACCATTGCCTGCTCGGTATCGTCGGCGGGCAGGGCATCCAATGCCGCATCCAGATAGGTAAGATCGCCATTCGTCACCAACAGATCAAGAACCGCGTTGTCGAAGGTTGATGTGCCGGGGAAAAGCCCCGCCGCCTCGGCCTGTAGGCTCGCCTCGGTGATTTCGGCTGCGCTGAAATCCCCAAGCAAGACCGCATCGGCAGGAAAATCCGACAGGTAAAACCCGTCCGGCGATTCCCCGGGGTCATAGGAAAACAGGCTCTGATCAAGGGTTTTGACACGCCAATCGTCGCTATAGAGACCGTAGAGGTCACCGGGCGCGAGGGGCCGGTCGAGGGCGGTGCCACCCGCGAGGGCGATGTCGTTGTTGGGGTTTGCGTCCCCATCGCCAAGCAGCCCCTGCAAGCGCCCGCCATAATCCGCGCGGTTCAGGGTGGCTCCGAAATCCACCCGGTCGCCGCGCAGGGTTGCCGACACGCGGCTATCGCCCGCGTTCACGATGCCATCGGCCCCCGCAAAGACCAGCGAATAGGTTCCATCGGCCAAATAGAGCCTATCAAGGCCTATATCGACATATCCGTCGGCCCCGATTGACGTTGCAACGCCGTCGATCGAAAGCGGCGTATCATCCGCCGCATCGATCATGACCTCGCCCGCCGCAGTCCGGATCGCGATGGCCTGATTGGTTGTCACATCCGGACCCGCCGCCGTTAGCCGCGCCTGCACTTCAAACCCTGCCTGCAACCCGGTGTCGCGCAACAGGACGAACTCGCCCGCCGCGTGGAAATCATAGCCAACGCCGTCAAATGTGCGCAGATGCATGTCGGCCCACGCCCACATCGCCGCGTCCTCTGCAGGCGGGTCTGGCGGCATGGTTAGGGCCTGAGCCCCGGTGTATTGCGCCAGGTCCACGAGGCCACCCGCGAACTGGGCCACCTCCACACCGGTCAGCCAATCCGCGCCATCCGCAGCCAAGCCGCCCACATGCGTGATCCACAGGCCGTTACCACTGGAATCAACCTGTATGTCATACTCGCCCACCGGGGCGAAATATACAGCCGTGTCATGCCCGGTGCCGCCTGACAGCATGTCATCGCCGCCGCCGCCAATCAGGGTGTCATCGCCGGCATACCCATTGATGCTGTCGGCCCCCTGCCCCCCGGTCAGGACGTCAGTCGAGTCCGTCCCGTCGAGCAAAAGCGCATCAGGCTCGGGGGGCACCGTGGTTAACGTCTCGAACGGCATATACCGGGCAGGTCCCAGCAGATCGAGGGCGCGCAGCACGTCCGCAGCTAGCGGCGTACCATCGGCAGTTTGTATGCCAAGCACCTCATATCCAAACTGAATTTGGGCGCCGTCTGCAGTCTCGGCAATCTCCAATTGGTCCGTGTTGCGCAGGAATGTCCACGCCGACAAATCGATCCGATCGATACCGGGCTGAAAGTCCGCGATAAGATCTGCCTGCCCATCCTGCGACATGACAAAGATATCCGCACCAGCGCCACCATACAGGGTATCGGCACCTCCCCCGTCGCCGATCATGTCGGCCCCGTCGCCTGCGCGCAGATCATCGTCGCCCGCGCCCCCGATCAGCAGGTCGTCAAATTGCCCCCCTGCGATCAGGCCACCGGCACCGCCCACCGCGATCACCCCGCCCGCAGTTTGCAGATCATAGCGCAGCGTGGTCAACCCCGGCTCGCTCTCGCTGCTGACCAGGACACTCAGGGCACCGTTCGCCCCGGTCAGGGCGATCGCCGATGGGTTATCCAATGTCATCCCAAGCGTGTCGGCCTGCGTCGCAAGTATCACAAGGCGCCCGCCGGGCAGCATCTCGAACAGGCTCAAGCCGTCATCCGATCCTGCGGCGGCAATGTAAGCACGCCCGTCGACAACGACCGAGTCGATCAGGGTCACCCCAGCAAAGCGGCTGTCGCGCCCATCCATGATGTGATCGCGCAACGTCAGGTCGCCCGTATGATCCACTTCGAACACGCTCAGCGTGCTGCTGCCAGAGCCGCCGACAATGGCGAAATCGGACCCGTGCGCCGATATGGTCGACAAGACACCGGGGGCGTTGATGCCGACCCCCTGCGCCGCGCCCAGGCGCGCAACCTCGGTCAGTTGACCCTGGGCGTCCGGCAGGTAACTGATCAAGGCATGATCGGCCTCCGAGGTTGCCAACACGATGCCGCTTGCGCTGTGCGCCAGTGCCGAAACGGATGTCTCAAGCGCAGGCGCGGGCGCGGCAAGAGTGGTGAGCGTCCCCCCGGCCACCCGCCACGCCAGCGGCGCGGGCGCCCCGGCCACAAATCCATAAAGGACAGGATCCGTGCCCCCGGGAGGGACCTGCGAAAAAGCGCCCTGCAACCTATCGGGCGGCAGATCACCAGACAGGGCAAGCGCGGCACCGAATGTGCCATCGCTGGCCAAATCCACAATGTGAACGCCGGTCGTCCCGAACCCGGAGAAAATCGCAACATCCTGCCCGTCCAATGTGCCGATGGACAAATCACGCGTCACCCCGACCGCCATGCCCTGCGGCAAAGGCACGGCATCGGCTTGCCAAGGGATACCGTCCGCACCAATGCGATAGGCGCGGGCGCCCGACAGGTCGGGGCCATCCACGACATATGCGACCGGCTCATCAGCCGCCGCATGCACCGTGATTGCCGAGACCCCTGACAGGTTCACGTACTGCGCGCCTGCAAGGGCGGCAACAAGTTCGAAAGACGAGCCCCCCATGGCACACCTCACCCATATCCACCGGGCGTAATGGTGCACCTCGAATGCGCGCGAGCGCGGCACGGCCTGTGACGAAACAGGGGCGTTTGTCGGCAACTCTAGTCGAATTGCATATAGCAACCGCGCGCCCCATCAGCGCGGATCAGCGGGTTTTCAGACGATCAATGAGGTGTGAAACGCCGCGGCGCGTGTCAGCCGGGTACGCCCATTACGGCCCTGTTCGCGCGGCCAATATACGGTTGAGCATCAGGCCAATCCCGACCCCCGCCAACGCCCCGATACCATCGGCAATCAGGTCGGCCCCTTCGGCAAAACGCCCGGTCAGGGGCTGTATCAGCTCCAGCGCCCCGCCAAACACGATCACACACAGAACAACGCCCAAGACGCGGCCCGGATATAGCATCGCCGCAGGCACGCTCAGCGCTCCAAAGGCCAGCATGTGATGCAGCTTGTCGCTACCGCCCGGTTGCGGAATGGCCTGCGCCGGCATCAGCATCGCGACCGCGATAAATGCCGCCAGCCCCCATATCGCGGCCCGGAGCGCCGGCCGCCACCGCGTGGGCACGTGTGTTTGTCCTGTTGGCATCGCCCCTCCTTGGCCCAGCCTCCCGGCTATTCCACCGTGACCGATTTGGCCAGGTTGCGCGGCTGATCCACATCCGTGCCCTTTTCCACCGCCGTGAAATAGGCCAGCAACTGCACCGGCACAGCATAAACGATGGGCGCGAAAATGCTGTCGAACGTGGGCATTTCTATCCCGTTCCAAAGCCCCTCGCTGGCCAACTCCAGGCCTTGCGCGTCGCTGATCATCGCGATCTGCCCGCCGCGGGCCATGACCTCTTGCATGTTCGACACCGTCTTGTCGAACACGGCATCATGCGGGGCCAGCACGATCACCGGCATCTCTTCGTCAATGAGGGCAATGGGGCCGTGCTTCAACTCGCCGCTGGCATAGCCCTCGGCGTGAATATAGCTGATTTCCTTGAGCTTGAGCGCCCCCTCAAGCGCCAGCGGAAACATCACGCCGCGCCCCAGGAACAGGGCATGACGGCGGCGCGCCAACTGGCTGCTGACCGCCTGAATCCGATCCTCGCAGCGCATCGCCTCGCTCACCATGCCCGGCACGTGCCGAAGCTGCGCCTCCAGCGCCTCGATCCGGGTGGTGTCCTGCGTGTCGCGCTGCTCAGACGCGCGCAGGGCCAGCACCGCCAGAACGACAAGTTGACAGGTGAACGCCTTGGTCGATGCGACCCCGATTTCCGGCCCGGCAAGGATGGGCAGCGCAATATCGCTTTCCCGCGCGATCGAACTTTCGGCCACGTTCACGATCGCCACGCTGCGCGCCACCTTGCCCGCGCAATAGCGCATCGCCGCAAGCGTATCGGCGGTTTCCCCCGATTGGCTGACGAAAATGGCCAGCGTTCCCTTTGACAGGGGCGGCTCGCGATAGCGGAACTCGGACGCGATATCGACCTCGACCGGCAGGCCCGCCAATTGTTCGAACCAGTATTTCGCCACCGAACACGCCAGCGCCGCAGTGCCGCACGCCACCATCACGACGCGATCTATATCGGCGAAATCCACCCCCTCGCGTAGCAATTGACGGCCGGTTTGATCGCGCAGGTAATACTCGGTCGCCTCGCCCAGAACCGAAGGCTGCTCGGCTATTTCCTTGGCCATGAAATGCTTGTACCCGCCCTTGTCGGCGGCATTGGCATTCACGCGCACCCGCTTGCGCGGGCGGCTGACGGGGTGAAACCCAGCATCAAGAAAATCCGCGCCGGCCCGGGTGATGACCGCGATGTCGCCCTCTTCCAGATAGGTGATCTCGTCGGTCATCGGCGCCAGCGCCAGCGCGTCCGAGCCGACATACATCTCCTGCTCGCCCCAGCCCACGGCAAGGGGGCTACCCTTGCGGGCGGCGATGATCAGGTCTTCTTCGCCATCGAACAAGAAACACAGGGCATAGGCCCCTTCCAGCCGCGCCACCGTCAGCTTGGCCGCCTCGACCGGGGTGCTGCCCTGCTCCATGTACCAGTTGCACAGCATCGCAACGGTTTCAGTGTCGGTATCGGTTTCCGGGACCACCTGGTGTTCCGACAGAAAGGCGCGCAAGTCGCGGAAATTCTCGATGATGCCGTTATGCACGACGGCAACCCGGCCGCGCGCGTGCGGATGGGCATTGGATTCGTTCGCCGCCCCGTGCGTGGCCCATCGCGTGTGCCCGATGCCCGCCGTGCCGCGCAGTGGCTCATGCACCAGGATATCCGACAGGTTCACCAACTTGCCCAGCGCGCGGCGGCGTTCCAGGCGGCCATCGCTGATGGTGGCAATGCCCGCACTGTCATAGCCGCGGTATTCCAGCAGCTTCAGCCCCTCGACCAGTATCGGCGCGGCCTGATGCTTGCCCAATACGCCTACAATCCCGCACATAGCCTATCCATCCGTTTCTTGCCTGTTCTACTTTGCCCGCTTCGCCTTGAGGGCGAGCAGCTTGTCGCGCATCCGCCGCGCCAGTCCGGGCTTGTTCACCTGCGGTGCCCGCGCAATGCCCAACGCCCCGTCGGGCACATCGCCGGTAATGACCGACCCCGCTGCCGTCATCGCGCCCGCGCCCACGTCCACCGGCGCGACCAGCGCCGTGTTGGTGCCGATGAACGCGCCTGCGCCCACCTCGGTACGGTGCTTGAAAACCCCGTCATAGTTGCAGGTGATCGTGCCTGCGCCGATATTCGCGTCATCGCCGATCCGGGCATCGCCGACATAGGACAAATGGTTGATCTTGGCGCCGGCGCCCAGCTCGGTGTTCTTGGTTTCCACGAAGTTGCCGACCCGCGCCTGCGCGCCGATCCGGGTGCCCGGACGCAAGCGGGCATAGGGCCCGACAACCGCGCCCGTACCAACATGGCAGCCCTCAAGATGGCTAAAGGCACGCACGCGCGCGTCATCGGATACCGTGACACCGGGGCCGAATACCACGTGCGGCTCAACCGTCACATCGCGGCCAAGGCGCGTGTCATGCGCAAAGAACACCGTTTCGGGCGCGGTCAGCGTCGCGCCATCCGCCATCGCCCGCGCCCGTGCGCCCGCCTGGTAGGCGGCCTCGGCCCGGGCCAGTTCCGCGCGGGAGTTGATGCCCATCGTCTCTTCTTCGGCGCAGACCTCGACCGCGCAGCGCAGGCCATCACCCTCGGCCAGGCCCACGATATCGGTCAGGTAGTATTCGCCGTTGGCATTGTCGTTCCCGACGCGCGCGATCAACGCCTCAAGCAGCTGCCAATCGGCACATACGACGCCCGAATTGCACAGCGTGATCCGCAGCTCATCGGGCGTCGCATCCTTCGCCTCGACGATCCGAACCAAGCGCTCATCCTCGACGATCAAACGCCCGTAGCGCCCCGGATCCGCCGCGTCAAAACCCAGCACGACGATATCCGCACCGGCGCTGCGCCGCTCCCGCATCCGGTGCAGGGTTTCGGGACGGATGAAGGGCGTATCACCATAAAGCACGATCGCATCCCCGGAAAACCCGGTCAGGGCATCGCCGGCCTGTGCCACCGCGTGGGCGGTGCCGAGTTGCTCTTGCTGCTGCGCGATGCGCGCCTCGGGGGTCTGCTCGTGAACCCGCCGCGCCACTTGGTCGCCGCCATGGCCCGTCACCACGACACAGCGATCCGGCGACAACGCCCCGCCCGCCATCATCGCGTGCCCGATCAGCGGCGCACCCGCGACCTCGTACAGAACCTTCGGCAAGTTCGATGCCATGCGCGTGCCACGCCCGGCGGCAAGAATGATCAATGACAGTGGCATCGCGGGGGTTTCACCTTTCATCCAATGCGGTCTTTTTTCGGAGTTGCAGGGCGCCTAGGCGGTCCGCGTCTTTGGGGCTGCGTCGGTTATCGCACCTGCGATGTTGTCGACCACATCCTGCATCAATGCCTCGTCCTCGCATTCCACCATCACCCGGATCAACGGCTCGGTCCCCGAAGGGCGGATCACGAGACGCCCGGTGCCGCCCAGCCGCGTTTCCTGTTCGGCAATCGCCGCGCGCACCATGTCCGATGCCAGCGGATCACCCCCCGGCGTAATCGCAAGGTTTTCCAGGTGCTGCGGTACAGGCGTGAAATTGTTCAACAGCGCGCTGGCGGGTTTGCCCGTCTCCACCATCGCCGCCAGGAATTGCAGCCCGGCAATCAGGCCGTCGCCGGTGGTGGTGTAATCGGTCATCACGATATGGCCGGACTGCTCTCCACCAAGGTTGAAGCCGCCCGCGCGCATCCGTTCCACCACGTAGCGGTCGCCGACCTTGGTGCGCTCCAACGTCAGGCCCCGCTCGGTCATGAAACGCTCAAGCCCCAGGTTGGACATCACCGTCGTAACCAGCGTGCCGTGTGCCAGGCACCCCGCCTCGGCCCATTCGCCGGCAAACAGCGCCATAAGCTGATCACCGTCGGCCACGCGCCCGTTTTCATCCAGCACGATCAGGCGGTCGGCATCCCCGTCCAGGCACAAACCCAGATCGGCGCCCGTCTCGCGCACCAGGCGCGCGGCGGCCTCGGGCCGGGTCGATCCGCACTCGTGGTTGATGTTGGTGCCATCGGGCGAAACGCCCAGCGTGACGACCTCGGCCCCCAATTCCCACAGCACCTCGGGCGCCACCTTGTAGGCCGCGCCGTGCGCGCAATCGATCACCACCTTCAGGCCCGACAGCCGCTTGTTGCGCGGGAACGTCGTCTTGGCATATTCCACGTAGCGGCCCCCGGCATCTTCGATGCGCCGCGCCCGCCCGATATTCGACGGCGACGCGGGCCTGATGTCACCATCAAGGATCTCTTCGATCTCGGCCTCCGCCGCATCGCGCAGCTTATAGCCGTCAGGGCCGAAAAACTTGATCCCGTTGTCCTGGTGCGCATTGTGGCTGGCCGAAATCATAACGCCCAGGTCGGCGCGCATGGACCGGGTCAGGAACCCGACCGCCGGCGTCGGCACCGGACCCAGCAACAGCACGTTCATCCCCGTCGAAGTAAGCCCCGCAGTCAGCGCGTTTTCGATCATGTAACCCGACAGGCGTGTGTCCTTGCCGATGACCACGCGATGCCCATTCAGGCCATCGCGGCGAAAGAACCGCCCCGCCGCGGCACCCAGCCGTAGCGCCATGTCAGCAGTCATGGGATAGCTGTTGGCTTCGCCGCGCACGCCATCCGTGCCAAATACTCGTCGGGCCATGCAAGCCTCCAAAACTGAAATAAGCGCCGCAAGGGGCGAATTTGACCACGTGTTAAAGCACGCAGAGCGCGCATCCAAGGGAAAGCGGCATCAACCGTCGCCAGATCGCGGCGCAAGGGCGGAGTTCTGCCTATAGTGTCGCATTCTCAGATAGTTATAAGACAGTCAGCGCGGCGAAATCATCCTTACAGTGAAACACAATGAAATACTTTGCGAACCGCTGCCGCTCGGATCGCCCCGACTAACCTCTCGGCCATGTCGGGGCGGATCACCTCAAACTAGATTGGCAGTTGAGCGTTGAAATCAGCCATATCACCCAACAGGACCGCATCCAGCGATGCAAACGCGCCGGAGGCCCCGATTGCCGCGATATCAACGCCCTCTTCAACGGGTACAGATGTCCTGTCAGCGCCGGATACATCCAGGTCCGGATCAAGGAACACCCATTTCGGTGCCGTGCCCCCCGGACTGTCCAGACCCACGGCGGCGCGCAGCACCTCCAATGCGTCGGATACCGACACCTGACCATCGCGCGTGACATCGGCGGCGACGAAGTCCATGCCGTCCGCCGTGCCCCAGCTTGGGGTGAAACCAACCGCCAAGCGAAGCACCTCCAATGCATCGTTGACCGTTATCATGTTCCCCGCATTGGTGAATTCCATCGTGCCGCCCGCGCGTCCACTTGCGCCGTCGCCGACTTGCACCTGGTAATCGCCGCCCGTCAGGTCGTCGGCCAGGATCCTTGCGGTTGAGCTGCCGGTGGAAAACCCGATCTGCGCCCCTTCGACGGTATCCCCCAAGCGATCCGTTACCGATATATCCAACGCCGCCCGGGTTTGCCCCTGATCGAGCGTTCCGGCAACCGTTGCGGTTTCGGGCGCGGCAACCTCTTCGTTCGCGGCACTGTCGACAAAGCCTTGATCGCCGGTCAGCAGGAAATCCAGTACGGCGTTGTCATAATTCACGGTCCCCGGCTGCAACCCCGCGCCCTCCGCCGCCTGATGCGCGACTTGCTGATCCTGGGCGGCGAAATCGTCCACCGTCATGACCGATCCCGGTTTGCCTGGGTCAAAGAACCCCGCGAGCGTCTCACCCGTGTCGTAGGTGAACAGGCTCTGACCCTCGCTATCGACGCGCCAATCGTCACGATACCCGCCATAGAGGTCATCGAACGCCAGCGGCCGCAGCAACACCGTGCCATCGGCGCGGGCGACATCGTTGGTCATGTCGCCATCGCCGTCGCCCAGCAGACCCTCCAGCTTGCCGGCCACCTCGCTACTGACCCGCACGCTCAGGTCAACGCGGCCGCTATGCACGACGACGCTGACTTGCGTATCACCTGCGTTGAGCGTGCCATCGCCGCCCGCGAACACCGTGGTATAGGTGTCGCCGACGCGGTAGATGCGATCCGCGCCCACCTCTAGAAACTCACCATCCGCCAGCGCCTGCGCCACGCCATCCACCGACAGGGGCGAGGCATCTGTGCTGTCGATCATCACCTCGCTGCCATTGGCCGCGCGCATCGCGATAGCGGCGTTGACCGAAACGTTGGGCACCGGGTTTCCCAGATCGTCGGTCGCTTCGGTCATCCGCGACTGGATCTCGAATCCGTTCACGTCCTGCCCGGCCTGACCGCGCAGCAGAACATACTCGCCAACCGCGTGGAAATCATACCCAAGCCCATCCAGCGTCAGCAGATGCGGATCGCCAATAGTCCAGGCCGAAGGGCCCGTGGGCGGCGGCGGCGGTGATGTACCACTATCGGCAAACAGTAATTTCTCGATCGAGATAAGAGTGATCGTATCCGTGCCGATCGTCACGGTATGGTCGCCCAGACCGTCCGAGTTGACGACCGCCTGCGCCTCATTCACGTCGAAATAGACACTATCCGTCCCGGCGCCGCCATCAACAGTGTCGTTGCCGCCATTGCCGATCAGGGCGTCGTCACCCTCAAACCCCGCGATAATGTCGTCGCCCGCCGTGCCCGTCAGCGTGTCGTCGCCGACAGTTCCGAGAACCTGGTTGTTGTTCTCAATGACCACGCCGGTGAAGTCGGACAACTGAATATCGATGTCTGGGATAAAGGTGCCGCTCGGAACCACGCCCGCGCCGGTAATGCTTGCGTCCAGCACATTAAACTGGGCAACCGTGGTCGGTATGCTCAATGCGTCTCCCCCAATTGGGAAGATCAGGTCGACGGCGCCTTGGCCTTGGTCACTTGGAACCTCGAAGACCATGATGACATGGCGCCCATCCGGGGTATCGATATAACCAATCGAATCGACCGCGTTTTCAGGCAGCCCCGCAGCACCTCCGGGCACATCGGGGCCGTATACCAGAACCCCAAACGCTTCGCCGCCGCCTATGTCAACCACCGGCGTGCTTTGCTCACCAGGGTATGGAGTGGCATTCAAAACCGAGTAGTTTATGAATCCCTGACCGTCTGGAAACGAAACACGCAATGTGACAGCCGATACATTCTGAACGACTTCCGTTTCTGTCTCTGGATCATATCCACGTTCGACAGCAAAGCCCGTAACACTAAACGTGCTCATGACAACCCTTTCAAAAATATACGCTTTTCAATAAACTTCTGTAAAAATCTTCACTGAAATTAAGAAATTGTTTCGAAGATCGCTTTACTCCGAACAGAAGTCAATATCATCGGCGGGTCTGAAATCCTTACCCGCGTCGGCTCGGTCACTCGCGCAGTGCACGTTCCTTTACCCGCACCACGGGCCGCGTCAGGTATTCCAGCACCGTCTTGCGGCCAGCCAGAATATCAACCTCGGTGATCATGCCGGGGATAATTTCGACCTCGACACCATCGGCATCAAGAAACCTGTCATCGGTGCGCACCTGGACCACGAAATGCTCTTCTGCATCGCGCTCGGACCGCTTTACCGCGTCGGCGCCGATGCGTGTGATCTCGCCATCAAGGCTACCATAGCGCGAAAAGTCATAGGCGGTGATCTTTACCTTGACCGGCTGCCCCGGATAGACAAACGCGATATCTGCGGGCCGCACATACGCCTCGACCAACAGGGTATCATCAAGCGGCACGATCTCGATCAGGTCTTCGCCCGGACGCGCAAGCCCGCCCAAGGTCGAGCGGTGAATCCGGTTCACGATACCGCGCACCGGCGCACGGATTTTCGCGCGCTTGGCCCTGTCCCGCAGGGCCGGCAACGATGGTTTCAATACCGCCAGTTCGGCCGTCGCAACGGCGAAATCCGATAGCGCCGCCGACTGGTAGCGCGAGCGCTGTGCGCCGATCTTGTCCTCGATCTCGTTCAACGCGGCCTCAAGCCGCGAAATCGCCGCCTGCGCGCGCGCGCTGCGGCCCTGCATTTCGAATTCCTTGCGGCGAAGCTCCAGCAAGGTCGTTTCCGGCTCCACCCCGTGTTCTACCAATGGCTGAATGATAGCACGCTCTTCGGCCAGCAGCGACAGGGTTGCCTGCGTGGTATTCAACTCCACGCGGCCCTCCTGCAATTGTTGCCGCCGTTGCACGCGCTGCCGCTCAAGAATGCCGATCTCCGCACGCAACTCCGACAACCGCCCGTGATAAAGCGACGTCTCCGAGCGAACCACCTCGGGCGCCCGCGCCACCAGTTCGGGCGCAAAATGCAGATCCCGATCCTCTATCTGGGCGCCCAGCCGATCGATGCGGGCCATCAACCCGTAGGCGCGCTGCTGTTCCTGATCAAGCTGGCTATCAAGCTGCGTGCCATCCAGCTCCATAAGAACCTGATTTTCCGCGACAATCTCACCCTCATTAACGAACAACGCCTGCAACACGCCCGGCTCTGTTGCCTGGATCACCTGTATATCGCGCGATGGCACGATGCGCCCCTCGGCGCGGGTGACATCGTTGATCTCGGTCTTGGCGGCCCAAACAACCGAAATGGCAAGAAACACCAGGATCGCCGCCAGCAACAAGGATCCCCGAAACGGCGAGGTTCCCCGCATTTCGCGTGCCAGCACCTCAAGGTTTCGCGCCACCGCCATGCGCTTACACCCGTAGCTCGGCGTCGGCGCCCGCAGCCGCCCTGGGCCGCACGGTCGCCCGGTTCAGCATGGATTTGGGACCATCCATGCTGACCTTGCCGTTGTCGATGACGATGATGCGATCCACCAGCTCCAGCAGGCTGGTGCGGTGCGTGACGACCACCATCGTGCGGTCGCTCAGCTCCTGCTTGAGGTTCTTGATCACCGCCGCTTCGTTCTGCACGTCCATCGACGATGTCGGCTCGTCCATCAGCACGATCGGCGGGTGCCCCACCAACGCGCGGGCAAGGCTGATTGCCTGCCGCTGGCCGCCCGACAACCCCTCGCCCCGCTCGGCCAGAACCAGATCATAACCGGACGGGTGCTTGGAAATGAAATCCTCCACCCCGGACAGGCGCGCCGCCTTGAGGATATCGGTATCATTGGGCCGTATCGCCCCGATCGAGATGTTTTCGCGCACCGTCCCGCTAAATAGCCACACATCCTGCAGGACCGAGCCAACGTTGCGGCGCAAATCGCCCGGGTCGATCTGGCGAATGTCGATCCCATCCACCAAAACGGCGCCCTGCTTGGGCTGATACAGCCCCAGCATCAGGCGCGCGATGGTGCTTTTGCCCGATCCGATCCGGCCAAGGATCGCCACCTTCTCGCCCGGCTTGATGGTGAATGACACCCCCCGCAGGGCATCTACCGCCTGATCGGGATAGGCAAAATGCACGTCTTGGAACGTGATCTCGCCCTCCAGCACCGGTCGCGAGATCCAGCTTTGCCCCTCGGGCCGTTCGCTATCGGCCTGCATCAGGGCATTCAGGCTCCGGTACGAACTGCGCGCCTGGTTCAGCCGCGTCAACGTCTGCGCCAGTTGCGCCAATGGCGCCAGCGTCCGCCCCGTCAGGATGACACTGGCGATCAGCGCGCCCATGCTCGCCTCGCCCGAGGTGATCAGGAACACGCCGTAGAACACGATCATCACCTGCGCGGCCTGCTGCGTAAAGGCGGTGGCGTTGATCGCGAATTGCGTCACCGCGCGGCTTTTCATGCCATGATCGGATTGCCGGGAAATCGCGTCTTCCCACCGCGCGCGCATCCGACGCGACGCGCCGACCGACTTGATCGTTTCAAGCCCGACAACCGTTTCCACCAGGACGCTCTGTTTCGATTGCCCATCGGCAAAGCTCTGCTCGGCGAGCCGCGCCAGGACCGGCTGCACCGCGATCCCCACGATCAAGACCACAGGCACCGCTATCGCCGGCACCAGCGCCAGCGGCCCGCCGATCAGGTAAACCACCCCGATGAACAGCACGATGAACGGAAGATCGACAACCGCCACCAGCGTCGCCGAGGTGAAGAACTCGCGCAGCGTCTCGAACTCGCGGAGGGTACTGGCCATTGCGCCGGTCGATCCCTTGCGCGCGCCCATCTGCATGTCCAGCAACTGATCGAAGATACGCCGCCCCATCGCCATATCGGCGCGCTGCCCGGCGCGATCGATGAACCCCGCGCGCAACGATTTGATCAAAAAGTCGAAAAACAGCGCGATACCAACCCCCACGGTCAGCGCGATCAGGGATTCAATCGCCTCGTTCGGCAACACGCGGTCATAGACCACCATGATGAACAATGACGTGGACAGGCTCAGGAAATTTGCCAGCATCGCCGCAAGGATAACCTGGGCATATGCCCACCTGTTCTGCGCCAGCGTGGACCAGAACCAATGCCCGCTGCGCCCGATCCGCTGCGCCGTGATGTCGTCACGGTGCAATGCCCGCATCAACAGGGCATAGCCCGTATAGGTTTGCGCCAGCTTGTCGCGCGTGATCTGCCCCAGGGCATCGCCCAGGTCGGGGTCATAAATCACCAGCGCGCCGTCGGGGCGCACGTCGTGCAGGACAACCGCCCTGCCTCGGTCCAGCAACAGGATGGCAGGGGATAGCGTGCCGTCGAAATCCGCGAGCTTGCGCTTGCCGAACCCCGCCTGGATGCCCGCCCGTTCCGCCGCGGTGATCGCCGCGCGAATATCCAGCCCACCATCGCCCCCTGAATGAGCCGCATGCAGGCTGGCCAAGGTCGTGGGCCGATCCAGCGATGCCGCCACATGAAGCAGGCATTTCTCAAGCGCCGTCGTCTGGTTCGGCCCAATACCCGGCCCGTGATCTTCGGGGGCAGGGGTCGGCCGCGCGATGCGCAGATCGGCTGCGGTGCCATCGTTCTGCACGTTCACGGACGCATCCATCATATGCCACGATCCAGATCAGCCACGATATCGAACGCATCCAATATGTCGCCCGTCAGGCTCAGCGCGGCATAGCCCGTCAGTGCCAGTTCCCGCTCTGCCGTGATCAGGGCCTCGCCCGCGTTATACAGATCGCGCTGCGCATCCAGCAGCCCCAACAGGTTCTGCCGCCCGATCGAAAACCGGTCCAGCGCCGCCGCAACTGCGGCCTCATTGGCGTTAACCGCATCGCGCGCAGCGGCGATACGCGCGCTGCCCGCACGTTGATCGGCGCGCACATCCGCAAGCGAACGCACGATGTCCCGCCTCAGCGCCTCGCGCTCTGCTTCTAGCTGCTGCATACGGGCCTCGGCGCGGCGGATCGCGGCCTTTTGCCGGCCCTGAAGGCCCAGATCATAGTCAAGGCCAAGGTTGACACCGACATCAACGCCGGACTTCTTCAGGTCGCGCTGACCGGTCACCCCGAAGGACACCATCGGCCTGCGCGCGGCGCGCGCCGCCGCCAGATCGCCCTCCGCCGCCTTCAGGCTGGCACTCAAACTGCGCAACCGAGGGCTGTCATGCGTGATCTGCACATCGCCGCCCCCTGGCAGCGGCGGCGCTTTTGGTGTGTCCGAAATCGTGGCAGGCGGCATCGTGTCGAACACCTGGCTGTAGGCGGAAATGGCGCGGTCGCGCTGCACGCGCGCCTCAACCTCGCGGCTGCGCGCACTGGCAAGGCGCGACCGCGCGGTTTCCAGGTCCGCACCGGCCCCGGCGCCGGCTGTTACCCGCTCTTCGATCTGCGACAGGATGCGCGCATGTGCGCCGCGGTTGCGCTCGGCCAGCCGCAGGCGTTGCCGCGCCGAGTGCAGGTCCTGATGCGCGCGCACCGCCTCATAGGCCGCGGTGGACAACTCTGAGATACGGTCGCTGCGACTTTGCACAACCCTGGCTTGCGCGGCCGCGGAGCGACTACGGCTCGCACCGCCGTCATAAATCAGTTGCGTCACCTCGACCAAGGGCGTTGTGCGCGAAGGCCCGTTCAGGGCGCTGGTTGCCTCGGCACCCAGTGACACCTCGGGCAGGAAAGCGCCCGATTCCGCCTGCACGCCCGCCTCCGCCTCGCGCATGGCGGCGCTGGCCAAAAGCAAGGCCGGGCTACTACGCACCGCGACCGCGATGCGCCGGCCAAATTCGGTATCAGCCAAACGAGTGGAAACCCGCGCCGACCGCAGCGTTGAAACCGCACTCGCCGATGCCGAACCCTCGGTCGCGCTCATTGGCGCGACCACTTCGGTGTCGCGCGCTTGTTCGGTGCATCCTGCGAACAGAGCAACCACAGCTAACGCGAAACCAACCCGCTGACACGGGCGGCGCGCTGGTTCTGGTACCATGAGACCCCTCAGGTTCTATCTTTTCAGGCCGAAACAGCGGACAATCATTTACTCACATGAAAAAATGAACACTGTCTTAACGCTCACCTTGCTTAATGCTCACTTTGATCAAAATCCTGCGCCTCTGCCAGCGCGTCTAGAAAATCGCTAAGTCGCTCGGACCGCTCGTCTTTAAATACCCCTGCACTTGTACCCTCGGGCGGCAAATTTTCAACGTGTTTTTCAACATTGTGCAAAAAAGCGACATGCGAAAGCGACACGAAATGCGCAAACGCCAGCGCCAGCGCACCAGAGCGAAATAGCTGCGAAATTACCGTGTCGCTCAGTGCCTGAAAACGCGCCCGATCGATTACCTGGAACTCCGCAAGATCCGCCATGCCGGGCTGATCCGGATCGACCTGTTTCATGACCCCCGCCCGCGCCAACGCGACAGAGGCAAGCTGCGTCTTGCGCGCAGCGATGGTGCGCTGGCGGAAAAACTCGACAACCTCCGCCAGCCCTTTGCCCATCTCGCCATCGGCTTCGAAAAAGGGCTCGTCATCCGGATTGTCCGAGATCAGGCCACTTGCCTCATCCACCAGCAGGGCCATCTGTATTTCTTCGCCAGGTCCGCCCTCGGGTTGGCGCCCTGGCCGCGCGCCAAACGGGTGCACCCGAAGGATCGACGGCACATAATGTGCCCGCCAGCTTCCGTTCGCGGCGACGAAGGCACTGTTCCCTACCGGCGCCGACCGCAACAGGGCCATAGGCGCGCACCACTGTGCGCCCTTCGGGCCGGAGGGGCGGAACAGGATGGGAAAATTGGCCGCTATCTGTTCGTGCTCGCCCGATACGATCGGAACCTGCCGCAACCCGCGCGCAAAGTCGTAGGACGTGAACCGCCGCCAATACCTGCCACCGTGCCGCGATTGGCTGACCGGGACGAACTGGCTGGGCATCGCTGTCTCGGTCATGGCCATGCGGTCCCGGATTTCACCTGCTGCGGGCACACCCCGGGTTACGGAACGTAGGCGTCGAAGCCGATGATGTTCTGCGTCGTTGCGTCGGACAGCGCGCCAATGCCGTCGAAATCCGCATAAACCGACGTTCCGGTCACCGCCCCGCCAGCCCCGATATCGACACTGATCAGGCTCGCATCGGTGTCGTCCCCGGCCAAAACAAACAGCCTGTCATTATCCTGCAATCCAACTAACCCCTCGACAGCCGTCTCTACCGTGGCCACCGCCGCATCGCCCAGCGCCGTGGAAAACACCAAAAGCCCGACATCCGCACCAACGGTGTCGCCGCCCGCAACCATCTGGAATTCGCTGCCGGTGCCGCGCAGGGCCGCGTGGTCCAGTCCGACAAACCCGATCCGATCCGCCAGCGGGCCGGACACGTCGAACCCGGTAACCGCGTCGGTGCCATTGTCGGCAATTGCAGCCTCGAACAGAACGATGTCTGCGCCAGGTGCGGTGGAATCGATGGAGTCATCACCCCCACGCCCTTGCAAAACCGTATCATTCGCCTTTGCGGTCAGGGTGTCCGCGTTGGCGGTACCTATCATGCTTGTATAGTTGCCAGTGTCGCTGTTGTTGATGTCCAGCTCTATAATGCTGCTGCTGTTCTCGACATTCATGGCGAATTGCACCAGCGGATCGGTTGCCAGATCGATCGATGCATCCAGAAAACCAGTAGCGCCGAAAATCACCTCACCGGTCGCCGCGTTAGTGTCATTCGTGAGCGCGGCCAAGCCAGTTGCGTAAGTCGGCGCAGGCGTGGACAGATAGCTTACCACGCCCGTATCAAAGCTGACTCCCTCGCCCAGGGCCACACCCCTGTCCGCCGGCAATTCGAACCGTGGGTCGGCCATGATATCAAGGGTCAGTTCCCCGCCAGCTTCTGCGCTGGCATAGAGGTATGACGCCGCTTCCTCGTAGCCGACGGCATCCTGGCTGGCCGTGGCCGCGGCACGCGCCGCCGCGTTGCTGACATCGGCGGTAAAGCTGTATGTTTCCCCGACGATCAGGGAATCAATAGCCGCGGACGGCACCGCATAAGACCACTGCCCGCCACTGACTGTTGTCGTATCGTTGATCAAGGTTGTGCCGCCGCTGTCTTGCACGATCACGGTCACCAATTGTCCATCTTCAACGCCCCGGGTCGTCCCATCAAGGGTCGTTGCGTTTGGATCCAGATCCGCGAGAATCAACGCGCCGTCATCACCGACCTGGTTCAACACGATGACCGGCTCGAAATCCGTCGTGACGGCTTGGCTGTCGGTCGCCGGAACCATCGGATAGTACCCGTTCGAGACGCTGGCCTTCACGCTCAGGGATGCCAGGTCCGGCAACCCCGCGATATCGCCGGCCGAGAATGTCGCCGTCCATGTGCCATCTGCCCCGACCGTGCCGGTTGCCGTTGCTTGCACGACATTGCCGCCATCAACGATCTCGACGGTCACGGTATTCGTTTCAGGCGCGAAAACGGTGTCGCCATCGACGGTCAAGCCCCCCTCGTACTGATCCAGGCCCAGCACGATTGCCGGGGCCGGGGTCGTGATGTCGATGCTGGGCGACAGATCCACGCCAAAGCCCAGGTTGGCCGTGGTCGGGTTGCCCGCCGCGTCCGAGATGCTGGCACCGATAGTCGCCGTGGCCGACCCGCCCAACTCGGCCAGGATGGTCGAGGTGGCAACCTCCACGCTCCACAACCCGCCCACAACGGTCGCGGTCAAAGGCGTGGCATTGCCAATTGTCACCGTGACATCGCGGCCATTCTCATCCGAGGTCCCGCTCAGGGTCACGGTGCCCAGATCCGCACCACCCCCATCAAGAAGGTCGGCGACAAGCATCGTTCCACCTTCGCTGATACCGCCAAGGTCGCTGATGGCTAGGGTCGGCGCCACGAAATCCGTGTCGATACTCGTTGTGGCCTGCACCGCCGGGTTGCCCGCCGCGTCGCTCACGTCGGCGGTCAGCGCCAGCGTGTCGCCACTGCTTAGCCCGCTCAGGTCCGCCGCCGGGATGTCCGCGCTCCAGGCACCCGACGCCACCGTCGCGGTGTATTGCGCACCGTTGAAGCCAACGGTCACCTCCTGCCCGTCCTCGGCATCGGTGGTCCCCGAAACGGTCAGCGGATTGCCCTGCTCCGCCGCGTTGATCACGTCATCAACCGCGATCGGCGTGGTGATCGCAAGCGTAGGCGCGACCGTGTCGATGCCCAAGGCGCTGTTCACACTCGCAATCGGGTTGCCGTTCAGGGTGCCGCTTGCGGCAATCTGGTAAGCGCCGTCGGTGGCGGGCAAGTCGGTCGCCGCCGCAAAAGTCACGCTCCAATCGCCGTTGGCATCCGCTGTCGTGGTCTTCTGAACCCCGTCGATCGTCACCGTCACATCGGCATTCGCCAGCGTCGCGCCCGTCACGTCCAGATCCACCGCAGCCGTCGCCGCGTTCAGGACCAAGCCATCCGCCGGCGCGTCGATCTGGAACGGCGGCGCTGTGAAATCGGCCGGCACGGTCGCGCTGTCGGTCGCGACGTTGCCCGCCACGTCCGTGACCGTCACGCTGGCCCCGATCGACGTCACGTTGGTGCCGAACGCCTCCATGTCCGCTTGCGGGATCGTCACGCTCCAGGTGCCGCCCGTCACGGCCACGGGGCCGTAATCCGTACCGCCAAACGTCAGCGTCAGCATTTGGTTGTCCTCGACGCCACCGCTCGTGCCGGTCACCGTCAGGTCAAAGAACTGGTCAACTGTCGCCAGCCCATCAACGCCACCGATCGCGTCGATGGAAACCGTCGCCACGAAATCCGTGTCGATACTCGTTGTGGCCTGCACCGCCGGGTTGCCCGCCGCGTCGCTCACGTCGGCGGTCAGCGCCAGCGTGTCGCCGCTGCTCAGCCCGCTCAGGTCCGCCGCCGGGATGTCCGCGCTCCATGCACCCGACGCCACCGTCGCGGTGTATTGCGCACCGTTGAACCCAACGGTCACGACCTGCCCGTCCTCGGCGTCGCTCGTCCCCGAAACGGTCAGCGGATTACCCTGCTCTGCCGCGTTGATCACGCCATCAACCGCGATCGGCGTCGTGATCGCGACAACTGGCGGGATTGTGTCAACGACGATGGTCGCCGAGCCGGCGTTGACCTCTTCTTCGATGGGGTTGTTCTGGTCATCCACACCGGCTTTGGTCGCGGTAAAGGATGCCTGCTGTTCTCCCTGCAAATTGTTCTGCACCGATTGCTGCAGGGCCGGGCTCAACACGGGCAATTGCCACTCGCCCGCCCCGTCCTGATACGCGATCAGCGTCACGGCATCGGGGCCCTCGCCGATGGTAACCTTGACATCTTCCGCGTCGCCCGCCGGCGCCGTTCCGACCAGGTCCTGTACCGAGGGCGGCGAAACCGTGGTGTCCGTCAAGTTATAGTAGGTGGGACCAACATCGCCATCACCGCCGCCGCCACCGGCACCCAAGGCCACCCCAGCGAGGCCCAGGCCCGCGGCACCCGCCCCCGCGGCACCCGCGGCGATCCCGCCGCCAGCCAGACCTGCCTGTGCCGCGGCCAGTTCAATTACGAAATCCGCCGCCGCCTGGCTGATGGCCAGCGCCCCGTTGGCAGTCACACCGACATCCACCGCCGCAACCTGAACGACTTGGCCATTGGTCAACGTGAGGTTCAGCGCGCCACCAACTTGCTGCTGCACCGACGCGACACCCTGGATATCCGAAAGGCTGACCAGACCCCCAGCCGCCTGGGCCTGCGCCAGGGCCGGAAGCGCCAGCGCACCCAACCCGAGTGTCGCCGCCAGCCTTTTCTGATTTCGATCGATCCAATCACGTATGAACGCCCTGCGCTCTGCCTGATTTTTCTTTGTTCCAAGTTCCGCGCGGTCGACGTCAAGCAACTGGTCGAATTTCATATCTAGGCCTCTTAGAAAGATAATTGTTCAATGGATTAACGGAAACAATGCACAGTGTCATCTAAAAGTGTTCGTTTGACCAGTTTACCCCCCATATGCGCCATTTCCAGTACGAAATGACACAACACGAAATTGCGCCCGCTCTGCCGTTCGGCAGGCTGAACATATCCGTTTGCAAAAAGAAGGTGGTGCCGGTGATAGGACTCGAACCTACGACCCCATCATTACGAATGACGTGCTCTACCAGCTGAGCTACACCGGCCCGTGGGGCGGGGCTATAGCACCCGGTCCCGGAATGGGAAAGCCCTATTTTTCGCGCGCGTCCGTATCCGCCTCGTCCGCCTCTGGCGTCACGATTTCGGCCTCTGATACATCGGCGGCGGTGCTATCCTCGTCCGGCGTTTCATCGCGGCGCGGTCCCACGATCAGCGGCAGCATCTCGGTCCCCGTGGGTGCCACCACATCCGGCGCTGGCGGCGTGGTCCAGCTTAGCGTGTCGAAGCTGTGGCAGTTTTCACAAACGGGCACCCATTCGCGATGGATATTGTGGCACTTGTCACATACCCATTGCGGCCCCCGCGGCGCAGCAAGGGCGCGCGTCAGCCATCCCTCCACCACCGCATCGCTGGCCCCCTCGCCGCGCTCGACCGCCGCCATGATAGTCAGAACTCGTGCATCCGGGGCCGTTTCGGCCAAATCGCCCAACGCGCGGCGCGCGGCCGGGAAATCCTCGGCTGCGATATACAGCTCCGCCTGCAACAACTTGCTTTCGCGGTGATCAGGGTTGGCCTTGATCAACTGCGCAAACCGTTTCAACCGCACCTCGGGCGTCTCGTCCGGCGCGATCTCGGCGAATGCGGCGGCCAGGTCGGGATGCGGGCGCACCGCCCATGCCTTTTTCAACACGCGCGCGGCTAGGCGCGCCTTACCCTTCTCGATATGGCTCCGCGCCGCCAGGCACGCCGCCGGCACCAGGTCCGGCGACAGGCGGTTTGCCTCGATCGCCGCCTCGCGCGCCTCTATCGACTTGCCCTCGTCCATCACATCGCGCGCCTCGGACAGGGCCAGAACCGCATCGCGCCGCTTGTGCACATCGCGCGGCAAGGCCCCGCTCTTGAGCTTGGCGCTCAACGTCTCGCGCGCGCCTTTCCAATCGTGCTTTTCCGCTTGCAGCTTGAGCAGAATGTCCTGCGTCTCGCCATGGCGCGGCTTGATGGCGAACGCCTTTTGCGCCAGCTTCAGCGCGGTATCGGTATCCCCCACCGACAGCTTTTGCTTCATGATGCCGCGCACCCCGACAAACCGCGTGGCATCATCGGCCAGCAGTCGCTTGTAAACCTGTTCGGCCTTCTTGTGATCGCCCGACATTTCGGCGGCCTGCGCCGTCAACAGGTTGGTCAGCTCGGGCTTGTGCAGGAACTTTTCGGCCTTGGCGGCCTTGGCCATCGCCAGCCGCCCCTCACCGGATGCCAGCGCCAGCAACCCCTCTGATAGCGCCTGAAATCCCTTCCGCTCGCGGTTGCGGTCAAAGTACCGCGAAATCGCGGTTTCATCGCCGTTGATGAACCGCAAAACCGCCACGACAAGCGCAGCCAGCCGCAGGAACAGCCAAACCGCCAGCACCAGCAGCACCAGCGCAATCACCGAATTCAGAGGCGTCAGGTTCACCTCGATCCCGGCAAAGGCGACGCGCACGCCCCCTTCGAGATCCAGCAGATACGTCGCCCCGGTCGCGGCTGCGGCCACGAGGATGACGAAAACAACAATCTTGATTAGCGACCAAAGCATTCCGGCAATCCTCAGTTCGAGTTCAGCGTTTGCGCCAACGCTTCGGCTGCGGCGGTGGCGTTGCGCCGGGTGGTCGCATCACCGATCCAGCCAGACAAGACTGCGCGTGCCTCTTCGGGCAATTGCTCGACCTCGGCCAGCGTATCGGTCAGGCGGCCATCGCGCAGCGCGGCCTCGGCCCGCGACAGGACGGCGTCGGGGTCGCTCCCCTCGCGCGGCTCCAGCGATCGCAGGCCCAATTGCGCCCGCAGGAACCCCATCACATCGCCTGTCGCCTCACCCGAGGCCTGCCGGGCCTTGGCCAATGCCTCGCGTGCCAATTCGGGGAACCGCTCTTGCAGGCTCGCCAATGGCTCGACGCCATCCGCGGCCACCGCTTTCAGATCGCCGGGCACCTCCACACCGGCATCGCGCAAATCGGCCACCGCCGCCGCGAACCCCGCGCCGGAGTCCAGTGCCGCCCCAATCCGGCTCAGCGCGGCGCGGGTCATCGCCTCCTGCGCTGACATCTCTGCCTCGGCTCGTTGCTCCTGCGCGGTTGAGGCGAGGTTTTCGATCTCGGCACGCTGTTCGGCCAACGCCTCGCGCAGCGCGCTCAACTCTTGCTTTAGGGCGGGGTCCGGTTGCGTCGCCCCTTCCCCCTCGGCGGGCCTAGCGTACAGCTCATCGAGTCGAGTGGACGTTTCGGACGCTTGAGTCTCAAGCGCGCTCACCGTTTGCGAAATGTTGTCGATCCGGTCGGCGTTTTCCTGTGCGGCCGCCGCAGCCTGCGCGACCTGATCGGCGGAGCCTTGTGCCGCTGAAACCCTATCTTGCAGATTTGAAATGGTTTTTTGCTGCTCAATGAGCGTGCTGCGGATGTCGTCAAGGCGCGGATCGGGGATCAAATAGCGCCCTGCACCGAATCCTGCGGCCGCGGCCACGACACCGCCCAGAATCATCGCCAACACCACGCTGCGCCCGGTATTTGCGCTGTCCTCTTGCGATGTCGTTACCTGCGCGGGCTCCTCCGGGGCGCTGTCATCAGTCGCATCCGGGGCATCCTCAACTTTGTCGTGATTCGCCGTCTCGCCGGCCCGCTCGACCGCGTCTTGCGGGGCCTCGTCTGCGGACTCGCTGACATCGCCCTCCTCGGCGGCGGCATGTGTACCATCTTGTTCTTGAACGTTTTTATCTTCTTCCGATGTCTCGTTTACATCCTGATCCCGCTCTGTCGGGTCGGTGGCATCCTGAAATTCCGAGTCCTTCTTTCCCGAGGTCGGTTCCTTTTTTGTCACCGGCGGCCACCCTTTCGAATCCCAAGTCATTCAATACGTTTTTCCCGACCTTACTGTGCGGCTCAATGACCCTCAAGATCATCCGCTGCGGCCAACAGTCCATCGATCGCCTCCAGCATGGATTCCATCGTTGGCTGCTTTGCCACACTCAGCTTGGCCGCCTCTATCGTCACCGCTTCGGCAACCTGCGCACTCATCGCCGCCACGAGGACCGGCGCCGATCCTTGATGCTGCGATGAAAAGATCTCGGCGGTGCGGGGCGAAAATAATGGCACGATAACAGGTGCTTGGCCATTCAAGAGGGTCGCGGCCTGGGGCGTGAGCGGCTGTTCGGCCTGGGTATAGAGCACCGCTTCGCGCGTGGGGTATCCGGCGTCCGACAGCCGCTCCGCCACGGCGCCGCGCGCGTGCCGACCGCGCACGTGCAACAGGGGCCCTTCCGGCGCATCGGCCAGAATTCGCCGGATCAACGCCTCCGCATCGCCACCGGCCGAAACCGCATCCAACCCCGCCTCGCGCGCCGCCTCCGCAGTGGCATCTCCGACGGCATAGGCGGGCAGCTGGACATGGGGACAAAGGTTAACGAACGCTTGCACCGCCGTCGCGGAGGTAAAGATCAAACCCTTGATCCCCGAAACGTCCGGCGCGCGCAGCTCGAACTCCGGCTCGATCAAGGGCGAGATACAAACCCGAACCCCCCTTTTCTCCCAATACCCAACCAACCGCCCCGCCGCCGCCATAGGCCTGGTAAGAAGGATCGTTGCGTGCATTTCAGAACCGGGATTGTGTGGCTACAATGCTGGTGGTAGCTGCTGCGTTGCAAACTTGCAACTTACTCGGGTCAAGGTCGCGATGGAAGACAACCTCACAATACTGGCTTTGGAAAGCAGCTGTGACGACACGGCCGCCGCCGTTGTGCGGCAGGCCAAAGGCGGCCCGGCGCAGATCCTTTCGTCGGTTGTTTTCGATCAGACCAAACTGCACGCCACGTTCGGCGGCGTGGTCCCCGAAATCGCGGCGCGCGCGCACGCGGAAAAGCTGGATGTTTGCGCAAAAGAGGCTCTAATAAAGGCTAATGTGTCCCTCTTTGATCTGGATGCCGTGGCTGTAACGGCCGGTCCTGGCCTGATCGGGGGCGTCCTTTCGGGGGTCATGTGCGCACGCGGCATCGCCGCCGGCGCGGATCTGCCCCTGATCGGGGTGAACCACCTTGCCGGGCATGCCTTGACGCCGCGACTGACCAACAATGTGCGCTACCCATACCTGATGCTTCTGGTATCTGGCGGGCATTGCCAGTTCTTGATCGCTCATAGCAGCAGCGACTTCACCCGCTTGGGCGGCACGATTGATGATGCCCCAGGCGAGGCGTTCGACAAGACCGCGCGCCTGTTGGGTTTGACACAACCGGGCGGCCCCGCTGTGCAACAAGAAGCACAAGCAGGGGATCCAACGCGTTTTGCATTTCCGCGCCCGATGCTGAACAAACCGGGATGCGATATGTCTTTCTCTGGCCTGAAAACCGCACTGCGCCGCGCCCGCGACGAGATCATTGCGCAAAAATCCGGCCTGACGCGACAAGATCGCGCCGATCTTTGCGCCAGCTTCCAAGCTGCAGTGACCGACGTTTTGAGCGAAAAATGTCGCCGCGCAATTGAGATTTACATGACCGAAGCGCCGTCTGAGCCCCTGATTGCCGTAGCGGGCGGCGTCGCGGCGAACACATCCATTCGGGCCGGCCTGGAGCGCACAGCGCATGAAAACAACTGCGCATTTCTTGCGCCGCCGCTATCGCTGTGCACTGACAATGCGGCGATGATCGCCTATTGTGCACTCGAACAGTATAGAAACGGCGACCGCGGAAAAGGCGAGCTTGTCGCCCGCCCGCGGTGGCCGCTCGACCGACATAGCCCCGCCATGCTGGGCAGTGGTCGCAAAGGAGCCAAGGCATGATCGCAATCATGGGGTCTGGCGCGTTCGGAACAGCCCTTGCAGTCGCGCTAGCTGCAGACGGAACACCGGTTTTCCTATGGGGCCGCGACCCAGAGCAAACAAGGGATATGCAGATCAGGCGGAATAACGCCCGTCACTTGCCCAATGTGCGGTTACCCGACTCCGTTGTTGCGTCTTCCGAATTAGATACTATTCCAGCCAAAACCCCCGTTTTGCTATCAATCCCAACGCAACAACTTCGCGCCGCGGTCAACCAAAGCAAGCACGCCTTACATGATCACCCGTTGATTGCTTGCTGCAAGGGGATCGAGCTGGAAACCGGCAAAAGCCCGACAACGGTTCTGGCTGATATCCTGCCCAAATCGACCCGGGCAATCCTGACTGGACCGAGTTTTGCAACAGATATTGCGAACGGCCTTCCAACCGCACTCACGCTTGCATGCGAGGACAAGGACGCGGGGCGGGCGCTTCAACAGGCTCTAACAAGGCCGAATTTGCGCATATACGGGACACGCGACACGACCGGCGCGGCGCTCGGGGGCGCATTGAAGAACGTCATGGCAATCGCGGCCGGCGCGGTTCTGGGTGCGGGCTTGGGCGAAAGCGCACGCGCGGCCCTGATGACGCGCGGCTATGCGGAAATGAAGCGCATGGCGATAGAACTTGGCGCTCACCCCGATACCCTTGCTGGCCTTTCGGGGTTTGGCGACCTGGTCCTGACTTGCACCTCTGACAAGTCGCGAAACATGCGGTTTGGCCTTGCTTTGGGTCGAAGTGAGGCGTTTGACCAAAAAGCGACCGTAGAGGGTATCGCAACCGCCCGCGCAGTTCATTCGCGTGCCGGACAGTTGGGGATCGAAATGCCGATCACCGCTGCGGTTGTAGCAATGCTCGACGGGGCGTTGAAATTGCCCGAAGTTATGGAAATGCTGCTTTCGCGCCCACTCAAGGAGGAATGAATGCTGATCGCTTTGATCGCGCACGACAAGCCGGGTGCCCTGGACATCCGCAAAGCCAATCGTGACGCTCACCTTGCCTATATCAAGGCCACCGGGGTGGTTGATCAGGCCGGACCGCTTCTTGATGAATCGGATCGGATGATCGGGTCTTTGGTCATTCTCAACGTGGATGACATGGCTGCTGCGCAAGACTGGGCAAACAACGACCCCTACGCCAAGGCCGGCCTGTTCGAAAGCGTACAGTTGATTCCGTGGAACAGGGTAATCGGGTAATGCGGTACTGGTTATTCAAGTCCGAGCCATCCACATGGAGCTGGCAAGATCAACTCGCCAAAGGTGACGCTGGCGAAGAATGGGACGGTGTGCGCAACTACCAAGCGCGAAATTTCATGCGCGAGATGCGGGTCGGAGATAAAGGGTTTTTCTACCATTCGCAAAAGGAAAAGGCGATTGTCGGAGTTGTCGAGGTCATCGCCGAAGCGCACTCCGACAGCACGACAGATGATCCACGCTGGGAATGCGTTGACCTGCGAGCCGTATGCAGCGCGGTGCGGCCCGTCACACTTGAGGAGATCAAGGCCGACGGCCGGCTCGACGAAATGATGTTGTTGCGTAACTCGCGCCTGTCTGTACAGCCAGTTACCGCAGACGAGTGGAATATTGTCTGTGATCTGGCAGGTATAGCGCCGCGCTGATGCAAGGCTCGGCTACACTGTAATGTAAAGCGGAGGGCTCCGGCCAAGCCAGAACCCTCCGTCACCCCACGTGCTCCCTACGCACCACACGTGATCTCTTGGAATTAGGTCCTGGCCGTCCTGGCCATGCAAGAACGATAGCCTTTCCTGTCCTCCGCGCAAACCGATAAGTCCATAAAATTTGGATCAAAGAAGGAATACGCGGATCAGGCGAGGATTGCCTCACGCCTGAAGTGCTTCGTCAGCATGTAGTATACGACGGCTCTGTTGCACAAAGCGCGTGAGGGATTCATGTCGCGAATCCAGTGTGGTAGCTGGGCGACATGAGCAGACCCACACCCCCAACCTACAAGACCAGGAACTGGCCGGCCTATAACGAAGCGCTCAAGCGCCGTGGCTCGCTGACAGTCTGGTTTGACCCGGAGATGATCTGGGAGGCTGCGCCGACCGGTAAGCGCGGTCGGCAGCAGACCTACAGCGACACCGCTATCCAGACATGCTTGACGATGAAAGTGTTGTTCGGCATGGCGCTACGCCAGACCACAGGCTTCGTCGAGAGCCTGCTGCATTTGGTCGACCTGGACTGGCAGGTGCCCGACTTCAGCACGCTGT
>NZ_AUIJ01000002.1 GCF_000423645.1 Sediminimonas qiaohouensis DSM 21189 | reverse complement strand
CGTGGAAGACCGTCACCGCGGGTGCAATGGCCAGAAACGAGGCCCTGCGAGCTTCGAAATACCTCGGCCGCGCGATCTGGCGAAACTGGAGTGGATACCACCGCCGAAGCCGCGTCGAGACCAAAATGCACTGCGTGAAAATGCTGGGCCAGCGCCTCATGGCGCGGGACTTCGATCGTCAGGTTGCGGAAGTCCAAGTCCGCATCCTCGTCATGAACGGCTATACCGCGCTCGGCATACCCATAACTGAGCCCGTAGGATGAGTCTGTCTGGGGAAAGGGGGCGTCTGGCCTTCAACC
Organism: Sediminimonas qiaohouensis DSM 21189; assembly: GCF_000423645.1. Taxonomy (GTDB): domain Bacteria; phylum Pseudomonadota; class Alphaproteobacteria; order Rhodobacterales; family Rhodobacteraceae; genus Sediminimonas; species Sediminimonas qiaohouensis. Next base: position 357,115 of record NZ_AUIJ01000002.1, on the reverse strand, counting down.
AATTTGTGCAACAGAGTCCCTGTAAACGGGACAAAAGCTGCGCGGCGATCCAGCAACAGGCAAGGTTTGCTCTGATAGCCGTCAAATGTTCTTCAAGAGAAACGCCTGAGAAACTTTTGTTCTCATTCACACATCCAACTCCTCCACAAACCGCGCGTTCTCCTGGATATACTGAAACCGCAGTTCCGGCTTTTTCCCCATCAGGCGCTCGACCAAATCGCCGGTCTGGCCGGGTTCGTCCTCGTCTATGGTCACGCGGATGAGTTTGCGGGAGGCCTCGTTCATGGTGGTTTCCTTGAGGTCCTTGGCGTCCATCTCGCCCAGGCCCTTGAAGCGGCTGACGTCGATCTTGCCCTTACCGCCAAGGCCCTTTTCCAGCAGCGCGTCCTTTTCCGCCTCGTCCAGGGCATAGACGCGGCGCGCGCCCTGCGTCAGGCGATACAGCGGCGGGCACGCAAGGTAGAGGTGCCCGGAATCGATCAGCGGGCGCATCTGGGTGAAGAAAAACGTCATCAGCAGCGAGGCGATATGCGCGCCGTCCACGTCCGCGTCGGTCATGATGATGATGCGGTCATAGCGCAAATCGTCAATGCGGAATTTCGTGCCCAGCCCGACGCCGAGCGCCTGGCACAAATCGTTGATTTCCTGATTGCTGCCCAGTTTCGAGCTGGCCGCGCCCAGCACGTTGAGGATCTTGCCGCGCAGGGGCAAAAGGGCTTGCGTCTTGCGGTCGCGCGCCATCTTGGCGGAGCCGCCGGCGCTGTCGCCCTCGACGATGAACAACTCGGTTCCGGCGCGGTTGGTGGCGGTGCAATCGACCAGCTTGCCGGGCAGGCGCAGCTTGCGGGTGGCGGATTTGCGGCTGGTTTCCTTTTCGGCGCGGCGGCGCTGCCGTTCCTCGGCGCGAAGCACGAGGTAGTCGAGGATCGCGCCGGCGGATTTCGTGTCGGACGCCAGCCAGTTGTCGAAATGGTCGCGCACCGCGTTTTCCACCAGCTTGGCAGCCTCGGCGGTGGCGAGGCGGTCCTTGGTCTGACCGACGAATTCGGGCTCGCGCACGAAACATGAAACCAGCGCGCAGCCGCCCGCGGCAAGGTCTTCGCGGGTGATCTGGGCGGCTTTTTTATTGCCGAGGCGTTCGCCGTAGGCGCGGATGCCTTTGAGGATCGCGGCCCAGAAGCCCGACTCGTGCGTGCCGCCCTCGCGGGTGGGGACGGTGTTGCAGTAGGATTGGATGAACCCGTCGCGCGCAGGGGTCCAGTTGATGGCCCATTCGACCTTGCCGGGGCGGCCGAACTTTTCGTTGAAATCGACGGTGCCGGCGAAGGGGGCGTCGGCGTAGGTGGCCGCCTCGCCCAGTGTCTCGGCCAGGTAATCGGCCAGCCCGCCGGGGAAGTGAAAGGTGGCCTCGGTCGGCGTTTCGCCGTCGTCGATGGCCGATTTCCAACGGATTTCAACGCCTGAGAACAGGTAGGCCTTGGACCGGATCGAGCGGAACAGCCAGGCCGGTTTGAACTTGTGCGAGCCGAAGATCTCGGCGTCGGGGTGGAAGGTGACGGTCGAGCCGCGCCGGTTGGGGGCGGCGCCGACCTTGTCGATCGGGCCAAGGGGTATGCCGCGCGAAAAGCGCTGCTCCCACAGCTCCTTGTTGCGGGCGACCTGCACCACCATCGAATCGCTGAGCGCGTTGACCACCGAGGCGCCGACGCCGTGCAGGCCGCCCGATGTCTGGTAGGATTTGCCCGAGAACTTGCCGCCCGCGTGCAGGGTGCACAGGATCACCTCGAGCGCGGATTTCTCGGGGAACTTGGGGTGCGGATCGATCGGGATGCCGCGGCCGTTGTCGCGGATGGTGATGGAGTAGTCATCATGCAGCTCGACCTCGATGCGGTTGGCGTGGCCCGCGACGGCCTCGTCCATGGAGTTGTCGAGCACCTCGGCCACGAGGTGATGCAGGGCGCGCTCGTCGGTGCCGCCGATATACATGCCGGGGCGCTTGCGGACGGGCTCCAGCCCTTCGAGTACCTCGATCGAGGAGGCGTTGTAGTCGCCGCTGTCCTGTGCGGAGAGAAGATCGTCGGCCATTTGTGCTGCTCTTTGTTTTTGCGGGTTTGCGCCATGATGGCAGGTCGGCGGCGGCGGGGCAATGGCGCACGGTGTTGGGGGGGGGTTGCTGGCCTGTTGCAGCCCTTCGATATAGTGCCCTGCGCGGTTCTCGGGCCGGTCGCCCGGAAGGGCCCGATCAGGTCCAATGCGCGGCGTGGCGCCCGGCCCACAGGCCGGTGGCAAGGCAGGCGGTTAGCAGGTAGCCGCCGGTGGGCGCCTCCCAATCCAACATCTCGCCGGCGGCGAAGGTGCCGGGGCGGGCGCGGATCATCAGGTGATCATCCAGCGCCTCGAACCGGATGCCGCCGGCCGTCGATATCGCTTGATCGATCGGGCGCGGGCCATCCAGGGGCACCGGCAGCGCCTTGATCAGCGGGGCGATGTCATCGGGCAGCGGGCGGGCGCATTCCATCAACAGCGCCTGCTTGACCGGGTCAAGGCGCAGCGCCTTGCGCAGGTGGTTGGCAAGGCTGGCCTTGCCGCGCGGGCGGGCAAGGCGGGCGCGGATGGTGTCCAACGGCAGGTCCGGCGCCAGGTCGATCTCAAGACGCGCGCCCTCGCGCAAGGGGCGCGACAGGGCGTAGATGCCGCCGCCCTCTACCCCGTCGCGCGAGATCACGAATTCGCCGCGCACTTTGGTGCCTCCGGCGTGCAGCGCAACGTTCTTGACCGGGGCGCCAAAATGGCGCGCCATATGCGCCGTCCAGGGAACGGTAAAGCCGATATTCGCAGGCTGGAACGGGGCGAGGGGCACGCCGCTCATCAGCCCCGCCCACGCACCATCCGAGCCAAGGCGCGACCAACTGGCGCCGCCGCAGGCCAGTACGGCGCAGCGCGGCGCGATCGCGCGCGCGCCGCCGGGGGTGTCGAAGGCAAAGGCATCGCTCCACCCTGTCCAGCGCCAGCGGGTCTCAAGCCGCACGCCCAGATCGCTGAGCCGCGCCAGCCATGTGCGCAACAGCGGCGAGGCCTTCATCGCGCGCGGAAACACGCGCCCCGAGGAGCCGGTAAAAACCGGCTGGCCCAGCTCTTGCGCCCAGTGCTGTACCTCGGCGGGGCCAAACGCGGTGAGCGCCGCGCGCAGGGCCGGGGCGGCCTCGGCATATGCGGGCAGGAAGGCGCTCAGCGGCTCGTCCTTGGTCAGGTTCAGGCCCGATTTGCCCGCCATCAGGAATTTGCGTGCCGGCGATGGCTTGGCCTCGGCGATGAGAACCTGCCGGCCGGCGAGGGCCATCGCCTCGGCCGCCATGAGGCCGGCAGGGCCGGCGCCGATCACCAGCGCGTCGCAGGGGGTGGTCATGTGCGAGGGGGCCTTTTATCGTTGATGATCATCCGGGTCAGGACGGGGGCGGCATGACAGGCGAGCGCGCGCAGGAGGTGATTTGCCCGCTCTGCAGGCGCCCGATTCCGGCGCATGCGAAGCAGAGCCTGCACCATTTGACGCCCAAGCTGAAGGGGGGCAAGGGCGGGCCGGTGGTGCGCCTGCACCAGATTTGCCATAACGAGATCCACGCCGCCCTGAGCGAGGCGGAGCTGGCGCGGGCGTATAACACGGTCGAGGCGCTGCGCGGGCATCCCCGGCTGGCGAAGTTCATCGCGTGGGTGGCGCGGCGGCCGCCCGATTTCCATTCCCGCACGCCCGGCCCGCGCCGCAAGCGGTAGGGTCCTGTGCGGAATCAAGGCCGCAGGCCGCCGCACATCGCCGGGCCGCCCGTAGCCCCAAAGGGGCGCCGCCTATAATCGGCACGCCTCTGGCGTGACGGCACGGCGATTTGGCCGACGCTTGCGCAATGCTCTGAGGTTTTTCGGGTTTGGCTGGCAATAAGTGCCCAACACCAGCGTAGGATCGCCGCACCGCGGCCCAACGACGCGCGGCTTTTCTGCCGGCCGGCCAACGACAGCAACGGGCCATCACAGCCCCCTGGAACCATTTAAGCGGTAGCTCAGTCACGGCCCGGCGTGCACAGCGCCTTGATCCCTTGGGCGATGCGCGGCTCGGCGTCCAACGTGTCGGCGGCGATGGTGCGGGCCTCGTCCAAAAGGGCATCGGGCGCGCAGATCCGGTCGATCAGGCCATAGGCCAGCGCGGTGTCGGCGTCGATCTTCTGACCGCCCATCAGCAGTATCTTGGTGCGCGCCGGGCCGATCAGCGCTGCCATCCGCCCCGGATCGGAGGGTTGCGGCAGGTAGCCCAACTTCATCACCGGGTAGAAGAACTTCGCCCCCGGCACCGCGAGGCGCAGATCGCAAGCCAGTGCCATGCCCATGGCGCCGCCCGCCAGCGTGCCGTTGAGCGCGGCGATGGTCAGCCCTGGCAGCGCCGCGATGGCCGATGACAGCTTTTCCCACAACGGGCTGGTGGCAAGGCCGGCGCGCGCCGCGTCCAGATCGGCGCCGGCGCTGAACACCCGGCCGCGCCCGGTCAGCACCAGCGCGCGCGCGCCCTGCGCGTCGCGGGCGATGCGCAGCAGCTCCTCCAGCATCGCAGGGGTCAGCGAATTGGCCTTGTCGGGCCGGTCCAGAGTGACCGTCCACAGCCCGTCATCGCCACGGTCCAGCCCGATCATGTCAGCCCTGCACGCTTGCGAATCGATGGCTCGCGCAGCGACACCTCGCGCCCGATCCAGTCGTCGGCGTCGGGGCTACACATCCACAAAAGGGTGCGCGCGGGCCATTCGGGGGGGATATGTTCGGACCAATCCAGTTGCGCCACCGGGCCGACGCCGCTTTGCTTGATGGTGCGCTGCATGTCGGTGGCCACGGTGCCGGGCGACAGGCCCATGATGCGCAAGCCCGCGCTGCGCGCTTCGCGGTCGGCGCAGGCAGTCAGCATGGCCGCGCCCGCCTTGGAGGAACAATAGGCGCTCCAACCTTCCAGCGGGTTGTGGGCGGCGCCCGAGCTGACGGTGATGATGGTGCCGCCGCGCGCCTCTTGCATGACGGGAATCGCGGCGCGCATGCCGTTGAAGACGCCAGTCAGGTTGACCTGTATGGCGCGGGCCCATTCATCGGGGTCTGCCTCGGCCAGGGGGCCGATCGGCTCGATCATGCCGGCGTTGCCGATCAGGATGTCGAGGCTGCCGAACTTCTGGGTTGTGGCGGCGACCGCGGCCTGCATGTCGGCGTAGCTGCTGACGTCGCAGGCCAGCGCCAGCGCGCGCGCGCCGATTTCATCCGCTAGCGCGCCGGTGGCATCGGTGCTGCGCGCGGCAAGGGCGACGTTGGCGCCGGCGCTGGCAAAGACGCGCGCGGTGGCGGCGCCGATGCCTCGGCTGGCGCCGGTGATCAGAACGGTTTTTCCTGTCAGGTCGATCATCTGTCTCCTCCGTGTTCAGGCCCAGTGGTAGACCGGGCAAGCGAGGCGGTCCAGTGCGTTGATCGCTTGACGCGGCGCGGTCATGCGAAGAAGCTGTGGCAAGTATTTTCACGAAAGGCGAGGCATGATGACCCGATATTGGACAAGCCGTGCGGCCGTGGTGGCCGCGTTAGCATTCCCCGGCCCGGCGATGGCGGATGTGACCGCCAATGAGGTCTGGCAGGATTTCAAGGCCACCTACGCGGATATGGGCGTGGAGATGACCGCCACCGAGGAAACCACCGCCCAAGGCCTGAGCGTGCGCGACATGGTAATGCGCATAGAGCTGCCCGAGGACGAGGGCACCGTAGAGGTCACGGTGCCGGGGCTGTCGCTGAGCGATAAGGGCGATGGCACGGTCGAGGTGAGCGTGCCGGACGTGATGCCGATCACCGTCATGGTGGACCCCGCCGACGACAGCGAGGAAAACGTCGAGATCACGCTTGAGCACGCGCAAACGGGGTTTTCGACGGTTGTGTCGGGCACTTCCGGCGCGGATATGAACTATGCCTATTCGGCGGCGGAATCGGTGGTGCGGCTTACTCGTGTCGTGGTGGACGGAGAGCCGCAGGACATCGGCACCGCGATGATCACCCTGAGCAACATCGCCGGCGTCACTGACGTCGTCTCGGGTGCGGTGCGGGCCTATACGTCGGACCTGACGATCGGCGCGCTGAGCTATGACATGGATTTCGTCGACCCCGAGAACGAGGATGGCTTTGTCAGGGTCGAGGGCACGCTGAACGATCTGACCAGCGAGAGCGAGGGCAAGATCCCCGAGGCGGTTGATTACCGCGAGGATATGGCCGGCGCGCTGCGCGCGGGCTTTGGCATGGCGGCCAAGCTGAGCTATGGCAGCGGCAACAGCGCGTTCTCGGTGGATGCCGATGGCGTGCAGAGCGAAGGCACGTCGCAATCGGCCGGTGGGACGCTGGAATTCGGCATGGCGCAGGATGGATTGCGCTATGGCGTGAGTGCGCGCGACGTGGTGATGAACATGACCAGCTCGGAAATGCCGTTTCCGGTTGCCGCGAGCCTGGCCGAGATGGGGCTGAAACTGACCGTGCCGGTCAGTAGCAGCGAAGAGCGGCAGGAATTCGGCCTGAGCATCGCGCTGCGCGAGCTGTCGGTGCCCGAGCAAATGTGGGCGATGGTCGATCCGGGCGGGCAGTTGCCGCATGATCCGGCGACGCTGCACGTCGATCTGGGCGGTAACGTCACGCTGGAGCATGACATGATGGACGCCGAAAAGATGGAAGAGCTGGACCAGCCGCCGGGCAAGTTGCACGATGCGCGCATCAACGCGCTGCAGGTGTCGGTGGCGGGCGCCGAGCTGACCGGCGACGGCGCGTTCACCTTCGACAATTCCGACCTGCAGACGTTTGACGGCATGCCGCGCCCCGAGGGCAAGGTGTCGCTGCGCCTGGAGGGGGCGCATGCGCTGCTGGACAAGCTGACGGCGATGGGCCTGATCCCCGAGGACCAGGTGACCGGCACGCGCATGATGCTGGGCCTGTTCTCGACCCCGGCGGGGGATGATGTGCTGACCTCCGATATCGAGGTGACACCCGACGGCAAGGTGCTGGCAAACGGCGAGCGCATCAAGTAGCGCAGCCGCCGGGGGCGCTGCCCCCGGACCCCCGGGATATTTTGGGCCAGAAGATGCAGGGGGGCTGCCCTGTGCTTCATCTTGCCCGAAATACTCCCGCCGGAGGCTCCGACGCTGCCACCGGCGCTGGCGGTGCGGCTTGCAAGGCGGGGCGATGCGGGCTAACTGCCTTGGGTCTGACAGCGAAAGGCCCGAAGTCCATGACCGATACCCCCGAAACCCTGACGCAGGCCCTTCTGGAGTTCGCGCTCCGTGCGGGTGCGGAGGCCGCAGATGCCATGGCGGTGCGCGACACTTCGCTGAGCGTTGATGTGCGCGGCGGCGTTCTGGAGCAGGCCGAGCGCGCGGAGAGCACCGATATCGGGCTGCGCGTGTTGCTGGGGCGGCGGCAGGCGTGCGTTTCGGCCTCGGACATCCGGGCCGAAACGATGGAGGCGATGGCCGAGCGCGCGGTGGCGATGGCGCGCGAGGCGCCCGAGGACCCGGCCGCGGGCCTGGCCGAGGCGGGGCAGTTGGCGCAAGATTGGGACATCGAGGCGCTGGAGCTATGCGATGGGGCGCCCGAGCCTGGGCCGGACATGCTGGAAGAGGGCGCGCGGCGGGCCGAGGCGGCGGCGCTGGACGTGGCGGGTGTCAGCCAGGTGCAATCGGCGAGCGCGGGTTATGGGCGCAGGCAGGTGCACCTGGCGGCGAGCAACGGGTTTTCGGGCGGCTATGGGCGCAGCGACCGCGCGCTGAGTTGCGTGGCAATCGCGGGCAGCGGCACGGGGATGGAGCGCGATCACGACGGCGACATGCGCATTTTCCAGGCCGATCTGCGCACGCCAGAGGATATCGGCCGCAGCGCGGGCGAGCGAGCGGCAGCGCGCCTGTCGCCACGCAGGCCGCGCACCGGGGCGTTTCCGGTTCTGTATGATGAGCGGGTGGCAGCGAGCTTGATCGGGCATCTGCTGGCTGCCGTGAACGGCACCGCGATTGCGCGCGGGGCATCGTGGCTGCGCGATGCGCAGGGCCAAGTGGTGCTGCCCGAGGCGCTATCGCTGATCGAGGACCCGCACCGCCCGCGCGCGGCCGGGTCGCGCCCGTTCGACGGCGAGGGTCTGCCGACGCGGCGGCGCGCGATAGTCGACCGCGGGGTGCTGACGGGCTGGACGCTGGACTTGGCGACGGGGCGCAAGTTGGGTCTGCCATCGACGGGCAACGCCGCGCGCGGCACATCGGCGCCGCCGTCGCCGTCGAACTGGAACGTGGCGCTGACGCAGGGCGGGCAGAGCCGCGAGGACCTGCTGCGCGAGATGGGCACCGGCCTGTTGGTCACCTCGATGATCGGCAGCACGATCAACCCCAACACCGGAGATTATTCGCGCGGCGCCAGCGGCTTCTGGGTGGAGGGGGGCGAGATCGCCTACCCGGTGAACGAATGCACCATCGCGGGCAACCTGCGCGAGATGCTCTTGCGGATGACTCCGGCCAATGACGCGCGCACGCACCTGTCGCGGGTGGTGCCGTCGCTGTTGGTCGAGGGGATGACCCTTGCCGGGGAGTGAGGCCGATCTTGAGCTGCTGATCGGGGCGGCATGGGCGGCGGCAGAGACCGCCACGCGCTTCATAGGCGGCGAGTTGGCCATTGTCGACAAGCCGGGCGGCGCGGGGCCGGTGACGGCGGCCGATCTGGCGGTGAACGCGGTGTTGGAGGAGCGGCTGCGCCGGGCGCGGCCCGATTACGGCTGGCTGTCGGAGGAAAGCCCGGACAACACCGACGAGCGTCTGTCGAGGCGGGCGGCATTCGTTGTTGATCCGATCGACGGCACGCGCAGTTTCATAGAAGGGGCGGATGCCTGGGCGCATTCTCTGGCCGTGGTCGAAGAGGGACAGGTAACGGCCGCGGTTGTATTCTTGCCGCTCAAGGACCGGATGTACGCGGCGCGCGCGGGGGGCGGTGCGATGCTCAACGGCGCGGCGATCCGCCGGTCGGAGCGGGCGGCGCTGGAAGGGGCATCGGTGCTGGCCGCGCGCCCCGCGCTTGACGCGCAGCACTGGCGCGCGGGCGGCGCGCCGGGGGTGGTGCGGCATCATCGGCCGTCATTGGCCTATCGGTTGTCGCTGGTGGCCGAGGGGCGGTTCGACGCGATGCTGACGCTGCGCGACAGTTGGGAATGGGACATCGCCGCCGGGGCGCTGATCCTGGCCGAGGCGGGGGCGGTGGTGACCGACCGCGCCGGCGCGCCTTTGCGGTTCAACAAGACATGGCCGCAAACGCGCGGGGTTCTGGCCGGAGCGCCGGCTGTTCATGCCGGGCTACTGGCCGGGCTGCGCCAGGACGCGGAGCAGTGATCCGGTCGGGGCTGTTCGGGACGTGGTGAGCTTGGCGAATTGCGGCCATAGAGGGGCAGCACCAATGCGCGGAATCAAGCCCGCAGGGCGCCGCGCATCGCCGGGCCGCCCCCCGGCACGGCGATCTGGCAAACGTCAGCGCAACGCCCAGATGTCATTCGGATTTGTCGGGCATAAAGCGCGCCACACCAGCGTAGGATCGCCGCACCGCGGCCCAACGATACGCGGCTCCTCAACCGTTTGTCCGATGACCGAAACAGTCGCATTATTGACCCCCGGATCGCCCGGCGATCCGGTTCGCGCCCGACCCTGCCCCGTCAAACCGCAGGTTTGCCTTAGGCAAAAGGGCGGGCGCGAACCTGGCGGTGTGCCGGGCTCCAATGATGCGAGCCTTGAATCCATGCTTTCGATGAAGGCCTTGTGCCCGGGGCGCCCTCATCGCGGGGTCAAGCGTCCGCGTGTGTTGTCGAGGCTCAACCAGTCGGGCCAGCCCACGTAGCGCTCAATCACGTAGATCACCGCCGCCACCGCCACGATGGACAGCACCAGCTTGACCATCTTTTCGGATGGCGGATTGCGCGCCCAGCGGGCCATCCTGACGATCCAACGCATGTTCATGTCGCACCCCGTTCCCCCGCGGCAAAGCTTAGGCTACTGTGCCCGCGATTGAAACGGGGAGAGATGGATGATCCGCCACGCATTAGCTCTGAGCATCGCGATATTCTGCGCCGGGCTGGCGCGCGCGGACACTGTTGATGACGCCATCGCGGCGTACGGGCAGGGCAATCACGCCGCCGCGCTGACTGTGATCGAGCCCGCCGCGCGGGGCGGAGACGCGCGCGCGCAAACCATCCTGGCCGATGCCTATGGCACCGGGCGCGGCAAGTCGCGCAGCCCGCGATTGGCGCTTGAGTGGCTGGAAAAGGCGGCGGCGCAGGGGGCGGCGCGGGCGCAGTTTGATCTTGGCGCGATGCTGCTGGAGGGGCGCGAAGGGGTTGCCGCCGATCCGGCCCGCGCCAAGACCCTGCTGGAGGCGGCGATGCGGCAGGGCTATGCGCCCGCCTTTGCCGCGCGCGGGCGGATGCTGCTGGAGGGGCGCGGCGGTGCGACGGACCCCGCCGGCGCGGTTGCCTTGCTGAACACCGCGCTGGAGCTGGGGCACGCGCCGGCGGGTAGCGTTCTGGCGCGGATCTACCGGCAGGGGCAGGGGGTTGCACCCGATGCGCCGCGCGCGCGCCGTATCCTGGACCGGGCCGCGCGGCTGGGCGATGGCGCGGCGCTGCGCAGCCTTGGCGCGATGCATGAGCAGGGCGAGGGCGGGGCGGTGGACCTGATCGCCGCTTTCGTCCTTTACCAGGAGGCGGTGAACCTTGGCGATATACCCGCCGGGGTAGAGCTGGCGCGCTTCATGCAGACGCATGAGGGGTATTGGCGCGATCCGCCGCTGGCCTATGCCTATTGCCTGTGGGCGGTGCGCGAGGCCGACGGCGAGGCGCAAATCACCGCCTTCGCCGACACCTGCACGGCCCTGGGCGAGGGGATGTCGCAGGCCGAGCGCAAGGAGGGGCGCAAGCTGTTGCAGCAGTTCTGATTACGCCTCGGGCGCGAGGTGATCGCCCTCGGGCGTGAACCGCACCTTGCCGATATAGGGCAGGTTGCGGTTGCGCTGTGCAAAGTCGATGCCATAGCCGACGACGAATTCATCGGGGATCTCGAAGCCGGTCCAATCCGCGCGAATGGGTGTCTCGCGGCGCGTCGGCTTGTCCAGAAGGGCGATTGTCCTGAGTTTGCCTGGCCCGCGCGATTGCAGCAGTTGCAGCACATGCGACAGGGTATAGCCGGTATCGACGATATCCTCGACGATCAAAACATCGCGGCCCTCGATCTGGCCGCGCAAATCCTTGAGGATGCGCACCTCGCGCGAGGATTCCATCGCGTTGTCATAGCTGGACGCCTCAAGGAAATCGACCTCGACGGGCAGGTCCAGCTCGCGCACGAGATCGGCGATGAACACGAATGATCCGCGCAGCAGCCCCACCACGACCAACTTGTCGGTCCCGGCGAAGTCCGCGGCGATTTCGCTGGCCAGTTCCTCAACCCGGGCGGCGATGGATTTGGCCGAAATCATTTGATCGATGACATAAGGACGCTGTGGCATGACTTCCCCTTGCAATTCCGCGCCCACTCTACGAAATGGGGTGCCACTGTCACGACCAAAAATAATGCGACATGCCAACTCATTCCGAAACACGCCATCTGCCTTACACGCCGCAACAGATGTATGATCTGGTGGCCGACGTGGCCTCGTATCCGCAGTTCCTGCCGTGGTGCGCGGCGGCGCGGGTGCGCTCGGACACGGAACAACCCGATGGCAGCCGCGTGATGGAGGCCGATCTGGTGATCAGTTTCAAGGTGTTCCGTGAGCGGTTCACCAGCCGCGTGGTGCTGTGGCCCGACGATCTGCGCATCGATACCGAGTACCTGGATGGCCCGTTCAAATACATGAAATCCAACTGGTCCTTTCACCCCGCCGATGGGGGATGCAGCGTTGATTTCTTTGTTGATTTCGAGTTCCGCAACGCCATGCTGCAACGCATCATCGGCGTGGTGTTCAACGAGGCCATGCAACGCATCGTGCGCGCCTTCGAGAGCCGGGCAAGGGCGCTTTACGGGGCGTGAGGGGGCGCGCATCGCCGGGCCGCCCGTCGCCCCAAAGGGGCGCCGCCCATCATAGGCACGCCTCTGGCGTGACGGCACGGCGATTTGGCAGATGTTCGCGCAAAGCTCTGAGGTTTTTCGGATTTGGCTGGCATAAAGTGCCCCGCACCGACGGTGGATCGCCGCACCGCGGCCTGCCGATGCGCGGCGCTCTTCCCGATCCGCCCCGTTGCAGACCCCGCGCCGCGCGATATAACGTGCCCCGATCCCGCCCCGTGTAACTGGAGCCGCCGATGACATCGCTCACTGACCGCCTTGCCGGTTTCGCCGCGCAGACAGCCCCGGCCGACATCCCGGGTAGCGCGCGCGCCGTGCTGCGCCTGTCGCTGCTGGACTGGGCCGCCGTTGCCATCGCCGGGCGGGATGAGCCGGTATCGCGTATCACGCGCGGTATGGCATTGGCCGAGGCCGGCGCGCCGCGCGCCAGCGTCATCGGCCATGGCACCCGCCTGCCGCCACGCGCTGCCGCGCTGGTCAATGGCGCGACCAGTCATGCGCTGGATTACGACGACACGCATTTTGCCCATATCGGCCACCCATCGGTGGCGGTTTTGCCTGCCGCGCTGGCGCTGGCCGAGGATCGGGGCGCGGATTGGCCCGCGCTCGAAACCGCCGCCCTGATCGGGCTGGAGACGTCTGTGCGCGTTGGCCTGTGGCTGGGGCGCGGGCATTATCAGCACGGGTTTCACCAGACCGGCACCGCGGGCGCGTTTGGCGCGGCGCTGGCGGCGGCGCGGCTGCTGGGCCTGACCAAGGATCAATGCGCGATGGCGCTTGGCCTGGTGGCGACGCGCGCCTCGGGCCTGAAGTCGCAGTTCGGCACAATGGGCAAGCCGTTCAACGCGGGCCTCGCCGCCGCCAACGGGGTCGAGGCGGCGCTGCTGGTCGAGGGGGGATTTGTCGCCAACCCCGACGCGGTTGAGGCGCCACAGGGCTTTGGCCCGACCCATGCTGGCAGCGCCGAAGAGGGCGCGCTCAATGATCTGGGGCAGGCGTGGCTGTTCGAAGGGGTGAGCCACAAGTTTCACGCCTGTTGCCACGGGCTTCATGCTTGCCTTGAGGCCGCGAAAACGCTTGGCGCGCTTGATCCGGCGGCGATCGAGCGGATCGAGGTGGCGACCCATCCCCGGTGGCTGAGCGTGTGCAACCAGCCCGCGCCGAGCACCGGCCTTGGCGCCAAGTTCAGCTATGCCACCGTCTTGCCGATGCTTTTCCTGGGGCACGATACCGCGCAATTGCAAAGCTACAGCGACGATTTATGCGCCGAGCCGGCCGTGCAGGCCCTGCGCGCGCGGGTTGCCGTCACCGGCGACGATAGCGTGGCCGAGACGGCCAGCCGCGTGCGCGTCACCCTTGCCGGGGGCGAGGTGCGCGAGGCCACGCATGACCTTGCCGCGCCGATGTCGCTAGAGGATCGGCAGGCCCGCGTGCACGAGAAGGCCGGCGCGCTGCTGGGCCCGGATATCGCGGCACGGCTTTGGCAGCTTGCTGGCGGGGCGGGGGGCGTTGCGGGCTTTGCCGCCGCGCTGCGCGGCGCGGGCGATGCGGCGCCGTCCTGAGGCGGTCTTGCCGCAGGTGACGCGTCGTTGTGCCGCGAATCGACGCCTCACGGCCTGAACCGTCCGTTTGGGCACAAACGCCAATCGCGAATGCACCGCGCGCTCACACACCGCGTGCGGCCTTGATCAGCAGGTCGAGCGCGTGATCGCGGGCCGCCTCGCGCACCCCTGCGCGGCCAAGCGCGCCGAACTCGATGGTTTCGCTTTCGCAGCCTGAGGGGGTGGCCACCCCGAAACACACGCGGCCCTCTGGCTTGAACTCGGACCCGCCGGGGCCGGCGATGCCGCTGATTGACACTGCTACATGGGCTTTTGAGGCCGCAAGGGCGCCGCGCGCCATCTGTTCGACCACCGCTTCGGACACCGCGCCGTCCGCGTCCAGCGTGTCGGCCTGCACGCCCAGCATCTCGATCTTGGCGTTGTTGGTGTAGGTGACGAAGCCGCGCTCGAACACGTCGGACGATCCGGCGACGTCGGTGATCGCCACGGCGACCATGCCCGCAGTGCAGCTTTCAGCGGTGGCGATCATCCACTTTTTTTGTCTGTATAACGACAGTATTTCGTCGGTGCGGGTCATAGCAATATCACCCCGTGCGAGACTGCCGCCGCGACGACTACGACCACGGCGGCACCCGCCCCGGCGATGACATCGTCCAGCATCACGCCCCACGCGTCCGGCCGCCTGTCGGCCCAACCCACCGGCCCCGGTTTCCAGATATCGAACAGCCGGAACGCGGCAAAGGCGGTGATCCAGCCGGGCCAAAGCGCCAGCACGGGAACGCCCGCATAGGCGGCGCCGATCATCACCGGCGCCAGCGCGGTCCATTGGCCTGCGACCTCGTCGATGACGATCTCGGAGGGGTCATGATCGGTCTGGCCGGCGGTGTCGCGGCGGATCGCCCACCATCCCAGCGGGATCACTATGATCAGTGCGGCCAGGAACGCCCATAGCCCGCCAAGCGTATAGAGCGCCCAGGCAACCGGCAGCGCCGCCACCGAGCCCCAGGTGCCCGGCGCCGGGCGCATGTGCCCGACAAGGAAAAACGTCGTGATCAGGTGTATCATGGGCGTATCACCGTTGCCGTTGCGGTTGCTGCTATGCCTTCCTCGCGCCCGGTAAAGCCGAGCTTTTCGCTGGTCGTGGCCTTGACCGAAATGCGTGTGGCGTCGATCCCGGTGATCTGTGCCAGCTCTGTTTGCATCGCGTCGGCGTGGGGGCCGATCTTGGGCTGCTCGCAGATCAGGGTGCAATCGATGTTCGCGATTCGGTATCCCCGCGCGCGGACCGTTTCCACGGCGTGCGCCAGGAATATGTCGCTGGCCGCGCCCTTCCATCGCGCATCGGAAGGGGGGAAATGGCGCCCGATATCCCCCTCGGCCAGCGCACCATAGAGGGCGTCGGTGATGGCGTGCATCCCCACATCGGCATCGGAGTGACCCTTAAGTGCATGAGTATGCGGAATTTTCACGCCGCACAGGATGACATGATCGCCGGGTGCAAAGCGGTGCACGTCATAGCCGTTGCCGGTCCTTACGTCGAAATCGGGTGATTGGTCGCGGCTCATGTGTCTCCGCAGGATGCGCTCGGCGCGGGCGAAATCCGCGCGCGTGGTGATTTTGATATTGTCCTCGTCGCCGGGCACGATGGCAACCTCCAGCCCCGCAGCGCGGGCGACTTGCACGTCGTCGGCGGCGTCATCGGGGTGGGCGTTGTGGGCGGCACGGATCGCTTTGACATCAAAGCCTTGCGGGGTTTGTGCGCGCCACAGGCCATCGCGCGGAACGATCCCGGTGACCGCGCCGCCGTCGCCACGCCAAAGTGCGTCGCTTACCGGCAGGGCGGGCGCGGCGCCGGGGCTGTGGCCCAAGGCGCGGATCACGTCCGCGATCACCGATTGCGACACGCAGGGGCGCGCCACGTCGTGGATCAGGACCGTTTGCGCGTCCGTCAGCATCTCCAGCCCCGCCTTGACCGACGCCGCGCGACTGTCGCCGCCCGCGGTGGTAAGGATCTGGCCTGATGTTTCAACGCGGTCCACCTCGCCGGGCGGGAGGACCACGACGATGCTGTCGATGTCGGGGGCGTTGCGGAACGCATCGAGCGTCCAGTCGATCACGCGGCGCCCTGCAATCGGTTGCCATTGCTTTGCAATTTCCCCGCCGGCGCGGGTGCCACGCCCGGCGGCAAGGATGATGGCGGCAGTTGTCATGTCCGTGTGACCGCGTTGTTGAGCCTGCCCTTGCATAGGCCCTGCAAGGGCGGAGGGCAATGCGGAGGAGCCCCGACAATACTGCACAATAATTAGGCGAAATGCCCCGGGGGAGTCCGAAATCCCTTTTGTTTTGTTGAAGATGGGGGGCGCAGACGGTATCAGGGGTGTGTTGCCCAAGGATTAAGCAGATGACCCTCTCGATTTCCGACCATTCCATTTCTCTGCCGGTGTTGCTGGCGCCGATGGCGGGGATTACGGATGTGACATACCGCAGTTTGGTGGCCCGGTTCGGCGCCGGCCTGGTGGTGAGCGAGATGGTCGGCAGCCAGGAAATGGTGCAGGCCAAGCCGGGCGTGCGGGCGCGGGCCGAGCTGGGCCTGGAGCGCGCAGATACCGCCGTACAACTGGCCGGGCGCGACCCCTACTGGATGGCCGAGGCCGCGCGCATGGTTGAAGATAGCGGCGCGCGCCTGATCGATATCAACATGGGGTGCCCGGCCAAGAAGGTTGTCGGCGGCATGTCCGGATCGGCCCTGATGCGCGAGCCGGACCATGCCCTGCGCCTGATCGAGGCGGTGGTCGGCGCCGTCGGCCTTCCGGTGACGCTCAAGACCCGGCTGGGGTGGGACGAGGGGTGCCTGAACGCGCCGGACCTGGCTCGGCGCGCGGAAAACGCCGGGGTGCGGATGGTGACGATCCACGGGCGTACGCGCTGTCAGTTTTACAAGGGGCGCGCGGATTGGGCGGCGATCAATCGCGTCCGGCAGGCGGTTTCGATCCCGGTAGTGGCCAATGGTGATATCGTCGATGGCCCGTCCGCCAAGGCGGCGCTGGCGCAGTCGGGTGCGGATGGCGTCATGGTGGGCCGGGGCGCGCAGGGGCGGCCTTGGTTGCTTTCGCAGATCGCGCACGAGTTGGGGCACGGGCCGGCACCCGATATTCCGCTCGGCGGTGCGCTGGCGGATTTGGTGGCCGCGCATTACGAGGCGACGGTCGCGTTTTACGGCGCGGACCTGGGCCTGCGCGTGGCGCGCAAGCACCTGGGCTGGTACATGGACGAGGCGGGAACGCCCGGCGGCTTGCGGCGCGAGGTTCTGACCGCGACGAGCCCGGCGCAGGTGCTGGGGCTGTTGCGGATGGCCCTGTGCGACGGCGAGAGGGCGGCCGCATGACCGACGGGGAAAGCGCCGCTGTGTGGTCGTCGCTGCCGTTGCCGGGGCTGGTTTTGGACCGCGACGACAGGATCGCCGACATCAACCCCGCCGCCGAGGGGTTCCTGAACGCATCCGCCAAGGCCCTTGCGGGGCAGCCGGTTTGGGACAAGGTGATGGTCGATGCGCCGCTTGACCGGGCATTCGCGCGGGCGCGGCAGACCAATTCGCCGCTATTTGTCAACGATGTCGATGTTGGCACGGGGGACCGGGCGCCGACGCAGTGCAACCTGTCGGTGGCGCCGTTGCAGGATAGGCCCGGCTATATGCTGCTGCTGATCTCGCCGCGCGAGCTGGCTGGGCGGATCACGCAGAACCACACGGTGAAATCGGCGGCCAAATCGGCGATCGGCATGGCCGAGATGATGGCGCACGAGATCAAGAACCCGCTGGCCGGGATCACGGGCGCGGCGCAGCTTTTGTCGATGAACCTTGGCCCCGAGGACCTGGAACTGACCGATCTGATCGTGGCCGAGAGCCGCCGGATCGTGAAGCTGCTGGAGCAGGTCGAGCAGTTCGGCAACCTCTCGCCGCCCGATTTGCAGCCGATAAACCTGCATGACGTTCTGGACCGTGCGCGCCGGTCGGCCGAAGTGGGATTCGGTGCGCAGATGCGGATCGAGGATGACTATGACCCGTCCTTGCCGCTGGCGCTTGGGGACGCGGATCAGTTGGTGCAGGTGGTGCTGAACCTCTTGAAGAACGCGGCGCAGGCGGCGGGCAAGGGGGGTGGGACGATCCGCCTGCGGACATATTTCGAGCATTCCTTCAGCCTGCGCCGCAACGATGGGTCGGGGCAGGCGCTGCCGTTGCAGATCGAGGTGATGGATGACGGCCCGGGCCTGCCGGACGAGATCAAGGGCGACATATTCGAGCCGTTCGTTTCGGGGCGCGAGAACGGTACCGGGCTGGGATTGGCGCTGACGGCCAAGATCGTCTCGGATCATGGTGGATGGATTTCGGTCGAGTCGGTGCCTGGCCGCACCGTTTTCCGAATCTCGTTGCCGATGGCGAAACCGGCGGGTCAGCGCAGAACCAGGGAGAGATCGTGATGGACGGAACCGTTCTGGTTGCCGACGATGATCGCACAATTCGAACCGTTTTGACGCAGGCGCTGACGCGGGCGGGGTGCAAGGTTCATGCCACGTCAAGCCTGACAACGCTGATGCGGTGGGTTGGCGAGGGCAAGGGCGACGTCGTGATCTCGGACGTGGTCATGCCCGATGGCAACGGCTTGGAGATGCTGCCCAAGATCGCCGAGGATCGCCCCGGCCTGCCGGTGATCGTGATTTCGGCGCAAAACACGATCATGACTGCGATCAAGGCGGCGGAGGCGGACGCGTTCGATTACCTGCCCAAGCCGTTCGACCTGCCGGACCTGATGAAGCGCACGGCGCGCGCGTTGGATCAGCGCCGCCGCGCCGATCCGGCGCCTGCACCCGCCGAGGAGCGCGGCGAGCAGCCCAGCGATCTGCCGCTGGTGGGGCGCACGCCCGCGATGCAGGAGCTTTATCGCCTGGTCGCGCGGGTGATGAACACCGATATCCCGGTTTTGGTGTCGGGTGAATCGGGGTCTGGCAAGACCCTGATCGCGCGGGCCATCCACGATTTCTCGGATCGGCGAACGTTGCCGTTCGTGTCGGTCAGCGCCTCGGACCTGCGCGATATCGAAGGGCCCTCGCGCGTGTTGGCGCGGGTGCGGGGCGGTACCCTGCTGTTTGATGAGATCGGCGATATCGACCCCGATGCACAGGCCCGCATCGTGCGCATGATGGACAATCCCGGCGATCATGTGCCGCGGTTCATGGCCACGACACAGGCCGATCCCAAGCGCGCGATGGAGGCGGGGACGCTACGGCAGGATCTTTACTATCGCATGAGCGGCGCCAGCCTGCATGTGCCCGCCCTGCGCGAGCGGGTCGATGATATCGCGCTGTTGGCGACGCATTTCCTGACCCAGGTTGAGGCGCAGGGCGGGCCGCGCAGGCGATTGTCCGATGACGCGCTTGAGATGATGCGCAGCTATAGCTGGCCTGGCAACGTGCGGCAGCTTGAAAACGCGATCCGGCGGCTGGCGTTGACCGCGCAGGCCGGGGAAATCTCGCGCGCCGAGGTCGAGGCGGCCCTGGGCAGTCAACCGGAGGCCGAGCAATTGGGCGGCGGCGCCGATGGCGAGACCACCGAACAGCTTTCGGGGTCGGTGGCGCGGCACTTGCGGCGGTATTTCGATTTGCATGGCAACATGTTGCCGCCGCCGGGCCTTTATGGGCGTATCCTGCGCGAGGTGGAGCTGCCCCTGATCGAGATCGCGTTGGAGGCGACGGGCGGCAATCAGGCCAAATGCGCCGATCTGCTGGGCATCAACCGCAATACCCTGCGCAAGAAGATCAATGATCTGGATATTCGCGTGACACGGCGCCGGAAGTTGATGTAAAACCGCAACAGAGGCGTGACAAATCGGCGCCACTTGGGCAGTGCCGGTGCACGCAAGGTGAATGTAGGCGGTTCGTCCCTGTGGCGACACGGGAAATGGGGGAGACGGGTGGTTACCCGCGCCGGGCAGAGACTTACGTGGGGCAGGATCAGCCGTTTGCGGCGGATGCGGCGTGTGCGCAACGCGGCGACGCTGGGTCTGGTGCTGCTTGGACCGGTTCTGGCGCTGGCGACGTTCCTGGTGCTGGGGCCGCTGGATCAGGGGGCATCGGCGCCGGGCCTGCGGTTGGTTCTGCTGGCCGATCTCGTCTATGTAATGCTGATCGCGGCGCTGGTGCTGCAACGCGTTGTCGCGCTTGTCGCGGCGCGGCGGGCGCGCTCGGCAGGGTCCAAGCTGCACCTGCGGTTGACCGGCGCATTCGCGCTGTTGGCGTTGATCCCGACCGTGTCGGTCGCGGTCTTTGCCGGGCTGACGGTCAATGTGGGCCTTGAGGGGTGGTTTTCGGATCGAGTGCGGCAGGTTGTCGGCTCGTCCCTGGCGGCGGCCGAGGCCTATGAGCAGGAGCATCGCGCCGATTTGACCAAGGACGCGCGCGCGCTGGCGGAGCTGTTGAACGCGACGCGCCGCTCGCAGGTATTCATGAGCGACGGGGACGTGCGGCAAGTCCTGAGCCAGGGACAGGCGCAGATCCAGCGCGGGCTGCGCGAGGCGTTCGTCATTGATGGCACCGGCGAGATACGCGCGCGCGGCGAGCGGTCCTATCTGTTTGATTTCGAGGAACCCAGCGATGAACAGATCGCGAATGCGCGCGACGATGACCTGTTGATCATAGAGGATTGGGACAACAACGAATTTCGCGCGTTGCTACCGCTTAAGGAGTTCACCGATCGGCTGCTATATGTCAGTCGCGAAGTGGATGGCGCGTTGCTGAGCCTGCTGGACGACACGCAGGAAACCGCGCGTTTCTATCAGCAGCTTGAGCGCGACAGGGGGCGGGTCCTGTTTGAATTTGGCCTTATTTACCTTGGTTTCGCGCTGATTCTGATCCTGGCGGCGATCTGGCTTGGTCTGTGGTTCGCAGAGCGCCTGTCGCGCCCGGTGGGGCGGTTGACGGATGCGGCGCAGCGTGTTGGCGGCGGCGATATGGATGTGCGCGTGGTCGAGGAAGAGGGCGACGACGAGATCGCCCAGCTGGGCCGCTATTTCAACCAGATGACCCGCCAGATCAAGGCGCAGCGCGACGCGCTACTGGACAACACGCGCCAGATCGAGCAGCGCCGGCGGCTATTTGATTCGGTGCTGAGCTCGGTCACGTCGGGGGTTGTGGGGCTTGATAGCACGGGGCGCGTGACCTTTGTGAACCGGTCGGCCGAGCGGCTTTTGGGTTGGCACGAGGATCAGCAATCGCTGGCGTTGGCGGTGGCGGTGCCCGAGTTCGAGCCGCTGTTCAAGCGGCTGCAATCCGGACAGACGGAGACAGCGCAGGAAGAGATCAAGGTCAGCCGGGGCGGCAAGATCGAGAACCTGCTGGTGCGCATGGCGACCCGCCGCAACGAGCGCGGCGAGCGCGAGGGCTACGTGGTGGCCTTTGACGATGTGACCGACCTGGTGGCGGCGCAGCGCATGGCGGCGTGGGGCGACGTTGCGCGGCGCATCGCGCACGAGATCAAGAACCCCCTGACGCCGATCCAGTTGTCAGCGGAGCGGATCAAGCGCAAGTTCCGCCGCCGTCTGGACGATGAGAACGCGGAGGCGCTGGAGCAGCTCACGGACGTCATCAGCCGCCAGGCCGCCGATTTGCGCCGGATCGTGGACGAGTTTTCCAAGTTTGCCCGCATGCCCGAGCCGGATCGTCAGCCCGAAAGCCTGACCGAGTTGTTGCAAAGCGCGGTGTTGTTGCAGCAATCCGGTCAGCCCGATGTGGAGTTTTCATCGGACATCGCCAACGAACCCCTGATGGCCGATCTGGACGCGACGATGATCGCGCAGGCGTTGACGAACCTGATCAAGAACGCCGGCGAAGCGATTGAATCCCTGGAAAAATCCGGCGCGCCGGAGGGCTACAAGCCCGAGATCAGGGTGCAAAGTCGCAGCGACGGGGGCTGGGCCGAATTGCGGATCAGCGACAACGGCATCGGCCTGCCGGAGGATCGCGCGCGCCTGTTCGAGCCATATGTGACAACCCGCGACGAGGGCACCGGGCTGGGCCTGCCGATCGTACGCAAGATCATCGAAGAACACGGCGGAACGCTGACGCTGGAGGACGCGGAGCCCTTTGGGCAGGGTGATCACGCCGGCGCCATGGCGGTTGTGCGGCTGCCACTCAAGAGCGGCGCGCAGCAAGGCGATAATGAGCAGAGCAGGTTGCAAGGGACAGGGACGGATGAGTGATATTCTGATCGTTGACGACGAGCGCGATATCCGGGAGCTGATTTCGGATATCCTTGAGGACGAGGGCTATGCGACGCGGCTGGCGGGCAATTCCGACGATGCCATGGCCGCGATCAACGCCGAGCAGCCGGCGCTGATCGTGCTGGATATCTGGCTCAAAGATAGCCGGATGGACGGGATTGATATTCTCAAGACCGTCAAACGCGACAACCCCGATGTGCCGGTGGTGATCATTTCCGGGCATGGCAATATCGAGATCGCGGTCGCCGCGATCAAGCAGGGTGCGTATGATTTCATCGAGAAGCCCTTCAACATCGACCAGTTGCTGGTGGTGATTCGGCGCGCGATGGAGACATCGCGTTTGCGGCGGGAGAACCAGAAATTGCGCCGCCGCGACACCAGCGAGGCGCAGATGATCGGCGCCTCGGCCGCGTACCGGGCGTTGATGGGGCAGTTGGACAAGGTGACCAAATCCAACGGTCGGGTGATGCTGACCGGGCCGGCGGGGGCGGGCAAGGAAGTGGCGGCGCGCTATATCCACGCCAATTCGAACCGCGCCAGCGGGCCGTTCGTGACCGTCGGCTGCGCGTCGATCGAATCGGAGCGGATGGAAGAGGTCCTGTTCGGGCGCGAGGGCGCCGAGCGCGGGATCGAGCCGGGCCTTCTGGAGCAGGCGCATGGCGGGGTGATCTATTTCGACGAGGTCGCCGATATGCCGGTTGGCACGCAATCCAAGATCCTGCGCGTGCTGGTCGATCAGCAGTTTCAGCGCGTCGGCGGCGCCGACAAGGTGCGCGTGGATCTGCGGGTAATCTCGTCCACCAATCGCGATCTGCAGGCCGAAATCGCCGCCGGGCAGTTCCGCCAAGAGCTGTATCACCGCTTGAACGTGGTGCCGATCGCGGTGCCGTCGCTTGAGGACCGGCGCGAGGATATCCCCTTGTTGGCCGAGCATTTCGTGAGTCTTTTCAACCGCACGCAGGGCTTGCCAATGCGCGAGATATCGGAAGAGGCGGTGGCCCTGATGCAGACGATGATCTGGCCGGGGAATGTCCGGCAGTTGCGCAACCTGATCGAGCGGGTGCTCATCCTTGGCGAGGGTAACGGCGCCATCGAGGCGCGCGAATTGCCGGCCCCCGAGGAGGGCGCGACCAGTGATGATGAACGCGTGGTTCTGTCAGGGGCACTGGCGACGCTACCGTTGCGCGAGGCGCGCGAGGCGTTTGAGCGGGAATACCTGCTGACCCAGATCAACAGGTTCGGCGGCAATATCAGCCGCACCGCCAATTTCGTGGGCATGGAGCGCAGCGCGCTGCACCGCAAGCTCAAATCGCTTGGGGTTGTGACAACGGCCAAGTCCGGCCATCGGTTCGCGCATGTGGACGAGGCCGGGAACGAAGCCGAGAACGAGGCCGAGAGCTAAGCGCTGCGGTGTTACAAACGATTGACCGGGGCAGGGGGTTCTGCCATCCACTAGGGCCTGATAGCGAGGACTCGCAGCCATGAAAGTGATCATCTGCGGTGCCGGGCAGGTTGGCTGGCAGATCGCCCGCCATCTTTCCGGGGAAAAGAACGACGTGACCGTCGTGGACAACAACCCCGACCTTGTTCGGCGCGCGTCCGATACGTTGGATGTGCAAGGCATCGCCGGGTTCGCCAGCTACCCAGACATTCTTGATAGCGCGGGCGCGCGCGACGCTGACATGATCATTGCCGCCACCCACTCGGACGAGGTCAACATGGTGACCTGCCAGGTGGCGCATTCGGTCTTTGCCATTCCGCGCAAGATCGCGCGGCTGCGCAGCCAATCCTACCTGGATGCGATCTATTCGGACCTGTATCGGCGCGATCACCTGCCCATCGACGTGGTGATCAGCCCCGAGCGCGAGGTGGCCGAGGCCGCGATGCGGCGGTTGTCCTCGCCTGCCACGTTCGACACCGAAAGCTTTCTCGGCGGGCGGGCCGAGTTGCTGGGCATCACTATTGAGGAGGATTGCCCGGTGGTGAACACGCCGCTGCGGCAGTTGACGGACCTGTTTTCGACGCTGCGCGCGGTGGTGGTGGGGGTGCGCCGCGAAGGCCGCCTTTTCGCGCCCGAGCCGGGCGATCAGTTGTTCGTGGGCGATGCCTGCTACGTTTTCGCGGTGAACGAGGACATCACCCGCACGCTGGAGATTTTCGGCAAGACCCCGCGCAAGCAAGAGCGGGTGGTGATCATCGGCGGCGGCAATGTCGGCCTGACGGTGGCGCGCGGATTGGAGACGCGGGGCTCCAAGATCCGTGCCAAGGTGATCGAGATGTCCCGCGCCCAGGCCGAGCATGCGGCGGACGCGTTGGAGCGGACCATCGTGCTGCATGGCGATGGCCTTGATGTGGGCCTGTTGTCCGAAGCGGGGATCGAGCGGGCCGACGCCGTGTTGTGCGTGACCGACGATGACAAGACGAACCTGCTGGCGGCGGTGCGCGCGAAATCCATCGGGTGCCCGATGTCGGTGGCACTGATCAACGATCCGACGCTGACGCCGCTGATGGGGCCGCTGGGGATCGACGCGTATATCAACCCGCGCGCGACCACCGTCAGCTCGATCCTGCGCCATATCCGCCACGGGCGGGTGCGCGGGGTCTATTCCATCGGCGATGCCGAGGCCGAGGTGATCGAGGCCGAGGTGCTGTCCACCTCGCCGATCGCGGGGCGGCGCGTGCGCGATATCGAGTTCCCCGAGGGCGTCCTTGTCGGCGGTATCCTGAAAGGAAGCAAGGTGATCCGCCCCACCGGCGGCACGCGTATCGACGAGGGGGACGTGATCGCCCTGTTTTCCAAGGCGTCGGATGTGCCTGAGGTCGAAAGGCTGCTTCAGGTCTCGATCGATTATTTCTAGTCATGGCGGACGCGCTGGTGAAACTGCCGCTATTCGTGATCCTTGCCGGGATCGGCATGGGTGCGATGTATGTGCCCGCGATGCATGCGCTGTCGCTGTCCAGCCACGCCGAGGCGCGCGCGTTTTTCTACTCGGGCACGCTTGGCCTTTTGGTCCTGACGATGGTGGTCGTGGCCCTGTCGGGGCGCACGCGGGCGCACAGCACGATGCAGAACCTGGTGGCGCTGCTGGCCGCGTTCACGGTGCTGCCGCTGCTGTTGGCGGTGCCGTTCCACGAGGCGTTGCAGACGACCAGCTTTCTCAATGCGTATTTCGAAATGGTGTCGAGCCTGACGACAACCGGCGCGGTGCTTTTCGATGCCGAGCGCCTGAGCCCGACGCTCCATCTGTGGCGCGCGTTAGTGGGGTGGCTTGGCGGGCTGTTGATGTGGGTGTCCGCCGCCGCGATTCTGGGGCCGCTCAACCTTGGCGGGTTCGAGGTGACCGCGACCGGGCAGCCGGTGCAGTATGATCGCAACTGGCGCCAAACCGAGCGCGCCGATCCGCAGCACCGGGTCATGCGCGCGGCGCTGGTGCTGGCGCCGGTCTATGCGGGGCTGACGGCTGTCCTGTGGGTCTGCCTTGTGATCGCGGGCGATAGCGGCCTGACGGCGTTCAGCCACGCGGCGGCGGTCATGGCGACCAGCGGCATCACCCCCTTGCCGTCTGCGCAGGTGTCCGGCGCGGGGGTGTGGGGCGAGGCGCTGATGGCGATGTTCATGCTGTTTGCGCTGTCGCGCGTGACGTTTTCGCGCGACACCCGCGCGCGGGCCAGCCCGGGAGTCTATGCCGACCGCGAGTTCCGCCTGGGGCTGGTTCTGGTGCTTGTTGTGCCGCTGGTGATGTTCGCGCGCCACTGGGCCGGCGCGATCGAGATCGACGGCGGCAACAGCACGCTAACGGCGGTACGCGCCTTGTGGGGCGGGGTGTTCACCGTTTTGTCGTTCCTGACGACAACCGGGTTCGAGAGCGCCGAATGGGCGGCGGCGCAGGATTGGTCCGGCCTCAATACCACGGGCCTGATCTTCATGGGGCTGGCGATGATCGGCGGCGGCGTGGCGACGACGGCGGGCGGGATCAAGCTGCTGCGCGTGTGGGCGCTCTATCTCAATGCGCTGCGCGAGATGGAGCGGCTGGTTCATCCCAGTTCCGTCGGCCGCGCGCGCGCCAATGATCGCCGCATGCGGCGGCAGGGGGCCTATATTGCGTGGCTGTTCCTGATGTTGTTTGCGCTGACGTTGGCGGTTTTTGTGCTTGTCCTGACGGCCTTGGGCCAAAGCTTTGATCATGCGACGGTGCTGGCGATTGCGGGGCTGTCCACGACGGGGCCCTTGATCGGGTTTGCCCCCGATAGTCCCATTGTCCTGGCCGACATCGGCGCGGCGGCGAAAATGACATTGTGCGCGGCGATGGTGCTCGGGCGGTTGGAAATGCTGGCCATCATTGCGCTGATCAGCAGCAGCGTGTGGCGCGAGTAGCGGCCCCGTGCATTGATTAGTGTCGGAATATCCACGTTAATTTGGGGCTGGAAACTCGCGTCATGGCGCGACATACTCGGTTAAAAGCAGACCGGTTCGGGCGTTGGTACCTGGCCGGTTCTGGCAGGCAAGAATAAAGGGTTTCCAATGGCTTCCGATAGACAGAATCTTCAGGACGCATTTCTTAATCACACAAGAAAAACGAAAATCCCGGTTACGATTTTCCTGATCAACGGGGTAAAGCTGCAAGGGGTTATCACCTGGTTTGACAATTTCTGTGTCCTGCTGCGCCGGGATGGGCAATCGCAACTGGTCTACAAACACGCGATTTCCACGATCATGCCCGCCCAACCCATCAACCTGTATGACGGTGACGAGTCCAATTGATTGACGAAGACCGCGTCGCAACGCGGACATGGGTGCTGCATCCCGACCTGAAAACCGACAAAGAGCGCCGCGAGCCGAGTTACGCGCTGGACGAGGCGGTGTCGCTGGCGCATGCCCTTCCGGGGCTGGAGGTGGTCGGGGCGCAGGTTGTGCCGCTGTCGCGGGCGCATCCGGGGCACCTGTTCGGCACCGGCAAGATCGACGAGATCAAGGCGCAACTTGCGGCCGAGGAGGTGCACCTGGTTCTGGTTGACGGGCCGGTGACGCCAGTGCAGCAACGCAACCTGGAAAAGGCGTGGAACGTCAAGCTGTTGGATCGTACGGGGCTGATCCTTGAGATATTCTCGCACCGGGCGCGCACGCGCGAGGGTGTTTTGCAGGTCGAGATGGCCGCCCTGAAGTATCAGCGCACGCGGCTTGTGCGGGCCTGGACCCACCTTGAACGGCAGCGCGGCGGGCTGGGATTCGTGGGGGGGCCGGGCGAGACGCAGATCGAGGCGGACCGCCGCGCCATCGACGAGCAGATCGTCCGCATTCGCCGTCAGCTTGAGAAGGTCGTGAAGACGCGCAAGCTGCACCGTGCGGCGCGGGCCAAGGTGCCCTATCCGGTGGTTGCGTTGGTGGGCTACACCAATGCGGGAAAATCGACCCTTTTCAACCGCTTGACCGGCGCCGAAGTGATGGCCAAGGACATGCTGTTTGCGACGCTCGACCCGACGATGCGGGCCGTGCGCCTGCAGGGGGGCGGCCCCGAGGTGATCTTGTCGGACACGGTGGGGTTCATCAGCGATCTGCCGACGGAGCTGGTCGCGTCGTTCCGCGCTACGCTTGAGGAGGTTCTGGAAGCGGACCTGATCGTGCATGTGCGCGACATCAGCCACCCCGAAAGCGATGCGCAAGCGGGTGATGTGCGCGACATCCTTGCATCCTTGGGGGTGAAGGGGGCGACGCCGCTGATCGAGGTGTGGAACAAGATCGACCAATTGCCCCCCGCCGAGAAAGAGGCGGAGATGGTGCGCGCCGCCCGCAGGCCCGACACCTGCGCGATGTCGGCGATCACCGGCGAGGGGATGGAGGCATTCCTGCAGATGGCCGCCCGCGCCTTGGAGGCCGAACGGCACGTGACCCATTTGCATCTGCCATACGAGGACAGCCGCAAGCGCGCCTGGCTGCACCAGCAGGGTGTGATCGAGAGCGAGACGCAGACCGACGAGGGGTTTGATCTTTCGGTGCGCTGGACTGCGCGGCAGGAGAAAGATTTCCGCGAGATGTGAGTGCGAGCGTGCGCGGGGGGTCAGTCCTGCGCGTCCTGCTCTTCGGCCTGTTCGATATACCAGTCCTGCGCCGCGCTGACCGCCACGGGCGAGGCCGTGGGGCTGACGCCGACATAGGCCCCCGTTTCATCGACAGGCACCGAGGCGCGGCGCGTCATGCGCCAAAGCGCGTAGGCGGCGATGGCGAAGAACAAAAGCATCACGAACAGCCAGAACCCCTTGGGGCCGACCCATGACATCAATTGCCCGGTTACGATCGGCCCGGTGATCGCGCCCAGCCCGTAAATGAATACCAGCCCGCCAGAGGCGGCGGGCATATCCTCGATTTCCAGGAAGTCGTTGGCATAGGCGATGAACAGCGAATAAAGCGGATTTGTCATGCCGCCAAAGACGAACGCTATGATCAGCAATACCGGGTAGGCCGAGCCCGACAGGAACCCGGCAAGTCCCACGCCTGCGCCGACCACCGACACGCCGCAGATCAGCACGCGGCGATCCATGCGGTCGGACAGCCAGCCGATCGGGTATTGCAGTACCAGCGATCCGGTGAAGATCATCGCGATGAAGGTGGATATCTGTCCGACGCTCAGCCCCGCCGCGGCACCGTAGACCGACGCCATGCCGAATTGCGCGGCAAAGACACCGCCGAGAATCATCATCCCGACCGCCGCCAGCGGGGAGTTGATGAACAGCGTCGTCAGGCGCATCGGCTTGGCGGTATCGAACGCGGGCGTGGGCGAGATCGACAAAAGGATCGGCGCCACCGCCAGCGAAACAAGGATCGAGGGCAGGATGAACAGCACGAAGCCCCCCGCATCGCCCACGTTCATAAGCCCTTGCGCCGCCACCATGCCAAGCATCTGCGCGATCATGTAGGCCGACAGCGTCTGGCCGCGGGTCTCGTTTGTGGCGGCGTTGTTGAGCCAGCTTTCGGCGGTCACGTAAACGCCCGACAGGCAAAACCCCAGCGCTACGCGCAAAAGCGTCCACGCCCACGGCTCAGCCAGGACCGGCAGGGCGATGAGGCCTGCGGACAGGAACGAGGCCAGAGCGGCGAACACGCGCACATGCCCGACACGGCGGATCAGTTCGGGCGTAAGGCGCGATCCCGCCAGGAAGCCAACGAAATACCCCGAGGTGATTACCGATAGCTCGAATGTCGAGAACCCCTCGATATCGCCGCGCACACCGATCAGGGTTGCCTGCATGCCGTTGCCGATCATGATGAGCGCCATGCCCAGCAACAACGCCCAGACGGCTGCGAGCACCTGAAACATGGGACTGACCTCCTTATCGTTGCTCGCTTGGGAAAAAACCCAGGCGGCGGCGGGCGTTATTCGCCGGCTAGCAATCGGCGTGCCTGCCGGTCCGTCCTGAACGCGACAGGTTGGTCAATCCGCGACAGGGTTTTCGCATCCTTTTGTGTCAGGCGCAGACCGTCAAGGGGATTTGGGGCGCAGGTGGGTGATGCCGACGGTGGCGGCGCGGGCCAGGTCCGCGTCAAGCGACATCGGGATATACTCCCCCCGGCGCCACAGCGTGCCCAGGTTGTCGTAGAACCGCGACAGGAAATGGCCCGATTGGCCCGTCGAGGTGATAAAGACCGAACTGTCGGGATCGGTGAAATCATAAACGCCGCGATACCCCGCGCCATGCACGTTTTGGAACGCATCGCTGCCATCGCCGCCGCGTGTTCGGCCCCTGAGCAGGGTATTGTCACCGCCGGAGGTTGATTGGCGGATGTTCACGAAGTAGCGCAGCACCGGTACCTCGCCCAAGGTGGGGTGGTCGTGCGTGGCCTGGTGGGCGTTGCCCCAGCGAAGCGATTCCAGCGTGGTGCCATAAGTTTCCTCAAGCCATGTAAGGGCATCGTCCAAGGCAAGGCGCGCCATGTCGGTGCATGTTTCCTCGGGCGCGCTTTGGATCACGTCGCACCAGACCGCCGCGCCATCCACGTCGCGGTAGACGCGTTCGATGAACAGGGGCTCGACATGGGTGAAATCGCGCGCCAGCGGGCCCAGCTCGTCGCGGATCAGGCGATCTTGCAACGCACGCATCCATGCCGCGTAGATCAGCGGTTCTGGCAGATGCTCGTTCATCTCGCCGTTCCAGTCGGCAAGAAGCGTCAGCGCGCGCTGACGGCGGCGCTCTGGCGTGCCGTCGGGGGCGGCTTCGCCGGTGAACCACAGATCGGCGCCGACCAGCGGAAGAAGCGCGCGCGCGGTAAAGCTGACGGTGTCGAGCTGCGCCTCGATGAAGCTGTCGCGGGTATGCACCTGCCGTGCCTGCATCAGGCGGCGCCAGCGTTGGATGCGCTGGCTGTCGCCCCAGTGAAAGCTGACATGCATGGGAAATGGCCGATCGACGGTCTTGTTGTTGGTGTTCCCGACGATACCGCCGCCGGGGTTGAGGAACTCGGGGTTGGATGCGTAGGGCAGGGTGCCCTGCCAGCGATTGCTTTCCACCCACCCGGGGCTGGGAATGCGGCCCTTGCTTTGGTGTGCGGCGGCGCGGCGCGGGTTGGCGCCAATGGTTTTCATGGCGATCTGGACGCCATCGGCAACGACGAGGTTCTGCGACGGCGCTATGTACTGCTCGGCGCTCGCCAGCGCATCCTGCACGGTGCGGGTGCGCATCATGCGCAGCGCAGCCTGAATGGTGGTGTCCTGGTCGCTAAGCGCCGTCCAAGACAGGGCCGCGACATGCCCCTTGGGCGTCACGCTTTCCAGATTGTAGTGGCTTCCCGGCAGGATTGGGCCGTTATCGCTCCAACGTAGGGTCAGGGTGACGGGGGCCGCATCCTTGATCTGGATGATGGATTTGGCGGTGCGGAACGGCTTGAACCCGTCCGGCGTCTTGTATTGCTCGGGATTGTCGGGGTTCAGCTTTTCGATCAGGACGTCCTGATCGTCGAGGTAAGATGAGGTGATGCCCCAGCCCAGGTCCTCGGACCGGCCGGACAGGACCACGGGGATGCCCGGGATGGTGCCGCCGATCACGCCGCCGCTGCTCAGCTCCAGCCGCGCGAGATACCATATCGACGGGGCGCTTAGCCCAAGGTGCGGATCGCTGGCCAGCAAGGTGCCGCCCGCGGCAGAGCGATCGGGTGCGGCGGCCCACGCGTTCGAGGCGCCGGCGAAGGGCCGCGCCCTGACCGGCGACAGCGGATCAAGGGGCGGGGTCACGCGGGCGGTGTTGCGTGGCAAATCGCTGCTGTTGAACAGCGCGGCATAGTCGGGAAGGGCGGCGATGCCGCTGCCGGGCGCGTCGGGCAGGATATCGGACAGGCGATCGGGGTCTTGCAGGGCAAGGCTTGTACGCGCGCGAATGACCTCCTCAGATAGGTGGCCCGATAGTTGTAGCGCCATCAGCTTGAGCATCGCGACGGTATCGGCGGGCTGCCACGGGGCGACGGGGGCGTCGAACAGGAACATCTCGGGCGCCCCCCGGCCCTTGGCGCCGCTGTTGATTTCCTCAAGCCGGGCGTTCACGCCCTTTGCATAGGCGTTGAGCGCGGTCAGGGTGTCATCGTCCAGTGCGCTGACGGATCTTTGCGCGAGCTTATAAAGATCAAGCCGCCGCAACAGCTTGTCTATCTTGAGGGTGCGCGTGCCGAATACCTCGGACAGGCGGCCCTGCGCCGTGCGCCGCATGGTTGTCATCTGCCACAGGCGGTCCTGTGCATGTGCGTAGCCAAGCCCGAAGAACACGCTTGCGTCGCCTGCGTCCTCGTCGCCGAAGATGTGCGGCACGTTGGAGTGATCGCGCACGATCTGCACCGGGGCCGACAGCCCATCCACGTGCAGCGTCTTGTCGTATTCGGGCAGGGACCGGGACGCCAGGTAGTAGACGCCGGCGATCACGACAACGATCAGAACGACCATTGCCGCCGCGATCCGCAAAAGCCACTTTATGAGACGCAGCATGAAAATCCCCCGTGGGCCTTGCCATTGCCTCTCTTGCTAGCCACAAATTGGCTGAGACACAAATGCAAGGGGATGGAAAAATGGCGAAATTGGCATTTCTCGGGCTTGGCGTGATGGGGTACCCGATGGCCGGGCATCTTCAGGCAAAGGGCCACCAGATGACGGTGTATAACCGGACCGCTGCGAAGGCCGAAAAATGGGTGGCCGAGCATGGCGGCGAGAGGGCCGATACCCCGCGTGAGGCAGCAAAAGGCGCGGAGATCGTGATGGCCTGCGTCGGCAATGACGACGACCTTCGCAGCGTCTGCCTTGGCGAGGAGGGCGCGTTCGCGGGGATGTCCGAGGGGGCGATTTTCGTGGATCACACGACGGTATCGGCCAAGGTCACACGCGAGTTGTACGAGGCGGCGCAAGAGCGGGGCGTCTCGTTCGTGGATGCGCCCATCTCGGGCGGTCAGGCGGGCGCGGAAAACGGTGCGCTGTCGGTCATGTGCGGCGGCGACGCGTCGGCCTACGACACCGCCGAGCCGGTGATTGCCGCCTATGCCAAGATGTGCCGCCGGATCGGTGCATCGGGCGCCGGGCAGATGACCAAGATGTGCAACCAGATCGCGATTGCCGGCCTGTTGCAGGGGTTGTCGGAATCGCTGCACTTCGCCGAGAAGGCCGGTCTGGATGGGCATGCCGTTGTCGAGGTGATCAGCCAGGGCGCGGCGGGAAGTTGGCAGATGGACAATCGGCACGCCACCATGATCGACGATGAGTTCGATCATGGCTTTGCCGTCGACTGGATGCGCAAGGATCTGGGGATTTGCCTGTCGGCCGGGGATGAGATGGGCGCGAGCATGCCTGTCACCGCGTTGATCGATCAGTTCTACAAGGACGTGCAGGCCATGGGCGGCGGCCGTTGGGATACTTCCAGCCTGATCAAACGCCTGCGGGCCTTGGCCTGAGGCGCAGCGGGAGGAGCGCGGCGCGCGGGGTGTGCGCCGCCCTTTCCCGCGGCCGCGGGTCCGGGCGAATGCCTCAGTGCGGCGCGGTATTTGAATACAGATGGATGATCAGGATACCGCCAAGAATCAGCGCCATGCCCAGAACCGCCGGCCAATCGAGGCGTTGACCGAAAACGGTGAACCCGATCAGCGCGATCAGGACGATGCCAAGCCCGGCCCAGAGCGCATAGACAACACCCACCGGCATCACCTTGAGGGTCAGGGACAAGAGCCAGAAGCTCAGCCCGTAAGACACCACCACGACGACCGATGGCAAGGGGCGCGTGAATTGCTGGCTGGCCTGTAGCGCGGAGGTGCCGATGGTCTCGGCGGCGACGGCGAGGAACAGGATCAGGTAGGTCATGGATACGCCTCCGTCAGGTCGCGACGTACCAGTCGCGGCGGTGATTGATCGCGATGGTCAGGTTGACGACGACAGCCCCTAGCACCGAAAGCGCCAGGGCGGGCGTGTCTATCACGAAAAACGCCACGGTGAACAGGGCCGCGTCGAACAGCAGTTGCGTATATCCGGCGCGAAACCCGGTGGCGTCTTGCAGGTAAAGCGCCAGGATACCCACCCCGCCGAGGCTGGCGCCGTGTCGAAACAGGGCCAGGAGCCCGGCGCCGGTCATCATCCCGAACAGGATCGCGCCGGGCACCGGCGCAAGGTGCGCGATCGAGAACCAGTCGGGGATCAGCATGCTGAAGATCGACAAGAGCCCCACCGCGGCAAATGTCTTGAGCGTGAACGCCAGCCCCATGCGCCGCAGCCCCAGCCAGTAGAACGGCAGGTTCACCAGGAAGAATATCGGTCCGAACGAATATCCCGTCACATAGGACAGAAGCACCGCCAGCCCCGCGGTCTGCCCCGTGACAAGGCCAAGATGCGTCAGGATCGTCACCGCGGTGGCCGCCATCGCGGTGCCGAACACAAGGCCCTGGATATCGGCGATGATGCCATGGCGCTGCGCATCGGGTGCGGGGGTGCCGGTTTTGGCCATGGTGCTGCTCTCCCTTGGTGTTGCGGGCCTGCTGAGGCGGCCGTTTCAAGTCACAAGGGGGCCACGGATGGCCCCCTTGTCTTGATGTCCGAGCCGGAGATGCGGTGCATCCCTTTGGCGGGGTTGGATCAAACGGTGAGCGACTTGTTGAGGTTCTCGTCAACCTTTTCAAGAAAGCCCATGGTGGTGAGCCATTTCTGATCGGGACCGACCAGAAGCGCCAGATCCTTGGTCATGAAGCCGGATTCGACGGTTTCC
Organism: Sediminimonas qiaohouensis DSM 21189; assembly: GCF_000423645.1. GTDB lineage: Bacteria > Pseudomonadota > Alphaproteobacteria > Rhodobacterales > Rhodobacteraceae > Sediminimonas > Sediminimonas qiaohouensis. Next base: position 322,951 of record NZ_AUIJ01000002.1, on the reverse strand, counting down.
ACCACGACGCGCTCAAGCGTTTCGGCGAAGATCTTGAGCTTTTCGTTGCCGTCAAGCTTGGCACGGTGCTTGAGCCCGCCGGTCCATGCGTAGATCGAGGCGATGGAGTTGGTCGAGGTTTCCTCGCCCTTCTGGTGCTGGCGGTAGTGGCGGGTGACGGTGCCGTGGGCGGCCTCGGCCTCCATGATCTGGCCATCGGGGGTCATCAGCTGGCTGGTCATCAGGCCAAGCGAGCCAAAACCCTGCGCGACGGTGTCGGATTGCACGTCGCCGTCGTAGTTCTTGCAAGCCCAGACATAGCCGCCCGACCATTTCATCGCGCTGGCGACCATGTCGTCGATCAGGCGGTGCTCATAGGTGATGCCCAGCTTTTCGAACTCTTCCTTGAATTCGGTCTGGTAGACCTCCTCAAAAATGTCCTTGAAGCGGCCGTCATACACTTTCATGATCGTGTTCTTGGTCGACAGGTAGACCGGCCAGCCCATTTTCAGGCCGTAGTTCATCGACGCGCGGGCAAAGTCATAGATCGACTGATCGAGGTTATACATGCCCATGTAGACCCCTGCGGAGGGGGCGTCATAGACCTCGTGCTCGATCACTTTGCCGTCTTCGCCTACGAACTTCATCGACAGTTTGCCGGGTCCGGGGAATTTCATGTCGGTGGCGCGGTATTGATCGCCGAAGGCGTGGCGGCCAATGACGATGGGCTTTGTCCAGCCGGGCACAAGGCGCGGCACGTTCTGGCAGATGATCGGCGCGCGGAACACCACGCCGCCCAGGATGTTGCGGATCGTGCCGTTGGGGCTGCGCCACATCTTCTTGAGGCCGAACTCCTCGACGCGCTGTTCATCGGGGGTGATGGTGGCGCATTTCACGCCAACGCCGACTTCCTTGATCTTGTTGGCGGCGTCCACGGTGATCTGATCGTCGGTGCGGTCGCGCTCTTCGATGCCCAGATCGTAATACAGCAGGTCGATATCCAGGTAGGGCAGGATCAGCTTTTTTTTGATGAAATCCCAGATGATCCGGGTCATTTCGTCGCCGTCGAGCTCGACGACGGGGTTGTCCACCTTGATCTTGGCCATGTGTCGGCTCCTTCTTTTGCATTTTATGAATCGTACGGTTGCACGCCTCTTACCGCAATCGGAGGGGACTGCAAAGATGGTATGCGGTTGTATACCGCGAAAAATCCCCTCGGGTCTGTCGGCATGTGCGCGCAGGCGGCGGCTACAGCCGTTGTTCGGCCCGACGCATCCAGAGCATGACCACAAGCGCGATGGCCGAGCATCCACCAGCGCCGAGCGTTAGCGGCAAGGGCGTGCCGTTGAACAACAGCCCGATGGGAATCGCGATCGCGGCGCCGCCGACTGTGCCCAGGGCGCCGATGACGCTGGCGGCCATGCCCGCGATGTGGCCCATCGGCTCCATCGCGATGGCGTTGAGGTTGCCCAGTGTCAGGCCGATCTGGAAAAACACCGTCGTGAGCCAGATCAGGAAGGCGTAAAAAAGCGCATCCCCAGACAGGCCCATCAGCCAGGCAAGCGACATCGCCGTCGAAAGCGTCGCCTGAACCGCAAGGGCCACCGTCGCAAGGCGGCGCATGCCCAGCCGCATGACCAGCGCCGCATTGAGGAAACTGGCGGACGCGGCCATCACGGCGAGCCCCCCGAACCACAGCGGAAAGGTCTCGGCGCGCTCAAACACCACGTCGAAGACGGGCTGCACAAGGCTGATGGTGACAAAGAGCGTGGCATAGCAGAACACCTGCGCCAGCACCGACAGTTTAACCGTCGGGTGGGTCAGCATCTCGATCATGGCGGCCTTCATCGCGTGCAGCTTCAAGGCGCGCCGGCGCTCGGGCGGCAATGATTCGGGTTGCCTGAGCGCCAGCCACAGCCCGGTGATCAGCGCGAAGAGGATGAAAGAGCCGAAGATCGCCCGCCACCCCGCCAGCGCGATCACCGCGGCGCCGCCAAGGGGCGCAAGGGCGGGAACGATGGTGAACACCATCATCACCAGCGACATGATGCGCGCCATATGCCGCCCGGCATAGAGATCGCGGATGATCGCCATGCCGACGACGCGCGGTCCGGCAGCGCCTATGCCCTGGATGACACGGGCCAGCAGCATCAACTCGAGACTGGGCGCGATATAGGCTAGCGACGCCCCCACGATATAAAGGGCCGAGCCTGCCAGCAGCACGGGCTTGCGCCCATAGGCATCCGACAACGGGCCGATGAAGAAGGTGCTTGCGCCCATGCCCAAAATGAACGCGGTGAGGATCAGCTGCGCCCGGTTGGGCGCGCCGGGGCTTAGCTCGTCGCCGATGCCCGGCAGGGCCGGCAGCATCGAATCGATGGAAAAGGCGATGGTGGCAAACAGCATCGCCATCAGGGCGATGAACTCCGGCAGGGCCAGCGGCGCCCGCGCGGCCGTGGTGGCCCTGGTGGTCATTCAGATCGCTCCGACGTGGTGCCGGCGCCCGATGCGGCGTCCGATGCGGCCTCTTCCGCGACATTTGCCGCGATCGCGTCGCGCAGTTTCCGGCGCCGCTTGAGGCGCGCCTCGTAGGTCAGGCGGCTGAATTGCTGAATCGCGGCCCCGAAAACGCCGAGGCCGACAAAAATCAGGATCGTCGTGCCGATCTTGCCAAGCGCGGTGACGGGGACGAGGCTACCGTAGCCCACGGTCGAGACCGTGATGACGGTAAAGAAGTAGGCGTCAAGCCAGCTCCAGCCCTCGACGAGGTGAAAGAACACGGTGCCGACCCCAAGGACAAGGGCGAGCACGGCAAAGACGATCAGGATGCCTTCCTTGGCCATGATGCAGCTCCTTTGTTGTTACGCTCAGGCGCCTCGGGAACTGATCTCGTCGATCACGTTTAGCCACGTCTCGGGGGGCTGTGCGCCGGGCACTGCGTGCTGTCCGGCCACGATGAAGGTGGGCACCGCCGAGATGCCCATGTCGCGCGCGGCCTTGTCGCGCTCAACGATGGTGTCGCGGTCCGCGTCGGTTTCAAGCAGGCGCATCACCACGGAGGCGTCCATCTCGACGCTGTCGGCAATATCGGCCAGTACGTCGGTGCGCCCTATGTCCCGGCCCTGGTGGAAATAGGCGGCGAACAAGGCGGAGACCATCGCGGTCTGGCGCCCCTCGATCCCGGCCCAATGGATCAGGCGGTGCGCGTTGATCGTGTTGGGCGTGCGACCGATCGCGGCAAAGTCGATCTCGAGCCCGGCGGCCCGCGCGGCGGCGTCGATTCTTGAGTAGACCTCGGCGGCCTGTTCCTTGCCGCCGAACTTCGCCTCTAGATATGCGCGCCGGTCCATGCCCTCGGCGGGCATTTCCGGGTTGAGTTGGAACGGGTGCCATTCGATCTCAAACGGATGGTTGGGGCGCTCGGACAGGGCGTGGTCGAGCTGCGCCTTGCCGATATGGCACCAGGGGCAGATCGGGTCTGACATGATGTCGAGTTTGACCATTATCGGCCTCCGGTTGAATTGGTGAAGTGATCGCGAAGCGCGCGGCGCAGCAGTTTTCCGTTTGCGCCCGTGGGCAGGGAGTCGAGGTGAACATACGCGCGCGGCTGCTTGTAGCGCGCCAGCCGCTCGGACGCAAAGTCGCGCAATTGCGCCTCGTTCAGTTCCGCGGGACCGGTGTAGAAGGCGGCGATGATGCGGGTGTCGCGCTTGACCTCGACATCGGTCACGCCGACCTGATCGATGCCAGGATGCACCGACAGCGCCGCCTCGACCTCAAGCGGGGAGACGCGAAAGCCGCCCGCGTTCATCATGTCGTCGGCGCGGCCCATGTAGGTGATGTGCCCGTCCACGTCCATGGCGCCCTGATCGCCGGTCAGGAACCAGTCGCCGCGCATCCGGGCGGCGGTGTCCTCGGGCGCCCCGAGATAGCCCAGCATCAGCCCCGGATCATTGCGCGACACCGCGATCGTGCCCTCCTCGCCGATGTTCACGGGCGCCCCTTCGGGCGTGACGATGGCGACGCGGCGGCCCATCTGCGGTCGGCCCAAGGTGCCGGGGCGGGCGGGTTCGGACGGGCTACCGGATATGAAGGTCGAGCATTCCGACATGCCGTATGCCTCGAATATCGCGGTGCCGGTGGCCGCGGTCCAATCGGTGCGTATCGTGTCGGACAGTTTTTCGCCCGCGGCGAGGCCGTGGCGCAGTGCGGGAAGGTCCATGCGGCTATGTTTTGAGAGTACCTTGCGGTAGACACCGGGCGCGGCAGCGAACATCGTCGCGTCGTGGGCGCGCATCAGCTCGGGCAGCGCGCCGGGATCGACGCCTTCTGCCGGGATCAGGGCGGTGGCGCCGACGGTCCACGGATCCATCAGCCCGGTGCCCAGCGTATAGGTCCAGTTGAAGGCGCCCGCGTGCATCAGCTTGTCCTGGGCCCCCAGGCCGTACCATCCCTGATGCATCATCCGCCGTGCCCAAATCGCGCGGTGCGCGTGCTGTACCGCGCGGGGCACGCCCGATGTGCCGGATGTATAGATGATATACGCCAGCCGCTCGGGATCGCCCATTGCGTAGCTGGCCGGCGGCAGCATGCGCATCGCGGCAAGCTGCTGGGTATCCAGCACGGTCAGGCCGGTATCGTCGGGGCAGGGCACGCGCGGATCGCGCAGGATGCCGGCAGGCGACAATCCCCGCACCATCTTGCCTACCTCATGCGCCGTCAGTTGCGCGGCGGTGGGGACCGGCACCAACCCGGCCGCGATCGCGCCAAGGTAGGCCAGCGGGAAATCAACCGTGTTGCCCAGCCGCATGAGCAGCACGTCACCGGGTTCGAAACCGGCTCGCAGCAGCCCAGTTGCGGTTCCCAGAACCGCCGATTGCAAGTCGCGGTAGCTCCATTCGCTGGACTGCTCGGGGGATACGACGGCAAGGGCGGTTTTGTCCGCCAGCGCGTCCGCGCGGCCCAGAACATGGGCCGCAAGGTTGAACGGGTGCGGGCAGGGGGCGTCGTGGCCGTGGTCGAAGATCGCTTTCATGGCGTCTTGCTATGCTTGGCGCGGCGCAGTTGCAAGCGGCCCCGCGCCTGCCTATAGACAGTGTATGACCCAATCCGACCCCAGGGCCCTGATCCGGATCGCACGTGCGTCCGGGGCCGCATCGCGCGCTGATCCCATCAACCTGGGCGTGCGCGTGCGCGAGTTGCGAAAGGCGCGCGGCATGACCCTGGAGCAAGCATCGGGGCAGGCGGGACTGGCGCGCTCGACGGTGTCAAAGATTGAAAATGGCCAGATGTCACCGACTTACGAGGCGCTAAAGAAGCTGGCGGTCGGGCTTGATATCTCGGTGCCGCAGCTTTTTACCCCGCCGGAGCGCGCACATGACGCGGCGCGCCTGATCGCGACCCGCTCGGGCGAGGGAAAACCGCATGTCACCGCCACCTATGAGCACGAGCTGCTGGCCGAGGGATTGGACGCCAAGAAAATGTTGCCCTACCGCGCGCGCGTGCGGGCCCGCAGCATGGAGGAGTTCGACGGCTGGGTGCGTCACGATGGCGAGGAGTTTCTCTATGTGCTCACCGGGGTGATCCACTTCTTCACCGAGTACCATGCACCGATCGAGATGCGGCGCGGTGACAGCGCCTATTACGATGCTGGAATGGGGCACAACGTGATCTCGGTCAGCCAGGATGACGCGACTATCCTGTGGGTCACGTCGCTTACCTGAGGGCGTTTGCCGGTCTTGGCCCGGGCGCGGGCGGCCCGCCTCAGAACCAGCTTTGGACCCAGCGGGACCCGCCCGATATGTCCTGGCCCACGCCGTCGACCGTGGCGCAGCCCGCCAATAGCCCCAGCCCGATAAGCGCGATAACCCGCGTGAAGGGGCGCGCGAATGCCTTGCCTGATTTCATTTGCTCTGCTCCTCATGCCACCAAACATCGGGCATCCACCCGATCCGATCGCCGTATATTGGTAGGATTTCGGGATATTTCAGGGCCTTGGCGTGGGCAATGCGATCCACCGTCGAGGTCCAGATCGGGATCACGTAGCGCCCGGCCATCAACGCGCGGTCAAGCGCGCGCGCCGCGGCGACGAAATCGCCCCGCGCGCGGGAATTGACCAGCTTGTCGATCATCGTATCCACCGCGTCCGACTCTACCCCCATGAGGTTGCGGGTGCCGGGGCGCTGTGCCCCGTCCGAACCCCAGTAAAGGCGCTGCTCGTTCCCGGGTGAGAGCGACAGGCTCCGGCGTATCGGGATCATGTCGAAATCAAGCTGCGCCTCGCGTTGGCTGAACTGCGCGTTGTCCACGGTCGAGATGGTCACGTCGATGCCCAGCCGCGCGAGCGCCGCGCGGTAGATCTCGAACACCGATTGCGCGGTGGTGTCGCCCTGCCGAAGCAGCACTTCGAACGCAAAGGGCTGTCCTGCGTCGTTGACAAGGCGCCCCTCCTCGATGTGCCAGCCGGCCTTGCGCAGAAGGCGCGCCGCGCGGCGCAAGTTGTCGCGGTTGCGCGCCGTGCCGTCCCCCTTGGGCAGGGTGTAGCCATCCATTGCGCCGGGGGGCATGTCACCGGCAAACGGGTCCAGAAGGGCGCGCACGTCGCCCTTGGCCGGGCCGGGCCGCATCGCCAGTTCGGAATTGGAAAAATACGACGTGATCCGCGCCTGCCGCCCGCCCGTCACCGTCCCGTTGATATAATCGAAGTTGAACGCCAGCAGCATCGCCTCGCGCACGCGCCAATCCTTGAACAGGGGATTGCGGGTGTTCATGGCATAGCCTGTCATGCCCGAGGGGCGCTGATGCTCGATCTCGGACTTGACGATATCGCCGCGCTGCACGGCAGGGAAATCATACTGTTCGGCCCATTTCTCGGCGTTGGTTTCCCGGTACGCGGTCAGCACGCCGGATTTGAACGCTTCGAACAGAACGGATTCGTCGGCGAAAAACTCGATCCGGATCTCGTCGAGGTTGTTGGTGCCGCGGCGCAGGGGCAGGTCGCGGCCCCAGTAATCGGGATCGCGGCTAAGGGTGACATCCCGGCCCTGCTCATAGTCGGTGACGACGTAGGGGGCGGTTCCAATCGGGATTTCGTTCAGGGTCGCATCGCCGAAATCGCGGCCCTCCCATTGCGCCTTTTTGAGGATCGGGCGCAATCCGGCGATCAATGCCAGCTCCCGATCTTTGGTGTTGAAGGTGATGCGCAGGCTACGCGGGCCAGTTTGGGCGATGGTCTCGATCTTCTGGGCGAAGCCGAGGTACCGGGGATGCCCGCGCCGCCCCAATATGTCGTAGGACCAGATCACATCCTCGACCGTGACGGGGCTGCCATCGGAAAACCGGGCCTCCGGGCGGAGGGTAAATTCGACCCATTCCCGATTCGGTCCGACCGCGACCGATTCGGCCAGCAACCCGTAAAGCGAGAAGGGTTCGTCCCAATTTCGACCCATCAGGGATTCATAGGCAAGAAACCTGAGTTGCCACGGCGCGGTGCCTTTCAGGACGAACGGATTGAGCGAATTGAACCCGCCAGTGTTGCCCATGACGATGCGCCCGCCCTTGGGGGCGTCGGGATTTGCGTAGGGTAGGGATACAAAATCTGGTGGCAAAGCGGGCTCGCCATACATGGCTAGGGCGTGTCCGCCCTCGGCACTTGCCGATCCGGCCGCAACAAGAAGCGCGAATCCGATCGCGGCCCGGCGCCAACCATGGAAAAAATCCGCTCTCATTTTGGCAACAATCCTGCTCTGCCCTTGTTTTTATGTGCCCCACACTAGCCACAGATTGAAGGGTTTTCAAACTTTTAGCTTGGAAGAAGGCGTTGAATTGCTTATAAAGAGGGCACTGCTCGATAGGTTTCTTGCCTGTATGAAACCTGCCTCAATAACTGGACGCCCGCCTTGTGCGGGCGTTTTTTTTATGACCATCGGCACGGCGAGCACAGGCCGGTTTCACCCCCCCGAATCGAGGTGCGTTTCCTTCCCGCCAAACAGCCGCTACTGTCGGCGCGGCAACAAGATGGAGGGAACTGGATGTCACTCAAGGGAAAGACCGCGGTCGTGACCGGATCGAATTCCGGCATCGGACTGGGCGTTGTGCGCGAATTGGCCCGCGCGGGTGCGGATGTCGTGCTCAACTCTTTCACGGACCGCGATGAGGACCACGCCCTGGCGGCCGGTATCGCGCAGGAATTCGGCGTTGTGGCCCGTTACCTGCCCGCCGACATGTCGAAGGCATCCGATTGTCGCGCCCTGATCGAGACCGCGGGCGCCTGCGATATCCTGGTCAACAACGCCGGCATTCAACACGTCGCCCCGATCGAAGAGTTTCCGGCCGACAAATGGGACGCGATTATCGCGATCAACATGAGCTCGGCCTTTCACACCACCGCCGCCGCGCTGCCGATGATGCGCAAGGCCGGGTGGGGCCGTGTCGTGAATGTCGCAAGTGCGCACGGATTGACCGCGTCGCCCTACAAATCGGCCTACGTGGCCGCAAAGCACGGCGTTGTCGGCCTGACCAAGACGACGGCCCTGGAAACCGCGCAAGAGCCGATCACCGCCAACGCGATTTGTCCCGGTTATGTCCTGACGCCGCTGGTCGAGGCACAGATCCCGGACACGATGGAGAAATACCAGATGGGCCGCGAAGAGGTGATCCGGCAGGTCATGCTTGAGCGTCAGCCCTCGCGCGAATTCGCCACGGTCGAACAGATCGGCGGCACGGCGGTATTCTTGTGCTCGGACGCGGCCACGCAGATCACCGGAACCACGATCAGTGTCGATGGGGGCTGGACCGCGCTATGATATATTGGGCTTGTGCGCCCAGCAATGCCTGCCTAGATCGAGCAAGCGAAAACACACATTAGAACGGAGAATGCAGATGCAGTTCCAACTCAATACAGACCACCATATCGGCGGTGACGACCGAATGGCCGAGGTGGCCGAGCAGATCGTGACCGAAACCCTCGGGCCGTTGGTCAAGCGTTTGTCGCGCACAGAGCTGCATTTGAAGGATACCAACGCGGGCAAGGGCGGCCCCGACGACATCCGCTGCACGCTCGAGGCGCGCCCCGAGGGGCTAAAGCCGCATACCGTGCACCATGACGGCGCCGATGTGGCTGCGGCGATCAAGGGTGCGGCCAAGAAGATGCGGTCCCATCTGGATCACGAGTTTGGAAAACTGGCAGATCGGCATTGATCCGGCGGCGGGGCGGGCGCGTATCTATTGCGCAACCCGCCCCGACCGAAAGGCTCTGATCGATGCAGATTGTTGTCGCTTATTTTGCCACAGCGGTGGTTTTTCTCGCGCTTGATGCCGTCATGCTCAAGCAGGTTCTGCGGCCGCTGTTCGAGCGAAACCTGTCAGGGCAGCTATTGGATGAGCTGCGCATCGTCCCTGCGGCGATGTTCTACCTGTTCTACATCGCCGGTTTGGTCCACTTCGTATCCATGCCCGCCCTTGCGCAGGGCGCGCCGCTCAAGGCGCTGATCGGGGGCGCGATCCTGGGCGCGATGGCCTACGGCACATACGAGTTCACCAACTACGCCACATTACGCAACTGGCACTGGCACATGGTCGCGGTGGACCTTGCCTGGGGCGCCGCGTTGACGGCGGTGTCGGCCTGGGCCGGGGTCATGGTGGCGCGGCTGGTCGGCTAAGGCGCCGGCGAGGGCGCGCCCTCATGCGCCTTACAGAAGGGAAAGATCGCCCGCCATCTGGCGGCCATCACGCCCCTCTTGCAGCTCGTAGCCAACTTTTTGGTTGTCTGCCAGGCCTGTGAGGCCCGACCGTTCAACGGCCGAGATGTGAACGAAAACATCCTTGCCCCCATCCTCGGGGGCGATAAAGCCGTAGCCTTTGGTGGTGTTGAACCATTTCACGGTGCCAGTGGGCATTGTCCCGCGTCTCCTTGATCTTGCATGTTCACTCGCGGTTGATGGCCGGGAGCGGTCACGCCGGGTACGGGGGCAGGGCGCTGCCTAACCGCCCGGAACCCGACGTCACGACTGGAATGATTACACGGGTTTTGTAAAAATCAAGCAAAACGCAATCGGATGGGGTATCTGTGCCGAAATTTCAGGCACGAACAGGAGGAGCGGCCGCGTGATACTTTATGGCTTGAAGACGTGCGATACCTGCAGAAAGGCGCGCAAGGCGCTGGGGGGGTGCGATTTTGTCGATGTTCGCGAGGCGGGGTTGCCGCAGGGCGTGATGGAGCGGGCATTGGACACGTTCGGCGCGGCGTTGGTGAACCGCCGCTCGACGACCTGGCGGGGCCTTGCGGAAGAGGCGCGCGCCAAGGCGCCCGCGGCGTTGCTGGCCGCGCATCCAAGCCTTATGAAACGGCCCTTGATCGTCGAGGATGACGGCACGCTTTACCTTGGATGGGGCCCGGACGTGCGTGCAAAACTGCTTGGCTAGCAACGCGTTGACGCCTATTTGTGACGCATGGAGGATATGACATGAGAAATGCGGCTCTGGTATTGGGGATCATCGGCGGGATCGTCGGGATGCTGGTGGGGTTCTTCAGCTACGGCTACACCTCGGCGGTCGAGCGATTTGGCGAGATCGAGGGCCTCGCCGAGCAGGTCGCGAATGTCGAGTTGATCCGTGTCTCAAGCTTCCTGTCGCCGCTGCTGGCGATTGCGGGCGGGGCGATGGCGAAGGTGCGCGCGCTCTTGGGCGGGGTGCTGTTGCTGGCATCGACCGCGGGCATGTATTACGCGTTCGGGTTCAACGTGTTCACGATGTTCCCGATCGGGTTTTGCGGGCTGGCCGGGGTGCTGGCGGTGGCTGCGGGCAAGCCGGACGAGCCGAAGTCGCATTTCTGAAGATCAGCCGATCCACGGAGAGCGCGCCACCGCCCTTTAAGACAAGGGTCAGCAGCAGGAAGACCCACAGGGCGCGCTGATCAAGGATGAGGCCATCGGGGGCGCGATCGAACCAGGCGCCAAGGGTGGCTGCGTGGGCGATGCCACCGTGGCCGTAGAGATCGGTGAGGCTCTGGACCGCGATGAAGCCGATCATGCCAAGCGCTGCCACGCGTGAAAAGGCGCCGCTAACTATCAGAAATGGCAGGATAAACTCGGCCCATGTTCCCATTATGACGACGATTTGATGGAACGCGGTGAGCTGCGAGATGTCGTAAGAGGCCGCCTCCATCGCGCGGGGGAAAATCTGTGCGTAGGCGCCGCTGGATGGGAACAGCAGACCCAGAGCGCCGTCGCCCAGCTTGGTCTGCGCGGAGTTCCAGAAATAGACCAGCAACACGGCGGCGAACACCGCGCGCGCGACCAGCGGCAGGAGAGAGGCCGATGTTCTTGGGTCGGCTTCAAGCGCTTTATACTTTGAAAACAGTTTGTTCATGATCGTTCTTCATGTTGATTTCGGAAATGGCGCCACCACTTAGCAACAGGCTCAAGGTGCGTGTAAGATCGAATGTCGCGGTCGTGGCGGCGGCGTGGGTGTGGGCCTGACCGAAGGTCTCGCCGCGCATGAGCGCCGCGATAAATTCCGCGCCGCCGGGAGGGAGCGGGGCCGGGGTGGGATCGAATTCCGGGCGTGTTATCAAGACGTTCTGCGGTGTCGCCTGGGGCTTGGGGCTGTTGCCCGGGTCCAGCGTGTAAGCCCAGATCGCGTGCACCGGCCAGTCAGAGCGCAACAGGATTGTCGCAGGTGTAAGTGCGACTTTGGAATTCATGAGAGAATCCAGCGACATATCATGCAAAGTTGAAGCGGAAATCGAGGTGCTGTCGGCGGCGTGATAGGCGCGGCGCAGGGCTTGCTCAAGGCGCGCAACATCGGCCAGATACCCGATATGCGACAGCGGGCCGAACCCGTCGAGATACGTGGGAAAGCTGGCGCCGTAGTGCATCAAAAGCGGTGTATCTGGCGGATTGTCCCGGGCGTAAAGCCTTGCAACATTGGTGAAATTTGCCTCTCCGATCAATTTCTCGACCGCCGGAAAGCCGCTACGCAACGCGTCGATCAGCGAGGCCGCGACGTTGTTGCGATAGACCGAAAACCGCCGTCCGGCGGGCCGGCCGTGGCCATCGGACAGGCCGGTTGGCGGGGCCGCGTCGGGGGTGACAATTGCGCGGCGCAGGGTGCTTTGATCGGGCGAGGTCATGCCGGCTCCGAACGTACAAAGCGTACGTTTGGCGGCGCTGAGCGTACGGTTGCAAGCGCGTCTCCGGCGCGGCTTGCCTCAGCGGCGAGGGTGGGCCAGTCGGGCACGTCGGTGTCCCATTCGATGAGGGTGGCGCGCGGGCCGGAGCGGGCAAGCGTATAGTCGAGCAGCGCCCAGACAGGTTCGACCACCTCGCGGCCGTGGCTATCGATCAGGAGCGGCGCGCCGTGATCGTCGGTATCCTCGTCATGGCCACCGAGGTGGATCTCGCCCACCAGGTCGAGCGGGTAGGCGTCGATGTAGTCGTGCGGGTGGTAGCCAAGGTTGGTGGCCGACACGAACACGTTGTTCACATCAAGCAGCAGGCCGCAGCCGGTTCGGCGGGCCAATTCGTGCATGAAATCGGGCTCGGACCAGGTGGACGCGTCGAAGGCGAGGTAGCTGGAGGGGTTTTCCAGCAACATTTGCCGGCCCAGTACCTGCTGCACCTCGTCGATATGGGCGGTGACTCGGGCCAGCGTGGCATCGGTATAGGGCAGAGGCAGAAGATCGTTGAGAAAGGCGCCCTCATGCGTGGACCATGCCAGGTGCTCGGAAAAACTGGCGGGGTTGAGCCAATCGCACAGGTGCTTGAGCCGGGCCAGGTGGTCGGGATCAAGCGGGGCTTCGCCGCCGATGCTCAGGCCGACGCCATGCACCGAGATCGGGAAGCGTTTGGCGAGGTGCTGTAGCTGCGCAATGGGGCGGCCACCGTCGCCCATGTAATTCTCGGCGTGGATTTCCAGCCATTCAACGGGGGCGGCATCGGTGATCAGATCATTGTAATGCTGCGGCTTGTAGCCGACGCCGGGGGCGTGGGGCAGGGTGTTTTGACCGGGGGCGGGCATGTGCGGAACTCCGGATCGTGGGAAGGGGCGGCAGGGCGGGCCGAGGATGCCCGCCCTGCGCGGGATGCTTGAAGGGTACGCGAGGGCGTCAGGAGGGGATGTCGCGCTCCAGCGCCTCGAGCGAGCCTTGGCGCGGGGTGCCGTCGGCCATGTCGGGCAGGTCGATCTCGGTGCAGGTGCCTTCGTCGACCATTTTCCACGAGTTGCCCTGGTAATCGACCTTGGAGGTGCCTGCGCAGGTGGTGCCGGGACCGGCGGCGCAATCGTTTTCGCCGGCCAGCGCGACGCCAAAGCACTTTTCCTTGGCTTCATCGGCCTGTGCCGTGGTGCCCTGTGCGGCCAGCGCGGTGGCGAAGGCACCTGCGATGGCGAGGCTTGTCATATGTTTGGACATTCGAGTTCTCCCGTTTGCTATTACTCGGATCGCGTCATGCGATGGGGGAGTGGTAGCGAAGGAAACTCTTCACAAGCCAATCACGTCGCCGTGGCATCACGAAAGATTAAGTTGCCGTGAAGGCCGCGTGATGGGGGCGGTGCGTGGCGGTGGGCGTTGGCAAACAGGTAGGCGGGCCGAACGCGATGTCCAGCCCGCCAGCATGTATTTGGCTTGTCTCAGGCCAGGTCGGGCGGTGTCGCCTCGCGCGCGAGATCGTTGGCGAGATCGTCAAGTGCCCGGTTTTGCGTCTGTTTTTCGCCAAGGCGGCGCACGGTGACGGTGCGGTCTTCGACCTCGCGCGCGCCGCAGGCGAGGATCACCGGGACCTTGCCGACCGAGTGTTCGCGCACCTTGTAGTTGATCTTTTCGTTGCGCAGATCGGTTTCGGCGCGGATGCCGCGCGCTTGGAGGGCGGCGGCGACCTCGCGGCAATAGTCGTCCGCGTCAGACACGATCGAGGCGACGACCACCTGCCGCGGCGCCATCCAGAACGGCAGCTTGCCTTCCCAGTTCTCGATCAGGATGCCGATGAACCGCTCGAAACTGCCCAGGACCGCGCGGTGCAGCATGTAGGGGCGGTGTTTGTCGCCGTCCTGCCCGATATAGCTGGCGTCAAGGCGTTCGGGCAGGTTCGGGTCGACCTGGAAGGTGCCGCATTGCCAGACCCGGCCGATCGCGTCGGTCAGGTAGAAATCGAGCTTGGGCCCGTAGAACGCGCCATCGCCGGGTTCGAGCGTATAGTCGCGGCCGACGGCCTTGATCGCGTTTTCAAGCGCGCCCTCGACGTAATCCCAGCTTTCGTCGCTGCCGACGCGCTGTTCGGGGCGGGTGGCAAAGCGGATCTCGAAATCGGGAAAGCCCAGTTCGCGGTAGACATCCGCCAGGAAGTCGATGAAGCGGGCGCATTCCGACTGGATCTGGTCCTCGGAGCAGAAGATATGCGCGTCGTCCTGGGTGAAGCCGCGCACGCGCATGATGCCGTGCAGCGCGCCGGACGGTTCAAACCGCGCGCAGGAGCCGAATTCGGCCAGCCGCAGCGGCAGGTCGCGGTACGACTTGAGCCCCTGGTTGAACACCTGCACGTGGCAGGGGCAGTTCATCGGCTTGAGTGCGTTGATCCGGGTGCGGGTCTTGTCGCGCACCGCCGCGTCGTCGGTTTCGCCGTCGCGGCTCTCGTCGACCTCGACGATGAACATGTGGTGCTGGTATTTGTCCCAGTGGCCCGACGCCTCCCACAGCTTGCGGTCGACGACTTGGGGCGTGTTGATCTCGTTATAGCCGCCGGCGCGCTGTTTGCGGCGCATGTAGTCCTGCAGCGCGGTGTAGATGGTCCAACCGTTGGGGTGCCAGAACACCTGTCCCGGCGCCTCTTCCTGCATGTGGAACAGCTCCATCTCGCGGCCCAGCTTGCGGTGGTCGCGTTTGGCGGCTTCCTCCAGCATGTGCAGGTGGGCCTTCAACTCGGCCCGGTTGAGGAAGGCGACGCCGTAGATGCGTTGCAGCATGGCGCGGCTCGAATCGCCGCGCCAGTAGGCGCCGGCGACGCTCATTAGTTTGAAGGCGTCGGCGGGCACTTGGCCGGTATGTTGCAGGTGCGGGCCGCGGCACAGGTCCTGCCAGTGGCCGTGCCAGTACATGCGCAGCGGCTCGTCGCCGGGGATCGCCTCGACCAGTTCGACCTTGTAGGGCTCGTTGTTGGCGGTGTAATGCGCGATGGCGCGGTCGCGCTCCCACACCTCGGTGGTGACGGGATCGCGGGCGGCGATGATCTCGCGCATCTTCTTCTCAATAGCGCCGAGGTCTTCGGGGGTGAACGGCTCTTGGCGGTCAAAATCGTAGTACCAGCCGTGTTCGATGACCGGGCCGATGGTGACGCGCACGTCCGGCCACAGCTCTTGCACGGCGCGTGCCATGATGTGGGCGAGGTCGTGGCGGACCAGTTCCAGCGCGGGGGCGCGGTCGGACATGGTGTTGATGGCGATGGCGGCGTCGTGCTCAATGGGCCATTGCAGATCCCAGTGTTGGCCGTCGACCTGCGCGCTGATCGCCTTTTTGCCAAGGGATTTGGAGATGTCGGCGGCCACCTCGCCCGGCGTCACACCGGCGGGGTACGCGCGTTGATTGCCATCGGGGAAAGTAAGGGAGACTTGTGCCATTGCTTGGCTCCTCGTCGGTTTGGCGCCCACGGAACGCCCGGTTGCGGGTATGGTTCGCGCCCTTTTGGCCCCGGCAGAGCGGGGTGTCAAGACTTGCGCATGTCCTTGGCGCTTGCCCTTGCCCCTTGCGTACGGGGCGGGCAGGATCGCGGCAACGCATGGCATCAACACACGACACCGGGCAGGGAGGCCGCGAGACATGGACGAGCCGCAGTATCTGGAAACGCCTCAGGGCCGGCGCATCGCCTATCACCACAGCGACGGTAGCGGGCCGGGCGTGGTGTTTTTGGGCGGGTTCAAGTCCGACATGGAGGGCACCAAGGCGATCTACCTTGAGGAATGGGCGCGCAGGCGCGGTCGCGCGTTCCTGCGTATGGATTACTCGGGGCACGGGCAATCCTCGGGCGCGTTCGAGGAGGGATGCATAGGCGATTGGGCCGCCGATGCGATGGCCGCGATCGGCGCGCTGACAAACGGGCCGCAGGTGTTGGTGGGCTCGTCCATGGGCGGGTGGATCGCGTTGCTGTTGGCGCGGGCCATGCCGGGGCGCGTGGCGGGCATGGTGGGCATCGCCGCCGCCCCCGATTTCACCGAGGATGGCATGTGGGCCAGCTTTGAGGCCGCGCAGCGCGAGGAGATCACCGCCAAGGGGCGGCTGGAGCTGCCATCAGAGTACTCGGATGAGCCCTATGTCATCACCCGGCGCCTGATCGAGGACGGGCGCAAGCAATTGGTGCTGCGCGCGCCGCTGGATCTGCGGTTTCCCGTGCGCCTGTTGCAGGGGACCGAGGACGAGGACGTATCGCGCGAGGTGGCGCTGCGCCTGCTGGACCATGCCGAGAGCCCCGATATTCACCTGACGCTGGTCAAGGGCGCCGATCACCGGTTTTCCACGCCCGAGTGCCTGGAGGAGGTCGAGTGCGCGATCGAGGCGGTGACGATGCGCGCGGGCAGCGGGGCCTGATCGGCATGAGGAGGTCGGAATGGAACAGCGTGTGAGCCTGATCACTCTCGGGGTGCGGGACATGGAGCGCGCGGCGGCGTTCTACGAGGCGCTTGGCTGGCGCCGGGTCGAGACGCCCGATGGGATCGTGGTGTTTGACCTGATCGGTCAGGCGCTGGGCCTTTACCCGCGCGCGGCGCTGGCGCGTGATATGGGCGTGGACGAGGCCGAGCTGGGCAGCGGCGCGATGACGCTGGCGCATAATGTCCCTGCGCGCGAGGCGGTTGCGCCGCTCATGGCGCGTGCCGAGGCGGCGGGCGCGCGTATCCTGCGCCCTGCGGAAGATGTGTTCTGGGGCGGGCATGTGGGCTATTTCGCCGATCCCGACGGCCATGTCTGGGAGGTGGCGTGGAACCCGCATTCGCCGCTGTCGCCCGAGGGCGCGTTCCGGTGGGAGGGGTATTGAGCCGGCTGCGCCGCTTGTCGCCGCTTGTGGCCGCGCGGCGTTGCGGCCAGTATGGCGGCATGGGGGCTGAGAGGGTTGTGATCAATGGCTGAGCCCGTTGTGCTGTTGCCCGGGATGATGTGCGATGCGCGCCTTTTTGCGCCGCAGCTGGCCGATCTGAGCCGCGAGCGCGCGGTAATGGTGGCGCCGATCACGCAGGGCGAGCGGATCGAGGAGATCGCCTCGGGGCTGTTGGACGTGTTGCCGGAGCGCTTCGCGCTGGCGGGGCTGTCGATGGGCGGGATCGTGGCGATGGAGGTGCTGCGGCGCGCGCCGGGTCGAGTGACGCGGCTGGCGCTGATGGATACCAATCCGCTGGCCGAGACACCGCAGAGCGCGGCGCAGTACGAGCCGCTGATTATCGGGGCCAAGGCGGGGCGGCTGGACGAGATGATCACGCAGATGATCCGGCCCGATTTCCTGGCCCCCGGGCCGGGGCGCGCGGAGGTTCTGGCGCTGGTGCGGCAGATGGCGGCGGACCTGGGGCCTGAGGTTTTCGTGCGGCAGGTACGCGCGTTGCAGCGCCGCCGCGACAACCAGGCGGCGCTGCGCCGCTGCAAGGTGCCGGCGCTGGTGTTGTGCGGGGCGCATGATGGGCTGACGCCGGTCAAGCGGCACCGCTTCATGGCCGAACTGATCCCGCAAGCGAGCCTGTGCATCTTGGAGGGTGCGGGGCATTTGCCGACGCTGGAGGCGCCGGGTGAGGTATGCCGGGCGCTGCGCGAGTGGCTGGCGGTTGCAGACGGGGCGAGATGATGGGGCTGCCGGGGTTTGTCGAGGGCTACGGCACGGTGCATCCGTGGTGCGCGGAGGCTGAGGCGCCGGCGCGGGCCGTGATCCCCGCGCGCCGGGCCGTGGGGCGTGCGCAGGTGCTGCCGGATCTCGACGCGGCCCTCAGCGCGGCGGGGGTGCGCGACGGCATGTGCCTGTCGTTTCATCACCATTTGCGCAACGGCGATGCGGTGCTGAACGCGGTGATGGCGGCGGTGGCACAGGCGGGGCTGGGCGATATGGTGCTGGCGCCCAGCTCGGTGTTTCCGGTGCATGCGCCGCTGGCCGATCACATGGCGCGCGGCGTGGCGGTCGGGCTGCGCACGGGCTATGTCTCGGGGCCGGTGGCGGCGGCGCTGGCGCAAGGCGCGTTGGCGCGGCCGGCGGTTCTGGGCACGCATGGGGGGCGTGCGCGCGACATCGAGACCGGGCGCGCCTCCATCGACGTGGCGTTCATCGCCGCCGCGATGGCCGACAGGGCCGGCAACCTGACCGGGGCGGAGGGGCCGGCGGCGTTTGGCCCGATCGGGTATGGCCGTGTGGACGCGGCGCGCGCGCGGGTGGTGGTGGCGGTGACCGATTGCCTGGTCGATCGCCTGCCCTGCGCGCCCGACATCCCCGCCGAGCAGGTGGATTTCATCGTGCCGGTCGCGCGGATCGGGGATGCGAGGGGTATTGCCAGCGGCACCACGCGCATCGCCGGGGACGAGGGCGGCGGGCGGATCGCCGACATGGCGGCGTCGCTGATCGAGGCGTCGGGCGTACTACGTGGCGGTATGAGCTTTCAGACCGGGGCGGGGGGCATATCGCTGGCCGTGGCGCGGCGGCTGGGGCGCCGGATGGCGGCGCGCGGCGTGGTTGGCGGCTTTGCCAGCGGTGGCATCACGGCGCCGCTGGTGGCGTTGCACCGGGCCGGGCTACTGCGGGAATTGCGCGATGTGCAGGCGTTCGATCTGCAGGCGGTGAAAAGCTATCGCCGCGACGCGGGGCATGTCGGCATGTCGGCCAGCGACTATGCCAACCCACAGCGAGGCGATGCGGTGGTGAACCAGCTGGACGCGGTGATCCTGGGGGCGGCCGAGGTTGACCTGGGGTTCAACGTGAATGTCACCACGGGTGGCGATGGTGTGATCCTGGGCGGATCGGGCGGGCATGCCGATTGCGCGGCGGGGGCGGGCCTGTGCGTGATCGTCACGCGTATGTCCGCGCGCGGCGGGCGGGCGCGGATTGTTGAGCGGGTGCGCACGCGCACAACGCCGGGGTGCTGCGTGGATGCGGTGGTGAGCGAAGCGGGCATAGCCATCAACCCGGCCCGCGCCGACCTGTGCGCGCGGGCGAAGGCGGCGGGCTTGCCGGTTGTCACGTTGGAGCAGATGCGCGCGCAGGGGCCTAGCGGTGCTGCGCGAGTGGATAGCGATGATGCCGGCCCTGTTGTGGCGGTGTGCGAATACCGGGACGGGCGGGTGATCGACGTTGTCCGCGCCGGTGAGGGGCGGCCATGACGCGCCCGCCGCGCAAACCGGGCCTGTGGGCCAGGCTGCGGCGCGGCTACAAGCGCACGCAGGTCTGGGCGCGGCGGCGTATTCCGCCGGGGCTGCGCCTGTTGGTGGGGCTGTTGTTGATGGTGGGGGGCATGCTTGGGTTCCTGCCGGTGATCGGGTTCTGGATGTTCCCGCTGGGCGTAGCGATTGCCGCGCTGGACATCGTGCCGATCTGGCGATGGATACGCGCGTGGCTGGCGCGGCACCGCTGAGGCGGGGTTGGCAGGGCATGGCATGTTATAGTGATTGGGCGAGGCATTGAGGAGCCGCGCAGTGCCCGCTCTCGGGGCCGGGGGGCGCTGCCCCCCATCGCCTGGCGGCGATTCCCCCGGAGTATTTGGGGCAAGATGAAGCTGGGGCCCTTCGCGCTCAGGCGCGGGGGATGTCGAAGCCGGGCGGGGCAAGGGTGAAGCCGGAAAACTCGAACCCGGGCGAGACGGTGCAGCCGACCAGCGTCCAGTCGCCAGTGGGGCGCGCGGCCTGCCAATGGCCGTGGGGCACGATCAGTTGCGGGGCCTGCCCGGCGCCGAGATCGGGGCCGAGCGCGTGATCGCGCGCTGGGCCGCCGTCATTGTCGGCCATCGACAGGGTCAGCGGATCGCCGGCGTAGAAGTGCCATATCTCGGTCGCGTCGACGCGGTGCCAGTGGCTGGACTCGCCCGCGCGGAGCAGGAAGTAGATGCAGGTGCCCGTGGGGCGGCCAGTGTTGTCCGCGCGCCATGTCTCGCGGTAATGGCCGCCCTCGGGGTGGGGGGCGAGGCCCAGCTTTTCGATGATCTGATCTGCGGTCATCTTATTTGCGCTTGAGGATGCTTTCGCCCGCGTAGAGCGCGGTTTCGCCAAGCGATTCCTCGATGCGGATCAGTTGGTTGTACTTGGCCAGCCGGTCCGAGCGAGCGAGGCTGCCGGTTTTTATCTGGCCGCAATTGGTGGCCACGGCGAGATCGGCGATGGTGGCGTCCTCGGTTTCGCCGGAGCGGTGACTCATGACGTTGGTCATGCCGGCGCGGTGCGCCATGTCGACCGCTTGCAGGGTTTCGGTCAGGGTGCCGATCTGGTTGACCTTGACCAGCATCGAGTTGGCGCAACCGCGCTCGATCCCCATCGACAGGCGCGCGGGGTTGGTCACGAACAGATCGTCCCCCACCAGTTGCACGCGTTGCCCGAGCGCCTCGGTCAGGGCGCGCCAGCCATCCCAGTCATCCTCGGCGCAGCCGTCCTCGATCGAGATGATCGGGTAGTCGTCGCAAAGCTTGGTGAGGTATTCGACGTTTTCGGCGGGGGTCAGCGACAGGCCTTCGCCTTTCATCTCGTATTTGCCATCCTTGAAATACTCGGTCGAGGCGGCGTCGAGCGCGAGGAACACGTCCTTGCCCGGGGTGTAGCCGGCCTTCTGGATGGATTTCAAAATGAAATCGAGCGCCTCGCGGGTCGAGCCAAGCGCGGGCGCGAAGCCGCCTTCGTCGCCAAGGCCGGTGGACATGCCGGCGGTGGACAGCTCTTTCTTGAGGGTGTGGAAGATCTCGGCGCCGATGCGCACCGCCTCGCGGATGGAGGTGGCGGCGACCGGCATGATCATGAATTCCTGGATGTCGATCGGGT
This sequence comes from Sediminimonas qiaohouensis DSM 21189, assembly GCF_000423645.1. Taxonomy (GTDB): domain Bacteria; phylum Pseudomonadota; class Alphaproteobacteria; order Rhodobacterales; family Rhodobacteraceae; genus Sediminimonas; species Sediminimonas qiaohouensis. Next base: position 302,001 of record NZ_AUIJ01000002.1, on the reverse strand, counting down.
TGTCGGCATGTTCGCCGCCGTTGATGATGTTCATCATCGGCACCGGCAGGGTGCGCGCCGAGGTGCCGCCGACATAGCGATAAAGCGGCTGCGTGGTGAAATCGGCGGCGGCCTTGGCGCAGGCCAGCGAGACGCCGAGGATGGCATTGGCACCAAGGCGGCCCTTGTTGTCGGTGCCGTCCAGCTCGTTCAAAGCGGTGTCGATGGTGACCTGTTCGGTGGCGTCCATGCCCAGAAGCTCTTCGGCGATCTCGCCGTTGACGGCTGCGACGGCCTCGAGCACGCCCTTGCCGAGGTAGCGGGACTTGTCGCCATCGCGGCGCTCGACCGCTTCGTGCACGCCGGTGGAGGCGCCCGAGGGCACGGCGGCGCGGCCCATGGTGCCGTCTTCGAGGATCACGTCCACCTCGACGGTGGGGTTGCCGCGGCTGTCGAGGATTTCGCGGGCGTGGATGTCGATGATGGTGCTCATGGATGGTCCTTGTCTGGAAAAGTCACGGATCGATCAGGTTCGCGCCGCTTTTACATGGGCAGGGGGCGAAGTGAAAGACCCTGCTGCGCAGCTCAGCGCGCGCGGGCGGCGCGGCGGGTTTGACGGCGCAGGCGGGCCTCGCGCTCAATAGTGTAAAGCCCCGAGCCGACGATCAGCGCCGCGCCCGTGAGCGTCAGCGCGTCGGGGCGCTCGCCGAAGTGGATGACGCCGATCAGCATCGCGAAGATCAGCCGCGAATAGCGGAACGGCGCGATGACCGATATGTCGCCCATGCGCATCGCGGCCACGATGGCGTAGTAGGCCGCCACCCCGAACGCCATCGCTGCCGCCAGGGCGGCCCAGTGTTCGGCGCGGGGCATGGAGGCGGGGGCGGGATCGATGGCCAGCAGGATCGCGCCGGCGGGGACCACCGTTGCGAAGGCGTAGGTCGACAGCTGCATCGAGGAGATCGCGCGCGGTACCGCGCGCGTGGCCAGGTCGCGGATCGCGAGGCCGACCACCCCCTGCACCGCGAAGAGGGAGGCGGCGTCGAAGCCCTCAAGGCCGGGGCGGATGATCAGCAGGACGCCGGAGAAGCCGACGAGGATCGCGCTCCAGCGGCGCCAGCCGACCTGTTCGTGCATGAACAGGGCCGCACCGAGGGTCACCGCCAGCGGCAGCGCCTGCAGGATGGCCGAGGCCGACGACAGCGGCGTCAACGAGATGGCGGTGACAAAGCCGACGGTGCCGATCAGCTCGCCCGTGTTGCGCAGGATCACCCAACGATCCAGCAGGTCGCGCGACAGCAGGCGATCGTGGCGCAGCAGCGCCAGCACCGCGAACACCAGCGCGCCGCCGATGCCCAGCAGGATCAGGATCTGGCCCACGGGCAGATCCTGTGCCAGCGTCTTGATGAACGTATCCTCGAGCGCGAAGCCCGCCATCGCGGCCACCATGAGCACCGCGCCGCGTATGTTTTCCATGTCTGGCCATCCGGGTTAGCCGGGGGCGCGGAATGCGCCGCCGGCGACAGGCTTAGCGGGGCGCGCGGGCGGTCACAAGCGTTGCGTTGCGGCGGCGCCTATTCGGCCGCGCGCAGGGAGCGGCCGGAGCCGGAAGGCAGTTGCGTCGGTGCGTCCTCGGGCGGTGTTTCCTCGTCCCAGATCAGCTCGGGCGCCTTGAGGCGGCGGGCGGCGCGGCGCAGGGACCAATCGCGGGCGACGCGGCTGGAGCGGCCGCCGGTGAGGATCGCCAGGAGCCGCCCGATGCCGCGCATGTAGGTGCCGGCCCAGACCCGAAGCGCCAGCAGCGAGGGGGTGAATACCAGCGTCAGCACCGTTGCGATCCCAAGGCCGAACACCACCGCGGTGGCCAGTTGTTTCCACCACAGGGCGGTGGGGCTGTCGAGCGAATAGCCCCCTTGGAAGAAATCGAGGCTGAGGCCCAGCATCATCGGGGTTAGGCCGGCCATGGTGGTGATCGTGGTCAGCAGCACGGGGCGGATACGCGCCTCGGCGGTGCGGATGATCGCCTCGAGCCGGGGCATGTATTTGCTGTATTCCTGGTAGGTGTCGATCAGCACGATGTTGTTGTTCACCACGATCCCGGCCAGCGCGACGATGCCTGTGCCGGTCATGATGATGGAAAAGCTCTGCTCCATCACCATCATACCGATCAGCACGCCGGTCGTGGACAGAACCACCGCCAGCAGCACCAGAACCGAGTTATAGAAGCTGTTGAATTGTGCCAGCAGGATGATGAACATCAACCCGAGCGCGCCGGCGAACGCCTTTTGCAGGAAGGCGCCGGATTCGGCTTGTTCCTCCTGGTCGCCGGTCCATTCCCAATCGATGCCCGACGGCAGCGGGTCGGTTTCCAGCCACTCGGTCAGGGTGGCGATCCGCTCGTTGGCGTTGACGGGCGTCAGGGTGAGCGTGCCGTCTTGCGCGGCCTGCGCGACATCGGCGGGGGTGGCGCCGCTTTCGGGGGCGATCAGGGCCAGGCGGTCCTGCCCGGATTCGATCAGTGGTGTGCCGTTCGGCGCGCTGGCACCCGGATCAAGACGGCGGGCGGTTCCCAGCGGGGTGCCATCCGGGCCGGACAGCTTGACCAGGTTGGGCGCGACGCCGGCCTTGACGTCGAAATACCGCTTTTGATCGACGCGCTTGATCTGGGCCAGTTTCGGGACCGGTTGGCGGGTGATGAAATTGGCCAGTGGCACCAGCCCGTCGCGGGTGCGGACCTTGAGCGCGTCGAGGGTGGACAGCACGCGATCCTGCTCGGGCAGGCGCACGCGGATCTCGATTTCCTCGTCGCTGCTTTCGACGCGCATCGTGTCCAGAAGGATGCCGCGCGTGACCAGTTGCACCATCGCGCCGACGGTGGCGACATCGGCGCCAAAGCGGCCGGCCTTTTCGACATCGACGTCGATCTGCCAGTCGATGCCGGGCAGGGGCAGGGTGTCTTCGGTCTGGGTCAGGCCGGTGGTTTCCTCGAACTTCGCGCGCACCTGTTCGGTGGTTTGCTTCAGCTCGGTCCAGTTGTCGCCCATGAGGCGCAGGTGCACCGGCTTGGCGCTGGCAGGGCCGCGCGATTGCTCGAGGATCTCGACGCGGACGCCGGGTATGTCGGACAGCGCGGCGGTTAGCTCGTCGATCACGACATTGCCGTCAAGCTCGGGCTGGAAGCGGCGATCTTCCCACGGGACCAGCTCAAGCTGTATCTGGCCGATGGTGTCGAGCGGCGGCTGCGCGCCGCCGGTGTTCTGATCAAGCCCACCATCGCCCGCGAAGGCAAAGGCGTTGTCAACGCCGGGGTGACGCAGGACGATGGATTCGGCCTGCTGCACGATGCGGTCCTTCTCGGCGAGCGACAGGTTGCCACGGGCGCGTACGTAGACGATGGCTTGCTCCGGCTCGGAGTCGACGAAGAATTGGACGCCTCGGTTGTTTTCCTGGTAGCTCAGGAAAACCGCCGCGACAAAGGCCGCGACCCCGCCGATGGCGACGAGGGGCATGATCGGGTTGCTGACGATCGCCTTGATGAACCAGCCGAAGGGGCTGCGGCGGTGGCCGGCATAGATACGACGCGCGCGCCATTCGATCCGGGCCGAACCAAGGGTGATCGAGGCCGCGACCGACCCGCCGAGAAACAGCGCGATGCCCGCGGCCAGCGCGGCGGCGGGGGGCGCGGCCTCAGACAGCAGGTAGGCGGGGTTGAGCACCTGCATCGCGCCCACGAACACCGCGTAGAGCGCCACGGGCACCAGAGCGGCGCGCAAGACCCAGGGCAGGGTGCGGCGCAGCGCGTCGCTGCTGCGACCGAACAGGCGGCTGACGCGGCCGGTGACGCCGCCCATCACCGGCAGGTAGATCAGAGCCACGATCAGCGACGCCATCAGCACGAAGATCAGCGTGACGGGCAGCATGCCCATGAATTCGCCCGACACGCCCGGCCAGAACAGCATCGGCAGGAAGGCGCAGAGCGTTGTCGCGGTGGAGCTGACGATGGGCCAGAACATGCGCTTGGCCGCGTCCACGTAGGCGTGCATCGGGCCGACGCCCTGCGCGATGCGCTTGTCGGCGTATTCGACCACCACGATGGCCCCGTCCACCAGCATCCCCACGGCCAGGATCAGGCCGAACATCACGATGTTCGACACGGTCACGTCCATCACGGCCAGCAGCACGAAGCACAGCAGGAACGAGGTGGGAATGGCGAAGCCGACCAGCAGCGCCGCGCGCGTGCCAAGCGCGGCCAGCACCACGATCATCACCAGCGCGATCGCGGTGAGGACCGAGCCTTCGAGCTGACTGACCATGGAGCCGACGACGCGGCTTTGGTCGTTGGAGGTGCCTGCGGTGACGGCGGCGCGCATCTCGGCGGGCCAGTTGGCCTGTTCGGTCTTGACGATCTCGCGCACGCGGGCGGCGGTGTCGATCAGGTTGAAGCCCTTGCGCTTGACCACCTGCAGCGCGACCGTCGCGTCGCCGTTGAACCGGGCGGTGCCGAGGCGGTCCTCGAAGGTGAGGTTGATGCGCGCCAGATCGCCCAGCGTCACGACGCGGGTACCGTTGGTTTTCACCGGCAGATCGTAGATATCGCGCGCCTCGTCGAAGGACGAGGGGATCTTGACGCTGAACGCGCCCTGATCGGTCTCGACCTCGCCGGCGGCGATCAGCAGGTTGTTGTTCTGCACGACGTTGATCAGTTCGCCCGCCGTGACGTTGTAGGATTCGAGGCGCAGCGGTTCGATCACCACCTCGACCATCTCGTCGCGGTTGCCGGCGATACCGGCCTCCATCACGGCATCGAGCGCCTCGATCTCTTCCTGGAGATCCTTGGCGATGCGGGCCATGGTGCGTTCGGGCACGTCGCCGGTCAGATTGACGATGATGATCGGAAACTCGGAAAAGTTGATCTCGTTGATCGAATACTTCTCGAACCCGTCGGGGAAATTGCTTTCGGCGGTGTTCATGGCTTCGCGCACGTCGGCCATGATCTTGGTCTTGTCCCAGCCAAACTCGAACTCCAGCGCGATACCGCCATAGCCTTCGGCGGCCGTGGCGGTCATCGTCTCAAGCCCGTCGAGATCGGCCAGCTCCGTCTCCATCGGCTTGACCAGCAGCTTTTCGCTGTCTTCGGCCGAGATGCCGGGGAAGGGAACCGAAACAAAGAGCGCGGGGATCTCGATATCCGGCTCGCCCTCCTTGGGCAGGCTCCAATAGGCATAGCCCCCCGCCGCCAGCGACAGCAGGATAAAGGCCATGACCATGCGCGCCCGCGCGGCGGCCCAATCGACCATGCCGATCATGGTTTTGCCTCGTTGAACGTGGGATCGAGCGGCACGCCGGCGGTGACGAATTCCTGACCGACGACGATGACATCCACCTGATCGGACAGGCCGGTGACCAGGACGCCCTCCGCGGTATCGCGCAGCAGGGTCACGGGGCGGAACGCGGCGACGTCCCCGTCGCCGACGATGCGCACGCCAAGCGTTCCGTCATCGTCCAGCGTCAGGGCCGAGGCGGGCAACAGGTGCGCCCTTGCGCCGTCGGCGGCGATGCCGATCTCGGCGGTTTGCCCGTCGCGCACCGCGCCGTCGGGGTTGGCGACCTCGATCTCGACGCGGAAGGTGCGGGTGGTGGGATCGGCCGAGCGCGACAGGAAGGTCACGCGCCCCTGCACTTGGTCGCCCGAGGCCAGCCGCGCCCGCGCCGGGGCGCCGATATTGATGCGCCCGACCTCGGTTTCGGGCACGAAGCCGACCAGCTTGATCGGATCAAGCTGGATCACCGTGGCGCACAGCCCGCCGGGTTGCAGCAGGCTGCCCACCTCGGCGGTGTCGCTTTCGAGCAGGCCGGCGAAGGGCGCGGAGATGGTCAGGCGCTCGATCTCCTTGCGGGCGGCGGCGACGGCGGCTTCGGCGGACTGGATCGCCGATTGCGCACCCTGCAGGCCTGCCTTGGCGGTTTGCACCGCGGCTTCGGCGCTGCGCAGGTTGGCGTGCGCGGTGGCCACGCGGGTGCCCGAGGCAAAGCCTTCGACCGACAGCTTGGAGGCGGCGTTGTCGTTGATACGCGCCTCTTCCAGGCGGGCCTTGGCCTCTTCCACGCGCGATTGCGCCTCGGGGACGCGGGCGCGGGCCTCGGCCAGGCGCGACTCGGCCTCTTTCAGCGCGGCTTGGCGGGTTCCGGCGTCGATCTTGCACAGGATCTCGTCCTTGCTGATCTCGGCGCCCTTGCGCAGGGGCTGCGAGATCACCTGCCCGGAGGTTTCGGCGCGCGCCTCGACCTGGCGATAGGCTTGCGTTTCGCCACGCAGGATGACGGCGCTGTCAACGGTGCGCGCGGTGGAGCGTTGCGCGACGACCGAAACGACCTGCTGCGCATTCTCTTGCGCGGGAGGCTGTTGCGCGGCGGTCTGGGCGGTTTGAGTGTCAGCAGGCGCGGCGGTATCGGCGGTATCGGCGCCGGTGGGGGGCTGTGCGTCGCCGGTCAATTCCTCGACCCGTTCCTGCAGGGGCGCGACACCTTCCTGCGCAACCTGAAACAGCAAGTCCCGCTCCATCACCAAGAGGTACAGAACGGCCGATACCACTATAGCGGTCAGGATTGGGATCAGTCTCATTCGGGGTCCTCTCGGCCGCGGGAACGCTTTCATTGTAATGCAACGTTAAATAACGCCGCCCATACCGATTGCAATGCTCGCTGGCAATCATTCTGAACTGATCAGTTCAGATTTGTTGCCCAGACGCCACACGAGACGCCACAGGAGGCATCACGCGCAACACCGCCCGGCGCGGGCGCTGCCCCTTGGCAGAGCGCGGCCTTCGCGCTAAGAGGGGCGAAATCATTTGGGGGTGACGCGTGAGCCAGACCGACAGTTTTATCGAAGAAGTCACCGAAGAAGTGCGCCGCGACCGTCTGTTCCGGCTGATGCGCAGATATGGCTGGATCGCGGTGCTGGCGGTGCTGCTGCTGGTGGGCGGCGCGGCCTTGAACGAGTGGCGCAAGTCGCAGGCAGAGGCGCGCGCGCAGGCCACTGGCGATGCCATCCTGGCGGCGATGCAGGCCGACGAACCGCAAGCGCGGGTTGACGCGCTGGCTTCGGTCGAGACGCACACGCCGGGCGCGCAGGCCGTGGTGGACATGCTCAGGGCCGCGGAACTGGTCGCGGACGGGCAGGCAGAGGCGGCCGCGGGGGAGCTGGACAGCATCGCCACCGATGGCGAGTTGCCCGAGATCTACCGCGACATGGCCGGGTTCAAGTCGGCGCTGCTAGCCGAGACCCTGGGCGAAGAGGAGCGTCGCCTGCGGCTTGAGGGGCTGGTCTCATCCGGATCGCCCCTACGGCTTCAGGCCGAGGAGCAACTGGCGCTGATGGATATCGCGGCGGGCGCGCGCGAGGATGCGATTGAACGGTTGCAGCGGATCATGGACGATTCGATGGTGACATCGGGCTTGCGCCGGCGCGCATCGCGGTTGATGCTGGCGCTTGGCGCCGAGGATGCGGCCGCGGCCGACACGGCGGTGCCGGGCACGGGCGGCGGCAACTGAGGCCGCGACCGGCGGCGCATGTGATTTGGCTGTGCAGACCCGCGAGGGTGGACAGGGGGCAGACGTGTTGAAACGGACCGTGGCGATTGTGGGACTGGCCGGGATCATGGCCGTGTCGGGGTGTGAGCGGGAAACCTACCTGCCCGGAGAGCGCGAGGACGTGCGCGCCCTGAGCGGCGAAGAGCAAGCGGCAGAGCAGCCGCAAAACACCGCCGCGCCGATTTCCCTGCCGGGGCAGGTTCAAAACGCCGAGTGGACGCACACCATAGGCACGCCGCGAACGCGGGTGGCCCATGCCGCGATGCGGCCCGCGCCGCAGCAGGTCTGGAGCGCCGGTATCGGGCAGGGCGACAGCCGCCGGATGCGCATCACAGCCGATCCGGTGGTGGCCGGGGGCCGGATTTTCACCATGGATGCGGCGGCGCAGGTGGTTGCCACCTCGACCAGCGGGCAGACGATCTGGAGCCGCACCGTCACGCCGCCGGGCGACCGGGCGGATCAGGCGACCGGCGGGGGCCTTGCATATGGCGACGGTAAGCTGTTCGTGTCGTCGGGCTTTGGCCTGTTGACGGCGCTGGACCCGGCCAGCGGCGCGGTGATCTGGCAGCAGCGTTTGCAGGCCACGGGATCGGGCGCGCCGACGGTGTATGGCGGGCTGGTTTACCTCGTGTCGGGTGACGATACCGGCTGGGCCGTGGATGCCGAAACAGGTCGGGTACAGTGGCAAGTGAATGCCACGCCCGACGTGTCCAACGTGCTGGGCGCGCCGGCGCCGGCGCTGAGCGGCACTTATGCCATCTTTGCGTTTGGCGGCGGTGAAGTGCAGGCGACCTTCCGCAAGGGCGGTTTGCGGGCCTGGAATGCGTCGCTGCGCGGTCAGCGCCGGTTCAGCGCGCTGGCCAAGGTCGGCGACATCACCGGCGATCCGGTGATCGACGGCAACCGTGTCTACGTGGGCAGCCACGCGGGCCGCGTCGTGGCCCTGAACGTCGCCAATGGCGAGCGGATATGGACCGCGCGCGAGGGCGCGGTGAACCCGGTCTTGCCGGCGGGCAATTCGCTGTTCATGATCTCAGATCGCAACGAGCTGATCCGCCTGAATGCAAGCAACGGCAGCCGCGTGTGGGGCGTGGAACTTCCTGGTTTCATCAAGTCGCGCCCGCGCAAGCAGGTCGAAGTGGTGGCGCATTACGGTCCGATCCTGGCCGGGGGGCGCATCGTTGTTGCCTCGAACGACGGGCAATTGCGGTTCTTTGACCCCAAGAGCGGCGCGCTGACACATGCCGCCGCGGTGCCCGGCGGCGCGACCACCGATCCGGTGGTGGCGGGCGGTACGCTTTACGTGGTTGGGGTACGCGGGCAATTGCACGCTTTCCGTTGACGCCGCGATGGTGTATCGCGGCGGCCTGATCCGTTGGGAGCCCGTTATACATGACGTTCACACTGGCCATCGTGGGCCGCCCGAATGTGGGCAAATCGACCCTGTTCAACCGCCTTGTCGGCAAGCGTCTGGCGCTGGTTGACGACCAGCCCGGAGTCACCCGCGACCTGCGCGAGGGCGAGGCGCGGCTGGGCGATCTGCGCTTTACCGTGATCGACACCGCCGGGTTGGAGCAGGTCACCGACGAGTCGCTTCAGGGGCGGATGCGCAAGCTGACCGAGCGGGCAGTGGACATGGCCGATGTCTGCCTGTTCCTGATCGATGCGCGCACCGGCGTGACCCCCACCGACGAGGTGTTCGCAGATATCCTGCGCAAGCGGGGCAAGCACGTGATCGTGGGCGCCAACAAGGCCGAGGGCCGCGCCGGCGAGGCCGGCGCGATGGAGGCGTGGGGCCTGGGTCTGGGCGAGCCGCTGCGGCTGTCGGCGGAGCATGGCGAGGGGCTGAGCGATCTGTTGCACGTGTTGATGCCGTTGGCCGATGAGCACGCGGCGCAGGCGGTGGACAGCACGCCGGTCACCGACGTGGCGATCGACGAGGACGGCGAAGAGGTCGAGGGCGAGAATGCCGTGCGCTGGCCCACGCCCGAGCGGCCGATGCAAATCGCCGTGGTGGGGCGGCCGAACGCGGGAAAATCAACGCTTATCAACAAGATACTGGGCGAAGAGCGCCTTCTGACCGGCCCCGAGGCGGGCATCACCCGCGACGCGATTTCGCTGTCGATCGATTGGGATGGCCTGCCGGTGCGGATCTGGGATACCGCGGGCATGCGCAAGAAGGCGCGCGTTCAGGACAAGCTGGAGAAGCTGAGCGTCTCGGACGGGCTGCGCGCGGTGAAGTTCGCCGAGGTGGTCGTGGTGCTTCTGGATGCGGCTATTCCATTCGAGCAGCAGGACCTGCGCATTGCCGACCTGGCCGAGCGCGAGGGGCGCGCGGTGGTCGTGGCGGTGAACAAGTGGGACATCGAAGAGGACCGGCAGGGCAAGCTGCGCGATCTGCGTGAGGCGTTCGAGCGGCTGTTGCCGCAGTTGCGCGGTGCGCCGCTGGTTACCGTGTCGGCGGTGACGGGGCGGGGCCTGGACCGGTTGCAGGCTGCGATCAAGGGCGCCTACGAGACGTGGAACACGCGCATCCCCACGGCGCAGCTCAATCGTTGGCTGGCGGGCATGGTCGAGGCGCACCCGCCCCCCGCGCCGGGCGGCAAGCGGATCAAGCTGCGCTACATGACGCAGGTCAAGACACGCCCGCCGGGGTTCGTGGTGATGTGCTCGGCGCCTGACAAGATGTCGGACAGCTACACCCGCTACCTGGTGAACGGGCTGCGCGCGGATTTCGACATGCCGGGGACGCCGATTCGGCTGCATATGCGGGGGCAGGGGGCCAAGAACCCCTACAAGAACCGCCGCGAGAAGAACGCCGGCGCCCTGGCCAAGCATCTTGGCAAGGGGCAGATGCGCACCAAGCGCGGTTAGTGCTTTCCACCTGACGGAAGTTTCGCAGCGGTGGTTTTAACTGCCGCGCAGGGGGGCATGGTGTCCTATTGCGGACGTTGAAGGCTTGGCACCAATGCGCCGAATCGAGGCGCGCTTGCGCGCCGCCGCGCAGCGCCCGACCGCCCTCGTCGCACCAGAGGTGCGCCGCTTATCGTCGGCACGCCTCTGGCGTGGCGGGCGGGCGCTTTTGCCGACGTATCGAGTGATTGATAACGAAGAGGTATTTGGCTGGCACAAAGTGCGAGTCACACACGTTGCAGCGCCCATCCGACGGTCGGGGACTACGCGGCTCATCAATCGGTCGCCAAGGACCGCATCAATGTTATCACCGGCCTTCAAGAACCGGGGAATTCGCGGGAACCTTTTGTCAGGTGCCGCAGAAAGTTTGCCTGACGACCTCGTGTGGCTGTGGCGGCTCGGTCAACGCGCGGTTTTCCGGTGCCGGGTCGTCATAGGGAGTGGACAGCGCAGACAGCAGCTGGTGGAACGGCGTCATGTCGCCCGCGACGGCGGCCTGGATCATTTCCTCGACCCGGTGATTGCGCGGGATCAGCGCCGGGTTCGCCGCCAACATGCGCGCGGCCGGGTCGGTTTCCGACGCCAGCCGGTCCTGCCAGCGGGTATGCCAGTCGTCATAGCGCTCAGGTTCGGGGAAATGGTGGCGCGCGTTGCCGTGAGCCAAGTCGCGGAAGGTGTTGGTGAAATCGGCGCTGGCTTCGGCCATGAGGCCAAGAAGATCGTTGATCAGCGCCTCGTCGCCGTCTTGCGGCGCATCAATACCGATCTTGGCGGCAAAGCGGCGGCGCCATGCGGCCTCGATCCGGGCGGGCATGGCGTTGACGGCGTCTGTGAAGCGGGCGATGGCGTCGTCGGTATCGGGCATTAGCGGCACCAGCGCACCGGCCAGTTGCGCCATGTTCCACACGATGATGCGCGGTTGGTTGTCGTAGGAATAGCGCCCTTGCCGGTCGATCGAGCTATAGACCGTGACGGGGTGGTAGCTATCCATGAAGGCGGCGGGGCCGTAATCGATCGTCTCGCCAGAAAGCGCGGTGTTGTCGGTGTTCATCACGCCGTGAATGAACCCGACCGACAACCAGCTTGCCACCAGATCGGCCTGCCGCTCGATCGCCTGTTCAAGCACTTCCAGCGGCGATTGCGCCTGCGGGAAGTGGCGGGCGCGGGTGTGCTCGAACAGGGCCTTGAGGCTTTCAATATCCTGCCGCGCGGCAAAATACTGGAACGTGCCGACGCGGATATGGCTGGCGGCGACGCGGGTCAGCGCCGCGCCGGGCAGGGCGGCGTCGCGGTAGACCGGCTCGCCGGTGGCGACGGCGGCCAGCGCGCGGGTGGTGGGGATACCCATGGCGTGCATCGCCTCGCTCAGCAGGTATTCGCGCAGGACCGGCCCCATCCATGCGCGCCCGTCGCCCATCCGCGAATAGGGGGTGCGGCCGGCGCCCTTGATCTGGATGTCGCGGCGGCGCCCGTGGCGATCCACGACCTCGCCCAACAGAATGGCACGCCCGTCGCCCAGTTGTGGGTTGAAGCCGCCGAACTGATGCCCGGCATAGGCCTGCGCCAGCGGGTCGGCGCCGGTGGGCGTGCGATTGCCGGCGAACACATCGGCGCGGTCTTGCGCGGTGCCGGGGTCCACGCCCAGCTCGGCCGCGAGCGCGTCATTGAAGGCCAGCAACTCGGGCGCGGCCACGGGGGCGGGCGGTTGCCTGCTGAAAAAGCTATCAGGCAGGCGCGCGTAGCTGTTATCGAACGGTATGGTCAGTGTCATGCTGCTAACATATGCCATTGATGTGATTTTTCCAGTTGCTCCGATCGGCGAGGCCAAGGGGGGTGTTTGTTGCGATCGGGCTTTGAGCAATCATGCGGAGGATCGCCGAACCTCGGCCCGACGATACGCGGCTCTTCAGTCTACCGCGACAGGATAAGGGCAACCTGATCGTTCAATAGCGCTGCCGCTTCTTCACCCCGCACATCAGGCATCCAAACCAAAAACGCGCTCGCGGGGTTCCGCGAGCGCGCTGGTCTTGGTCAGGTCGGCCGAACCGGGTCCATCTTAGCCGTCGAAATCGACCTGCTCGATCAGGCGCAGCGCGTCGGGGCGCAGCGCGGCCAGGTCCATCAGGTTGACCGGATCGGCGGTGAAATCGCCCCAGTCACGCACCAGCTCGATCGCCTCGGTGCCCGGTGCGATGGGGTATTCGTAGTTTGCCTCGGCATAGATTTTTTGCGCCTCGGGGGATGTCAGGAATTCCATGAAGGCCAGCGCGTTGTCGCGGTTCGGCGCGGACTTGGTCATCGCCACGCCGGAGATGTTCACGTGGGTGCCGCCGCCTTCGAACTCGGGGAACAGCAGGCGCACGCTGTTGGCCCATTCGGTTTGCTCTTCGTCCTCCAGCATCTTGCCCATGTAGTAAGTGTTGCCAAGGCTGATGTCGCATTCGCCGGCCCAGATCGCCTTGATCTGCGCGCGATCGTTGCCTTGCGGTTTGCGCGCGAGGTTGGACTTCACGCCTTCCAGCCAGGTGCGGGTCTCATCCGCGCCGTGGTGGTGCAGCATGGCCGCGACCAGGGCGACGTTGTAGGGATGCGTGCCCGAACGGGTGCAAATGCGGCCCTCCCATTCGGGATCGGCAAGCTGCTCGTAGTTGGTCAGGGCGCCTTCAGCGACGCGCTCTTTGCTGGCATAAACGACACGGGCGCGCGTCGTCAGGCCCCACCAATGCCCGTCGGGATCGTGGTAGATGTCGGGCACGTTGGCGCGCAGCGTGTCGCTATCGGCGGCCTGGGTCAGACCTGCGTCGACCACCGCCGCGAGGCGCGAGATGTCGACCGTCAGGACCAGGTCGGCGGGGGAGCGTTTGCCCTCGGCCTTGAGACGCTCGACCATGCCCTTGTCGAGATGTGCGACATTCACTTCGATGCCGGTTTCCTCGGTGAAGGCATCGGTCAGCGGCGCCAGAAGCTCGGGTTGACGATAGGAATAGAGATTGACCTCGTCGGCCATGGCGGGGGCCGCGACCGCGACGGCGGTCATGGCCAGAAATGCGGATTTCATCGGACTTGGCATCGAATATCCTCTTTGGGCTCTTGTTGCGATGCCCTTTGCTATATTCCGACAAAAATACTCGGGTCAATAGCTGAATAAAAAAGTCGGAAATTAATTCACGTCGTCCTGGCCCCGTTCAATGGCCTTGGCCGCGTCCCAAAGTGCATCCATTTCTGCCAGGTCGGAGTCGGGCGGCGTTTTGCCCATTTCGGCCAATCGCGATTCGATATGGGTGAACCGGCGGGTGAACTTGGCGTTGGCGGCGCGCAGGGCGGCCTCGGCATCGACGCCCATGTGGCGCCCGAGATTGACCATCACAAAGAGCAGATCGCCGAATTCCTCGTTTATCTCGGTCTGGGTCATGTCATCGCGCGCCTCTGCCAGCTCGCCCGCTTCTTCGACGATCTTATCCAGCACCTCGCCGGTCTGAGGCCAGTCGAAGCCGACGCGCGCGGCGCGTTTTTGCAGTTTGAGCGCGCGGGTCAGCGCCGGCAGGCCAAGCGCCACACCGTCCAGCGCGCCGCCCTGATCCTTGCCGGCGCGCTCGGTGGCCTTGATCGCCTCCCAATCGCGGGTCTGCTGGGTGGCGGATTTCTCGCGGCTATCGTCTCCGAACACGTGTGGATGGCGCGCGATCATCTTGTCGCCGATCCGCTGTGCGATGCTGTCGAAATCAAACAGGCCCGCCTCGGCGGCGATTTGTCCGTGAAACACGACCTGCAGCAGCAGATCGCCCAATTCGCCCTCCAGTTCGGGCCAATCGGCGTGTTCGATCGCGTCGGCCACCTCGTAGGCTTCTTCGATCGTGTAGGGGGCGATGGTGGTGAAATCCTGCTCGATGTCCCACGGGCAGCCGGTGTCGGGATCGCGCAGTTTGCGCATGATCCACAGCAGGCGGGGAAGCGCGCCTTGGGGTGTATCGGTGGGCGTGGCGGTGGGGGCGGTGTTGGGCATTGCGACTGCTCCGTTCCTGGTGTTGAGTGCAACCTGACCTGAGCCTTTCAAGGAGTCCACCCATGGCCGTGATCAACCGCATCGCCGGGTTTGCCGATGACATGACCGCCTGGCGGCGGCACTTGCACCAAAATCCCGAACTGGCGTTCGACCTGTTCGATACGGCGCAGTTCGTGGCCGAGCGCCTGCGCGAATTCGGGGTGGACGAGATCCACGAGGGCATCGCCAAGACCGGCATCGTCGCGGTGATCGAGGGCAAGGGCGAGGGTCCGGTGACCGCGCTGCGCGCCGATATGGACGCGCTGCCGATCAATGAGGCCACGGGCGCGGAGTGGGCGTCCAAGCGGGCGGGCGCGATGCATGCCTGCGGCCATGACGGGCACACGACGATGCTGCTGGGCGCGGCGCGGTACCTTGCCGAGACACGGAATTTCGCGGGGCGCGCGGTGTTTGTGTTTCAACCGGCCGAGGAAAACGGCGGCGGTGGCGGCGTCATGGTCGACGAGGGGATCATGGACCGTTTCGGCATTGACGCGATCTATGCGCTGCATACCTTGCCGGGGCTTGAGGCGGGGAATTTCCAGACGACGCCGGGGCCGATCATGGCGGCGGTGGACAGTTTCCACATCGATATCAAGGGGCTGGGCGGACACGGCGCGATGCCGCATGACGCGCGCGATCCGGTGATGGCGGCCGTGGGCATCGCGCAGGCGCTCCAGACGATCACCAGCCGCAATCATTATGCGCTGGATGACCTGGTGATCTCGGTCACGCAGATCCATACCGGCAGCGCCGACAATATTGTGCCTGACACTGCCTATGTCGGCGGCACGGTACGCAGTTTCTCGTCCGGGGTGCAGGACATGGTCCGCACCCGCATGGCCGAGATTGTCGCGGGGCAGGCGGCCAGCTATGGCGTTTCGGCGGAGCTGGATTATGACATGCTGTATCCGGCCACGATCAACCATGCGGAGCAGACGGCCTTTGCCGCCGGGGTGGCGGCGGAGGTGTCCGGCGCGGCCCATGTCAACGCCGAGATGACGCGCGAGATGGGCGCCGAGGATTTCTCCTACATGTTGCAGGCGAGGCCCGGGGCCTACCTGTTTCTCGGGCAGGGCGAGGCGGCTGGCGGGCTGCATCATCCGGCGTTTGATTTCAACGATGCGGTGGCGCCTGTCGGGGCGTCGTTCTTTGCGCGGATCATCGAGCAAAGCGCGCCGGCCGCCTGAGCGGCGGCGGAAATATCACGGGGAAGGAGAGCACTCATGGCACTGGAAGATGCCAAGACCCAGGTCGATCAGGCCTTTACCCGCGCCGATCTGCGCGGGCTGACGCATGAGAACACCTTTGGCGGGGCGACATCGTTCCTGCGCCGGCGCTATACCAAGGACCTGGGGGGCGTCGATCTTGCCGTGACGGGGGTGCCGTTCGATCAGGCGGTGACTAACCGGCCCGGCGCACGACTGGGCCCGCGCGCGATCCGCGAGGCGAGCTGCCTGCAGCCATATGATCCGCCCTATGGGTGGGGGTATGATCCGCTGGGGCAGATCGCGATCGCCGATTATGGCGATATGGCGTTCGACTATGCCAAGGTGTCCGAGTTTCCCGCCGCCCTGCGTGGGCATATCGGCGGTATCCTGTCGGCCGGGGCGGGGGCGATCATGCTGGGGGGCGATCACTATTGCACCTTGCCCGCGCTTCAGGCGCATGCCGAGAAATACGGGCCGATGTCGGTGATCCAGTTCGACGCGCATTCCGACCTGTGGGCCGACGATGACATGGATCGCATCGACCACGGCACGATGATGTACAAGGCGGTGAAAACCGGGGTGGTGGACCCGGCGCGCTCGGTCCAGATCGGGATCAGGACGGAGTGCGACGACTATCTTGGCATGTCCTATATCGACGCGCGCAGCGTGCACGAGCAAGGCGCCGCGGCGGTGGTGGCCCGCGCCAAGGAATTGGTGGGCGACAACCCGGTCTATATCAGTTTCGATATTGATGCGCTGGACCCCGCGTTTGCGCCCGGCACCGGAACGCCCGTGTGGGGCGGGTTGGCAAGCTGGCAGGCGGCGGCGATCCTGCGCGATCTGGCGGGGATCAACCTTGTGGGCGGTGATATAATGGAGGTTTCGCCCCCGTTCGACACGACCGGCGCCACGGCGGTGGCGGGGGCGCATGTTGCGATGGAGTTGATCGCATTGTGGGGCTGGACGCGGCGTGCATAGCGCCGTGCCCCCAAGCAAGGAGACGTGTCATGAAATGGTTTGCCGCGGTCCTTATCGCCGCAGTGGTGGTGGGCATTGGGATCGCCCTTTGGGTGCGGCTGGCGCCCACGGACCCGGCACGATGGCATGTTGCGCCGCTTGTGCGGCAGGACCACGACTATGCCGCCGGGGTGATCCGCGCGGTGCCGGGCACGGCGGAGGATCTGGCGCGGCTGGATGCGATCATTCGCGCCACGCCGCGCACCGTGCATCTGGCCGGGTCGCTGGACGAGGGCATGCTGAGTTATGTCACGCGCTCGGCCTTTTGGGGGTTTCCCGATTACACGACCGTTGTGCTACGCGGTGATACCTTGATCATTCATGCGCGACTTCGGTTCGGGCGTTCAGATATGGGGGTCAACAAGGCCCGCGTCAGCCGGTGGCTCGACCAGTTGGGGCGCGATGCGTGAGCTGAGGCAGCCCGACGCCACCTCGCGCCACATCGGCACGTTGAGCGACATTTGGCACTGTGCGGTGAACATGCGCCCGTCCACTTGCAAGCAGATGCTTTGCCCCAGCTCGACGCGCGCGCCGCTCTTGTCGGTGCAATAACAATCCACCGTCTTGCCGCCGATAGTGGTATCGGCGAGCGCGGCGGATGTGCCCGGCAGGGGTATGGCAAGGCACAATGGCGCAAGCAGGAGGGCCGGTTTATGTCGCATGCGCCGATGATAGCATGGGCTGCCCTCTTGACCAAAGGGGGCGAATGGGGGACAGCAGGGCCATGATCTCGCGCGACCGGCTGGACCGGATTACCCAACGTTTCGAATATCTCGAGGCCCGGCTGGCCGAGGGGGGCGGCGATATAGCCGCCCTTGGCCGCGAGTATGCCGAGTTGCGCCCGGTGGCGCAGCAGGTGGCCGCGCATAATGCCCTCATGTCCGAGATCGAAGAGACGCGGGCGATGATGGACGACGAGGAGATGCGCGCGCTCGCGCAGGAGGAATTGCCGAAGCTGGAAGAGCGGCTTGAGGCCATCGAGGCAGAGTTGCAAAAGGCGCTGCTGCCCAAGGACGCGGCTGACGCCAGGCCCGCCATGATCGAGATCCGCCCCGGCACCGGCGGCGACGAGGCGGCGCTGTTCGCCGCCGATCTGCTGCGGATGTACCAACGCTATGCCGAGGCGCGCGGCTGGAGCATGGACATCGTCGAGATGCAGGAGACCGAGCTGGGCGGTATCCGCGAGGTGGTGGCGCATGTGAAGG
This sequence comes from Sediminimonas qiaohouensis DSM 21189, assembly GCF_000423645.1. Taxonomy (GTDB): domain Bacteria; phylum Pseudomonadota; class Alphaproteobacteria; order Rhodobacterales; family Rhodobacteraceae; genus Sediminimonas; species Sediminimonas qiaohouensis. Next base: position 284,044 of record NZ_AUIJ01000002.1, on the reverse strand, counting down.
GCGCGGGCGTGTTCGCGCGCCTCAAGTTCGAAAGCGGCGTGCACAGGGTGCAGCGCGTGCCCAGCACCGAATCGGGCGGGCGCATCCATACCTCGGCCGCGACGGTGGCGGTGCTGCCAGAGGCCGAGGAGGTGGATGTCGAGATCGACCCGAACGATCTGCGGATCGACACGATGCGGTCAAGCGGCGCGGGTGGACAGCACGTGAACACCACCGATTCGGCGGTGCGCATCACCCATTTGCCGACGGATATCGTCGTGACCAGTTCGCAAAAGTCGCAGCACCGCAACCGCGATATAGCGATGAATGTGCTGCGCGCGCGCCTGTTCGATCTTGAGCGCCAGCGCGTCGAGGGCGCGCGGGCCGCGGACCGGCGGGCACAGGTCGGCAGCGGCGATCGTAGCGAACGCATCCGCACCTACAACTTTCCGCAGGGACGGGTGACCGATCACCGGATCAACCTGACGCTTTACAAGCTGGACCAGGTGATGATGGGCGATCTGGACGAGATCATCGACGCCCTGATCAGCGATCACCAGGCGGCCCTGATGGCCGAGATGAACGATGTCTGAGGGCAGCCGCCCCGCCGATGATCCGAGCCTTGAGGTTGGCGGCGCCCTGCGCGAGGCGATCCACTATCTGGACAAGCATGGGATCGAAGGGGCCGCGCGCGATGCGGGGCACCTGATGGCGCATGTTTTGGGCGTTGATCCATCGCGCCTGATCCTGATGGCGCATTACGCTATGACTGCCAAACAGCACGATCGGTTCCGGGGCCTTGTGCGCCGCCGTGCCGGGCGTGAGCCGGTTTCGCATTTGACGGGCCAGCGTCTGTTTTATGGGCGGCGGTTCAAAGTTGGCCCCGATGTGCTGGATCCGCGCCCCGAGACGGAGACGCTGATTGAGGCCGCCCTGGAGCGGCCTTTCGACACGGTTCTGGATATAGGGGTTGGGTCCGGGGCGATCCTGATCACGTTGCTGGCGGAGCGGCCGGCGGCACGGGGCGTTGGCACCGAGTTGTCGCCGCAGGCGTTGAACGTGGCGCGGGAAAACGCGCGCCGCCTCGGGGTGGAGGAGCGGTGCGCGTTCTTGCAAGGCGACTGGTTCGCCGGTGTTGGCGGGCAGTTCGACCTGATCGTGTCGAACCCGCCCTATATCGCGGCAGAGGAAATGGAGGGGTTGGCGCCGGAGTTGCGGCACGAGCCGCGCATGGCGCTGACCGATGAAGGGGACGGGTTGGGGGCGTATCGCGCCATCGCGGCGGGCCTGCGTGCGCATCTGGCGCCGGGCGGGTGCGTCTTGCTGGAGATCGGGCCGACGCAGGGGGGCGCAGTGTCAAATCTGCTGCGCGAAGCGGGTCTTATCGACATCTCGGTTCTGCCCGATCTGGACGGGCGCGACCGCGTGGTGCGGGGAATGCGCGGCGAAAATGCAACGGAAACCGCGGTAAATCCGCGAAAAAGTGCATAAAATGTCTGCTTCCCCCTTGTCACTGAGCAGTTGGCATGACATTTCAGGGACGTCAGAGCGGTGGATGCCTCGCGGCGATCCCGCCTGACGCCAAGCCAGAAAATGTTGTGACCGCACATGTTACACAGCGCACGAGGCGCACCGCGGGGAGCAACGAGAATGTGCCAAGGCTGGACACTGAAAACATGAGATCAAGCAAATCAAGGTCGCGGTCCAAGTCGAACCGCAATTCCGGGCGCTCTGTCGGGAATATCGTCAACCGGGTATTCGACAGTTCGGGCCCAGAAGGCAAGGTGCGGGGCACCCCGCAGCAGATCATCGACAAGTACAACCAGCTGGCGCGTGATGCGCAGTTGGGCAACGACCGGGTGGCGGCCGAGAACTTCCAACAGCACGCGGAACACTATCTGCGCATGCTGAGCGAGGCGCAGCGCGAGATGGATCAGCGCCGCGAACAGCAAGAGCGCGAGAATCGCGAGCGCCAGGCCGAGCGGGACCGCGAACGCGCACAACGCCAGGAGCGCGAGGGCAATGCAGGCGGCGATCAGCAGCAAGGCAAAGCCAAGGAGCAGCGCCAGGACGACGGCGCCGAGAGCGCCGGTGCAGGGAATGCCGAGGCCCCGGCCGAGGACAGCAACCTTGTGGAGACGCCGGAAAGCAAGCCGCGCAAGCCGCGCAACGCGCGCGGTCGATCCGGCGCACCGCGCAAACCCAAGGCCGAGAGAAAGGCCGATGGCGGCAAAGATGGTGGCAGCGAGTCGGTGCAGGGCAACGGCCAATCGCCTGATGAGCCCGCTGCCGCGGAGTAGTCCGCACACGTCTATCATGTGATTTCGCGCGTGTGGGGGCGCTGCCCCCATCGCCTGGCGGCGATTCCCCCGGGATATTTTGGGGCCAGAAGATGCACAGGCGGTCTGCGACAGCCAAACCGTGCGGGAGCGCCGGCACTGGAGGGGCAATGCGTTGCGAGCCGAGGCGGAGAGGCGCGATCGTGGGGCAGGGTCTTGCGCGGAGCGTAGAAATGGCGCACCGCCCCTTGCAGCCCGGTGGGCGCGACACTAAGACTCCTTTAGCATCTTCCCATCAATGATGATCCAACACTTGCAGGCAGGCAGATATGACAGACCCTTTTGAAACCTACATGAATACGCTGGTTCCCATGGTGGTCGAACAGACCAGCCGGGGCGAGCGGGCCTACGACATTTTTTCGCGGCTGCTGAAGGAGCGGATCATCTTCGTGAACGGGCCGGTGCATGACGGCATGTCGAGCCTGATCGTGGCGCAGCTTTTGCACCTGGAGGCGGAGAACCCGTCGAAGGAAATCAGCATGTATATCAACAGCCCCGGCGGTGTCGTTACCAGTGGGCTGTCGATTTATGATACGATGCAGTACATCAAGCCCAAGGTCAGCACGCTGGTGATCGGGCAGGCGGCGTCGATGGGCTCGTTGCTGTTGACGGCGGGGGCAAAGGGGATGCGATTTTCCTTGCCCAACAGCCGGATCATGGTGCACCAGCCGTCGGGCGGCTACCAGGGCCAGGCGACGGATATCATGATCCATGCCGAAGAGACGATGAAGCTGAAAAAGCGCTTGAACGAGATCTACGTACGTCATACGGGCCAGAAGCTAAGCAAGGTCGAGGCGGCCCTGGAGCGCGATCACTTCATGTCACCCGAGGAGGCGCGCGACTGGGGCTTGATCGACGAGATCGTCGAGAGCCGTATCACGCCCGGTGACGGCGACGAGAGCGGCAAGGACACCTGAGGCAAGCCGCCGCGGACTGTCATCAGGTGATGAATTTGACGTTGTGACTGGCTTGGTGCTGACCTAAGCTGTTACAAGACACCCTGCGCACCGTCACAGCGGCGGAAGCAGCCGATGAGCGAGGCCTGAAAGGGACGATATGGCAACGAATTCAAGCGGCGACAGCAAGAATACCCTCTACTGCAGCTTTTGTGGCAAAAGCCAGCACGAGGTGCGCAAGCTGATTGCCGGCCCGACGGTTTTCATCTGTGATGAATGCGTCGAGCTGTGCATGGACATCATCCGCGAGGAGACGAAATCGGCGGGGCTGAAATCGTCCGAGGGCGTGCCGACGCCCGGTGATATCTGCGAGGTGCTGGACGATTACGTGATCGGCCAGGCGATGGCCAAGCGGGTGCTGTCGGTGGCGGTGCACAACCACTACAAGCGGCTTAATCATTCGGCCAAGAGCAGCGATATCGAGCTGTCGAAGTCCAACATCCTGCTGATCGGGCCGACGGGCTGCGGCAAGACCCTGTTGGCGCAGACGCTGGCGCGGATCCTGGATGTGCCGTTCACCATGGCGGACGCCACCACGCTGACCGAGGCGGGGTATGTTGGCGAGGATGTGGAGAACATCATCCTCAAGCTGCTGCAATCGAGCGAATACAACGTCGAGCGGGCGCAGCGCGGCATCGTCTATATCGACGAAATCGACAAGATCACGCGCAAGTCGGAAAACCCCTCGATCACGCGGGACGTGTCGGGCGAGGGCGTGCAGCAGGCGCTGCTGAAGATGATGGAAGGCACCGTGGCCAGCGTGCCGCCGCAGGGCGGGCGCAAGCATCCGCAGCAGGAGTTCCTGCAGGTGGATACGACCAACATCCTGTTCATCGTGGGCGGCGCATTTGCCGGGCTGGAGCGGATCATCGCGCAGCGCGGCAAGGGCAGCGCGATGGGATTCGGGGCCGATGTGAAAGACCCCGATGACGGGCGCGTTGGTGAAAAGCTCAAGACCCTTGAGCCCGAAGACCTGTTGAAGTTCGGCCTGATTCCGGAATTCGTGGGCCGCTTGCCGGTTATAGCCACGCTGGAGGACCTGGATGAGGATGCGCTGGTGACCATCCTGACGCAGCCCAAGAACGCGCTGGTCAAACAGTATCAACGCTTGTTCGAGCTGGAAGAGGCAGAGCTGACTTTTACCGATGACGCGCTCAAGGCGATCGCCAAGCGCGCCATCGAGCGCAAGACCGGCGCGCGGGGGCTTCGATCGATCCTGGAGGATATCCTGCTGGACACGATGTTCGAACTGCCCGGCGCAGAGGGTGTCGAGGAAGTGGTCGTGAACGAGGAATCAGTGACCCACGGCGCGGCACCGTTGATGATTTATGCCGAGGACAAGAAAGAAAGCGCCACTGCGGGGTAATCCACCCGGAAAGTGCGAGAGTTTGGAAAAGGCGGGCTGTCGGGCCCGCCTTTTCGCGTTTCGTGGCGCATATTCAGGCCGGGATGGCTGTGCGTCGCGGATATTGGGTCAACGGACGAAGGAGGCTTTCGGGGCTGTTCGGGAAGTGGGTAAGCTGGCCCTGAGCGGACATAGGGCGATCAATTGAGAAGCCGCGCAGTGCTTGACCGCCGGGTGGGCACAGCAACGCTTGTGGATCGCGCTTTATCCCGGCCAAATGCCTCTGCGTTATCAATCATTTGATACGCCCGCCAAAGCGCCCGCCCGAGAGGAGGGTCGGGCGCTGCGCGGCGGCGCGCAAGCGCGTCTCTATTCCGCGCATTGGGCCAGGCCTCAACGGCAGCAACAGGCCATACGCTGCCAATACGGAACCGGAGCAATGAGCTTGGAGCGGTCGTTGCGCCCGCCTTTTTGCGTTGGTTGGGGACCGGTGCGCGCGGCATGGGGTTGCCCAGGGGGCCAATTCCCTTTGATCAGCCGTGAGGAAATGCCTCGTGTGCGGCATCATTGGCGTATGACTTTGGCTTATGCGGGCGCCAACCGGACATTTGTCCAGTATCTGGCTCCCATATCCGCGTCTAGGTGATTGGATACACGGCGATCGGCCGTGCGACACACACAGATCGGAATTGGAGGAGGTTCGCCATGAAAACCTTTACATTCAAAACACTTACCATGTCATTGACCGCGGTTGCGGGGCTGGCGACGGCGTTGCCTGTTGTTGCCGAAGGCACGTCCCACAGGGCGATGGTTGGCGCGAACGTAGCTGCGGAAACCAACGCGGATGCAAATGTCGAACTGACTGACCACCGTACCGAAGCGCAGCTTTCCGAACGGGTGCGGACCCGTGCCCAGGTTCGGGCGGGAACGAGCTCGGACGAAGAAAGCGCCGAGGGTGACGAGGCGGAGAGCGACGCCGGCACCAAGGCCAAACTGCGGGCGACGGTCGGCACGGATACGGCCGTCGAAGCCGCAGGAAGCACCGCAAGCAGGGCCCGGGCCGAGGCCGAAACCGCTGTTGGCGCGATCAACGGGGCCGTCAGTTCTGCGCTGGACGGGCTGTCCGTTGGTGCCGACGCTTCGGGTAGCGCCGGCGGCGGTGCATCGGCCGGTAGCGGCGGCGTTGGCGGAAGTGTCGGCGGCGCCGTTGGCGGTGCAGCCGGCGTCAGCTTCTGATACCCGTCGAGCGGACCGGGGGCGTGGGCATTGACAGCCCACCCCCCGTGATCCTACGTCTGTTTGCCTTGGACCCGGATGCCGTCATGAGACCTTTTGTTGCCATTGCATTTGCTGCGCTTGTGTTTGCTGCTGTTCCGGCCTTTGCCGAGCCCGAAGTGGCCCGGCCGGTGGTCAACCTGGTCGAGAAGCAGGGATACGCGGTGACGGAGGTCAAGCGCACCTGGCTGGGCCGTATCCTGATCACCGCACGGAGCGACGACTACCTGCGCGAAGTCGTGCTAAACCGCGCCACAGGGCGGATTATCCGGGACCAGGTTTTTCCGCTGTCGGATCAGGCTACCCCCGAAACAGCTGAGCAGGACATGTCCAAGGATCCCGGTGATGGCGTCGGCGGTGTAATCGATGGCGTAACTGGTGCGGTGGATGGCGCGACCGGCGGAGATGTATCCGGCGGCGGCACAGGGGCTGATGGCACAGGGGCCGGTGGCGCCGGAGGCGGCGTTGGGGGCGTCGGCGGCGGGGTCGGAGGAATCGGCCAATGATGTCGCACCCGCCGAAAGCCGGACCGGGCGCGCGGGTGCCAGCATGCTGAGGCATCCCTGGCTGCTGTGGGCGCTTGTGCTGGTGCAGGTCGGCTGCGGGGCCTATTTCCTGTGGGAGATCCTGGCGGCCATCCTGGGGCTGCCGACCATTCCATTGCGCTGGCAGACGCGGGAGCTTGTCGATATCGGCGCCAGTCTGGGGCTGGTATTGGGGGCGGTGCTTGGTGTTGTGCTTGCCATCAACGCGAGCCGCGCGATCAGGCGGGCCGACTCGGCGCGCCGCGTGACGTCGGGCGAGTTCACCGAGGTTGTAGAGGATTACCTGCGAAAACTCGATCTGACCCCCGCGGAAACCGAGGTGGCGTGGTTCCTGCTCAAGGGAATGTCGTTGACCGAGATCGCCGATCTGCGCAGTACCCGCGAGGGGACCGTCAAGGCGCAATGCACGGCGATCTACAGAAAGGCGGGGGTCAGCGGCAAGTCGCAGCTTTTTTCGCTATTGGTTGAAGACGTGCTTTTATAGGCAGGCTGTGGATGGCCGCCATTTGTGGTGCCGGGCCACTGGACCTTTGCACGCAAATGGTCCATATCGGGTTTGGAAAATGCGGAGAGATCGATGGGCATCCTGAACACTTTGCTGCGCAGCGTGACCTGGTGGAACGGCCAGACCCTCAACACCCAGTTCTATACTTGGCGCAAGGGCGTTCACGTGGGCGATGACGATCAAGGTAACAAGTTTTACGTCAGCCGCGACGGCAAGCGCCGCTGGGTCATCTACAACGGCGAGGTCGAGGCAAGCCGCATCAGCCCCGATTGGCACGGCTGGCTGCATTATACCTATGACGAGGCACCGAGCGACAAGCCCTTGGCGCACAAGCCGTGGGAAATGCCGCACCAGGAAAACCTGACCGGCACCGCGATGGCCTATGCGCCGAGCGGGTCAATCCGCCGCGCCCATCCAAAAACATCCAGCGACTACGAGGCGTGGACGCCGGAATAGGGTAGGCGGCGAAATGTCTGAGAACACAACCGAAGTCATTGTCGGCGGCGCGGTTCTGGCCATTGCAATTGGCTTTCTGGTCTATGCGGGGCAAATGACCGGGCTATCCGCCGGTGGGGGGCAAGGCTATCCTCTGACGGCCTCGTTCAGATCGCTGGAAGGGGTGACAGTGGGCACCGATGTGCGGTTGGCGGGCGTCAAGATCGGAACGGTCACGGATATCGACTTGAACCCGCAGACCTACCGCGCCGATACCGAGATCGAGGTGCGCAAAGGGGTCGAGATTCCAGACGACAGCGCGATCGTGATCGCCTCGGAAGGGTTGCTTGGCGGCAACTTCGTGGAGATCGTGCCGGGTGGCTCGCTTTTCTATTTCGAGCCGGGCGCCGAGATCGAGGATACGCAGGGTGCGGTTAGCCTCGTTTCGCTGCTCATGAAGTTCGTGACCGGATCGGAGCAATCAGGTGGTGCGGCGCAATGATCGGCGGGGCGCGAGCGGGTATCGCTGCGGCGATGGTTCTGGCGTCGGCCTTGTCGGGGCTGGCGCAGGAAGAGCAGGCGCAAGAAGGACAGTCCGTGACAAAGGGCGCCGGCGCCGTGTTGCGCACGCTGGACAAGATGGAAGGCGCAACCCGCGACATGGAGTTGCGCAGCGGCGAGACCGGCACACTGAACCGGATGGATATAACGCTGCGCGAATGCCGCTATCCCACGGACAACCCGGCGGGCGAGGCCTATGCCTACCTGGTGATCCAGGACCGCGAGGCGGGCACGACGGAGTTCGAGGGTTGGATGCTGGCCACATCGCCGGCGCTCAACCCGTTGGATCATCCGCGCTATGACGTGTGGGTGTTGCGCTGCACCACGCCCTGAGGCGTGGCGGCGGGCGGCGCGGTGAAATCGGCGCTCCGGCTCAACGCGGCATCTAGTCTGCGGCGGTAGTCGGCGCGCGACACCTCGATCGCGCCGAGGGAGGCGAGATGCGGTGTGATAAACTGCGTGTCTAGCAGCGTAAAGCCAGCGCGCCGCAGCCTGTCCACCAGCCACGCAAGCGCGATCTTGGACGCATCGCGCCGGCGCGAGAACATGCTTTCGCCAAAGAACGCCGCGCCGATGGCAAGGCCGTAGACCCCGCCGGCGAGCTGCCCATCCTGCCAGACCTCAAGGGAATGGGCGCGCCCCATGGCGTGCAGCTGGCTGTAGAGGGATCGGATTTGATCGTTGATCCACGTCTCGGGACGGTCGGCGCAGGCATCCATCACGGCGTCGAACGCGGTGTCGATGGTGATCTCGTAGCGCCCCTGCCGGATGCGCCGCGCGAGTGAGCGCGATATGTGGAACCCGTCAAGCGGGATGATCCCACGGCGGCGCGGCTCGACCCAGAAGACCTCGGGGTCGTCGCGGTGTTCAGCCATCGGAAAAATGCCCGACGCGTAGGCGTGCAGGACAAGTTCGGGCGTGATTGTCGGCTCGTCGTCGCGGGGCATGACGGACCTGCGCGCGCAGGATGGAAAAGGCGGGGCGGCCCGTTAGCCGCCCATGTTGGTTTCTAGCCAGTGTTCCAGCCAGTGAATGTTGTAATCGCCGCTTTGAATATCCGGCTCGGCCAGTAGCGCGTGGAACAGTGGCACGGTCGTATCCACGCCATCGACGATCAACTCGCCCAGGGCCCGGTTAAGCCGCGCCAGCGCCTCGGGACGATCGCGCCCGTACACGATCAGTTTCCCGATCAGGCTGTCGTAATAAGGCGGGATCGAGTAGCCGTCGTAGAGGGCGCTGTCCATCCTTATGCCCAGCCCGCCGGGCGCGTGATATTGCGTGATCTTGCCCGGGCAGGGCGAGAAATTGGGCAGCTTCTCGGCGTTGATGCGCACCTCGATGGCGTGGCCGTTCAGGCGCAGGCCATCTTGCGTGAAGGACATGGGCCAGCCTTCGGCAACGCGGATCTGTTCGCGCACCAGGTCGACACCGAATACCGCCTCGGTCACGGGGTGTTCGACCTGCAGGCGGGTGTTCATTTCAATGAAATAGAACTCGCCGTTTTCATAGAGAAACTCGATGGTTCCGGCGCCGGCGTAGTTGATGTTGGCCACCGCATCGGCGCAGATCTTGCCGATGCGGGCGCGTTCTTCGGGGGTGATGACGGGGCCGGGGGCCTCTTCGAACACCTTCTGGTGGCGCCGCTGAAGCGAGCAGTCCCGTTCGCCCAGGTGAACAGCCTGGCCCTTGCCATCGCCGAAAACCTGCACCTCGATATGGCGCGGTGTGGTCAGGTATTTCTCGATATAGACTTCGTCATTGCCGAAGGCGGCCTTGGATTCGGAGCGCGCGGTGAGAAAGGCGCTTTCCATGTCGGCGGCTGTTTCGGCCACTTTCATGCCGCGCCCGCCGCCACCGGCGGTGGCCTTGACGATCACCGGGTAGCCCATTTCCGCGCCTAGTTTCTGCGCCTCTTTCAAGGTCGCAACGCCGCCGTCCGAGCCGGGCACGCACGGCACGCCAAGCGCCTTCATTGTGTCCTTGGCGGTGATCTTGTCGCCCATGATGCGGATGTGTTCGGCGGTCGGGCCGATGAAGGTGAGGTCGTGATCCTCGACGATCTGGACGAAATTCGCGTTCTCGGACAGGAAGCCATAGCCGGGGTGGATCGCCTGCGCGCCGGTGATTTCGCACGCCGAGATGATCGCGGGGATGGACAGGTAGCTGTCGGTGCCCGAGGGCGGGCCGATGCACACGGTTTCATCGGCCATGCGCACATGCATCGCATCGGCATCGGCGGTCGAGTGGACCGCGACCGATTGAATGCCCATCTCGCGCGCGGCGCGGATCACGCGCAGGGCGATTTCGCCGCGATTGGCTATCAGGATTTTATCGAACATGTGCGATGCCTTATTCGATGATCATCAGGGGCGCGCCGAACTCGACCGCGGCGCCATCCTCGATCAGGATCCGCTTGACGGTGCCGGATTTCGGGGCGGGGATGTGGTTCATCGTTTTCATGGCTTCGATGATCAGCAGGGTGTCGCCCTCGGAGACCTGGCTGCCGACGCTGGCAAAGGGCGGCGCGCCCGGCTCGCCCTGAAGGTAGACGGTGCCGACCATCGGCGAGGTGACCGCGCCGGGATGGCTGGCGGGGTCCTCGACCGCCTGGGCGGGGGCCGATGGTGCCTCGGGGGCGGAGGCGGCGGCCGGTGCGGGTGCTGCGATTTGTTGTTGCGGCGCGGCGGGCGCGGTCGGCTGACTGCGGCTGACGCGGACATTGAGGCTGTCGTTGTCGCCATATTCGCGCATGACCTCCAGCTCGGTAAGGTCATTCTCGCGCAGCAGTTCCGCCAGCGCCTGAATGAAGGTCACGTCGGAGTCATGGGTTTTCTTTGTCATAGTGTCCTCGACCGGTTTGCAGGGGTGGGCGCGCCATGGCCCCGTGACAATCTGTTGCGCTTATAGGCGATCTATCGGCGCTGGAAAAGCATGCAATTGCATTGTGGGCGGTGCTATTTCGATCGGCGAGCGGCGCGCCGTCACAGTGGCATGCCCGATAGTTTGGCCACCAGTTCCGCCAGTTTGCGGGCGCGGAATTTCTCAAGAAGCCGGGCGCGATACACCTCGACCGTGCGGTATGACAGCGACAGCTCGAGCCCGATTTCCTTGCTTGTCAGCCCCCTGCAAGTCAGGATCGCAACCTCGCGCTCGCGTTGTGTCAGCTCGACCACGGGGCGTTCTTCGGACAGGTCGGCAAAGGACCAGATGCCGCGCATGAACGGCGCGTCGGGCGTCAGGGATTGCCCCCGCACCCGGCACCAGAACAGCGCCCCGTTGGCGCGGCGCATGACGCGCTCGTCGCTGTAGCGGCCTGTCTTGCGCATCTCGGCCAGGCCGCGCGCGCCGATTGTCTCGTAGTCCTGCCGCGAGGGATAGAAATGCGCCAGCGGCACGTTTTGGTAGTCATCGGGCGCGCCGCCGAAGATCTGCGCGAACTGCCGGTTGCAGCCGCGTATCACGCGATTCTCCAGCATGGCCAGCCCAATGGGCGCGTGCTCAAATGCGATATCCCCGATCTGCATGGGCATGTCATGCCCTGAATGCGCCGCCATGAAAAGCCCAGTCGCGTATTTCTACCGATTGATCGGAGGCGCGGGGGGTGCTTGTGTAAGCCGGATCAAGGGAGGTGAGAATGGTCAATATCGCGACTTGGCTGGACCGGCGCGCGGCGGTGGACGGGGATCGCCCGGCGCTGTTCCTGGGGCGCGACATGGTGGCGGATTACGCCGGGTTTGACGCCCGTGCGGGCGCGGTGGCCGGGTGGCTTGCCGCGCGCGGCGTCATGCCGGGGGACCGTGTCGCGCTGGCGATGCGCAATTGCCCCGACTACCTGTGCGCCATGTACGGCGCCTGGTATGCAGGGGCGGCGGTGGTGCCGATCAACGCCAAGCTGCATGCCCGCGAAATGGCATGGATTATCGGCGACAGCGGGGCGCGCATCGTCTTCGCCACGCCCGATCTGGCACCCGCATTGCAAGCGCAAAGCTGCGACGGCGAAGTGGTCGTACTGCCGGGGAATGGCGAGGATAGCTACGTGTTCGCTGCCGATCCGCTGGCGGCCCCGCTTGACCGGGCGGCGGAGGACCTGGCGTGGCTGTTTTACACCTCGGGCACCACGGGAACGCCCAAGGGGGTGATGATCACGCACCGGATGCTGTCGGCAATGGCGCTAAGCTATTTCGCGGATGTCGACGCGGTGGAGGCCGAGGATTGCACGCTCTACGCCGCCCCGATGAGCCATGGCGCCGGGCTCTACAACGTGATGCATGTGCTGGTTGGCGCGCGCCATGTGTGTCCGCCGTCCGGGGGCTTTGACCCCGGCGAGATCCTTGATCTGGCCGCGCATTTCGACCGTGTGCACATGTTTGCCGCGCCGACGATGGTGCAGCGGCTGACCCGGCACGCCAAGGCGCATGGGGCGAGCGGGGCGGGGTTGCGCAGCATCGTTTACGGCGGCGGGCCGATGTACCGCGCCGATATCATCGAGGCGGTAGATCACTTCGGCCCGGTGTTCATCCAGATCTACGGGCAGGGGGAGTGCCCGATGTGCATAACCGCCCTGCCGCGCGCGATGGTCGCCGATCGCACGCATCCCGACTGGCAGGCGCGGCTGGCCTCGGTGGGACGGGCGCAATCGGCCGTGCAGGTGGCGATCAGCGACGGGGCGGGCGGCACCGCGCACGCCGGCACCGCGGGCGAGATCATGGTGCGCGGCGATGCGGTGATGCCGGGCTATTGGCGCAATGACGCGGCCAGCGAGCGGGCGCTGGTCGACGGCTGGCTGATGACCGGGGATGTCGGCGTGATGGACACGGCAGGGTTAGTGACGTTGCGCGACAGGTCCAAGGACATGATCATTTCGGGCGGCACAAACATCTATCCGCGCGAGGTGGAAGAGGCGCTGATGACCCATGACGCGGTGCTTGAGGCTGCGGTGGTGGGGGCGCCCGACCCGGAATGGGGCGAGATTGTCGTCGCCTTCATAGTGGCGGCACCGGGCCGCGAGGTGAACAAACCCGCGCTTGATGCGCATTGCCTTGAGCGGATCGCACGGTTCAAGCGCCCGAAGCGCTACGTGCATCTGCGGGAGTTGCCCAAGAACAACTACGGCAAGGTTCTCAAGACCGAGCTGCGCCGACTGCTGGAGGAGAAAGGCGATGAGTGAGTTGAACGGAAAGACCGCGCTGATCACGGGATCGGTGCAGGGGATCGGCCTGGCGGTTGCCCGGTCGCTGGCGGGGGCCGGGGCGCGTATCGCGGTGCATGGGCTGGCGGGCGATGTGCAGGTGCACGAGGTGTGCGAGGAGTTGCGCGCGGCCGGGGCGCCGCAGGCGGAGTTCTTTCACGGTGATTTGCGCGATGCCGCGCAGATCGACGAGTTGATGGACGCGGTCGCGGCCTGGGGCGGACCGGATATCCTGGTCAACAACGCGGGCATTCAAAAGACCGCGCCGCTGGCCGAGATGGAGCGGGCCACGTGGGACGACATCCTTGCGGTGAACCTGTCCGCCGCGTTCCAGACCATGCAGGCGGCGATGCCGGGGATGGCCGCGCGCGGGTATGGGCGGGTGATCAATATCGCGTCGGTGCACGGGGTTGTCGCGTCAAAAGACAAGGCGCCCTACGTGGCGGCCAAGCATGGGCTGGTAGGGCTTAGCCGGGTGGCGGCGCTGGAATATGCCGATGCCGGATCGCGCGGGGCCGGCGGTGTGACGGTGAATTGCATCTGTCCGGGCTGGACCGAAACCGCCATCCTAGCCCCGCAGATCAAGGCGCGCGCCGACGCGTTCGGCGGCGACAGGGAGGCGGCGATTGCCGATTTGCTGTCAGAAAAGCAGCCCTCGCGGCGCATGTCGGACCCCGGCGAGATCGGCGCGCTGGCCTTGTGGCTTTGTGCGCCGATCGCGCATAACGTGACGGGCACTGCAATTCCGATCGATGGCGGCTGGACCGCGCAATGATATGCCGCATCTGGGCGGCCCGGCGGCATTGCCGGGCCGCTCAGAGATTTGGTCAGGTTGCCACGATCAGGGGCAGGGACGCACGTAGTAGGTGCCGTCGCCGCGTGCATAGGCGCATTCGCGGGTTTCCTGGTTGCGCGCGACCATGGCACCGGCAGCAGCGCCGCCCAGCGTGGTCAGAACCGTCCAGTTGTCATTGGAGCCGAGCGCCTTGGCCGTGATCAGCCCCAGGGCGCCGCCGATGGCCGCCCCGCCTGCGACGCGCTGTTCCGATGGCGTCATGCAGCCCGTGAGGGCCAGTAGCGCGACGGTGGATGTTGTGAGAATGGCTTTACGCATGAATTCATTCCTTTCGCTTCGCGAACGCAGAGAGTGTCCGCGCAGCCCACAGTGACGTGATATCGTCCATATTTCAACATCTTGCTGTTGCGGTCCGGCAAATGAGCAACGCCCCGCACCATCATGGTACGGGGCGCGCACGTGTTTCGCTCTCAGGGTTGATTGCTCAGCCGTGGTTCATGCGGTTTTCGATCAATTCGTCCACGACCGACGGGTCGGCGAGTGTCGATGTATCCCCGAGCGAGTTGAAGTCGTTCTCGGCGATCTTGCGCAGAATGCGGCGCATGATCTTGCCCGAGCGCGTCTTGGGCAGGCCCGGCGCCCATTGGATCAGGTCGGGTTTGGCGATGGGGCCGATTTCGGTGCGGACCCATTTTTCCAGCTCCTTGCGCAACTCCTCGCTGGGATCGACGCCGTTCATCAAGGTGACGTAGGCATAGATGCCCTGACCCTTGATGTCATGCGGGTAGCCGACAACCGCGGCCTCGGCGACGCTTGCGTGTGCGACCAGGGCGCTTTCCACCTCGGCGGTGCCCATGCGGTGTCCGGACACGTTGATCACGTCATCGACGCGGCCAGTGATCCAGTAGTAGCCGTCCGCGTCGCGGCGGCAGCCGTCGCCGGAGAAGTAGTAGCCCTTGTACTGCTGGAAATAGGTATCCATGAAGCGCTGATGGTCGCCGTAAACGGTGCGCATCTGGCCTGGCCAGCTATCGGCGATGGCAAGCACGCCTTCGGCCTCGGTGCTGGTGATTTCCTTGCCGGATTCGGGCTCAAGCACGACCGGCTGCACCCCGAAGAAGGGCACGGTGGCCGAGCCGGGCTTGGTCGGCGTGGCGCCGGGCAGCGGGGTGATCATGTGCCCACCCGTTTCGGTCTGCCACCAGGTGTCGACGATCGGGACATTTCCCTTGCCGACCACGTCATTGTACCAGTTCCACGCCTCGGGGTTGATCGGCTCGCCCACGGTGCCCAGCACCTTGATATCCGACAGATCGTACTTGGTGACATACTCGTCGCCCTGGCCCATCAGCGCCCGGATGGCCGTCGGGGCGGTGTAGAACTGATTGACCTTGTGCTTTTCGCACACTTGCCAGAAGCGGCCGGCGTCGGGGTAGGTGGGCACGCCTTCGAACATCAGGGTGGTCGCGCCGTTGGCCAGCGGCCCGTAGATGATGTAGCTGTGCCCGGTTACCCAGCCGACATCGGCCGTGCACCAGAACACATCGCCTTCATGGTAGTCGAAGGTGTATTGGTGCGTCATCGCGGCATAGACGAGGTAGCCGCCCGCGCTGTGCACGACGCCCTTCGGTTTGCCGGTGGAGCCGGAGGTGTAGAGGATGAACAGCGGATCCTCGGCGTTCATCGGGCGCGCGGGGCATTCGGGGCTGACGGTTTTCATCATCGCGTTCACGTCCACGTCGCGCCCGTCGATCCATGTCGTCTGACCGCCGGTATGCTTGACCACCAGGCAGCGCACCTTGTCCGAGCAGTGCAGCAGCGCCGCGTCGGTGTTGGATTTGAGCGCGGTCACGCGGCCGCCGCGCGGGGCTTCATCGGCGGTGATGACCAGCTTGGCGCCGCAATCGTTGATGCGGTTGCCAAGCGCGTCGGGCGAGAAGCCGGCGAATACGACGGAATGGATCGCGCCGATGCGGGCGCAGGCCAGCATCGCGTAGGCGGCTTCGGGAATCATGGGCAGGTAGATCACCACCCGGTCGCCGCGCATGATGCCCTGGCTGAGCAGCACGTTGGCGAAACGGTTCACCTTTTCATGCAGTTCGCGGTAGGTGATGTGCAGCGTTTCTGCGTCGGGCTCGTCTGGTTCCCAGATGATCGCGGTCTGATCGCCGCGCGTCGCAAGGTGGCGGTCGATGCAGTTTTCCGCGACGTTCAGGACGCCATCCTCGAACCAGCGGATGTCGACGTTGCCATAGTCGAACGTGGTGTTCTTGACCTTGGTGAACGGCTCGATCCAGTCGACGCGCTTGCCATGCTCGGCCCAGAAACCTTCGGGGTCCTTGACCGAGGCGTCGTACATTTCGCGATACTTCGCCGCGTCCACGTGGGCTTTCGCGGCGAAGTCAGCGGAGGGTTCGTAGGTTTTGTCGGACATGATGAACTTTCGTCTTTCTGTCAATTTTTCTTGCAATGGTGGCCGTCATTCGCCCGCTAACGGGCGGTTCAGATGGCGAGATACTCGGCCCGCAGGCTTTCGTTTTCAAGAACTTCCGCAGCAGTGCCGTCAAACACTATACCGCCAGTGTCAAGGATCACGGCGCGGTCGGCCAGTTCCAGCGCCCGCACGGCATTCTGTTCCACGATGACGGTGGTGATGCCCTGCTCCTTGATGATGCGAAGGGTTTTCTCGATTTCGTCCACGATCACCGGGGCAAGGCCTTCGTACGGCTCGTCCAGCAGCAGCACCTTGATGTCGCGTGCCAGGGCGCGCGCCACGGCCAGCATCTGCTGCTCGCCGCCCGAAAGGGTGACGCCTTCTTGCCTGCGGCGTTCCTTGAGACGCGGGAACAGCTCGAACAGGCGGTCGATCGACCAGCCGATGGGCGGCGTGATCTGGGCCAGTTCCAGGTTCTCCTCGACGGTCAGGCCCGGGATAATGCAGCGATCCTCGGGCACCAGGCCAATGCCGGCCACGGCGGCCTGGTGGCTGCTCATGGTGTGCAACGGCTGATGGTCAAGCCAGATCTCGCCATGCACGACCTGTGGGCTGTCCATCCGCGCGATCGAGCGAAGCGTCGTCGTCTTGCCCGCACCGTTGCGCCCCAAAAGCGCGAGGATTTCGCCCTCGTGCACGTTGAAGCTGATGTTCTGGACGATGTAGCTTTCGCCGTAATAGCTTTCCATGTTCCACACAGACAGGAAGGCCGGCGCGGTTTCGGCGTAGTTCTTGCCCTTGGAAAAGTCGGGTTTGACGTTCATGTCGTGTCCTTTCTTAGGCTGCCGCTTCGCCGAGATATGCTTCGCGCACCTTGGGGTGGCCCTTGATGTTTTCGGGCGTGTCCTCGACCAGCGGCGAGCCTTGCGCCAGCACGGTGATCCTTTCGGCCAATGAAAACACCACATGCATGTCGTGTTCAATGATCGCGATGGTGATCTCCCGTTCGGATTTGATCCGCTTGAGCAGGTCGATGGTGTTGTTCGTGTCGGCCCGTGCCATGCCGGCCGTCGGCTCGTCCAGCAACAGCAGCTTGGGGTCCTGGGCCAGGCACATCGCGATCTCAAGCCGGCGCTTGTCGCCGCGCGACATCGAGGCGGAATGCTCGTTTCGTTTGTCGGCCATGTTCATGTCTTCAAGCATCGCCTCGGCGTGTTCGATGATGCCCTTTTCATTGAAGCTGTGCTCGAACGCGTGCATGCGAAAGGCGCCGTCGCGTTTGGCGAAGCAGGGGATCATCATGTTTTCCAGCACGGTCAGGTCGCCGAATATCTCGGGCGTCTGGAACACGCGGGAAATGCCCATCTGGTTGATCTCGTAGGGTTTTCGCCCCAACACCGACTGCCCCTCGAACATCACCGAGCCGGTGTCGGGGATCAGCTTGCCCACCAGGCAGTTGAGCAGCGTGGACTTGCCCGCGCCATTGGGCCCGATGATGGCATGCACGCTGTTTTCGGCCACATCGAGGTTCACATCCCCGAGGGCCTGCAGACCGCCGAAGCGCTTGTTGACGCCTTTGACTTCTAGGATACCCATGTCATGCGCTCCTTATTCCGCGGGTTTCTTGGTGCTGTCGGTGCTGTCTGCGTTGTCATTCCTGCCGGTCTTGCGACGCCGGAACAGCCGGCCGATGCGTTGACCGCCCTCAACCAGGCCGCCGGGCAGGAAGGTGACCACCAGCATGAACAGGATGCCAAGCGTCAGGTGCCAGCCCTTGCCGATGAACGGGTGGACGATGGTAACCATGATATCCTCGATGCCGTCGGGCATGAAGGCGAACCACTGGTGCAGGATGTTGTCATTGATCTTCGAGAAGATGTTCTCGAAGTACTTGATGAAGCCGGCCCCAAGGACGGGACCGATCAGTGTTCCCGCGCCGCCCAGGATGGTCATCAAAACCACCTCGCCCGAGGCGGTCCATTGCATCCGCTCGGCCCCGGCCAGCGGGTCCATCGAGGCCATCAGCCCGCCCGCGAGGCCGGCATACATGCCCGAGATCACGAAGGCCGCCAGCGCGTAGGGGCGCGCATTGAGGCCGGTGTAGTTCATCCGCTGCTGGTTGGACTTGATCGCCCGCAGCATCATCCCGAAAGGCGAGCGGAACAGGCGCATGGCCAAGTAAAAGGACACCAGCAGCACGATTGCACAGACGTAGTATCCGACCGAGAACTGGAACTGCCATGCGCCCGCGCTCATGATATAGGTATCGCTCATCTCGAAGCCGAAGAGCGAGGGGTAGGGCAGGCTGCCTGCGTTGGCCGGCGCGGCATCGAGGATGCGCGGATCGTCCAGCGCCAGTTGCAGCCCGGTCTCGCCATTGGTGATCGGCGTCAGAACCGAGTAGGCAAGGTTGAACGACATCTGCGCAAAAGCCAGCGTCAGGATCGCGAAATAGATGCCCGAGCGGCGCAGGCTGACATAGCCAATGAGCAGGGCAAAGACACCGGCGACCAGAACGCTGAGGGTAATGGCGGGAATGATGTTCATGCTTAGCAGCTTGAACATCCAGACCGCCGAGTAGCTACCCACCCCCAGGAACGCGGCGTGCCCGAAGGACAGGTAGCCGGTCAACCCGAACAGGATGTTGAAGCCGATGGCGAAGATGCCGAAGATCACGAAGCGCTGCATCAGGTCGGGGTAACCCGCGTTGAATTGTGCCATGGCGCTTCCGGTCGGGAACGGGTTCAGGATGAACGGCGCGCAGATCGCCAGAAGCGTCACGACCAGCAGGAGGACCGAGTCTTTCTTGTTGAGTCCCAGCATGGGCTTACTCCTCCATCACGCCCTTGCGGCCCATGAGGCCACGCGGACGTGTAAGCAAAATGATAATTGCGACGAGGTAGATGATGATCTGGTCGATACCCGGAAGGATCGACTTGATCTCATTCATCGAGGCGAAGGATTCGAGGATACCCAGCAGGAAACCCGCCAGAACCGCGCCCGGCAGCGAGCCCATGCCGCCCACCACGACCACGACAAAGCTGAGCACGAGGAAATCCATGCCCATGTGATAGTTTGGCGAGTTGATAGGTGCGTACATCACCCCCGCCAGCCCCGCGACGGCGGCGGCCATGCCGAACATCAGCGTGAAGCGCTTGTTGATGTTGATACCCAGTAGGCCAACGGTCTCGCGGTCGGCCATGCCTGCGCGCACCACCATCCCGAAGGTGGTGAACCTAAGGAAGGAGAAAACCGCACCGATGATGACTGCCGAGAAGACGAAATATACCAGGCGCCAGTACGGGTAGATGATGGTATTGGCATCAAAGCCCAGCAGCGCCCCGAAATCGAATGAGCCACGGAACATTTCTGGCGCTCCGGTGGGGATCGGATTGGCGCCGTAGAAGTACTTGATCAGTTCCTGCAAGACGATGGCCAGGCCGAACGTGACGAGGATCTGATCCGCGTGGGGGCGCGTGTAGAAATGCTTGATCAGGCCGCGTTCCATGACAAAACCGATGATGATCATCACCGGGATCGCGAACAGGATCGATAGCGGCACCGCCCAGTCCAGTATCGTACCGCCCGCCGCGTTGCCGAACCATTTCTCGACATAGGTCATGTCAACCTTGAGCGGGTTTCCCAAGAAGTCGGTCTTGGTCTCGTCGATGACGGTGTAGCTGCTGTGCAGGATCTTGGAGAAGGTGACGGCGCAGAACGCGCCGATCATGAACAATGCCCCGTGGGCGAAGTTCACGACACCCAGGGTGCCGAAGATCAATGTAAGCCCAAGCGCGATCAGCGCGTAGGCCGAGCCCTTGTCGAGCCCGTTAAGTATTTGCAGGATGATTGCGTCCATTGTCCCCACCTTGGGTTGTCAGGAGTGACCGTTGGTCAGCCGCCCCGTTCCCGCAGGCGCGGGTACGGTTGTCAGCTGAGGATGCGCGGGCGGGGCCCGCGCATCCTCCGGCTTGGTAGTTTGGTCTGACCTCAGGAGCCGGGGTTGCACTCACCCAAGGCGCCACCGGCGAACATCGGGTGGTCGGGCTCATAGGTCACTTGCTCGGCCGGGGTCACCTCGACGACCTCGAGAAGGTCGAACTCGGACTGCGGGTTTTCCTTGCCGCGCACAACGAGAACGTCCTTGAAGCACTGGTGGTCGGCTGCGCGGTAAAGCGTCTTGCCGTTGCCCAGACCGTCGAACTCGAACCCTTCCAGCGCCTCTGCGATGCCGCAGGGGTTGAAGGTGCCCGCGCGCTGTGCCGCATCCGCATAGAGCAGCGTCTGGCAATAGACGGTGTGCGCTGCCTGGCTGGGTGGGAAGCCGTACTTGGTGCCGAAGGACTTGACGAATGCCTTGGAGGCGTCGTCCTGCAGCGACCAGTGCCAGTTGGTCGAGCCGTGAATGCCCTTCACGTTCTCACCGGCGCCGCGAGCCATCAGGCGCGAATACAGCGGCACGACGATTTCGAAGTTCTTGCCGTTGACGACCTTTTCACGCAGGCCGAACTGCACCGCGTTGGTCAGCGAGTTGACCATGTTGCCGCCATAGTGGTTCAGGACCAGCACATCGGCGCCCGAGTTCATCACAGGCGCGATGTAGGAGCTGAAGTCGGTCGCCGAAAGCGGCGTCTTGACCGTGTTGACGGTGTTCCAGCCCAGTGCCTCGGTCGCGGCGACGATGGATTCCTCCTGCGTCCAGCCCCAGGTATAGTCGGCCGTCAGGTGATAGGCGTTGCGATCGCTGCCATAAAGCTGCTTGAGCACCGGCGCCAGGGCGGCCCCCGACATGTAGGCGTTGAAGAAGTGGCGGAAGCCGTTGGCCTTCTTGTCCTTGCCGGTGGTGTCGTTCGAGTGGGTCAGACCCGCCATGAAGATCACGCCGGCCTCCTGGCAGAGGCCCTGCACGGCGATGGCCACACCGGAGGACGAGCCGCCGGTAACCATGATCGCGCCATCCTTTTCGATCATCGAGCGTGCCGAGGCGCGCGCGGCGTCCGATTTCGTCTGGGTGTCGCCGGTGACGTATTCCACCTTCTTGCCCAGGATGCCGTTGCCCTGCAGCGCGTCGGAGGAGAAGGTGTTTAGCATGCCGCCATCACCGCCGCCGTTGAGGTGCTCGACCGCCAGCTCATAGGCGCGCAGTTCGTCCGCGCCCTCATCCGCGTAGGGGCCGGTCTGCGGCACGTTGAAGCCAAGCGTCACGCTGCTGCCCATCGGCTCGTTGGTGTAGGCTGCTGCTGAAGACGCGGTGAAAATCGTCGGTAGTGCAACGCCGGCGCCGGCGATTGCACCGGTTCTCAGCACGCCGCGGCGCGTAAATGTGTTGTTGGACATTGTATCCTCCCATTTCGTGAAATGCGGTCCGGCTCTCCTCAGGGCGCGGGCCGCAAGCACTATTGTGCAAATCCATTATCACGCAGGAAAAGAAAATTTCGCAACAAATCCCTTGAACCAAACAATTTTTTTGTAAAGAAATGCACAATACCATGGTATATAATGTAAATGTTTCTTGCGTGCACCGCAGAAACGCCTTGATTCAGTTGGAAAAATATCATGCCGCAACGTCAACTTGTCGGAGCTCGCATTCGTGAACGCAGGATGATTGCCGACCTGCGTCAATCGGAAGTCGCCAGAAGGGCGGGGATTTCGGCCTCGTACCTCAATCTGATCGAACACAACCGCCGCAGAATCGGGGGTAAGCTTCTGTTGGATATCGCCCAGGTACTTGGCGTTGAACCCGCCAGCCTGAGCGAGGGGGCAGAGGCGGCGCTTATCACGCTCCTGCGGGAGGCGCGCGCAGCGGACCCCATGGCAGGCGCAGAGGCAGAGGCGCTGGAGGATTTTGCAGGTCGGTTTCCGGGGTGGGCGCGTCTGTTGGCGGGGCGGCACCGGCGCGCCGTGGACCTGGAGCACACGGTCGAAACGCTGACGGACAGGCTGGCGCACGACCCGCACTTGGCCGCGGCTTTGCATGACATGCTGTCCACGGTGACGGCGATCCGCGCCACCGCCGGCATCCTGGCCGATACGCGCGAGCTGGAGCCGGAATGGCGAGATCGCTTTCACCGCAACATCAACGAGGACAGCGCGCGCCTGGCCAATAGCAGCCAAGCGCTTGTGTCCTACCTGGACGCGGCGGGGGAAACCGATGCGGCGCTCTCGTCGCCGCAAGAAGAGTTGGAAGCGTTCCTCAATGCGCATGGCTATCACTTTGACGCGCTTGAGAACCTGCCCGAGGGGGCGGTCGGTACGGACCGCATCGGGGCGATGTTGGAGGAGGGACAGGAGCGGCTGCATTCCGCCTCCGCACAGGCAATGGCACGGGCGTATCTTGAGCGGTACCTGCAAGATGCCCGCCGTTTGCCTTTGCGCCAGTTCATCAAGGCCCTGCGGCGTACCGGGCCGGATCCCGCCGCGCTGTCGCAGTTGCTCGACACCGATCTGGCCGCGGTGATGCGGCGACTTGCAACGCTTCCCGAAGGTGCCGGTGCGGGGCCGGTGGGAATGGTGAGCTGCGATGCGTCGGGCACACTGATCCTGCGCAAGCCGCTGCCGGGGTTCGCGTTGCCGCGGTTCGGGGCGGCTTGCCCGCTATGGCCCCTATTCCAGGCGCTTAGCAGGCCGTTGTCGCCGATCCGGCAGGTGGTGCGACAAAGTGCGCGCGAGGGCGGCGTGTTCCTGACCTACGCGGTTGCGCAACCCTGCGCGAGGCGCGGCGATCCGCTGTCGGACCCGTTATATGAGGCGCATATGATGATGCTGCCGCTCGATGGCGATGCCCATGATAAAGGCGATCCTCTGGAGCTTGGCGTGAACTGCCGCATATGCCCGCGCGAAAGCTGCGCCGGCCGGCGCGAGCCGTCGATCCTGACGGATGGGTTTTGACTTGGGCCGCGACATTGGTGATAACGGGCGAACGGCCGAAAGGTGACGCCCAGGGGAGGGGGCGATGACATGGGCAAGCATGTCCTTGTGATCGAGGATGAACCGAACATCATCGAGGCAATCAGTTTCATCCTGATGCGCGATGGCTGGACGGTTGATACGCATTCGAATGGGCATGATGCGCTGGATGCGGTGGCCGCGCGCGCGCCGGATCTGGTGATACTCGACGTCATGCTGCCCGGGCGCAGCGGCTATGACATCCTGACCGATTTGCGCGCCGCGCCCGAAACGCGGGATTTGCCGGTGCTGATGCTGACCGCGCGCGGTCAGGCAAAGGATCGCGAATTGGCTGAACGCCTTGGCGCCAGCCGGTTCATGACCAAACCATTTTCCAACGCCGAGGTTCTGGACGCGCTGCGCGCGCTGGTGCCGTCGTGAGCAAAGCCGCCAAAGCCCTCTTTCTTGAGCGGCGCAGCTACCGGCAGCGCCGCCTGATGGATGCGCTGCGCCTGTTGCCGCTTCTGGGGGCAGTGTTGTGGGCGGTGCCATTGCTGTGGGGACAGCCAGAGCCGGCGGCCGGCGCCGCGGATGGCACGGGGTCCGGCGGCATGCCGACATCCCACGCGATGCTCTATATCTTTGGCGTTTGGGCCGTTTTGGCGATCCTGGCACTGTGTCTGTCGCTGAGGCTGGATCGGTCCGTGGACAAGATGGATGCACCGGGAGGCGCGTGATGGCCTCGCTCAACGTGTTGATCGTTGTTTGTTTGCTCTATGTCGCACTGCTGTTTGCCGTGGCCTTCATGGCCGAGCGCGCGGCGCTGATGGGGCAAGGTGGGTGGCTCCGCTCTCCGGTGGTTTATACGCTTTCGCTGTCGATTTATTGCACCGCCTGGACGTTTTACGGCGCGGTTGGCTACGCCGCGCGCAGCGGGCTGGAGTACCTGACCATCTATATCGGTCCGACGCTGGTCATGGTCGGATGGTGGTGGGGCTTGCGCAAACTCGTGCGCATAGGCCGGACGCAACGGATCACCTCGGTCGCTGACCTGATTTCGTCGCGCTACGGCAAGTCCAATACGCTGGCGGTGTTCGTGACCGCCCTGGCGGTGATTGGCACCACCCCCTATATCGCGCTGCAATTGCAATCGGTGACGCTATCCTTTGCCAGCTTTGCAAGCGCGGACCCCAACAGTTCCGTTCCGGCCGATAGCCGCTCAACAGCACTGTGGGTCGCCGTGGGGCTGGCCCTGTTCACGATCCTGTTCGGCACCCGCAACCTTGACGCCAACGAGCGGCATCACGGCGTGGTCATGGCCATCGCGTTGGAGGCGGTGGTCAAGCTGTTCGCATTGCTGGCGGTCGGGGTGTTCGTGGTTTGGGGTGTCGGTGGCGGTATTGGCGAGACGCTGGCCCGGATCGACACCTCCGAGATCGGGGAATGGCAGATGAACGGCGGTCGTTGGGCCGGCTTGACGATGCTGTCGGCGGCGGCGTTCCTGACGTTGCCGCGCATGTTCCAGGTGCTTGTTGTCGAAAACGAGGACGAGCAGCATCTGCGCACGGCATCCTGGGCGTTTCCCACCTACCTGATGCTGATGAGCCTTTTCGTGGTGCCCATTGCCGTTGTCGGGCTGGAGGTATTGCCCGCGGGCTCGAACCCGGATCAGTTCGTCCTGACCGTGCCGTTGAGCCAGGGGCAGGACAAGCTGGCGATGCTGTCGTTTCTGGGTGGGTTCTCATCGGCCACGTCGATGGTGATCGTGGCAGCGATCGCGCTAAGCACGATGGTCTCCAACCATGTGGTGATGCCGATCTGGCTGCGCCTGGCGGGGGGCGGCGCGGCGATGGCGGGCGATGTGCGCCACGTGGTGCTGGTCGCGCGGCGCGTCTCCATCGCGGTGATCCTTGTGCTTGGCTACCTCTACTACCGCGTGTCGGGCGGCGGCACGGCGCTGGCGGCTATCGGGCTGGTGTCATTCGCGGGGGTGGCTCAGTTCTTGCCGGCGCTGATGGGCGGCATATTCTGGCGGGGCGCCACGCGGGTGGGCGCGCTTGCCGGGCTGAGCATGGGATTCGTGATCTGGTGCTACAGCCTACTCTTGCCCAGCTTCGGCGAGGGCATCCTCATGAGCGAGGCCCTGATGACGCAGGGACCCTGGGGTATTGCATGGCTGCGTCCGCAGGCGTTGTTCGGGATCAGCGGGATGGACCCGCTGGTGCATGCCGTGCTGTGGTCGCTGTTGCTGAACACCTCGGCGTTCATCCTGGGATCCTTGGCCAGCTTTCCGCATCCGTTGGAGCGGCTGCAGGGGGCGCAGTTTGTCAACGTGTTCGATCACTCCGGCAATCCACAAAGCTGGTCCGGCGGCATCGCGCAGAGCGAGGACCTGATGATCATGGCGCAGCGCATGATGGGGGCCGCACAGGCGCAGGCCCTGTTCCAGGCCGAGGCGGCGCGGCAGGGCCTTGGCGGATACCTGCCAGAGCCGACGCCGGAGTTCCTGCAGCGGCTCGAGCGTGAGTTGTCGGGCTCGGTCGGGGCGGCGACGGCCCATGCGATGGTCAGCCAGATCATGGGCGCGGCAACGGTGTCGGTCGAGGATTTGCTGGCCGTGGCCGACGAGACCGCGCAGATGATGGAATACTCCAGCCAGCTTGAAGCCAAGTCGGCCGAGTTGACCCGCACCGCGGGCCAGTTGCGCGAGGCGAATGAAAAGCTTACGCAGCTGTCGGTGCAAAAGGATGCCTTTCTCAGCCAGATCAGCCACGAGTTGCGCACGCCGATGACCTCGATCAGGGCGTTTTCCGAGATCCTGCGCGATGCGCCGGACCTGTCGGCGCAGGAATTGAGCAAATACGCCTCGATCATTCATGACGAGGCGTTGCGCCTGACGCGCCTTCTAGATGATCTGCTTGATCTCAGCGTGCTGGAAAGCGGCCAGGTCAGCCTGAACATGCGCGACGGCGTGTTGTCGGGCGTGATCGACCATGCCGTTGCGGCTGCCGGCGTCGAGGGTGCCGGCCTGATCATCCGTCGTGACCGCTTGCGCGAGAACGTCCCCTTGCACACCGATCTGGATCGGTTGGCGCAGGTGTTCATCAATCTGATCGCCAACGCGCAGAAGTACTGCGATGCGCCGGTGCCCGTCCTCAGCATCGAGGTGTCGCGCCGTGGCGATGACCTGGTTGTGGATTTTGTCGACAACGGAACCGGAATCCCGTCGCAGGCGCAGGCCCTCGTATTCGAAAAGTTCAGCCGCGTCAGCGACGGTCAGGCCGGTGGCGCGGGACTGGGCCTGGCCATTTGCCGCGAGATCATGATGCGGCTTGGTGGTGCGATCACCTATTTGCCGGGGCAAGGGGGCGCCGCCTTTCGCCTAAGCCTGCCGGCCCGCGTGGCGTTGGCTGCGCAATAGGGCCTTGCCGATGTTCAGGAATTGGTAACCCTGGTTACCTAGTCTGGTCACAATTGGCGCGGGATGGCGAAAAGCATGGCTGCAGACAGGGAAAACCAGGTTCTGCGCCGCAAGGCGCAGGCGGCACGCGAACAGCTTGAGGCGCGCGTGATGTCCGCGCCGCGTGCTTTGCGGCTGGCCCTGGAACGCAGTGCGGACGAGGTGCTGCAAAACCCGTTGATGGTTGCCGGGACCGATCGATTCACCTCCGACCCGGCCAGTTTGCCCGAAATGGTGCCGGAGGGGGCGCTTGTGCTGTTGTTGCAAGGGCCGCAAGACGCGACCGGCGCGTTGATAATGGACCCCGGGATCGCGGCGGCGGTGGTAGAGGTGCAGACAACTGGCACAATCGGGGCGGGCGAAGCGGCCTCGCGCCCGCTCACGCGTATCGATGCCGCCCTGTCCGCCCCTTTGATTGATGCCGTTCTCGATCGGTTTGCAAGCAACCTTGCCGATGGTCCCGACGCATATTGGAGCAGTGGCTTCGCGAGCGGGGCGATGCTGGATACACCAAGAAGCCTGCCCATTGCGCTGACTGCGGCGCGATATCACGTGTTCCGCGTGGCATTGCGGGTTGGCCAGGCCGGGCGCGAGGGGACTGTTCTGATGGCCCTGCCGGTTCCCGAACAGCCAGCCCTGCGCGAAGACGCATCACCCGGTGCGGCGGCACCCGATCCGCGCTGGCAGGATCGCATCCTGGGTACCCATATCCGGCTGGATGCTGTGCTTTGCCGGATCGAGATGCCGCTGTCGCAGGTCCTGGCGCTTAGGCAAGGGGACGTGTTGCCGATCGCGCAGGACGCGCTGCGCGACGTGAGGCTTGAGGCAGGGGCGCGCCGGCCCGCGGCCCGTGCGCGTCTGGGCCAGATGGGGGGGCGGCGCGCATTGCGGTTGACGGTTGTCGCACCGCAAGGGGCCGCTGAGACGCAGCAGGGGGACTGGGTCTCGACCGGGTTTTCCGCTCCGGTAGAGGCCCCGGACGAGGAGGCGCCTCTACAGTCGGAGTACACTACGGCTTTCTTGCCCGAAGACGCGAATGACCCACCCCTTGAGGACGAAATGCCCGCAGGGATGGAGGCTGCGCCCCCTCTGGATGAGTTGGAAGAGCTCAATGATTCGGATCACATCAGTGATGAGGAGCTGGAGGCGTTGACGCGAACGGTATGACCGTGCGCGCGTTGACAAAACCGCCAATGCGCGTTTTCACGTCCCGGCTTGGGATGATCGCTCTTCCAGGCGCGGGCGCAGCGGGGCGAGGTCATATCCGGCCGCCTGTGCCGTTGACAATATCTCGTCAACGGGGCGCTGTCCTGCCTGCCCCAGGGCCCACACAACGGTGCAGCGCGTGCCCGACGCGCAATAGGCCAGCACCGGCTCGTCTGCATCGTCACAAATCGCGCGCTGCTCCGCAATGCGCTGCGGGGTCATGGTGTCATGCGTAAGCGGCAGGTCGTGAAACTGCAGGCCGGCGGCCTGTGCAGCGGCGCGCATCGTTTCTGCATTCAGGTCTGCGGGCACCTCGCTATCGGGGCGATTGCAGATGACCGTGCCGAAGCCCGCGGCGCGAATGGCCGCCAAATCTTCGGGGGTGATTTGCGGGGTGACGCTGTAGCTGTCGGTTATCTTGCGTATGTCCATCCGGCGTTTCTAGCCACGTGCCAGGCGTCTGTCCAGTTCGCCGCGCAATCCAGGCGTTATCGCCATCCCAACCAGCATCGCCGCGGCAAAGATCCAGTGGCCCGCGCCGCCGTAGGACAAGGAGGCGATTGCCGGTCCGGGGCACAGGCCCGCCAACCCCCAGCCGGCGCCGAAAAGGGTGGAGCCGATGATCAGCTCGCGCCCCACCTGCGGGTCCGGCGGCGTCGGAAACGCACCCCCGACCAGGGGCTTGCGGCGCGGCACCAAGGCCCAGGCGATGGCCATTGGAATGATCGCCCCGCCCATCACGAAGGCCAACGTCGGATCCCAGTCACCAAACACGTCAAGCCATCCCTGAACCTTGACCGTGTCGGTCATGCCAGAGACGAACAACCCTGCACCGAACAATCCGCCGGCGATGAAAGCATAAATCACGCGCATCAGATCCACCCCATGAGATGCCGGAACACCGCCACCGTCAGACCGCCGGCAAGAATGTAGAACACCGTCGAGACGATCCCGCGCAGCGAAAAGCGCGAGATGCCGCAGACGCCATGGCCCGAGGTGCAGCCATTGGCCACCCGGGTTCCCACGCCAACCAGAATCCCAGCGGAAATGAGCACGCCCCAGTTTTGCGTGATATGCGTGTCGACCTCGCCATATAGCGGGTAAAGCAGGATTGGCAGCAATAGCACCCCCACCAGGAAGGCCCCGCGTTCGCGCCAGTGGTGGCGGCCGCTGCCATCCACCAATCCGCCGATGATGCCGCTGGCCCCCATGATGCGGCCATTGGCAAGGAGGTATACCGCCCCACCTGTGCCAATAAGCAGACCGCCGATCAGCCCCCAGATCCAGTCTTGTTCCATGTTGTCGCGTTTCCTGCTTGAACGTCCTGTTTTTCATTGAGCCGCCCCTGCAGCCGGTTCGCGGCGGCGGGCAGGGGCGGGGTGATAGGAATTACAACTTGTTGACGGGCACCTTCAGGAACACGTCGCCTTGATCATCCGCTGGCGGCATCTGCCCGGCCCGCATGTTCACCTGTAGCGATGGGATAATCAGTTTTGGCATGGCCAGCGTTGCATCGCGCTCATCGCGCATCTTCACGAACCCATCCTTGTCACGGCCGTTGCCCACGTGAATGTTGCGCGCTTTCTGCTCACCCACGGTGGTTTCCCAGGCGTAGTCGTCGCGGCCAGGTGCTTTGTAGTCGTGCCCGACGAAGATGCGGGTTTCGTCCGGCAGGGCCAGGATTTTCTGGATCGAGTTATAGAGCGTCTCGGAAGAGCCGCCGGGAAAATCGCAGCGCGCGGTTCCGAAATCGGGCATGAACAGGGTGTCCCCGACAAAGGCCGCGTCCCCGATCACGTAGGTCAGGCACGCCGGGGTGTGACCCGGCGTGTGCAGCACGTCGCCGCGCAGTTGCCCGATGTGAAAGCTGTCTCCCTCCTGGAACAGCTTGTCGAACTGGCTGCCGTCGCGCTGGAATTCGGTGCCTTCGTTGAACACCTTGCCAAAGGTGTCTTGCACAATGCGGATACGGTCACCGATGCCGATCTTGCCGCCAACGCGCTCCTGGATGTAGGGCGCGGCCGAGAGGTGATCGGCGTGCACGTGGCTTTCAAGGAGCCACTGCACCTCCAGCCCTTCGGATTGCACGTATTCGATGATCTCATCAGCCGAGCGGGTATCGGTTCGTCCCGAGGCATAATCGAAATCGAGCACCGAATCGATGATGGCGCAGGCGCTGCCTGCCGGGTCGCGCACGACATATGAGATCGTGTTGGTCGCGTCGTCGAAAAAGGCTTTAACTTGCGGTTCCATGAGATCCTCCGTTTCCTGGATCATATATTGATTAGTGCATGTGTTTCAAGGCGCATGTTGCAATCGGCAATGTAGTGCCAAGTGCCCCCGGAACGAGGGAAACGTTGACTTCGATCAATGAAATGGGCACGCCAGTTCGTAAGGTGTCGCATGATACGCAACAGGAGATCCAGAATGACCACCCTCGATGAACGCCGCGCCACGCTTATGGGACGTCTGAGCGAATTGGACAGCCGCCTGCACCGGATTGAGGACGAGCTGGATACACCCCATACCAAGGATTGGGATGATGCCGCCACGGAGCAGGAAGGCGACGAGGTTCTCGAACATCTGGGCCAGGCCGGGCAGGACGAGATCCGCAAGATTCGTGCCGCGCTGCAACGCATCCGCGATGGGGAATACGGTATCTGCACCCAGTGCGGGGAGGAGATATCGCAAGAGCGGCTGGACCTGCTGCCCGCGACGCCATTTTGCAAGAACTGCGCTGCGAAGGTCGGCTGAGCAGGGCGGGCGCGCTTGCAATTCAGGGCCGCCTATCTAAACAATGGTCATTGAAAACCCCGGCGGCATTGCCTGAACGGGAGGGTGGAATTTGGCCAGGAACGCGGTGAGTAGCAGCTTGACGGGGGATGGTGTGGCCGTTTTGCGGCTGAGCCGGCCCCCGCGCAATAGCCTGACCCGCACCGCGCTAAGCGAGTTGTCCGAGGTGTTGGACAGCGCGATTGCAGACGCATCTGTTCACGCGATTGTTCTGAGCGGCGATGCGCGGGTGTTTTCCATCGGCCTTGATCTGGACGACATGGAAGAGCTTGGCCCTGCCTTGGCGGCGCAGGCGGGGGGGATTTGCGAAACACTGGATCAGGCCGGCAAACCCGTCGTGGCGGCGCTAAGTGGTCACGCCACCGGTGCGGGGTTGGAACTTGCGCTGGCGGCTCATGCGCGGGTCGCCCGGCGCGGTACGCGTGCGGGCTTTCCCGAGATCGCGCGCGGCCTGTTGCCTGCCGCCGGCGGAACACAGCGCCTGCCACGGCTGATCGGCGCGCGCGCGGCGCTCGATCTGCTGATCGGGGGGCGGGTGATGGCGGTGCAGACCGAACCGATGGCAAAGCTGTTCACACAGATCGTGGATGACGACCCAGAGGGCGCGGCGGAGCAGGTTGCATTGGATATGGCGCAATCAGGTGCACTTTGGCTTGGTGCCCGAGCGCGCGTGGCCGGTGAAGAAGATCCGGCTGCCTATGCGCGTGCCATTGCCGACCGGCGCGCCGAGCTGTCAAAGGCCCCTGAGGGACCATGGCGCATGATCGCGGAGCAGATCGCACGTTGCGTTGAGGCCGCGCAGCTATTGCCGTTCGAGGCTGGCCTGGAATTCGAGCGTGCAGCGTTCGAGGAAGTGTTGGAAACCGATGGCTCGGACGGATTGCGCCATGCGTACCTGGCAGAGCGATGCGCCGCGCGTATGCCGGACGCCGCGAAATCCGCGCACGCGTCCTCTATTGAAACCGTTGGTGTGGTTGGTGGCGGCCCTACCGCCGCGGGTGTGGCGCTTTGTTGTCTGGATGCCGGCGTGCCCGTGGTTCAGTTCGATCGCGTCGCATCCGGGGTTGAGGACGCGCGCAAGCGATTAGCGTCGGTCTATGACACGGCGGTGTCCGAGGGGCGCTTGACCGCAGAGATGCGTGCCACGCGGCTTGGCCTTTGGACCGGCACGGCTCACTTGCCCGATCTGGGGCGGGCGCAACTGATAGTCGAGGCGGTTGCCGACAACCTTGAAACCAAGCAACGGGTGTTCGGGGCGCTGGAGCATGTCGCTCCACAAGGCGCCATTCTTGCGAGCCAGTCGATGATACATCCAATATCCGAGATCGCCGCGTCCACAAGCAGGCCCGAGGATGTTGTGGGCTTGTTCTTTCATGGTTCGGCCCACCACGCGCGCCTGGCCGAGGTTATTCCCGGCCCCGACACCGATGATGCCACCGTTGCCACGCTCGCAGCCTTCGTGCGTGGCCGCTTGGGCCGGATCGCGGTGTGGTCTGGCACAGGACGCGGCCCGATGAGTGAGCCGCTTCTGTGTGCACTGCGCGAGGCGGCTTGGCACATGGTGAAGCAGGGGGTGCCGCCGGATCACGTGGACGCGGCGCTGCGCCGCCACGGCATGATACGCGGCGTATTCGAGGCCATGGATCGCGTGGGGTTGGATGTAGTTC
This sequence comes from Sediminimonas qiaohouensis DSM 21189, assembly GCF_000423645.1. Lineage (GTDB taxonomy): Bacteria > Pseudomonadota > Alphaproteobacteria > Rhodobacterales > Rhodobacteraceae > Sediminimonas > Sediminimonas qiaohouensis. Next base: position 251,675 of record NZ_AUIJ01000002.1, on the reverse strand, counting down.
TCAATCGCCTGTCGGCGCAGGCGGGCCGAGCTGACCTTACCCATGGGCTGCGTTCATGTTTGGCACGGTTAACCGAAGCGGAGCGTCGCGGTGCGCGCGTCGGTGCCGGGTTCTACCAATGGTCTGAAGGTACGCCGCATCCGGACGACGCGGTGATTGATTTGATGTTCGAAAGGGTGGACAGACCGCCCAGCGACGCGCCACTGCCCGAAGCGAGCCAGATTTGGCTGCGTCTCTTGGCGGTGATGGCAAACGCCGGCGCGCGCCTGCTGCGCGGCGGCGGCGCGCTGCGGCCATCGGATATCGATGCGGTGATGGTGGACGGCGCGGGGTTCCCGCGTTGGCGCGGCGGTCCGATGCACGCGGCCGAGCGCGCAGGGTTGGTGCAGATCGTGAAAGTGCTGAAAGAGCAGGCCGATACCTTGCCCGAGCTATACGCGCCCGACGCGTTGTTCGCAGACCTGATCAAGACCGGCGGGCGGCTTTCGGTGATGACCTGACAGGCGTCAGGACAGGAAAATCCCGACAACCACCATCATCAGGCCCAACACCGAAAACAGCAGGGCCGCCATGTTTACGGGCAGAACCGATTGCACGACGGCGCGCAGTTCCTCGTCACTGAGCCGCGCGCGGCGCGCGCGCATCACCTTGATGATGCACCAGAAAAGCCCCAATAGCCCCGCAACCGAAACTGCCGCACCGGCCCAGATCAAAATTTCCATCAGCAACCCCCATGGTAGCACTGCGCGGTTTCCAGAGCCTGCGCACGCCCGCCTTAGCGCATCGCCTTGCCCGGGGCAACGCGGCGTGAATTCGCAATCGCGGGCTTGTGCGGCGCGGGCGGTGGCGCTAGGGGAAGGGCCACCCCAAAGGTCCATGAACGGAGCCCGGCATGAACGAGCAATCCACCGATGCAAACTACCGCGTGACCGCCGACGAACTGCGCCAGTTCGTGGAGCGCTACGAGCGTCTGGAAGCAGAGAAGAAAGATATCGCGGAGCAGCAAAAAGAGGTGATGGCCGAGGCCAAGGCGCGCGGATACGACACCAAGGTGATGCGCAAGGTGATCGCCCTGCGCAAGCGCGACAAGGATGATATCGCCGAGGAAGAAGCCGTTCTGGAGATGTACAAAGAGGCGCTTGGGATGTCCTGAGCAAATCAGGGCGTGATCATCTGAACCCCTGGAATGCGCCCGATCTCGAAAGTGTCTTCTTCGTACTGTGTGCTGATACGGTCGACATAGTCCTCGGTCCAGCCGGGTAGATCAAGCTCTTCCTCGATCGCGTCTTCCATGGCGAACTTGTCCAAAAACGCCGCGATGACACGGCGGATTTGCACTTCGGTCATGTTCGGGTGTGCGTCCATGTAGCTGCGGAACCGCTTTAGCCCTTCTTGCGACATGATCTCGGACAGCAGGTCATAACTGCCATCAAGTGCGACAATGGGTTCGACGCCGGCAACCTCGCGCAGCACTTCGCCCCAGATGAGGGGCGTGTCCTCATTGCACCAGACCGTAATGCCTATGTCCGGGGCGGCCTCGCGGATGCGCCAGATCAGGTTTGACCACCGGATATCCAGCGCATCGGTGCCATCCATGAAATCCATGAAGGATTCGGTCGGTGCGTCCGCGAACACGGCAGGCAGGAAACTTGCAGGGTCGCGGATTGCCAGGCACAGCTCGATGTCGGCCTCGTCGAACAGCTCGGTGAACAGTGCGATTTTCTGTTCGGCTTTCGGATAGAGTATCCCGCTTGAAATCGCCAGTTTCGGGACGCAAAAGAAGTTCTCGTTCGACAGCAAGACCCGTTCGGGTTGCTCGTCGTCCAACATGGCATCGAAAATCAACTGCGCCGCGTCCTCGGCTGGCGGGCCGTTCTCCATCGCCTGCAAGGTGTCCCTGATCAGGCGGCGATACGTGGACGGCGTTGGAACCGCCACACCGGAGGCCTGGAACAGTTCACTGTTCTTACGGAGCGATTTGATAAGCCGGTCGTCGTCTGTTTTATGGACGCCCGGATGAATTACGACCTGCATGTTATTCCCATGGATTGAGGTTCTGCATGCGCGGCAATATATGCTCTTTTCTGGACAGTTGAACCGCTTTCGGGCAAGGGATGCGCATGAGCGATATCATGGCGACAGAACCGGGCAAGCGCAAGCGGCGCGGCGGTGCCGGCGGCGGGCTTTGGTCCTTGGGGGCGGCGGTGATCGCAGCGATTGTGCTGTTGCCGATCGCGTCGGTGGTGTGGATCGCGTTTTCGCCGTCCGACAATATCTGGCCGCACCTTCTGTCATCCACGCTTCCGCGTTACTTGCGCAACACGGTCATCTTGATGCTTTCGGTGGGTGTTCTGTCGGGCATGGTCGGGGCAGGGGCGGCGTGGATCATCACGCATTACCGGTTTCCCCTGTCGCGGTGGTTGGAGTGGCTGCTTTTGCTGCCGCTGGCGATTCCGGCCTATGTGGGGGCTTATGCGCTGGTCGATCTGCTGGAATACGCGGGCCCCGTGCAAACCGCGCTGCGCGGGTTGATGGGCTGGCAGAGCGCGCGCGACTACTGGTTTCCCGAGATCCGATCGCTCGGGGCGGCGGTGATTGTCCTTTCGGCCGCGCTATATCCTTACGTCTACTTGCTGGCGCGGGCCGCGTTTCGCGAACAATCGGGCGCCTCCGAGGAGGTGGCGATGTCGTTGGGCGCCAGCGCCTGGAGGCGGTTCGTCCGCGTCGGGCTGCCGCTGGCGCGCCCTGCCATCGCGGCGGGTATGGCCATCGTCATGATGGAGACGGTGAACGATTTCGGCACCGTGGACTATTTCGCGGTGCAGACCCTGACGACGGGAATTTTCAGTGTCTGGCTGCAAAGCAACAACGCAGGGGGCGCAGCGCAGATCGCATGTGTCGTTCTGGTGCTGGTAATCGTTCTGGTCACCTTGGAGAAAAGCAGCCGCCGGCGCATCCGGTTTTTCAACCTCTCGCGCACGCATCGCCCGGTGGCGCGGGTGCAATTGCGCGGGGCGACGGCGTTCATCGCGACATTGGCCTGCCTTGCGCCGTTCGTGATGGGCTTTGTCTTGCCGGCCGGGGTGATCTTGCGTCACGCGTTGGCCAACGCCGGACGTTGGGCCGATCCGGCGCTTGTGGGCGCGCTTGCCAACACCCTGACGGTGGGCGGGGCCGCCGCCGTGCTGACGGTGATGGCAGGCGTTTTCATGGTGTATGGTGTGCGCCTGTCGGGCAGGGGGTTGCCGCGCACGTTGCTCCCGCTGACGACCATCGGCTATGCTGCGCCCGGCGCGGTTCTGGGGGTTGGCATTCTAATCCCGTTGGCCGCCCTGGACCACAGAATCGCGGATACGGTCGAAGCGGTGAGCGGCATTGACATCGGCTTGGTGCTGACCGGCTCCGCCACGGCGCTGGTTCTGGCGTATTCGGTGCGGTTCTTCGCAATCGCGCAAGGGGCGGCGGATGCGGCCATGGGGCGCGTGTCGCCCAGCCTGCCAATGGCCGCGCGGTCCCTGGGGCGCACGCAGGGGCAGGTGTTGGGGCAGGTATACTATCCCTTGATCCGAGGCTCGATCGGCTCGGCGCTGTTGCTGGTGTTCGTGGACTGCGTCAAGGAATTGCCCGCGACGCTGCTGCTGCGCCCCTTCAACTTCAACACCCTGGCCACCCGCGTGCACGATCAGGCGAGCCTTGAGAACCTCGGTGACGCAGCCCCGGCCGCGATCCTGGTGATTGGCGTGGGCCTCGCCGCTGTCGGCCTACTTGCACGCGCCAACCGCTAGCGCGGATTGCCCCTTGCACCAACGCGCAGCTTTGCGTAAACGACTGCCCGGCGCCCCTATAGCTCAGCTGGTAGAGCAACTGATTTGTAATCAGTAGGTCCGCGGTTCGAGTCCGTGTGGGGGCACCATTTATTTCTTGATATCAGCCGCTTGAGCCCTCTGCGAATTGCGTTCGCATTGCCGTACAGATCGCGGCTGCTTTGGCGCGCCTGCTGTACATATGAAAGCAATATGAGCTATCCCAAGTGCGCATCCGCGCGGCTGGCTATCTCAACACGTCATTCGGTTTCACGGCCGGTTTTCCGAGCAAACGTGGCGGCCTCGTCCATCAGGCGCATGACTTCCTCGTCCGTGGTCTGTCCAAACTCGGAGTAATGGGCGCCGATCGCGAGGAGTTCCCTGGGCTCGAGAAGGCAAACCACCTCATCTACATCCTTGCGGATATCATTCAGCGCGTCGCGCGCCGCGACCGGCACCGCCAGGATCAGGTTCGCCGGCGCGCGTTGTCTTATCGCCTTGAGGGACGCGCGCATGGTTGCGCCGGTTGCTATGCCGTCATCCACGACGATGGCCGTTCGCCCCTCAATGGCGACAGGGGTGCGGCCCTTCAGGTATTTCGCTCTTCTCCGCTGTATCTCGTCCAACTGGGGCCGCGCCATGCGCTCGATCTCGTCATGTGACAGGCCAAGATGCGCGGCAATGGCTTCGTTGATCGCGATCTGAGGGCTGTCGCCATTAACCACGGCGGCGACGGCCAGTTCCGGCTGCCTTGGGGCGCCAACCTTGCGGACCATGACCAGGTCCATCGGCGCGTGCAATTCCCGCGCCAACTCGATCCCCACGGGTACCCCTCCGCGCGGCAGCGCCAATATGACAGGATCGTGGAAGTCCCTGTCTGCAAGCGCCTTGGCAAGAGCCTTGCCAGCTTCGGTACGATTGAAAAAGCCGCTCATGATTGCGTCCTGTCCGTTGTCAGGTTTGTTTCGAACCAGTCCCCGGCGATCTCCACCACTTGCTCCAGTGCGCCGGGCTCTTCGAACAAGTGCGTGGCGTTCGGGATTATCTCAAGCTTGTAGGGGCACGTCAGGCGCTTGGCCGCCTGTTCATTCAGCTCGATAACCTGATAATCCGCCCCTCCGACGATCAGCAAAACGGGCGCCTTTACATTCGGGAGGGCCGCATCGGCCATATCAGGGCGTCCGCCTCGCGATACCACTGCCTGTATGTCCGAGGGGGCATTCGCCGCCCCGACAAGCGCCGCCGCGGCGCCTGTGCTGGACCCGAAAAGACCGATGGGCAGCGATCCGATCTGCGCGTTGGCTTTCGCCCAGGCGATAGCATCAATGACCCGCGCGCTCAGAAGCGTGATATCGAATACATTCGCCCGGTCCCGCGCTTCGTCCTCGGTCAGCAGATCGAAAAGAAGCGTGGCGATGCCCCGTTTGCCCAGGGCGTCGGCCACATGGTTGTTGCGGGTGCTCAAATGGCTGCTTCCGGCGCCATGGGCAAAGATCACCACCCCAAGCGGGTCTGCGGGAAGACGCAGATACCCCTCAAGCGCCAACGTGCCTACGAATACGGTCTGCTTTTGTGGGGCCATGGGCTACGCACCTTATCTGATATGTTGTTCACAGGCGGGCATTTCGCCCTCTCAACCAACCTCCGTCGCGTTCGCTCTATCCCTCATCTCGAATGGTCCTTGGCCCGTCATGCCCTTCGCGGGGTATCAGCAGCGGCACCAATCTCCTGACGGATGGTAACATAGTTCATGATATCGCGCATGGTCAGCATCCCCTTGAGGGTTCCGTTTCGGGTAACCATCAGGCGGCTGGTGTTGTGCTCTTGCATGAGGTCCAGCGCATCCAGCACTGAACTTTCGGGTGTGACCGTTCTGTCAAGGCTGTCGCGCGACAGGACATGCCCCGCTGTCAGCGTCTTGCGCTCCTCATGGGGGATTTGCCCAACATCGTGGAGCCGCACCGACCCCAACAGCGTATCGTCGCGCACCACGGGAAACACCTTGTGGCTGAAGCGGTAGAAGTACTGCTCGATCATATCGGCGACGGGCGTATCCGATGGCACGGCCACCGGATCGGCAACCATGAGACGGCTCACCGGCACATTCTGTAGCAGGGTTTTCATCACCATCTGAACTTCGGAAGATTGTGCGGCGCCGATTATGAACAAACCGATAAGCGCTTGCCACATCCCGGCGACAAACGCGCCGCCAATGACGCTCAACACACCAAGCGCCATAAGCATCGTACCCAGAATTCGCCCCGTCATCGCGGCCATGCTGGTGGCCTTTTGCAGGTTGTCCGTCCACCACCAGACAGCCGCACGAAACACCCGCCCCCCATCAAGCGGGAACGCGGGGAGGAGGTTGAACGTTGCCAAAACCGTATTGATCAGTGCGAGGTAGAAGAAAACCGCGGCCAGCGGAGCGTCAGGTGTCGCCGACGGCAGCACGTAGGCACCGGCATAAAACAGGACGGCCAGGACGTAACTGGCAATCGGCCCCGCAATCGCCATCAAGAACTCGGACTTGGCGCTTGGCGGCTCTTTTTCCATTTCGGCCACGCCGCCAAATATGAAAAGCGTGATCCCGGAAATGGGAATATCGTAGCGCCGCGCGACAAGAGCGTGCGAGAACTCGTGGAAAATGATCGAAAAGAAAAACCCTGCGGCACCGCCTAGTCCCATAACAACTGCGGTCTCGTGCGGCAGGTTTTCTATGACGCTTGGGAAATACGCCTCTGACAGCGACCAGACGATCAGAACCGCCAGCAGGAACCATGAAAAATCCAGGCTGACGCGAAACCCCAGAATCGAGAACAGATCCAGTTTCTTGGTGAACATCTCTACTTCCCTTTCGTCGATCCAACGGATCGGCAGTTTGTCTGAGTTGCGGCCTCTACCGCCCCGCGCCCGGAACGAGCCGCAGCACGTCGTGGGCATTGGGTTAATCCTATGCCTTAATCGCGATGTATCAAAGGAGAACGACAAATCCGCATCTATTCGGATAATCCCCCACTCGGCCAATGGTCTGGTGGTGGCCTTGGATGATTGATTGCCGGGCAGGGCCGTGCGATCTGTTTCGGCGGATACAAGGGAAGGGACGCGCGGCATGAGTGAAACCGAATCTTTGCGCGCAACCTGCGCAGCGGCGTTTCAGGCGGGGTTGAACGCGGCCAATCCGGCCGTGGCGGTGCGCAAGGCCCTGGGCAAGGCCGATGTGCCGATGCCTGGCCCGGGCGGTGCGCTATACCTTGCCGCTATCGGCAAGGCAGCCGTCGGCATGGCCGAAGAAGCGATGGCACTGCTTTCGCCCCGCCGCGCGCTGATCATCACCAACCGCGAGAACGTAGCCCCCGTGCGCGGGGCCGAGGTCATGGCGGCGGGGCACCCGGTGCCTGACGCGCACGGCGCCGATGCGGCGCAGAAGTTGGAGGCGATGGCAGGCGCGCTGACGCCCGAGGATGTCTTTATCGTGCTCGTATCGGGCGGCGCCTCTGCCATGTTGCCGGCCCCGCTTGCGGGGATGACGCTGGACGACAAGATCGCTGTCAATCGGCTGCTGTTGGCCAGCGGGGCCGATATCACCGAGACCAATATCGTGCGGCAGGCCCTGTCGCGGCTAAAGGGGGGCGGCTTGGCGCGGTTGGCGGCCCCCGCACAGGTTGCGGCGCTGATCCTGTCGGATGTCGTGGGGGACGATCCGCGCGTCGTAGCCAGCGGCCCAACGGCGCCGCCAATCGCGGATCGCGCGGCGGCGCGGGATGTGGCGCATCGCCTTGGCGTGTGGCCGGATCTGCCCGCGTCCGTGCAATCCCTGCTGAGCGCACCGGATGAGGGCGAAGCCGGGCCCGTATTGGCGGATAACCGCGTGATCGGGGGCAATGCGGCGTCAGTTGCCGCGATGGCGGCGGCCACGCCTGGCGCGCGCATGCGCGACGACCCGCTGATGGGGGACGTGGCCGATGCCGCGCAGGTGGTCCTGTCGTATTTCGATGGGCCCGGGGGCGTGGTCCTGTTTGGCGGGGAAACGACAGTGCGCCTGCGCGGACAGGGCAGGGGCGGGCGCAACCAGGAACTGGCGCTCAGGGTGGCAATGCTGGCCTCCCAGCAGGGGCGGGTATTTGCGTTCCTGTCCGGGGGCACGGATGGCCGGGACGGGCCTACCGATGCCGCCGGTGGGCTGGTCGATCACGGCAGTATTGCGCGGATCAAGGCGGCAGGGGGCGATGCGGCCGCGCTGTTGGCCAACAACGACAGCAACCATGCGCTTGCCCTGTCCGACGATCTGTGGGTGACCGGCGCAACAGGTACGAATGTGGCCGATCTGCAGGTGCTTGCGCTTGGCCGTTGGATCAAGGGTTAAAGCTCATGCCCCTCGGCGCGGATGCGGTCCTCGTCGCTCTCGAACGTGGCCCAGGGCCGTTCGCTGCCGGTGCTTGGCAGGCTGTCGCGCGTCTCGTGCCGGTGGATATGCACCTTGGCGATGAAATTCCCGGTGATCGGTGCAGTCAGGAACAGGAACAGCGTTATCATCAACTCGTGATAGGAAAACCGCCCCGCTACGAAATAGAAATACAACAGTGATGCGATCAAGGCCCCCCCGACGCCCAGGGTCGTGGCCTTGGTTGGCGCATGCAGCCTCATCATCGGGTGCGGCAGCTTGATCAGCCCGACCGAGCCAACCAGCCCGAATATGCCGCTAATGACCAAAAAGGCGCTTATAAGGATATCGACAATCATGGTGCCCTCCGTCATTCGATGATGTCGCCGCGCAGAATGAAGCGCGTGTAGGACACGGTCGAGATGAAGCCGGTCATCGCGAAGATCATCGACGCCTCGAAATACATCGCGGTTTCCATCCATATCCCGTAAAGCGTGATAAGTGCGATCGCGTTTATCGCCAGCGTATCAAGGGCAAGGATGCGATCCCCGATGCCCGGCGCCGTGATGATCTTGTAAAGGTTGATCAAGATCGCCAAGCCGAAACATCCCAGGGCAAAAAGTAGGGCAAACTGGATCATTCGAAGATCTCCATCAGGCGGCGTTCGTATCGCGACTTGATCTGCGCGCGCACGGCGTCCGGGTCAGGGGCGTGCAGGCAGTGCACAAGCAATGTATGACCATCGGCCGACAGATCGCTGGAAATGGTGCCAGGTGTCATGGTGATCGTGCCGGCCAGAACGGTGATGGCTTCGGGTGTGTGCAGCTTGAGCGGTATGTCGATCCACGCGGGGCGGGTGTCGGCATTGCGTTTGAACAAGATCACGCCGGCGACCTGGACATTGGCGACGATGATATCCCAAAGAACGATCACGATGTATTCGACGATGCGCGGCAGACTGCGCAAGCGCGGCCGGTTGGGCCAGTACGGCGCGGTCAGGATCGGGATCGTCAACCCAAGGATCAACCCCAGCACCAGGTTGCCCAGGGTCAGCGTGTTGACCAGCATCTGCCACACCACGACCAGCAGAAGCGTTAACCACGGGTGAGGCAGGAATTTGCGTATCATAATCGATCCCCTTTCCGTCGTCATCGCGCGGCCATGACGGCGGTGATATAGGCATCCGGCGCAAACAGCTGCGCCGAGGTTTGCGCCAGGTAGCCGGTGACAGGCCCTGCCAGGGCCGCCAATCCTGCCACCGCAAAGAGTAGGCCAAAGACCACCGAGAACGCCAGCGCCGGCGCTGGATGCGTGCTCGCCTGTGGCAGGCCGCTTGGCGCGGTGGTGCCTTCCTGTGGCTCAGGGGCAGGGGCCCCAACGGGGGCCGGCTTCCAGAACACGGTGCTGCCCGCCTGTGCAAACCCCAACACGGCAATCAGCGACGTGCCCAACACCACCGCCCAGATCAGCGCCGCTTGCGGCGCATCTCTCAGCGCGTCCAGAACAATCAGCTTGCCAACGAAGCCCGACAATGGCGGTAAGCCGGCGGTGGCTATCGCCGCCCCGAAGAACAGTGTCGCGATCATGCCGTGATGGGCCATGCGCGGCCCCGGAAGCAAGGAGCCGGCCCACGCTCCGCGATACTCGCGTACCAGGTCAACCGTCATGAACAATAGCGCACCGCCCAGAGTGGAATGCATCGTATAATAAAGCGCGGCCGAGGTTGCCTCGGGCGTGAACCCGGCAACAGCGATCAGAAGCGTCCCCATCGAGGCGATCGCGGCAAACGCGGCCAGTCGCCCCAGGTTCTGTGCCCCGAGAATGCCGATCATCCCCACGGTCAATGTCAGCAGCGCCGCCACGTTTACCACGGGGCCGATCAGGCTCGCGGTTGCGCTCAGATCAGGACCGAAAATCAGGGTGAAGACCCGGATGATCGCATAGGCCCCGACCTTGGTCATGATGGCAAAAAGGGCCGCCACCGGCGCAGGCGCGCGGGCATAGGTCTCGGGCAGCCAGAAATGCAAGGGCAGCAGCGCGGCCTTGATCGAAAAAACAAGCAGCAGCAGGATCGCGCCGACACGAACAAGCCCGGCCTCATCCGCAGGGATTTCACCGATCCGCACGGCGAGATCGGCCATGTTGAGCGTCCCGGTCACCCCGTAAAGCGTCCCCAATGCAAACAGGAAAAGCGTGGAGCCCAACAGGTTATAGACGACGTATTGAAGCCCCGCGCGCAGCCGCATCGTCCCGCCGGCATGGATCATCAACCCGTAAGACGCGATCAGAAGAACCTCGAAAAAGACGAACAGGTTAAAGGCATCGCCGGTCAGGAAGGCGCCGAAAATGCCCATCAACTGGAAATGCATCAGCGGGTGAAAATGCTTGCCGCGCGTATCCCATCCGGTTCCCATGGCATAAAGAAGCACCGCCACGGCGAGAAACGCCGTCAGTATCGCCATCAACGCCGATAGCCTGTCCAGAACCAGAACGATGCCGAACGGGGCAGGCCAGTTGCCCAGCTCGTACACCTGGATCTGTCCGCTTGCCGCTTGCATCCCAAGCCCGATCGTGATCCCCAGCACAGCAAGCGCGCCCGTCACCGAGAAAATACGCTGCAGCGTCAGTTCATTGCGCATCGACAGCACCATGACCGAGGCAAGGATCGCCGGCAGAACGACGGGAACGATGATCCAGTGGTTCATTGACCGTTCTCCGTATCTTGCGCGGACATGTCGATGGCGTCGCTGCGCCCCGAAAGGTAGGCGCCGAGCGCCAGCATCACCACCACGGCCGACATCCCGAACGAGATCACGATCGCCGTAAGCACCAGCGCCTGCGGCAATGGGTCGGTATAGTCGTGCACGCCGTCGTGCAGGATCGGCGGCAGGTTGATCGCCAATCGTCCCGACGCGAACAGGAACAGGTTTACCGCATAGGACAGAAGCGAAACCCCCAGGATCACCGGAAAACTCCGCATGCGCAGGACCAGGTAGATCCCCGCGGCGGTCAGCGCGCCTATGGCGCTTGCCATCAGCAACTCCATTCTATGTCTCCTTCTCGCCGCCTGGCCCGGTCGGCGGCGGCGGCGGTGAATCGGGGCGTTCTGGGTTGATATCCATCGGGTAGATGTTGATCGTCTCGCCGCGTCTGCGGGCCATGCTCGACAGGCTGTTGAGGGCAAGCATGACCGCCCCCACAACCGTCAGGAAAACCCCCAGATCAAAGCCCATGGCGGTGGCCCATTCGAACTTCTCGAGCGGTGGCAGGGTGATGTAGCCGTAGTCGCTGGTCAGGAATGGACGCCCCGCCAGCCACGCACCAACTCCGGTCAGGCTCGCGATCAGAACGCCTGCGGCAATCAGCGCGTGATAGGGCGTGCGCTGCCGCGCCTCGGCCCAGGCAAACCCGCTTGCCATATATTGCATCAACAGGGCGATCGCCACGACCAGGCCGGCGATGAACCCGCCGCCCGGCTCATTATGCCCGCGCAAAAAGATGTAGACCCCGACCAGCAGCGCAATCGGCATCATCACGCGCGTGGCCACAACCATCATGAGAGGGTGGCGATCGCCCGCTTCGTCGGTGCCTGCCCCCCACCGGACCAGCCACCGGCCCCCCGGGCCGCGCAATACGGTATCGGTCAGCGCAAAGATCACCAGTGCGGCAATGCCCAGAACGGTGATCTCGCCGTAGGTGTCGAAGCCCCGGAAATCGACCAGGATCACGTTGACCACGTTATGCCCCCCGCCGCCCTTGTACGAATTGGCGAGATGAAAGGCCGAGATGCTATCGAAGGCAAAATCGCGGATCAGGATCGCGTAGGTCAGGGCACTGACGGCCACACCGCCCACGATGGCCAGCGCGGCATCGCGCAATCGGCGCATCGTGCTGCTTTCGATGGGGGTCGTCTTGGGCAGAAAATTCAGCGCCAACAGCAGAAGGATGATGGTGACCACCTCGACCGAAATCTGCGTCAGCGCCAGATCGGGCGCCGATAGGTAGACAAAGGCCATCGACACGCTCAGGCCTACGCCGGCCAGCAGAACCAGCGCCAGCAGGCGATTGCGGTGGAACGCGATGAGGCAGCCGGTCGAGACGATCAGCACCAGCCACCCCACCGCGGGCAAGGCCCGGATCGGCAGCATGGTGCGCTCGGGCGCGCCGATGCCGGCCCCGCCCCAGGCCCAAAGGCCCGCGGCCACCACGGTGATCGTGAAAATCGCCGCGAACCGGGTCAGGGAGCCATTGTGCATACTGTCGCTCAGCCAGCCGCTGAGGCGCGTGGCACCCCTTGCCGTGGCGTCGAACATGACCTTGGCCTCGGGGCGCGGCGCGGCCAGCCAGCCTCGCATGAGCGGCGCGTGCGCGGCCAACAAAACGGCCCCGCCAATCACCGCCGTGCCCGACAGGAACAGCGCCGGCGTCACCCCGTGCCAGATCTTGAGGTGAAACTCGGGCAATTCGCCGCCGATCACGGCATGCGCGGTGGTGCGAACCAGTGGCTCAGCCAGGAACGGCGCCACGCCAATCGCCACAACCGCGACCACCAACAGCGCCGGCGCCGCCCACATGCCAAAGCCGGGATCGTGGGGATGGCCGGGGTAGTCGTCGCGCACCGGCCCAAGGAACACGTGAACGATGTACCGGAACGAATACGCAACGGAAAACAGCGCGCCCAACGTGGCCAGCGCGGGCATCATGTAATACGATCCCATCCAGACCGTGTGCACCGCTTCTTCAAGCATCATTTCCTTGGACAGGAACCCGTTCAGAAGCGGAATCCCCGCCATCGACAGCGATGCCACCGTCGCAATGACAAAGGTCACCGGCATGAGGCGGCGCAGGCCGCCCAGGCGCTTGATGTCGCGACTGTGTGCCTCGTGGTCGATGATCCCGGCGGTCATGAACAACGCCGCCTTGAAGGTGGCGTGGTTGATGATGTGAAACACCGCCGCGACCGCCGCCATCTTTGTTCCGAACCCCAATAGCATGGTGATCAGGCCAAGGTGACTCACCGTCGAGAAGGCCAGCAATGCCTTGAGATCGTCCTTGAACAGGGCGATCACCGCGCCGATGATCATGGTCACCAACCCCGTCGTGGCCACGATGTAGAACCACTCGGGCGTGCCCGATAGCACCGGCCACAGCCGCGCCATCAGGAACAGCCCGGCCTTCACCATGGTGGCCGAATGCAGGTAGGCCGACACCGGCGTCGGCGCGGCCATGGCGTGTGGCAACCAGAAATGGAACGGGAACTGCGCCGATTTGGTGAACGCCCCCAGCAAGATAAGCAGCAACGCCGGCACGTACATCTCTGAGTCGCGGATCGCCTCGCCCTGGGTCAGGATCACGCTGATGTCATAGCTGCCGGCGATATTGCCCAGGATCAGCATGCCCGCGATCATCGCCAGCCCGCCAAGGCCCGTCACGGTCAGCGCCATGCGCGCGCCTTGCCGCCCCTCGGGCAGATGCGTCCAATAGCCGATCAACAGAAACGACGATAGCGATGTTAGCTCCCAAAATACCAACAACAGCAGGATGTTGTCCGACAGGACAATGCCCACCATCGCCCCCTGGAACAGTAGCAGGTAGGTATAGAACTGCCCCATCGGATCGTCGTGCGACAGGTAATAGCGCGCATAGAGAATGATCAGCAGGCCGATCCCGATGATCAGACCGGCAAACAGCAAGCCCAGCCCATCCAACATGAACGTGACGTTAAGGCCAAGCGCCGGAAGCCAGTCCAGCCTGAAGTGCAGCACCTCGCCCTGCATCACCGTGGGGGCGCAAATCAACAGCAGCAGAAACGCCAGGCCGCTGCTTAGCGCGGTGTAGCTCGCGCAGGTGGCGCGTCCGGCCCGGATCATCAGCCCTGGCAACAAAGCCCCTAGGAACGGCAGCGCCGCGATCACAGGCAGCAGAATGTCCATGCGTTTCTGTCCCTCCCACCGGCCCCTGTGCGCAAACTGTCCGTGCCGATGCGGTTGTCATGCACCGGTATATGCAGCCGCGGGGCTATTCTGTTGTCCTGCCCTGATAAACGTTGGAAAGGGTAGGCGACAAGCGGCTTTGCCGATTTTTTGGCCTCCTGCCTCCCAACGGCGCCCGTCTTGCATAAGTGCCGCGCGCATTCATCATGCCTCCCCCGCGTCGCCACCTTCGCTTGCACGCCTGAGCGCCGAGGCAATCATCGCGGGCGTTTCATCTGATGCGCCAATAGGCGGCAGGGTGGGGCCAGCAAAACCGGCTTCTCGCAGCGCACTGGGAATATCGTACAAGACATGTCCCGCGCGCAGGGCAAAGAAGGGCAGGCATACTGCCTGCCCCGTATCGCGTGCCACCTGCGCAAGATATGGCGGTTCTTCGATGAAGCCGGCCACGACACGGGCAAAGCCGCTTGTGCGCGACAGGTGCGCAACCATCTCGTGCGTGCTATCGGCCGAGCGGCGCGAGACCCCCGATCCGTGCGCGGCAATCAGCAGGACCGCATCCGCCGTGTCCATCCCTGCCTGCTGTGCGCCCCGCCGGGCGGTGCGCGCCATCACGGCGGGCAAATCCGGGTCGGTGCCATAGGGGCGTAGCTGCTGCGCGTCCTTGACCCCCGCCTCGGTCAGGCGTTTGGGCAGGTTGGTGCCGGTGAACCACCCCTCGGCCATGAAAAACGGATAGACAAATGGCGCGCGCATTCCCTCAAGCGCGGATTCAAGTGCCCCTTCGGCGGCCAGCGTCGCGCCGCGAACGCGCCAGCCGGACAGTTGATCGGCCACATGCGATGCAAGCGCACGGAGCGCTGCCTCCTGTGGGGCCGGATCGGATGGGGCGCCATGTGCGACGATTATCGCGTCGGGGTGGGGGCCGCTTGGTGAACGCAATTGGGTGTTGGACATGTCTCTTACCGGGTGGCCCCCGATGCAATGGGTGGTGCAATTATCTGCGGGCGCACAGGGCACCACGCGATACGGCTCGCGTGACTATATGGACCGGATCGTCGGCAGGTCCACGATTTTCGATTTCTTGCTTGGCGGTGCCGCTGCGCTAAGGCTGTATTCTGTCGGTATTCGGTCGGTATATGCAGTCGGCCAGGGTGCTTTGGTCGAGGTCCGACAGGAACGCCGCTTCGGCGCGTGCCAGTCGCGACTTCAGCCTGCATCGCGGCGTCAGGACGCAAGTGTTGCCGGGGCCGAAGCATTCGACAAGGGCCTGATCCGCCTCAAGCACCCGCACGATTTTCCCCAGCCGGAGGTTTTCGGCCGGTTGCGCCAAACTCGCGCCTCCGCCGCCACCGCGCCGGGTCCGTACGATTCCCGCCCCGGCCAGCGCCGATATGACCTTGGCCAGGTGATTGCGCGAGATCTCGAATTCCTGAGCCAGTTCGGCGGTTGAAAACGCGCGCTCGGGGTTCGCGGCCATCCGCATGAGCGCACGCAGGCCATAATCGGTGAACGAGGTTAAGCGCAAATTGTCGCTCCATGGATTGCCGGGGTTGAAAAGACAGGTTAGTGGGTTTTAATACACATTTCAAATACCGATTGAGGCGCCCATGTCAAACATCCCCATGCCCCCGCTTGCTTCGCCGCCTTGCTATGCCGAAGAGCTTGATCACGGAGTTCAGGGCGCCGTGCCGCGCGATGAGCAGCAAGCGCGCGACGTGGCGCGGTGGCGCCGCGCGGAACGCGAGCGCCTGACAACCGAGCGGAAGGGCCTGAGCGTGGCAACACGCGCGCATGTCTCGTTCCTGCTGTCCGAGCGCCTTCGCGCGCTGATCTCGGATCTGACCGATGGCGTTCAGGGCCGCGTTATCGCAGGCTATTGGCCGATCCGTGGGGAGCTTGACCTGCGCCCGCTGCTTCGCGAATGGCGGGCCGCGGGGGCGCAGCTCGCCTTGCCCGTGGTCGAGACGCGCGCCGCGCCGCTGGTTTTCCGGCAATGGACCCAGGGCGCCACGCTACAGCGCGGCGAATGGTCGATCCCCGTTCCACCCGCCTCTGCTGCGCAGGTGACCCCCGACATCGTGCTGTCCCCGCTGGTCGGATGGGATGCCGGCGGCTACCGCCTGGGCAATGGGGGTGGCTATTATGATCGCACCCTTGCTGCGATAAGCGCGCCCCCCCTTACGATCGGTGTCGGGCTACAGGCCGCGCGCCTGCCCACGATCTTTCCCCAGGCCCACGACATCGCGATGACCTGGATCATGACGGAACAAGGGGTGCAATCGACAAGGGAGCCGCTGAAATGACCACATCCGCTCAAAGCATGCGCGCATGATTTCCTCCAAGGCCCCAGGTTTCGGGTTTCGCCCACGCCGTTCTGGCACGGTCCCCGTGTGCCCCAGACCGGCGGCGTCATAGTCATGTGGGGATGGGCGGAACTCACGCTATCGCTGCTCGCGTTCGGGGTTGGCCACGCCGTGCCGGTGCGTCCGCCGGTGCGCGCGGCCCTGGTGCGCCAGCTCGGCGCGCGCGGGTTTACGGCGGCTTATTCGCTGTTGTCGGTGGCCATCCTTGGCTGGGTGATCGTGGCGGCGGGGCGGGCGCCCCATGTGCCGCTATGGGAGTGGACGCCATGGCTTGCGGCGGTTCCATTCGTGGCAATGGCGGCCGTGTGCGCGTTGCTGGCTTTTGGCGCGGCGCGTCCCAACCCGTTTTCCTTTGGCGGACGCGATGATGCGCGGTTCGATCCCACGCGGGCCGGGATCATACGCTGGGTGCGGCATCCGCTGTTGCTGGCGCTGGCGATATGGGCCTTGGCGCATGTGATCGCCAACGGTGATCTGGCGCATGTCGCGGTATTCGGCCTGTTCGCGGCGTTTGCGGTTCTCGGCATGTGGATCGTGGACCGGCGCAAGCGGCGCCTCATGGGCGCGGCATGGGACGATATGCGCGCGAGGCTGCGGGCCGCGCCGCGTGTTCAGCGCCCGCTGTCATGGCCCGGCGCGATGCTCAGGCTCGGCGTGGCCGTTGGGGGCTATGGGGCGCTGCTATGGGGGCACGGATGGTTTGCGGGCGTGGTCCCCGTCTGGCCGTGGTAGCGCGCGGGCGGTCTCAGCCCCCCTGCGCCACCTCGCGCCGCCCCGCGCGTTCCAGCGCATCCAGCACCGTTTGCGCGTTCAGGATCTCGGGCAGGGCGATCCCTTCGGGCGCGCCGGGGCCATAGACGGCGTTGAACGGAATGCCGTAGCGGTCAAAGCTTGCAAGGTAGCGCGAGATACTCTCGTCCGGCCGGGTCCAGTCAGCGCGCAGCGGCACAACGTTTTCGCCCCGCAGCGCACCCGCCACCGGCGCGCGGTCCAGTACCAATGCCTTGTTTGCCTTGCACGTCAGGCACCAATCGGCGGTCACATCGACGAACACGGTCTTGCCCGCGGCCACATGGCGCGCGATTTCGGCCCGGTCGAACACTTGCCATTGTGCCGTCTCGGATGCCGCCGCGCGCATGGGCGCCGGGGCAGGGACCAGGGTCGGCGCGACCAATGCTGCCCCCGCCACAAGCGTCAGCGCGCCCGCGCGCAGTCCCGGCGCAAGCCCCGGCAAGCGCAGCGCCAACAACGCGATCGCTATGCCCATCAAGGCGGCGACAGACAGGACCGCCCAAGGGCCCGACACCCCGTCGAGCACCCAAAACAGCCATAGCGCCGTCAGCGCCAGCAATGCGCCAAGCACCATCTTGAGCACCACCATCCAACGCCCCGGGCGCGGCAACCGCCCGACAAGGGCCGGGCGTATGGCGACCACAAGATACGGCAGGGCCAGGCCGATCCCCATAGCCGTGAAAATCACCACCACGTCCACCGCCCGGCCAGCCAGCGCAAATGCCACCGCCGTGCCAAGAAACGGCGCCGAGCAAGGCGTGGCCAGAACCGCGGCAAACGCGCCGGTGGCGAAGTCGCCCAGGTAGCCGGGGCTGCCATCGGCGCGGCTTAGCCGCGACTGCCAGCTCCAAGGCAGGGAAATCTCGAACAACCCCAACAGGTTGGCCGAGAAGATGGTGAGAATCACGATCATCAGCGAAAGGAAAACGGGGTTTTGGAACTGTAGCCCCCACCCGACGGACATCCCCAGCGCGCGCGTGGCCAGCGTCGCCGCCGCCAGCACCCACATGAAGGCCAGAACGCCAAGCGCCGACATCAGGAACCCGCCGCGCACCCGCGCCGGATGCGCCCCGTGGCTTTTGACCGCCGAGCTGAGCTTGATCGACAGCACCGGCAGCACGCAAGGCATCACGTTGAGGATCAGACCACCGAGAACGCCAAGCGCGGCAATCCATGCCAGTTGCCCGATGCCGGGCACCACCTGCGCAAGGGTAAAGGGCGGCGGCGGGGCTTGCCCGACCGCCTGTGGGCGCAGGGTGGCGGCCCGGTCGCCATCGGTGATCGTGACGCTTAGTTCTGGCACGTCTTTGGCGTCGGTGACGGCATCGGTCAGCACCGGCATGCGCGCCCACATCAACCTGCCGCGATCCCCCAGCCGGATATCGGGCGCGCCAAACGCCGCTTTGGGGAATGCATCGAGTTCGGGGAACAGATCCGGCGCGTCGAACGGCACCGTGCTGCGGGCGGTGATGACAAGTGCCTCCTGCGCGGCATCGAATGCTGCCACTCCAGCGGTCAGGCCACTTGGGCCGCCGTCATCGGGCACCTTGGCGGCCCATTTGCTGATTTTTGCGGCAGCGTCCTGATCCACGCCGCCGCTGCCGCCCGGCAAATCAAGTGTTAGCAGGAATTGCTCGGGCACGCAGATATCCGAGCAGACCAGCAAGGACACTTGCGCGTGCAGCCGCGCGGGCGCGCCCGGCTCGTCCAGGCGAATGTTGATGGGCAGCACCAGCTTGTTTTCATACCCGAAATTCTCGATCCCGAAAGCGCGAAAGCGCGTCGGCGCGGGCCACAACATCTGGGTGCTGGCAATGTTTTCCGATCCCTGCCAGTCGATCTCGGGGGGCAATCCGACCTCGCCGGGTGCGCGCCAATAGGCGTGCCATCCCTTGCGCAGATCAATCTCGAGACCGGCCGAAAGCGCCCCCGTCTGGCGCGCAACGCCATCCTCGGCCGTGATCAGCCGTGCGCTCAGCGTGTCGCGCGCAACCGCGTCAGATTGCGTCGCGCCCGCGCCTTCAGCGGGAAACATGAGAAACAGCGCCAACAAGAGCACCGCAGCGCGGGCCAGGGCCGGTGGTAGAAACATGCACAACGCTCCCTTTGGAACATGCGGACAGTGTGGCACAGCTTACCGCCCGTCGCAGGCGGGTGCCAGACACGTACCCGCGACCAATGGGCGCCCAATGCGCCCGGGTCAAGCCACGCGCGGTCACGTGCGCGTGTGGTCACGGGTTCGGAAAATGCATTTGACATACCTGATTGAATAAGTCAGAAATTGCCGAGCCCAGCCATCCCGACCAAGGGGCAGCCCGGCGCGTTTTCCCAAATCTGGAGTAAAATCCGATGATCTTATGCGCCCAACCGCTTCCATCACCGCGTCCTGACAGGGTGTGCCACGGCACGCCCGAAGCTTGGCGCGACCTGCTCGCGCTGACACCGCAATCGGGGCTGATGTCCGAAAGCTGGCTCGACCTGCTGCTTGATCGTATCGAGACGCGGCCATGAGCTGTCACGACAATCGGTCCATGTCCTCCGCCACCGGTGCAACAGTGGCGGATACGGTTCACAAGAGCCCCTCGGGCGAGCGTGTGCACGATGCCCGCGCGCTTACGGCAGGGGCGCAAACCGCCCGCATCATACTGGACGGGCAGAGCTATACATTGCGCATCACAAGGGCCGGCAAGCTTATCCTGACAAAGTAGGCGCCAACCCGGTCAGCCGGGCAATCTCGGCAACCCGCGCGGCGTTGTCGGGGGCCACCTGCCCGTCGCGTTGCAGCAGGTTGTTCTCAAACCCCACGCGCAGCTTGCCGCCGCTCATGTCGGCGTGCAGCAGGCACTCCGTCTCGCGCGGGCCGAATGCACAAACCGCCCAGTCGGCCCCGGGCAGGCGGGCTCGTACGGTGTCTAGCATCGGGTCCAGATCGGCGGGCACCGCGCGTTTGCCATCCTTGTACCGTCCAAGGACAAGCAGGATGGTGGCCGGTCCCTCCGGGAGTGTCCCGTGCACCGCCTCATCGGCCAGGCGCGCGATATCGGCGGTGTCATAAAGGATATGCTGCACGGCGATGCCGGCCTCGGCCGTCTCATGGTAGAACCGTCTTGCCGCAGGCCTGTCGTCGTCGGCGAGCATCTCGCGCAATGCGGCGGATACCATGGCGGGCCGCACGGCACGGACTAGCGCGCGTTGTTGTTGCGGGGTATAGCGGCCCTGCGCCTCGGTCGTGATCTGCACGGACATGCCCGGCACCTTTTGCGCCATCTCCAACAGCAACTCGCGATAGAGCGCGGCATCAAGGACATGATGCCCCATCGCGTCGCGCACATGTGCGTGCAGCCCGCCTGCGCCCGCCGCGTGACAGGCCTTGGCGGTTTCCACGATCTCGGGGATCGTGATCGGCAGGGCAGGGTGGTCGGCCTTGCCGCGCGTCGCGCCGTTGGGCGCGACCATCAGTTTGGGCAGCGGTGTCATGTTGTGCGCTCTCGTTTGCAGGTGCTGCGATGATCCGCCTGTGCGGGGCATCCGATTCGGGCCGTTTGGGCAAGCATAAACGTACCTCCCACAGGGGAAATTCACGGGGTACGCAAAAGATTTGCATTTATAATCACGTTGTGCAAATTATTTTGCACGATTAGGGCAAATGCACCAGTCGATCCAAAACGATCACCAACACGGGAGTTGACATGAAACCTCTTTACAAAATCGCCGCCGCCGCCGCCTTTGCGGTCACGGCCAGCGTCGCCGCCGCGCAGGACCTCGTTATCGCCACCGATACGGCCTTTGTGCCGTTCGAGTTCAAGAAAGACGGCGCATACACGGGTTTCGACATCGATATGTGGGATGCCATCGCCGAGGAAATCGGCGCCAGCTACGAGCTGCGCCCGATGGATTTCAACGGCATCATTCCCGCCCTGCAAACGGGGCAGGTGGATGTCGCACTGGCCGGGATCACGATCAAGCCATCGCGCGAGGAAGTGATCGATTTCTCCGACGGCTATTATGACAGTGGCTTTCTGCTGATGGTTCCCAGCGATAGCGATGTCTCGGGCCCTGCCGATCTTGATGGCAAAACGCTTGCGGTGAAAACGGGAACGTCGGCGTCCGATTATGCCGAAGAGAATTTCGAGGGCACCGAGCTGCGCAAGTTCCCCAACATCGACAACGCCTATCTTGAGCTGCGCACCGGCCGCGTCGATGCCGCGATGCATGACACGCCCAACGTGCTTTATTACATCGCCAAGGCCGGAAACGGGCAGGTCAAGGCCGTGGGCACACAGATGATGGCCCATCAATACGGGATCGGGTTCCCCAAGGGCAGCGATTTGGTCGGCCCGGTGAACGAGGCGCTTGCCAAGATGCGCGCGGATGGCCGCTATGACGCCATCTATTCCAAGTGGTTCGGCTCCGCGCCCTCCAACTGATCGCGCAAACAGAAGGGGCGGGCGCCCGGTGCGCCTGCCCCCTCCATGACAAAGGAAACCGCCATGGAAACGGATTGGTCCGTCATCCTGGACTACTTGCCGCAACTGTTTGCCGGCGCCAGGACAACCCTGTACATCACCGTCGTCGGCCTTGTCGGGGGGCTCGTGCTGGGCACTCTTGCGGGGCTGATGCGCGCCTACGGGGGGCGCATCCTCAACATGATCGCGTTCGCCTATATCGAGGTGATCCGCGGTACGCCGATCGTGGTGCAGGTGATGTTTTTGTACTTCGCGCTGCCGGTGCTGGCCGATCTGCGGATCGATCCGATGACGGCCGCGGTACTGGCGATCGTCGTCAACGCGGGCGCCTACATCGCCGAGATCGTCCGCGGCGCGTTCCTGTCCATCGGCCGCGGCCTGACCGAGGCGGGGCTGGCGATCGGGCTGCCATACTGGAAGGTGCTGACATACATCGTCGGGCCACTGGCGTTTCGCCGCCTGATCCCGCCACTGGGCAATCAGTTCATCGTCAGTCTCAAGGACACATCGCTTTTCATCGTGATCGGCGTGGGCGAGTTGACCCGGACAGGGCAGGAAATCATGGCCGCCAACTTTCGTGCCGTTGAGATATGGTCCGCAGTCGCGGTGATCTACCTGATCATGACCGGCAGCCTGAGCCTGATCCTGCGCACCATCGAGAAACGCATGAGGATCCTATGAGCATCATCGAGTTTCGCAATACCTCCAAGCATTTTGGCCCACTCAAGGTTCTGGACGAGGTCACGCTGTCGATCGACGAGGGCGAGGTTGTCGTGCTGGTCGGCCCTTCCGGCTCTGGTAAATCAACTCTGCTGCGGTGCATAAACGGCCTTGAGATGATCACGGGCGGCGACCTGGTGGTCGATGGCAACAGCGTCACCCAAGGCGCCCGGATACTGCGCGAGATCCGGCAAGAGGCGGGCATGGTGTTCCAGCAATTCAACCTGTTTCCGCAGCTCTCCGCGTTGGAAAACGTGGCGTTCGGGCCGCAAAAGGTGCGCGGCTTGTCCCGGTCCGCAGCGCGCGAGCAGGCGCGCGATCTGCTGGTCAAGGTCGGGTTGGCCGACAAGGCCGATCACTATCCGGCCGAGCTTTCGGGTGGTCAACAGCAGCGCGTCGCGATTGCCCGCGCCCTGGCGATCAAGCCCAAGGTGATGCTGTTCGACGAGCCGACCTCGGCGCTTGATCCCGAGCTCAAGCAAGAGGTGCTCAACGTCATGCGGGCGCTTGCGCAGGAGGGGATGACAATGGTCGTCGTCACCCACGAGATGAGCTTTGCCAAACAGGTCGGCACGCGCCTGATCTTCATGGAGCACGGTAAGATCGCCGTCGATGGAACCCCGCGCGAGGTGATCGATACCCCGCCCAACGACCGGATGAAGGACTTTTTGCAACATGTCGAATAACGCCCGGGGCGATTTGGGCCGGGTGCATGCAACCGGCACGCCGGACGAGGTGGGCTATGCCTTGGGCCGCGCCGGGCGCGGCGCGGTGCATCGCCATCTGATCGGATCGGATATCTGGAAGTCCGTGAACGCGCCGCGGTTGCGCCCCCGCGTGGCCGACATGACGCGCGCCGTTCGCGCCGCATATCCCGGTATCTGGCAAGAGCTGCGGGGCATGGCCAAGGGGCTTGATTTGCCAATAGCGGAGGTCATGGCGTGGAACTGCCGGGGCGATCTGCTTGCCAGCGTGCCGGATGGGTGCACCACGGTTGCGTTGCCCGGCACAAACCCCGTCGTCGCCCATAACGAGGACGGATTGCCGTTCTTTCGCGGCGCCTGTTTCATGGCCAGGGTGCAGCCTGGAGATGAGCCGGGGTTCACCGCGTTTTGCTATCCCGGCTCCCTGCCGGGGCATACCTTTGCGGTAACGGATGGCGGGTTGGTGCAGGCGGTCAACAACCTGCGCCTGACGGCGATCACGCCGCGCATGCCGCGCATGGTTCTGGGCCGCGCCGTGTTGCAGGCCGCCGGTATCGACGGGGCGCTTGCGATACTGAGCGCCGCGCCGCCAAGCGGGGGGTTTCACTTCACGCTGGCCCAGGCCGGGGCAGGGCGGATCGTCAGCGTGGAGTTCGGCACCGGCGCCCCGGCGATCCGCGAGGTGACGCAGCCGATGGCGCACGCCAATCACGCGCTGCACCTCGATGTGCCGCAAACGATAACGCAGTCGTCGCATGACCGCCAGGCGCGCGCCGAGACGCTGGTGTCGCGGCCCGATGCCGCGCCGCTGGCGATCTTGCGGGACACGGGCGGCGGCGGCCTGCCGATCCGTCGGGACGATGCCGACGATCCCGATTGCGAGAATACGCTTGCGACTGCCCTTGTTCATGTTGGACAACAGGGCCTGAAGTGGACAGTTTATGACCGGATCTCGGAAACGCCCGCCTGCTCAGGCGGCTACGAACGCGCCTGAGGCGCCGGACACGGTCGCGGGGCTGCGTGATCTGCTGTTGCGCATCGCGCGCGGCGAATCCGATATCGTTCTTGGCCCCAAGGCGCGCACGGCGCTTGGCCGTATTCTTGATCTTCAGGGCGATCCCTCGCTTTTGTCGATCACCGCGCTGGCCAACCGCCTTGAGGTCAACCCCTCGACCATAACGCGGCTGGCGCGCACGCTTGGTTATTCCGGTTTTGCCGCGTTCCAGGAGGTGCTGCTCAGCGCCTCAATGGCGGCGCCGGGGGCGTTCTACACCCGGCAGGCGCGCGCCGCGCTGGAAAGCGGCGATGCGCCGAGCCGGGCCGGTGCGACGCAGCTATGCCGCGAGAACCAGGCCAATATCGACCGCTTTGTCGAAGGGTTCGACAGCGCCGCGTTTGACGAGGCCGTGCGCCTTATCACCACCGCGCCGCGCGTGGCGGTGCACGGCATCCGGCAGTTTCACGCGGTTGCCAGCTTCCTTGTCTACGGCCTGCGGATGATCCGCTCGGACGTCAACCTGCTGGATGGCAATTCGCTTGGCACCGCCGAGGGCGTCGCGGCGCTGGCACCGGGCGACACGTTGATCACCACCAGTTGCGCGCCCTATTCGGCGCAGGTGGTCGAGGTAGCCCGCGCCGCCGCAGACAAGGGCGTGGCGGTGGTGGCGCTGACCGATACGGTGTCGTCGCCGCTGGTGGACACGTCGCGCGCGGCGCTTGGTATCCCGCATGCCAGCAGCTTCATTTCCAATTCCCTGACCAGCTTCATCGCCGTGTCGGAATGCGTGATCAATGGCTGCGCCGCCGTCATGCCGGACGCCGCCAAGGATGCCCTGGCCGAGCGCGACAGGATGATCAAACGCCTCTCGATCGAGCTGTAATCCCCCGCACGAAGGCCTTAAAGATCGCGCTCGATGCCGAATTTCTTCATCCTGTAGTCGAGCTTGGCCCGCGACAGCCCAAGCCTGCGCGCGGCGCCCGAGACATTCCAATCCGCCTCGATCAATGCCGATCGCACCGCTTCAACCTCGATATCTTCGAGGGTTCGGCTGCCGTAGACCTCGGCGCTGGGCTTCGGCCGGTAGAATCCCCCGTTCTTGTGCACGCGGCCCGCGTTCTGCGGCGCTCTCTCGATGACTGAAAAGACGTGGGCGATGTCGATCATGCCGCCCGGCTCGGCATAGATCACGCCGCGCTCGATCAGGTTCGACAGCTCCCGCAGGTTGCCGGGATAATCATAGCGCAGCAGCATATCGTAAAGCGGCCCGGTCAACCCGTCCAAGGGCTTGGAATGTCTTGCCCGGTGCAGGTTCAGGAAGTGCTTGATCAGTTCGGGGATATCATCGCGGCGCTCTCGTAGCGGCGGGATCTGGATCGGCAGGACCGAAAGGAAGTACTGCAAATCCGCGCGAAGTGCGCCTTCTGTCACCGCGTCCAGCGGGTGCACCCCGGTGGCCGCAACAATCCTGTAAGGGCGTTGCGTGCGGTCCCGGTCATGCAGCTCTAGCGCAAGCTTGGCCTGCATCCCCGCCGGTAGAGCGACTAAATCATTCAAGAACAGCGTCCCGCCATGCGCCTTTTTCAAAAGGCCGGAAGCGCCGAACAGGGTTTCGGCTTCGGCCTCCGGCGTGCCGGTGAAGGCCGAGCAATTGACCGGCACAAAGGGTCCGTCGGCATCCACCCCGCATTTGTGAAGGTAGCGCGCGAAATGCTCTTTGCCGGTGCCCGTCTCGCCCATCAAGAGGACTGGCTCGCGAAACGCGGCAACCTTGTCGACAAGGCGCTGCGCCCGCTGGATCGAGGCCGACTTGCCCACGATGCTATCCATATCCCGAAGGGTCGGCCCTTGCGAGACGGTGAAATCGCTTGGCGGCACCCAGGGACCTGATTTGGCGGGGCTTCTTCCCCTTATGCCGAAGGTGTCCAGTTCGGACACCTCGTCGCCCCAGCTGTCGGCGTCCTTGCCGATGACCACGCAGCGCGCGGCGCCCTGGCCCACGCATTCCATCTCTCGGAATATCACCGGATACCCGAGCAGGGTGCTGGTATACCCCGACGGCACGGCCACCTGCATCCAGCAGACCGGGCAATCGCATATGCCGATATGGCGCACATACTCGGTGCCTTCGACGCTGTCGTGCCAGTGGAATTCGCCAAGATACTCCTTCTTCGAGGCGTCGAATTCGAACCGTTTCGTCACAACCTTGGCATACCCCTTCATGGTATGAAGCCGGGGCCCCGCCGCCAGCGCGGCCGTCACGTTCTTCTGCTTGAACCGTTTCGCGACCAACTCGGCCAGTTGAACCCCCTGCGCCCAGCCCACCTGCATGCAGGCCTCGCGCGTGCGGTCCATGCCGACATCCTGGATCATCTTCGCGCGCAGCGTGCCCAACACGTTGGTCGACAGCATCACCATGCGCTCGTCATTGAGCCAGATGCGCCCGTCGCCAAGGGCGAACTGAAGGGCGCCGGCGAGGTCGTTCAAAGTGGGGGGCGCGCCTTCGTCCAGCAGCAGGCTGTCGCCTCTTTCAAGAATCGCCGGTGCCCTGCGGGACGCCTCCGTGAGCGAGATACGCGTGTCCATTTCATCAAATCCTTATGTCAGGGCGTCCCGTTTCACCAAATAATGAAGTGCTGGCGACGCATCGCAAGAAATATTTTACATGTTAAAGCAATATGTAACGTCAAATGTTATAGTGATGAACAAAATTTATCTATGAAATCGTGTGAATCCTTTGCCCAGTACCTGCCTGAAACAAGGGGTCCGCTGCATGGCTCAACCGTGGAGGACGGTGTGCAGATGGCCCAATTGCAAGAAACCCAGGGAGGTAGACCATGGACGGCGCGCAATTTTCATTTTTCGATGACGGGACGTGGAGCGGAAAGATTTACACAGGCGGCTGGGTGGATGGCTCGGGCGGTGCGGATGAGGTGACGGCCCCCGCGGACGGCGCGCATGTCGCCTCCATCGGCCGCGCCACGCCCGCGGACCTGTGCGCCGCGGCAAAAGCCGCCCGCGCCGCACAGCCGGCGTGGGAGGCAACCGCCCCCGCAGATCGCGCGGCGATCCTCAACAAGGCCGCCGAGATCCTCGAGGCCAACGCAGGCGAGTTGATCCCGTGGATCATCCGCGAGACGGGCTCGATCCCGCCCAAGGCTGGCATCGAGATCGAGCACAGCGCAGGGTTTTTGCGCGCCGCCGCCGAGGCCGCGCAGGAAAACCAGACGCAAACGCTTGCCTCGGTCGATGGCCGCGGCGCGAGCGAGGAGCTGATCCGCGTGGCCCATGGCGTCGTCGGCGTGATCTCTCCGTTCAACTTCCCGCTGATCCTGTCGATCCGCGCCATCGCCGCGGCGTTGGCAACCGGAAACGCCGTCGTGCACAAGCCCGATCCGCGCACGCCAATCACCGGCGGCGTGATGATTGCCCGCGCGTTCGAGGATGCCGGCCTGCCCAGTGGCCTGCTGCATATCGTGCCGGGCGGCGCGGATGTGGGCGCCGCCATGTGCGAGGATCCCAACATCGCGATGGTGTCGTTCACCGGATCTCCCGAGGTGGGCGCGAAGGTGGGCGAAGCGTGCGGCCGCAACCTCAAGAAGGTGCAGCTTGAGCTGGGCGGCAAGAACGCCCTGATCGTCATGGATGACGCGGATATCGATGTGGCCGCGTCGAACGCCGCGTGGGGTGCATGGTTGCACCAGGGGCAGATTTGCATGGCGACGGGCTTGATCCTGGTGCCGTCCGCAACCGCCGGCCAACTGATCGAGGCGCTTAGCACCAAGGCCAGCCACCTGCCGGTGGGCGATCCGGCCAAGGAAGAATGCGCGCTTGGGCCGCTGATCGTCGAGGCCGAGGCAAAGCGCGTCGAGGGCATCGTCGAGGACGCCGTCGCCAAGGGCGCCACCCTGCATGTGGGGGGCAAGCCCAACGGCACGCTCTTTCCCGCCACCGTCCTGTCGGGGGTCAAACCCGGCATGCGTGCCTTTGACGAAGAGATGTTCGGCCCGGTTGCGGTGATCGCCGAATACGACAACGACGATCACGCCGTTGAACTGGCAAATATGTCCGATTTCGGCCTGGTCGCGTCGGTCATCGGCACGGATGTCGGGCGCGCCCGCGATCTGGGCATGCGTCTGCGGGTGGGGCATCTGCATATCAACGATCAAACGGTCACGGCCTCGCCGCTGGCGCCCTTTGGCGGCCGCGGCCGGTCGGGCAACGGGTGCCGTATCTCGGGCCCCGCCCTGTGGGAAGAGTTCACGCAGTGGGTCTGGGTAACAACAAAGCCCGCCGCCACACCATATCCGTTCTGATCGGGAGGTACCGAAAATGACCATGCAAATAAGGGCGGCGGTCGCCCGTGAACCGGGCGCCGATCTGACCATCGAAGCGCTTTCCCTCGATGCCCCGCGCGAGGATGAAATCCTGGTCAAGGTGGTCGCGACCGGCGTTTGCCATACCGACCTGGTCGTCATGGCGGGCCACCTTCCGACGCCCCTGCCGGTGGTGCTGGGCCATGAAGGCGCGGGCATCGTCGAGGCCGTGGGCGACAAGATAACCAAGGTGAAGCCCGGCGATCACGTGGTGATGACCTACAACACCTGCGGCGCCTGCCCCTCGTGCCAGAGCAACGAGATGGCCTATTGCTACGAGTTCTTTCCGCGCAACTTCTTCGGGACGCGGCCGGATGGATCGGTGGCCTTCACGAACGGCGAGGACAAGGTGCACTCCAACTTCTTTGGGCAGTCGTCGTTCGCGACCCACGCGCTGGCCAATGAACGCAACATCGTCAAGGTCGATGTCGCCTCGGACGACCTGGCGCTGATGGGGCCACTGGCCTGCGGCATCCAGACCGGCGCCGGCACCGTGATGAACGCGCTTGAGGTGCAGGCCGGCAAAAGCTTTGTCGTCTTTGGCACCGGCTCGGTCGGTCTTGCGGCGGTGATGGCGGCCAAGGTGCAGGGTGCGACGACGATCATCGCGGTCGACATGCACGACAACCGCCTGAGCATCGCCAAGGAACTGGGCGCGACCCACGCGATCAACGCCAGTGCGGGCGATCTGGTCGACCAGATCAAGCAGATCACCGGCGGCGGCGTTGCTTATGCGCTTGATACCACGGGGTTGCCGGATGTCATTCGCCAAGCGGTCGATGCCATGGCCCCGCGCGGCAAGGCGGCCATTCTCGGTGCCCCGATGCCGGGCTCGCAGATCAGTCTCGATAACACCGATTTCATGTCCACGGGCAAAACATTGATGGGCGTGGTCGAAGGCGAATCCGATGGTGACACCTTCATCCCCAAACTGGTGGATCTGTGGAAGGCCGGGCGGTTTCCGTTCGACAGGTTGCTGACGTTCTACGACTTCGACCAGATCAACACCGCCATCCACGACAGCCATCAGGGCACGTCGATCAAGCCGATACTTCGTATGCCCTGAGTGTTCCGCGCGGCCGCGTCTGCCCCTGTGCAGACGCGGGGGTCCCCCGCGCGCGATCCCGAGTAACCGCAGCCTTTTTGCGCCGGTCGTGGAACCGGAGGGGACCGGATTGCCAAAACAACAAGGATATAGACAGTGAAACAGATATTGAGACTTACCGCTTGCCTGCTTTCGGGCCTGCTGGCCACGGCGCCGGCCATCGCGCGAGAGCCGGGCACGCCGCCCGACATGCCGCCGGGCGCCACGATGGGCGTGCCGGTCGGTGTGAACTTTCCCGTTCCCGGCTTCTACCTGTCCAGCCGGACCGCCGCCGTGCGGGGCACCGTGCACGACGCCAACGGGAACGCGACGGGCCCCGACCTGAACGTGAACGCGACCGCGCTGCAACTGCACTGGACCCCGGGGATCGAATTGCTGGGCGGCACGTACCGCGCCATGGGCATCGTGGCGTTGCAGAACCTCGATCTGTCCCTCAACGGCATCGGCCTGGGGGCAAACACGTCGATCTCGGACCTGTCGATCAGCCCGCTGAACATCCATTGGATGGTGGAACCGGGGATCTTTACCAGCGCGGGCCTGAGCTTTGGGCTGCCGACGGGTGAATTCCATACAAATGGCACACCGAATGGCGGTGACGGGGCCGCCTCCATCGCGTTGGACGCCGGGTTCTCGTACCTGCGGGACGGCTGGAACCTGTCGCTGCATGGCAACTACTTCATCAACGCCGAGAACTCGACAACCAAGTACAGATCGGGCGATGAGCTATTGCTGAACTGGACCGGGATGAAAGCGGTCGGCGCGTCGGGCTGGAGCCTCGGCACCGTCGGATACTGGCGCAAACAGGTGACGGACGACCGCAACAAGGGCGCCTTCTATGGCGGCACAACCGCCGGCCGGGCACAGGAAACCGGCATTGGCCTGGCCGTGGCCAAACGTGTCGGCGGCACGGAAATCTATGTCGATTACACCTGGAATACCTCGGCCAAGAACATCGTTGGCGCGGACATGCTGCGCTTCAACGTGACCTTCCCGCTAGGCGGGAAAAAGTGATGCGCCGGTCCGGTCCTGAGGGGCCGGGCCGCCGCCACGCGTATAAAAGGGAGGAAAAACAATGACAAAACACACCACCATTTCGCGCCGCAGGTTCGGCGCCCTGGCGGGGGCCGCGGCCCTTGCCCCCGCGCTTTCGACCCGCGCAGCCGCGCAAACGGATGAAGTGATCCGCATCGGGTGGGTCGGGCCGCGCTCGGGCCCGCTTGGCATCTTTGGCGAGGCCGACCGGTGGCTGGCCGATGCGTTTGCCGCCAAACAGGCCGGCGGCGTCGAGATCGGCGGCAAGACCTATGGCATCGAGGTTATCCTTGCCGATACGCAATCCGACCCGCTTCGCGCCAGCCAGGAAACGCGCGACCTGATCAATGGGCAAAACCCCGATATCGTCATCGCGTCCTCTACGCCCGAGACGACAAACCCCGTCGCGGACGCCTGCGAGGCGGCTGGCGTGCCCTGCATCACCACCGTCGCCCCGTGGGAGGCGTTCTTTTTCGGGCGTGGTGGCGATCCGGAAAACCCGTTCAAGTGGACCTTTCACTTCAGCTTCGGCGCCGGCGATTTCGCCCCGTTCTACAACGGCCAGTGGGCCAAGCTTGAAACCAACAAGAAGGTTGGCATGCTCTTGCCCAACGACGCGGACGGCAACGCCATTCGCTCAAACCTGATCCCCGCGCTTGAGGGGCTTGGGTTCGAGTGCTTCGATGCCGGCCCCTACGAGAACATGACCTCGGATTTCTCGAACCAGATCAACTTCTTCAAGAAAAACGGCTGCGAGATCATCAACGCCTTTCCGTTCCCGCCGGATTTCCCGGTGTTCTGGCGTCAGGCCGCGCAACTGGGCCTCGCGCAGCAGGTCAAGATCATGCAGATGGCGAAGGCCGGGCTTTTCGCCGCCGAGATGGAGGCGATGGGGCAGCTTGGCTATGGCCTTGCATCGGGCGCCTATTGGCACCGGCTGTTTCCAACCTCCTCGCCCTCGCTGGGGATGAGCAGCGTCGAGTTGGCCGACGGGTTCGAGGCGGCAACGGGCAAGCAATGGACGCAGCAACCGGGTGCCAACGCGGCCCTTTTCGATGTGCTCATGGCGGCGCTTGGCGCATCGGGCAATCCAAAGGACAAGGCCGCCGTGGCAGGGGCCTGCCGGACCCTGGTGGCGGACACGGCCGTTGGAACGGTCGATTTCGCCAATGGCCCGATGCCCGGTATCGCGGTGACGCCGCTGGTCGGGACGCAATGGGTCAAGGCGCCTGATGGACCCTATGATTTCTCGATGGAGATCACCAGCAACGCGCTTGCCCCCAATGTGCCGCTGACGGCGGCGCTCAAACCCTACCGGATTGGCGGCTGACGGGCAGGGCACAAGAAGGCGCGGCCGCAACCCTCAACGGCGCTGCGGCCCGCTTTTGCGCCTATGGGGCGCGGAAGGAGAACAGGTGACTATGCACAAACAGGTGGCGCGCGCCGCGGCAAAGCCGGCCCATTCTACCGGCCCGGCCGCGATCGAGGCGACAGGTCTGGTCAAGCGCTATGGCAGCATGAGGGCGCTTGATGCGGTGTCGATGCGGGCCGATCGGGGCGAAGCCGTGGGCATCGTCGGCCCGAACGGCGCGGGCAAGACCACGTTGTTCGGCGCCCTTGCGGGAACCTTCCCGGTCAATCAGGGCAGCATAACGTATCATGGCAAGGTGATCACGTACGAGAGCGCCGCGACCCGCTGCGCCATGGGCATTGCGCGCACCTACCAGGTGCCGCGCCCCTTCATCGGGATGACCGTCTTTGAAAACGTGCTGGTGGCGGCAAGGGCCGGCGGCGGGCGCGACAAGGCGGAGGCCGCGGATTTCGCGGCTCATGTCCTGGACGAGACGGGGTTGATGAAACTGGCCAACACGCCCGCAGCGGCGGCCGGCCTGTTGGATCGCAAACGCATCGAGGTGGCGCGCGCGATGGCAACCTCGCCGCAGGTGATCCTGCTGGACGAGATCGGCGGCGGCCTGACCGAGGCGGAGCTGGTTGAGTTGATCGTGCTGATCGACACGCTCAAGGCCGGTGGCATGACGATCATCTGGATCGAACACATCCTGCACGCGCTGCTCAAGGTAATCGATCGCCTGATCTGCATGTCCGAGGGCCGCATTTTGGCCGAAGGCGATCCGCACGATGTCATGGAAAATCCGGCCGTGCGCCGCGCCTATTTGGGGAGTGATCCGGAATGATGACGCGATTGATCGTTGAAAACCTGACCTGCCGGCATGGCTTGCTGACCGCCGTGCGCGATGTTTCGTTCGCGCTGCGGGCAGGCGAGGTATTGTGCGTGATCGGCGCCAATGGGGCGGGCAAGACGACCCTGATGAACGCCATCGCGGGAACGCACCGGCCTGTGGGCGGGCGGATCGCGCTGGACGGGGTCGATGTCACCGCGCAGCCCGCCTTTGCCCGGGTGCGCAGCGGCATCGCCATGTCGCCCGAGGGGCGGCGCCTGTTTGCCGATATGACGGTGCGCGAGAACCTTCTTATCGCCGCCGAGAACGGCCGCGCGGGTGATTGGACGTTGGCGCGCGTGCTACAGGCATTTCCGCAATTGCGACCGCTGACCGACATGCCCGCCGGACGGCTGTCGGGCGGGCAGCGGCAGGCTGCGGCGATCGGTCGGGCGTTGCTGACCAACCCGGTGGTGCTTCTCCTCGATGAGGTGTCGCTCGGACTGTCGCCCGCTGCGGTCGAAGGGGTCTATCAATCGCTCGCCATGATCAAGGAGGCGCGCACCACCACCATGGTCGTGGTCGAGCAGGACCTGACCCGCGCGCTTGGCTTCGCCGATCAGGTTCTGTGCATGGCCGAGGGTCAGACCGAGCTGCAAGGTATGCCCGGGCACCTCAGCCGAGAGCAGATCACCGACGCCTATTTTGGCATCCATGACAAGGAGTTATCCGATGTTTGACGGGGTTCTGCAGGCGCTGCTGCAGGGGGGGCTTCTGGGTGGCTACTACGCGATTATCGCGGCGGGGCTGTCGCTTATGGTGGGCGTGGTCCGGTTCATCAACCTTGCCCATGGCGATATGGCGGTGCTGGGCGCGATGGTGACGATCACCCTGACCGAGGTCGGCGGCGTGCCGGTGCTTTGGTCGATCATGATCATGCTGCCGGCGATGGCGCTCATGGGCTGGGTGATGCACGCCACCTTGTTTCAGCGGGCAATGCGCGGTGGGTTTCTGTTGCCGATCCTGGTGACCATCGGCCTTGGTGCCGCGCTACAGAACGGGATGTTCGGGCTATGGGGCTCGAACACCCGCTCGCTTGGCGCGTCCATTGGCGAGCTATCGTGGGCCAGTTGGATCCTGCCCGGCGGCATCATCCTTGGCAAACTGCCGGTGCTGATCTTCGTGACCGCGGTCGTCGTGATCGGCGCCCTGCACCTGATGTTGAAGAAAACCAAGCTTGGACGCGCCATTCGCGCCACTGCCTCCGACCCGGAGGCGGCCGAGATGTGCGGCGTTTCCTCGCGTCAGGCGCACCGCGCGGCGGCGGCGATCGCGGTGACGCTGGCGGCGCTTGCCGGTGTGTTCCTGGCGATGCGCGGTCAGGTCACCCCCTATTCAGGCCCGGCGCAATTGATCTTTGCGTTCGAGGCCGTGGTGATCGGGGGTATCGGTTCGCTCGGCGGGACCCTGATCGGCGGCATGGTTTTGGGTGTCTCGCAGTCCCTTGGCGGGCTGATCTCGCCGCAGGGCTCGCTGCTGGCCGGGCATCTTGTGTTCGTATCGGTTCTGATCTGGCGCTTGTCGCGCGATTGGGCGCGCGATCATGGCGGCTGGCGGGCCAGCCTCGCAATCAGCGCCATCAAGCTGCGCCGTCGCCTGACTGGGGGCGCACCCGCGCCGGACCGGGCACCGTCATCCAAGGGGGCAGCATAAAATGAACCGGCACCATGTCATCGCGGGTATATCCGCGCCCGATCGCAGGCTTATGGCGGCGGGGGGGCTCATCGCGCTGGGCCTCTTTGCCCTGCCGCTCTTTGGCTCGGCGCTTGTCGTGGACAAGCTGACGCTGCTGATGGTCTATATCATCCTTGCCGTCATGTGGAACCTTCTGGCGGGGTACGCCGGCCTGGTTTCCGTTGGCCAACAGGCCTTTATCGGTCTGGGCGGATATTTCGTGCTGCGCCTGGTGGAAAGCGGCATGCCGCCTTTCCTCGCCATAGGTCTTGGCGGCTTTCTTGTCCTGCTGGCGGCTTGGCCCCTGTCGTGGCTGGTGCTGCGCTTGAAACCGGCCGAGTTCGCCGTTGCCATGTGGGTGCTGGCCGAAACGATCCGCTCCATCGTCATGTTCGACCCCCTAGTTCAGGGTGAAACGGGCCGCTCGCTAGTTTCCTTGAACGCGATTGACCCCGATGTGCGGCGGACTACGATCTACCTGATGGCGGTTGTGGCGGTGGTGGTATCGTTGGTGCTCAGCCATGCCTTGCTACGCGGGCGCCTTGGCGGCGAAAGCCAGGCGATCCGCGACGACGAAGAGGCCGCCAGCTCCGTCGGCGTCAGCACCCTGCGCGTCAAACGCTGGATCTTCCTGATCTCCGCCGTCGGCTGCGCAATCGCGGGAACGATCTGGCTGGCCAGCGCGATTACCTTTCAGCCGCGCTCGGCTTTCGGCATCAACTGGTCGATCTTCATGCTGTTCATGGTGCTGGTCGGAGGGCTTGGCAGTTACCTGGGGCCGGTCCTCGGGGCGCTTTTGTTCTTCGCGCTGCAAGAGGTCTTTGGCGACTTCGGCGCGTGGTACCTTGCGGGGATCGGGGTTGTGGCCATCCTTTTTGCCCTGTTCGCGCCGCGAGGCATCATGGGGTTGATCATCGGGAAAACCGGGCAGGAACCCCTCTCGATGCGCAAGTTGCTTATTATGCGTGAGGGTTGAAGCAACAGACGAGTCGGCCTTTGAGGGGCCGGAGCGATCAAGAAGAGCAGGGCGGACAAACCTCCATCACTATTGATAATCGGGAGCAATAACATGGCGTTGGATCAAACAGTTAAAGTAGATGACCTGTCAATCAGGTACCGCGATACCGGCGGTTCGGGGCTGCCCGTGCTGTTGTCATCGGGCATCGGTGGATCGCTTGAGCTATGGGGCAAGCAGCTTGAGATGCTCGGCGACACGCACCGCCTGATTGCCTGGGATTATCCGGGGCATGGGCTGTCGGATACCTGGGACCGCTCGTTCGAGCCGGACGGCCTTGCCGATTTCACGCTGCGCTTTCTTGACGCGCTGGGGATTGAACGGGCCGTGCTGGCCGGCAACTCGTTGGGCGGGGCAACCTCCATCCGCGCCGCGGCCAAGGCGCCGGACCGCGCGGCGGGCCTTTTCCTGGCGGCGCCCGCGATGGTCGGCCCCGAGGTGTTTGTGCCGTTTCGGTTGATGACCCTGCCGGTCCTGGGCAAGATCCTAACCAAGCCCAGTGACAAGGGCGTGGAGATAGCCTTGAGCGCGATACTCCATGATTCCGAGACTGTTACCGACGACATGCGCGACTTCATGCGCCGCAACCAGTTCAAGGAGGGCGGCGCGCAAGCCTTTCGCCAAACGATGTGCGAGACCCTGAACTTGCGCGGCTGCAAACCGGCCTATTGGCGCGCCTCTCAGGACATGCTGGCCGCGATGGAGTGCCCGGTGCAGTTCTTCCATGGCCGTCAGGACAAGGTCTTGCCGGTTTCCCAGGCGCAGACTTGTCACGCGCTGACCCCAAACAGCGAACTGCACATCGCCGACCCTTGCGGGCACACGCCCCAATGGGAGGTGCCGGAGGAATTCAACAAATCGCTCACCGATTTCGTGGCCTCCGTGGACTAAGCCCCCCGGGGCGCGGCGGTCGAAGAAAATCACCACGCCTCTCAGCAAGGCGCGCGGCCGCGCCAAGCCCGGCCGCTTCTGGCGCATCCCAAAAGCCACAGCAAAAACAACGCGTTATCCGGTGAAATGGTGCTGCTGGAGAGAATCGAACTCTCGACCTCTCCCTTACCAAGGGAGTGCTCTACCTCTGAGCTACAGCAGCTAACCTGCGCCGGGTGATTAGACGCAATTTCCGCAGGGTGCAAGCCCAATCTGGACGGTTTTTCGGCACTGCTGTAAGAGGGGGGCATGAGTGGAAACAAACATGGCAAGACACCGCCCGCACAGGGCTCGGCGCGCGAAGACCGCTTGAAGGCGGCTCTCAAGGCCAATATGGGCAAGCGCAAGGCGCAGATGCGCGGACGCGCCGCAAAACAGGCGCAGGATAGGCAAACCGGGGCAGGCGAGCCGCCCGAGGATACAGGCAAAGGAACCCGCTGATGGATTCGATCGTGGTGACGGGCAATGGCCCGCTGAATGGGCGCATTGCCATCGCGGGGGCCAAGAATGCCTGTCTCACGCTGATGCCTGCCACGCTGCTGAGCGATGAGCCGCTGACCCTGACCAACGCGCCGCGCCTGTCGGATATCCGCACCATGACCGAGCTGCTGCAATCGCTGGGCGCCGAGGTTAGCACGCTGCAGGATGGGCAGGTGCTGGCGATGTCCAGCCACGCGATCACCAACCACAAGGCCGATTACGATATCGTGCGCAAGATGCGCGCCTCGATCCTGGTGCTGGGGCCGATGCTGGCGCGCGACGGGCATGCGGTTGTCTCGCTGCCAGGCGGCTGCGCGATTGGCGCGCGCCCCGTCGACCTGCACCTGCGCGCGCTTGAGGCCATGGGTGCCGAGCTGGACCTGCGCGACGGCTATGTGCACGCGCGCGCGCCCGGCGGGCTCAAGGGCGGGCAGGTGGAGTTTCCCGTCGTCTCGGTGGGCGCCACCGAAAACGCCCTGATGGCGGCGACACTGGCCAAGGGCACCAC
This sequence comes from Sediminimonas qiaohouensis DSM 21189, assembly GCF_000423645.1. GTDB lineage: Bacteria > Pseudomonadota > Alphaproteobacteria > Rhodobacterales > Rhodobacteraceae > Sediminimonas > Sediminimonas qiaohouensis. Next base: position 214,153 of record NZ_AUIJ01000002.1, on the reverse strand, counting down.
GGTTCTGCGTAACGCCGCGCGCGAGCCCGAAATCGTCGATCTCGCCCGTTGCCTGCGTGCCATGGGCGCACAGATCGACGGCGACGGCACCGACACGATCACGGTGCAGGGCGTTGACCGCCTGCACGGCGCCACCCACCAGGTCGTGACCGACCGGATCGAGCTGGGCACCTATATGCTGGCCCCCGCGATCTGCGGCGGCGAGGTCGAGCTGTTGGGCGGGCGCATGGAGCTGGTCGGCGCCTTTTGCGACAAGCTGCAGGAGGCCGGCGTCGAGGTGCAGCAAACCGCCGATGGCGTACTGGTGCGCCGGGGCGAGAACCGGGTCAGGGCGGTCGATGTCACGACCGCGCCCTTTCCTGGCTTCCCGACCGATTTGCAGGCGCAGATGATGGCGCTTTTGTGCACCGCCGAAGGCACCAGCGTCCTTGAGGAAAAGATATTCGAGAACCGCTTCATGCACGCGCCCGAACTGACCCGCATGGGCGCACGGATCGACGTGCAGGGCGGCACCGCCACGGTCGAGGGGGTTGCGCGGCTCAAGGGGGCGCCGGTGATGGCGACGGACCTGCGCGCCAGCGTCTCGCTGATCCTGGCCGGTCTCGCGGCCGAGGGCGACACCGTCGTCAATCGCGTCTATCATCTTGATCGCGGCTACGAGCGAGTCGAGGAAAAGCTTCAGGGCGTCGGGGCCCGGATCGAACGGGTGGATCAACCATGAGCGACGATGCAAGGTTCGAGGATGCACGGGAAAAGCCGCTGAATATCGGCGCGTTCGATGCCGAGGATCTCAAGGTTTTGTCGGCGCTGGCGCAAGATGCGGTGTTTCCCGTCACCGAAATGTCATGGCGCCCCGGCGAGCGGCGCTTTGCGCTGCTGATCAACCGCTTCCGCTGGGAGGATCACCGCGCCGCCGAGCAGCACGGCCGCCCGTTCGAGCGGGTTCAATCCGTGCTGGTGATCGACAACGTGCTTGGCGTCGCATCGACCGGGTTCGACCGCGCCGATCCCGACCTGGTGCTGTCGCTGCTGGCCATTGAGTGGCAGCCCGGCGAAGATGCCGCCGGACACGTGATCCTGACGCTGGCCGGTGACGGCGCGATCCGTCTCAGCGTCGAGGCGCTGGAGGTGGGGCTGCGCGATGTCACGCGCCCCTATGCCGCCCCCTCGCGCAAGATGCCCGACCACGGCGCTTAACGCGCCGCGATCCGCTCTGCGATCGGTGCCCGCTCAGGGGATGATGCGGGTGTATTTCACGCCATCCAGCGTCGCGCCGATCTGTAGCCCCGCCTGGCCGAAGATCACCGCCACAACGGGCGCAGTGGCGGTGGTGGTCTCGGCGCGCAGGTTCTCGCCGCGGTCGCTGAACGCGTATTTCACATCGCCGCCAACGGCCCATCCTTCCGAGCGGCGGAATCCCATCAGGGACTCCTCGGTCATGAAGAACAGCACATGCGCGTATTGCAGCGCGCCGATCTGCAACCCGAAGCTGCCCTTGGTGGCCGAGTAGTAATCCACCGTGGTGCCGCCTACCTGCAATGCGCCGCGCCCATAGCCGCCGCCAAAGCCAAAGCCGGCCTCGGTCACCAGCGGCATCACCAGTTGCCCCGCCGATTTGTCTCGCAGTTCCTGCGTCGCGGGATAGTTGGAATAGAGATAGCTCAGCGTCCGGTCGACCCGCGCGTCGATCACGCTGGAGCCGCGGCTGCCGATGCCATTGCCGCAGGCCGCCGTGACGCCGAGGCTGGCCAGCGAGGTCAGCGCGAAGCTGCGCCTGGATATATGTTTCATGAGGTCTTGCCTGTCCTTGATTGCCTGACATGCATCGCCCGGCCGGATCTGGGCCCGGTTGCGGGTGCATGGGCGAACCATACCGCTTGCGCGCGCCGCTGTCACTCGCTGCGCGCCATACGGGCATGATTTTGCGCAGATTATCGCCCGCTACCCGCCGCTGCCGCGCAGCACCCGCGCCGCCTCGGGCGCGAAGTAGGTCAGGATACCGTCGCATCCCGCGCGCTTGAAACACATCAGGCTTTCCATCATCGCGCGCCCCCCGTCGATCCAGCCATTGCCGGCGGCGGCCTGGATCATCGCGTATTCGCCCGACACCTGGTAGGCATAGGTCGGCGCGCCGAACTGGTCCTTAACCCGCCGGCAGATATCCAGGTACGGCATGCCGGGCTTGACCATTACCATGTCCGCGCCTTCGCTCAGGTCGCGCGCCACAAGGCGCAGCGCCTCGTCGGAATTGGCGGGGTCCATCTGGTAGGTGGCCTTGTCGCCCTTGAGCGCCCCCGACGCGCCAACCGCATCGCGGAACGGCCCGTAAAAGGAGCTGGCGTATTTCGCCGCGTAGCTCAGCAGCATCACATTCTCGTGCCCATGCGCCTCAAGTGCCGCGCGGATCGCGCCGATGCGGCCGTCCATCATGTCCGATGGCCCGATGATGTCGGCGCCCGCATCGGCCTGGCTCAGGGCCTGCTTGACCAGTGCCTCGACCGTTTCGTCGTTGACGATCACGCCGTCACGTACGAACCCGTCATGCCCGTCGGCGTTGTAGGGATCCAGCGCCACGTCGGTCATCACCGCGATCTCTGGCACCGCGGCCTTGATCGCGCGGGTGGCCCGGTTGCTCAGGTTGTCGGGGTTCCAGGCCTCGGCGCAGTCATGGGTGCGCTTGTCGGCTGGAGTGTATGGGAACAGGCAGATCGCCGGTATCCCCAGATCCGCCGCCTCGCGCGCGGCCTCGGCCACCAGGTCCACGCTACGCCGCACCACGCCGGGCATCGAGGGCACCGGCTGCACCTCGTTCTCGCCCTCGCACACGAAGATGGGCCAGATCAGATCGCCCACGCTCAGCGCGTTCTCACGCGTCAGGGCGCGCGTTGCGCCGCTTTGCCGCGCGCGGCGGAACCGGGTGGCGGGGTAGGCGGCCTGGCTTTGTGTGATCATGTCGTGTCCCTTGCAATCTTTTGCATGAGTTGCATGGAAATTCGCGCATCTCAAGGGTAGGAATTGCCGCATTGGGGCGCTATTGAGACGCGACAACGTGCAAGGGTAGGCGTTTGGGCTGGTTTGAACTTCTGACGGAAATGATCGACTTGCGGTCCTTCTCGAACCTGTGGTTCTGGATCGCGCTGGCGGTGATGTGGTCCACGGCCAGCCATTGGGTGCTGGGCGTGCCCTATGACATGGTCATGCGCGCGGGCCGCTACGGCGGACAGGCCGAGGAAGACCTCGAAGATGTGGTACGCGTCAACGTCAATCGCCTGCTCTATATCGCCGATGTGTCGGGGCTGTGGCTGATGGGGTTGGGCAGCTTCATCCTGACGGTGCTGGGCCTCAGCGGCTTCCTTTATGACCTGCAATTCATGCAGGCGCTGTTTCTGTTGGCGTTCCCGATGTCGATCGTCTGGATGCTCAGCATGCGCACCGCGCGCCACATCCGCGCCACCGGCCTGTCGGGCGCGGACCTGCGCCGCAAGCTGCGCCTGCACCGCGTGATGGTGCAGGTGATCGGCATGATCTCCATCTTCATCACCGCCATGTGGGGCATGTTCCAGATCATGACCGCCAACTTGCCCGATATCCTTTTCAAACCCCTGGGATGACGAGCCTGAAATGACCGATCCGCAGCGTGTGAGGGCGGCAGGCGCCCCCGAAGGCTATGATGCCCGCCTTATCCTTGACGAGGTCGAGCGCGCGGGCGGCCCCGTCGTGCATGTCGCCCGCGATGACAAACGAATGGCGGCGACGCAGGCAGCGCTGCGGTTCTTTGCGCCCGATATGCCCGTGTTTACCTTTCCCGCGTGGGATTGCCTGCCCTATGACAGGGTCGGCCCGCATGCCGATATTTCGGCCGCGCGGATGGCGACGTTGGCGGGGCTGGTCCACGAGGTGCCACAACAATTCGTGCTGCTGACGACGCTGGGCGCCGCGATGCAGCGGGTGCCGGCGCGGGACGTTCTGCGCGAGGCGGCGTTCACCGCGCGCGTAGGCGGGCGCGTGGATGAGAAGGCCCTGCGCGATTTCCTCGCGCGGATGGGCTTTTCGCATGCGCCCACGGTGATGGAGCCGGGCGATTACGCGATCCGCGGCGGCATCATCGACATCTTTCCGCCGGGCGAGGCGGGGCCGGTGCGCCTTGATCTGTTCGGCGATGTGCTGGATGGCGCGCGCCGCTTCGATCCGGTCAGTCAGCGCACCACCCAAAAGCTTGATATGGTAGAGCTGGCCCCGGTCAGCGAGGTGATCCTCGACGACGCCGCGATCCGCCGCTTCCGGCAGAACTACCGGATCGAGTTCGGCACCGCCGGCACCGATGATCCGCTCTACGAGGCGATCAGCGCCGGCCGCAAGCATCAGGGCGCCGAGCATTGGCTGCCGTTCTTCCACGAGCGGCTTGAGCTGCTGTTCGACTACCTGCCCGATGCGCCCGTCACCCTTGATGATCAGGTCGAGGCGTCGCGCCTGTCGCGTTGGGACGGGATCGCCGATCAGTATGAAACCCGGCGCGAGGCGATGACGCGCAAGGGGCGCATCGATTCGGTCTATAAACCCGTGCCGCCCGAAACCCTCTACCTTGACGAGGGCGCATGGCAGGCGGCGCTGTCGGGCCGCCGCGTGTTGCAGTTCAGCCCGCTACCCTCGCCCTCGGGGCCGGGGGTGATCGACGCGGGCGGGCGCCTTGGGCGCAACTTCGCACCGGAACGCAAACAGGAAAACATCAATCTTTTCAGAGAGCTGGCAAAGCATTTCGCAGTCAAACAGGAGCAGGGGCCGGTCGTCGTGGCCTGCTATTCCGAAGGCGCGCGCGAACGCCTCGATGGCCTGATCTCTGACGAGGGCGTGCTCGGCGCGGTCCACGTCGCGGATGCCCGCGGCATCGGACGGCACGGCGTTCATCTCGCGGTTTGGCCGCTCGAGCATGGCTTCGAGACGCCGCAGATGACCGTGATCAGCGAACAAGACGTGCTCGGCGACCGTCTGATCCGCGCGCCCGCCCGCCGCAAGCGGGCCGAGAATTTCCTGACCGAGGCCCAAAGCCTCAGCGCCGGCGACCTGGTTGTGCATGTCGATCACGGGGTCGGGCGGTATCACGGCCTCGAGGTGATCACCGCCGCCGGCGCCGCCCATGAATGCCTGGTCCTTGAATACGCCGAGGGCGCACGCCTTTTCCTGCCGGTCGAGAATATCGAGTTGCTCAGCCGTTTCGGCCACGAAGAGGGCCTTCTGGACAAGCTGGGCGGTGGCGCGTGGCAGGCGAAGAAGGCCCGCCTCAAGGAACGTATCCGCGAGATGGCCGACCGCCTGATCCGCATCGCCGCCGAACGCGCCCTGCGCCGCGCGCCTATCCTTGAGGCCCCCCACCACGCGTGGGAGGAATTTGCCGCCCGCTTTCCCTACCAGGAAACCGACGATCAGCTCAGCGCGATCGAGGACGTGATGGCCGATCTCTCGTCGGGCCAGCCGATGGATCGCCTGATCTGCGGCGATGTCGGCTTTGGCAAGACCGAGGTTGCCATGCGCGCCGCCTTCGCCGCCGCCATGTCCGGCCAACAGGTGGCCGTGATCGCGCCCACCACGCTGCTGGCCCGCCAGCACGCCAAATCCTTTTCCGAGCGGTTCCGCGGCTTCCCGCTTGAGGTCCGCGCCCTGTCGCGCTTCGTCTCCGCCAAGGAGGCGGCGCAAACCCGCGACGGGCTGGCCCGCGGCACCGTCGATATCGTGGTGGGCACGCATGCGCTGTTGTCCAAGCAGGTCAAGTTCAAGGAGCTGGGCCTGCTGATCATCGACGAGGAACAGCATTTCGGCGTCTCCCACAAGGAGCGCCTCAAGCAGATGCGCACCGACGTGCACGTGCTGACCCTGACCGCCACGCCGATCCCGCGCACCCTGCAATTGTCGCTATCGGGGGTGCGCGACCTGTCGATCATCGGCACCCCCCCGGTGGACCGCCTGTCGATCCGCACCTACGTGTCCGAATTCGACGCCATCACCATCCGCGAGGCCCTGCTGCGCGAGCATTATCGCGGCGGGCAGTCCTTTTTCGTTGTGCCGCGCGTCTCGGACCTGCCCGAGATCGAGGAGTTCCTGACCGAGCAACTCCCCGAGCTGAGCTATGTGGTGGCCCACGGCCAGATGGCGGCGGGGCAGCTCGATGATCGGATGAACGCATTTTATGACGGCAAGTACGACGTGCTGCTGGCCACCACCATCGTCGAATCGGGGCTGGATATTCCGACCGCCAATACCATGATCGTGCACCGCGCCGACATGTTCGGGCTGAGCCAGCTCTACCAGATCCGCGGCCGGGTGGGGCGCTCAAAGACGCGCGCCTACGCCTACCTGACCACCAAGCCGCGCGCGCCGCTGACCGATGCCGCGCAAAAGCGCCTGCGCGTCCTGAGCAGCCTCGACACCCTCGGCGCGGGCTTCACGCTGGCCAGTCAGGATTTGGATATTCGCGGCGCCGGCAACCTTCTGGGCGAGGAACAGTCGGGCCAGATGCGCGACGTGGGGTATGAGTTGTATCAACAGATGCTGGAAGAGGCGATCGGCAAGATTCGCTCGGGCGAGGCCGAGGGCCTGTCCGACACGGACGAGCAATGGGCGCCGCAGATCAACCTCGGTGTTTCCGTGCTCATCCCCGAGGAGTACGTGCCCGATCTGGACGTGCGCCTTGGCCTCTATCGGCGGCTTAGCGGGCTGACGAAAAAGGTCGAGCTGGAAGGCTTCGCCGCCGAGCTGATCGACCGTTTCGGCCCCGTCCCGAAGGAGGTCAACACCCTGCTGCTGGTGGTGCGGATCAAGGCGATGTGCAAGCGCGCCGGCATTGCCAAGCTCGATGCAGGCCCCAAGGGCGCGACGATCCAGTTTCACAACGACAAGTTCGCCTCGCCGCAGGGCCTGGTTGCGTTCATCCAGGATCAGCGCGGCCTTGCCAAGGTCAAGGACAACAAGATCGTCGTGCGCCGGGACTGGAAAAAGGAAAGCGACCGCATCAAGGGCGCCTTCGCCATCGCGCGCGATCTGGCGGAAAAGCTCATCGAGGAGAAGAAAAAGGGCAAGGGCAATGCTTGAGACCGGCCTGCACGCCGTGCCGAAGGGGCACACCGCCGCGATCGTGACGCATCTTGAGATGCTGCATGAAGCGCCGCCGCGCCCCGAGTCGGATCTGCCCCTGCACCTGGCCCGCGTGCCGCAGCCCGGGCCGGAGTGGTACCTTGATCTATTCCGCCGGATCGGCGCGCCGTGGCTATGGTTCGGGCGGCTGGAGATGCCGCGCGAGGCGCTTTCGGCGCTGCTGGCTGATCCGGGCATTCACGTGCATGTGCTGATGAAAGACGACGCCGAGATCGGCCTCCTCGAGTTGGATTTCCGGCACGAAGGCGCCTGCGAACTGGCCTATTTCGGGCTCATACCGGGGGCAGAGGGCGGCGGCGCGGGGCGCTGGATGATGAACCGCGCGATCGCGTTGGCATGGGGGCAGGGGATTTCACGGCTGCACGTGCACACCTGCACGCTGGATCACCCGGCGGCGCTGGATTTCTACCGGCGCAGCGGCTTTACCGCCTACCGCCGCGAGGTCGAAATCGCCCGCGATCCACGCCTTGCCGGCCTGTTGCCGCGCGATGCCGCGCCGCAGGTGCCGCTGATCGAATGATTAGCCCCCCGCGCCGCGGCCGGAATCGCGGATTAGCGGCTGTTTTCCGTCAGGCGCCGCTTCACGTAGTCCGAGACCGTGCTGATCATCGGCTCCATGTACGGCTCTTCGAAGAAGTGGCTGGCGCCCTGGATTTCCTCGTGAGAGATCGTGATGCCCTTTTGCTCGTGCAGCTTCTCAACCAGCGTGGTGGTATCTGCGGGCGGGGCGACACGGTCGGCGCTGCCGTTGATGATCAACCCAGAGGCCGGGCAGGGCGCCAGGAACGAGAAGTCGTACATGTTCGCGGGCGGCGAGACCGAGATGAAGCCGGTGATTTCGGGTCGCCGCATCAGAAGCTGCATGCCGATCCACGCGCCGAACGAGAACCCCGCGACCCAGCAATGCTTGGAATTGCTGTTCATCGATTGCAGGTAATCCAGCGCCGCGGCGGCATCCGATAGCTCGCCAACGCCCTGATCGTATTCCCCCTGGCTGCGCCCCACGCCGCGGAAATTGAACCGCAGTACGCTAAAGCCCATATTGTAGAATGCGTAGTGAAGGTTATAAACAACCTTGTTGTTCATCGTGCCGCCGAATTGCGGATGCGGGTGCAAGACGATCGCGATTGGGGCGTCACGTTCCTTTTGAGGATGATACCGGCCTTCTAGACGGCCCTCGGGGCCGGGAAAAATAACCTCGGGCATGTGCGTCGCGGTCTCCTGATCGGGGTGCGGGGCAATTCTTGACGGCTTTGCTCAAGCACCTTAGAACGATTCAAATCCGACGGTAGAATTCCCGTCGGAGTTCTCGCGAGATAAGGCCTGCGTCGCCCAAGGTCAATGTGTAGGGGAGAGAACCCATGAAACTTAGCACCAAGGGTCGGTACGCGATGGTTGCGTTGGTCGATATCGCCTTGCAACCCGAGGGCGAGTTGGTCAGCCTGGGCGAGATATCGCGCCGCCAGAACGTCTCGCTGCCATATCTGGAGCAGCTTTTCGTCAAGCTGCGCCGCGGCGGGTTGGTCGATTCCGTGCGCGGGCCCGGCGGCGGCTACCGGCTGGCGCGGCCAATGACCGACATCCGCGTGGTCGAGGTGCTGGCCGCGGTGGATGAAACCGTCGACGCCATGCATACCGGCGCGGGCGCGTCCGGCGGGGTGTCGGGCAGCAAGGCGCAATCGGTCACCAACCGCCTGTGGGAGGGGCTGAGCGCGCAGGTCTACGTGTTCCTGCACCAAACCCGCCTGTCGGACGTGGTGAACAATGAACTGGCGCCGTGCCCGGCGGTGCCGACACTGTTTTCGGTGGTTGACGAGACATGAAACCGCGCACCTATCTTGATCATAACGCCACGGCGCCCCTGCGCCCCGAGGCCCGCGATGCGATGATCGCGGCATTTGACCTGGTGGGGAACCCCTCGAGCGTGCACGCCGAGGGGCGCGCCGCGCGCGCGGCGGTGGAAAAGGCCCGCGCGCAGGTGGCCACCGCGCTTGGCGCCGACGGGGCCGACATCATCTTTACCTCCGGCGCGACCGAGGCGGCGGCGCTGGCGCTGGGGGGGCGCATCCTGCACGGCGCAGGGATCGAGCATGACGCGGTCGCGGCCTGGACGGTGGAGAACCTGCCGGTGGATGGGAGCGGTCGCGTGCGCGTGGACACGCCCGGCACCTCGGTGCTGCAACTGGCCAACTCCGAGACTGGCGTCGTGCAGGACCTGCCCGAGGGCCTGGAACTGAGCGATATGACGCAGGCGTTCGGCAAGCTGCCGTTTGCCTTCAACTGGTCGGGCTGCCGCATGGGTCTGATTTCCGCGCACAAGCTGGGCGGGCCAAAGGGCGTTGGCGCGCTGGTGGTGCGCCGGGGCACCGACATCGCCCCGCACCTGAAGGGCGGCGGGCAGGAAATGGGCCGCCGCGCCGGCACCGAGAACGTGCCCGCGATCGCCGGTTTCGGCGCTGCCGCCGAGGCCGCCGCGCGCGATCTGGCCGATGGGGTTTGGGACCGGGTGGCAGAATTTAGAAATATTCTAGAGAATGCCATTGAGGCTGCTGAAAAAGAGACTATTTTGGTCGGGAAAGGGGCGCAACGCTTGCCCAACACCAGTTGCATTGCAACACCCGGCTGGAAAGGCGAAACGCAGGTGATGCAAATGGATCTGGCGGGCTTTGCCATTTCGGCGGGCAGCGCTTGCTCGTCGGGTAAGATCCGCGCCAGCCGCGTGTTGCGCGCGATGGGGTACAATGATGACGTGGCCAGCGGTGCGATCCGTGTATCGCTTGGCCCGCAAACGAGCGAAGAGGACGTGTTGCGCTTTGCCGAAAGCTGGCTGGCGAAACGCAGGAAATTCAGCGCCCGCGTGGCGTGAAGACGCGAACAGGAGATGGACATGGCTGCATTGGACAAGGGCGAAGACGTCAAGGAAGGCGTTGATCAGGAAACGGTCGATGCCGTGCGCGAAGTGGGCGGCGCCTACAAGTACGGCTGGGAAACCGATATCGAGATGGATTACGCCCCGCTGGGCCTGAACCCCGATATCGTGCGCCTGATTTCCGAGAAGAACGAAGAGCCCGAATGGATGACCGAATGGCGCCTGTCCGCCTACGAGCGCTGGCTCCAGAAGGAAGAACCGACCTGGGCGATGGTGGATTACCCCAAGATCGATTTCCAGAACCAGTACTACTATGCCCGCCCCAAAAGCATGGAGGTCAAGCCCAAGTCGCTTGACGAGGTGGACCCCAAGCTACTGGAAACATACGAAAAGCTTGGCATCCCGCTAAAGGAGCAAATGATCCTTGCGGGCGTTGAGGGCGCCGAGGATACCGCCCCCGCCGAGGCACGCGGCGCCGGTGAGGGCCGCCAGGGCGAGCGCCGGGTCGCCGTCGATGCGGTGTTTGATTCCGTCTCTGTCGGCACCACCTTCCAGGCCGAGCTGAAAAAGGCCGGCGTCATCTTCTGCTCGATCTCGGAAGCGATCCGCGAGCATCCCGAGCTGGTCAAGAAATACCTCGGCTCGGTCGTCCCGGTTAGCGACAACTTCTATGCCACTCTGAACTCGGCCGTATTCTCGGACGGCTCGTTCGTCTACGTGCCGCCGGGCGTGCGCTGCCCGATGGAGCTGAGCACCTATTTCCGCATCAACGCTGAAAACACCGGCCAGTTCGAGCGCACGCTGATCATCGCCGACAAGGGCGCCTATGTTAGCTACCTCGAAGGGTGCACCGCGCCCAAGCGCGACGAGACGCAATTGCACGCCGCCGTGGTCGAGATCATCGCCGAGGAAGACGCCGAGGTGAAATACTCCACTGTCCAAAACTGGTTCCCCGGCGACGAAGAGGGCAAGGGCGGCATCTACAACTTTGTGACCAAGCGCGCCGATTGCCGTGGCGATCGCTCCAAGGTGATGTGGACGCAGGTCGAAACCGGTTCGGCGGTGACGTGGAAATACCCCTCGTGCATCCTGCGCGGCGACGACAGCCAGGGCGAGTTTTACTCGATCGCCATTACCAACAACTGGCAGCAGGCCGATACCGGCACCAAGATGGTGCATTTGGGCAAGAACACCAAAAGCCGCATCGTCTCCAAGGGGATCAGCGCCGGACAGGCCCAGAACACCTATCGCGGGCTGGTCTCGATGCACCCCAAGGCCAAGAACGGGCGTAACTACACGCAGTGCGACAGCCTTCTGATCGGTGACAAATGCGGCGCGCACACCGTGCCTTACATCGAGGTCAAGAACAACTCGGCCCGCGTCGAACACGAGGCGACAACCTCCAAGGTCGACGACGACCAGATGTTCTATTGCCGCCAGCGCGGCATGGACGAGGAAGAGGCCGTCGCGCTTGTCGTCAACGGGTTCTGCCGCGAGGTGCTACAGGCCTTGCCGATGGAATTCGCGATGGAAGCGCAGCAACTCGTCGCGATCTCGCTTGAAGGGTCGGTCGGCTAAGGCGCCGGCCGCGCGCGCCCCGGCCCGGTATCGGAAGGGACAGTCATGGCACAATCGGCGCTTGTCCTGATCAGGTGGGTGGCTCTGCGGCCCATATCGGCGGGGAAGGGGGCAGCATGACCAACCCCCTCGCACCACAGGAGAACACAGCGATGCCCACCCCCATGACGCGGCCGGAACTGACCCTGCCCGAGGCCGAATCGAACGCCCTGCGCGCCGCTTATGCGGACGCGGACGTGATCCTTGAATACGGCAGCGGTGGCTCCACCGTGATGGGGGCCGAACTGGGCAAACGGGTGCTGTCGGTTGAGAGCGACAAGAAATGGGCGAAGATGATGCGCGACTGGTTCGCGTCCAACCCGCCATCGCGCGCGGTCGACGTGATCTGGTCCGATGTCGGCAAGACAAAGAAATGGGGCTACCCGGTGGACGATAGTGGCTGGAAACGCTTTGCGCGCTACCCGCTCGAGGTGTGGGACTTGCCCGAGTTCGAGCACCCCGACGTGGTGCTTGTCGATGGCCGGTTCCGCGTCGGCTGTGCCTTGGCGACGGCCTACCGGATCACCCGCCCGGTGACCCTCTATTTCGACGATTACGTGAACCGGCGCCGTTACCACGAGGTCGAGACCTTCATCGGCGCGCCGGTCGAAACATACGGGCGCATGGCGCGCTTCGATCTTGAGCCGGCGGCGTTGCCGCCCGCAAAGCTGCTCAGGATCGTGCAGTTGATGTCATTCGCCTGACCCAGCAGCGAACAGGAAAAGGAATCGAAAGTATGCTTGAAATCAAGAACTTGCACGTCAAACTTGAAGACGATGACACCGTAATCCTCAAGGGCGTGAATCTCAACCTTGAGCCGGGAAAGGTGCACGCGATCATGGGCCCGAACGGGTCCGGTAAATCCACGCTCAGCTACGTGTTGTCGGGGCGTGACGGCTACGAGGTGACCGAGGGCGAGGCATGGCTCGATGGCGTCAACATCCTCGATCTGGAGCCGGAAGAGCGCGCCGCAGCCGGCCTGTTCCTGGCGTTTCAATACCCGGTCGAGATCCCCGGCGTCAGCAACATGACCTTCCTGCGCACCGCCGTGAACGCACAGCGCAAGGCCCGCGGCGAAGAGGAAATGAACTCCACCGAGTTTCTCAAGCTGATCCGCGAGCGCGCCAAGACGCTGGATATCGACGCGGATATGCTCAAGCGGCCGATCAATGTCGGCTTTTCGGGCGGCGAGAAGAAGCGCAACGAGATCCTGCAAATGGCCATGCTCGAGCCGCGCATGTGCATCCTCGACGAGACCGATAGCGGGCTTGACGTGGACGCGATGAAGCTGGTGGCCAAGGGCGTCAACGCCCTGCGCGATCCGAACCGCGCCTTCCTTGTTATCACGCATTATCAACGACTTCTGGACCACATTGAACCTGATGTCGTGCACATCATGTCGGATGGCCGCATCATCAAGACGGGCGGTCCCGAGCTGGCGATCGAGGTCGAGAAGAACGGCTATGCCGATATCAAGGCGGAGGTGGCGTAATGGCATTGACGCAGGCGAAACTAGATGCGACCGAGGCGCGCCTTGCCGCCATGGACGCGCCCGCGCAGGGTGCCGGGTGGCTGGCACAGGCGCGCGGCGGCGCGGTGGCGCGACTGCGCGAGATGGGGCTGCCCGGGCGCCGCGACGAGTATTGGAAATTCACGCGCCCCGACAGCCTGATTGCGCCCGAGGCGCCGCGCGCCGCGGTGTTCGAGATCGACGAGGCGCCGATGTTCGACGAGTTCGACCGCCTCAAACTGGTCTTTGTCGATGGCGTTTTCGATCCGGACAGCAGCGATGATCCGTCCCTTGCCGGCGTCGAGATCGAGCGCCTGTCGGATGTCGCCGACACCGACATCCACTGGGCCCGCGACCTGTACGGTGTCCTTGAGGCCCGCGGCCAATCGCCGGTCGCGCGCCCCTTGGCGGCGCTGAACACCGGCTACGCCAAGGACGGGTTTCTGATCCGCGTGACAGGCCGGGCCGAGCGACCCATAAGCCTGATTTATCGCCATGAAACAGATAGTTCTGACGCGATCCTACATCACGTTGTAAGGCTCGAAGAGGGCGCCGAGCTGACGCTGCTGGAAAACGGCCCCGCCGCCGCGCGGTTCAACAAGGTGCTTGAGGTCGATATCGCAGATGGCGCTCGCTTTAACCACATTCGCGCGCAGGGCCGCGATCACGAGCGGCGCGCCGCGACCCACATCTTTGCCCGTCTTGGCGCGGAAAGTGTGTTCAAATCATTCACCATGTCCGTCAACGGCGTGATGACTCGTAATGAGTGCGTGATCGAGCTGACCGGCGACGACGCCGTGGCGCATGTCGCCGGGGCCGCCATGGGCGACGGCGATTTCCACCATGACGACACGGTGTTCGTCACCCACGACGCCGAGCGGTGCGAAAGTCGCCAGGTGTTCAAGAAGGTGCTGCGCAACGGTGCTGTCGGCGTGTTCCAGGGCAAGATCCTGGTCAAGGACGGCGCCCAGAAAACCGACGGCTACCAGATCAGCCAATCGCTGCTGCTGGATGACGACAGCCAGTTCCTGGCCAAGCCCGAGCTGGAGATTTACGCCGATGACGTGGCCTGTTCGCACGGCTCGACCACGGGCGCGATCGACGCCGATACGCTTTATTACCTGCGCTCGCGCGGGGTGCCCGAGGCCGAGGCGACCGATCTGCTGGTGCTGTCGTTTCTGGCCCAAGCCGTCGAAGAGATCGAGGACGAGGCCCTGCGCGAAGCGATCACCGCGCGTCTTGATGCGTGGCTGGCGCGGCGGCGGGGCTGATGGCGCTGACCGGGGATATCGCCGCCACCTACCGGGGGCCGGGGCGCGTCGTGCGCCGACTCCTGTCTATGGGCCGGCGCGAGGATCGGGCGCTGGTGTTCCTGCTTCTGGCCTGCCTGCTCATGTTCGTGGCGCAGACCCCGTACCAGGCCCGCCTGGCGCACCTTGACCCGGATGTGCCGCTAAGCGCCCGCCTGTACTGGAGCGCGCTTTTGTGGATCTTTTTCCTGCCGCTCTTTTCCTACCTGCTCGCGGCGCTAACTTGGCTGGCAAGCCGCCTCGCGCGGACGGGCGTCAGCGGCTATGCCATACGGCTCAGCCTTTTTTGGGCGCTGATGGCGACCACGCCGGTGGCCCTGCTTGCGGGGATGGTGGCGGGGTTCATTGGCCCCGGTCCGGGCTTGCAACTGGTGGGCGCGGTGTGGTTTGGACTGTTCCTGTGGTTCTGGATCGCGGGAATGCGCGGCGCTGGCGGGGGGATGGCCGATGAACAGGGATGATCTGGTGGCGCTCGTCGTCGAAACGGTGCGCCGCCCCGCCGATGCAGCCCGCCGCATCCTCGCATGGCGGATCGCGTCCTCGCTGCTGTGGATGGGGTTTGCCCTGACGGTGGTGCTTAACACGCTGCTGTTTCATATCTCGTCGCTGATCTACCCGATGCCGTCCGGTGCGATCGCGGTGCCGGCCCTGTTCTCCAGCCCCTTCCTATATGCGGCGGTGATGGGCGGCGGGCTGCTGCTGATGGCGTTGGTGTTGACGCAGGTCGGCAAGATGCTTGGCGGGGTGGGCCGGTTCGAGGATGTTCTGACGCTGCTGGTCTGGCTCCAGGCGCTGCGCCTCGCGGCCCAGGTTATCGTGCTGGTGCTGATGGCGCTTCTGCCGGCATTTGCCGCGCTGGTGACCATGGCAATCGGGTTGCTAAGCCTTTGGATCTTGATGAATTTCATCAACGCGGTGCATGGGTTCGACTCGCTTGGCCGCTCCTTCATGGCGCTGGTGCTGGCGATCCTGGGGATCAGTGTCGGCCTGTCGATGCTTCTGGCGCTTTTTGGCGGCGTATCTGTTGGGATGACTTGAATGAGCTATGACGTCGAAAAAATCCGCGGCGATTTCCCGATTCTCTCGCGCGAGGTGAACGGCAAGCCGTTGGTCTATCTCGATAACGGCGCCTCGGCGCAAAAGCCGCAGGCGGTCATCGACGCGGTGACGCGCGCGTACTCTTATGAATATTCCAACGTTCACAGGGGTTTGCACCACCTTTCTAATCTCGCGACCGAGAAGTACGAGGGTGTGCGCGGCACCATCGCGCGTTTCCTCGGGGCCGCTGACCCGGACGAGATCGTGATGAACTCCGGCACCACCGAGGGGATCAACATGGTCGCCTATGGCTGGGCCATGCCGCGCCTTGAGGCGGGCGATGAGATCGTTCTGTCGGTGATGGAGCATCACGCGAATATCGTCCCTTGGCATTTCCTGCGTGAACGGCAGGGTGTCGTGCTGAAGTGGGTGGATGTGGATGCCGACGGCGCGCTTGATCCACAGGCGGTGATCGATGCCATCGGGCTGCGCACCAAGATGATCGCAATTACCCAACTTTCCAATGTGTTAGGGACCGTTGTTGATGTAAAAACAATCACCGACGCCGCCCGTGCGCGCGGTGTTGCCGTGCTGGTCGACGGAAGTCAGGCCGCCGTGCACATGCCTGTCAACGTCGATGAGATTGGCGCCGATTTCTACGTCATCACCGGGCACAAGCTCTATGGCCCCTCCGGCTCGGGCGCGATCCATGTGCGCAAGGAACGCCTTGCCGAAATGCGCCCCTTCATGGGCGGCGGTGACATGATCCGCGAGGTCAGCAAGGATGAGGTCATCTACAACGACCCCCCGATGAAGTTCGAGGCGGGCACCCCCGGTATCGTGCAGCAGATCGGCCTCGGTGTCGCGCTGGAATACATGATGGATCTGGGCATGAACAACATCGCCCGCCATGAAGCCGCGATTTCCACCTATGCACAGCAGCGCCTGACCGGGCTAAACTGGTTGAACTTGCAAGGGCAAGCACCTGGTAAAGCTGCGATTTTCTCGTTCACGATCCAGGGCGCCGCGCATGCGCATGATATCTCGACGATCCTTGACAAAAAGGGTGTCGCGGTGCGCGCCGGGCATCACTGCGCCGGACCGCTGATGGATCACCTTGGCGTTGCTGCGACCTGCCGGGCGTCCTTTGGCCTTTATAACACCGAGGCCGAGGTCGATGTCCTGATCGACGCGCTGGAGTTGGCGCACGATCTCTTCGCCTGACGACGCGTCGTCCTGTCCCTGCCTGAATTCAACGCACCCCGCCGTCCGATTGGGCGCGCGGGGTTTTGCGTTGCCAAACGCGCCGCATGTCGGGAATCGCCAATCGGATGTCGCTTTTAATCCGCGTCTGGTCTGTCTAGGTTGGCGCCAGAACAGAACAATGACAGGAGCACTCAATGACACTTGCCACCAAGGCAGATGAAATTTCCGAGATCGCGTTCGGCTTCATGGGGTCCAAGGCGCTGTTCGCGGCGCTGCAACTCAAGGTGTTTACCCACCTTGCAGAAGGGCCACTGAGCGCCGAGGAACTGGCGCAAAAGGCCAATGTGCACCCCGACCGCGCGCAAACCCTGCTGACCGCGCTGGCCTCCCTGGGCCTGATCGAGGTCCAGGATGGCAACCGCTTCGGCAATGCGCCCGCGTCGCAGGCGTTCCTGGTCAACGGGGCAAAGTACGATTTCGGCGATTATCTGCGGTTGCAGGTGGGGCGCCAGATGTACAGCCTGCTGGACCAGATCGAGAACGCCCTGCAAGGCACGATGGATGCCGATGATACCGCCAGCTATGCCGAGTGGTTCGCCGATCCCGACGAGGCGCGGCTTTACTCCGAAAGCCAGCATTCCGGCTCGGTCGGGCCGGCACGGCAACTGTCGGGCGCGCTTGACCTGTCGGGCGCGCGGCGCATGCTGGACGTTGGCGGCGGCACCGGTGCGTTCGCCATCACCCTGTGCAAGGACAATCCGGATTTGACTGCGTCGATCGTCGATTTCCCCAACGTGGCCGAGCTGGGCCGCGGCTATGTGGAGAAGGCCGGTTTGTCGGACCGGATCGCGTATATCCCCGGCAATGCGCTCGAGGCCGAGTGGCCCGCCGATCAGGACGTGATCCTGATGTCCTACCTGCTTTCGGGTGTGCCCGGCGAGACGCATGTCGATCTGATCCGCCGCGCCTATGATCACCTGGTGCCGGGTGGGCGGCTGCTGATCCACGACTTCGTCGTCGAGAAAGAGCGCACCGGCCCCAAGCTGGCCGCGCTGTGGCAGTTGCAGCATACCGCGTTCACGCCCGAGGCGCGCTCGCTCGATGCCGGCTGGCTCGAGGTGGCGCTGGACGAGATCGGGTTTATCGATGCGCAGGTGGCACCGCTCATCCCCAAGATGACGATGCTGGCGCAGGGCACCAAGCCCGCCGCATAAATTGCCGCGCGCGGGCGCGATAGCGATTGCGCCCGCGCCGCCCTTTCGATAAGACGCACCCGCACGGTCCCATAGCTCAGCTGGATAGAGCGCACGCCTCCGAAGCGTGAGGTCACAGGTTCGAATCCTGTTGGGACCGCCACCCCTAAAAATTACTTCATGTTTTCAATGCATTATGCGACAAGTTGTCAACTGGATCGGAAAAGTTGTCAAAATCTGTTCCCTGAATGATCTTCCGGGCGTCGGCCGTCTTACTGTAATCCCGTGTCTGCGCGGTGGTGTCGTGGCCTAGAATGGCCATGCGCTGCGCTTCGGTGGCGCCATGCTCGGCCATGTACGTGGCGAGATACTTGCGCACACCATGGGCGGTTTTGCCCTCGATTCCCGCTTCCCGCGCTGCCTTGCTGAACCACTGTCCTGCGGCTTTCGGCGATCGACTGCCACCGCGTGCCGTGCTGAGCCATGTCAGGTGCTTTGGTGCGGCCTCGATGCAGGTGCGCAGATCCTCGCTCGATGGGTAGTAGGCCGGACGAGGCGTCACGAACAGCGGAACCGTGCATAGGGTCTTGGATTTGGTGCGCCGGTAGGTCAGCCACCCGTTGCGCAAATTGCCCGGCCCGAGCGTCACGGCATCGCCAATGGCCGCGCCGGTCTGCGCCAGCAGCTCGAACGCCAGGCGCTGCATGCTGCCGATCGGCCAATGGTAGCGGAAGGCCGTTGCGTCGGCGGCTGTCCAGGGCGTGTGTCCATCGCTCTCCGGTGCGGCGCGCTTGCGCACGTCCCTTGCCGGGTCCGCGTCCAGCAGGCCGTTATCAACCCACCAGCGCCCCATAGCGCGCCACAGCTTCAGGCGGTTGTTCGCTGGGTGTGGCCCAAACTGCGCGAGATACCGGCGAATGTGGCGCGGCTCCAGATCTGCCAGCCGAGCGGTGGCGAAGAATTCCTCGAACTCCTCTGCGAAGCTGCGCCAGCGGGCGCGCGTGCTGGTGGCCCGCGCCATGTAGGCGTCGCTGGCGAGGAAGGCGCGGATCCCGGCGCCGATGGTTCCTGTGCGATGCCGTATCTTGCCGCGCACCTTGGTGGGCTTCCCGGCCGCGGCGTCCGTGTAGGCACGCAGAAACTCGGGGCTGTCCTTCGGTGCATCTGGCATTGGCGTAGCTGGCGTCGTGTATCGGTAGTAATACCGCACGTTGCCGCTCGGCCAGCGACCCGCTGGTTTCAGGCCCTTCAACCGGATTCCTCCTCGAAAAGACTGTCGCATGTGTTTGCCCTCCCGACGTCACGATGCGCGGGAATCCCTTCTGGTGGCAAGATGCGGACCACGCCGCCCGGTGCCACTTCAACCGCGCCCACGTCAAGCCCGGCCGCTCGGCACGCCTCAATGGCGTTTCGGATCAGGGCAGACGTGGTGCGAGTGCGGGCGGCGGGCATGGGTCAGTCCTTTTTCTCATTTTGAAAGCTCAGATCGCCGAGCTCGGCACCAAAAGCCACGGGCCAAGCGACCACTCGACTGACAAAAGAGCTGAGTATCCACTCGTCAGGAGGGGGAGACGATAGCGCGAACCCAAACCCGATCATGGCGTAAACTGTGGCTGCGAATTTCATGGTGCCTCCGGGTTAGGTGGGCTGGCGCGGCCAGATGGTGACGGTGTTTCCTCTCACCGTTTCCTCGCGGACGAACCAAACGATTCCTTCGTCGTCATCATCCTGAAATGGCGCGTGCATGCTGATCAGGTGGCCATCAGAATCTCGACTTTCTGCCTGCCACCCCGCCTCTCGGACTTCATTCGGCGGGGTCAAGTTTATAGGGTATGGGGCCTTCATGGTTCCCTCCTCGTCCTCTCGATCATGCGCCTGGTCTTGGCGGCGCGGTGGCGCTCCGGCGGTTCGCCGTAGGTTCCCAGCACGTCGCAGGCGATCAGTATCCGCTCGTCGCTGTGGTGGGGCATATCGGCCAGGACCGCGCGGGCATCGGATAGCGCCGCGTCGATCCCGGCCAGCCGCTCGTCGTGAGTGGAGGCAGCGGCTTCAACTGCGATGTGGGATAGGGTGGTCATGCGATTTCTCCTATTCAGATCGGCCAAATGCCGGAAATGGAGATCGGCCCGACGCGCAGGACAGGATCGGCCTCAAGGCCGCGATCCACATGCGGCCAATGCCAGATGAACGGCGTGAGGCCTATCCAGAGATATCGCCAGTTTTTCATCGTCTCGCTCCTATCTGCTCTCTAAGCTTGCCGGCGCTACAGCACCGGCTGTCACCAGCGCCGTGACAACGCCGACAGCAAGCCATGCGACCAGCGCCAACATGATCGCCCTGTGCAGGCGGTATGTGTCGCGTGGCTCGGTCACTGCTCTTTCCCTTCGCGTGCCGCCCTGGCGGCGTGCTCCAGCTGTGCGATTTTCAGCAGCACTGATTTGATCTCAGGCGGGGCGCTGTCATAAGGGATGCGCCAGCGACCACTGAGGCGTGGCAGTAGCGCACGCGGGATCGCGATCCAGTTGCCAGGATCCGTGTTGGTCCTGTCGCCATCGAGGCACTTGAGGCAGTGCCCCTCGGGCAGAGGGCCGTTGAATTCCTCCCACCTGATCAGGTGCACGGCGCGCCAGCGTGACTGCAAAGGCATCCCGTCATGGATCTTGCGCTCGATGTAGCCATCCTTGCAGATGCGCTCGGTGCCGATCGGCTTGTAGTTCCGATTGGCGCGACCGTTTCGGGTGCCTTTCTTGAACCAGCCCTTTTCGCAGCCGGGGGCATAATATCCCTTGCGACCCTTGTTGGCCGGCACGTTGCCCTTGGGGATGCGTCCGTCGCGCCCGGTCAGCCATCCCTTGCGGGAGCAGAGAGACTTGAAATTCTCGAGGCTGACGTCGGTGCGGCCGAAGCGCTCCACGAATGCGGCGTGCGCCTGCTTGCGCGGCCAGTCGCGGTGACCCCGTATCCAGAGAAGCTCCGCCTCGCTGTATGAGATCCGCTTGCCCTTCATTCCTCGGCGCCGCCCTTGCTTTGGCCAATCTGCGGCAGCATCGGCAGGATCTGGTTGCCGTGTTCGGCAAACAGCTTCGCTGCCTTGAGCTGCAGATCGGCGTTGCGAGTGATCTGGTCGGCGACCGACACGATCGCCTCGGCGCGCTTGGCCTCGTCCGCGATCTTCTCGGCGCTCATGTCCTCGTCGGACATGCGCTCGAGCTGCGCAAACAGGTGATCATTCAGGTCTGACATCTTGTTCCTGGCCATCACGCCATCCCCAATGCTTCGCGGTACATTTGGAGGACGGCTTCCTCTTCGGCGATGTCGTCTTTGTCCCGCTTTCGCAGCGCGATCACCTTGCGCAGGATCTTGGTGTTGTAGCCCCGGGCTTTGGCCTCGGCCATCACCTCTTTCTGCTGATCCGCGATCTCGGCTTTCTCGATTGCCAGCCGCTCAAAGCGCTCAATGAACTGGCGCAGTTCATCGGCCGTGACGCGATAAGCGTTGTCCTTGGCGGCGTCGAATTCCGGGTCAGGTTTCATGGGTGGTTTCCTCTTTTCCTTGCGAAGTGCAGCCGTGGCGCGCTTGAGGTCTTCCGCGGTGAAGGGGCCGGTTTCCAGGTGCCCACCTTTCCCGTCCGGAACTCGCATTGTCATAACGGTTTCGTCACTCATGCTGCGGCCTCCTGTTGCAGGGCGTAACCGCCCCATTGGTCCGCCCAAGCCTCGGCCATGCCGGGAAATGTCTTGCTGCGGATCTTCCAGCGATCGGGCCCCGGCGGTGCACGATGAATGGCGGCCCATTGTTTGTATTCTTCGGTCCCGCGCTCTGGCGGTGTCAGTCGGTTGGATTCCAGCAGCTCCGGCAGGTTACGAAGATAGAGGCCGGTCGCCTTGAACACGGGATCCCCGAACCACCACGGCTGGACGATCTGCGGCCGTGGCAGGTAGGGCATCGCCTCGCGCGCATGGATGTTCATTTCCGGGTTCTCGATGGCGACGTGTGGGATCGGAGCGTTGAAACACGCCTTGAACACCTCCACGCCTTCCTCGAACTCGGCGATCATGTCGGCATGCGTCCGCCCCTTTGGTAGTTTCTTCGGGTGCGTCTTGCCGGGGCCATAAAGCCACCGTTGCCCGCTTCGACACAGGCGAGTGCAAGGCGGGTTAGACACGATCAGCAGATCCCATCCCCACGTCAGCACATTGCGGATGTCGTCCTGGATATGCCGGTTGGTGGGCTGGTCGGCCGACAGGATATCGCACTGCCACGCGTCATGGCCGCGCGCCAGAAATGCATCCAGTGCCACGCATGAGGTGGCGCAGCCGATCAGGACGCGGAGGGCGGCTGTCATTGACCTGCCTCCGCTCGAAGCTCCTCGAGGCGCTCTGATCCGAGCTGCGTGAGGCACGCCGCCTTTTCAGGGCCCCAAAAGTCGAGCAGCGCCCTATCGTGCAGTGCCCGTATGGTTTGCGGAGAGTGCAGTGCGGCAAAGGCATAGATTTCGCCGCGTGCATCGCGGGCCTTGTATCCGCCGTGAACCTTCGAAAGGCCGTGCGGCTCGGCATCGGCCAACGCCATCTTCATCGATCGCTTCATGCCGCGCCTCCGTTCGGATCGGGGCGCAGCTGGTAGCCCTTACGCTGTGCAATCTCGCGCACTCGATCCGCGATGCGGGCCGATATCCGGTCGCAGTGGAACCCATCGAACACGCGGCGCATGTCGGGATCCGGATGCCAGGGCGCCGCATCGGGTGTGCGAAAGATCGGGGCGGCGTAATCCGTGCGCTGGCCGCGTGCGGCCTTGAGCATGGCCCATGCGCGGGCGCGGGCCGCCGGCGGCGTGCTGGCGCGCGGATTACTCACAAGGCGCGTGGCGCTTGCGAGGTCTTCTGGCGTCGGGGGTGTCGGGGTAAGCATGACGTGCCTCCATCGGTGTGATGGGGGCGATACTCACTCGACGAAACTTCGATTGTCAATAATAAAAATAGAAGAAACGTCGATTGACAGCCTGAGCCGCGCCTCACACTACTTCGTGGTTGTCACGCTTTGAGGGAGAGTATTGGAATGAATTACGACTTTGAAGAGAAGTTCTTGTTCGCTGTCGCGCGGGTGTCACATGTCAGTATAGACCGCGCTTATTCCTGGGTGTGGGTGAGATTCGTCATGAGGCTGTCTGCCATCTTGGCTGGTAGTTCGGTTAGGCGCCCTCGGTAGATAAAGTCCATCGAAGCGCCCCATCTTTCGGTAATCCTGAACGCCATCTCAGCCTTCAATGGCTTGTCGCCGCGCTCAATGCGCCCGTAACTCGTTGGGTCGATCCCGACCGAGGTAGCGAAGTCATGTTTGTTCTTGCCATGGAATTCGCGAAGCGCCCGCAATCGGCGCCCGACTTCCATGGGGTCAAGATCCTTGATCGCGGACATCGGATTCCTCCTTTTGCTCACCTTCTTTGATCACGACTCTCGACAAATCGTCTATCGAAGAATTGCCGGGTATTGACCTATCGAAGAAACGTCGATAGAGATCGAAGAAACGTCGATGTGGAAATGGATATGAGCGGCTTGTTGTGCATTCGTGATCTGGTGAACCTGTGGCCTACACGGGCGGAGTTGGCCGCGGATTTGAAGAGGCAGTTTCCGGATATTTCGGTGTCTGTGCATCAAGTTCATAAGTGGGCAGAGAAGCAGTCGGTTCCTGCTCGCTATCATTATCCGCTTTTGTGTGCAGCGCGTGCACGCGGGTTTCAGGTCACGGCTGATATGATTGCCAAGATGCATGCGCAGCCGGTCACGAAAAGGGGCGCCGCATGACCGCAACGCCCCGATCCGTCCTTTCGATTGTTTCCTCTCATCCGTCCACACAGGACAAGGATGGAGGGAACATGTGGAAAAATCCTGCACAAAATGCACGGCGAGGTAAATTTGCCTGGTCGGGGCACCGCACTCGGTCCCGCAAGTGGTTCGCCGGCATGCTCTGGCGCGCCTTTCCGGCCGAGAGCGAACGCGGGGTCGCGCAGCGCGCGGCGCCGGTGCTTGATGTCTCGGAACGGCAGGTGATCAACTGGCTGCGCTGCGATCACGACGCGGCGCTCAGCTATGTCACGGCCGTGCTGGTGATCGCGGGCGCCGAGACGGTGCTGGGCCCGGATAGCGGGAGGGCGGCGTGAATGGTCCGGCGCGTTCTGATCTATATCGCCGGCCTGCTTTGCGTGAGCAGGGGGCGGCGCGCGGAGCGGCGCGCGGCCCTCTGGCAGGCGCGGTCGCGTCGCTGGCATCGCCGCTCGGAAAAATTCTTCCATCGCTTGAACGGGGGGCGTCGATGATGGCGGGCCCCGCATCGTATCCCGGCCTCCCCCAGGTCGGGCTTGGGAGCCTGCTTTGCTTGATGGGCAGGCCACCTTGGCGCGGCCGGGTCGGCAGGTTCCCGGCCGCGTCCTTTTCATTCGGTTCAGAACGGGGTGCATGTCATGTCCAGTGATCTCGCCAGGGATCGCCGGGGCACTGCATCGCCCCGGCGTAGATCTCCGCTTTCCGGCCTGCGCCTTCACGATGCAGCCCCGAGCGCGGCGGCGGGGCCGGAAACATCTTGTTCGTCAGTGCGCGGCGGGCGCCTGATGCCCACCCAACTCCATAACACAAGGCTGGAGCACTCACATGACGACCGAACTTTTGCTTTTTGCGATCGCTCTTGCGCAGTTTGCGCTGGCGGTCACTCAGATCCTTATCGTCTGGAAGCTGTTGCGCTGAGAATCGAGTCAGCGAGAGAGTTTCCCGATCTGTGGTCGGGGTATGTGCGGGGCCGGTTTCGCCGGATCGAGGATGAGGCGATACAGGCAAGAGTTGAGAATGGCCACTTGCGCCAGCCGCTGACAAGAGGCGCGACGTTCGGAATGGAGGCTAGCCATGCAAACTGCGGGAGAAAACCCCGCCAAGAAATAAAGGTAGGGGGCGGAAAGCCCCTTACCTACAAGCCGCTTTCCGGCAAGCGCCACGGTGCTTTCCCGAGCGTGGTCGTGGGGAAGGCCCCTGCAGCTCAAGAGCAAGCGATGGATGCTCCTGTATCCGCCGAGGACAGGATGCCGAATAGGCACCGCGAGTTGCCCGCGCTCGACCAATGCCGTCCAGCGGCGGCGACCCCGCTGGAATCCCCCCTGTTGGACTTCGGGCGCGGTTGGCAGGTGTGCCGCCGCGCCCGCCTTTTCGGGGAGGTCATGTGATGCATGAGCATCCCTTGTGGACCGAGGCGCTGGACCTGCGTGTGATCGAAACCGGCGGTCGCTACAGCGCTTTATGCGATCTGGCGGATGACCTGGGTTTAACGCTGCTTCAGGTGCAACAGCGCTGGCATCAGCTGCGGGTGACCGCATGAGTGCGGGGGCCATGGATATTGTCCGCAGGGTGCGCCTGCCGTTCGGGCATCTGCTGGTCGATATGACCGTGTCGTCCTGCGGCGCACGCATGTGGTCGCTTCGGGTGCGTGACGGCAACCGCCCGGATGAGCCGGCGGACACGCCGCCGATCGCCTGCGGGTTCGTCGATTCCGACACGCCACTGGAGCTGGCGGCGCTGTCGCGCGCGGCCGCAGAGATATTCGAGGAGGGGCATGATGGCACATAGCCGATCGGATGATCTGGAGCTTCTGGAGATCCTCGACATGCACGAGGCGCGCGGAATGTCCATGCGCGAGATCGCGAAGCTCTTGAGTGCGCGCCAACGCCGCCTGGTGACCCGCAATAGCGTGCTGGGCCGCGTGCATCGCGTCCGCAAGGATATGGAAAAGCACCAGTGTCGCGCCACGCGTCCAGAAAATCGCGATGGTGGAATGCCAGAACGGTGGTGGGCGCAATGATCAGGGCGGAGATTCTTGACGCAGCGGCGCAGGCGGTGACGGTTGACCGGGCGGCGACCCATGGCGACATGGAAGACAATTTCGATCTCATTGCTGATTATTGGTCCGCGCACCTTGGTATAGATGTTCGCCCCCATGACGTTGCGCTGATGCTCGTGATGCTGAAGGCGGCCCGCGCCCGTGGCAATCCGGTGCATGCAGACAACTGGGTCGATATTGCCGGGTATGCGGCGTGCGGTGGAGAACTCGCGACCAAATACCTGCCGGACGCGGAGGATGTGCAATGAGCCGTTCCCCGATCATTGCGTTCGGTCTGCAGGCGCAGACGGTCGCGCTCAAGGCCCGCACCGGGCAGCTGCAGTGGCGCGACCAGGTCGATCTGGCAAAGTCGGCGCTGGAGTGGGTGCCGGAGGAAACACTGGCCCGCGACATGGTGTTGGATTTCCTGGGGCATTGCCGGGTGACGCCCGGCGCAGCGGGTCAAAAGTTGCAGCACGATCTGACGCTGTGGCTCGATGAGGCTTGCCCGCCAGATCCCGGCCCCGTGCCGGACGGCATCGAGGCTGAACGCGGCGGCGTCGAGTTCGACTGGCAAAAGAGGGCGGATTTGCAATGAGCAGCATCGGTCAGATGGCGGAACGTGTCCTGATCACGGCATCGGTGTCGGTCGTCATGTCATCATCCACGGATCCGTCTTTCCGGGTTTATCTCGACGCGCTGAGCGAGGCGCTGCCCGACAGCGCCGACTGCGACCAGTCGCTAAGCCCGGTGTGGCACGCGGCCTCGCAGCTTTGCGATACCGAGCCGGGTCAACCACGGCAGAATGCCCTGGCACGCCTGACCTACGAGGTGCGGCACTACTTTCTGCGCCGGTTCGGCGATCGCTACGATGAATTCCGCGCCCGCGTGCAGGGGGCCTGATCCGTGGCGGCGCGCGAGGATCCACGCCTGATCGAGGCGCAGGCGATTCCCATTGGCGAGATCGTCGATCGTCTCGCGATCGAGGGGCTGCACCGGACGGGCGCAGAGATGATCGGGCCCTGTCCCGTTTGCGGCGGCCGGGATCGTTTCGGCATCAACATGCAGCGCGGTGTCTATAACTGTCGCCATTGTGGCGGCGGCGATGGCATCGGCCTGGTGCAGCTGGTCATGGGGTGCGATTTCAAGGCGGCACTGTCCTGGCTGGTGGGCGAGGCCGAGCTGTCGATCGACCCGGCCGAGGCCGAGCGTCGCCGGCGGGAACACGAACGCAAGCGCGCCGCCCAGGAGCGTGACGCGGAAAAGCGCCGCAAGGCCGCCATGCGCGCGGCATGGGAGATATGGCAGCAGGGAAAGCCCACAGGGGGCACGGCCGCCGAGGCCTACTTGCTGCGTCGCAAGCTTGACTTGCCTGAGCCGTCACGCTGCCTGCGATACCATCCGGATTTGCCGTACATGGTGGCCGATCCGGCGGGCGGGTGGCGCGAGATCCACCGAGGCCCCGCCATGCTGGCCGCGGTGCAGGGGCCGAAGGGTGGATTTATAGGAGTGCATCGCACCTGGCTCGACCTCCATCGACCGAAAGGAAAGGCGCAGATCGTCGGCCCGGATGGTGAGCCGTGCCAGGCCAAGAAAATGCTCGGGTCAAAGAAGGGCGGTGCGATCCGTCTCTACACGCCGCAAGGGGCAACCCGCCTGATCATGGGCGAGGGGATCGAGACCACTGCGACCGCATGGATTGCCAACGCCTGGCCTGCGGCCGCCTATTGGGCCGGTGTAGACCTCGGCAACATGGCCGGCCGGCGCATTCTGCGCGGCCAGGGCATGAAATATGCCGGCGTTCCGGATCTCGATGACCGGGATGCCTTCCTGCCGCCCGAGTGGGTCGAGCACCTGATCTTCATACAGGACGGCGATTCAGAGCCGCGCTCGACGCGCGCGAAGCTGCTGTCCGGTCTGCGCCGCGCGCGGGCGTGCCGGCCGCGTGTTGAGCGGGTCTCGATCGTGCATGCCGGCGACGGCATCGATCTGAACGACGCGCTGATGGGGGACTACACGGAGTATGACCATGTCAGACCGGATTGAGCGCGCCCAAGAGGTTCGCAAGAGACTGCGCAGGCTGGGCCTGCATGCCGAGGCGGAGAGGCTGCAAGGCGCCATCCGCCACCGGGAACTGGGGACCAAGATGGAGCGGATCGGCGATCAGACCTTCGACGAGCTGGTGGGTGAGCTCGAGCAGCTTCTGCAAACGGCACGGGGTGGCGCATGAGCGATCGACTTGATCACCTGCGCGATACCGTGCGCGCGGCCGAGGACGTGGATATGGGTCCCGTCAGCCCGGCTGAGGATGACGGGACCACGCCCCCCGATCCCCCGGATGGTGATTATCCCGATGGGCCGGATGGGCCGCCAGAGGCGAAAGGTGCGCTATACCCGCTCAATGACATCGGCAACGGGCAGCGGTTCGCTCTTTATTTCGGGGATGACGCGTTGCGGGTGCCGCGCGTCGGCTGGTTCGTCTGGACCGGGCGACAATGGCAGCGCGACGATGACAGTCTCGCTGTGCGCCGCCTTGCGCATCGGGTGCCGGAGAAAATCACGCGCGAGATCCAGCACCTGGCCTATGAGCCCTGGGAGCAGGATTTCCTGGCCGAAGAGGATGATCTGCGCGCGCAGGTGGCCGGCATCGAGGACGTAAAGCCGTCTGAGCGCACCGCCGATCAAAAAGCCACAATGACCCGCCTTCGCGGGCGCCTCGATACCGTCTCCCAGATCAAGAGCCGGTTCGCGGATCGAAAGAAACGCCATCGGGCCTTTGCGCTCTCGACGGGCAACTCGAACAAGCTTGATCACATGCTGGACGAGGGCGGGGTGAGCCTGTCACGGCATTTGGACGATCTCGACGCGGACCCGATCATGATCAACACCGCGACGGCCGTGCTGTCGTTCAACGTGATCCGTGACGAGGGCATGAGCCCCGTCGCCGAGATGACCTGCCTTGATCATGATCGCGGTTTGCTGCTGTCGAAGATGATGCCGGTGGAGTTCGACCCGGACGCGACCTGTCCGCGCTTCGATGCCTTCCTGGAGCGCGTGCAGCCGAATTCAGAGATCCGGGGCTTCATCCAGCGCTGGTTCGGGCTGTGCATGACCTCGATCACCGGCGATCAGAAGCTGGCATTCTTTTATGGCCATGGCGCCAACGGCAAATCGGTTCTGGTGGACCTGCTGGCGCGGATGCTCGGTGATTACGCCGCCACGGCCAAGATCGAGTCATTGACCGGCACCAACAGGCGCGGCGGTGGCGATGCCACCCCGGACCTCATTCCGCTCATGGGCGCACGCTTCGTGCGCGCGTCGGAGCCAGAACAGGGCACGCGCCTGCAGGAGGGCGTGATCAAGGAACTGACTGGCGGCGAGCCGATCCTGGTGCGCGCGCTGCATTCCGACTTTGTCGAGGTAAAGCCGGAATTCAAGCTGACCATCAGCGGCAACCACAAGCCCGAGATACGGGGCACCGATGACGGAATATGGCGACGGGTGTTGCTCACACCGTTTGACGTGCAGATCCCGCAGGCGGAACGCGATCCGGACCTGGGCGAAAAGCTATGGGCGGAAAGGGCCGGCATCCTGAATTGGATGATTGAGGGGCTGAGGGCCTACCTCGAGGGCGGCCTGCAGGAGCCCGACGCGATCCTGGACGCCACGGCCGAGTATCGGCGCGACAGCGACCCTGTCGGATCGTTCCTGACGGAATGCGCGGTCGTGACCGGCGCAGAGGACGATTTCATGCTGTCGCGCGACCTGATCGCCGCGTTCAACTTCTGGCTCGATGACAAGGGCGAGACGCAATGGGGCGGACGCACGGTGTCCAACGCGCTCAAGAACCACGCGCAGCGCTGGCGACATCCGCACACGGGCCGCAGCTTTATCCCGGGAAAGCGCGAGGCGACCGGGTATCGCGGCATCAGGCTGACCGACACGTTCGAGCGGCGGTTCCGGGATCGAGGCGGCGCGCCGGGAAACAGCGACAGCCGCCCGGCCGACCAGGAGGATTTCTGATGCTTCCCCGTACCCCATCAAATGGACGAAGCGATGTCAGGCCGTCTGAGCGCACTTTTGGATCACGGCTCGGTGCACGGCTCGAACGGCCTGACATGCGAAATCACGGCTTGAGTTATGCGGATCACGGGGGTTTGGGGTTTGAGTGATTTCAAAGGGTTGCAAGGTAATTCACGGCTTGAACGGCCCGAACGGCCCGAAATTCCGACCTACACGTATGCGCGCGCGAAATAGGGGGAAAGGGAAGTTGAAGTGTTCACATGCGTAAACCCCTCACTTTCAGGCCGTTCAAGCCGTTCGAGCCGTCTAATTATGAAAAACATACGAGAAAACAACGTGTTGTTGTTGGTTGTGGTCACGGCTTTGCGTGAATTGTCAAGCCGTTTTCAAGCCGTGTCGGGCCGGTCAGGCCGTGATCGAGTAAAGCGAAAATCAACGGGTAGTAGGTCAGGCGAAAATGACCACTAAATACGGAGGTAGCAATATGGGTGAGACACAGAGAGTAGCTAGCAGGCCGCGTCAGGGTGCGATCAAGCGTGACATCGACATTCGCGGACTGCTCGAATGGGCGTTCCAACGTGAGCTGGTGTCGCTGGACTTCGACGAGCTGGCAACCGTGTCGGGGGAGCGGCCGGGCATCGGCACGGAATACATCCTGATGCAGCGTCACAACCTTGGCTGTGCTGTTGACGGTGGCGGGAGTTCCGAGCCGCACCCGGATGCGGACGTGGTCGCCTCGGCGCTTGCGGCGCTACCGGAGGCGAGGGGAGGCCGACGCATGGCGCTATGGATCGCCGCGCTGGCCCGATCTGGTCGCGCGCCTGACTGGATGCCAGGGGCCAAGCCGCGCTGCGTGCCGGTGGAGTGGTCGAAGAACCGGCACGGGTGGCGCGCGAAGTCCGAGCCCTGCGGGTCGGTAAATGTTGTCAGCCGTGGGCGATTGCGCACAGTGGAAGTGCGTCACTGCCCGGTCACCTACAGCCCCACAGCGCAGCAGATCGCGTCTGCTCGTCGTGCTTATTTGCAATGGTGGGGCGCGCTGCAAGAGCTGCGCGTCAGCTTCCAGATGTACGGCGGCCTGACCTCGTTTCGCGTCACGGATGGCATGCCGCCGCGCATGCCGTGGAAAAAATCTTCTTGACGAAATCCTAGCCCCCTTGCACAGTGACCCTGAACCGAATTGCGCCCGGAGCAGAGATCCTGCCCCGGGCGCTTTGCGTTTGACGGGGTGGAGCGGTTGGCAGCTCGCGTGGCTCATACCCACGAGGTCGCGGGTTCGAGTTCTACACCCCCCGGGTTCAGGGACCGTATCGAAAATCTTGCTGCATGCGGGCGCGCTGCAGCCCGAGGGTTTGGCCATTTTAAACAATGTGCGAAGCCTAAACCCGTCATGGTTTAGGAATGCCGTTCCATGGTTGAGCGGTTCGCGCAGATAGCAGGAGGGACGATTGGCGCCGCACTGCGCCGGGAAGGACATCATGAGCAGGCAGCTGAACGCGACAGAACTTGCGAAAGAGATGAACCTGTCGAAGGGGCGTATCAGCCAGCTTGTGCGAGACGGGCGCCTCGATGGCTGCTATAGCGGCTCCGGTCGCGCGCGGCGCTTCGATCTTGGCAAGGCGGCAGACGCCCTGGGGCAGCGCCTCGATCCGGCTCAAATGCTCGGCAACGGCGCGAAGACCCGCCGGAGCCTTGAGGACGTCGATCTACCAAAGCAGGTCGAGCCGGAACGCGCGCCTTCCGATGCTACTCTCCTGCCAGCCAAGGATCCGACGCGCTATGAGCTGGCGCGCACGCAGGAGCTTGAGGAGAAGGCGCGCCGCGCGCGCCGTCAGAACGAAACCGAAGAGGGAAACTGGGTTCTCGCCAGCGAAGTGGCCGCCGAGACGGCCCGGCAAATCCACATGGAAATCGCGTCGATCGAAAGCTCCGTGCTGCGTACCGGCGCCCGGCGGCTGGCAGACGAACTTGGCATCGACTTCAAGGCGGCGCGGGCGATCCTGACGCAGGTCTGGCGCGAGTATCGCGCACATCGCTCGGAGCAGAAGGCAGCGGAAGCAGATGCCGCGCCGCTCTCCGAGGCAGAGCACGAGGTGGATTTCTAGGATGGGGTTTCTCGCAGCAGCCGAGGCGGTGGTCGCCCAGGCCATCGCCCAGGCCATCGCACCGCCGCCGCCGCCGGACATCACCCGGTGGTGCGAGGAGAACATCGTGTTTGATGCGCGCTCGCCGATGCCAGGCCCGTTCGACATCTCTCGCTTCGCGTTCCTGAGCGAGATCCACGAGGTCCTGTCGCCCGAGCATCCCTCGCGCGAGGTGACGCTGCGCGGCTCGGCCCAGTGGGGCAAGACCGTGTCGGTGATCCAGCCCACGCTTGCGGAGTGGCACGAGTACACGCCGCTCGACTCGCTGATCGTGCACCCGACGGGGAGCGCGGCCAGCGAGTGGGTTAACAACAAGTGGATGCCCATGCGTCGTCAGGCACCGGGGCTGATCCGGGTCTTCGGCTCGGGGCGCGGCGAGAACAGGGACAACACGTTCAACCAGGAGACGCTGGACAGAAACGGATCAATCAAGGTCGCTTCGGCAGGTTCGCCGGCGGATCTGACCGGGACAAGCCGACGCCTTGTCATCATGGACGACGTCTCGAAGTTCGAGCCTTCCGAGAAGGGTGATCCGGAAAAACTCGCGGAAAGCCGGGCGTCGGGTTACGAAGATGCGAAGATCCTCCGCGTCTCAACGGCCATGATCAAGGGGACCTGCCGGATTTCACTCGCCTACGAGCGATCCGACCAGCGCCTCTACCACGTGCCGTGTCCGCATTGCGGACACGAACAGCCGCTGACCTGGGAGAACTTCCGGCAGAACCTGGAGCCGGAACGACTGCATGCGGCGCACTTCACTTGCGAGCGGTGCCAGGAGGCGATCCGCCACGGGGACAAGGAGCGGATCGTGCGGCTCGGTCGCTGGGTACGCCACAACCCGGGCGGCGATCATCCCGGCTTCCACCTGTGGCGCGCTTACGCGCCGCAGCGGGACTGGGGCTCGATAGCCGCCGAATACGCGCAGGTCATGGGTTGGTCGCGGATCGATGCCTCCATTACGCGGACTGACGCCGCGTCCGGGGCAGCGGAGGAGGACGAGGTCGAGGTCGCGCCGAAGCGCAAGGCCACGGCGCCCACGGTCAGCTCGGCGATCGAGCAGGTGTTCTGGAACGACGTCCTGGGGCTGCCCTACGAGCAGGCCACCGACGCGCCGGACTGGGAACAGTTGCGCGACCGGACGGAAAACGCGGAACCGGGTGAAGTGCTGGAACTCGGGGTGCTACCGGCGACGGGGTTCATCTTCTCGGCAGGTGTCGACTGTCAGGATGATCGAATGGAAGCCCACCTGGTCGCTTTCGGCGCCAACCGGCGGCGGTGGGTGATCGACTACAAGGTCATCCCGTACCACATCAGTGATGACACGGGCCGCGCGCAACTCAACGCGCTCCTGAAGCAGAAATGGCGCACCGAGTTTGGTCTTCCGTTCGCGCTGGACATTCTCGCGATCGATGGTGGGGCCTATACCGACGACGTGTGGAGCTGGGCAAAGACCCACCCGTGGAGCCGGGTGATCATCGTGAAGGGCAGTTCGACGCAGAACGGGCCCCTGATGATGCCGCAGAGGTTCGAGCGGCGAAGGGACGGCAAGGCGAAGCGGGCCCAGAAACGGGCGTTCAACCTCAACGTTTCTTCGATGAAAGCGGGCCTCTACGGCCATCTCGACAAGGAATTGCCTGAAGCCCGGGGGTACACACAGTTCGCCAGAAACCTTGGCGACGAGTATTATCGCATGCTCACGTCCGAGACGCGCGTCGTGCGTCGCAACAAGGTGGGCGTGATGACCAGTGCCTGGATGCTGGTCGAGCCGACGCGCCGGAACGAGGCACTGGACACGATGAACTACGCTGAGGCCGGGGCCCTTCGGAAGGGTTGGGCGTCGATGACCGACGATCAATGGGATGCGCTTGCAGTCGAACGGGGGGCGGTGCCCGACGCACCACAGGGCGATCTCTTCGACGCCGAACTGCCGATCGCCGCGGCGACCAGGCCGAACAAGGAAGAGGTGGAACCTCAGAAACCCGCCCGGCGGCGCCGCAAAACCGGATGGAAGGCTTACAGATGACACAGCTTCTCGACCATCGCGGCCAGCCATTGACACCGCGACAGCCAAGGCCACAGGCGCGCTACATGAACCATGACCGCACCGGTCTTCTTTCGATGCGCCGGGCGACGACGCGGGACATCAAGCACGACGTGCGTGCAGCCACGAGCCGCGCCTTCGCGCTCGCGTTCGATTTCATGCAGAACAGCGGCTGGATCGCTGGCGCGGCGGACCAGATCATCGCTGACATGATCGGCCCGGAGTTGAAGTTGAACTGCCGGCCCGACCTGGCGGACCTGGGATACGACGAGAAGGAGCGGGCCGCATGGTGCCGCCTGGTCGAGGCGGAATGGCGGCGGTGGTCCTGGAATCCGTGGGAGTGCGACCTCGAGGGCAAGTCGACGGTTCAGGAGATGCTCGATGGCACGGCGCGCTATTATCTCGCCGGAGGCGAGGCGTTCTCGGTCGTCGACTGGCTGAGCGAACCGGCGAGACGGCGCTACGGGATCAAGACCGGCATCAAGGCCCGGCTGGTGTCGCCGCACCGTCTGACGAACCACACTCAGCCGTTCGAGGGCTGGGATCAGGGCATCCTGCATGATGATATCGGCCGACCCATGTGGTACCGGTTCCGGCGGAGCGACGGAGGGTTCGAGGCCAACATCGACGTGCCGGCGCGCGACAAGTTCGGTCTGCGCGTCATCCACGTCATGGATCGCGGCGCGACGCCGAACAGCCCGCGGGGCATCACGCCCATGGCACCGGCGTTCAAGGTGATTGCGCAGAGCGATCAGCTGGCCGATGCGACGCTGACAACTGCGCTTTTGCAAACGGCCTTCGCGGCGACGATCAAGAGTCCGGAGCCGTCCGAGACGGCGTTCGGGGCCATCGAGCAACTCAAGGAAATGGACGGGTTTGAGGGGACGGCTGATCTGGCGCAGGACCTTTTCGAAGTCATGCAGGTCCGGCTTGACGCCTTGAAGACGAAGGGCATTTCGATTGGCGGGGATTCGAGCCAGGTGAACCACCTTGGGCCAGGCGAGGAATTAGAACTGCACAGCAGCGCGACACCTGGCCCGCAATACGAACCGTTTCAGAAGGGTCTCCTTCGGGAAATGGCGCGGTGCCTCGGCGTCACGTTCGAGAGCCTGACGATGGATCATAGCGGCGCGTCGTATTCAAGCACGCGGATGGCCGTCGCCTCGATCTGGCCGACGATCCTGCGCCGCCGGGAACGGATCGTGGCGCCGATGGCGCAGGGTATCTACGAGGCATGGCTCGACGAGCAGATCGGAACGGGCGCAATCCCGTTCAAGGGGGGCTATCGGGCGTTCGCCGCGAACCGCGAGAAGGTCGTGGACGCGGAGTGGCGCGGTCCGTCGCGTCCGAGCGCGGACCCCTACAAGGATGCGCTGGCGAACAAGGTGAAACTTGAGACCGGTCAGACCACACTGAAGGCCATCTGCGCCGAAGCCGGCGAAGACTGGGAAGAGGTCGCCGACCAGGCGGAGCGCGAGGTCACGCGCTTCAACGATATCGGTATCACGCCGCCGCATGGGCGCATGGCCGGAGGCGAGGGTGCCGGGCCGGACGGCGCGGCGGCCGACGGAATGAGCGACCGCTCGAAAGGCTGAGGGAGCACCCGGAATGTACCGCCTCGAATTTATGGACCAGAATGCGATGCGCTTTCAGGAGGCGGTTGGCGTCCTTGGGAGCAGCGCCAAGGCGCACAAGGCGTTTCGCCGGGCGATCAATCATACTGGCGGCAAGGCGCATACGCAGGTTCGGCGCACGCTGGCGAAGCAGATGGGACTGACCCAGAAGCGATTGCGCCAATTGGGTGCGCTTCAAACGAGGCGCGCCAATTACCACGCGCTGGAATACACGATCACGGGTTCCGGCAAGGAACTCAGCCTGAAGGAATTCGGGGCAAAGCAGTTCAAGTTCGGCGTACGGGCACGGCCATGGGGCCAGACCCGCCGGTATCCGGGCGCATTCATCTTCGCAGGCAATTGGAGGTCGGGACAGCCGGTCGCGTACGGGCACGTTTTCAAGCGCAGGGGCGGCTTCAGCGAAAAGTCGGGTCGCAATAACGCGATCGAAAAGATGTGGGGCCCGAGCGTACCAAAGGAACTTGTCCGCGATGCCTCGGTCAAGGCGTTCGAGACCACCGCAAAGGATCTCGGTCCCCGGATCAGGCACGAGATGTCGCGATTGACCGACGGGGTCATTGGCTGACCCGCACCGCTGTTCTTCGGGAAGGAATTCAAGATCATGGAAGACCCGTGCCAGGAGGCGATTGACCTCCGGAAAATCAAGCGCGACCTCGTGACTGGCCGAGAGGTCTCCTCGACCCGTTTTGGCGAGGACGAGGTGCGCTTCACCAAGGCCGACCTCGGCCGCCTCGATGCCATGATCGCGGACGCCGATCGGCAGTGCGCGATCCAGAGCGGTGAACGACCGAAACGCACCCGTTTTGCGAAGGGTGTCCGGTTTCGCCCCTACTGAAGGACATGATATGCGAGCACTAGATGCTATCCTCGGCGCTCCGTGGGCAATTCAACCCGATGCGCTGGAACAGATTATCCAGATCGCGGCGCGGGAACACGAGGTCTCGCGCGATGCGCTGGAAAAGTACCGCGCCGACATGGTGGCGCGGGCCGAAACGCTCGAGCAACGCGGACCCGTCGCGATCCTCAACGTCGCTGGCCCGCTGTTTCGCCGCGCGAATATGTTCACCGAGTTCAGCGGTGCGACAAGCTACGACATCCTGCGGCGCGACCTGCAAGTTGCGCTGGACAACCGGGACATCAAGTCGATCCTGCTGAACATCGACAGCCCCGGCGGGGCTGTCAACGGATGCGGCGAACTCGCCAAGGCGATCTTCGCCTCCGAGAAGCCGGTTGTGGCCTACGTGGGCGGCATGGGCGCGTCGGCGGCTTACTGGCTGGCCAGCGCGGCGCAGCAAGTCGTTGTTGACGACGCGGCGCTCCTCGGCTCGATCGGTGTGATGGCCGGCATCCGCGACACCTCGGAACGAGACCGCGCGAGCGGTGTGCGCGATATCGAATTTGTCTCGTCGCAAAGCCCGAAGAAGAATCCCAGCCCGGATTCGGAAGAAGGTGCGACGTCCTACCAAAAGCTGGTGGACGACCAGGCCGCCGTGTTCATCGAAGCCGTCGCCAGGCATCGCGGCGTGTCGGCCGACGTGGTTGCTCGTGACTACGGTCAGGGCGGTGCCCTGGTCGGCGCCGCCGCCGTGTCCGCCGGCATGGCTGACGGGATCGGCACCTTCGAAGAAGTATTGGCGCGCCTGACAGACGGCGAGAGCTTCGCCCGCGCGCCCAAACGTGATCGCAGCCGAGCGGCTGCCGATGTCCCGGCGGCTGAACCCGCCGCCACCCACAGCCAGCAGAAGGAGAAAACCATGGCTGATGATCCCAAGGCGGGCGACAAGACCGCCGACACCGAGGCCGCGATCGCCGCTGCCCGGACCGAAGCTGCGCAAGCGGCCGTCAAGGCGGACCGCGATCGCCGGGCGTCGATCATGGCGCTGGACGAAGCCAAGGGCCGCGAAGCCCTGGCCGAACACCTCTACGCTTCGACCGACATGGACGTGGAAACTGTGAAGGCTGCGCTGGCCGCCGCGCCCAAGGCGGAAGAGCAGAAGCCCGATCCCGCCGCCGAATATGAGGCCAACCGCACCGCTGCCGCTGGCGCCGGTCTTGGCGGTCAGCCTCCGGTGAGCACCTCGGACAAGGCCAAAATCAAGCCGTCCGAAATTTACGCAGCGCGGCGCCCGCAGTGACGCCCTGAACAGGAGACAGGATCATGGAGAATATGACTGAAGGCGCCCGCAACCTGGGCTTCGTGCTTTCCGAGGCGGAGGCGGGGCGGTCGCGCGACATCGTCACCGTGGCCAGCGGAGAGGGCAAACTTGCACCCGGCACGGTGCTGGGTGAGATCACCGCGTCCGGAAAGTACGCGGTTTCGGCCAATGCTCAGGTCGTGGGCAGCGAGGGCGCGGAAACCGCCACCGCTGTGCTGGCCTATGCGGTCGATGCAACGTCAGCCGATGCGAAGGCGGTCGCGATCGTGCGTGCCGCGCAGGTCATCGCGGACGAGCTCGCCTATGACAGCTCGGTTGATGATGCCGCCAAGAAGGCGACGAAGGCCGGGCAACTGGAAACCGTCGGCGTCGTCGTGCGCTGAGTGAGATCAAGAAAGGATCAATGACATGCCGAGCATGGACATCTTCAACGACGACGCATTCTCCGTCGTCTCTCTGACCGCGGCGATCAACAAGCGCAAGTATCGCCCTGGTCAGATCAGCGCCACGGGTGCGTTTCAGGAGGACGGCGTGACCACCACGACCGTCTTTGTCGAGCAGCGCGACGGCAAGCTGGGCCTGGTCGAGCCGACCGCGCGTGGCGGCCCCGGTGAGACGACCGGGTCCGAGGATCGGGTCGCTGTGCCGTTCGCCGTGCCGCACTACGAGCGCGACGACGCTGTGCTGGCTGACGAGGTGCAGAACGTGCGCGCCTTCGGGTCGGAGAGCGAAACCGAGACGATCGAGGCCCGTGTCCAGGACAAGCTGGGCCGGCATGGGCAGGATTTGACGATGACGCTGGAACACCAGCGCGTCGGCGCGATCAAGGGCATCGTGACCACCAAGAGTGGCGCGGTGCTGGAAAACCTCTACACGCGCTTCGGCATCGCCACACCCGCGGCCATTTCCATGGAGCTGGACGTGGATGCGACGAACGTCGGTGAGCTGTTCGATGGGGTGCGCTACTCGGTCGAGGACTCGCTTGATGATGCCTATGACGGGCTGCACGTCTTCACTGGCCGCGATTTCCACAAGGCGATGTGGGGCCACAAGTCGGTGAAGGAAAGCCTGCTCAACTACGAGGGGGCAATGCAGCTTCGCCAGGGCACGCCGGATCGCTTCGAGTTCGGTGGCGCTGTGTTCGAGCGGTACCGCACCGGCGCGGCGGCAACGACCGACCTGGGCTCGGCCTACATCGCCGCGGACGAGGCGCGGGTTATCCCGCTGGGCGTGCCGGACCTGTTCATGACGCGGTTCGCGCCTGCGGATTACGAGGAAACGGTCAACAGTATCGGCCTGCCTCTCTATGCGCGGCAGTACGCCATGCAGAACGGCAAGGGCCGTCACCTCGAGGTGCAGATGAACGCCATCTCGATCTGCACGCGGCCTGAAGTGCTGCGCAAGCTGAAGCTGACCTGATGGCTGGCGCGGTAAAAAGCTATCGGATGCGGGCATCGACAATCGTGCCGGCATCCGTGATCGGGGCCAAGGCTGATCGGTCAGTCGCACCTGGAGAACGGATCGCGCTGCCGCAGGTCTACGGCGATCATCTTGT
The DNA here is from genome assembly GCF_000423645.1 of Sediminimonas qiaohouensis DSM 21189. GTDB lineage: Bacteria > Pseudomonadota > Alphaproteobacteria > Rhodobacterales > Rhodobacteraceae > Sediminimonas > Sediminimonas qiaohouensis. The sequence continues at coordinate 174,852 of NZ_AUIJ01000002.1, read as the reverse complement.
CAGCGAAAGGTTGGCTATCGAGGTGCAAGCATCCTCCAAGGACGCGGGCGAAAATCTGTCGGATGATGATCTCCGCGATGCCGTGATCGACGCCTTGATGGATCTCAAGCCCGAGGAAGGCGGCGATGGCGTGCCCAACCTCGGTGTTGTCCGTGAGGCGGTGGTTGAGGCTGGTCACATGTCGAAGTCGCAGGCCAAGAAGCGCATCACGGCCGACCTGCGCGACGAGGCCTGGGCCGAGTTGCAGGAGTGACCATGCCGGCACCGTTTCACGCCATTCGTGACCGCGCGCTCGCGCAGGTGGATGCGACGTTTGCGGAGGATGTGGATCTGTTCTTCCTGTCGGGCGGTGCGGCTGATCCGGCGCGGGGCAACCTGACGGCGAAGGCCGTGCTGCGCGTCGGTGATCGCGATGATGTTGCGCCGAGCGGATCGTGGGGCACGCGGATCGCGGCGGGTAAGGCTGAAGCACACATTAACCGGGCTGCTTACGGTGGCCCGGTCATTCGACAGGGCGACAAGCTGCGCGCCGTAGAGCGTATCGGCCAGCCGTTTTTTGAAGTGCTGCGCGTCTCGGATCGTGGCAGCGGGCGCCTTGTCCTGCATTTGGGGGAAATCTGATGCCTGTCGTGCAATTTGGTCTGCGCATCACAGCAGTGGAAGCGTTGAAAGGCGCTACGCTGGTGGGCGACAACGTGCGCGACAGTGACTTTGCCGCAATCGACGTGGCCGGGGACGGCGCGATGCGCACGGATCAGGACCGCCCGTTCATCGTGGTCTACACGGACGAGGCAGAGATCAATGAGGCCGACACGCGCGACCTGCGCCAGAACGGCACGGTGGATTTCGTCTGCGAGTTTGGTGCCGCCGCGCCGATGGCGGAGCTCGACCTTGACACTGGTGAGAGCGTGATTGCCGGGGTGGATATCCCCGCGACCGATGCAGCGCTGGAGCTCGCGCTTGATCTGGTGGATCGGCAGATCGGCAACGCCCTGACGGATCCTGAAAGCGCATGGGCCGCGCTCTGGCAGCGGCTGTCGGATCGGGTCGAGAAGATCGAGCGCAAGCGTGCGGTGACAGCGGACAACGGCGTGCGGCTGGCCGCGCGACAGCTGCGGATAAAGCTGGCGTGCAAGCCCGATCCGGTGTTCGGCCAGCCTCTTGCCGAGGGGGCAATCTGGTCGAGCTTGCGCGCGGCCATGGCGGCCAGCAGGCCCGAACTGGTGCCGACCTACGACGCCATGCTTGGAATCGAGCAGGCCGAGGTGAGCATCGATATGCTGCGACGGGCCTTTGGCCAGACGACCGGGCAGGCGCGCCGGCTGGGTTATGTCCCGCAATGGGTCGATCATCCAGAGGCGACGATCGAGACGGTGGAGGTGGAGCGCGATGGCAATTCCACCTGACGATCTTCCGGGGATCATCGCTCATCTGTCCCGTGAGGTGGGTGAACTGAAGCGGCGCGAGCGCGGGCGCTCCCGGACGGGCAAGATTGTCGACGTGGACGAGGCAAGTGGTCTCTACCGCGTACGGCTGCGCGAGGAAAGCGCGGACGGCCCGGCATTCGACTCGCCGTGGCTTCCGGTCGAGGCGCTGGCCAGCGGGGCTCTGAAGATCCAGGGCGAGCCGGTCATGGGGCAAACGGTGACAATCAACTCGCCGAGCGGCGAGCTGACGGACGGGGTGATCGCCCTGTCGAGTTTCAACGACAGCGATCCGCGTCCGCACAACAAGGGCGGGGAGCTGAAGGTTTCGGTTGGCGATACGTCCATTCTGGCGACGGGCGGCAACCTGACACTGAGCAGTAACGGGTCTGGAATAGTCATTGATGGCTCTGGCGTGGCGATCAGCGGCGCGGGCGTCACTCACAATGGCACGGACATAGGCGACACTCACACTCACACGGACACTGCTGGGACTGGCGCCGGCACAACAAGCCCACCGAACTAAGGAGAAAGCAATGCAGACCTATATCAACAAGCGTGCGGGTTTCATTCTGGGTCGGCATCGGCCCGAAGGCGCAGAGGTTGAGATGACCGATCGTCAAGCGCGGCTCTATCTGCTGGAGGGGCGCGTGGCTCTCAAACAGAGATCCAGGCGTGCGAGTGCCCCGAAGAAGGCATCCTCATCGGATGCCGCCGCAAGCGGGGGCACTGACCAGTGAGCACGGGCGTGAACGCGGAGACTGGGGAAACTCTGTCGGGCTGGCCGCACGTCGTGCAGTCGATCCGCGACATTCTGACCACGCCGGTTGGTAGCCGCGTTATGCGCCGGGATTATGGTTCGGAGTTGCCGCTTCTGGTGGACCGGCCCATGACGCAGAAGGTCATCCTTGCGGTCTATGCAGCCACAGCAATTGCCATTGCTCGCTGGGAAACCCGGTTCGAATTGACCGGCGTCGAGATGCGCGAAGGCTATGCAGACGGTCGTTTGGCGTTGGATATTTATGGGCGCTATGAAGGCGAAGCGGCGTCCGCAGAAATCGACCTGGGGGCCGCATGACCGCATTCACGACAGTTGACCTGTCCGAGCTGCCATCGCCTGACGTTGTCCAGCAGCTGGATTACGAGGCCGAACTGGCGGCGATGAAGGCCATGGTCAAGGCGAAGGCGCCGGAATTGACCGAAGTGCTTGATCTGGAAAGCGAGCCAGTCGTCAAACTGCTGGAGATCGCGGCCTATTATGTGCTGTTGGTGCGCGGCGAAATCAACGATGGGGCGCGCGCAGTCATGCTGGCCTATGCTGCTGGCGCAGACCTGGACCAGATCGCCGCCAATTACGATGTCGCGCGCCTGGTGATCGATCCGGGAGACCCCGAGGCTACACCGCCGGTGCCCCCGGTCATGGAGTCCGACACCGATCTACGGCAGCGCGTGCAGCTTTCGCCCGAGGGCTACACGGTCGCGGGATCCCGCGGGGCCTACGTGTTCCACGCGCTGAGCGCGGATGGTGACGTCAAAGACGCGCAGGCGATCAGCCCGTCGGCTGGCAATGTGACGGTTTATGTCTTGTCGCGGCAGGGCAACGGCAGCGCGTCGGTTGATCTGGTTGATGCGGTCCACGCAGCGCTTGATGCCGACGCGATCCGCCCGATGACGGACAACGTCACGGTTCAATCGGCCAGCGTGACCGACTACACGGTTGATGCCGCGCTGACAGTCTATCCCGGCCCCGACGCGCAGCTGATCCGCCAGACGGCAGAGGACTCGGCGACAGCTTACGTCGAGGCGCAGCACCGCCTGGGCTACGACGTCACGTTGTCGGGGCTGTACGCGGCGCTGCACCAGTCGGGCGTTCAGAACGTGTCGATCACCAGCCCGGCGGCCGACATTGTCGTCGCCACGGGTGAAGCCGCGTTCTGCACCGGCGTCACCGTGACTGTGGCAGACACCGATGTCTGATCTGTTGCCGCATAACGCCACGCAGGCAGAGCGGGCGCTCGCGACTGCAATGGCCCGCATTGGCAACGCACCGGTGCGGTTACGACAAGTCTGGAACCCGGACACCTGTCCCGCCGGAGTCCTGCCTTGGCTGGCTTGGGCATTCTCGGTGGACCAGTGGGATCCGGCCTGGACCGAGGAGCAGAAGCGCGACACGATCCGCAACGCGATTGCCGTACAGAAGATCAAGGGCACACCGGCCGCGGTGAGCCGTGCGCTGGGCGCGCTGACGATCGACGCGCGCGTGCTGGAGTGGCATCGCCAACAGGTGCAGGGTGCGCCCTATACATACAAGCTGCTGATTGACGCCCGTCCGTCAGCGCCGTTGACCTCGGCCGCACAGCTGGCGCGCGCCATCGCCGTGGTGGACCGGGTCAAGTCGCTGCGTTCGCACCTTGACGCTATCCAGGTCACTTCGATCACCGAGGCGGGCCCGCTTCAAGCGGCTGTGGCGGTTTCTGGAAATGAGCTGGTCGTAAAATACGGCGGCGGCAGCGTCGCGGTTTCTGAAAACAACATCGTGGTGGCCTAATGGAACTGAGAACATTCTTCGCGCAAAACCTGCAAGGCGACGCGCTGGCGCAGGCGTCGGTCACGGTTTACGAAACCGGGACAACGACGCTTGCGACGATTTACGACGCGGCAGGATCTGCAAAGGCAAACCCCTTTCAGGCGACGTCGACAGGCGCGATCGTGTTTGCCGCGCCGAATGGCGTTTACGACATCGTCGTTCAGGAAAACGGCGGCACGGCAACGCAGCAGATCGACGGCGTGCGGTTTTTTGACCCCGCCAACCAGGTTATTCGGGTCGACGATATTCAGGACGCCGGTACGGCCGCGCGGGAAAATGCTGGCGCGTTTGCTACGGCCGCCCAAGGCGCAAAAGCCGATGGCGCGCTTCAGGCGGCGAATAACCTGCAAGACCTTCCTGATGCGCCGAGCGCGCGCGGCCACCTTGGGCTCGGATCGGCGGCGCTGAGTGCAACGACGGATTTTGCGCCGGCATTGGCGAAGGTGCCGGCCGGTGCCGTGTTTGCTTTGGCGAAGTCGTCGCCGCCCGCGGGTTTTCTTGAGTGTGACGGCGCCGCACTGTCGCGATCGACCTACGCGAATTTGTTCAATGCAATTGGCACAGTATTCGGTGCCGGTGACGGCTCGACAACCTTTAACATACCTGATCTGCGCGGTGAGTTTGTGCGTGGCTGGGATAATGCCCGTGGTGCGGATAGCGGGCGTGGCTTCGGTACATGGCAGGGCGATGCAATTAGAAATATTTATGGGGAATTAATTTATCACGCGAATTCCACTGCGACCAATATGCAGAATGAAAACGGCGTTTTTGGTCGAGTTGGCACAAACAATAACTTCAGGCGCGGCGGCGTCGAAGAAACCGGAGCATCATCTGTTAGGACGACAACATTTGATGCCTCAAGCGTTGTTCCCACTGCCGACCAAAACCGCCCCCGCAACGTCGCCCTGATGCACTGCATTAAATACTGAGGTGAAGTCATGAAAATTTACAAATATCACCCAAAAACAGGCGAATATCTTGGCGCAGCGGCTGCGCGGCCGGATCCCCTTGAAAATGGCCGATATCTGATCCCAGCCTATGCGATCAACATTGAGCCACCCGCACCGGAACCTGGCAAGGCGATTGTGTTCGACCCGACGACCGGATCATGGTCGCACATCACCGATCGGCGGGGCACGATCTACTACGACGAAACGGGCGAGCAGCACACAATCGACGAGATCGGCGCGGACATTCCTGACGGCATGGCGCACGAGCCGCGACCGTCGCCCGATTACGACCTGGTGGACGGCGCTTGGGTTCTTCAGCCACCGTCTCGCGCCGCCGTGTTTTCCGAGCGCGATCGTCGTCTGCGCGATGGCGCTGTCGTTACTGTGTCGGGCTACGGCGACGTTCCGGTTCAAGGGCGTGAGCAGGACAAGATCGCGTATCTGTCAATCAAGGATGCGGCCCGCGATCTGATCGCACAGGGCGTCACCGACCCGGTCGTCCCATTCCGGGATGCGACAAATGTCGTACATAGCCTGACGCCGGATCAGGCGATCGAGCTGATCAGTAAGGCGCAGGCCGTGGCACAGGAGATTTACAAGGCGTCCTGGGCGCTGCTCGATGCCGACGCAATCCCGCAGGACTACGACGCAGACGCGCGCTGGCCGTAAATAGCAAAGGGCTCTAAAAATGGCGCAATTCGCAACCATTCACACGCAGGCCGGCCTGCAAGCGATGAGCCAGGCCGAGGCGGCCGGCGTCCCGATCAACTTGACAGACATGGCTGTTGGCGACGGCAGCGGCAGCACGATCACGCCAACCGAAAGCCAGACTGCGCTGGTGCGGGAGGTTTACCGCGCCTCGATCAACCGGGTTTACAAGCCTGACCCGACGGGGCAGCCCACCAAATACGCGGTCGAGCTGGTTGTGCCCGCCAGCGAGGGCGGTTTCGTGATGCGCGAGGTTGGCGTGTTCGACAGCGACGGCACGCTGTTTGTCGTCGGCAACCTGCCGGAAACCTATAAGCCCGAGGCAAGCGAAGGGTCATTTTCCGACACGGTCGTGCGCGTCGAATTTATTGCGACGAACTCCGATGTCGTGACAATCCAGGCCGACCCGAACGTGACAGTCGCCACGCAGCAATGGGTGACGAACAACATCACCGCCGGCGCGATTTTGCCTGGCGGCACGACCGGGCAGATCCTGCGCAAAGTGTCGAACGACACCGGCGATATAGAATGGGCGGATCCGACCGACGCAAACGTGATTGTCAACGTGATCGAGGAATATCAAACACTTGCCGATGGGCAGACGATCGTCACGCTGTCGACCGTGACCACCACAGGCTTGGCTGTTTACATCGATGGTATCCGGCTGCGCGAGGACATTACAGCTGACGGGTGGCAACCCGACGGGACTGATGCCGCCAAGCTGACGCTGGGCCAGTCTTACCCTGCGGGCACAGAAATCATTGCCGTGCAAAACGAACCGGCGGCGGGCTTTCCTGATGCGCTGCTGCGTGACAGCAACCTTGCCGATTTGCCCGACAAGGCGCTGGGTCGGCAGAACCTGGATGTTTATAGCCGCGCCCAGACCGATCAAAGGGCGCCGCCCGGACTGATCGGGCACTTCGCGCGCAACACCGCGCCGGCTGGCTGGCTCAAGGCGAACGGGGCTGAGGTCGACCGAACGGTCTACGCTGGCCTGTTCAACGCGATCGGCACGACGTTCGGCGCGGGCAACGGCGTCGACACGTTCAATCTACCGGACCTTCGGGGCGAGTTCGTGCGGGGCTTGGATGACGGGCGCGGGATCGATGCCGGGCGCGGGTTCGGATCGGCGCAAGGCGGTAGGATGCAAGATCACCACCACGGCACCGGCGATTTTCGCAACGAAAGCGAAGATAACTGGTTTGCAATCGTTCGCGGCTGGGTGGGGACGTTCACTGGCCGGTGGATCGCCGGCGAAAGTCAAAGAAAAGAGTCTGCCACAATCACCGGCGGCACCGGCGGCACGCGCTACACCGGCACAACCGACCAGATACTGACCGCAGGATCCGAAACCCGCCCGCGCAACATCGCGCTGCTGGCGTGCATCAAGGCTTAACCAAAAGACCAGAGGCTTGGGAGGAAATCCTGCCAGGCCATTTGCAGTAAGAAAGTCCGCAAAACCTAACCCTAAACGCAACGCGCACCCGGCCGGGCTGCGCGCCATTTGTCATGCGAAAAGGAGAATGTCATGGCTATCACCACTCATCACGGTGTGCGCGTATTCCAGTCCGGGGCTGATCCCGTTCTGGTCAACTTCGTGGATACCTCAGTTATCGGTCTTCTCATGGCGGTCGATCCGACGGCGCTGCCGGCGACGGCCTCTACCGATACGCCCATCCTGATCCAGAAACCCTCCGATGCGGAGGGATATCCCGACGCCGTCAAGGACGAGTTGGACACCATCTTCGATCAGGGCAGCACGCGCATCGTGTTGGTGCTGGTCGACGAGGGTGCCGATGCCACCGAGGCGCAGACTGCAGCCGTTGGTGACGCTACCACCAAGACCGGCATTCACGCCTTCCGCGCCGCGACCGGCGCAGGGTTGCCCAAGCCCAAACTGTTGGTGGCACCGGGGCTTTCGGCGGCCACTGCGGCCGATGGGATCGCATCCGTCAGCGTCGACACCCCCGGCAGCGGGTACAGCGATGATGTGAGCGCGACGATTACCACGTCCACCGGATCAAATGCCGAGCTGGAAGTTTCGGTCGTAGGCGGTGAGGTTGCGACCATCGGCGTAGTCAAGCCCGGCTATGGCTATGACGCTCTGGACACGATCACGATCACCGACAACGGCGGGACCGGGACTGGCGCCGCCGCATCACTGACCGTGGGGGAGGTCATGAACCCGGTCTCGGCCGAGGCGATGGGCATCTGCGAAAAGCTGCGCGCGCAGTTCTACGCGGACGGGCCGGACACCACCGATGCAGACGCTTTGTCCACGGCGCAGCTGTTCGGGTCCAAGCACATCTGCCTGTGCGATCCCAAAGTGCTGAAATTCGTCGATGGCGTGACGACGCCGTTTGTCAGCTCGACGGTATTTGCCGCGCAGCAGGCGGCAGCGGATCGGACCGATGGCCCGCACTATCCGGCGTCGAACCGTTTGATCAACGGCATCCAGGGCGTCAGCCGGTCTGTTGAATACGGCATCGAGGCCACCACGCTGAATGAGGCCGGGGTGAACACGATCGTCAACCGTGGCGATGGCTTCCGTACCTGGGGGCCGATGACCACGGCGGTCGATACGATCTGGCAATTCGTGTCGGTCAAGCGTGTGGCCGATCTGGTGAACGAGAGCATCGAAGATGCGTTTGTGCGCTTCAATGACCGCCCGCAGACACGCCAGAACCTCGACCTGATGGTGATCGCCGGGCGCGAGGCACTCAAGCGGCTGGAAAACGAGGGCATCCTCTTGCCCGGATCGCAATTCTATCTGTCCGGCAGTCTGGTTCCGGCTGACGGCGCCGAAGGCATCGTGAAATTCGCCATGCGCTACGAGCCACCCGCGCCGATCTACGACGTGCGCATCACGGCTTATCGCAACATCCAGATCGGCTATGAGCTGCTCTACAACTCCGTGACCGGCCAGGTCGATACCGGCGCTGCAATCTAATCCCCCTTAATAGGAGACATGAACAATGGCAAACAAGCTCCCGGCATACATCCTGAAGGATACAACGCTGGTCGCGGCTGATGGCAATCGCGTCGGCCAGGCCATGGAAATCACCATCCCGGTCATGGAAAAGACCATGGAGGATTTCCGCAACGCCGGCATGATCAAGCCGCGCGAAGTCAGCATGGGCTACGAGGTCACGACCTGCACCTTCAAGGAAACGTCGTTCGATCCCGAGATGCTCAAGCTTTACGGTATCGGACAGGGCCGCGCCTCTCCGATCATTGCGTATGGCTATATGGAAAGCGAGGACGGCACCGAACACTCCACCCGGTTCGAAATGTCGGTCGACGTCAAGAAGGTTGATCCAGGCTCGTGGGCGCCTGCGGCCAAAGCAGAGACCGAATACGAGGTCACGGTGCATTCCGGATCCTTGTTCATCGACGATGCGGAGATTTTCGCGTTCGATGATTTCAGCATTCGTGTGGGTGGTGCTGAGCAACGCCCCGGGCGCCGTGATGCGTTGAGGCTGACCTGATGGGTAAGCCGAAAATGATTGCCTTCACGCCGTCCGAGCCGATCGAGGCGGGGGGCGAAACGTATGAGAAGCTGACCTTTCAGCGGATGCGGGTGCGGCACATGGTGGCCATGGACAAGGTCAGTGGCGCCCTGCGCAAAACGACCGCGCTCTTCGCCTCGATGGCCGACGTGCCGATTCAGGTGATCGACGAGCTGGACATGGACGATTTCGAGCGCTTGTCCGAAGAGGTCGCGCCCCTCATGGGAAACTCAGCACGCTCGCTGGTGAAGAGCGCAAAGGCCGAGGCGGAAGCCGAGGACGAGACGGCTCACTAGGGGGCGAAGACAGGGGTATCGCGCGGATGGTGGCCGAGGTCGCGCGATACCTGCACCAATCCATCGACGAGGTGGAGGAATGGGTGCCCGAGCGCATGTTCCATTACCACGCGCAAATATCACCGATCCTTGAGGCCGAGCGACCGCAGAAGACGTAGGGGGTCATCACATGGCGACACTGCAATCAAAGCTGATCCTGTCCCTGGTGGATCGGGTGACCGAGCCCGCGCGTCGGGTCGAGCAGCGCATGCGTGGTCTCAATGACCGGATCGAGAAGAACAACCGGCGGATGGCTGCTGCGACGAGTAAGTTCGCGACGGCCAGCGCGGCCGCAATTGGGCTAGGGGCGGCTCTAAGCGCCCCGGCCCGCGCCGCAGGGAACTTCGAAGAGGCTATGGCGGATGTCCGTAAGGTCGTCGATTTTCCGACGCCGGAGGCCTTCGGCAAAATGCAGTCGGACATTCTCAATTTATCCAAGACGTTGCCGATGTCGGTGGAGGGGCTGGCGGCCATTGCCGCGAGCGCTGGGCAGGCCGGCATCGCGCGCGAAGATATCATTGCATTCACGGAGTCTGCGGCCAAGATCGGCACGGCCTTCGACATCACCGCCGACCAAGCCGGGAACGCTATGAAAGCGCTCATGACGGGACTCGGGCAGGACGTCGATGAAATCGGTCTGCTTTTCGACAAGATGAACGTGCTGTCGAACAACCAGGCGGCGACGGCGAGGGATATCACGAATGTCGTGACGAAGGTCGGCGCAACGGCAAAGGGCTTCGGCTTTGCGGCCGATGAAACGGCGGCATTCGCCTCGGCGATGCTGGCCGCCGGCGGCAAGGCAGACACTTCGGCCACGTCGATCCGGAATATGGGCAAGGCACTGTCTCGCGGTGCCAGCGCAACCAACCGACAGAAAGACGCATTTGCGGTCCTAGGCATCGAGGCCACGGATGTGGCTAAGCGGATGCAAGATGATGCGGTTGGCACAACCATCGACGTGCTGAACCGGATCAATCAGTTGCCTGCGGAGATGCAGTCGGCGGTGCAGTCCGATCTTTTCGGCGACGAGGCGCGTGAGCTGTCAAAGGTCCGTCAGAACATGGATGTCGTGCGCGAAGGCCTGGCGCTTGTCGGCGATGACGCTGCCGCTGCGGGGAGTGCCAATGAGGAATTTGCAATCCGCGCGGACACCCTCAATGCCAAGGCGCAGCTTCTCAAGAACAGCTTTGAGCGGCTGAATATCGCTATCGGCAACACCTTCATGAAATCCCTGAAAGGTGTGATGGAACGCATCGGTCGGATCGCCGACGCGGTTGGACGCTGGGCCGAGGAAAACCCAAAACTCGCCTCGGGCCTCATCAAGGCGGCGGGAGGCCTGGTGGCCTTCAACCTCGCCTTCGCAGGGGCCAACCTGTTTCGCCTCGTGCTTTGGGGTGGTGCGCTGCGGACAGCCGCGGCTGGGCTTCGGGTATTCGGCGCGGCATCGGCCTTCGTGAAGGGCAGCGCCGGGTCGGCGTTGGCGCTCGATGCCGCGCTGGCCAAGATGGAAGGGCGCAGTCCAGGTAAAATCCGCAAGGTTGGTGTGGCGCTCAAAGCGGTGGCCGGGGCAACGGGCCTGGGGAAGGTGGCAACAGGCATCGGTGCGGTAGCCGGTGTTATCGGAGCCATCAGCGCCCCGGTGTGGATCGGGATCGGGGCAGCGATTGCGACGGTGGGCGCGGCCTGGAAATACTGGGACAGGATCACGGCCATCGTTTCGGGGGTTGCCTCGGCCATTGGCGACGAGCTGCAGCCGGTCATGGACTGGATCAAGGAGAAGCTGGAACCGCTCAAGCCGATCATCGAACCGATCGGTAAGGCGTTTACCGTCTTGGGCGAGGGCATCAGCGCCGCCTTCTCTGCGATCCGCGACTTCTTCACAGGCGATATCTTCAAGCGCGAGAAGCTGGGCGAGGAGGAATTCGCCAGCATCGAGGCGAGGTCGAAAGCCGTTGCCAAAACAATCATCGATTCCGTCAAAGGCGCTTTCAACGATTTCATCGATTGGATCGCAGGATTTCCGCAGCGGATTATTGAGGCCATCGGAAGCATCAACCTATCGGATATAATCAACTGGCCGGAGCCTCCCGCTTGGTGGAAGAAACTAACGGGCGGCGGAGAGATTACGACATTCAACCCCGTAACGGGCGCTGGCAGAAATAAGCCTATTGACGGCGCCAAAGCAGGCGGCGGCCCAGTCTCGGCCATGCGATCATACCTGGTCGGTGAAGAAGGACCAGAGTTTTTCACACCGCGTCGGTCGGGCGTCATCCACACAGCGCGCGAGACGGCAAGAATGGCGGCTCGTGCGGCTGCCATGGCGCCGGTTATAGCAGCGCCGCCTGCGATCCAGGCGGCGGCGTCTCCGGTGACTTCTGTGGTCGCAGCTCCTTCGCCCATTTCGACCGACGTGGCACAAACGGCATCTGCCGGCGGACAGAGCAGGGCCCCGGCCAGCATCACCTTCGGTGATATCATCGTGCAGGGTGGAGCGAACGCCTCAGCCGAAGAGCTTGGCCAGGAATTCGGGCGTCAGGTCGCCGCGCGGATGCGCTCCCAATTTTCGGATGAATTCTGATGGCAGGACCAACTGTTCTCGCGCTTGGGCCGTTTCAATTCGAGGCGCTGGGCTTTTCTTACCAGGGCCGGAACCGGTCGAGCGACATGGGCTGGGCCGAAATCGAGGTCGCGGGCGGTCAGGACGCACTGCAATGGACCGGTGGTAAGAAAAGAACCGAGACCATTCGCGGCGTCCTGTTTGAGGAATTCGGCGGGCAGGGCGCTCTGGAGGGACTCAAGCTTGCCGCTGAAACGGGGCAGGTCTTGCCGCTGGTCGATATCGGCGGGGCGCCGTTCAACGTGTTCGGTATGCACATCATCGAGGGTATTCAAGAAGACCTTGCCTTCGTTGATCGGAACGGTGTGCCGCTCAAGAACGGCTATCAAATCAAGATCAGGGCATATCGCGGATCGCTTGGCTCCAGCCTGATCACGTCCGTCCTGTCGCTTTTCTCGTGAGGTGATCCATGGCAACGATCCGTGCCCAACAAGGCGATATGGTGGATGCAATCTGCCGCCGTGCCTATGGCGATGAGTCCGGCTTCGTGGAGGCAGTTCTTGATGCCAATCCGGGGCTGGCAGGGCTGGGGCCAGTTCTGCCAGAAGGCACGCAGGTATTTCTACCGGAGGCGCAACCTGAGCCGACGCAAGCGCCGCTTGTGACGCTCTGGGACTGACGCCATGAGGCCGCAATGCCGCATCACCGTGGATGGCCAGCCGGTCGCCGGGCTTTTCATGGACCGTCTGATTTCATGCTCGGTCACGGACAAGGAGGGTGCATCCTCGGACACGGTGGACATCCTGCTCAACGACTGGCCAGTTGCGGCCATTCCCCGGCGCGGTGCGGAAATCCGGGTCTGGATGGGATATGCGGGTACACTCGCCTTCATGGGCACATTCGAGGCCGAGGAAATCGAGGTCGAAATCCTGCCCTATCGCATGCGCATCACCGGCAAGGCCGCCGAGATGCGCGGCGACAAGAAGTCGAATAAGGAACGGCACTGGGACAACAAGAGCGTCAAGGAGATCGTCGAGGCCATCGCCGGTGAACATGGCCTGACGCCAAAGATCGACGACGCCGTGGCCGCTCACGTCTACGAGTGGGTCGGGCAGGTGGGCGAGTCCAATTTGCATTTCCTGGAACGTCTGGCCGAGCGGCACGGCGCCTTGTTTTCGATCAAGGATGGTAACCTGATCTTCGCTGCGCGCGGGCAGGGCAAAAGCCCATCCGGAAGGGCCCTGACCCCGGTGGCGATCACCCCCGAGACGCTGATCGTGGGCACATGCCGCGTGCGGCTTACCGAGCGTGCGAAGTACAAGAAGATCAAGGGCAAGTACCCGGATCGCGCCGCCGGCAAACAAGAAGAGATCGAGGCGGAAAGCGATCCTGACGGCGAGGCGATATTCAAGATCGATTTCCCGTTCGCGGACAAGAAAGAAGCTGAGAAGGCGGTTATCGCCAAGGCCAAGGAGTTGAAGCGTCGTAAGGCGGCGATGAGCTGTCGCGTTGTTGGGAACCCGGCAGTGCGCGCCGGTGCGCCGGTCGTGCTGTCGCAGTGCCGGCCTGAAATAGACGGGATGCGCTTCATCATTGAGACGGCGACACATGAATATTCCGGCTCGGGCTATACCACGGCGATAGCGGCGCAGCTTGGCGATGATGAAGACAGCTTTGATGAAGAGGAAAACTCCGAAGAATTTCAATTTGCACCGGATGGATTTACCGAAAGCTGATGTCCGTCTTCACACAGACGCATGACTGGTGCGCGCACGAAAACGGCGTGTATCGCACCACAGGCACGCTGCGCTGGGAGATCGGCGCCAAGGGCTCCGACCTTTGGGTGACGGTTCCTGTGGGCTTTCCTTTCGACGTGTCTATCCCGCGCGGTTTGCGCTGGGCGTTCGACCCCCACGATGTCCGCTACCTCAAGGCCGCGGCGCTGCATGATTATGCAATCCATGAGCTGGATTGGCCTCGCGTGACAGCTGCGTCTCTGTTTTCTGAGGCGCTGCGCGCGCAGGGGCTGGGACGGCTGCGCCGGCTGGTGATGGTGCTGGCCGTGATCATCTGGAAATTCAACTGAGCACCGCATTATTGCGACGACCACCCGGCCCGCCTCGCGCGGGCTTTTTTTATGACTGGAGACAGGCCGACATGAAATCGACCGAGCATTGGATGGCGCTGATCGCGGCCATGGTTTTCGTCGCGATGCAGCACAAGGAAAAGCCCTGGCTGGCGCGGATCGTTATCGCCGGCGTCTCCGGCGCGCTGGGGTACTCGCTGTCACCTGAGGTTGCCCAGAAGATCACGATGCTCGGCCCGCTCGGCTGGACGATTGTCGTCACCGCCTTCGGATACGCGGCGCTCGACGTGATGCTGTCGCTGATTTCCGACCGAGACGCCATCCGTGCGGCGGCGATGCGTTGGCTCGGAGGGCGCAAATGAACCACACCCGACAGACTCTCAGGAAACATTTTGGCCCGGTTGCACTGGTTGGCTGGGTGCTGCTGTTCGGTCTGGCTTGGTGCGCCGATCAGCAGGGAGGTCGCATTCCAGATCAACAGCAGGAACAACAGGGTCGGTAGGACGTGGCCTTTGGTTTGATCGGGTTTTCCGTCTGTAGTTTGCGGGCTGGCGCAGCGAAAGGGGCACTGCGCCAGCCCTCACCATGGGGAGGGACCCCGCCACAGCTACCGGCAGTCGTAGCAGGCTTGTTCAGCTTCTCCAAAACTATTTCTTCTTTCCGTTTCCCGGCGAGGTGGCTTCGGCCGTCGCGCAAAACCGATCAGCGTATCGGGCCGCCGGGCCGCATTCCAGATCAACAGCAGGAGCAGACGCGATGAGATACCCATGGCAAGGCAATGCCCAGCCGATGAGCGAGGGCAAGCTCGCCGATGCGGCCGAGCGGATCGGCTGCGGCGTGGCGGAGATCTCGGCCGTCATCGAGGTCGAGGCGGCGGGCAGGGCGTTCCTGCGCGACGGCACCTTGATCCGGCGTTTTGAGCCACACACCATGCCGGGCGCCACGACAAGCTGGCGCGACAGCCTCGGGATAGGACCATCCCGGCGCGATAAGATGCTGGGGGAGGCCTATGAGCGCAGCCCCGATGCCGCGCTGCGCGCGACCAGCTGGGGTGCGCCCCAGATTATGGGGTTTAACTGCCAGGCGGCCGACTATGACAGCGCGGCCGCTATGGTGCGGGCCTTTGCCGACAGCGAGGATGCGCAGATCGATGGCTTCGTGTCGCTGATCCTCGATTGGGGGCTGGACGGAGCGATCCGGGCGCACGACTGGCAGACCTTCGAGAACCGCTACAACGGCGGCGGGCAGGGCGGGGCCTATGCGCGCAAGATCGAGGCCGCCTACAGACGCAAGACGGGCGAGGCCTCGCCGGAGGTGCTGCGCCTGGGCGACGGTGGCGCGGCCGTGCGCCGCCTCCAGGCCGCTCTCGGGGTCACGGTGGACGGACGCTTCGGCCCGGCCACGGAGGACGCCGTGCGCACGTTCCAGGAGCGTGTGGGGCTGCCGGTTGACGGGCTGGTCGGGGCGCGCACCTGGGAAGCGCTCAAGCAGAACCGCGACGCCAAGCCCAAGGTGCAGGCCACGAAGATTGACAAGATCGCAGCGCGGGTCATCGAGTATGGCACCAAGGGCGGCGCCGGCGCGGGGCTGGGCGCGGTGCTCGATCGCGCGCCGTCCGGGGCGATGGACATGGTGTTCTACGGCCTGGCCGGCGTGGTGCTGATTGTCGCAGCCGTCTGGGCGCTTCGCTGGGCGAGGGACACGGTATGAGCGCGGTCGGCAAGAAGCTCCGGCAGGCCGAGGGCGGGCACCTCATGTTCTGGTGCCCCGGCTGCGACGCGGCGCACGCGATCGTAGTGGACGGATCGCGCGGGTGGACGTGGAACAACAACCCGGCCGCGCCCACCTTCACCCCGTCGGTGTTCGTCAACAAGGGGCAGGCGCACCCGGGCGTGCCGGTCTGCCATTCCTTTGTCACGGACGGGCGCATTCGGTTTCTCAATGACTGCACGCACGAGCTGGCAGGTCAGACGGTCGATCTGCCGGACTGGCCGGGAGGGTATTCCTGATGGCACTTCTACGCACAATTATCGGCTGGATCACTGGCGGCGCGCTCGATCGCGTCTTGAGCACCGTCGACAAGCGCATCGAGTCTCAGACAGATCGTGAGCGGATCAAGGGCGAGATCGTCAAGGAGCATGTCCGCAACAAGGCAAACTGGATGCGGGCAGGGGGCTTCTGGCTGATGCTGATATTCGCGCTGCCGCTCGGCCTGTGGTGGGCCTCGGTGCTGCTATACAGCGTACTGTGGTGCGCTGGCTGCGCCTATCCCCAGGGCTGGACCATCGCCGCTCTGCCGCCGCCCCTGGACGAATGGGCCGGCATGATTGTGGTCAGCATCTTCGGAGTGCTGGGTGTCGATCGACTGCGGCGGTGACGTTATGGGTTTAACGGCTCGAGCAGTGATGGTAAGGGCATCACCCATGTATGGTCCACTTACCATTTCGTTTCGTAAATCGATAACCGGTTGATCTGGGGAAAGCATAAGACACCTTCAGAGGGAATTTGAAATAGGCAGGAATAACTCAATGTCACACCCAGTAGACGTTCATGTCGGAAAGAAGCTGAAAACGGTGCGCATCCTGCGCGGGATGACGCAGACCAACGTAGCCGACCGCGTGGACATCTCTTTTCAGCAGATACAGAAGTACGAGCTGGGCCGTAACCGGATTTCGGCCAGCAAACTGTTCGAGCTGGCGGGATTTCTGGATGTGCCTCCGGATTATTTTTTCGATGGATTGGAAAGTGGCACTTCGGATAATTTGCCCGAGATCGACGACGAGGCCGCCAAGGTGGCCGCCATGCTGACACGCATCAAAGATGGCAAATTGCGAGGCCATATTCGCAGTTTCATTAGCGAGATTGCCGCATCGCAAAACAAACGCTGATGGTACGGTTTTTGGGATGCTCAATCTGCAGGTGCAAGAAGTAGCTTGATCTACACCGGATCTCGTCCAACGGATGGGGAGTAACTCAAACCGCGAGCAATAGGGCGTGTTTAATAGGCCGATGTCTAACCATGGGAACCGTTACACTCAGCGGTCCTGGACTAATCGGAACCCGACATGACTGTTGCTGGACGACAGTTTAAACCGGTGACGCGCATCAGAGCGTATGTTGACTGCAGCATCGCTCCAAGAGCCGCCGCGGATCACGCGCTCTTTGCATTTACCGCTTAACCAAGCCTGACCATTGCCGGGCGCACCCTCGTAAGTGTCATTCCAGCAATCCTGCACCCTTTCCGATACATTGCCATGCATATCATACAGGCCCCAGGCATTGGGGGCATAGGATTTCACAGGCATGGTCTTGCCGTGTGCCTTTTCATAATTGGCTTTTGAAGTACTGGCGCTGTTACCCCAGTGGTAATTTGTGGGTGCACCGGCACGGGCTGCGTATTCCCATTCCGCTTCTGAGGGCAAGCGGAATGTCCCCACGCCTTGTGTGTTCAGCCATTCGATATACTTCTGGATGTCATTCCAAGTAATCTCGATAACCGGTCGATCACCTTCACCCCAACCACGGTCTCCGCCCCAGGGACTAGAGCATCCACCTGCATCAACACAGAGCTGGTACTGGTCCCACGTCACCTCATGTGCCTGCATTTTGAAGGCCTCAAGAGTGACACGGTGAACGGGCTTATCGTTGCGAAACCGGCTACATCCTCTCGCTCCGACATCACCGAGACCGTGGCATCCCATCTTAAAGCTGCCTGCCGGGATAGCCACCAAATCACCTGTCAATTTGGTTTCCTTCGAGCTGCCGGTCGCTTCGCTCGTTTTAGCGCTCTCTTCTTTTCGTGCCGCGGAAATGAGCTTGCGGATATTGTCCAGAAGGTCAGGGGAAACGTTCTCGGATTCGGCTATGGCAAGAAGGTCGCGCGCCCTCTCGATATTTCTCGGAATAACCTCGCCTTTCGAATACGCGTGCGCAAGATGCACAGCCGCCTTGCCAAAGCCGGCTTCAATGGCTCTCTCGAGCAAGGCCACGCCGGTTGACGTATCGCGTTCAACGCCGCGATCGCCGTAAATCAAACGCACCCCGTAATTATCCATGGCGATCGGGTATCCCAAGAGCGCGGATTTCATCTGATAGCCTATCACCTCATCGCTAGACAAATCCGAAAAAGGCTTGCAATTAGTCTTAAGCCAGGCCGCATTGTTCATCATGGCCGGGTCATTATCGCCCAACCGGATGAACACCTCGGATATGTAATGGTCATGCCCGTTGCACGCCCTGTCCGATATCTCGATGGATTCTTCACGTTGTGATTGCCATGGCTCGGGCAGCAGATCGGCTTGCACCGGGGCCGCAATGGTGAACGCCAAGACCAGGTAGAAAATGATGCGGGGAAATCGTTCCTTGGAATCTTTATCCATAAAAATCAGCATTAGCGCACTCACCAAGCAGGTATATTCGTTTGATACGGCATTTCCCTAGTGGCCTGCCGTTTGGCGGCAGCATTGCCTGACGACGCTCCCGGATCAAGCATTTTTGGCCCCCGAGGGATGGCTGCGGTTACGAAAGCACGCCGAACGGATCGGATAGAACCGCAAACCCATACTCTCATGGCGCTGCGATCCTGCTGTTTCGCGAGGTCGCGCCGACGATCACTGATTTTGTCGGCAAGGTGCACTAATGTCGGCGCTGGTGGTCACGGTCTGCCTCGCGGCGGCACATGAGGTATAGTGCAAACAACTGGGATAGATTTGTCCCGCATTTTGGAGGATCTTCAACGGCTGGCAAGCGAGAGAACCCCAAGGATATTGTATCGAAGCTACGGCAGGTTGAAATGGGCCTGATCCGAGTAGCCTCACAGCTTAGTCGGAGGACGATCTCCAGCCGTCCACCGCCGCGGCAATCTCGGCCCTCACCGCGGGATGCAAGGGCTCAATTCGCCCCGCGTCTTCCATCTCCAAAATCTTTGCGCGTGCTAGATGAAAGCGACGGTCGCGCGTCTTCTTTAGAAATCCCATTCCACAAAGCCGCATCGCCGGCGCGACGAAGGTGGCCGAAACTAGATGCTGCCGGGAATTCGCCAGCACACCATCCACCCAATTCAGGAAATCTGCACGCCAGTTCTCACCCTGCACCGCCGCCTCGGCAAGCGCTGCACATTGCGACGCAGCATCAGTTCGGTGGTGTGTGAGCTCCTTTAGCACCCTCAGAAGCGCCACATCATCCAGCTCACGCAGCCGAGCAAGGAAGATATCGTGGTCAATCAGTCCTTCCACCTCCAGTCCGGCCCTCAACATCTCCTGGGTCAACCCTTTTTCGCCACGCCAGATCGTTGCTACCCGGTCGTCTGACATCACATAGCCGCGCCAAAACCGCGCTAACGCGGAATGCCCCAATGCCTCGGGCGAAAACATCAACAGATGCGATTCCAAATGATCGCACCCGCGACCCTCCTCGGTTTTGAAAATGTGGCCCGCCATAGCAGCCCCAAGCCCCTCCATCCGCCGCAGCGTATCGTCCGCCTCCCGCAACGGAAACCAAGTGCTGTCGTTCATAAGGATGAGCCGTGTGGGCCGGTGGCCGATGCTGGCGAGCAACCGAAACCCCGCGCGGTAGCCACCAAAATCGTAGCCGACGTTCGGCCGTTCAAGTACCAGCGCGGATCGCTCCATCAGCATGGCTGCATCAGTTTTTCCTAGAGGGGCATTGGAAACGACCAGCACCGACCAGTCTTCCGCCGCTAGATGGTCGAGTGTCAGTTGCACTGACGGCGCCACCCCATTGGGTTGAAACAACACCAGCACCGCCACCCGTTCAGTCAGCGTTCCATGCCCCGTGTGCAGCCTATGCAACTGTTCTACACGGTGATCGTACACCCACTGTCGCGGCTGCTCAATCAGTGCGCCGCGTAACCCACGAGCTGGCACAGAGCCAATTCGCCTCACCTCGCGCCGGATTTTCCAAAGCGGCGGGAGGTTAATCATTTCGTTTCTCGGGCGGAGTCTTTGACAAGCGTCAAGCTGGCGGACGGCCGCGGGTCGCCGGCTTCCACCACCTCCTCCCGCGCTTCGGTCGAGAGCACTGTCAGGTTGAAATCGCGCTTGCTACTTCGGCTGATGGGATGAATGCTAAAGGAGGAATCCATTGTTTGCTCGCCGTGGAAATTATGACTTTTCCGCACCAAGTGCCCTTCGAACAGAGCGAATGGCGTTCCCACCTTGGCCGCATGCGCCAGTGTTCCGCGACAGCACCAGACTAGCGTGGCATCGAAAGCGGGGTCGTCAAGGCGAAAGCGCAAGAAGCGCATGAAAAACTGGCTGTCGCTTACCTGATACTCAATGGCTGCGTCTCGAAAGTGGTGGAAATTCTCCGGCGGCGTTCTCCGAGCGGTTTGATTTGGGCCTGATCAGGCGGCGAGGTCAAGGGGCAAGGGCTCGATCGGTTTGTCGAGGGTCTGCCGCCCGTCGACCTTGCGCATTTTGATCTGACCGGAAGCCAGCAAGGCCCAGAGCAGCATCGGCACGGTTTCGGCGCACGGCAGCACGGTTTGGGTCTTGATCCTTCGGCGGAACTCCTCGTTCAACCGTTCGATGGCGTTGGTGGTCCGCGCCGCCTTCCATTGCGCCGGATCGAGCCGGGTGAAGGTGAACAGCCGCTCCCCGGCTTCTTCCAGGCTATCGGCGACAGCCCGGCATTTCAGCCGCCATTTGCGAAGGAATGCCTTCCGGCGCTTTTTGACCTCGGCCGAGGTGTCGGCGTAGATCATGTCGCGATAGTCATTGCCCAGTTCCTCATGCATGTGCTTCGGGGCATGCGCCAGAAGGTTGCGATGCTTGTGAACGGTGCAGCGCTGGATCGGCAGGTCGTCGCCCCAGAGCGTCACCAGCGCGGCTTCCAGCCCCGGCGCACCATCGACGATCACGAACTCGGGGCGCTTCAGCCCGCGGGCATCGAGATCGTCGAGGAACTGGCGCCATGCCGCGGCACTCTCGCCGCCCATATTCATGATGGAAAGCAACACCTTCTGCCCGTCACGGCGCACGCCGATGGCCGCCAGAACCGAGATGTTCGTCGCCCGTTTGTCGATCCGCGTCTTGATCACGGTGCCAACCAGGATTATGCGCACGATGTCCTCGTCGACCAGGCTGCGCGCGCACCATGCGTCCCAGTCCACCTTCACCTTGCGCCAGGCCCGGCTGACCACATCCTTGCTGACGGCCCCCTTGAACAGCGCGAACAGCGCGCGCTTCACACGCCGCGTGTTGGTGCCCGAGAGATAGACCGATGCAATCAGCGCCTCGGCCCGCTTCGTCAGGCGCTGGTAACGCGGCAGCGCCTTCGAGCGCCATTCGCGCACCTTGCCGTCCTTGTTCTCGACGCGGGCGCGGGGAGCGCTGATCGTCTCGGTCCCGAACGTTCCCGTGGTCCGGCGATCCCGCTGGCCGTGGCGATACCCCTTCACCGCCCCGGCCTCTCGACCGTAGCGAAGGCGGCCGAGAAAGCTGTCCAGTTCTTCGTTGAAAACGGCCTCGATGGTGCTGCGGATATTCGCGCGCAGCCGGTCCTCGATCGGGTCGAAGCCGTCGTCGCAAGCGAGTAGCGAAACCGCGCTGGTGTCTGTAGTTTGGTTCATGGCGTGATCTCTTCTGGCGGTGCCAGCCGCCGGTTGAGTGGTTCAGGATCACCCGGAGATTACGCCACCTTCAAATTTCCACCAACTTCACGACACGACCTACTCAATCTTGTTATCGGACATCTTGTAGAATGTGCTTAGCACAAGCGTTTTGAAAATCACAACCGCGAACCATCTCCGCTCCGACAACCCCATCGAGAGCGTCGTCGCCACCGTCCGGCACCGAACCGTCCGGACCAAAGGCGCGCATTCGCGGAAGACGGCGAAAGCATCCATGATCACAAGATCAAGCGCCTGCACGCGCTGCTGCCGTGGCACTGGAAGCCTATGCCGGCAGCGACGCCCGAGAACGAAGCCGCCTGAATTTGCAAGGCGGTTCGAACCGGGCGGTTACAGTATTGGGGTGGAAAAGCCTCTTGGCCTTCGAACGAAAGGTCGTTTAAATGAGCAGTCGGAGCGATACGAAAGCGTGACAGGTCCAGCATCACTTTGGCACATTACGATGCCGTCGGGAGGGGGCATCCATGCCATCAACAGAGGCGCTCCGCCCAGAACAACCTTCAGAAAATCCATGCTCTGACGGGGCGTCCATACACGTTGACAACTTACAGCTTCACTGCTCGGCTCACAAGTGGACGCTCCGCACCATATTTTCCACATGTAAAGGCGTCAATTCAAATTCACGCTTGATCAGCATCTCTATACATCGAATATAGTCTTCGCGTGAATAAAGCTGATCATATACGCGCATCATTTCTTCATTTGCACTAATATATTTTTCTGGGTTTTTGTCCATTGAACGGATTCGCTCCACCAACCTTTCTTTCATGTCTTCTGGTGACAAGAAGATATTGGAGAGTTCCTTAAGATCTTCAGATGGGAAAAATTTATCGTTGTAGACCGCGAATCCCACTCCACCTTGATGTATTGGCTGCGCAAGGTATCCATCAAAGCCTTCTCCAAATGTAACTGAGTAGCGGCATTGCGTTGCCAACGTCATAAAATCATCAAAGGTCATCGAGCGTATTTCTCTAAACTCGTAATCAGGAAGGCCTGCTTTCAGGCGCCGCAAAACTTCATTTTTCCAGTGAGCGCTATCCGGTGAATAAATAATCAACTTGCGCTTGTCTTCAGCCGGGAGCGGGGGGTAGTCGCTAAGATCTGTATAGGCAGGCAGCAGAAGCAGAGGTGTATTATAATAATCCGCAAAAGATTGCCCAAAATACGCATGATGGGCAACAGACTGCGTCAGCTCATCACAAATACTACGTAATTCACAAAATTCATTGGGTTCCGGCATTATGTCAATTTTTTGGTTCAATATATTCACATAAAATCGGTCTCTTGAGCAAAGATAATTGAGCGATTCTGTGTCGAGGTTGTCAATAAAATTTGAAGCGGCATATTCCGGGATATGCAAATAAATTTCCTTGGCGTTGAGGCATCGTTTGATCTGCTCAAAGCGAAAAACGTCATGTGAGCTTTTAAAATTGCGTTGACGAAAGTAAGTTTCATTCATTTTGTTTGGTCGCGTCATCAAAACCACCTCATAGTTATGCATATGACGTAGTTTATAGGCAGCGTTGGCGATCGAGAAGAAGGAATATATTCCGCCGCTCATCTCGTTATGCTCAGGCACCAATATAATTAGAATTTTCTCGGCGTTTTGAATCTTCTTTGGAAACATTTCATTCTGGATTGCATGATAAGCCCGGTTAAGGGGGAGCGTTTCGGTGTCCTGAAGACTAGTAATTGCTTTTGACAACCATATGTTGTCTCGTTTCTTGGACGACATCGCGAGTCTTGTTCTCATTTTTCGGGGTAGAAAAGGAAATCGGGCACATATAGCGCTCATCAAGTGCTCAACTTTCCTTGTCAAAGGGTGTCTAAGGTACTTGGCTGCTAGAATCAAAGGGTCTTGATCTGCAAAAGTTTTTGATTTCTCTGTATCTTCGAGTGAATTTTGAAAGTGAGTTTTATGTTTACTTTTTTTTACCATTGTCATCCCACCAGTTGTCTTTCTAAAAATCATCGCTATGACGCGCAGACATTCCAGCCACTGCGGCTACCGGCTTTGTTGCATCAAAGTCGCTATAATAGCATCATTCCTCTACGGTTACTTCTGTTTAGCGATAACATACTCGAGAAATAACTGCCGCAATTCCGCAAGGTCTATCCGAATATAGGGCGCATTGCGCATCTGCGCTACCTTTGGCATCTCCACGATGCTTTCAGGCGCACCATAATCGGCCACCAGCATCGTCCCGGGGGCGGCAAGCCGATTACGGATGAAATGCATTTCGATCTTGCTGAGCGTTTCGATGACCTTACGGTCATCGCCGCTTCGCAAGCGTCCATAAACTGTATCGACCATGGATTTTTCATAGAGATGCGGCACCTCGTACTCGTACACCAACTCGCTAAGAAGATTGGCGGCATCGCAATATTTGCGGCTGCTTCCTACGTTGACCGCATCCTCGTCGGCGCTTTGCGCAAGCTCATGGGCCGTGATGTCCTCGAGCCCAAGTGCCTTCAGAAAATCCTTCACGATACTTTCATCGGGGGCTTGAGGCGGGAAAGGGCGTATCACCATCTCCCAATTCGGATTGGACTGCGCCGCATTCAGAAGTCCGAACAGCATGCCGCGATAGGCCATCGACCAGTGACCGATTCCGTGATCGACCGACACGACACCGAGACCGCTAGAATGCTCGGCTTGCCGGAAATTGTAAGGTAAAGAATTTTCGGACGCCCATGACGCCACAAGATCGACGGAATTACGCAGGTAAAGGATGACGACCCGGCGCATATCTTGAAACACCGGATGCTGCCAGATTTGCGGACGGCCCATCAGCCCCTCTTCCGAGATTAGAATTTTCGAGGCGGGGCTGGCGGCGATCGTGTCAGCCACGAAGTTGGCGTCGAAATCTGGTTTCAGAAGGTAATCAGCATTCGCCCACCGGGGCAAGTGCAGTTGCGGCGGCTGGAATTGGATGTAATCTACGTCCCGTTTGCGCAGGGCTTCGTGGTTCTCGTAACAGAATTTTTGCAGTCCCGTGGACCCGGTCTTGATGGACCCGATATGGAAAAAGACCGTTTTAGTCATGGACTGCCACCTCTTCCATTACCGCGACGTGCTGTTCTCAGGCGCGCCTAGCATATAGATCCCGCGTTTCTGGAAGAGGTCGTGCTGTTCGGCCAGCGCCTTTGCCGACGGATATTCAAGGAACATGAGCGCGACGCGGTCGATCCGTCCTTGCGGTGGCATCTCGCGCCCAGTGACGGCGAGCGCGTGATACTCGACAATCGGGACCGGTGCGGCAAAAAACACCCCGTCATAGTTTTCGTGCCCAGCTGTAACCGTATGCCGAAGAATGTGCCGGCGCGACAGGGGCGCATCCGGCGCGGGGCGGTTCACGAAATAGGAAGCATAGCGCGCGGCATGGGGCAGTCCGGTGCTCAGCTGCACCAGCCAAGGATAGAGATCGCCCGGGCAGCGGCGGCTGAGTTCGATGAGCCAGGGTCGCGACCCATCCCAAATGAACTGCACATGCAGCAGTCCGTCCACGAGATTGAGCACGGCGGCAAGCCGCTCGATACTGTCTCGTAGCTGTGTCGTCCCGGCCGCGGGGAATTCGGCCGCAACATGCGAGGTATCCACGGCATAAGGCGTGACAGAGCCATCCTCGCGCACGATGACCGCATCGACGACGCGCTTCCGTTCGAGGAAACAGCTGTAGCTGTACAGTTGACCCTCGGCATAGGTTTCCAGCAGGGCATCGCCGGTGCGGCTTTCGGCGCGGGCGGCGTTCAGCGCGGCTCGGGCCGCCGCGTGGTCTGACCCGTCAAACACGGATATTCCACGACCGCTGAAGGCATCCGAAGGCTTGGCGATCAGACGGCCCGCATGGGGCAAGTTCGCCTCGGACACCCGGCGCGGGGCGGGCAGGTCAAGCTCCTCACACAGGGCACGGAATGCGGCCTTGTCGGCCAGTCGGCGATAAGTTTCGGGCGGATCGAAGGCGGTTTGCAAGCCGGTCAGGCGCTGCGCGGTCTCGATCGAGACATCGGTGCAGCCGGGCACCACATATGTCACACCCAAGCGGTCGACATGGCGCCGCACGGTTTCCACCTCTGCATAGTCGTCCTCGATATAGCGCTTGGGGTAGCGCCGCGCCAGCAGGTCAAGCGGGCGGTTGCCGATGGTCCAGACATCAAGGCCCTGATCTCGCAGCCAGTCATGGACTGGGCGCGCCGCAAAGCTTGTGTCGAGAAGCAACACGCGTGTCATGTCCCGATTTCGTCCGTGCGAACTTCATGGCCAGAGCGCCCCGCCTCGACAATGGCCTCCAGCACGACCATGTTTTGATAGCCATCCCGAGCCGACACCCGGGGCGGGGTCGCGCCCCGAATGACATCAATGAAATGGGTTAGCTGCGTCTCGAGCGGGTCTTCACGCTCGATCGCGAGGCGCCCTTCCTCGAAAGCTGCCCACCAAGTTCGCTCCGATCTTCCGGAATATGTGCGGAACCGCATTGAGGGAAAGTCGAGCGAGCCCATCATGCCGGCAAAATGGTAGCAATTCTCTTCAGGAAAGAACGGATAAGCGGGGTTTTCGCCAGCCGTCATTTCCCAACTCTTGCTGCTCGCGCTTGCGTCCGAAATTAGGAATGTGCCCACGGCGCCGTTCGAAAAAGCAAAGGTGACAGCGGCAGTGTCCTCAACTTCGAACCCGCGGGCGGCAGAACTGACCCGGGCTGTCACGCTTTCGATTTCGCCGAACAGGAAGCGAAGAATGCCGATTTCGTGGATCATGTTGATCAGGATCGGTCCACCCCCGGCACGCGTTCTCCATGGTCCAGCCAGGAAGTAATCCTCGGGCTTGTAAAAGAGCGCCGAGCCCTGCACCGCGACCGGGTTGCCGAAGGCTTCGGACTTTAGAAAGTTTTGTGCTATTTCCAGCAAGGGGCTGTAGGTACGGTGGTGGCCGACAAGTACGGGCACGCTGCGGGCCTCGGCCGCGTCGGCTAGTGCAGCCGCCGTCCGCAACTGATCGGTAAGAGGTTTCTCGATCAGAACGGGAATATTCCGCTCGACGCAACACATGGCCTGATCGTAATGGAATTCGTTCGGAGAACTCACGATCGCCGCACCACAATCGACCGCGTCGAGAGCACTATCCAGGTCTTGAAAAAGAGGCACGCCATGCGTGTCGCTGAATCCCCTGTTCTGTGGGCGGTCAGGGGCCACCACAGCAGACAGACGCGCGTCGGGGTGCGCGTCGATCAATGCCGCATGTTTTTTCCCGATAAGCCCCGGGCCCGACAAGATGAAATCCAGTTCTTCTGACATATGTAGCTTCCCTCCCGACTTGCGGGTTCAGTTGTTTCCGGACAGCTCCTGAAGGACGGCGTCTATCGCCTCAACATGATGGGGCAGGACACCGGAATGAAACGGTAGGCAAAGGACCGTGTTTTTGACCTGTTCCACCACTGGTTGCTCGTGAACGCTGTAAATTGTTTGACCGCGATAACATTCGAAATCCGTGCAGATGGGCCAGAAATATCGTCGGCTGAAAATCTGAAAATCCTTGAGCCGTGTATAGATTTTGTCCCGCCCGGCACCGAAAGTCACTGGATCGACACGGATCATATAATACTGTTCTGACTGCTTCACCCCGACTTGCCTGATTTGCTTTGTCAGGCCAGGAAACCTTTCAACAATACGATCATATGCGGTGCGAAGCGCGCTTCGCACCGCGCGTTCTTCTTCATATTTTTGAAGATTGAGTAGCCCGATCGCGGCGTTCAACTCGCTCATCTTCCCGTTGATTCCGACCGACCTCACGACTTCCTCATTTTCGATCCCAAAATTGCGCGCCAGTCTCAGTCGTTGTGAATCCACAGGATCGGTCGAGGTGACAAGCCCGCCCTCGAAGGTGTTGTAAAGCTTAGACGCGTGAAGCGAAAAAATGCTGAGATCCCCCATAGCTCCGACCGGCGTTTCCTCCAGCGTGGCGCCAAAGGCATGTGCCGCATCAAACACAAGCTTGAGCCCGTGCGCGTTGCAGATATCCCGAAGGGCAACATGATCGCAAAGAGTTCCGTACACATGCACACCAATCACTGCCACCGTGCGTTCCGTGATTGCCCGCGCAACTGCAGCAGGATCCAGCGTAAGGGTGACCTCGTCCACATCTGCAAAGACTGGCGTCAACCCACAGGCCATGATGGCATGCGCTGTCGCAGCAAATGTTAGCGGCGTAGTAATTACTTCTCCTCCCCTCGGGAGATCCAAGCTCAGAAGTGCGCATTGCAACGCGGCGGTTCCATTACACGTTAGCTTCGCTACAGACACCTCGAGATGGCGAGCCAATGCTACTTCTAGTTGGTTGTGGAGAGAACCTTCGTTGGTAACTTGCTGTGAGGCCCAAACGCCCTGCAAAAGCGCAGTCAGATCAGACAGTTCGGGAATGAGCGGACGGCTTACGTAGAGTGGATCGTTCACGTTCCGCTTGAGTTCCGGTGTCATATTGAGATGTTACCTTCACGATTAAGGCGCGAGATCTCAAGTAATGAGGGAAGATCGATCTATGCGCAACGGTTGATGACGGCTATCATGGACGTGTCGGATCATTGCCTCATCCCATCCTTACTTTCAACCCCTGGTATGAATAGCCCCTAGATTCATAGACGCCTTCTTCCCTAATTTTGAGGCAAGGAGGCCGAGATGAGCAGCACCAAATTCAGCGACGAGTTCAAGCGTGATGCGGTCGCGCAGATCACCGAGCGGGGCTACCCGGTTGCGGAGGTTTCGCAACGGCTCGGGGTAAGTGCGCACTCGCTCTATGCGTGGAAGCGCAAATTCGCGAAGGCGTCGTCTGGCGAGTCAGAGAAGGATGCAGAGATTCGGCGTCTGAAGCGGGAGCTGACGCGGGTGACCGAGGAGCGCGACATCCTAAAAAAGGCCACCGCGTATTTCGCCAGGGATGCAAAGTGAGATACGCGTTCGTGGCCGAGCATCGCGGCAGGTTCTCCGTGCGGGCGATGTGCCGATGCTTGCGCATCCAGCCGAGCGGCTTCTACGCGTGGCTGAAGGCGCCGCTGAGCAAGCGGGCCCAAGAGGATCAACGGCAGACAGCGCTGCTGAAGGAGGCCTGGGTCGAGAGCGGCAAGGTCTATGGTCACCGCAAGCTGCATGACGATCTGATCGAACAGGGCGAAAGCATCTGCGTGAACCGTGTGGCCCGTCTCACCAAGCTGGCCGGGATCAAGGCCCAGATCGGCTACAAGCGCCGCCCCGGAAAGTATGGAGGCAAGCCGTCGGTCGTTATCGACAACACCCTGGATCGGCAGTTCGACGTGGGGGCACCGGACAAGATTTGGGTCACAGACATCACTTACATCCGCACGCAGGAGGGCTTTGCTTACCTGGCGGTCATCATCGATCTCTTCTCGCGCCGTGTGGTCGGCTGGTCGATGCAGAGCCGCCAGACAACGGAGGTTGTTCTGCAGGCTCTGCACATGGCCGTCTGGCGTCGCAAGCCGAAGACCAAGGTGCTGATCCACTCGGACCAGGGCAGCCAGTTCACCAGCATGGACTGGGCCGCGTTCCTGCGGGGCCACAACTTAGAGCATTCGATGAGCCGGCGCGGGAATTGTCATGACAACGCCGTTGCCGAGAGCTTTTGCAATCTGCTCAAGCGCGAACGGATCAGGCGCAGGACCTACAAAACCCGCGAAGAAGCCCGGCAGGACGTGTTCGATTACATCGAGATGTTCTACAACCCGAAGCGAAAGCATGCGAGAAACGGGATGCTGTCGCCCGTCGAGTTCGAACGGCAGCGGAAACTGAGACCCGAAGGCGTCTAGACAACTCGGGGCTGTTCACGGCTCACGGAGTCGAAAAGGTTGTCACCGTGCGGCGTAAGTCATTGATTTATAACACTACAAATTTTGGAAATATTTTCTCACAAGGCATTAATATAAATGGACTATGCCAACTTCTGTTGGGACCGCCATTTTCCAAGAACATTGGTGCGACGCGGGTCATCGCGCGCGCGGTTCGTCCCGTCATTCCAACCTTGCGAGCGACGCGCGTCTGGCGGCACATTTTCGCCATGGTTTGGCCTTCAAAAGGTCACCCGACTCAGCAGATTCTCGCCAGCGAAGATGCCGTGTTCTGCGATATCCCGCCGCAATCGTCCTCCGCAAATTAAAGAGGTTTTCCAAGGCGGTGGCACGTGTCAGCAGGGCGGTGCAACACCTGAGAAAAGCATCAAGGAGGAAACATGCGTATCTCACTGAAAACACTGGCCCTGAGCACCAGCATCGCCGCCCTGGCGGCGGCCCCCATGGCGGCGGCAATCGTGGTCGCAACCGGCGACGTGGTCCATGCCCAAGGTAATGGCGGCGGTAATGGCGGCGGCAATGGCGGCGGCAACGGTGGTGGCAATGGCGGCGGCAACGGTGGTGGCGCGGCAGGCGCGGCAGGCGCGGCCGGGGCCGACGGTGTCACCGGAAATCCCGGTAACGACAAGGATGTTGGCCACGCTGGCGAAACACCCGATGGCGACGAAGACGGTTGGGGCGGCGGAAGCGTTGGCAAATCCGATGCCGATGACGGCTCCGAGGACAGCACCGACGATACGACCGAGGACTCCACAGATGATACCACCGAGGAGACCACAGACGATACAACTGATGGCACCACCGAAGGCACCGATACCACCGATGACGACACGGAAGGTACTACCGACGGAACGGTGAGCGGTGGCGAGGCTTAAGCCCAGTCGGCGCACGTCCGGATACTGCAAGCTGGTGCCGCCTCGCGGCACCAGCACGCATGTCGTAGATCCGCCGCGCCCGATGACCCCATTAGCGCGCCGTCGTTCGCGTTGTCGCATGTCGGTGGGGGCAGGGGGCGCAAACATATATTCAAAATTCAATATTTACTATGTTAAGTATTTTGATCATATTCTGATTGTGCAGCATGTCTCGCGCGGCGAAGCGCTAAGCAAAACAACAATAAATTCGCCGAAGTGAGTAGGTTTTCAATCCGTGTATCTGGTGTGTCGCTGCGCTCTTTCACCATTCAAGACCTCGCATCAGGGACCCCTCCACGATGATACAAAACCTTGGCAAAACAAGGTGGCACGATAGCCACAAACCCCCGCCATTCTGGCCAGGCAAACCGCTGACCAGGGGCGCCGCGCCATGCGTACGCTGATCGACGCGATCCAGGATGGCATCGTTATCGTCGATCACCGGTCGCGTATTACCTTCGTCAACAAGGGGGCCGAGACGATTTTCGGCCATGACGCGCAAGCGATGATCGGCCAGTCGCTGAACATGCTCCTGCCCGAGCCGGTGCGCGAGCGGCACCAGGATTACATCACCTCCTTCCTGGACGAGGACCGAAGCGGCCGGATGATGGCCGAACGCGCCGAGCTGTCCGGCCTGCGCGCGGACGGAACCGAATTTCCCGCAGAAATCTCAATCTGCCGGTTCGATCTGAACGGGGCGCCGCGCCTTGGGGCCATCGTGCGCGACGTGTCCGCCCGCCGCGCCCGCGAAGCCGCGCTGGAGGAGGCGCTGGATCAGGCGAAATCGGCCAAGGAGGCGCAATCGTCCTTCCTCGCCAAGATGAGCCACGAGATCAGAACCCCGCTCAACGGCATCCTGGGAATGGCCGAGCTGCTGGAATCCAACCT
Organism: Sediminimonas qiaohouensis DSM 21189; assembly: GCF_000423645.1. Lineage (GTDB taxonomy): Bacteria > Pseudomonadota > Alphaproteobacteria > Rhodobacterales > Rhodobacteraceae > Sediminimonas > Sediminimonas qiaohouensis. The sequence continues at coordinate 143,393 of NZ_AUIJ01000002.1, read as the reverse complement.
CAATGATTCGGGCAAACGGCACATGGCGCAGGTGATCCGGCAATCGGGCGCGGGGATGTTGAACCTTCTTAACGATCTTCTGGACATGTCCAAGATCGAGGCCGGCAAGCTGTCGCTGGAGCGCGCGCCGGTCTGCGCCACCGAGCTGGCGCACCGCCTGGAAGAGATCCACGCCATCGCGGCCGAGGAAAAGGGCCTGTCGATGGAGGTGTTCCTTGGCTCGGGCTGCGATCTGCCGCGCATGGGCGATGCCCTGCGCATTCAGCAGATCCTGCACAACCTGCTGAGCAACGCGGTCAAGTTCACAGAAACCGGCGGCGTCACCCTGACCATCAGCGGGCGCGCCGATCAGCCCCTGCAGATCGTCGTCACCGATACCGGCATCGGCATGACCGAGGACCAGGTGCAACGCCTTTATGACGATTATGTGCAGGCCGACAGCACCATTAGCCGCCGCTTTGGCGGCTCTGGCCTGGGAATGTCGATCGTGCGGCAGCTTACTGAGACGATGGGCGGCTCCATCGACGTGCATAGCGTCATCGGCGCGGGCACGCGCATCACCATATCGCTGCCGCTCGAGATGGCCCCGGCCGAGGACTCCGAGCAGGACACCGCCGAGGCCCCCGAGCAAACCTTCGAGGACCGCCGCGTTCTGGTCGCCGACGACAACCAGACCAACCGCGAGCTGATGACCGCGATGCTGACCCGCCTCGGGATCACGCCGGTCGTGGTCAATGACGGGCTTGAGGCGGTGAATGCCGCGCAAGAGCAGGACTTCGATCTGATCTTGATGGATATCTCGATGCCGGTGATGGATGGCATCACTGCTTTGAAGGAGATCTGCGCCAGCCGCGACAGCGCCAATCTTCCCGAGGTGCCGATCGTCGCCGTCACGGCAAACGCGATGCCGCACCAGGTCACGGAATACATCGTTACGGGGTTTGCCACCTATCTGGCCAAGCCGTTCGAACTGGCCGATCTGCGCCGCGTCCTGACCGAGCTGTAGCCGCAGCCGCCACCGTTCAGATCAGGTCAGGTTCAGATCAGGTTCATATCCCGCGCAAGCATCGCCACATGCGTGCGGTTGCGCGCGTTCAGCTTCCGGCTGAGCGTCTTGACATGCAGCTTGATCGTGACCTCCTGAACGTTCAAATCGCGCGCGATTTCCTTGTTGGACTTGGCCTCGCACAGGCGCTCCAGAACGTCGCGCTCACGCGGGGTCAGGCTATCGTGGGGCAGATCGCGCGCATCCGCCTGCATCACCGCCTCGGGGGCATGGGTGCCGCCGCTCATGATGCTGCGAATGGCCGATAGCAGGGCGTCGGGCGCCATCGTCTTGGGCAGGAACCCGGCCGCGCCGCAATCCAGCGCCCGCCGCCCCATCGCATCCGAGGCGGTGCCCGAAATAAGCGCCACGGGCCCCGGCGCATTGAGCGCGAGCGCCTGGCTTAGCCCGTCGGGCAGGGTCATACCCGGCATCGTGAAATCCAGCAGCACCAGGTCAAAGGGGCCATGCTTGCGGATTTGCTCCAGCGCGCTGTCAAGGCACTGCGCCTGCTTGACCTCGATGCCCCCCGCATTGGCCAAATAGCCGGTCAGGGTCTCGCGCACCAGGTCATGATCATCCGCAATAAGCAGCTTTGACGCGGTCGCCGGCATCAATGTGCCCGGCTCGCGCCACGCCTTTTGCATTTCTCCGGTCTCCTGCATTTTTACTGGTCCACCTGCTTGCTCGCGTGGGTAACAATATTGCGAACTTGCGCATTTTACCAGCACTGCGCGCGCCGGATCCCTGAAAACCGGCCCAAAAGCATAAGGGGCTGGACGTGGCGGCGGGTGCGCGCTCAAGGTGGTGTATCCGTTTGCGTGTGTTGAGGGGATAGGAATGCGATCTGCGATTGACGTCAGCATCTTGCGACTCGCCGCCGCCGTGATTCTGGCCGGGGAGCTGATCGCCGGCACGCCGGGGGCGCGGGCCGCCGACCCGCATGTTCTGGACATTCGCATCGCGCCCGAAGCCGCCGGCGCGGGCGAGGAGGGGCGGCGCATTGCCTTGGGGCTGGATGATCTGCGGACGCTGCCGCGCGCCGCATTCCGCACAAGCACCAACTGGACCGCCGGGCGCGAGCGGTTCGAGGGCGTACACCTGCACGATCTGCTGGCGTATCTGGGCGTGCGGGACGGCGTCATGCGGCTGATCGGGCTCAATGGCTACGAGGCCCGGTTCCCCGTCGCCGACGTGCGCCCCAACGGCGCGCTGCTTGCCTTCGCGCGCAACGGCGCCCCGATGAGCACCCGCGACAAAGGGCCGCTTTGGCTGGTGTTTCCCTTCGACCGCGACGCGCGCTACCGGACCGAAACGTATTACGCGCGCAGCGTCTGGCAACTGGACCGGATCCGCATCGAGCGCTAGAGTGCCCGTTGCCGCGCGTGGCTAAGGGCACGATCATATGCGCGGCGCACGGGGGTTGGGGGCGCGGATGTCTACCTTGAAAAAGCGGGTGCCGCGCCGCTATTGGCGCCATGTCCAGTTGGTCCTGTTCGCGCTGGTGGCAGCGGCATCGGTCGCGTTGGCGGTGCAGCTTCTGTTTCGCGTGAATGACCGGCTTGAGGATCTCAGCACCTCGCGCACCGACAACGTGCAGTGGACCATCGCCCAGCTCGAGGTCGAGTTTCTGGAGCTTCAGGCGCAGCTCGGCACCGCCCGGCGCACCGGCGCGGCGGACCTGGAGGAACTGCGCCAGCGGTTCGATATCTTCTACAGCCGCGTCGAGACCATGATGCAAAGCCCCGTCTATTCCGATCTGGTGCCGCGCGATGCGCCCGCGTTCAGATCCCTCAGCACCGCCATCGACGCGATGATACCCCTTATGGATGGGCCCGACGAGGCCCTGATGCAGGCGTTGCCCGCGATCGATGCGCGCCTGTCCGAGCTGCGCCCGATCCTGCGCCGCGCCTCGGCGCATAGCGTAACAGAGGCCGCCGCCCGCACCCAGGCCACCCGCACCGAGATGCACGGCCTGCTGGTCAACCTGTCGCTGGTCATGGGGCTTTTGCTGGTGTCGCTGGCGTCGCTGGCATGGCTGTTCTGGCGGCAATCGCGCGTCAATCTCGCCCGCGCCAGGGCCAACCGCCAGATCAGCGCGCGCTTGTCCACGATCATCGCCACCTCGCTGGACGCGATCATCGTGACCGACCCCGACGGCCGCGTGATCGAGATGAACGAGGCCGCCGAGCGGATGTTCGGCACGACCCAAGGCGCCGTCCGCGGCACCGCGCTCCATGACATGGTCCGCCCCGCCGATGACGAAGGCGAGGCGCCGCCGCTGCTGCCGCCCGCGCAGACCGCCGGGCAACCCGCTTGCCGTCAGCTTGTCGCGCGCCACGCGGACGGGCACAGCTTCGACGTGGAAATGACGGTCGGCGTGCCCCGGCACGCGGATGGCGCCATCCGCGCCTGTTTCCTGCGCGACATCAGCCAGCGCCTGGAATCCGAGGCCTCGCTGCGCGAGGCGCGCGACCGCGCACAGGCCGGCGCCCGTGCCAAGGCGCAGTTCCTCGCCGTCATGAGCCACGAGATGCGCACGCCGCTCAACGGGGTCTTGGGCGCGCTGGACCTGTTGAAACACACCGCCCTCGATGCCGATCAGCGCCACTATGCCCAGATCCTGGAAAGCTCCGCGCAGGTGCTGCTGGGGCATGTCAACGACGTCCTCGATGTCGCCCAGATCGAGGCGGGCCGCATCGACCTGGCCCCGGCGAACTTTGCCCTGGACGACCTGCTTGCCGAGCTGGTCCGCGACATGACCCCGGCGGCGCGGCGCGCAGGCAACCGGATCATCCTCAACCGGACGCCCGAGCCCTTGGGCGAAATCCATGCCGATCGGCACCGTTTGCGGCAGATCCTGACCAACCTGATCAGCAACGCGGTCAAGTTCACCCGCGACGGCACCATCACCCTCGATGTTTCGATCCCCCCCGCGCGCGGCGAGGTCGTGTTCGAGCTGTCCGATACCGGGGTCGGGATCGCGCCCGAGCGGCTCAACCAGATATTCGACGATTTCGCCCGCATCCAGACGCCCGGCTTCGACCATGTCGAGGGCACCGGCCTGGGTCTGGGCATCGTGAAGCGCCTGGCACAGGCCATGAACGCGCGCGTGGGCGTCGAAAGCCTGCCGGGCGAGGGCTCCATGTTCCGGCTGCGCCTGCCCCTGTCGCCGCTGCCGGCGCAGGCGGCAACCGCGCCCGCGACCCCGCCCGAGCACGCGCCGCCGATGGACATTCTGATCGTCGAGGACAACGCGATCAACCGCTTCGTGCTGCGCCGGCAGCTCGAGGCCGAAGGCCACCACGTGCAAGAGGCCGAGGATGGCCGCGCCGGGATCGACGCCGCGATGGCGGCCCGCTTCGATGCGATCCTGATGGACCTGAGCATGCCGGGGATGGACGGGCTGCAAGCCACGCGCGAGATCCGTGCCTCAGGCGGGCCATCCAGTGACGTGCGCATCGTCGTGGTGACCGCCCACATGATCGAAATCGGCGATGAGGCCTGCCACGCGGTCGGGGTCGATGCGATCATCACCAAACCGGTTCAGCGCGCCGATCTGCTGCATGGTCTCTATGGCGCCACCGATCGGCCGGCGCCCCAGCCGCAGGACGCGCCCGCGTCGATCCTGGATACGGCGGTGATCGACAGCCTGCGCACGATCCTTTCGCCCGACCGGGTGCAAGACTTGCTCGCCCGGTTCCGCGATGAGGGCGACGCGCTGCTGCACGAGCGGCAGGTGCTGGAGGGGCTGGATGCGGCGCGCGCAGCGCACCTGGCGCACCGGCTGGCGGGCGGCGCGGCCACACTGGGCGCGCGGGCGCTGCACCAGGCGCTGGAGCAAGCGGTGGCGCGCCTCGCGGCAGACGAGGGCGCCGATGCTGCCGCCGCGCTGGAGGACGCGCGGCAGCTCTGGCCCGAAACGGTGGCCGCGCTGGACCGCGCGGCGTGAGGATCGCCCTTCGACGTTCTACGCCCCGCAATCGGCTAAAGACCAAGAAAGTTTTAAACTTTCTTGAACGGAATCTTTTGAAGTTTCCGTTCGTCGCCGTTCACAACAACCCGCGCATGCCTTCCCCCCGGCGCGCCCCCACAACCCACACCGCCCGGCACCGCCGGGCCGCGACCGACCTCCCCCACGAGGTCGCGTTGGCGATGGTGTGCGCCGCCTCAACCGTCATCGGGGCTTTAAGGTGCCACTCCGCATTGCTGATGCAAACGCGCCCTCCAGGTTGGTCGCGGCCCTGTGTTTGCCCGCCCCCTCATGCGCTTTCACGCCCCGCCTGCGACCATGCCGCGCCGGTGTCGCCGGTCAGGAACCCGTCGCAATAGGTGCCGCCGGGGGCGTGGGGCAGGGCGCGCTGCGATAGCTCCCCGGCCGTGATCCGGCCATCCAGTAGCGCCCGGAAATCGCCGCACAGCTCCGCGAACCCTTCCGATTGCGGCGACAGCCTGAGCGACGACACCCCCGCATCCCGCAGGGCAGGCACCTGGTACGCCGCGTTGGCACAGGCCGCCGACAGGGTCTGCACCCCGTTCACCGCCAGGAAATCCTGCCCGTCCAGTGTCTCCACCTCGCGCCCGTCCGGGTCCGCGTCGCAGATGAACTGGCAATTATCCTTGGTCCGATCATGCAGGCGCGCATGATAGCACCGCCCCGATATCGCCAACGGCAACCGGCCCCAGCCCCACACCTCGACCGGCGCAAGGCTGGCAGCCGTAATCGCGCGGACCGAGGCCAGCGGCAATTCGGGCGGCAGGCAAATCCGCGCCGCGCCGCGTTTATGCATCCACGCCGCCGTACCCTCGTTATAGGTGTTGATCAGCGGCCCGACACTGAACGCCGTGCCCTTGGGCAGATAGGCCAGCGCGGTCAAATCGTTGATCTCGACCTCAAGCCCCATATCGGCCAGATCGGCCATCAGCTTGCGCTCGCGCTTGAGCGTGATCAGCGCCAGCGAGGTCAGCACCACTTGCTTGCCTGCCGCCTGCAACCGCTCTACCGCCTGCGGGATCTCGGTCTGGTAGAACGGTAGCCGCTTGGAGCACACCAATTCGCCCAGAACGACGCGGTCCACCGGCGCCTCGTCGGCCAATCGCGCGTAGAAATCGCGCCACGCCTCGCCGCGCCAGAAAAACTGCGTCGGGCCCACTGTCAGCTGCATCGCCCTACCTCCATGTCTTGGCATAGGCGCCGGTAGTGGCGCTCTGCCCCTCGGTCAGCGCCGACAGCGTCCCCGGTGGGATCGGACGCCCCGCCTCCAGCGCATCGGTGGCCGCGCGAAACGCGCGCACCACTTGGCTCACATACGCGCGCGAACGTTGCCGCCCCTCGATCTTGAGCGCGCTGACCCCCGCCTTGGACAGCTGCGGAATAAGCTGCGAGGCATCAAGGCTGCTGGGGTCCTCGAACACGTAGCCGGTCCGCTCGCGCGAGGTAAAACAGCCCTTGCACAGGGTCGGGTAGGGCGCGGGCTCATCCCGGCCCGAGCGGTGGATCGTGAAGCCGCCCAACCGCGCCGCCAACTCGCCCCCCTCCTCGTCATAGCTGACATGGCTGGCGGGCGAGCAGACACCGTTCATGTTGGGCGACAGCCCGGTCGCGTAGGACGACAGCGAACAGCGCCCCTCGGCCATCACGCACAGGCCGCCGAACACGAACACCTCCGTCTCCACGTCTATCTCGCGGTTGATCGCGGTGATTTCCTGCACGCTCAACACCCGCGGCAGCACCACGCGTTTCACCCCGAACGCCTCGGCGTAGAAGTTGATCGCGTCGGGGTTGGCGGCGGCTGCTTGCACCGACAGGTGCCGCCGCAGGCCGGGGTGATGCTCGGCCACATGCGCCAGAAGGCCGGTATCGGCCAGGATCACCGCATCGGCGCCCGCCGCCGCGGCATGGGCGATGGCGGCATGCCACGGCGCCGCATCGCCGGCGCGGGGAAAGGTGTTGATCGCCACCAACACCTTGGCGCCTTGCGCATGGGCATGGGCAATCGCCTGCTCCATCTCCTCGCGTGAGAAATTCAGGCCCGGAAAATTGCGCGCGTTGGTGTCGTCGGCATAGCCGCAATAGACCGTATGCGCCCCGGCCGCCACGGCCGAGCGCAGGGCGGCGGGGGTTCCCGCGGGGCAAACCAACTCCATCGTTTACACCCCCTCGGCGCGGCGCAGCGGCAGGTGGGTTACCCGCTCGGCCAGCGCAATAAGCGGTTCCAGACGCCCCCGCATCGGCCCAGACAGCGCCGCGATTTCGGCCGCCAGGTCCAGCTCGGCATCGTCGATCGCGTTGCGCAGCGCCAGCGCCGCGCCGGTGTCCCCCTCGATCACCAGATCGCGCGAGAAAAACAGTGCATCACCGTCCCACGTGCCATGCACCAGCCCCAGCAGTGCCGCCAGCGGCCCGGCGATGCGGGTGTCGGCGTCGGGCGGCGGGCGGCGATGCACGGTGATTCGCTCCACCTCGGGCTGCAGCAGCAGCACCAGCGGCAGATCGATGGGATCGATGGCAAACCGGCACGACCCATGCGCGCCAAGCCGCGTGATCAGGCCCGGATGCGCCGCGATCAGCCGCCGCATCAAAAGGCTCAGCGGTGCCGCCAGCGGAAACAGGGGCAGGGCGCGCAGCCCCAAAGCCAACGGGCGCGGGGCCAAGGGGATCGGCGCGGATGTCGGGGGCAAGGCAGACTCCTGTGATTGGGCGGGTTTGCCGGACCCTAACGCCGCCGCGCATCGGATGAATTGACATATGTCAATTCGATTGCGCGCAAGGGGTGATAGCCATGCCACGAACGCGGATTTCGGAGAAAACGCATGCTCGATAACGGTCCCCCCCGGCGCGATAGCCTGCGGGCGTTCCTGTCGGATCTCGCGGCGGCGGACGACTTGGCGCGCATCGCCGATCCCGTCTCGGTGGTGAACGAGATGACCGCCGTGGGCTCCCGAGTGCTGCGCGCGGGCGGCCCGGCGCTGCGCTTTGAGGCGCCGGTGCTGGCGGATGGGAGCCGCGCGGAGATCCCCGTGATCGCCAACCTTTTCGGCACCCGCGCGCGCGTCGCCGCAGGCCTTGGCTGCGGCGCGGGGGATGTGTCCGAGCTGGGCGAATTCCTGGCCGCGTTGCGCGCGCCCGCGCCCGTCACCGGCATGCGCGACGCGCTGTCGCGCTGGCCGATGCTGCGCGCCGCGTTGCGCACGCGGCCCCGGTTCGCCCGCACCGCCCCGGTGCAGCAGGTCGTCGACGAGGCACCCGACCTGACCCGCCTGCCGGTGCAAACCTGCTGGCCCGGCGATGCCGGACCGCTGATCACGTGGCCGGTGGTGATGACCCGGCCCCATGGTAGCGCGCCAGACGCCGTGCACGCCTATAACGCGGGCGTTTACCGCGCGCAGGTGTTGGATGGCGGGCGCGTCATCCTTCGCTGGCTGGCGCACCGGGGCGGCGCCGCGCATCACCGCACATGGGAGCGCGCCACGCAGGCGATGCCGGTCGCCATCGCCCTTGGCGCCGATCCCGCCACGCTTCTGGCGGCCGCGCTGCCGCTGCCCGAAGCGGTGTCCGAACTGACCTTCTCGGGCGTGCTGCGCGGCGCGCGGGCCGAGCTGGTGCCGGCGCGCACGGTGCCCCTTCTGGTGCCCGCGCAGGCCGAAATGGTGATCGAGGGGTGGATACACCCCGGCGATACTGCCCCCGAAGGACCGTTCGGCGACCACACCGGATATTACAACGCGGCCGAGCTGTTCCCGGTCATGCGCGTCTCGGCACTGACGCACCGGCGCGATCCGCTTTACCTGTCGACCCATACCGGCCGCCCCCCGGACGAGCCATCGGTCATCGGCGAGGTGTTCAACGACCTTGCCCTGCCGGTGATCCGCGCGCAGATCCCCGAGCTGCGCGATCTGTGGCTGCCGCCAGCCGCCTGTTCCTACCGCATCGCGGTGGTCAGCATCGACAAACGCTACCCGGGACAGGCGCGACGCGTGATGATGGCGCTTTGGGGGATGCTGGCGCAGTTCAGCTATACCAAGATGATCGTCGTCGTCGACGAGGACATCAACCCGCGCGATTGGGACGATGTCGCATGGGCGATGTCCACGCGCATGGACCCGGGACGCGATGTCATGATCCTTGAAAACACGCCGATGGATTACCTCGATTTCGCCTCGCCGCAGGCGGGGCTGGCGGGCAAGATGGGGATCGACGCCACCACCAAGATCGGCACTGAATCGGGTCGCGACTGGGGCCAGGTGATGACCATGCCCGACAAGGCCGACAGCTTTGCCGCCGACCTTCTGGCGCGGGCGGGCCTGTCATGAGCGCGCGGGTGGTCCTGGGCATATCGGGCGCGTCGGGCGCGGCGCTTGGCCTGTCGGCGGCGCGGCACCTCGTGGACATGGGCGCCCGGGTCGATCTGGTCATAAGTCCGGCGGGCGAACGCACGCTGGCCGCCGAATGCGGCCCCGGCGCGGCGGACCGTCTGCGCGCGATGGCCGCCTGCGTGCATTCCGCCTCCGATGTCGGGGCCCGGATTGCCTCGGGCTCGGCGCCGCTGGCGGGGATGATCGTCGCGCCGTGCTCGATGCGCACGCTTGCGGCGGTGGCGCACGGACTTGACGATAACCTGCTGACCCGCGCGGCGGGCGTGCAGCTAAAGGAGCAGCGGCGCCTGATCCTTTTGGCGCGCGAGGCGCCGCTGACGCTGGCGCATCTGCGTAACATGACCGCAGTGACCGAAATGGGCGCGACGGTGATGCCGCCGGTGCCCGCGTGGTACCTCGCCCCGCCCAGTCTTGAGGCCGCGACCGACCAGATCGCCGCGCGCGCGGTTGATCAACTCCGCCTTGGCGGCACACCCCGCGCCACCGGCTGGACGGGGGAGGGATGAGCGGCGACAAATACGCGCTCGATCCAGTAGATACAGTATAAACAACACGTATTCGCCCCACAGTGGGGCACCCGCATTTCACCCCTTCGCATGCTTGACGTGCCGGGCCGGGGCTGGGCATGCTGCCCCGGCGGCGCACCCGCCCTCACAGGATCCTTTCGATGCCCGACGACACCCCCACGCCGCCGCCGCGCCCCCTGCCGCCCAAACCGGCCGCCCGGCCCGATAAAGTGACCCTCTGGCGCTACGCCCGGCTCTTTCGCCGCGACATTCTCTCGGCCCAGCCCGCCCGTCTTTACCGGGCCTGGATGGCAGAGTTTCGGACGCCCTTTTTTCGCTCTTACATGTGCAACGATCCCGACCTGGTGGACCTCGTCCTGCGCCGCCGGCCGGGCGATTTTCCCAAGTCCCGGCGCCTGCGCGAGGGGCTGACGCCTCTGCTGGGAAACTCGGTTTTCATCACCAACGGCACCACCTGGGCCCGCCAGCGCCGCATCATCGACCCGGCTTTTGAGGGCGGGCGCCTGCGCGACACGTTTCCGGCCATGTGGGACGCCGGGCAGGCGATGATCGCCCGCCTGAACCCCCGCGCCGACGGCCGCCCCCTTGAGATCGAGGCCGAGACCAGCCACGCCGCCGCCGACGTGATCTTTCGCACGCTTTTCTCAATCCCGATCGAGCACGAGCTCGCCGCCGGCGTCTTCGCCGCCTTCCGTGCCCATCAAAAGGCGCAGCCGCTGCTCAATATCGGGGCGCTGCTGCCGCTGCCCGCGTGGGTGCCGCGGCTCCATTCCCGCCGCACCCGGGCCACCGCCCGCACGATCCGCACGGCCATCACCCGGCTGACAGCCGACCGCGCCGCCGCGCTAGAAGCGGGCACCGCGCCCGACGATTTGGCCACCAAGATCATGACAACCCCGGACCCCGAGACGGGCGAGACGTTCGACACCGCCGAGATGGCCGACCAGGTCGCGATCTTCTTCCTGGCCGGGCACGAAACCTCGGCCTCGGCGCTGGCATGGGCGCTTTACCTGCTGGCGCTCTACCCCGACTGGCAGGAGCGGCTGGCGGAGGAGGCGCAGGCAGCCATCGACCCCGATCGCATCTATTTCTCGACCCTGTCGAAGCTGCCCCAGGCCCGCGCCGTGTTCCGCGAGACGATGCGCCTTTACCCGCCGGTGCCGATGTATGTCCGCGAGGCCGTGAAATCCGAGCAGTTCCGCGGCCGCGATGTCTGTCCCGGCGCGCAGGTGATCGTCAGCCCCTGGCACCTGCACCGCCACACCCGCCTGTGGGATCGGCCGGATGAGTTCGACCCCGCCCGTTTCGCCACCGAGAACGGAAAGAAGTGCCTGCGCGAGGCTTACATCCCGTTCTCCTCCGGCCCGCGCGTCTGCCCGGGCGCCGGATTCGCGATGGCCGAGGGGCCGCTGCTGCTGTCGATGCTGGTGCGGGCGTTCCGTTTTGAGCGGATCGAGGGCGATGCGCCGGTGCCGCAGGCGCAGCTGACGGTGCGCGCCCGCGACGGCATCCGCCTGCGCCTGCGCCCGCGTTGAGGGCTGGCCGAGGGGAAGGGCGCCTCCGGCGGGAGTATTTTGGACAAGATGAAGCCCCCTGCGCGATGTCTGCAGGGCTTATGCCGCCTGCGCCGCCTCGATCCGCGCGCCCCGGAATTTCGCGATCAGCGCGTCAAGTGACGCCTGGTCCGGCATCATCGCGCCTGCGGTGGACAAGGCGTCGGCCACGGCCGCGCGGGGGGCGCTGATGCTGATGGTGCGCCAGCGGACGGTGACCGGCAGTCCGGTTTGCGGGCTGAGGATATGGCCGACGGCTCCGCCGGTGTCGAACACCGTGCCAAGCGGCGAAGAGGTGGCCAAACCGCGATTCCCGAGGATTATCTCGGGGCCGTCCTTGACCGTCACGGGCCAGCCGTCTCGTCCCTCGGGGGCGTCCATCGCACGGATCTCGCCGGTGTCGATCAGGGCCTGTTCCACCCCCGCGTCCCGCAAGAGCGCTGCAACACGGTCGGCGGCGTATCCCTGCGCCACGCCGTTCAGGGTCAGCGCCATGCCGGGCCGCAGCCGCACCGCGCCGCTGTCATAGCGCACCCCGTTCCAGCCGACGCGCGCGAGGGCGGCGTCGATCTGCGCGCGAGTGGGCGTGTTGCCAGCGCTGTGGGTCTCCGCATAGAGGGACCAAAGTGGTTGTATGCTGGGATCGAACCGCCCGCCGCTAGCGGTATGAACGCGAGCGCATAGCGACAGGCATTCCAGCAGCTCAAATGGCGGCGCAATCAGCTCCCCCGCGCGGTTGAGACGCGACAGCGCCGAGCCCGCGCGATAGAGGCTGAAGATATCCTCCAGCCGGTCGATCTCGGCCCGGGCGCGCGCGATCAGGGCGTCCGCGTCGGGGTGGGCCAAGGTGATCCGCGCGCCGGCTCCCATGGCGGTGCCGCGCCATGTTCGCAGGGCGGGCGATGTCAGGGCCGCACCGGGCATGGATGCAAGGGCGGCGGCGCCAAGCAGCACCGCGCGCCGGTGGATCGGCGAGGATCCCTCAGTCATCGGCGCCGCGCGATAGGGCGCGTAGCCGTTCGGCATAGCCTTGCTGCGCCTCGTCCGGGTTTTCCGGGGCGGGATCGTTTGCCGCCACCGGGGCCAGCGCCGCCGCGTCGGGGATATCGGATAGCAGCGACACGTGCCCGCCATGGCGCGCGGCGAACTGCTCGGCGCCTTGTCGGCTGGCGAAAGGCACCAGTTCGGGCGCGCCCATGCCGCCCTTTTTGTTCGAGCCGACGACGTAGTGCGCCTCGGTCGCGGCGATCCAGTTGTCCCGCCCCGGCGCCTCCCAGCTTGGCGCCTTGCCCATGTCACTGACGAAGATCGCGGTGATGGCATGGCTTTGCTCGGGCATGCGCTGATAGGCGATGGCATCGCGCACCTGGCTGAAGAACAATGGCGCATCCGGCAACCCTTCAAGGTGCACCTGCGCCTTGGGGCCGGGGTGCTCCAGCATGTTCATCTGGCAGTAATGGCCAACCGACGCGGCGCTGAGCGTGACGGGGTTGGGCGTTTCCTGGGCCTCCTGCTTGCAGGCAGTCAGGGCCAGGAACGCAAGGGCGATCATGGGGCGGATCATGGCGTGACCTTTCGAAACGCGGCGATGGCAAGGGCAAGGGCCAGCGCGGGCCAGATCACGACCGAGGCAAGTGCCTGCCACGCGGGCACCGCGTTGGCGGCCCCGCCGATACCGGCGGCGGCGGCTGTCGCCTCGGAGGCGGCAAGGTTGAACAGGCGGAAGGCATCGGCCGGGTTGGCCAGCAACAGCCATGGAAACACCTGCGTCGTGAACCAGCCGCCGCCATCGGCCACCAGCGCCGCCAGAAGCCCCAAGTCGTAGAGCACGATCATGATCAGCCATAGCCCGATCGCCAGCCCCGCCGCGCCCGCAGGCCGGCGCGACAGCGACGACAGCGCATAGCCAAGGCACAGGAACGCCGCACCCAGAAGCACCGAGGACCATAAAAGCCGCCACAACGCCGGCACCCCCTGCACGGCGCGGGCATCCACCGCCACGGCGGCCACCGCAGCGATGGCATAGCCAACTCCGACCGCCAGCGTCAGCACGCAAAGATGGGCCAGCAGCTTGCCAATCAGCACCTCGCCCCGCGTCACGGGATAGGTCAGCAGCAGGGGCAGGGTGCCGCGCTCGACCTCGCCGGCGACGCCGTCGAACGACATCAGCAGCGCCACCAGCGGCACCAGGTAAACCGCCAGCGAGGTCAGGCTGGCCACCGTCACCGACAGCCGGTCGGCGCCAAGCGCCCCGGTCGGGGCCGATCCGGCCGCCGACAGGACCATGGCGAACAGGGCCATCATTGCCACCGCGATCGTGACCCAGCGATTGCGCAGGGCGATGCGAAACTCGGTCGCCGCCGTGGCCAGTATACGTTTCATTGCCCGTCCCTCCGGCTGAAATGGCTGTAAATGTCCTCAAGACTGGGCGGCTGTACGTCGATATCGGTGACCAGCGGCCCAAGCTCGGACACACGGGCCAGCGTTGCCATCTTGTCGCTTTGCGCGCAGCGCAGGTTCACGCCGGTGCCGTTCATCCGGCCCTGCGGGAGGGCCTCGGCCAGGCGCTCCTTGCCGCCGCTGCGGGCGGTGACATGTACCGTCACCGGCAAATCGGCCTGCCGGCGCAGATCAGACAGCGCGCCTTGCGTCACCACCACGCCCGCCGACAGGATCACCAGCCGGTCGGTGCGGGCCTCTACCTCGGTCAGGGCGTGGCTGGACAGCAGGATCGCCGCGCCCTCGGCCGCCAGCCCATCCAGAAGCGCGTAGAAGTCGCGGCGCGAGACGGGATCAAGGCCGCTGGTCGGCTCGTCCAGAACCAGAAGGCGGGGCTTGCCGATCAGGGCTTGTGCCAGGCCGACACGCTGCCGCATGCCCTTGGAATAGGTGCCGATCCGGCGCTTGGCCGCGTCCGCCAGCCCGACCCGCGCCAGCAGGTCCATCGCGTGATCGGTGCGCTCGCCGCGCAGGCGCAGGTAGTGGCGGATCTGCTCCAACCCGGTCAGGGCCGGGTGAAAGGCCACGTTTTCGGGCAGGTAGGCCGTGGCGCCACGCGCTGCCACCGATCCGGGCGTTGTGCCGGTAACCGTGACGGTGCCGGTGTCGTGCGGGATAAGCCCCAGGATGATCTTCATCAGCGTCGATTTTCCCGCGCCGTTGTGGCCGAGCAGGGCAACGCGTTCGCCCGGCGCGACCGACAGTGACACCTTGTCGAGCGCATGAACGGCGCCGTATGTCTTTGTCAGCTCGTTTATCTCAAGGCTCTGGGTCATGTCACTCGTCTCGCTCGTCCTTGCGCCACTTGTCAGCACGTTCGGCCTCCATCGCGGCGATATCGGGGGGGACCGGGATCGTTACCGGCCGGGTCAATGGGTGGCTGTCCACCACCCCGCCGGGTAGCGTGGCGGGAAAGCTGGCTTGCGACCAGCGGATCAACTGCACCGCCGGCGCGCCCAGAAGTAGCGCGGCGGCAGGCTGTGACCACAGGATGTGATCCATCAGGTCATTGGGGCGAAACGGGCTGTCGGCGATCCCGTCACCGTCCAGATCGAACGCGGTGTGATCGGACCAGTAGTTGCCGGTGCCCTCAAGGCTCCATTCCACGTCCGTCGTGCCGACGTATTTCACTTGCGTGCGGTTGCCCATAAAGGCGTTCCCGGTCAGCGCGTTGCGCTCGGACCCGGCGGTGAAATGGATGCCGATGTCGCACCCCTCAAAACGGTTCCGCGCGATCAGGTTGCGATGCGCGTTGTAGATAAAGGTGCATTTCTCGGCCCCGCCGCGCACCAGGTTGCCGTGTAGGTCCACGTCATTGGCATAGTTGAGCATGATGCCATGATCACGATCCCCCAGCGACATGTTGCCGGTCGCGGTGATCCCGGTTGAGAACATCAGGGCATAGCCAAGGTGATTTCCGATCGAGATATTGTCGGACACCTCGGAGTCGTTGGCATACATGTAGTGCACAGCGAAACGCAGGTCGCGAAAAAGGTTGCCGCGAAACAGGTTGCGCCGCGAGGTGTTGACGAAAATGCCGTCGCGCCCATAGCGGATATCGTTGCCGATCACCTTGGCACCCGGCGCGTTCCAGACATAGACGCCGTTGCCGCGGTCATTCATGCGGTGGTCGCGCCGGCCCACGATGGTGTTGCCGCGCACGATGCTGTCGTTGGCGCCGTGGATATCGACGCCATAGAGATTGCCCAAAATGCGGTTATCCTCGATCACGGCGCGGCGGGCGGTCTTGGTCAGTTGGACACCGGAATCGATGGTTTGATGATCGCTGCCGGATCCTGAAATCTCCAGCCCGCGCACGGTAATGTCGGGCCCCGTCACGGTAATGACCGAGCCGTCGCCGCCGCCCTCGATCACGGCTTTGCCGTTTCCGTCCAGGGTGATGGGGTTCGACAGGGTCACCGGGCCATCGTGACGGCCCGGCGCAAGAAGCAGCACATCGCCGGGGTCGGCCCCGGCGATGGCACGTTGCAAGGCACCGCCGCCCGCCTGCACGGGACGCTCAGCCGCCCAAACCGGCAACGCGGCCAGCAGCAGGGTCAGGGCAAACGGGATCAGACGGTGCAGCATTGATCAGGACGCCTTTGGCTTGACCAGCATCCGGCCGCGCATCTCCATGTGCAGCGCGTGGCAGAACCACTGGCAATAGTACCAGTACACCCCGGGCTTGGCAGCCGTGAAGGTGACCGACGACGTCGCCTGCGGCCCTACTTCCATGGCGACACCATGGTTGTTGAGGGTAAAGCCGTGGGTCAGGTCGTCGATGTCGTCAAGGTTGGTGATGACGACCGTCACCTCGTCGCCCTGGTTCACCTCGAAGCTTTCGAGCGAGAACATCGGCGCCTGGCTGGACATGTAGACGCGCACCTTGTTGCCGTCGCGGATTACCGTGTCCATGTAGTCGTCGATATCCACGCCGTCGGCCTCGGCCTGTTTGCGCGTCTCGGCCCACATCGGATCGTTGCGGTCCCACACGTTGACGGGGTTGACGATGTCGCGCCGCACCAGGATCACGTCATGCGGTTCGGCAAAGGTCGGGCCGTCGTGTACCACCTTCATGTCATCGCTGGAGATGTCGATGATCTGCTCGTTCTCGGGCTTGAGCGGCCCCACGTTCAGGAACCGGTCCTTCGAGAACTTGTTGAGCGAAATCAGCCAATTACCGTCGGCCTCCTTGGTTTCGCCCATGGTGGTGTGGTTGTGGCCCGGCTGGTAATGCACATCCACTTTCGACACGATCGGATCAACGTCCTCGCCGTTATACAGGCGCACGGCGTCTTCGATGTGCCACTTCACCATTTGGCTGTCGAGGAACAGCGTGGTGTAGGCATAGCCCTTGCCGTCAAACGCGGTGTGAAGCGGACCGAGGCCCAGTTCGGGCTCTGCCACCACGGCCGAGCGCGGATCGATGCTATCGTCTTCGAACAGCGCGTCGAACTTGCGCACGTCCAGAACCGACACCGTTGGCGACAGCTTGCCGGCCACGCAGACGTGCTTCATGTCGGGCGCGGTGTTGATGCCGTGCGGGCTGTTGGGGATGGGCACGTAGCGGGTGTATTTCTTGTTCTGGCCCTTGCGCCCGTCGATCACGGGCACGCCGTTGAGCATTTGAACATCCCCGTTCGCGACACCCTTTTCGATCTCGGCAATATTGAAGATGACAACGTGATCCAGCTCGTTCTCGGTCATCTCGGCCAGGTTCATGCCCATTTCCGAGTTGTACGAGGTCGAGAAGGCATATTTGCCCTGGTAGTCGCAGTCGGTGTTGTCGAGGTTGCCCGACACCATAACCTGCCATGCCACTTCCATCGTGTCGCCGTCGATGGCGCTGAAGAAGTTCACGTATTGCGACGGATCATCCAGAACGCTGCCATCGTTGACCATCGGCACTTCGTCCTCGCCATTGGCAAACACGTAGCCGGTGCGCGGGAACTTCTGCGGACGCAGGCCGTGGATCGCCTTGGCATTGGGGATCTCGGTGATCTTGTCGCACTTCATCACGTCGCAGCGCACGCGTGCCACGCGCGTGTTGGCCTTGTCGTTCATGAACAGGTAGCGCCCGTCATAGGTGCCGTCGGTGAACGACATGTGCGGGTGGTGCAAATCGCCGTTGTCGTGCACTTCCTTGCCGTTGGCGGCCAAAAAGTCGCGGGTTTGCTCGGACATGCCGTCCTTGATGATCTTGAGGCTTTCGTTGGTCTGCCCCCAGCCGGTGGCAGAGCAGCGGTTGAAAACCGGAACGCGCATCAGCTCGCGCATGGACGGAAAGCCCATGATGCGCAGCTCGCCGGTCTGTCCCGACGACCAGAAGCCGTAGTAGTCGTCCAACTCGCCCGGCGCGAGCGTCACCGCGTCGGTTGCCGCGCTGGCCGGTGTGGTGCTGGCCGCGGTGGCCACGCCTGCCGCGCCGCCCAGCATCGCCAGACGCGCGCCGCCTGCGCCGCCCAGCAGGGCCGCGCCACTGGCCGTCGCGCCCAGCAGGCCGCGGCGGGTGATGCCGTGTTTCTTATCTTGATCAGACATTCTGTGTCTCCTTCAGGTTGGGGTGATTGGATAGGCTGCGCTCCAGCGTCGCCGCCCCTTGCGAGGCGTTTGCGCGGCGCTTGAGTTTCTTAATCACGACCGGGCACTTCTCCTTGGATTGATAGAGAACCTGGCAGTGCATGCAGTTGATGCATTCGTTGGGGTTGATCTCGCCCGTGGGGTGGATCGCCTGAACCGGGCATTCATGGGCGCATGTCTGGCAGGGGTTGCCGCATTCGCGGTACCTTTTGAGCCAGTCGAACATCCGCAGTCGTGCCGGGATCGCCAGCGCCGCGCCAAGCGGGCACAGGTAGCGGCAAAAGAACCTCTCGACGAACAGCCCTGCGATCAGCAGCGCCGCCGCGTAGGCCACGAACGGCCATGCGCGAATGAACTTCAGGATGATCGCGGTCTTGAACGGCTCGACTTCTGCCAATGCCTCGGCCTGCTCGATCGAGGCCAGTGAGACACCGAACAACCCGAGGAAAATCATGTATTTGAGGGGCCAGAGCCGCTCATGCAGGCCCCAGGGCAGGGTCCATTGCGGCACCTTGAAATAGCGCGCGATCTGGTTGGTCAGCTCTTGCAGGGCGCCGAACGGGCACAGCCATCCGCAATAGGCCCCGCGCCCCCAGAAAATAAGCGCCGCCGCGACCGAGAACCACAGGATAAACGTCAGCGGGTCCAGCAGGAAGGCCTGCCAGCTAAAGTCGGACGTCAGGGCACCGAACAATGCCATCAGGTTGACGACCGACAGCTGCGCGTTGGCGTACCAACCCAGAAAGACCAGCGTCACGGTCAGAAACGACATGCGGAACCAGAAGGTCAGCCGCTCGGACCGGGTCAGGAACGTCTGGAAGAAGAACGCCGCCGTCAGCACCAGAAGCATCGCCGCCACGCCGATCACCTCGGGCGTCTTGTCGCGCCAGATGCGCTTCCACAGGGCGGATTGCGCGGCCTTCTCGTCTTGATCGGCCTTGGCCTGAGCGCTGCCTGCGGGGGCGGGCTCGGCACCGGGGCGCGGCACTTCGCGCAGGTACTTGCCCGGCAAGCGGTAGCTTAGCTCGAAGGTGGTGAAGACCCGCTCGATCGCGGCCACGTCGCGCTGCACCAGCAGTTGCAGGCGGAACGGCTTGGCCGGGTCGAACCCGGTATCGGCAGGGATCTTGAACAGGTCAGTTTCGCGGTATTCCGGCGCGCCCTCGGCGGCGATGTCTCCCAGGCGGCGGTGCATCCGGTCGCGGAAGCGGACCGAGATGTCGTCCTGGATCAGAACGATCCGGTCAAAGATGCCGCCGCGCACATAGCCGGACCCCTTGAACGAATACATCCCGCGGCCGGCGACCATGATCGCGTGATCGCCTTCATTCAGCCAACTGCGCAGGTTCTCGTGCTCTGCCTCGCCCAGAAGGGCCCGGCCAACCGGCGGTGCCGATACCAGCGCCACCTGCATCTCGATGAATGTCGTCTCGGGCGGCTCTTCGATCGGGCGTTCAGCGGCGCGCGGATCGTCCATTTCTTCGAACGCGGCATTGACCTGCCCGACATCCAGCGACAGCCGCTTCAGCGTGCCATCGCCCTCCAGCGTGAACCAGTCCGGCGCGGCCTGCGCCTCGGGGTTCAACTCATAGCGGGGGCCGGTGGGGGCCTTGACCGGCTCCAGCCCGCCCAGCCCGAGCGCACGCGCCACCTTGAGCCCCGAGCGCACGATCGAATCGTCGATCACCATGACCGTGACGGTTGCGCCCGAAATGATGTTCAACTCGTGGCTGGTGCCGCCCGATTCGGCCTCGGCCAACAGGTCGAGCCCGACATAATCGGCGGCCATCGCCTTGATCTTGCTGTCGGGTATGCCGATCAGAACGATTGGTTCCGAGTGCTTGACCAGCCGCACCCCCATCACCGTGGCATCCTCGTCGACGGCCACCATCGTGTGAATCGGCTTGCCCGAATAGCCGGTGGTGCCAACGAAATCCGATGTGACAAAGGCCCAGCCGACGCGTTCGCCATCCTTCAGGACGGGGGCGACGGGCTGATCCTCCCGGATCGCCCCGTATCCGTCGGCCCCGGACACCAAATCGCCCGCGGGGACCTCTGGCAGGAACTTCTCCAACACCGGCGACTTGCCTTGGGCGCGGGCCACGCTGGCGGCGCTGAACGCCCCAAGCAGCATGGCAAACATGGCAAGCGATGCAATGATCAGGCGGCGAACCAGACTTGGGAAGGGGCGGGCAAGGGTCATGTATCAGCTGGCTTTCGGTGGGGCACGGGCCCGCCGCATCGCGACGCGGCGGGGCGTAGTTTGTGAAACTGGACGGAAAATCTGACGAAGGCGCACGATGCCATCAGGCGCGGAAACGCGCGGCAGGTCGTCCTGGAGCGTCGGTGTGGCCATGTGACAGGCCGGACATAGATCGCAATCGGCGTGATCCCGGGGGACGCCGGGCAGCTCGATCACCTCGGCACCATGCGCGCCGCAAATCACCAACCGGGTGCTGCCCTCGTCGGCAACTGCCATCGAGGTGCGCGCCATCACCTCGGCCACGCTGACCGTGACCAGGCACAGTGCGAGCAGCAGTGCGTAGATGGGATGTGGACTCGTATCGTTCATGGCGCCTGACCTACGCCTCCACGGTGTCCACTTCCTTGATATAGGTCAAACAAAATATCCCTTTTATGAGGATGCTTGCCGATGATCTGCATTTGGCGTCCTGGCTGCGTCTGATTGTCCCGAGGGCTGGACATTGGGTGCCGTAAGGGAAATATTCCGTTGCACATATCCGAAAGGCCGAAAAAGGTGCGTTTGACCAAGTTCACCGATTATGCGCTGCGCCTGTTGCTTCTGGCTGCCAACAGGGACGAGGGCGCACGCCTGACCATCGACGACGCCGCGCAGACCTTCAATATTTCGCGTGCCCACGTGAAAAAAGTGGTGCTGCATCTGTCCCGTGAGGGGTATCTGACGGGGACGCGCGGGCGAGGTGGTGGAATCGCGCTGGCGCGGCCGGCGAGCACGATAAACATAGGCGCCGTGATTCGATCGACCGAGCCCGATTTCGGCCTTTTCGAATGCTACCTGCCGGGGAACACCTGCCGTGTTTCATGCGGGTGCCGATTGGCCAGCGTGGGCAACAAGGCGCTGGCGGCATTCCTTGCGGTGTTCGACGCCATTACGTTGGAGGATGCGATGCTGCAGGATGATCTTCTTGGCGGCATGGCGCCCGAAGCACCGCAGCAACCCCTGCGCGGGCCGCGCGTGCCGCCGGTGCCCGCGGCGGAGTGACGCTCAGACCGCGCGCATCAGCATTCCATACAAATCTCGCGGATCGTCCGGATCGGCCAGAAGGTCCAGTGGTTGCGAATAGGGCGTACCGACGATCGCGTCGCGGACAAAGCGCAATGCGCTGAAATCCTCGGTGGCGAATCCGACGCTGTCGAAAAGCGTCACCTCGTCGGGACGCCGCCGGCCCTCGGCCTGCCCCGAGATCACCTGCCACAGCTCGATCACCGGGTGATCGGCGGCAAGTTGTTGTATCTCGCCCTCGATCCGGGTCTGTTCCGGGTATTCCACGAAGATCGAGCTGCGATGCAGGATCGCCGGCGCCAGTTCGGTCTTGCCGGGGCAGTCCCCGCCGATGGCGTTGATATGCACGCCGCTACCGACCATGTTGTCGGTCAGGATGGTGGCGTATTGCTTGTCCGCGGTGCAGGTGGTGATGATCTGCGCGCCCTCGATCGCCTCTTCGGCCGAGGTGCAGGTGACCACCTCAAGGCCGCTGCCAGACAGGTTGTGTGCCGCCTTGCGCGTGGCGCCCGCGTCGATATCGAACAAGCGCACGCTATCGATCCCGCACAGCGCCTGAAATGCCAGGCACTGGAATTCCGATTGGGTGCCGTTGCCGATCATCGCCATAGTGCGCGCGCCCCGGGGGGCGAGGTACTTGCCCACCAGCGCCGAAGTGGCGGCCGTGCGCAAAGCGGTCAGCAACGTCATTTCAGACATCAACACCGGGTAACCCGTGTTCACATCAGCCAGCAACCCGAAGGCGGTGACGGTTTGCAACCCGTCGCGCGTGTTCCTGGGGTGGCCGTTGACGTATTTGAAACCATATACCTCGCCGTCCGACGTGGGCATAAGCTCGATCACGCCCTCGGCCGAATGCGATGCCACGCGCGGGGTTTTGTCGAACAATTGCCAGCGCTTGAAATCGGCCTCGATATACTCGGCAATTTGGCGAAGTGCGACGGGCACGCCAAGATGGTGAACAAGGCCCATCATGTGATCGACACTGACGAACGGTACAAGCGCCTTGGCGGAGGGGGATGTTGAAGCCATTATGCGGTCCTTTCAAAACGGGGCGCCGGTGGATGGGGCAGGAGCCTCCGGCGGGAGTATTTCGGGCAAGATGAACTCAGGGATAGGCGCGCGTGGGGCGATCGAAGACCCGCCTGCCCATGCCGGACGCGGCCAGGTCGACCATCACCTGCGCGGTGCGCCCGCGTTCATCCAGGAAGGGGTTCAGCTCGACCAGGTCCAGCGAAGTCATCAGCCCGCTGTCGTTGATCATTTCCATCACGAGATGCGCCTCGCGCATGGTTGCGCCACCGGGCACCGTGGTTCCGACCGCCGGGGCGAAGGACGGATCGAGAAAATCCACGTCGAGCGAGACATGCAGTAGCCCGCCTGCACGCGCGACCCGATCGAGGAACGCGCCGAGTGGACGCGCAATGCCGCCTTCGTCGATCTCGCGCATGTCATGGGCGCTGATAGCGCTATTGGCCAACGCCGCGCGTTCTGGCCCGTCGACCGAGCGCAGCCCGAGGATACAGACGTTTTCGGCTGGTACCGGGGCAGGGGGCGGCGCGAATCCGTCAAAGCCGGGGCATCCCGTGACATAGGCCAGCGGGGTTCCATGCAGGTTGCCCGAGGTCGAACTGAGCGGGGTGTGGAAATCGGCGTGGGCATCAAGCCATAGTACGAATTGGGGGCGCCCGATATCCTGCGCATTGGCGGCCACGCCGGCCACCGTGCCCAGTGACAGGCTGTGATCGCCGCCCATGAAGATCGCCATGCCCTGGCGAGCCGCGTCGCGTGCCGCGCGTGTCAATGCGTCGGTCCAGGCGGCGGTTTCCGCGCGGGCATGTACGGCGTGATCCGTTGGGTCCGGGGTGAACGGGCCGGGGGCGACATTGCCCCGGTCGTGCACGTCGTGCCCCAACCCGGTCAGCGCATCCGCAAGCCCGGCCGTGCGCAGGGCGTCGGGCCCCATCAAACAACCGGGACGCCGCGTTCCGCTATCCACCGGCGCGCCGATCAAAACGCATGTCTTTGAGAGCATGAAAGGCCTCCGAATTCAGGTCAGGCCATTTATGGCGCTCGAAACGGGGTAGATTTAAGGACATATTTTGCGCAATATGCATGAGATTTTTGCAAACCGCAGGGAAAATGTGCCGAAATGGATAGCACTGACCAAAGCCTGATCCGGGCGCTGCGCCATGATGCGCGCGCCTCGCTCTCGGCCCTTTCCGAGGAGTTGGGCGTGTCGCGCACCACCGTGCGCAGTCGCATCGAAAAGCTGCAGCGACAGGGCGATATCGTGGGCTTCAGCGTAGTCCTTAAGGGCGACGTGACGCAGGACCCGGTGCGCGGGCTGATGATGATCGGGGTCGAGGGGCGCGGCGCCGAACGGATTATGCGGCAACTCTCGGGCATGCCCGAGGTGCGCCGCGTGCACACCACCAATGGCCGCTGGGATTTGATTGTCGAGCTGGGCACGCAGTCGCTTGAAGAACTCGACCGGGCGCTGGCCGGTATTCGGCGGCTGGACGGCGTGGCGACGAGCGAGACCAGCCTGCTGCTGGCGACGCGCATCTCGGGCCGCTGATCAGGGCGCGCGCCGGGCCGCCGCGATCCAGATCAAAGCCAGCGCAAAGGCGATGATCGCGTTCCAGCTTGCCATCGACAGGCCGAACATCTCCCATGGAACTTCGTCGCAGCGCACCAATGGCGCGCTCATGATCTGGTTAAAGAGATCATCGGACGATTGCCCTCCGACGGGGCCGGATGTGCAGGTGTCCGGTCCTTCCCACCAGCCGCGCTCGACCCCGGTGTGGTAGGCGCCGATGGCACCCGTTGCCGCCGCTGCCGTTGCCCCGGCCCATGCCAGCATTGCCGCCCCCGGTGCCCACAACAGCGCCAAAACGCCAATCGCGGCGGCCGCGCCATGCGGCCAGCGCTGCCACAGACACAGCTTGCAAGGTGCCAATCCGCCCAGGTGCTGGAACGCGAACGCCCCCAGCAGCAGCGCCGCCGAGCCACCGGCGGCAATTGCGATCAGGTGTTTGTGCGTCAGTGTCATAGGTACCTCACCAATATGAAGCCGCCCACCAGGGCAATCACGAACAGGGTAAAGAGAAGGCCAAGCCGCCGCTCGATAAACGCGCGAATCGGTGCTCCGAATTTCCACAAAAGCGCCGCGACCACGAAGAACCGCAGCCCCCGCGCTATGAGCGCCGAGGCGATGAACGTCGCCAGGTTCATCCCGGTCCAGCCTGACATGATGGTGATCACCTTGAAAGGAAAGGGGGTCACGCCCGCGGTAAGAACAACCCAAACGCCCATCTCGTTGAAACGGGTGTTGAACTCGGCCATCGCCGCCTCTTTGCCCATTGTCGCCAGGATCGGCTGTCCGATCTGCTCATAGAACAGCGCGCCGATGCCGTAGCCTACGAGCCCGCCCAGAACCGACGCCGCCAAGGCCACGCCCGCGATGAGCCACGCCCGCGATGGCCGCGCCAGGATCATCGGGATCATAAGCACATCGGGCGGGATTGGGAACACCGACGCCTCGATGAAGCTGACGAATGCCAGCACCCAGAGGGCGCGCGGGTGATAGGCCTGTCTGATCGTCCAATCATAGAGCGGGCGGATCATCCCACGCCTCCGGTTGCTGTGTTTCGGTCCGCGCAGGTGTAGCGTTCCGCCAGCCCGGGGCAAAGCGAAATCACGCGGACAGCCAGGGATCGAATTTCAACTGGACGGCGCCGCCTTGGGGCGCTAATCAGGCGCCGGGCCCAAGTGGCGGAATGGTAGACGCAGGGGATTCAAAATCCCCCGGTAGCAATACCGTGCGAGTTCGAGTCTCGCCTTGGGCACCAGCCAGATTTCACAAGTGTTGAGTATTACTCCGGTCGGGGCGGGCAAAGACAGCCGTCTTCGTTTCCGATGGGGTATGGCTGCGATCACACCGCCGTACTGGCCTGGAATTCCTGCGTGAAATAGGCGTCTTCGGTCTGGTTGTTCCCCGGGCCGCGGCCCAGCTCGCGCGCGAGGTCAAAGAACCCCTGACCGGGGCGCGCAGGGGTGCCGCGCCCGACTACGCGCGCTGCGACAAAGGGGCGTCCGGCCGCGGCGTCCTCGCGCATGGTTTCCTCAAGTGCGCGCGTCACCTTGCGCACCGATCCGGGGGCATACATGCCCATGGCGCGTGCCAGCTTGCCGTAGGTGATCGGCAGATCACGCGGCGCCAGCGTCTCAAGATACTGGCGCAGCTTGTCGGCCAAAGCCGGGGTCGGGGCGGGGCCGCGCGGCGGCGGCACCTCGCGCGCGGCGCCGTCTGGTGCCACCTCTGCAGCCCAGGCGCGCTGTGCGCTGCGGATGGTGATGCGCGTTTGTCCGGCGTCCGCGCCGACGCCGCTTTCGGAATGGCTGACCACCGTGCCCTTGCGCAACCCCTCGCGCAGGCCCTCCGCGTCCAGCCCAAGGCGCGGCGCAAGGTAATCCGGGTCGATCATGAATTGCCCGTCCTCCCACACGATCGCGCCTGGTGGTATCGGGCGGTTGAGGACCGGGCTTTGCCCCGGCGTTTCGCTGTAGAACGGGTTGTCGCCCGCCGCGTGGTCGGTCACGTCGACGATATCGCGGATCTCGGGCAAGGCGTTGCGCAGCATCGTCTCGATCCCGTTGCGCAGCGTCGCCGCCGAGGCCGCGCAGCCCTGGCAGCCACCCGACATGCGCAGGTAGATCACTCCGTTCTCGGCGCGCTCGGCCGTGACGTGCCCGCCATGGCTGGCGATGGCCGGGTTGGCCTGCTGATCAAGGATATGGCGCGCCGCATTCAGTAGGGCGGTGTCGCCTGCCTGCGCCGCCTCGGGGGCGCCCGCGTCATCCCCAAGCGGCGCGTCGGTGGCATCCAGAACCTGCCGGATCGCCGCGGCGATCCGCGGCTTCAGGGCCTGCCAATCCGCATCCGCCTTGCGCGTCACCGTCACGGTTTCTCCGGCGACGTGCAGCTTATCGACACCGTCCACCGCGAACAGGGCGCGGGGCAGGGGGGCAGTGGCCGCATCAAGGCTGTCATGGCTGACGCTGCACCCCGCCTGCACCGGTTCATCCAGAATGAACCGCATGGTCAGCGGATCGCGCGGCGAGGCCTGGGCGCGGATGCGGCGGGCGTGTTTCGAGGTCTCAGACATCTTCAGCCTCTGGCGTTTCCAGCGCGCGCAGCGCGGTGAACGTGTAGATGCCCGAGCTGTGCCCGTCGCTGAACGCGATGCCGATGGCGTAGTTGCCGACACTCCAGATCCGCGTGGGCACGATATCCAGCGATACCGTCTCCGGGTTCAGCAGCGCCGCGCCGCTCATTTCGTCGCGGCAGGCGGCGCAGCGGCACGACAGGCGCAGATCGCGCGCCGATATGACCTGCTCGGTGCCGTCCTGCCACCCGATGCGCAGGCCCTCTGCGCGGTAATCCAACGCCACGGGCCGGTCCGGCGCACCGCCGGGTGCGGGGCTGGCGGCGGCGGGTTTGCCGGTTCCGTCGCCAATGTGCCAATCGAACGGCACCCGCAGTCCGCCCCCCTGATCCGCCGCCCCAGTCAGGGCGGTGGCGATGGCGTCATAGGCCTGCGCGGCGGGGCTCTGCGGGGCGCTGGTGACCAGCGGCGCGCCGCTGTCGCCGCTATCCACGATTGCCGGGTCCAGCGGGATCGCGCCAAGAAACGGCACGCCAAGGCTTTCGGCGATCTTCGCGCCGCCACCCTGGTGGAAGATATGCGTAACCTCGCCGCAGGAAGGGCAGGTAAAGCCGCTCATGTTCTCGACGATGCCCAGGATCGGTACGCTCACCTGTTCCAGCATCCGCAACCCGCGTCGCGCGATCTTGAGGCTGACATCCTGCGGCGTGCTGACCACGATCGCCCCGGTAAGGGGAAATGCCTGCGCCAGGGTCAACTGGATATCCCCCGTGCCCGGCGGCAGGTCCAGCAGCAGGAAATCCAGCTCGCCCCACTCCACCTGCGTGATGAACATCTGCAGGTACTTGGTCACCATCGGCCCGCGCAGGACCGCGGGCTTGTCATCGCCCGACAGCATCGCCATCGAGATCACCTTGACGCCATGCGCCTCGGCCGGGATCACCTTGCGTTCGGGCGACATCGCCGGGGGCGTGTCGCCGGGAATGCCCAACATGCCGGGGATCGACGGGCCGTAGAGGTCCGCATCGACAACCCCCACACGCAGGCCCTGCCGCGCCAGCGTGACCGCCATGTTGGCGGCGACGGTGGATTTCCCCACACCGCCCTTGCCGCTGCTGATTGCGATCATGCGGCCCAGGTGCGCCAGATGCCCGGCCTGGTCGCTATCGGATTGTGGGGTCGTGCTGCTCACGTGTTCAACTCCGTTTGGTCTTGAGGGGCGGCACCGGAAGGGTGTCGTGCCTCTGGTCGAAATTCGCGCAAAGCCGTCCGATGTCGTCAGGGGCCAGATCCGCGGCCACGCAGGCGCAATACCCGCCTTTGCTGCCGCCGTCAGCCGCATAATGGCTGCACCCCTCACAGGTGCCGAACGCCCGGCACCCGCGTAGCGTGGCCAAGTCGGCGGCGACTTGGGAGAGCGACAAAGACAGGGTTTCACAGGCCTCGGACGGCAGCCGCTCCAGCGCCGCCATCAAATGACGCAGCGGGTCGTTGCACAACATCTCGCGCCCGGCCTGGGTGATCGCGAACACCACGCTGCGCCGGTCATGCTCGGATCGGCGGCGCGCCAGCAAACCCTTGGCCTCCAGCGACTTGATCGTTTGCGAGGCCGTGCCGCGCGTCGTCGCCTGAAAGCTGGCGAATGCCGATGGTGTGCGCGACGCGCTGTTGGCCCGGGCGAAGAATCGCAGGCCCGTCCATTGGGCCGCTGTCAGTTCTGCGCCTGCATCCTCGCCCCGTGCCGAGCGGCCGATGTGAACCATCAGCTCAGCGATTTCATCAATGCGGGCGTTGCGGTTTGACATGACGTAATTGGTAGCGTTTCGAAATCAGTTTGACAATGGGGTTAGAATGAAAATAGTTTCGAGTCGAAATCAATATGGTCTATGAATGGCCATCAAACACCTGCGAGCGACCATGAACAAGCCACTGCGACAAGACGACACTGCCACGGCCCGCCCCGCCAATGGTACGAGCCAACGCCGCAAGGGGATGTTGACCCGCGAGCGCGAAGAGCAGCTTGCCCGCGCCTGGCGCGAGGATGGCTCGGTTGAGGCGCGCAATACCCTGGTCACAGCCTTCTCGCCGCTGGCCGTGTCGATGGCGCGGCGGCATTCGGGCGGCGAGGGGGGCGTCGACCCCGAGTTGGTGCAGCACGCCTACATAGGCCTGCTCAAGGCCGCCGATCGGTTCGAACCCGACCTCGGCTATCGCTTTTCCACCTACGCGGCGTGGTGGATCAGGGCCGAGTTGCAGGACTACCGCATGGCCAACTGGTCGATCGTGCGGCGCGGCAATTCTTCCCGCGCGCGCAAGGTGTTCGCCAATCTGGGCCGGCTTGACCAAGAGGCCTCAGCCCCCGGCGAAGGCGGCCCCGAGGCCGAGCGCCGGATCGCCGAGACGCTTGGCGTCAACCTGTCGGCGCTGGACCGGCTGCGCCAGCAATTCGCAGGCAACGATATTTCCCTCAACCGTCCCGCAGTGGGCGAGGATGGCGATGAGGCGATTGCACTGCTGCCTGATGACGACAGCGATGTCGAAGGGCAGGTGGCCCGCAAGCTTGACCGGCGGCAATTTTACGACCTGCTGGCCAAGCAGCTTGATCGCTTGCCCGCGCGTGAGCGTGAAATCGTGATCGCCACGCATCTTGCGGACCCGCCCAAGACGCTGGAATCTCTCGCTGTGCGCTTTGACCTGTCGAAAGAGCGGATCAGGCAGTTGCGCGAACGGGCGCTGGACCGCCTTCGTGCCGGACTGTCAGAAGCCTATACCATGCAAGAGCGCCCCTTCTGACCGAGAGTGGCATGGGTGTGGTGCGACATCTCGTCGTCCGCTCTTGATTGCTTGTTCAGGTCGAAGGCTATTGCGTTGATTCGCATGGTGCGTTGATCCGATATTGGAGATTATTCCCCCAGCCTGTGGAAACTAATTCCCATCACGCAACAAACGCGCCCGGCGCGCCGCAGAATCAACGTAAAATGCGATCTTTCTGATTGTTGCGGATACGTGGCAAATATTGCGACGCGTTCGACATCGACCTTCTGCGTGATTGCCGTGGCGCCCTGTATAACCAAGGCTGACGTGGATCGCGAAGGCTCGTCTGTTGGCCGGGACTGTTTCCCGGAACGGGACAACACATGGTAAACAAATGACCAATTAAGGAATTTGTCATGAATAAGGCGCCCGCGTGGCAAAATCATTTCTTTAATACGTTAAGTCATTCGACTATAAATCCTCTTAGCCCACTGGGGGGCTTTGTCTGTTTGGCCAAGGGGGCGGCCACTGAAATCGCTTGTTGCCGAAAGGTGGCGGGGGTAGTCGGTGCTGCTGTGCGTGGTGGTGAAACTATAAAGGTTTAGGCGCGGTTTCGCGCCATCGGTCTGCTACCCTGATCTTCCTTGCCAACAAGTGCTGAACGCATTTTGGGTGCTGCGCCACTGCGCGCGCACCAGGGTCCCGGCGTACCTCATGGTGCAGCGGGGACTTTGAGAGGGGTGAATATAGATGGCGAACTTGATATTGGACTGGTCGCTGTTCGGGTCCTACGGAAGTAGCCTGAATGGCGGCGAAACGGTGGACACGGGCGGTGTTTCCGTGACGCTGGATTTTGAGGCCCAGGACGAGGGCGCAACCGCAACGACGGATGACACGAGCCAATACACCGCATGGGGCGATCCGTACGATACGAACTCATCATTGGCCCTCTACGGCGCCGGTGGCGAGGGCGGCGTGGATGCCACGTCGACCACGACGCTCAGCTTCTCTTCGACCGATAGCGCCTATGCCGACGAGGTTAGCAACGTCTCGTTCCGCATAAACGACATAGATCGCGGCACTTACGAAGATAACCACACCGATATCGTGACCGTTCTGGCTTATGATGCGGACGGAAACGCCGTTGACGTTTCTTTCACGACCTCGGGTGGCCAGAGCATTGACGGAAACACCCTTACCGGCGAAGTCATGGATTTCGGATCTCTCGATTCCGATGATCCGTTTGGGTCGGTTCAGGTCGATATCGCCGGGCCGGTGGCCAAGATCGAGATTCAGTATGCCAACGGCGAAGAGACGGATCAGCAGATCTCGCTCACCGACGTGCATTTTGAAACGATGGAGGCGCCCGACGAGCCAGACGGCTATGTCGAGGGCACCAACTCAGGTGACCTGATCGATGCCACTTATACCGGCGATCCCGATGGCGACATGATCGACGCGGGCGACGCGGTTTTGCCGGGCGAAGGGCCCGATGATGACATCGTTCTGGCCGGCGACGGCGACGATACGGTCAAGGCCGGCGCGGGCGACGACGAGGTGTATGCCGGGGGCGGCAGCGACTACGTCGAGGGCGGCGCCGGGGACGACGTGATTCACGGCGACGGTGACCTGGCTGGCGCCGGCGGCGACACGACGGAAACCTCTCGCGAGTCGTTCAACTGGAGCGGCTTGGATGATCCCGATTGCCCGGATTTCAGCATTGGCGACGGCGACGACCTGGACGGCAAGACCCTCGTTCAGGACACCGGCACCGTCACGGTTACCGCCACGCTGCAAGCTGCGGATACCTCGCGCGTCGATAGCGACTATGACACCGCGTATATCAACGTAGACGGGATCGATGGCGGCGACGAGACCGTCAATGACCGCTCTTCGCTGCGCTCCTACGACAACAACGGCAACGGTGATGCGACATATAGCTTCGATTTCTCCGAGGCAGTCACCAACGCGCAGTTCACCGTTTCCGACATCGACGGCAACCTCGGACAGGTCGCGGTGCGCGCCTACGATGCGGACGGCAACCAGATCTCGGTCAACCTGACAGCGGGCGCCGACCTGATCCTGAGCGATGAGGACAGCGTGGCGGGTGATGAAACCGCCACCGGTTCCGACAACGGCCCGCCGACCGATGGCGACAACGCTGTGCTGGTCGATATCGCAGGCCCCGTTTCGCGGATCGAGATCGATCACGTGAACGTAGGCGACGGCGCCAGCCAGGTGAACATTTCGGACATCTTCTTTGACGCGGACGGTGGGGAGCTTGGCGGCGGCACGACCGGCGATGACACCCTGATCGGCGGCGATGGCAGCGACGTGGTCTATGGCGGCGATGGCAACGACGTGATCGACACCGGCGCGCCTGCGTCGAGCGACCCGCTGCCCGATCTGGGTTATCCCGGCCTGTTCCCGGCCGACCCCGACCCCGACAATGACCGCGACTCTGTCGAAGGCGGCGATGGCAACGATACGATCACCACCGGCGACGATGCCGACACCATTAGCGGCGGCGCCGGCGACGACCATATCGATGGCGGCATCGACGCCGACCAGATTTCCGGCGATGCGGGCCATGATACGATCATCGGCGGCGAAGGCTCCGACACGATCGAGGGCGGAACCGGCGATGACCTGATCTATGGCGGGCTTGATCCGATCTACCCCGATAGCCTGAACATCCCGGATGACGTCGACCTGGTGCCCGACAATGGCCGCGACCTTATCGATGGCGGCGATGGCAACGATACCATCTATGGTCAGGATGACGATGACACGATCACCGGCGGCGCCGGCAACGACGTGATCGACGCAGGGATCGATGACGATACTGTCGATGGCGGCACCGGCGACGACACCGTCACCGGCGGCCATGGCGATGACACGATCACCGGCGGTGACGGGGCAGACGCGCTTTCGGGCGGCGATGACCGCGATACCTTCCTCGGGGCCACGGCGGGCGACCATATCGATGGCGGCTCGGGCGGGCATGACTACGATACGCTTGACCTGACGGGCTCGGCCCCGGCGGGTGGCTCGCTTAGCGTGGTCTACGACCCGAACCCCGAGAATGGCACAGTCAACTTCTTTGACGGCGACGGCATCCTGACAGGTTCCGCCACCTTCGAGGAAATCGAGAACGTCATTCCCTGCTTCACCCCCGGCACCGCCATCGCGACGCCGCAGGGCGAGCGGCTGGTCGAAGACCTGAAAGTGGGCGATCGCGTCATCACCCGCGACAACGGGTTGCAGGAAATCCGCTGGATCGGGACCAAACCGCTCAGCGGTGTGGAAATGGCGCGCCTGCCGCACCTCAAGCCGGTGCTGATCAAGAGCGGCGCGCTTGGCAATGGCCTGCCCGAGCGCGACATGATGGTCAGCCCCAATCACCGGCTGCTGATCAACAGCGACCGCTCGGCGCTGTTCTTCGAGGAGCGCGAGGTGCTGGCCGCAGCCAAGCACCTGGTCGGCAGCGACGGCATCCACGAGGTCGATGTTCTCAGCACCAGCTACATCCACTTCATGTTCGACCACCACGAAGTGGTGCTGTCCAACGGGGCCTGGACCGAAAGCTTCCAGCCCGGGGATCTGTCGCTCAAGGGTGTTGGCGATGCGCAACGCGACGAGATACTCGAACTGTTCCCGGACCTCGCGAACGACGCAGGTATCCGCGACTACCGTGCCGCGCGCCGGTCGCTGAAAAAGCACGAGGCCAAGCTACTGGTCAAGTAACCGGGGCAGGGGCCGCGCAAGGCCCTCGCAAGGATCAAGGCCGCAGGTTCCCGCCTGCGGCCTTTTTCTTGGAAGGGTTCGAATCAGCCCTCACCGCCGCCACCTGCGCGCCAGCTCGCCCACGCCTCGGGCGTGTCCAGATCGGTGGTGGCATGTCCGCCCGGCAAACGCAGTAGCGCCACGCGGTCGTTATGCGCCTGCACCACGCCGCGCGCGCCCTCGTCGCCCGCAAGGCAGCGCAGCTTGGCAAACAGGTCGCTGGGAAAGATCACCGGGTGCCCCGGCGTGCCACCCTCATCGGTTGCCCGCAGGATCGGGCGCGGCGGCGCGGCCTGCTCGAACGCGTCGAGCGCGGCGCGCAAATCGGCCTCGGTCAACTCTGGCATATCGGCGGGCAGGATCATCACTCCCGGCGCGCCTAGTGGCAGGGCGGCAACGCCCGCGCGGATCGATGCGGCCATGCCTTCATCCGCATCCGCCACCCAGACGGGGCGTGCGCAGGTGCCTTCAATCACCTCGGCGCGCGGATGGTCGGGGCCGGGCAGGGCGACGAACACGTCGCGCCCCGCAGCGCAGGCGCGCCCGACTATTACCTCCAGCAATGGCTGCCCCGCCACGGATTGCAACAGCTTGTCAGCCCCGCCCATCCGGCGCGAGGCGCCAGCGGCCAGAATCAGGATCGGTGTCATCGCGTCCTCGGCCTTTTGCGTGCCTCGCCCGCCATGAAACGGCACACGCGCCGGCCGATCAAGCCCCGCCGCGCATGCGCTGCCCGTCCGCATCGAATAGCGGCGCGTTCAGACGCCTGGCCGGGCACATCTTTCCCAGTATCTCGATCTCGGCTTGCAATTCCGGCTCGTCCGCGCGCGCCGCCGGGATCAGGCCAAGCGCGATGGATTTGCCCGCATGGTGCGAATACCCCCCCGAGGTGCAGAACCCCTGCACCTCGCCATCCAGCCAGATCGGCTCGTACCCGTGGACATCGGCATCCCGCGCCTCGACCTCGAACGCCACCAGCCGCCGCGCCGGGCCTTCCGCGCGCTCGGCCTCGGCGGCGTCGCGGCCGATGAAATCGGCCTCTTTCTTCCACGCGATGAACTTGTCCATGCCGGTTTCGCCAGGCGTGTAATCGGGCCCGTATTCGCGCAGCCACGCGCCAAAGAACTTGTCCAGCCGCAGCGACATCATCGCGCGCATTCCGAACGGGCGCATGCCATGCGGCTGCCCCGCGGCCCACAGGACCTGCCACAGCGCGCGCTGCGCCATCGGCTCGCAGTAGAGCTCAAAGCCCAGATCGCCGGTGAAACTGACGCGCTGCACAAGGCAATCCACCATGCCCAGGGTCATCTTGCGCACATCCATGAACGCCATGTCGGATACATCGCTACGCGTGCAATCTTGCAATACCTCGCGCGCCTTCGGTCCGGCAATTTGGAACCCTGTCAGGCGGTCGCTGACATTCTCGATATGCACGCCGTCGGCGCCATGCTGCGTGAACCAGCGCATATGGAATGCCTGCGCGCCATAGCTGGCAGTCAACTGATAGCTTTCCGCACCAAGGCAGGAGATCGTGAAATCCCCCATCAGCCGCCCCTTGGGCGAGAGCATCGGGCTCAGGCTCATGCGCCCGGGCTTGGGGATGCGCCCCGCCATGATCCTGTCCAGCCACGCGCGCGCACCGGGCCCGGTGACAAGGTACTTGCCAAAGTTGTGCGTCTCATTAATGCCCACACCCTCGCGCACCGCAGCCACCTCGCGCGCGGCAGCGTCATGCGCGTTGGACCGGCGGAATGACGGGGTTTCATACCGCGCTTCGCCGTCGCGGGCGAAATAGTTGACCACCTCAAGGCCGTACTGATGGCCCAAGACCGCGCCCATGCCATCGAAAATGTCAAACATGGGCGTTGTGCGGAACGGCCGCGCGGCGGGCAATTCCTCGTTCGGGTAGCTGACCGAGAACCGGCGCTGGTAATTCTCCACCACCTTGGGCCGGGTATAGCCCGGCGTGATCCAGTCCCCGTAGCGCGCCACGTCCATCGCGGTGACATCGCGCTCGCATTCGCCCTCGACCATCCATTGCGCCAGCATCAGGCCCACGCCGCCGCCTTGGCTGAACCCGGCCATCACCGCCGCCGCCGACCAGTAGCCGCGCAATCCCGGCACCGGCCCGATCAGCGGGTTACCATCGGGGGCAAAGGTGAACGGCCCGTGGATCACCGATTTGACGCCGGCCCGCTCCAGCACCGGAAAGCGGCGATAGGCGAACGCGATGCTGTCCTCGATCTTGTCCAGGTTGTCGGGCAGCAACTCATGCCCGAAATCCCACGAGGTGCCATCCACCGCCCAGGCCCGCGCGTTCTGCTCGTAGAAGCCGATGCACAAACCGCGCCCCTCTTGCCGCAGGTAGGATTCGCCACCCGGGTCCATCAGGTGCGGGTGCTCGCTGTCGCGCTCGTATATCTCTGGCACCGCGTCGGTGACGATATACTGGTGCTCCATCGGGTGCAGCGGCAGGTAGACGCCCGCCATCGCCGCCACCTCGCGTGCCCAAAGGCCGGCGGCGTTGACGACATGTTCGCAATGCACCGTGCCCTTGTCCGTCACCACGTCCCAGGTGCCATCCGTGCGCTGCGTGGTGGCGCGCACCATGCAATGCGTCTCGATACTGGCGCCGCCCATCCGCGCCGCGCGGGCATAGGCATGGGTGGTGCCCGACGGGTCCAAATGCCCGTCCAGCGGATCGTAAAGCGCGCCGATGATACCCTCTAGATTGGTGATCGGTGCTATCTTGGCGATTTCCTCTGGGCCGATCACTTCGGTCTCCAACCCCATGAACCGGTGCTTGGCCCGCTCCGCCAACAGCATGTCGAACCGCTCTTGCGTGTCGGCCAGTGTTACGCCGCCGACATGGTGCAGCCCGCAACTCAGGCCGGTGATCTCTTCCAACTCCTTGTAAAGCTTGATCGTATAGCCCTGCAGCGCCGCCATGTTGGTATCGCCGTTCAGGGTGTGAAACCCACCCGCCGCGTGCCATGTGCTGCCGCTGGTCAGCTCCGACCGCTCCAGCAGCATCACATCCGTCCAGCCCAGCTTGGTCAGGTGATACAGGACCGAACACCCGACGACCCCGCCGCCGATGACGACAACACGCGCTGTGGATTTCATGAGCTTCCTCCCGTTTGCGTGCCACAACCCTTTCGCCCCTGCCGGGGGCAGGCAAGCCCAAAGGCGACACCTTATGTCGCAAGTGGATAAGTTCGAGGGCTTGCCCTGGTATGACGCGGGGTGGTGTAGGTGGCTTATTCAACGCCGCGCACACGGCTCGTACTCTGATCGCGGCGGTATCAAATAGGGGCGGACCCGGCGGTGATCCGCGATGCACCCGCCTTCGACCCGGCTGGGCAGAAACTGCGCGCGCGTGCAAGCGTACGAAACGTACGTTTCACGTCGTGAAATGTCCGGTTCGTACGTTTGTCCCCCTCAGGAGGGTCGGTCGAGCGGCCGGACCTTGAGCTTGCTGATCCGGTTTCCGTCGCGCTCGACCACCTCGAAGCGGAAGCCGTGAAAGCTAAAGACCTGCCCCATCGTCGGGATCATCTGCGCCTCGTGAATAACCAGCCCCGCAACGGTGTTCGCCTCCTCGTCCGGCAGTGACCAGTCGGTCGCGCGGTTGAGGTCTCGGATCGTCATGTCGCCATCAACAAGGAATTGATTATCCTTGCTTTTCTGGATCGGATGATCGGTGGCCGGGTCAAATTCGTCGGTAATCTCGCCGACGATTTCCTCCAGGATATCCTCTAGCGTGATCAACCCTTCCAGGCTGCCATATTCATCCACCACCAACGCGAAATGGGTTCTGCGGCGCAGGAACTGGCGCATCTGATCGTCCAGCGTGGTGGTGTCCGGGACAAAGTAGGGCGGCATCGCGACGTCAAGAATATCAAACCTTTTCAAAGTTGTAGGAGATCCATCCGGCCCGTATGCCAGTTTGTGCATCGCCCTCAACAGGTCTTTTGCATGTACCACGCCCAGGATGTTGTCCGGATCGTCCCGATAGACCGGCAACCGGGTATGGCTGCTTTGCAGGCATTGCTCCAACAGGGTTTCGGGGTCGCTTGCGGCATCCAGCATCTCGATCTGACTGCGGTGCAGCATGATCTCTTCGACGGCCCGCTCCCCCAGGTCCAACGCCCCCAGGATCCGGTCGCGATCTTCCTTCTCGACCACGCCTTCGGAATGGCCAAGGTAAAGCGCGCCGGCGATTTCCTCCCGGACCGCAAGGATATGGCTGTCAGGATCGGTCCGGACCCCGACCACGCGCAGCAACCCGCGCACCAGCCACCGCACCGCGGCGACGACCGGCGCGAAGACCCGGATCACCACAGCGATGAACGGCGAAACCCGCGCCGCGGCCGATTCCGCGTTGGTGATCGCATAAGTCTTTGGCAGCACCTCGGCAAAGATCAGTACCAGCAGCGTCATCACCAGTGTCGCCAGCGCGACGCCGGATTCTCCGAACAGCTTTGTAAACAAGGCCGTTGCGATGGATGCGGCAAGGATATTGACCAGGTTGTTGCCCAGCAGGACAGACCCGATCAACCGTTCGTTGTCCTCGGTTATGATCAGGGCCTTCTGCGCTCCCTTTGATCCCTTGTCGGCCTGTGCCCGCAACTTGCCGCGCGACGCCGCGGTCAATGCCGTTTCCGATCCCGAGAACAAGCCGGATAGAAACAGCAGGAACAGGATGGCCAACGTGGTAATCCAGAAGGCCGCATCAAACATGCTTGAGGTGTCGTCCATTGGGGTTGTGTCCTTGTCGCCTGCATGCGGTTATGGGGATGAAACCCCTGTCAATCAAGGGACTGTCGCGATGCGGATTGACAACACTGGCGTTCTGGATGGTGCGGTGCTGCTATTTGGCGGCGTGCATTCGAACCTGCACGCGCTGCACGCGCTCATGCAAAAGGCGCATGATCTGGGCATTCCGCCAGGGCGGATGGTATGCACCGGCGATGTCGTGGCCTACTGCGCACAACCCGCCGAATGCGTTGATCTGATCCGGCACAGCGGCATTCACGTTGTTGCGGGCAATTGCGAGCGGCAACTGGCCAGTGGCGCCATGACCTGCGGTTGCGGATTCGAGGAGGGGAGCACCTGCGACCGGCTCTCGGCAGGGTGGTTTGCGCATGCTGATGCCCATATCGGCGCATCCGACCGGCAATGGATGGCGGAGCTGCCCGACATGATCCGGTTTCACCACGCGGGCCGCGATTACGCCGTGATCCATGGAGGCGCAACGGATATTAGCCGCTTCGTCTGGCCGATTAGCGCCGACGCGGTGTTTACCGAGGAATCCCATGAAATTGAACGACATTGTGGGTTTGTCGATGTGGTGATTGCGGGGCATTGCGGGCTTGCTTTCATACGCCCGGGGTCGCCCGATTGGATCAATGCCGGTGCGATCGGTCTGCCGCCGAATGATGGCGCGCCGCAGACACGTTTTGCCGTCCTGACGGGGCAGGGTCCGCGTATCGAGCGCCTGAGCTATGACGCCCAAGGCGCGGCGCGGCAGATGCAAAAGGCCGGTCTTGTGCAGGGGTATGATCGCGCCCTTCTGACCGGGCGATGGCCATCCGAGGATGTTCTGCCGCCTCAACTGCGTGGCGGCGCCTTGGCCAGCGGGTGATTGTCCAGCACCAGTTGCCTGAGCCGCTCTTCCAGAACATGGGTGTATATCTCGGTCGTGGCGATGTCCGCGTGGCCCAGCAACGTCTGGATCGCACGCAGATCCGCCCCGTTCTCCAGCAAATGGGTCGCGAAGGCATGCCTGAGCGTGTGGGGGGTGACGGCGTCCGGCGCGACGCCGGCGCGGTGTGCCATCTCCTTGATAAGAGTGTAGAAACGCACCCGCGTCATGTGCCCCGCCTTGCTACGCGAGGGAAACAGGAAGCGCGAGACCGGCTTGCCCTCTGCGCGGTCCCGGTTGGCTTGATCGTCTAGGTGGGCCAGCCAGTCGCGCAGCGCCTCGCGCGCCGGGGGCGAGAGCGGCACCATGCGCTCCTTGCCGCCCTTGCCCTTGATCAGCAGCATCCTTGGATCGCCCCGGGCGGCCTCTTGCGGCAGCGAGACCAACTCGCTGACGCGCATTCCCGTGGCATAGAGCAACTCCATCAGGCAGGTGTTGCGCAGCCGGTCGGGAATGCCGCGCCCGTGCTGTTTTGCGGCCTCCAAAAGACGGTCCACCTCGGCCGTGCTAAGCGTGCCGGGCAGGTGCTTGCTCCGTCCCGGCCCGGCGATGCGTTGCGCGGGGTTGTCGGTGCGCCACCCCTCGTCAAAGGCAAAGCGGTAGAGCTGCTTGATCGCGGATAATCGCCGCGCCCTCGTTGCGGCGGCCAAGCCTTGGGCCTCGCAGGCAATCAGGTATCCCTCGATCGCCTCTTGCGTTGCCGTAGCGAAGCCCCCCCTGGTGCCCAGGTATTCGGCCACATCGCGCAGGTCACGTGCATAAGCAAGCTGCGTGTTGTGCGAGGCCCCCTGTTCGGCGGCCTGCGCCTCGATGAAGGTGGAGATCCAGCGCCGGTCATCCATGTCTATAGCCGTGGCCGCAACAGCAATAGCTGTAGCGCGGCGCTTCGTGCGATATCCTCAAGGCCGACGGCGCGGAACGTGGCAAGCGATTGCGAAATGCGTGTCAGGTTGCCTTGTACGCCTTGCTCGTACTGGCGCATCGCGGTCAAAATTACCTCTCCGAGGCGCGAGTCCCGGGTAGCCTCTTGAACGCCTTTGGGTGTGGCCGCAGCAGAAAACCCCTTGGCAATAGCGCGCTCCAGTTGTCCGGTCGCCTGGGGCAAGGCAGGTGAGCCGCGCGCGAGCCCGTTCACGAACGCCAGCTCTGCCTGTTTGATCCCTGTTGTTCTTGCGGCCGCCTCGTATTCCGGCCCCAGCAGCGCGATCTCATAGGCCAGCGCAGCGGCGGATCCCGTCAGCGGGATGCGTGAAAGGCGGCTTGCGAAAAGTGCGGCAAAGGGCACCTCCAGTTCTGCCGATTGCATCGCGATCCAGACGACAGGCAGGGTTTCGGCGATCGCCTCGGCGTCGCGCCGGCGCATCGCCTCGTCAAAGGCCTGAAGCGCCTCGACCCTGTCCCAGATCCCGCCCGATGCAGCGGGTTGCCGCGCCGTGTATATGCCAAGCAGCCGGTTTTCCGGCAGGGCGCCGGTACGCGCCAATCGCTCCGCCGCGGTCAATTGCGCCTTCCACCCGGCGGTGCCGCGCAGATCCGAGACGGCAAAGGCGCGTGGTAACGATGTCGTCGGCAATGGCTCTCCGACCGCTTCGCGTAGCCGAAAGACAAGGGCGGTCGGGTTTTGTGGTGGCGGCGGTGGCTCGACCCCGTGAAACAACTCCGGCTCAAGGAACCAAGCCAGCAGGTCTTCCTCATCCTCCGACAGAAGGCCAAGCGCCGCGGATGTATCCAGCAGCAGCGCTGCATCGGCCCATTGCCCGCCCCGTGCCATACAAAAGATGCGCGTGGCTTGGGATTGCGTCAGTGTCGGGCGCGCACGCAATGCTTGGCATACGGTATCCTCCTGGCCGGTCAGAAGGGCCGCATCGAACCACAGATCAAACAGGCCCGGCCGCTCTGGCCCAGCACGATCCAGAAGCGCGAGCGCCGGGTCCAGTGCGCCCAGATCCATCAGCTTTTCAACGCGTCCCTGGAGGAACTCGTTGGCATTGCCGTTTTGTTTAGGGGGCTCCGCCTCGGCCAACAAAAGCGTGTAGAGCAGCCGCTGCATTGCCGGCAGCCGGGCAACGCGCCGCTCGCGCAGCAGGGAGATCAACGTGCCACTATCCGAACCGGCCCACAAATCAGACGGCAGGCCGCTGACGCGCGAAGAC
The DNA here is from genome assembly GCF_000423645.1 of Sediminimonas qiaohouensis DSM 21189. Classification (GTDB taxonomy): domain Bacteria; phylum Pseudomonadota; class Alphaproteobacteria; order Rhodobacterales; family Rhodobacteraceae; genus Sediminimonas; species Sediminimonas qiaohouensis. The sequence continues at coordinate 102,477 of NZ_AUIJ01000002.1, read as the reverse complement.
ACCAGACCTACGGCATCGGCCTCGACCGTCACCTCAAGCGGCAGGACCTCGATATCTGGGGGCTGCACGCTTTGTACTCCGGGGTGCGCGCCGCGCTCAAAAGATCGGTCCAGATCGCGCTGCGTGATCGGCGGCGCCGAATGCTCGCTCAGCCAATCGATCGCCGAGAGCGGCTCCTGCGCCAACGCGCCTTGCGCGGCAAACAGAAGCCAGGCCGCAGCTATCCCGCCGCCGCGCGTCATTCGCCGCCGCTGCTGCCGGGGGAGTCCGTGTCGAGCGGTAGCACGACCGTTTGCGTGATGTCCTCTTTGGGCGCTGAAAAGTCAGCCCCAAGGAATGGTCCGATATATGCGTACCCCACCAAGGCAATTCCCCCTAGTAGCGCCAGATAGAACAAGTACTTGATGAGCCGTAGCATGGATCCTGCCTGTTGCGACGATTTGTGTGCCGTCATTTATCAAACATATATCTGGCCTTTGGCTCAAGTTCACGTCATTCAGGCGAAAATATTGAAAAATAGCGGCGGATGGCCGAAACAGGCGGATAATGGCTTGGGAACTGAAAAAAACAGTCGTGCTGGTTGGCATGATGGGTGCGGGAAAAACCGCAGTGGGCAAAGCGCTTGCCTCGATGCTGGGCGTTCCTTTTCTGGATTCGGATGCCGAGATCGAGGCCGCGGCAAATCTGCAGGTTTCCGAGATATTCGCCCGAGACGGCGAAGCCTTTTTTCGCGACAAGGAAACTCAGGTTATCGAGCGCCTCTTGCATGGCTACGCGGGTATCCTGTCGACGGGTGGCGGCGCCTTCCTGGCCGAACGCAACCGGGATCTGATTCACCGCGATGGCGTGTCGGTCTGGTTGGATGCGCGCCTTCCGCTACTGTGGCGGCGCGTGCGTCACAAGGATAGCCGACCATTGCTGCGCACACAAAACCCGTACCAAACGCTGTCCGATCTGTACGAGGCGCGCGTGCCGCACTACGCCAAGGCGGATCTGCGGGTGGATGTGCTGCCCGGCCTGTCGATCGAGGAAACAGCGCGCAGCGTGCTGAATGCACTTAGCCAGCGGCCTGATGTGCTGCAACAGGAGCCGAGCGAATGAAAACCGTTCATGTCGATCTGGGCGCGCGTGCCTATGATATCCATATCGGCGCCGACCTGCTGACCCGGGCGGGGGACCTGATTTCGCCGCTCCTGCAGGGGCGCCCGCGTGTCGCCGTGGTCACCGACGAAAACGTGGGTTCGCTGCACCTTGAGACGCTGCGGCAAGGGTTGGCGGATGGCGGCATCGAAATGGTCGCTCTTACTCTGCCCGCAGGCGAGGCCACCAAGAGCTGGCCCCATTTCACGCGCTGCACCGAGTGGTTGTTGGAGCAAAATGTCGAGCGGCATGACATTGTCATAGCCCTTGGCGGCGGCGTGATCGGCGATCTGGTCGGGTTCGCCGCGGCGGTGCTTAGGCGCGGGGTGCGCTTTGTGCAGATCCCCACGAGCCTGCTGGCGCAGGTCGATAGCTCTGTCGGTGGCAAGACGGGGATCAACTCGGCGCTTGGCAAGAACCTGATCGGGGCATTTCATCAACCCAGCATGGTACTGGCTGATATTGGCGTTCTGAGTACGTTGACGCAGCGCGACTACCTTGCCGGTTATGGCGAGGTGGTGAAGTACGGGCTGCTTGGCGATCGCGGTTTCTTTGAGTGGCTTGAGAAAAACGCAGCCGCCGCAAACGGGGACATGGAAGCGCGCATGATGATCGTGAAGCGGTCGGTCGAGATGAAGGCCGAAATCGTTGTTCGTGATGAGACCGAAAAGGGCGACCGCGCGCTATTGAACCTTGGTCACACCTTTTGCCATGCGTTGGAGGCCGCGACCGGGTATTCTGATCGGCTGCTGCATGGCGAGGGGGTTGCGATAGGTTGCGAACTGGCGCTGGATCTGTCGGCGCGCCTGGGGCTGTGCCCCCAGGAAGAGCCAAGCCGCCTGCGTGCCCATTTGCGGGCCATGGGCATGAAGACCGAACTTTCCGATATTCCCGGGGACTTGCCCGATGCCGACGATCTGATTGCGCTCATGGCACAGGACAAGAAGGTCAAGGGCGGCAAGCTTCATTTCGTCCTTGTGCGCGGGATTGGCGAGGCCTTCGTGTCGGCGGATGTGCCTGCGGGCATCTTGCGCGAAACGTTGAGCGACGCCTTACGCGGCTCCACCGGCTAGAGAAACGGCGCAGGTGGCTAGGCGCCCTGCGTCCGACAATCCCGTCCAACAAACGAATACGGGCCCCGGAATTCCGGGGCCCGTTTCGACTTTGGTGTTGTGCCTTGCCTAGTGCGCCGGCTGCTTGTCCCAGTCTTCTTGCTTGGGAAGCTGCTCGAACGTGTGCTCGGGCGGCGGGCTGGGCAGGGTCCATTCCAGTGTGTCGGCGTACTCGTTCCAGTAGTTGTTCTCGGTCACGCGTGCCCCGCGAGTAAGCGAATAGGCCATGATACCGAAGAAGAACAGGAACGAGGCGAAGGACAGGAACGCCCCCATCGACGAGACATAGTTCCAGGTCGCAAATGCCTCAGGGTAGTCGATGTACTGACGCGGCATGCCCTGACGACCCAGGAAGTGCTGGGGGAAGAACGTCAGGTTGGCGCCGATGAACATCATCGCGAAGTGCAACTTGCCCGCCCATTCCGGGTACTGCCGCCCGGTCATCTTTCCGAAGTAGTAGTAGATGCCGGCAAAGATGGCGAACACCGCGCCAAGGCTCATCACGTAGTGGAAGTGCGCAACCACGTAGTATGTGTCATGATAGGCACGGTCGACTGCGGCCTGGCTGAGCACCACGCCGGTCACGCCGCCCACGGTGAACAGGAACAGGAACCCGAACGCCCAGACCATCGGCGTCTTGAACTCGATCGAGCCGCCCCACATCGTTGCGATCCAACTGAACACCTTCACACCCGTTGGCACCGCGATCACCATCGTGGCCAGCATGAAATAGCTTTGCTGCGTCAGCGACATACCCACCGTGTACATGTGGTGCGCCCAAACTACAAAGCCCAGCACGCCAATGGCGATCAGCGCCCAAACCATCGGCAGGTAGCCAAAAATCGGCTTGCGCGAGAAGGTCGAGATGACGTGGCTGATGATGCCAAAGCCGGGCAGGATGATGATGTACACCTCCGGGTGGCCAAAGAACCACAGGATGTGCTGATACAGCACTGGATCGCCGCCGCCGGCGGGGTCAAAGAACGTCGTGCCGAAGTTGCGGTCGGTCAGCAGCATCGTGATGGCGCCCGCGAGTACCGGCAGCGACAACAGGATCAACCATGCGGTGACAAAGATCGACCACGAGAACAGTGGCACCTTGAACAGGCTCATGCCCGGCGCGCGCATGTTCAGGAAAGTGGTGATCATGTTGATTGCACCAAGGATCGAGCTGGCTCCCGAGACGTGCACGGCAAAAATGGCCAGGTCCATCGACATGCCGCCCTCGTTCACCGACAGCGGCGGGTAGAGCACCCAGCCGACGCCCGAACCAAGCTGCCCGTTGCCGCCCGGCGACAGCACCGACGCCACGCCAAGCGCCGTGCCGGCGACGTAGAGCCAGTAGCTGAGGTTGTTCATGCGCGGAAACGCCATGTCGGGCGCGCCGATTTGTAGCGGCATGAAATAGTTGCCAAAGCCGCCGAACAGCGCCGGGATCACCACGAAAAACATCATCAGGACGCCGTGATAGGTGACCAGAACGTTCCAAAGGTGCCCGTTGGGCGTGCAGGTTGCATCCGACGCGATAAAGCGCGCGCCCTCAAGGCACATGTACTGTACGCCCGGCTCCATCAACTCGAGCCGCATGTAGACAGTAAAGGAAACCGAGATCAGACCCACCACCGCGGCGGTGATGAGATACAGTATCCCGATATCCTTGTGATTGGTCGACATGAACCAGCGAGTGAAGAAACCGCGCTGGTCCTCGTGGTCATGGCCGTGAATGGCTGCGTCTGCCATCTTGGTGCCTCCTGTTATGTGTTTGACAGCGCCGGGCACCAGGACCGGGCGCTTGAATTCCATTCATGTTTTAGAATGGCTTGGGGGGCGCGGCAATGACTGAATTTGATCCAGATCAAATAATATTGTCGCACCCCCGGCAGGTCAGCCCCTGGCTGGCCATCATCCCAAAGGGAATTATTCGGCGACGGAGGCCAGGTAGGCGGCCACGTCCTCTCCGCCCTTGCGCAGCTTGAAGGTCATCTTGGAACGCTTGGGATAGCCCTGATCTTCAAGCCAAGCAGAAGGGTCCGCCACGTATACGGCCACTTCCTCTTCGGTCCACGTGAATTCGTCCTCGGCTGCCGCTTCGAGGCCGGGGCCATAGCGGAAGTCCTCGACGGAGCCGGCCGTGCGGCCAATGACGCCATACAGATTCGGGCCAGTCCGGCCACCGCGCACGATGGTTTCGCCCTCATCATCCACGATCATATGGCACGCTTTGCACTTGCGGAATTCCTTTTCGCCCTTGGCTGGATCGCCTCCGGTGTCGCCTTCGGCGAATGCGGGGGCCGCCAACGCAAGCAGGGCTGCCGTAGTCAAAAGGGTTTTCATTGTTCACCTCACGGTTTGCAGTTGTAGTCGCGTTCCAGGTTACACACATAGCCTGACACAAGTTTGGTGCAACGGGCAATTCATCGCAGGGCGAACCGGTCCTCGTCGGCGTGATTCAGCGGTCCGAATACGGACTCGAAACCGCGTTGCAGGGCAACATCGACATCCGACATCGACACCGGCAGGCCCAAGTCAACAAGGCTTGTCACCCCGTGCTCGGTTATTCCGCAAGGCACGATGCCCGAAAAATGCGACAGGTCCGGGTCCACGTTGATCGAAAGGCCGTGAAAGCTGATCCATTTGCGCAAACGAATGCCGATCGCCGCGATCTTGTCCTCGGGCACGGCGCCCGAGGCGGTCAACGGCTTGTCCGGGCGGGCCACCCACACGCCGACCCGGCCGTCGCGGATTTCGCCCTTGATGTTGAAGCTATCCAGCGTGCCGATCACCCAGCTTTCCAGTTGCTGCACAAATCGGCGCACGTCATGCCCCCGGCGTCCGACGTCCAGCATAACATAGACCACGCGCTGCCCGGGGCCATGATAGGTATATTGGCCGCCGCGCTTGGTCGTGAACACGGGAAAGCGGTCCGGGTCCGTCAGGTCAGCGGGCCGGGCGCTGGTCCCGGCGGTATAAAGGGGGGGGTGCTCGACCAGCCAAATGGCCTCGTCCGCGGTGCCTGCCGCGATCGCGGCGGCGCGGTCTTCCATGACCGTTTCGGCGGCTGTGTAATCAGTCAGCCCCTCTGATATGATCCACTCGACCATGTTTTGGCCTCCATCCGGGGTTGCGAAACGGGTCTCCTGGCCCTGAAAACTGCTGTTGCCGGTTTACCCCATGCAGCGGCGAATCGTGCTAATATATGGGAGAATCGAATTTGGTGCATTTGGTATAGGGAGGAATTGCAATGTTTTCCAATCCATTGAAAGCCGCGGTGATCGCGGGCGTGGCGCTTGGCGCCCCGGCGGCGCCCGCTGCGGCGGATAGCCTTGGGTCCGGCTTGATCGGCGGGATTATTGGCGGTGTTATCGTAAATGAAGCGACAAAGAACAAGCGCAAGCGCGTCTATCGCTCGAACGCGTATTCAGCGCAGCGGCAGGCCAATCGCGAAACCCAGACAGCACTGAACTATTTCAGCTTCCCGGCGGGCACACCCGATGGCGTCATCGGCTCGCGCACCCGCGCGGCGGTGCGGCAGTACCAAGCGTATATGGGCTTTCCGGTGACGGGTGAACTGACCAGCTACCAGCGCGACCTCCTGGTGTCCTCGCACAACCGCGCGCAGGCTGGCGGGCCGCAGGTGGTCAAGGCGATGAACAGCTCCAAGGGCGTGCGCGGCCTGCTTAAGACTTGGCAGGGCGAGGCAGGCGGAGCCCGCAGCGCCAGCTATGGCGGCATGCCGCCCGAAGTGTCCGATGCAGTTGACGAAATCGCCGCCTCCAGCGACCCAAGCCCCGAGCAGTTGCTGCAGCGGTCGGGTTTTGTGCAACTTGCCGATCTGAACGGTGACGGCAAGACGGATTATGTGCTTGATACCTCGGTCACCGGCAGTTCCTTCTGGTGCGGCGCTTCGAACTGCTCGGTGATGGTCTTTGCCTCGACGCCTGATGGCTACAAGCGCAATGATTTCCTGACCTACGAGGCCAAGCCGGCGATGTTCAACTGCCACCAAGGCGTGTGCCGCATGAACGAAAGCGTGCCGAAGATGGCCAGTGACACGCCGGATGACGCGGCCCCTGATGCGGCGTCCGAGCCACAAACGCAGATGGCTTCGACCGGCGGGGGTGGAGAGTCGTCAGGCGGTATTTCGGCCTTGCCGATGGCATCAGGCAGCGCGAAAACCGAGGCGTCGCTTGCCAGCCGTTGCAGCAAGGTCAGCCTGTTGACCAATTCGAACGGTGGCTTCGTGACGCAGGCGAACATGACCGACCCCGAGATGGCGATGAGCGAGCAATTCTGCCTGAGCCGCAGCTACGCGATCTCGACGGGCGAGGACATGGTACGCAACGTGCAGGGCCTGACGCAGGCGCAAGTGGATCAGCAGTGCGATTCCTTCGGCCCGGCGATGGCGCCCTATGTTGCCAAGCTCGGTCAAAGCAGCGCGGAGGTGCGGGGCCAGGTTCAGAAATTCGTCCTTGATGCGGACATGTCGGTCGAACAGCTCCAGGGCACTGCAAAGGTCTGCCTGTTCTCGGGATACCGCCGCGACAAGATGGATGTTGCGCTCGGCTCGGCGATGCTTTTGGTCGGGGTCGGCCAGAAACCCTACGCCGAGTTGGTAGGCCACCACCTGTCGCAGGGCTTTGGCGTGGAGACGAACCTGGAGCGCGCGCGCGAGTGGTATTCGTTGGCCGTCGATGCGCTTGAGGGCGGCGCAGAGCCCGTAATCGCGCCCGGGCAACCCGAACGCGTGGGCCTTCTGAAGGCGGCAACGCTTGCCCTTGGTGATACCGCTCAGAACGATGGCATGCCCAAACCAGAGGCGGCATCGCTGCCCAGCTTCTCGGTGGACTAACGACAAACACGGGGGGCATCCGATTAGGGGCGCGTTCGAAAGGATGCGCCCCTTGGCTATCAGGCGTCCGCGTTTGCGAACCGGTCAAGCAGTTCTCGATAGGTCTTGGCACCTTGGGCGCCGGTCACGAGGAACTGCTGCTGAAACACCATGGCAGGAACGCCTGAAACGCCTTGCGCGGTCCAGAATCGTTGCTTTTCGCGGACACTTTCGGCGTGGCGGGCAGTGTCCAGAACCGCGCGCGCCGCTGCGGGGTCAAGCCCGATTTCCCCCGCGACTTCGGCCAGAACCACAGGATCGTTGACATCCCGGCCTTGCGTGAAATGCGCCGTGAACAGCGCCATCTTCATCGGGTGCTGGTGGCCCAGTGTGCCGGCCCAGTCGATTACCTGGTGGGCGCGAAACGAGTTCACCATCCGCATGTCCTCGGAAAAGTTGAAGGTAAATCCCAGGTCGGCGCCAAGCGCTTGCATGCGCTCCCGGTTTTCGGCGCTTTGTTGCGCGGTGATGCCGTATTTGCCGATCAGGTGTTCGCGCAGGTCCTGCCCCGTCTCGGGCATATCGGGGTTCAATTCGAACGGGTGCCACCGCAGCACAGCTTCGTGCCCGCTGGCCGTGAGCGCATGCTCAAGCTGCTTCCAACCGATGATGCACCATGGGCACATGACGTCCGAGACGATGTCGATCTGGATTGGCGTAGCCATTTACCCTCCTGCTATCGGGGCGCTGCGTCTGCGTAAAATGCCCTCCTAGGCCCTTACATAGGCCCGTTCGACGACATTGTCAGTGCCCCGGGCATTGATCTTGAATGATGGCGACGAGTGGTGGTTGACCCGGGCGCATGAGCGCCTCTTGTAAATTCCGCCTCGGCGTGCCGATTTCTCTCTTCACATCCTTGGCACGCTTCGCTATACGCCCCCTCACCAAGCCTAGACAGTGCGGTCGTGGCGGAATTGGTAGACGCGCAGCGTTGAGGTCGCTGTGGGGTAACACCCGTGGAAGTTCGAGTCTTCTCGACCGCACCATTCATCCCTGACAAGCCTATCACGTGTTGACGCGCTGCCGAAACTGGTTGCGCATCTGGCGCGCTGCTACGTCAGCGCACGACGCGCCAGGACAGGTCAAAACCCGGATCGAACACGGTAACGGGGCCATCGTCGGTGTTGATGTGGGTCGGGGTGGGAGTGGGATCGGACTTGGACAGCGTGATGCTTCCGCTGTTGACCGGCAGCCCGTAGAACGCCGCCCCGTGGCGCGCGACGAACCCCTCGAGGCGGTCGAGCGCGCCGTCCTCTTCGAACACCTGGGCAAGGATCGGCAGGGAGTTGGGCGCGGTGAAACAGCCCGCGCAGCCGCAGGCGCTGAGCTTGTTGGAATCGGTATGCGGGGCGCTGTCGGTGCCCAGGAAAAACCGGGCATCGCCGCCCGTCGCGGCCTTGCGCAGGGCAAGGCGATGATCCTCGCGCTTGGCGACCGGCAGGCAATAATAGTGCGGTTTGATCCCGTCCACGAGGATATGATTGCGGTTGATGATCAGGTGATGGGTGGTGATCGTCGCGCCCAGCCCGGACTCGGCGGACTGCACGTAGGCGACGCCGTCGGCGGTGGTGATATGCTCCATCACGACGCGCAGGCCCGGCGTGGCGCGGCGTATTGGGTCAAGCACGCGGTCGATGAACACCGCCTCGCGGTCGAAGATATCGACGTCTGGGTCTGTCACCTCGCCGTGCACGCAAAGGGGGCAGCCGATCTCGGCCATGCGATCAAGCACCGGGCGCACCTTGGCGAAGTCGCGCACACCGGAGGCCGAGTTGGTGGTGGCGCCCGCCGGGTAGAGCTTGACCGCGGTGATCAGCCCGCTGGCATGGGCGGCGGCCAGATCGTCCGGGTCGGTGTCTTCGGTCAGGTAGAGCGTCATCAGCGGCTCGAACACCATGCCGGCGGGCAGCGCCTCCAGGATCCGGTCGCGGTAGGCCGCGGCCTGCGCGCCGGTCACGACGGGCGGCACGAGGTTGGGCATGATGATCGCGCGGGCGAAATCACGGGCGGTTTCGGGCAACACGGCGCGCATCATCGCGCCATCGCGCAGGTGAAGATGCCAGTCATCGGGTCGGGGCAGGCGGATCGTTGTGCTCATGCCCTAGCGGATACACAATTGCCGGGCGTGGGGCCAGCGCCGTTTTGCCGGTCAGAGCTGCGCGGGAGAGCCGGCTCGCATGTCCTGGGTTGCTGCATCGCCGTCTTGGGACGCAGCAAGCTTTTCCTCCAGCATGCGAAGGCGGCGTCGGACGCGCGGGGCCCTGATCCGGCTCAGGGCGTTTCGACACACGGCGATCTCGTACCGGGGGCGATCCTGCGCGGCGAGCTTGCTCATCAACCGCAGGATATAGGGCCCGTAGCTGCGCCGCAGGCGCATCAGCCCGGCAAAGTGCTGCCGGGTCAGGGTGTCGGCGGCGACCGCTTCGATCAGGGTGTTGAGCAGGTCGAGCGAGATCAGATCACCCTGCAGGGCCGCGCCCATGTTGGGCATGCGCAGGCGGGTCACGTTAGGGGCGTCGAACAGGGTCGCGTGCATCGCATCCAGCTGCTCGTTCGGGTCATAGAGAACAAAGGCGCGGTCGGCCGCGTCCAGCATATCGGGGGCATAGCCGTAGCGATCGGTGAACGAGGTGCGGCGCATGTGAACGAAGCGGTCATCCCACTCCGTCAGGCGGGGATCGAGCGTCGCTTGCGGCTGGATCGACAGCACCCGCGCGCCGGGGGCGGCGACGGAGAAGGCGGCGGCGGCATAGCCGCAGGGGCCGGCGCCGTAAAAGACGACCTGATCGAATTCCTCGAAGAAGCCGTCATCGACGAGCCGGTCGAAATAGCCATAGACGGCGCGGTGGCGGAACCAGGTATCGCCGTCGCTGATCAGGGCGAGCTGGGACCAGCCATTGGTCTCGGCCAGCTCCCAGCCGAGGGGATGGGCGGTGTCCGAGAGGGCCTGAATACCCTGCAAGCTTTCGAAGGTGACGAGCAGGGTGCTGCCCGCGGTGACGAGGGCGGCGCTGTGGTGGGGGCCGAGCGTCTCGAACGCGCCCTGGTGCGTCACGATGCCGGCCACCGCGCGCAGCCAGTCGTCGCGGCCCAAATCGGCCAGCGATGTCTCGGTAAGGTGTGGCGTGTCCTGCATGAGATATCTTCCCCAATCTTGCCGCCGCGATCAGGCCGCGGGGTGTTGGAAAATTCCTAGGTCGCCAATGGGGCGAAAATTGGAAGAATTCATGGGGTTTCTGAGCTATTGTTCATCCAAGGCCGGGGTGGCCGGCCGGCAGGGGCATCTTGACGTTCGGGGGCGCCGGTTGCAAGCATGGTGTTTCACTGTGAAGCGTGAAGCGATTATCTTGTTTTAAAACGAAAAAATAGAGGTAAGTATGAGCGGCATGGATTCGATTGACGCGGTGCAGACGGCGCTGGAGGGGCAGAATTATGTCTGCGGGAGGGCGCTGGCGACGGTGACGTTCCTGGCGCTGAAGCTGGGCCGGCCGCTGTTCCTGGAAGGGGAGGCGGGCACCGGCAAGACCGAGATTGCCAAGGCGATCGCGGCGGCGCTTGGGCGGCGATTGATCCGGCTGCAGTGCTACGAGGGGCTGGATTCGGCCAGCGCGGTCTACGAGTGGAACTTTGCCGAGCAGATGATCGCCATTCGCACCGCCGAGGCGACGGGCGGGGGTGATCGCGACGCGCTGAAATCGGAGCTATTTACCGAGGAATACCTGATCGAGCGGCCGTTGTTGCAAGCGATGCGCCCGCAGCCAGAGGGGCCGCCGGTTCTGCTGATCGACGAGGTGGACCGTACCGACGAGCCGTTCGAGGCGTTCCTGCTGGAGGCGTTGAGCGATTTTCAGGTCACGATCCCCGAGCTGGGCACGGTGCACGCGCCCGAGCCGCCGATTGTGATCTTGACCTCGAACCGCACGCGAGAGGTGCATGACGCGCTCAAGCGCCGGTGCCTTTATCACTGGGTCGATTACCCCGCCTTCGACCGCGAGATCGAGATCCTGCACGCGCGTGCGCCCGAGGCGGCCGAGACCCTGAGCCGCGAGGTGGTGGCATTCGTGCAGCGGCTGCGCACCGAGGATTTGTTCAAGAAGCCCGGGGTAGCGGAGACGATCGATTGGGCCAAGTGCCTGCTGGCACTGGACGTGATCAGCCTGAGCCCGGAGGTGATCGCCGACACGCTGGGGGCGGTCCTGAAGTACCAGGACGACATTGCGCGGCTGCAGGGGGCCGAGGCGAAGCGGCTGCTGGACGAGGCGCGCGAGGGGTTGGAGGTCGCGGGCTAAGATCTGTGTGCGGGTTAGAGGGGGGCCTGCCCCCCGTCGCCTGCGGCGCCTCCCCCCGGGATATTTTTGGCCAGAAGATGCGGAGGGGGGTGTGGTGTGCCGGTGTTGGGCGTCAGCCAGTGTGGATGGCGCGCGCGAGGGCGCAGAACTTTTCAAGCGTGACGGTTTCGGCGCGGTCGGTGGGTGGGATGCCGACGGCGCGTAGTACGTCCTCGATATCGGGGCGCAGGCCTTTGAGCGCCGAGCGCAGCATCTTGCGCCTCTGGTTGAAGGCCATGGCGATCACCCGTTCGAGCGTGGCGGCGTCGGCCGGGTAGCGCGGCGCAGGCAGGGCGGTCAGGTGCACCACCGCCGAGGACACCTTGGGCGGCGGCGTGAACGCGCCGGGCGGCAGTGTCATGACGATGCGCGCGTCGCAGCGCCAGGAGGCCAGAAGCGCCAGCCGCCCGTAGGCCTTGGAGCCGGGGTGGGCGACGATGCGCTCGGCGACTTCGCGTTGGAACATCAAGGTCAGACTGGACCAAAACGGCGGCCATTCGGGGGGCGTGAGCCAACGCACCAGCAATTCGGTTCCCACGTTGTAGGGCAGGTTGGCGACAATCCGGATGGGCGGCGTGAGGTGCTGGCGCGGGTCCACGGCGAGGGCATCGCCGCCGATCACCTTGAGCCGCCCGGGCGCGGCGGCGGCGATGTCCTCCAGCGCGGGCAGACAGCGGGCGTCCTTTTCGATGGCCAGCACCCGGCGCGCGCCTTCGGCCAGCAACGCCCGCGTCAACCCGCCGGGGCCGGGGCCGATTTCGAGCACGTCGCATTTGCTCAGATCACCGGCCTGGCGGGCGATCTTGGCGGTCAGGTTCAGATCCAGCAGGAAGTTCTGACCTAGCGATTTGCGCGGCGCCAGGTCATGCGCGGCGATCACCTCGCGCAGGGGGGGAAGGGTGTCGATGCCGCTCATGGGCGCGGCAGGGCCTGGGCACGCTGTCGGGCGACGGCCATGCGACCGGCCAGTTTCAGCGCCTCGATCAGCGAGCGCGCGTCGGCGCGGCCCTGCCCGGCGATGTCCAGCGCGGTGCCATGATCGGGCGAGGTGCGCACGAAGGGCAGGCCCAGGGTGACATTGACGCCGCGCGCGAAATCCAGCGCCTTGATCGGGATCAGGGCCTGATCGTGGTACATGGCGACGGCGGCGTCATAGCGCGCGCGGGCCTCGGGGTGGAACATGGTGTCGGCGGGCAGGGGGCCGGTGATGGTCAGCCCCTCGTCGCGCAGCGTGTCGAGCACCGGGGCGATCAGGTCGACCTCTTCGCGGCCCATGGTGCCGCCTTCGCCGGCGTGGGGATTGAGGCCGGCCACGGCGATGCGCGGGTTGGTGATGCCGAAATCGCGCTTGAGGGCGCTGTGGGTGATGCGGATGGTGTCGCGCAGGTCCTGGGCGTTGAGGGCGGCGGGCACCTCGCGAAGCGGGATGTGGATGGTGGCGGGGACGACCCGCAGCACCTCGCAGGCGAGCATCATTACAACGCTATCGACATCGGCCAGCGCGGCCAGAAACTCGGTATGGCCGGGGTAGGCAAAGCCGGCGCCCTGCTTGAGGGCCTGTTTATTGATCGGGGCAGTGCACAGGGCGCTCGCGGTGCCCGATTGCACCAACTCCACGGCGCGGGTGATCACGTCGATCACGGCCTGGGCGTTGGCGGGGTCGATATCCCCGGGGCGGGCGGGGTGCGGGAAATCGTGTTGCAGCACCGGCAGGGCGCGGCGAGCCGCAGTGGGGGCCTCGGATGGATCGCCGATCAGGGCGTGGGGCGTACCGGCGGGCAGGTGGCGCGCGTCGCCGATGTAGAAAAACGGCAGATCGCCGCGCAGCTCGGCCCAGGCGCGGGCCGCGATTTCCGGACCGACGCCGGCGGGTTCGCCGCAGCTCAGCGCAATGGGCGGTGTCATTTCTCGACGATGCGCGCGTCGGCGCGGAGCTGTTCGAGGTAGCTGTTGGCAAAGGATTCCAGCCGGTCGCTGCGCAGGCGCTGCTTGATGTCCTCGCGCGAGGCGTCCTCTTGCGACACGGGCGTGCGGCCGCACAGCATCAGCAGCATCAACGCCTGGCCATCGCTGGAGGTGCGCGTCAGGGTGGTGGACACCTCGCCGGGGTCGAGCTTGGATAGCTCAACGGCAATATCGTTGGGGATCTCGCCGGGTTTACGGGCGTCGCGGGTCAGGCGCTCGGGCGGCTGGCCCTTGGCCACGCCGTAGAGGTCATCGCAGGTATCGACGCGCGCGGTGATCGAGGCGGCCTGTTGCAGCGTGTCCTCGGTGCGGCCGCCGGGGATCAGGTAGGTGGCATAATCGATCGCGGCGTAGTTGGGGGATTTGACGCCGGTCTCCTGAATGTCGCGCATCTGGAACAGGGCGACGGCGCCGTCGAGGGGGACCGGATCGGTGACCTGGCCAGGGGCCAGCGAAAGGATCAGCGGGCGCAGGGCGGGGGGCAGCTTGGTGATCGACATCCAGTCGAGCCGCCCGCCATTGCGGCCGGTTTCGGCGGCGGAATATTTGCGTGCGGCGTCTGAGAACTCCGCGACGCTGTTGATCTGGCTGAGCTGCGCGGCGCGGGCTTGCACTTCGTTGGCCTGTTGCGGCGGGGCGGGCATGATGATCTCGGAGAGCAGAACGCGCACGGAGCTGCCGCCGGTGACGGCGTTGAGGGCCTTGTCGACGTCCGCCTCGGTGATCTGGACACGGGGGCCGAAGCGCGCCGCGATGAGCTGCCGCCATGTCACGCCGACGGTGACGAAATCGCGCACGGTCTGTTCGGCCACGCCTTCGCGCTTCATCGCCGCGATAAATTCGTCCGGCTCCATGTTCCCGCGGCCGGCGAATTCTTTCAGGCCGGCCTGCACACCCTCTTCGGACAGCTCAAGTCCGCTTTGCTCGGCGGCGCCCATCTTGAGCCGTTCCTCGATCAGTTGCTCGCGCGCGAGCTTGGCCGGATCGCCCGGCGCGTTGAGCACCGACAGAAGGCGTGTGCGCTGCTTCAGCTCATAGCGCGTGATGACGGAATCATTGACCGTGATGACCGGATCGAACAGCCCCTGTGCGGCGGTACCCGCCGGGGCGGCGGCGATCCCGCTGACCACAAGCACGGCGAGGGTCAACAGTCGCTTTGCGTAATTCATGATGCTCATTTCCTGCATGTTCGCGCATAACTATCATCGATGGAGCTTGCGCTAAACCCACTCAACCCGACGGTAAAGCCGAAATTCGTAGACGGTGCGACGATCGTCGAAGATGTGAACCGGCGCGAGACCGACACCTCGATGTTGACGCATTCGTTGCGGTATTCAAAGGCCACGCCGGCGCGGGAGGCCTGATCGTTGGCCAGATCATAACGCCAGTCGGCGCGCCCCGTCCAGTGGCGCGACATGCGGTACGAGCCATCGATCGCCCATTCGGATTGGTCCGCCAAGCGGTTTTCGTCCAAATCCTGCGTCAGCCAGATATACGAGGACCCGACCGAGAGGCCGTTGTTGTTCCACGCCGCGCGGGCCTCGGCCTTGTCGAGCGTAAGGGTGTCGGCGTCAAACAGGCCCCGCGCGTTGAGGCCCAGCCCGGCGGGCGAATCGATCTGCGCGGCCACGAGGAAATCGGATTCCGTGCCCTGCAATCCCGAGCTTCGGGTGAAATCCGGCTGCGCCTTCTCGAAAAAGACCTGACCCAGCGTCAGGTCGGCGTTCCAGCCGCCGGCGCCTTGCCGGTTCCAGTTGATCCCGATGGCGGCGGTTCTGCCGCGCTCGCGCCTATCGGCGGCGGGGAAATGCGACAGCGACAGGAGGTTGCCCTCGTCAAACTCGACGCGGGTGCTTTCGTCGTTGGGCACGTTGAGGCGGTTGCCCCCGGTCCAGCCGATCATCGCCAGCGGTTGCAGCAGGTGTGTCACGCCGCCGGGCGTGGTTTTCTTCAATGGCCAGCGCAGGGTCACGGCGGCATGCGGCGTGACCTGACCGTGCGTGCCTTGGGTTGCCGGGTCTTGCCGGATGTCGAAGCCGTCGAAGGCGATGCCGGTTTGCAGCCCCGCGCGCAGGCCGCCCGGGAGTGTCCAGGTCCGGCGCCAATCGGCGGCCACCTCGGTGCGGGCAACGTCGCGGCCGACCGTCGGCAGGGAGGACGAGCGCCCATGCGCGAGCAGGTCCATCGACAGCGTAAGCTGCCCGCCGACGCGACTCGGGAACAGGCGCTTTTCATAGGTGGCGCTGCCTACCATCGTGGGCAGGGTGGCGCTTACCTCGCCCGCGCGCAGAGTTTTATAGTGGCTTAACTCGCCGCTGATATATTCGTTGCGGCGCACGCGTGTCAGGTCGATGCCGCTGCGCAGGCGGTCCTGTCCGGAATAGTCGTATTCCAGAAGGTAGGCGCGATCGCTTGTTGCCTTGATATCGAAGCTCAGGCGGAAATCGTTGCGCAGCTTGAACCGGCCCTTGCCAAAGAGGTAACCGCGCAGGCCCGATGTCCCCAACGTGTCGTCCGAGACCGCGCCTTTGAATTCGATCCGGCCATTTCGGTAGGCTTGGCGATAACGCCATTCCAGCGTGTTGGTATGCTCGGCGATGTAGGGGGTCAGCGTGAGGTCGCGGTGATCGCCGATTCGGATGAAATAGGGCACGCGCGCCCCAAGGCCCAATTGCGAGTTCTGGTACAGCGACGGGATGAGAAAGCCGGTGGCGCGGGTTTGTGTCGGGTCCGGCAGGCGCAGGCGCGGCACCCACAAAATTGGCACGTCCAGAACGCGAACTTGCGCCTGATCGAAATAAAGCTGCTTGCCCTCCTTGTCGTGGACGACGCGCTTGGCCCTGATTTGCCAGAGCGGCGGCGTATCCGAGGCGCAGATCCGGCAGGATGTGGCGGCGACCTTGTAGAGCTGGGTATAGCGGCCGCCGACGCGGTCGATCTGGTTGGCGGCCAGTTGCACGCGCTGATCCAGCACCAGGCGCGCGCCGCGCAGAAGGCCGCGCTCAAGATCGGTGCTCAGCTCTCCCGAATCGGCCAGGATACGGGTGTCTTCGCCATCATCTATGATGATCGGACCGGTCAGCTCCAGCGTGTCGCCCTGCCGGTCGTATACGATGCGCTGCGCGCGCAGGCGGGTCGTGCCCTGGATCACCTCGACATGGCCCTCGGCGATCAGGCGGGTGCGGCCACTGACCGACAGGCGGTCGGCGACCAGCATGGCGGGCGCGGCGCCGGTCGGGGCGGCAGCAGGGTCGCGCGGCGTGTCTTGCGCCGACAGGGGGGCCGCGAGCAGGAAAAGCGCCCCCAGTACCAAGCCAAAGCTGCGCCAGCGCGCGCGCATCATCCGTCCTCCATGTGCAGCACCAGCCCCGTTGCCAGAAAGATCGACGCGACAGGCGGCGCCCAGGCAGCAAGAACAACGGGAATCTGGCCGTTCTCTCCCAGAACCTGCGCGAAATTTCGGATGTAATAAAGCCCGAAGCCCAGCAATATTGCCGCGAGGACCGAAATACTGCTGCGCGCAAAGCGCACGTGGCGCATGGTGAAGGCCGCGGAAATCAGGACCATCGCCATCAGGAACAGCGGCCTGGCCATTTCCATATGATACCAGACGGCATGACGGCGGGCCGAAAACCCGGCGGCGCGAAGCTGCTGGATATAGGTGGGCAGATCCCAGAAATGCACCGAGTTGGGGTTGCCGAAGCTGTCCTGTATCCTCTCTTGCGTGAGGGTGGATGGTAGCACCATGTCTTGGCGGTCAAGGACGCCTTCTTGCGGGTTGACGCCGGAGCCCAGGGGCCAGACACGCGCGCCCTGCAACTGCCATTCCCCGTCGCGCAATTGCGCCGACTTGGCGTGGATGCGACGGTTGGGGCCGTCATCGGCGGCGTAGCTGATGAAGGTGACATCAAACAATACGGTTCCGTTCGGATTGGCCCGGGTGGCGCGGATCACCGTCTGTCCCTCGGGGCCGCCCTGGCGCAGCCACAGGCCCTCGGCCGAGATCGACAGTACGTCCGTGCTTCCGGTTCGATAGGTTGTCGACAGGGTGTGATAGCGCTTGGTCGTGGCGGCGACGATCGGGTTGAGCATGGCCACCGCCAGCACCCCGATGGCGCAGGCCACCACCAGCGGCGCCATCAAGCTGCTCAGGGCCGAGCGGCCGGCTGCGCGGGTGACCACCAGCTCACTGCTGCGCGCAAGCCCCAGGAACAGCGTCACCGTCGACAGGATCATGACCAACGGCATGATGTTATAAAGCCCTTCGGGCACGTTGAGCAGCGTCAGCTTGAACAGGTCGAAAAACGCCAGGTCGCGGGTGGAATAACGCTGCACCTGTTCGATCAGGTCCACCATCGTGAGCAGCACGAAAAACACCGCGAGGATCGACATATAAATCAACAGGAACTTGGTCGCGAAGTAGCGGTGGAGTATCATGCCGGCGCCTCCTGGATCACGGCGCGGCGGCGTCTGCGCGGCCTGCGGACCCAAAGCAGAAGGCCCGTGGCAATGGCGAAGCCCGAGACCGAGGGCAGGTAGACAAGCGGCCAGAGCGCGGCGTTGCGCAACACCGGCTCTGCGACGGCGCTTTCGATCATCTTGATGACCACGAGCAGGCCAATCGCGCCAATGATCTGCCGCCACACGCCAAAGCGCGAGAAGCCCCCGACCAGAAGCGTGGAGAACCCGATCAGCGCGGCTGCGACACCGATCAGCGACTGGTTGAAGCGGTCATGCAACTCGATGGCGTAGGCGCCGGGGCTGACGCCGGTGGTGCGCATCACCTTCTTCGGGTTTCGCATCAATTGCGGTGTGGTCAGGAATTCCACGTTGTTGCCGCGGCTGACGTCTGTATTGACCACCGCGCTGATATCGTAGCCGAAATCGGTGAAATGGGTGGTGAAGAGCCTTCCGTCCTCGGGCACGTAGCCCTGCGACAGTCCTTCGATCATCACCAGGTCGGTGCTGCTGCCGTCGCGGGTCAGGTAGGCCTGCGCGGCGGTGTAGGTCATGGTGATCTCGGGATCGCGGCGATCGGACAGGAACACATCCTGCAGGGCGCCATCCTGGGTGATTTTTCGGATGTAGAAGGTCACGCCGTTGGTGGGGTGCAGAAAGGTGCCCTCGCTCAGCAGCTTGGCAGTGATGTTGCTGGATATCTCGGCCTGGCGTTCGCGCATTCGCTCGGTGCTGGCGGGCACCAGGAAATGCCCCAGCAGGCCGGACATAAGCGCCACGATCAGCCCGAAAACAAGGACCGGCCGAGCGATTCGGAACGGCGAGAAGCCCGAGGCCTGCATCACGACCAGCTCGCTCTCGCTGCTCATCCGGTTGGTCACGTAAACGGCGGCGGCGAAGGCCGCCATCGGCAGCATCAGGGCAATCACGCGGGGCAGGGTCAGAAGGGTCAGTTCCACAACAACCGCAGTGGATTGCCCGTCGCCAATCATCTTATCGAACAGAAGAACCGCCCGGTTGATCCAGTAAATCGACACAAGTATTAGTGCGAAGAACCCGAACAGCACCATAAGTTGTGACAGGACATATCTGTCGAATCTGGTCACGCGCACAGGCCCCCAACGGCGTTAATCCATTGGCGGCATGTTACAGGATGTCGGCACGGGGGAAAACTGCTATCTGGGTTTGGCGGGGCCAGGCGGCGCCGGGCAGGGCACACGAAGGGGGACGCATGGGAGCGGCGTATTTCTATCATCTGACGCGCGCACCTCTTGAGGTGACCTTGCCGATGTTGCTGTCCAAGGCGCGCGGGGCCGGCTGGCGGGTTCTGGTGCGCGGCAGCGATCCGGGACGAATCGAGTGGCTGGATCAGAAGCTGTGGCTGGTGCCCGAGGAGGGGTTCTTGCCGCACGGCGTGGTCGGCGGCGCGCATGATGCCGATCAGCCGGTGCTGCTGTGTGCCGATGCACCGGGGGCGGCGGCCAATGATGCCGCCTGCCTGATGGCGGTGGACGGCGCGCCGGTCACGCCCGAGGAGGTGGAGCGCATGCAGCGGGTTTGCGTTCTGTTCGACGGCAACGATGCGCAGGCGCTGGACCGCGCGCGGGCGCAGTGGAAGGAACTGACAAGCGCGGGCTGCGCGGCGCAATACTGGGCCGAGGACGGGGGCAAGTGGGAGAAGAAGGCGGAGCGGTAGTGTGTGGCATTGTGCCTTGCGCGGGGCTGGGGGCCGGGGCATGACTTACCGGTTGTAGTCGTCGGGTGACCGGCTGAGGGAGCGCATCGCCGTGCCGTCACGCCGGAGGCGTGCCGCTGTTGGGCGGCGCCCCTTTGGGGCGTCGGGCGGTCCGGCGATGCGCGAAGGCCTGCGGCCTAGATTCCGCGCGGTTTGAATCCGTACCGCTAGCGCGTTAGCACCAATGCGCCGTCGGCGATCTCGATCTTGGAATAGCGCTGCAGGTAGCTCATTCCCATGAGCGAGCCCGACATCTCACCCTCGGTCACCCAGGCGCGCAGGTTGGTGTCCCGGATCGGGCCGATGGACAGGCTGTCGAGCTGAACGGGCGCGGTACGTACGGTGCCGTTGGCGGTTTGGGCGCGCCCGTAGAAGGCCATGTCGGCGGCGTTGATGCCGACCTTTTCCGCGTCTTCGCGGCTTAGCACCAGATCGGTCGCGCCGGTGTCCACGACAAAGCGGATCGGCACGCCGTTGACGTCGGCGGTGACGTAATAATGCCCGTCGGGGGCGCGGGGCAGTTCCACCTTGCCGGCGCGAGTATCGACCGATTGGGTGGGGCGCACGACTTGGCGCAGATCCCCCCACAGCCCTACAACCGCGATGGCGGCGGCAAAGATCAACGCCCAGCTAAGCGCGTATTGCAGGGTCTTGCCCAGCGACAGGCGGTTTTGCGTGACAAACCACAAGCCAATGAACGCCAGCAGCGCACCAAGGTAGATCAGGTTGGGAAGATCGGACATCGTGGCGGGGGTCCTGATTGCTGTTGGTGATTAGATCGGCGCGGGCGGGCGCGATTTCAACCGGCAAAGCCGAAGGCGCGCAGCCCGTCCAGCACGAATTGCACCGACAGTGCCGCCAGAAGCATGCCCAAAAGCCGCGTGATCACGTTGGTGCCGGTCCGCCCGAGGGCACGTTCGACAAGGCCGGCGGCGAGGAACATCACGAACAGCATCGCCACCACCGCCAGCATCACGCCGATCACGATAGCCAGCCCCGCCAGCCCCGGCTGCTGCCCCGCCAGCAGGATCATCGAGGCAATCGCGCCCGGCCCAGCGATCAGCGGGATCGCCAGCGGAAACACCGAAGGGTCGGGGGTATCATCCTCGGCCTGGTCCTCGCGCCGCTTGGTGCGCCGTTCGAACAGCATGTCGAGCGCCGTCAGGAACAGCAAGATCCCCCCGGCGATGCGAAACGCGGGCATCGAGATGCCGACAAAGCCCAGAACCGCCTCGCCGAAGGCGGCGAACAGGCACAGCAGGATCGCCCCGACAAGGCAGGCGCGCAGCGCGATAGCGCGGCGCTGTGGGCTGGTCATGCCCTGGGTCAGCGCGACGAATATGGGGGTCAGGCCAATGGGATCGATGATCACGAAGAGCGTGACAAAAGCAGAAATCAGGAATGCGCTGTCCATGTCACGTGCTCCGATCCGTGAGCCGCATTAGTACCGAATGCGCGGCCCATGTCAAAGCCACCGCCGCGCGGGATCAGGCGTTCTGACCCTCGGCGCGCTCCAGGCGGTCCTGCGCGCGCAGCCACAGATCCTCGGCGCGGCTTTGAGCCTCGCGCAGTTCGGCGTATTTCTTTTGCCATACCGCCGCCTCGTCCGAGCGCCCCTCCTCGTAGAGCGCCGGATCGGCCAGCTTGGCCACCAGCTTCTCGCTCATCTCGCCCAGTTTCTCCAGCCGGTCCTCGCATTTGCGCAGCTCCGCGCGCAGCGCGAGGATCTGGTCGCGCCCGGCGCGTTTGGGCTGCTCTGGCTTGCGCGCGGCGGCGGGTTTGGCCGGGGTGTCGGCCTGTAGCAGCATCCGGCGATACGCCTCGAGATCGTCGTCATAGGGACGCACGGTGCCGTCCTTGACCAGCCACAGCCGGTCGGCCACCATCGACAGCAAGTGCATGTCGTGGCTGATCAGGATCACCGCGCCGGTATAGGCAGTCAGCGCCTCGACCAGCGCTTCGCGGCTTTCGATATCAAGGTGGTTGGTCGGCTCGTCCAGGATCAGCAGATGCGGCGCGGGCAGGGTAGCCAGCAGCAGCGACAGCCGCGCCTTTTGCCCGCCCGATAGGTTGCCGACCGGGGTCTGCGCCTGCTCGGCGCCAAGGCCAAAGCCCGCCAGCCGCGCCCGCAGTTTCGATTGCGCCTCGCCGGGGCACTCGCGGAACAGGTGCTGCAGCGGCGTTTCCTCGATGCGCAGCTCGTCAACCTGGTGCTGTGCGAAGAACCCGATCCTCAGCTTGCCCGAATGCTGGAGCTTGCCGGTCATCGGCGGCAGGCGCCCCGACAGCAGCTTGGCCAGCGTGGTTTTGCCCTGTCCGTTCTTGCCCAACAGCGCGATGCGGTCGTCCTGATCGATGCGCAGGTCGAGATTGCGCAGCACGGTGGTGCCGTCGTAGCCGACATTGACCCCTTCGGTCATCAGGATGGGCGGCGAAAGCTGCTCGGGCTCGGGGAAGGTGAAAACGGTACGCGCGGCATCCTCGGGCGCGCGGATGGTTTCCATCTTTTCCAGCATCTTGACCCGGCTTTGCGCCTGTTTGGCCTTGTTGGCCTGCGCGCGGAAGCGATCGACGAAGCCTTGCAGGTGCGCGCGGCGGGCCTCTTGCTTTTTCGCGGCGGCGGCCTGAATCGCGCGCTGCTCGGCGCGTTGGCGGGCGAACTGGTCATAGGGGCCGGTGTAGTAGGTGAGTTTGCGGTTCTCCAGGTGGAGGATGCCGCCGACGGCCCGGTTCAGAAGGCCGCGATCGTGGCTGACGATCAGCACAGTATGGGGGTAACGCTGCAGGTAGTTTTCCAGCCACAGCGCGCCCTCCAGATCGAGGTAGTTGGTCGGCTCGTCCAGCAGCAGCAGATCGGGCTGCGCGAACAGCACAGCCGCCAGCGCGACACGCATCCGCCAGCCGCCCGAAAAGGCGCTGCATGGCATGCGCTGTTCGTCTGCGTCAAAGCCCAGGCCGCGCAAGATCGCGCTGGCGCGGCCCTCGGCGGACCAGGCATCGATATCGGCAAGGCGGGTCTGGATCTCGGCGATGCGGGCGGCGTCGGTGGCGGTGTCCGCCTCGGCCATCAGGGCGGCGCGTTCGGTATCGGCGGCCAGAACGGTATCGATCAGCGACACCTCGTTGCCGGGCACCTCCTGCGCGACGCCGCCGATGCGGGCGCGGGGCGGCAGGGTGATGGAGCCGCCTTCGGCGTGCAGCTCGCCGCGGATCAACTTGAACAGGGTGGTCTTGCCGGTGCCGTTGCGGCCAACCACGCCCACCTTGTGGCCGGTGGGAATGATTGCGCTGGCGCCGTCGAACAGCGGCGCGCCCTCCATCGAGAAGCTGAGATCGGTAATGCGTAACATGGGCGGAGCACTGAACCAGCGCCCCACCCGTGTCAATGCGGATTACTAGTCCAGGATCGCATTCAGCCCATCGGCCGGATAGCTGCGGTAGGCGACGGCGGGGCTGTCGGCGTCATAGAGGAACGCGAAGACGTTGATCGCATCGTGGTGCACCACGGCGCGGCAGAAGCGGTCATCCCCGGCCATCTCGGACGGGCAGGTTTCCAGGTCGATATGCGGGATCGCTTCTTCGAACACCTCGTAGGTCAGGGGCATGGGCGTCGTTGCCTCGGCGGAGACGAATTGCGGCGCGGCGAGAAGGGCGGCAAGCGCGATGGCTTTGACTGGTTTCATGACTGTTTCCCGTGTGTCTGTGTTTGTTTCCTGGCTGCCGGTAAGGTTGCTCGGCGAAAGCTGACCAAAATAATCGGAAATGACAAGGGGTCGTTTGTCGCACCTTGTCTCGCCTTTGGCGCGGTGCCCCCTTTTCCCCGTCACGCCCGCGTGCTAAGGCCGCGCCAGTCTATTCAACCCTTCAAAGGAAACCGAAAAATGGCCATCCAACGGACCTTCAGCATCATCAAACCCGACGCGACCAAGCGCAACCTGACCGGCGCCATCAACGCCAAGCTGGAGGCCGCGGGCCTGCGCATCATCGCGCAAAAGCGCATCCAGTTGACCAAGGCGCAGGCCGGCGTGTTCTATGCCGTCCACAAGGAACGCCCGTTCTATGACGAACTGTGCGAGTTCATGGCGTCCGAGCCGATCGTCGTGCAGGTTCTCGAAGGGGAAGACGCCATTGCCAAGAACCGCGAAGTGATGGGCGCGACCAACCCCGCCGAAGCGGACGAAGGCACGATCCGCAAGGACTACGCCCTGTCGATCGGCGAAAACTCGGTTCACGGCTCGGATGGCGAGGACACGGCGAAAGAAGAAATCGCCTACTTCTTCTCGGGGCTTGAACTGGTCGGCTAATCGCGCGGACCATTGCATGCGATGCGGGCCGTCCCCATTGGGGGCGGCCTTTTGCGTTGGCGAGAGTTGACCTGCCACAAGGCGGCGCGGCGGTATTGGGTGTAGAATCGCATCGAATGAGAGAGGAGCAATTCATGAGCGATACTTACGAGGGTCAACCCCACAGGCACACATCGACGCGGCACGCTCCGCAAGGCGGTGGGGACGTGGATACATTCCCCAAGACACCGGCGGACGAAGTTCGCATCGCGTTCGAGACCGGGCGCTATCCCTACGCGCACCCGATGGCGCGCAAGCCCTACGAGGCCGAGAAGGCCAAGCTTCAGGCGGAGTTGCTGAAAGTGCAGGCGTGGGCGCAGGACAGCGGGCAGAAGTTCGTTCTTCTGTTCGAGGGGCGCGACGCGGCCGGCAAGGGTGGCACGATCAAGCGCTTTACCGAGCATCTCAACCCCCGCTTTGCGCGCGTTGTGGCGCTGAACAAGCCATCCGAACGGGAAAAGGGCCAATGGTATTTCCAGCGCTATATCGAGCACCTGCCAACCAGCGGCGAAATGGTGTTCTACGACCGCTCGTGGTACAACCGCGCGGGGGTTGAGCGGGTCATGGGGTTCTGCTCGGCGACGGAGTACCTTGAGTTCATGCGCCAGGCGCCCGAGCTGGAGCGGATGCTGGTGCGCTCGGGTATCCGGCTTTACAAGTACTGGTTCTCGGTCACGCGAGAGGAACAGGTGCGCCGGTTCCGGGCGCGCGAAAGCGACCCGCTCAAGCGTTGGAAGCTGAGCCCCATAGACCTGGCCAGCCTTGAGAAATGGGACGCGTATACCGACGCGAAAGAGGCCAATTTCTTCTATACCGATACCGCCGACGCGCCGTGGACGATCATCAAGTCGAAGGACAAGAAACGTGCGCGCCTCAATTGCATGCGGCATTTCCTGTCGACGCTGGATTACCCTGGCAAGGACCTTGAGGTCGCCACGCCCTCCGATCCGTTGATCGTGGGGCATGCGGGGCACGTGATCCATGCCGCGGGTCAGTTGACCGGCGCCGCGGTCGCGTCCGATACGCGATCACGGCGCAAGTAGCGGCCGCGACGGTGGGCGCCGCGCGGCTCAATCACCAAGGATGACAGGGAAATCTGCCGGGAGCTTGCCGGAAATCAGGCTTTCTCGGCCGCGGTCACGATCACTTCGACCAGGTAGTCGGGGGTTGCAAGCTTCGCTTCGCCGGCGGCTCGGGCGGGGGCGTGGCCCTCGGGGGCCCAGGCATCCCAGATGGTGTTCATCTCGGCAAAGTCGCGGTCCATGTCGGCCATCCAGATGATCGCCTGCAGGATATGCTCGCGGTCGCTGCCCGCTTCTTCCAGCAGCTTGTCCACCTTCGCGAGGCAATCGCGAGTCTGCTCGGCGACGGTGTCGCCGTGACCGACCTGGCCGGCGAGGTAGATGGTGCCGTTATGCTTGACGATCTGGCTCATGCGTTGGCCGACGTGGTGACGTTCGATCATTTTGGGCGCTCCTGTTGCGGGGTTTGTCCGGCCCGGTATCGGCGCGCGGTCACGGCGCGTCAAGGGGCGGCGCGGATCATGTCGGCGGCTTTCTCGGCGATCATGATGGTCGGCGCGTTGGTGTTACCGCCGGTCAGCGTGGGCATCACCGAGGCATCCACCACCCGCAGCCCGCCTATGCCGCGCACCCGCAATTCGGGGTCCACAACGGCCATGTCATCGGTGCCCATGCGGCAGGTGCCGACCGGGTGATATATGGTGTCGGCACGGGCGCGGATATGTTTGGCCCAGTCGGCATCGCTCATGTCGTCATGGGTGCCGAACAGCTCGGTCTCGCGGTAGGGTTTCATCGCCGGGGCCTGCATGATCTGGCGCATCATCCTGGCACCGCGGATCATCGTTTCCATGTCACGTGTATCGGTCAGGTAGGCGGGATCGATCCGCGGCGGCGCGGTGGGATCGGCGGAATTAAGCGTCACCGTGCCGCGCGAATGGGGGTGCAGGGCGCAGACGTGGCAGGAAAAGCCGTGCCCGCGATGCAGGGTGCGGGCGTGGTCATCGACGACGGAGATCACGAAGTGAAGCTGGATGTCGGGCCGCGCAAGTCCGGGATCGGTTTTCAGGAACCCGGCGCCCTCGGCGAAGGGGGTGGTGATCATACCGGTGCCGTCGCGACGCCAGCGCCGAATATGGCGCCACAGGTTGCGGCCCGCTGCGGGGCTGATGCCGAAATTGTCGGTATCGCGGGTTTTCCACGCGAGGATGAAATCGAGGTGATCCTGTAGGTTGCGGCCCACGCCGGGCAACTCGTGGGTCATCTCGATGCCGTAGGGGGTGATGTCATCGGGGGCGCCGATGCCCGAGAGTTGCAGGATCTGGGGCGAGTTGAAGGCGCCGCCGCAAAGGAGCACCTCGGCGCGGGCGGAGGCAAAGCAGGTGCGGCCGCGTCGCAGGTAGGTGACGCCGGTCGCGCGGCCATCCTCGACCTGTATCCGGGCGGCGCGGGCGCGGGTGATGACGGTCAGGTTGGGTCGGTCCATCACCGGGTGCAGGTAGGCGGCGGCGGCCGAGCATCGTTCGCCCCGGCGAGCGGGGTCGTGGAACTGCGTCACCGGGTAGAGGCCGACGCCCTCGGTTTCGCCGCGGTTGAAATCGTCGCTCAGGGGGTGCTGCATCTGGCTGGCGGCCTCGACGAAGGCGTGGGTGAGGGGCCGGGGGCTGAACTGTGGCGTGACGTGCAGGGGGCCATCGGTGCCGTGATACGCGCCGCCCCCCTCGGCGTTGTTCTGGGCACGCTTGAAGTAGGGCAGCACGCTGTTCCAGTCCCAGCCGGGGCAGCCCATATCGGCCCAGCCGTCGTAGTCGGCGCAGTGGCCGCGGATATACAGCATCGCATTGATCGCGCTGGAGCCACCGAGGGCCTTGCCTCGGGGCTGGTATCCGCGACGGCCGCCGAGGCCGGATTGGGGGACCGTTTCAAAGGCCCAGTTGCCCATCTTGGGCCGCCCGGGCAGGACCGCGACGGTGGCGGCCGGGGCGCGAAAGAGGATCGACCGCCCCTCGCCGCCGGCTTCGAGAAGGCACACGGTGGTGGTGGGGTCCTCGCTCAGGCGGGCGGCGAGGACGCAGCCAGCAGAGCCGGCGCCTATGATGACGTAATCGAAGGTCATGATCTGCTGCTCCCACAGCCAAGCGTGCAGCCCGGGGCCTTGATTTTCAAGTGAAAATGCCATTTCACCCGCGACTTCCCTGCGGCAAAGGACCATAGAGCCATGCTATAGTCACTATCTTTGGTATTTATTTGCATGATGGTCCCCGCTGCGCTTTATCCTCGGGGAAAGGGGTGCGCGCGGCGCGTGCGCCCGGCGACGAGATCTTGACCGCAGGTGAATGCCCCCAATGACGACCCAACCCCCATCGAACCTGTTTTCCCTGACCGATATCGCGCGTCCGATGCTGGACCGCGCGGAGGGTATTTACCTTTATGACACCGAGGGGCGGCGATATCTCGACGGCTCCAGCGGTGCGATGGTCAGCAATATCGGTCATTCCAATCCCAACGTACTGGCCGCGATGCGCGAGCAGATGGAGCGCTCGACCTTTGGCTACCGCCTGCATTTCCGCAACCAACCGGCCGAGGATCTGGCGCGGCGCACGGCGGCTCGGATGCCCGGCGATCTGGACCGGGTGTTTTTCGTCTCGGGCGGGTCCGAGGCAGTGGAAAGCGCGATCAAGCTGGCGCGGCAGCACGCCCTGTCGCGCGGCGAGGCGGGGCGCTGGAAAGTGATATCGCGGTTTCCATCCTATCACGGCTGCACCCTGGGCGCACTGGCGCTGACGGGGTATGCGCCGCTGAGCGATCCGTTCATGCCGATGATGCGCGACATGCCCAAGATCCCCGCGCCGACCTGTTACCTGGACCGCGACAATCTGAGTGACGAGGAGCGGGGCCTCAAATATGCCGAGATGCTGCGCGAGGAGATACTGGCGCAGGGCCCCGACAGCGTTCTGGCCTTCATCATGGAGCCGGTCGGCGGCGCCTCGACGGGGGCGCTGGTGGCGCCTGACAGCTACTACGCGCGTATCCGCGAGATCTGCGATGAGTTCGGTATCCTTCTGATCTACGACGAGGTCATGAGCGGCGCCGGGCGCACCGGCACCTTCGTCGCCGCCGAGCATTGGGGAATCCTACCCGATATCGTGACCCTGTCAAAAGGCTTTGCCGCCGGGTACGCGCCGCTTGGCGCGGTGGTGGCGCGCGGCGGGATCGTGGACGAGGTGACCGGCGCGGGGGGCTTTGCCAACGGGTTTACCTATGCGGGCAACCCGCTGGCCTGTGCCGCAGGGCTGGCGGTTCTGGACGAGATCGAGCGCGCCGGCCTGATCGGGAACGCCGCCGAGATGGGCGCGCTTCTCAAGCGCGGGTTGGAGGCGCTGATGGCGCGCTACCCGTTCATCGGGGACGTGCGCGGCAAGGGGCTTTTGCTGGCGTTTGAGCTGGTCGCGGATCGGGGCAGCATGGCGCCGCTGCCGCCGGGGATGAACGCGTTTAACCGGCTGGTCGAGCTGGCGTATGATCGGGGGTTGATCATCTATTCGCGGCGCACGCGCGGCGGGCGCGAGGGGGATCATTTCCTTGTCTGTCCGCCCCTCATTGTGACACCCGAGCAGATCGACGAAATCATCGGCCTTCTGGACGACAGCCTTGGGGCGTTGGCGGCCGAGCTGTCGCTGCCGGTGTCGGCGCCATGAGCCTGCCGGACAAGACATGCGCCATGGAGGACGCCATCGCCACCATCCGCGACGGGGCCAGCGTGATACTGGGCGGCTTTGGGGTGCCGGGCACGCCGTTTTGCTTGATCGAGGCGCTGGTGGCGCATGGCGCGCGCGATCTGACGATCATCAAGAACGACGCCAACGAGACCGGCATGGGGGTGGATTGGCTGTTGCAAGCGGGGCTGGTCAAGCGGTTGATCACCTCGCATATCGGACTCAATCCGCGGGCGGTGTCGATGATGAACGACGGCAGCCTTGACGTGGAGTTCAACGCGCAGGGAATTCTGGCCGAACGTATCCGCGCGGCGGGGGCAGGGGTGATGGGGTTCGTCACCGATATCGGGATGGACACACTGCTTGCGCGGGGCAAGCAGCGGATCACCACCGCCGCCGGCGAGGGCATGTTCGAGCCGGCGCTATATGCCGATGTGGCATTGATCCATGCCGAGCGGGCCGATCCGTTCGGCAACCTGTGCTACCGGGCCAGCGCGCGCAACTTCAACCCGCTGGCCGCGATGGCCGCGCGCTGCGTGATCGCCGAGGCCGAGCGGGTAGAACCCCTTGGCGCGCTTGGCCCCGACGAGGTGCACACGCCCGGCCCGTTCGTGGATCACGTGATCGAGATGTCGGAACTGCCGGAGGTGTATGGTGTCGTCAAACGCTAAAACCCGCATGTTGGCACGGGCAGCGGCCGATATCGTGCCGGGGATGTGCGTGAACCTTGGCATCGGGCTGCCGACGCAGGTGGTGGGGCATCTGCCCGCCGGGATGCCGGTGTGCCTGCACTCGGAAAACGGCATTTCCGGCGTCGGGCCGGTCATGCCTGCGGGGCAGGAAGATCGCAACCTGATCGACGCAGGCGGCAGCTATGTCTCGACCCTGCCGGGGGGCGCGTATTTCGACAGTGCGGTGTCGTTCGCGATAGTGCGGTCCGGGCGGCTGGACTTGACGCTTCTGGGGGCGTTCGAGGTGGCGGCGAACGGGGATCTGGCGAACTGGATCATCCCGGGGCGGTTCTCGCCCGGTGCGGGCGGCGCGATCGAGCTGGCACAGCGGGCGCGTCGGGTTGGCGCGATCACCGCGCATGTGGACAAGGCCGGCAACCCCAAGATCGTCGATCGCTGCACGCTGCCATTGACGGCGTCGGGCAGCGTCAGCCGGATCTATACCGACATGGCGGTGTGCGATGTCACGCCGCGGGGGGTGGTCTTGCGGGAGCTGGCCGAGGGCGTCAGCGTGCGCGAGGTGGTCGAGGCAACCGGCGCGCCGTTGGAGGTGCCGGATGCGCCGCTGCCGGTGTTCTAGACGACAAGCGAGAGGGAGGCACGCGATGACGACGCCAGAAATGGAGCCCGAGGTTGAACCCCGTATCCGCGCCGCGGTGGATGCGCTGTTCGACCGCGAGGTGGCGTTCCTGTCGGAGCTGACGGCGCATCCCTCGACCCGCGGAAATGAGCAGTCGGCGCAAGATTTCATGGCGCGCGAGATGGGCGACCGGGGCCTGTCGGTGGATCGCTGGCAGATCGACCTGGACGATATCCGCGACATGCCGGGGTTCTCGCCGGTGATCGGCGATTACGAGGACGCGGTCAACGTGGTGGGCACCCATGCCAGCCGCCGCCGCACGGGCCGGTCGCTGATCCTCAACGGGCATATCGATGTGGTCCCCGAGGGCCCGCACGACATGTGGGACAGTCCGCCGTTTTCGCCGCGCGTCGATGGCGGCTGGATGTACGGGCGCGGCGCCGGCGACATGAAGGCGGGGCTGGCGGCGAACATCTTTGCGCTGGACGCCCTGCGCGAGATCGGCCTGGCGCCGGGGGCGGATGTGCATGTGCAATCGGTGGTCGAGGAGGAATGCACCGGCAACGGCGCGCTGGCCTGCCTGCAACGCGGCTACCGCGCTGATGCGGTGCTGATCCCCGAGCCGTTCAACGAGACACTGGTCACCGCGCAGGTGGGCGTGATCTGGTTCCAGGTGCACCTGAAGGGGGTGCCCGCGCATGTCGCCTATGCCGGCAGCGGCGCCAACGCGATCGAGGCGGCGATGCCCCTGATCACGGCGCTGCACGCGATGGAGGAGCGCTGGAACGGGGCGGAGCGGCGGCACGGCGATTACGGGCATGTGGATCACCCGCTGAACCTCAATATCGGGCGCATTCAAGGCGGCGACTGGACCAGCTCGGTGCCGGCGTGGTGCGTCTTTGACGTGCGCATGGGCGTGTTCCCTGGTCAGAACCTGGCCGAGGCACGCCGCGAGATCGAGGAGGTGCTGCGCGCCGCCGCGCAAGACAGCGATTTCCTGCGCAACAACCAGCCCGAGATCGTCTATCACGGCTTCATGGCCGAGGGCTATGCTCTGTCGCAAGACCGCTCGACCGCCGCGCGCGACGCCATCGGTGCCTTGGGCGGCGCGCATGAGCGGGTGACGGGCCGGGCGTTGGACACCGCGGCGATTACGGCGACCACGGACGCGCGCTTTTTCGGGCTTTATGCTGACACGCCGGCGCTGGTCTACGGCCCGCGCGCCGAGGCGATCCACGGCTTCAATGAGCGCGTCGATCTGGAAAGCCTGCGGCGCCTGACGCAGACCACAGCACTGTTCATCGCCGAGTGGTGCGGGCTCGAAGACGCCTGAGCGCGGGCTGATAGTGCGGAGGCCTCCGGCGGGAGTATTTTGGGCAAGATGAAGGGCCGGTACGTGCCTTGCCCCTGTTTCTTCTGGCCCAAAATATCCCGGGGGTCCGGGGGCAGCGCCCCCGGCGGGCCGGGCGGGCGCGTCAGCGCAAGCCCTGGTCCTTTGCCCAGTCCTGTGTCCTGTCGAGCACGCGGGCCATGATGGCGGCAATTTCGCGGGCGTCGTCCTCGGTCAGGATCAGCGGCGGGCACAGCGCCAGCGTGTCGCCGATATTACGCATGATCAGCCCTTCGTCGTGGCCGATGTTGAAGGCGGCCAGCCCCAGCTTGCCGACCGGATCGAACGGCGTCTTGCCGGCCTTGTCGGCGACCAGCTCCAGCCCCGCGATCAGGCCCTCGCCGCGCACCTCGCCCACCAGCGGGTGATCCGCGAGTTGGGCCAGTTCGGACTGCAGCACCTGGCCCAGGCGGGCGGCGTTGCCGATCAGGTCCATCTCTTCGATGATCTTGAGGTTTTCCAGCCCCACGGCGGTGGCGACGGGGTGGCCGCTGGCGGTGTAGCCATGCCCGAATGTGCCGATGCGGTGCGAGTTGTCTGCGATGCCGTCATAGATCTCTTCCGAGAAAATAATGGCGGCCAGCGGCATGTAGGACGAGGTGAGCTGTTTCGAGGTCACCATGATATCGGGGGTAAAGCCGTAATGGGTGGCGCCGAAGGCGCTGCCGAGGCGGCCGAAGCCGTTGATCACCTCATCCGCGATCAGCTTGATATCGTGTTTGCGGCAAATCGCCTCGACCCCGGGCCAGTAGCCGGCGGGCGGCGGCATCACACCGCCGGCGGCCATCAACGGCTCGCCGATGAAGCCGGCGATGGTGTCGGCGCCCTCGGCCGCGATCACTTCTTCCAGCTCGGCCAGGAGACGCGCGGTGAACGCCTCTTCGCTCTCGCCGTTCTTGCCGAAGCGGTAGAAATGCGGGCAGGTCAGGTGCGTGACCGGGATCGCCGGCAGGTCAAAATCGCGGTGGTTGTTGGGCAGGCCCGTGAGGCTGCCCGAGGCGACGGTGATGCCGTGATAACCCTTGGTGCGGGCGAGGAACTTTTTCTTCTCTGGCTTGCCGAGGGCGTTGTTCATGTACCACAGCATCTTGACCACTGTATCATTGGCCTCGGACCCCGAATTGGTGAAAAACACGCGCGTGAGGTTGTCCGGCGTCATTTCGACCAGCTTCTCGCCTAGCCGGATCGAGGGCTCGTGCGCCTTGTGCGCGAAGCTATGGTAATAGGGCAGGCGGTCCATCTGGGCGGTGGCCGCATCGCGCAGTCGCGGCTGGTTGAATCCGACGGCGACCGACCACAGCCCGGCCAGCCCCTCGATATAGCGTTTGCCGCCCTGGTCGTAGACGTGGATGCCGTCGCCCCGGTCGATGATGACGGGGCCTTGGGCCTCGTGCGCGCGGGCGTCGGTATAGGGGTGCAGCGCGGTCGAGATATCGACCTGGGCAGAGGAATTGGAAAGCGGTTCCATGGTAGGCTCCTGTTGGGTTTGGTGGCTTTGGCCCCTTCGCGTGGCGTGGCGCGCGCGCGGGGACCGGGTGGTTTTGGCCGCAGTGTGTGGGTCTGGTGCGGGCTTGTCACGCGGATTTGCGGCACGGAGGCCGGGGCGGGGGCATCTGGACTTATCGTTTGTGCGCGGGTGGCTGCATGCGCGGCGGTGCGTCGGGAGGATGTGTCGCCGGGCCATTGACCCTGCTGGTGCGCGGCTTATGGTCTGCCAGACCCGATCACCCCCCTTGGAGGCCGCCACGATGAGCACCGAAACCGCACCGATTGATCCTGTCAAGCTGGACCGTTTGGCCGAGGTGGCCGTGAAGGTGGGGTTGAACCTGCAAGAGGGGCAGGACCTGCTGCTGACCGCGCCGATCGCGGCGGCGCCTTTGGTGCGGCGCATCGCGGTGCATGCGTATGAGGCGGGCGCGGGCGTGGTGACGCCGCTGTTGTCGGATGACCAAGTGACGCTGGCGCGGTTCGCGCATGCCCGCGACGAAAGCTTCGACCGCGCGGCGGGGTGGCTTTACGAGGGGATGGCGCAGGCGTTCGACGCCAATACCGCGCGGTTGGGAGTGGTGGGCGACAACCCGATGCTGCTGTCCAACGAGGATCCCGAGCGTGTGTCGCGCGCGTCCAAGGCGCAATCGGAGGCTTACAAGCCCGCGCGCGAGCGGATCACCGGGTTCGACATCAACTGGAACCTGGTGGCGTGGCCGGGCACGGAGTGGGCGCAGCTGGTGTTCCCGGACCTGCCCGAGGGGGCGGCGGTGGCGAAGCTGGCCGATGCGATATTCGCGGCTTCGCGCGTGGAGGATGCCGATGCCGTGGCCAACTGGCAGGCGCATAACGCGCGGCTCAGGGCGCGGACGGATTGGCTGAATGCGCAGCGGTTCGCGGCGTTGCATTTCACCGGGCCGGGCACCGATCTGCGCGTGGGCCTGGCCGATGGGCACGAATGGATGGGCGGCGCGTCGCTGGCCAAGAACGGGATCGTGTGCAACCCCAACATCCCCAGCGAAGAGGTGTTCACCACGCCGCACGCCGCGCGGGTGGAGGGGCATGTGAGCGCGACCAAGCCGCTTTCGTACCAGGGGACGTTGATCGAGGATATCGCCGTGCGATTCGAATCCGGCCGGATCGTCGAGGCCAGCGCCAGCCGCGGCGAGGCGGTTCTGCACAAGGTTCTGGACAGCGACGAGGGCGCGCGGCGCCTGGGCGAGGTGGCGTTGGTGCCGCATTCCTCGCCAATCTCGCAATCGGGGCTATTGTTTTACAACACGCTGTTCGATGAGAACGCCGCCTGCCACATCGCGCTTGGGCAGTGCTATTCCAAGTGCTTCGAGGGGGGCGATACCCTCAGCCGCGAAGAGATCGCGGCGCGGGGCGGCAACGAGAGCATGATCCATATCGACTGGATGATCGGCTCGGCCGAGATCGACATCGACGGCGTGACAGGGGACGGCAGCCGCGTCCCGGTGTTCCGCAAGGGCGAGTGGGTCTGAGCGGCGCCCGCGCCTGTCATCGCGCTGTTGCAATGGCGCGCTACTGCCTTGGTGTGATCGCAGATACATGGGGCTTGCCCCACGGCGAACGCGATATATAGTGTTAGATGTGCCGGGGCGGTCCCCCGCCCCGTCGCCATCGCAGGGCAGGCTGGGCAGGGAGAATTGCCAGATGGACGGAGACTTCAGGCGCGATTTTGTCAGGGAGCCGGCGGGGCTCAAGCAGAACCCGGCGCTGGTGCTGAATGCGGATTACCGGCCGCTCTCATATTACCCGCTATCGCTGTGGCCCTGGCAGGAGGCGGTCAAGGCGGTGTGGCTGGACCGGGTCGATATCGTGGCCGAGTATGACCACGTGGTGCGAAGCCCGAGCATGCGGATACGAATGCCGTCGGTGGTGGTTCTGAGAGATTACGTCAAACCGAGGAAGCGCGTGGCATTCACGCGCTTCAATCTTTTTCTGCGGGATGAATTTCGCTGTCAGTACTGCGGCACGCGCTCCGATCTGACCTTTGATCACGTGGTGCCGCGCGCCGCCGGGGGCACGACCACGTGGGAAAACGTGGTGGCCGCCTGCGCGCCGTGCAACCTGCGCAAGGGATCGCGGAGCCTGCGGCGCTCGGGGCTGCACCTGCGCAAGACGCCGCGCGCGCCGGGCGCCGAGGAAATGCGCAACATGGGGCGCAAGTTCCCGCCCAACCACCTGCACGAAAGCTGGATCGATTTCCTGTATTGGGATGCCGAGTTGGAGGCGTGAAGGGCTGGTGGTGGGGGGTGGCGCCCCCGCCCGAACAGCGCCCGCAGGGCGCCGGGCGAGCGCCTTTTTGTTCCGGCGGGCTGGCGCTTTGGAGGCCGGGCACTGCCATCGGTAGGGTGGAGGTATTTGGCGGGATAAAGTGTTCAGCTCGGTCGTTGCGGCGTCACCCCAAGGGCAGGCGCTCGCTTGGTTTGTGCTTGGCTCCACACCCCCGCCAATGACAAAGGGCGCCGCGGTGGTGCGGCGCCCTTCGGCGTTCAGGATTGCGGTGCGGCTCAGGAGCCGGTGTTGCCCTTGCCCTGCGAGGCGGCGGCGGCCTCACTGCTGGCGGGTTTGGCCGCTGCGGGCTGCTGTTGCTGGCTGCGTTGCTGCTGTTGCTGCGTTTGCTGCTGGCGCTGCGGTTGCGGTGTGGCCGCGCCCTTGTTCTGGGGCGTGAGCGGGTCATCCTGCCGCTGAACCGAGCCTTCGAAATGGGCGCCGGATTCGATCGCGATGGTCTTGTGGATGATATCCCCTTCGACCCGCGCGGTGGAGGTCAGGCGCACCTTGAGGCCGCGCACACGGCCCACGATGCGACCGTTGATGACCACGTCATCGGCGACGATCTCGCCCTTGATGGTGGCGGATTCGCCGACCGTCAGCAGGTGTGCGCGAATATCGCCTTCGACGGTGCCTTCGACCTGGACATCGCCACTGGTCTTGATGTTGCCGCTGATATGCAGATCCGAGGACAGGGTCGACGCCGGCGGCTTGGGCTTGGCGGGGCTGCTGCTCTTGGGTTCGGCAGGCTTGCTCTGCGCGGCACTTTGGGTGGCTTCGGACGCGGCGGGTTTGCTTGCGTCGTCAGCCTTGGGGCCGGGGTCGTTGATCTTGCTTCTAGAAAACATTTCTCGCAGCCTTGATGTAGGTCATTGGATTGACGGGTTTCCCGTTTACGCGCACTTCGTAGTGAACGTGCGAGCCGGTGGACCGTCCTGAGTTGCCCATATCACCGATATGGTCCCCGCGCGAGACTTTTTGTCCCTTCTTGACGCGGATGCGCGACATATGGGCGTAGCGGGTTTCGACGCCAAATTCGTGCCGGATCTTGACGATGCGGCCATAGCCCGATTGCCAGCCGGCATAGGTGACAACGCCATCGGCGGTGGCGAAAATGTCGGTACCCATGGGGGCGGCGAAATCGACGCCGTCATGCATGCGGTTGCCGCCGGTGACGGGGTGGCGGCGATTGCCGAAAGGGCTGGTAAAGCGGAACGAGGCGCGCACCGGGTTGTTGAACGGCGCCTTTTCGGCGGCGATGCGGTAGAGGTTGAGCTTGTCCATCTGCTGCAAGATACGGTTGGCGCGCACTTCGTCCGGGGTCAGTTCCTGGCTCTTGGTGGAAAACGATATCGGCATCAGCGGCCCGCCTTGCCCGGAATAGCCCGAGCGCACCTGGTCGAGGATGGTCTCAGTATTCATCCCGGCCGAGCGGAACATCTTGTCGAGCGGCTTGACCGAGACGGCCATCGCCTCTTCAAGCTGGCGGAAGATCTGATCGTTCTGGTCCTGCATCAGGCGGATCTGAAATTCCAGCTCCTTGGCGGTTTTCACCGCGTCCTGCGCGTCGGTGGCGATGATGTCACGTTCCGTCGCGGTATCGGCGAGGGCGGCGATCACCATGTCCATGGCCTCGGATTCGGCCTCGGTCACGTTGGCTTGCGACGCGGATTGGTCGCCATCCGTGAGCGCGGCGACCTTTCGCTTTATGGCGTCGCGTTCCTTGAGGGTACGGCGCAGGGTGGTCTGGATCACGTCGATCCCTGTCTCCAACTCGCGCCGACGGGTTTCCGAGGCCAGCAACTCTGTCTGCATTTGCGAGACCTGCTCAAGCGTGCTGTTGAACCGCTCTTGCGCGGCCTGCGCCTCGCTGGCGCGGGCATCGCGTTCTTGCGCAAGGGCGTTGAGCCGCGCCTCGTATGTTTGCTGATCGCGGCGGGCCTGGTCGCGGAAATTTCCCGCGCCGATCGAATCCATCAAGATGATCGCGGTGGCGATAATCGCCCAGGCCACCAGCAGCGTACTGCCGGCAAAGCCGATCATCTGGGTGTGCGGCCTGAGCCGGATGAAGCGGGTATCGGTATCGGACTTCAGGAAGAGCCGACGCTCGGGAAACCAGGCCTCGAGCATCGTGTCGAAACGAATTGCCAGTCGTGTTCTCAATGGTTCGTGCCCCTTGATCCGTCCCTTTGTGCGCGCCCCGTGTTATGCTGTCCAGGGCTTTGGATTTGATTAACCAGTGAGCGCGCGCAGGGCAACCGCTTTCCGCCCGCGAGGGCGCTCGCAGGGCCGTGCAGGGCCGGAATTTGGCAAAAAACCGCCGAAATGAAGCGCTTGAGCGACATTGCTCAGGCGAAGCAAGCTCACATGGCGCGCGCGGCGGCAAGGACCGCGGCGGCGTGATCGGGCACCTTGACCTTGCGCCAGGCGCGGGCGATTTGCCCCGATCCGTCGATCAGGAACGTCGAGCGTTCGATCCCCCAGAAGGCTTTTCCGTACATCTTTTTCTCCCGCCAGGTGCCGTAATCCTCGCACACTGTGCCGTCCGCGTCGGACAGAAGGGGGACGGCGAGGCCGTGCTTGGCGGCGAATTTTTCATGGCTGGCGAGACTGTCCTTGGAGATGCCGAACACCTTGACGCCCAATGCCGCGAAATCATCCGCGAGGGCGGTGAAATCGGTCGCCTCGCGTGTGCAGCCCGAGGTGTCGTCGCGCGGATAGAAGAACAGGACAACGGGCGCCGGGCGCAGCGCCGACAGCGTGACGCGGGTGCCGTCATCGCAGGGCAGGGTGAAATCGGGGGCGGTGTCGGGCGCGTCGAGCATGTGCTATTCCTTTTCTGCGGACAAAAAGCGAGTTTCATATTAGGGCGTGAGCGGCGAGAATAAAGCGCGACCCGCAAGGGCCGTGCGTCGAGGCAGACCAAGACAGACAATGAAATCACCCGATCCCACCTCTTCCCACAGCGAAAAGGCCCCGCGGCGGCGCAGGCGGCGGCGCGTGGGGTTTGCCGCGCTGATCGGGCTGGCGGCGCTGGCGGTGGCGGTGATGTTGCTGGTGGTGTCGGCGATCGGCAGGCCGCTGGAGGCGCCGCAATGGATGCACGAACGGATCGAGGACCGCGCCAGCGCGGCGCTGCCGGGGATGCAGGTGCGCTTTGGCGCGGTGACGCTTGTGGTGTCGCAGGGGTGGCAGCCCAGCTTGCGATTGCAGGACGTGGACCTGAGCGAGGTATCGGGGCGACCGGTTCTGACGCTGAGCGATATTGAGCTGAGCGTCTCGGGCGCGGCGTTGCTGGAGGGGCGGATACGGCCCGGGCGGGTGCGCCTGTCGGGGGCGCGGGTCAAGGTGCGGCGCACGCCGGACGGGGTGTTCGATCTGTCGCTGGGGGCGGACCTGCGCCCGCTGGGGCAGGCGGTAAGCGCGGCGCAGATCGTCGAGGCGGTGGATGCCCTGATGGCACGGCCGCAGCTATCGTCGCTGCGCAGCGTCACCGCCGAGGCGCTGACCGTGCGCTATGAGGATGCGCGCGCGGGGCGGGCCTGGACGGTGGATGGCGGGCGGCTGCGCCTGACGCGGGAGCAAGGAGAGCTGAGCGTGAGCGGCGACTTCGCCCTTCTTGGCGGGTATGATTACGCCACCACGCTCGAGCTGAGCTATTCCAGCGCGCTTGGCTCGTCCGCGGCGCAATTCGGGATGAGCTTTCGCGACATGGCGGCGGCCGACATTGCCGACCAGGCGCCGGCGCTGGCGTGGCTGAACGTGCTGCGGGCGCCGATTTCGGGGGCGATCCGGGCGTCGCTGAACGGGGCGGGGGCGCTTGGGCCGCTGAACGCGACGTTGCAGATCGGGGCGGGCGTTGTGCAACCGACCGAGGCCACGCGCCCGATCCCGTTCGATGCGGCGCGCGCCTACCTGACATATTCGCCGACGACGGAGCAATTGCGCTTTGACGAGGTTTCGGTCAGCAGCAAATGGGTCAGTCTGCGGGCCGAGGGGCGCGCGACGTTGCGGGGGATGCAAGACGGCTGGCCGCGCGAGATGCTGGGGCAGTTCACTCTGCGCGACATCGCCGCCAACCCCGACGCGCTCTATCCCGAGCCGGTGAAGCTTGAGCGGGCCGAGATGGATTTCCGCCTGCGGCTTGATCCATTTTCGCTGGATATCGGGCAGGTCAGCATCACCGACCAGGAACAGGTGCTGCATCTGGACGGAACGCTGGATGCGGGGGCCGGGGGCTGGGCGCTGGCGCTGAACGGAGAGATGGACGCGATCAGCCCCGATCGTGTGGTCGCGCTTTGGCCGCAACGCATCAAGCCGCGCACGCGCAACTGGATCGTCGAGAACCTGCACAGTGCGTCGGTGCACGATATCCGGCTGGCGTATCGCACCGGGATGGATGTCCGCCAGACCGTGTTCCTAGAGTTCGAGTTCGACGAGGCCGAGGTGACATACGCGCGCCAATTGCCGGTTCTGCACGGCGGCGCGGGGCATGCGACGTTGATGAATAACCGCTTTGTCGTAACCGCCGCGCGCGGGCATGTCACGCCCCCGCAGGGCGGCGCGCTGGACGTGGCGGGCACCAGCCTGGTGGTGCCCGATGTGCGCATCCACGAGGCGCCGGCGACGGTGCATTTGCGATCGCAAAGCACGATCACGGCGGCGCTTTCGATGCTGGACAGCGATCCGCTCAACTTTATCGAGAAAGCGGGACAGCCGGTGACGCTGGCCGACGGGCGTGCGGAGGTGCGCGCCTCGCTCGCGCTGAGGCTGAAGAAGGGGTTGCAGCCCGAGGAGGTAGTGTTTTCCGCGCGCGGGCACTTGCGCGACGTGCGCAGCGAAAAGATCGTGCCGGAGCGGGTATTGGCGGCGCCGCTGCTGGAGGTGGAGGCCGACAATGACGCGGTGACCATCAGTGGCAAGGGCCGGGTCGGTCGCGTGCCATTCGATGCCGTATGGCACAGCGGGTTGCGCAAGGAGGATGCGGGCAAAAGCCGCGTAGACGGCACCGTGACCCTGTCGCAGGAGTTCGTCGAGGAGTTCCGCGTTGGCCTACCGCCTGGGTCCGTTTCGGGGCGAAACGCGGCGCCTTTCGAGATCGTGTTCAATCGCGGCAGCCAACCGGCGTTTACCCTGCAATCGGATCTGGCGGGGCTGGGTTTGAACCTGCCGTGGATCGGCTGGGCCTTGCCCGAGGCGGGGCAGGGGCGGCTGGAGGTGGCAGGCGCACTAGGAGAGCCGCCGCGCATCGACCGGCTATCGCTGGAGGCGGATGGGCTGGAGCTGTCGGGGCAGGTGAGCCTGGCCGAGGGCGGGACGCTGGAGCGCGCGGAGTTCATCAACGTGCGCGTCGAGGATTGGCTGAACGCGCCGGTGGAGTTGGTCGGGCGCGGCCCGCAAACTGCGCCCGAGGTGCGCGTAACGGGCGGGTGGATCGATCTGCGGCGCACCTCGGCGGCGGGCATTG
Source organism: Sediminimonas qiaohouensis DSM 21189 (assembly GCF_000423645.1). Classification (GTDB taxonomy): domain Bacteria; phylum Pseudomonadota; class Alphaproteobacteria; order Rhodobacterales; family Rhodobacteraceae; genus Sediminimonas; species Sediminimonas qiaohouensis. Next base: position 61,816 of record NZ_AUIJ01000002.1, on the reverse strand, counting down.
GCGGCGGTGACGGTGAAGGCGGCCAGGCGGGGAATGGCGGACCGCTGATCCTGTCGCTGGACCGTTTGCAGGTGTCCGAAGGGATTGCCCTGCGCGACTTCGAGGGGCAGTTTTCCACCGCCGGCGGGCTGGACGGGACCTTTACCGGGGCGGTCAACGGCGAGGCGCAGGTGACGGGCCGGGTGGTGCCGCAAGGCGGGCGCAGCGCGTTTCGCATCCAATCGGCTGATGCCGGCGCGGTGTTCGCGGCGGCGGGGCTGTTGAAACAGGCGCGGCGGGGGGCAATGGACCTGACTTTGCTGCCGGTGGGGGCACCGGGCACTTATGACGGGCAGCTCAAGGTGCGCGACGTGTGGCTGCGCAACGCTCCGGCGATGGCGGCGCTGCTGAACGCCGTGAGCGTGGTGGGCATCTTGGAGCAGTTGAGCGGCAATGGCCTGCTGTTTGGCGAGGTCGATGCGCAGTTCCGCCTGACCCCGTCGCGGGTGGTGGTGGAATCGAGCAGCGCGGTCGGCGCGTCTCTGGGTCTGTCTATGGACGGGATTTACAGTCTCAAGAGTGGACGCATGGACATGCAGGGGGTGATCTCGCCGTTTTACATGTTCAACGCGATCGGTTCGATCCTGACGCGCAAGGGCGAGGGGCTCATCGGGTTCAATTACCGGATGCGCGGCACCGCCGAGGATCCGCGCGTGCAGGTCAATCCGCTATCGATCTTTACACCGGGCATGTTCCGCGAGATATTCCGCCGCCCGCCGCCGGACCCCGACTCGGGCGAGGGGGCGCAGGCGCCGAAACGGCAACCGCCAAAGCAGCAGACAAGGCCATAACCCCCGCCATGAAACTGAGCGATTTCGATTTCGATTTGCCCGAGCGGCTGATCGCGACGCGACCCGCGCGCCCGCGCAGCGCGGCGCGGATGCTGGTGGCCGCGGGGGATGCGATCAGCGATGCGCATGTCTATCAGCTCCCCGATTGGCTGCGCCCCGGCGATCGTTTGGTGCTGAACGATACGCGAGTGATCCCGGCGCGCCTGTCGGGGCTGCGCCATCGCAGCGGTGAGGCGGGCGAGACGGCCGCGCGGATCGAGGTGACGCTGCTTGAGCCGGCGGCGCAGGGGGGCTGCTGGCAGGCGCTGCTGAAGCCGCTCAAGAAGGTGCGCGACAGCGAGACGATCACGTTCGGCGACGGGTTCAGCGCAACCGTGGTCTCGCGCGGCGAGGGGCGCGCGGTGCTGGAATTCAACCTGAGCGGCGATGATTTCGACGCCGCGCTGGAGCGGGCGGGCGCGATGCCGCTACCACCCTATATCGCGGCGCGACGGGCGGCGGATGCGCAGGACAAGACCGACTATCAGACGGTATGGGCGCGCAGCCCCGGCGCGGTGGCGGCGCCGACCGCGTCGCTGCATTTCGACGATGCGCTGTTGGCCGCGCTGGAGGCGCGGGGCGTGACGTTCAGCCATGTCACCTTGCACGTTGGCGCGGGCACGTTCCTGCCGGTGAAGGTCGAGGATGTGACCACCCACAAGATGCATGCCGAATGGGGCGAGGTTAGCGCGCAGGCCGCGCAAGAGATCGCGCAGACCCGCGAGGGGGGCGGCCGGGTGATCCCGGTGGGCACCACCGCGCTGCGCCTGATTGAGACGGCGGCGCGCGAGACAGGCCGGATCGCGCCGTGGCGGGGTGAGACGGATATCTTTATCTATCCCGGCTTCAGGTTCCGGGTTACGGATGCGTTGATCACGAATTTCCACCTGCCGAAATCGACGCTGCTGATGCTGGTGGCGGCGCTGATGGGGCGCGATACGATCGCGCGCATCTACGACCATGCGGTGGCGCATGGATACCGGTTCTTTTCCTATGGCGACGCGTCGCTGTTGATCCCGGCGCCGGAGTCTGACAGCAGTCGATAGTGCCCGGCCTGCGTCGCAATCCGGACAGACACCGGGCGGGAGAGGGGCGTATGCGCCTGACATCGCGCGCCGCAAGCCGGCCATCCCGCCGCACATTTTTCGGAGTCTCACGATGATTAAGTTTGCCTCGAACGCATGGGCCCTGTTGTTGGGCATGATGCTGTTGATGATCGGCAACGGCTTGCAGGGCACGCTTTTGGGTGTCCGCGGCGAGATCGAGGGGTTTTCGACCTACCAGATGTCGCTGGTGATGTCGGCGTATTTCGTGGGTTTCCTTGGCGGCTCGAGGATGGCGCCCGAGATGATTCGCCGCGTCGGGCATGTGCGGGTGTTCGCCGCGTTGGCCAGCTTCATCTCGGCGGTGCTGATCCTCTATCCGACATTTGCCGATCCGTGGGCGTGGACCATCGGGCGCGTGGTGATCGGGTTCTGTTTCTCGGGCGTTTACGTGACCGCCGAAAGCTGGCTCAACAACGCCGCCACCAACGAGACGCGCGGCCAGGCGCTCTCGCTTTACATGATGGTGCAGATGGCGGGGATCGTGGCGGCGCAGGGCTTGCTGCTGGTGGCTGATCCTTCGGGGTTCATTTTGTTCGTGATCCCTTCGGTGCTGGTGTCGATCTCGTTCGCGCCGATCCTGTTGTCGATCACGCCGACGCCGGCGTTTGACACGGCCAAGCCGATGACACTGCGCCAGATCATGCGCGTCTCGCCCCTTGGATGCGTAGGGATGTTCCTGCTGGGGGGCGTGTTTGCGTCGCAATTCGGTATGGCGGCGGTCTACGGCGCGAAGGCGGGGCTGGAGCTGGGCCAGATCGCGATGTTCGTATCCTCCTTCTATATCGGGGCGACGCTGCTGCAGTTTCCGCTTGGCTGGCTGTCGGACGGGATGGACCGGCGGCTTTTGATCATGGTGGTCGCGGCCATTGGCGGCGGCGGCGCGGTTTTGGGCATGATCGCCGGCGGATCGTTCACGATTCTGCTGATCGCGGCGTTCCTGATCGGGGGGATGAGCAACCCGCTCTATTCGCTGCTGATCGCCTATACCAACGATTTTCTTGAGCTTGATGACATGGCCGCCGCGTCCGGCGGGATGGTGTTCATCAACGGGGTTGGCGCGATTGCCGGGCCGCTGATCGCCGGGTGGTTGATGGGCATAATCGGCGCGCCGGGCTTTTTCCTGCAGATCGCGCTCTTGCTGGTGGCGCTCGCGGGCTACGCCGCCTACCGTATGACGCAGCGCGCCGCACCCGATGTCGAGGACACCGCCAGCTATGCGCCGGTGTCGCCGTCCGCATCGCCCGTGGCGGTGGGGATTGCGCAGGAATACGCGGCGGAAACGGCGCAGGACGAGGCGGAAAATTCTTTGTGATGTTGCAGTTGTTGCAAAAGTTTACTGTTCAAATCGCCCGAGACGAATGTAACACTTTGATTACAGGCAAATCTGGTGAGTTTGAGGAGGCTCGCAATGGTGCAACCGGAAGAAATCCTGTCGTTCTGGCTACAGGAGGTCGGACCAAAGGGTTGGTATGACGCCAATCCCGACCTGGACAGCACGATAAGGGATCGGTTTGGCGACATCTGGCGAGATGCGCAAGGATCGGGCAGTTGTAAGAAGTGGATGACAAACGCGCGCAGTGCGCTGGCGTATATCATCCTGATGGATCAGTTTCCCAGGAACATGTTCCGCGGCACGGCGCAGGCCTTTGCCAGCGACGGTGTCGCGCTGGCGGCGGCAAAGCTGGCGATCGACAGGAAGTGGGACCTGCGGATACCGGAGCCTGAGCGGCAGTTCTTTTACCTGCCGCTGATGCATTCGGAGAACCTTTGCGATCAGGAGCGCTGTGTGCGGCTGATGCTGGAGCGGATGCCGGAGACCGGCTCCGGCAACCTGCTGCATGCCAAGGCGCATCGCGAGGTGATCCGGCTGTTCGGGCGGTTCCCGTATCGTAACGAGGCGCTGTCGCGGCGCTCGACCACGCCGGAGCGCGACTATGTCAGCGACGGCGGGTACGGCACCACCGTGCAAAGCTTGCAGGCCGGCTAAGCGATCCATGCCACGCGCGATGTACGCGGCGTTTCGGCACCGCATTGAAGCCGTGCCGCTGATAGTTTAACGTCAAACTAACAGCGGAATCGGAGGGATGCGCATGGCTGCCAAATCGTTTGATGTGATCGTTATCGGATCTGGTCCGGGCGGCTATGTAGGGGCCATTCGCGCGGCGCAACTGGGGTTGAAGGTCGCGATCGTCGAGCGCGAGAACCTTGGCGGCATTTGCCTCAACTGGGGCTGCATCCCGACCAAGGCGATGCTGCGCTCGGCCGAGGTGTACCACCTGATGCACCGCGCCGGCGAGTTTGGCCTGAAGGCGGGCGATATCGGCTTTGACCTGGACGCGGTTGTGAAACGCTCGCGCAAGGTGGCGGGGCAGCTCAATAGCGGGGTCGGGCACCTCCTGAAAAAGCACAAGGTCAGCGTCTTCATGGGCGAGGCGACGATCCCCGCCAAGGGGCGCGTTGCGGTCAAGACCGACAAGGGCCGCGAGGAATTGCAAGCGCCGTCGATCATCGTGGCGACTGGCGCGCGGGCACGCGACTTGCCCGGGCTGGAGGCCGACGGCGATCGCGTCTGGAGCTATCGTCACGCGCTGCAGGCCTCGCGCATGCCCAAGAAGCTGCTGGTGATCGGATCGGGCGCGATCGGGATCGAGTTTGCCAGCTTCTTCAACACGCTAGGGGCCGAGACGACGGTGGTCGAGGTGATGGACAGCATCCTGCCGGTGGAGGATGCCGAGATCGCCGATTTCGCGCGCAAGCAGTTCAAGAAGCAGGGCATGACGATCATGGAGAAATCCACCGTCAAGCAGCTTGATCGCACCAAGACCAAGGTGACCGCGCATATCGAGAGCGGCGGCAAGGTCGGCAAGCAAGAGTTCGACACGGTGATTTCCGCCGTCGGGATCGTCGGCAATACCGAGGGGCTGGGCCTTGAGGAGTTGGGCGTGAAGGTGGATCGCAGCCATGTCGTGACCGACAAGCACTGCCGCACCGGCGTCGAGGGGATCTATGCCATCGGCGATATCGCCGGCGCGCCATGGCTGGCGCACAAGGCCAGCCACGAGGGCGTGATGGTGGCCGAGCTGATCGCCGGGGGCGACCCGCACCCGGTGGACCCCGATAGCATCGCCGGCTGCACCTACTGCCAGCCGCAGATCGCCAGCGTCGGCCAAACCGAGGCGCAGGCCAAGGAAGCAGGGCGCAAGATCAGGGTCGGGCGGTTCCCGTTCATCGGCAACGGCAAGGCCATCGCATTGGGCGAGGCCGAGGGCCTGGTCAAGACGGTGTTCGACGCGGATACCGGTGAGCTGATTGGCGCGCACATGGTTGGCGCCGAGGTGACGGAGTTGATCCAGGGGTATGTCGTGGGGCGGACGCTTGAGACGACCGAGGCGGAGCTGATGAACTCGGTCTTCCCGCATCCGACGCTATCGGAGATGATGCACGAATCGGTTCTGGACGCGTATGATCGGGCGATCCATTACTGATTTACCGCGAGTGCGAAAGTAGCAACATTTTCAGTTGTGCGCCGGATCGCAAGGTGATCCGGTTCGCGGCTATCCTCGGGGCCTGGCGCGAACAATATCACCGCGTGCAGGGGCCGCCTGCGGCGATCCAGTCGGCAAGGCCGCCGGCGTTGCGCACATCCTCGTATCCCAGTTGCCGCAGAAGTCGCGCGGCCATGCCCGAGCGCGCACCGCTGGCGCAATAAAGCGCGAGCGGCTTGCCCTGCGACAGGCGCGCGTCATGGTCCGGGTGGCGCGGATCGGCGACCATCGGCAGGCGCGTCATGGGGATGTGCAGCGCGCCTTTGGCCTGCCCTGTCTGGGCCAGCTCCGCGGCATCGCGGATGTCGATCAGCGTGACCTCGTCCTTGGCGACCTGATCGATCAGGTCGTCAAGCTGTGCCTTGGGCTGAGGGGCGCGCATGAAGCCAAGCATGTCATGTCCTCGGATGTGTTGTTTTGTCCGCGTGATATCGGATCGGCGGTGCGGGGTTCAAGATGCGCGCGGCAAATAAATGCATAAAACGGAATGTTTGTGCCGTTACGATGCAATATTGCGCAAACTGCGGATGTGAATTAAAGAATGTTCATCTAATGTTCGCATTTTTGGGTTGGCGATCCGGGGCGGCTCAACTATCTGTTAACCAGCAAGGCCGGGGGCTGTGATGGCGGAACTCAAGAAAATCGAGGTGCGCGGCGCGCGCGAGCATAACCTCAAGAGCATCGACGTGGATATTCCGCGCGATCAGTTGGTGGTGATCACCGGGCTTTCGGGGTCGGGCAAGTCGTCGCTGGCGTTCGATACGATCTATGCCGAGGGGCAGCGCCGCTATGTCGAATCGCTGTCAGCTTATGCGCGGCAGTTCCTGGACATGATGCAAAAGCCGGACGTCGATCACATCACCGGCCTGAGCCCGGCGATTTCGATCGAGCAAAAAACCACGTCGAAAAATCCCCGCTCGACCGTGGGCACGGTGACGGAAATCTATGACTACATGCGCCTTCTGTTCGCGAGGGCCGGCACGCCCTATAGCCCGGCCACGGGCCTGCCGATCGAGGCGCAGCAGGTGCAGGACATGGTCGACCGGGTGATGGCGATGGAAGAGGGCACGCGCGCCTATCTTCTGGCCCCGATCGTGCGCGACCGCAAAGGCGAATACCGAAAGGATTTCATGGAGTTGCGCAAGCAGGGGTTCCAGCGCGTCAAGGTCGACGGCGCGTTTCACGATTTGGACGAGCCGCCCACGCTCGACAAGAAATTCCGCCACGATATCGACGTGGTGGTTGACCGAATCGTGGTGAAGGACGGGCTTGAGACGCGTCTAGCCGACAGTTTCCGCACCGCGCTGGACCTGACATCGGGGCTGGCGGTTCTCGAGACCGCCCCGCGTGAGGGCGAGCCGGAGCGGATCATGTTCTCGGAAAGCTTCGCCTGCCCGGTGTCGGGGTTCACCATCCCCGAGATCGAGCCGCGGCTGTTTTCGTTCAACGCGCCGTTCGGAGCGTGCCCCGATTGCGACGGCCTTGGCAAGGAGCTGTTTTTCGACGAACGCCTTGTGGTGCCCGATCAGAACCTCAAGATCAGCGATGGCGCTCTGGCGCCGTGGCGCAAGGGTAAATCGCCCTACTTCCTGCAGACGATCGAGGCGATCGCCAAGCATTACGGGTTTGACAAGAACGCCCGCTGGAAGGATCTGTCGCCGGAGGTGCAGCAGGTGTTCCTCTATGGCTCGGGCGCGGACGAGATCCAGTTCCGCTATGACGAGGGCGGGCGCGTCTACCAGGTCAGCCGCGCATTCGAGGGGGTGATCCCCAACATGATGCGTCGCTACCGCGAAACCGATAGCGCCTGGGTGCGCGAAGAGTTCGAGCGTTACCAAAATAACCGCCCCTGCGGCACCTGCAACGGCTATCGCCTGCGCGAAGAGGCGCTGGCGGTGCGGATCGGGGATCTGCATATCGGCAAGGTCGTCGAGATGTCGATCAAGGAGGCGCATGCATGGTGCGACGGCGTGCCCGGGCAGTTGAGCGCGCAAAAGAACGAGATCGCGCGCGCCATCCTCAAGGAAATCCGCGAGCGGTTGAGTTTTCTCAACAATGTCGGGTTGGAATACCTGACGCTGTCACGCTCCAGCGGCACGTTGTCGGGCGGCGAAAGCCAACGTATCCGCCTGGCCAGCCAGATCGGCAGCGGCCTGACCGGGGTCTTGTATGTTCTGGACGAGCCATCCATCGGGCTGCATCAGCGCGACAATGACCGGCTTCTTGGCACGCTGAAGAACTTGCGTGATCAGGGCAATACCGTGATCGTGGTCGAGCATGACGAAGAAGCGATCCGCGAGGCCGATTACGTGTTCGACATCGGCCCCGGCGCGGGTGTGCATGGCGGGCAGGTGGTCAGTCACGGCACCCCAGAAGAGGTGGCGGGCGATGCGGCGTCGCTGACCGGGCAATACCTGTCGGGCGCGCGCGAGATCGCCGTGCCGGGCAAGCGGCGCAAGGGCAACCGCAAAAAGGTGACGGTGGTCGGCGCGACCGGCAACAACCTGGCCCACATGACGGCGGAGTTCCCGCTGGGCAAGCTGGTATGCGTGACGGGCGTGTCGGGCGGCGGCAAATCGACCCTGACGGTCGAGACCCTGTTCAAGACGGCGTCGATGCGCCTGAACGGGGCGCGGCAGACGCCGGCGCCCTGCGAGACGATCAAGGGGTTGGAGCATCTGGACAAGGTGATCGACATCGACCAGCGCCCGATCGGGCGCACGCCGCGTTCCAACCCGGCCACCTATACCGGCGCCTTTACCCCGATCCGCGACTGGTTTGCCGGTCTGCCCGAGGCGAAGGCGCGCGGCTACAAGCCGGGGCGGTTTTCGTTCAACGTGAAGGGGGGGCGCTGCGAGGCGTGCAAGGGCGACGGCGTTCTGAAGATCGAGATGAACTTCCTGCCCGATGTCTATGTCACCTGCGAGACCTGCAAGGGCGCCCGCTACAATCGCGAAACTTTGGAAATTAGTTTTAAAGGCAAGAGCATAGCGGACGTTCTTGATATGACGGTTGAAGAGGCGCAGGACTTCTTCAAGGCGGTGCCGAGCATCCGCGAGAAGATGGATGCGCTGGCGCAGGTGGGCCTTGGGTACATCAAGGTCGGTCAACAGGCGACGACGTTATCGGGCGGCGAGGCGCAGCGCGTGAAGCTAAGCCGGGAGCTGGCCAAGCGGGCGACGGGCCGGACGCTCTATATCCTTGATGAGCCGACGACGGGGCTGCATTTCGACGATGTGAAAAAGCTGCTGGAGGTGCTGCATCACCTGGTTGATGCGGGCAACACCGTAGTGGTGATCGAGCATAACCTTGACGTGATCAAGACTGCCGACTGGATCATCGACATCGGCCCCGAGGGCGGCGATGGCGGCGGCGAGATCGTGGCCGAGGGCACGCCCGAACAGGTGGCCGAGGTAGAGCGCAGCCATACCGGCCGCTACCTCAAGCCGATGCTGAGGGGGCGCACCCTGGCAGCGGAGTAGGGCGCATGAAAAAGGGGCGCGGCGCGCCCCTTTTGGTCATGCGGTGCCGGCGGGCGGGGTTACTTGCGCGCGCAGGTGCTCATCCCGAGGATGGAATAGAGCGGGCAGCTTGACAGCAGCCCGGTGGCCAGCGGGATGATCCCGATCAGGTAGAGCCAGCCATACTTGGCGTCGGGGTTGAGAAAGAACCCCGCGATCAGTGCCGCACCGATCACGATGCGAAGGATGCGGTCGATCGTGCCGACATTCTTGGTCATGAAATAGACCTCCTGTAAAATGAGTCGCGTGTTAACAATACTACAGGGGCGCTGATCTGTCCTGAAAATCGAGGCCCCCGCGCGCAAGTGGCGCGGAGGGCGCACAGGTCTAGCTGCGGCTGCGCTTTTCGAACCGGGGCAGCATGGCGGAGAAGTCCTTGCCCTCGCCGTCTTCTTGCTCGACGAACTGCTCGTATAGCGCGGTGGCGAGTTTTCCCACCGGGGTGTCGGCGTCGGCGGTTTCGGCGGCTTGCTGGCTCAGGCGGAGATCCTTGAGCATCAGCTCGGCCGCGAAACCGGGGGTATAGTCATTGTCGGCGGGCGATTTCGGGCCAACGCCGGGGGCCGGGCAATAGGTGTTCATCGACCACGACTGCCCCGAGGAGGTGGACACCACATCGAACATCTTCTGCCGATCGAGGCCCAGCTTGTCAGCCAGCGCGAAGGCCTCGCAGGTGACGATCATGGTGCCGGCAAGGATCATGTTGTTGCACACCTTGGCCGATTGACCGGCGCCCGCCTCGCCGCACAGAACGGCCTTCTGACCCATCACGTCGAACAGTGGCGCGACCTTGTCAAAACCCTCTTGCGTGCCGCCGACCATGAAAGTCAGGGTGCCGCCCGAGGCCCCCCCGATGCCGCCCGAGACGGGCGCGTCGAGGAAATGGATGCCGGCCTTTTCGGCGATGGCGGCGACGGCGCGGGTGTTGTCCACGTCGCTGGTCGAGCTGTCGACAAGGGCCGCCCCCGCCTGCATCACCGGCAGGATCTGGTCGGCGACGGCGTGCATGATGGCGCCGTTGGGCAGCATGGTGATCACCACGTCGGCGCCATTGGCCGCCTCTTCGACGGTGGCGGCGTTGCTGACGCCCTCGATAGAGACGTCGGCCATGTCAAAGCCCGTCACGTCATGCCCGGCCGCGGCGAGGTTGGCGGCCATCGGACCGCCCATGTTGCCCAGCCCGATAAATCCGATTTTCATGTCGTCTTCTCCTCAAGGGTTAGGGCGTCATCGCCCAATGGCAGAAGCATCTGCGACACCGCCACGTCGGGCAGGGCATGCAGGGTATGCTTCCAGTGTGGATTGCGGTCCTTGTCGATGATGGCGGCGCGCACCCCTTCGAGGAAATCGCCCTGGTCCATGGACCGGAAGGTAAAGCGGTATTCAAGATCCAGCGCGCGGCGGATCTCGGCCGAGGGGCCGCGCAGGCGGTGGATCATTTCCACGGTGCAGCCCATCGACAGGGGCGAGTTGCGGCCCATCTGCTTGAGGGCGGCGGCGGTGAATTCATTCTCCTGCGCTTGCAGGCTGCGCAGGATATCATCCAGTCGCTCCCCACCGAAATGGGCGGTGATATTGTCCATCTGGGTGCTGAGATCGGAGGCGGGCGGCGCCTCGGCGCAGGGGCGCTCGGCGGCGTCGATGTCGCCGGCTGCGCACAGATCGGCAATCAGGTCAGGCCACGCATCCCGGGGCAGGCAGGCATCGGCGAAGCCCGCGAATATGGCGTCGCCCGCGGACATGCGCGCCGCGGTCAGCCCCAGGTATTCACCCACGCGCCCCGGCGCCCTGGCCAAGAGAAGTGAGCCGCCGACATCGGGCACCAACCCGATGCCGCATTCGGGCATTGCGATCTGCGCGTTGGTGTCCACGATGCGGTGGCTGCCGTGGCACCCGACGCCAACGCCGCCGCCCATGACAAAGCCCTGCATGAGGCTGACCACGGGTTTGGGAAACTCGAACAGCTTGGCGTTCATGCGGTATTCATCGGCCCAGAAGCGGCGGCCATGGACGTAGTCGCCGGCCTTTCCGGTGCGATACAGCTCGGCGATGTCGCCGCCGGCACAGAACGCCTTGTCGCCCGCCGCGTCGATGATCAGCAGATCAACCGCCGCGTCATCGCGCCACGCGTCCAGCGCGGCCTCGATCCTGAGGCACATATCGTAGGTCAGCGCATTGAGCGCCTTGGGCCGGTTGAGCGTGATACGCCCGGCGCGCCCCTGGGTGCGGATATCTATCTCGGCGCTTTCTTCGGTCATGGTTAGCGCTCCGCCAGCAATTGCCGCGCCACGATCAGGCGCATGATCTCGTTCGTGCCCTCAAGGATTTCGTGCACGCGCAAATCGCGCACCAGTTTCTCGATTCCGTAATCGGCCAGGTAGCCGTAGCCGCCATGCAATTGCAGGCACTGGTTGACGGTTTTCGAACCCGCCTCGGTCACGAATTTCTTGGCCATGGCGCAGAACTTGGTGGCGTCCGGCGCGTTCTGGTCCAGCTTCCATGCCGCTTGCCGCAGGAATGTGCGGGCGGCTTGCATCTCGATCTCCATCTCTGCGAGGCGGAATTGCAGGGCCTGGAACTGATCTATCGACTGGCCGAAGGCCTTGCGCTCGCCCATGTAATCCAGCGTCATGTTCAAGGCGGTTTGCGCGGCTCCAAGGCTACAGGCCGCGATGTTGAGGCGGCCGCCGTCCAGCCCGGCCATGGCATAGCCAAAGCCCTTGCCCTCGTCGCCGATCAGGTTGTCGGCGGGGATGGTGCAATCGTCGAACTGCACCTGCCGGGTGGGTTGGCTCCTCCAGCCCATCTTGTCCTCGAGCGCGCCATAACTCAGCCCGTCAGTGCCCGCATCCACGATCACCGTCGAGATGCCCTTGGGCCCGGCCGCATCGCCGGTGCGGCACATGACGACATAAGCGTCGGAATAGCCACCACCCGAGATGAACGCCTTGGTGCCGTTGAGGGTATAGCCCGCGTTGGAACGGGCGGCACGGGTCTTCAGGGCGGCGGCATCGCTGCCCGATCCCGGCTCGGTCAGGCAATAGCTGAGCACGGTATCCATCGACAGAACGCCGGGCATGTAGCGGGACTTGATGTCATCACTGCCGAAGGTGTCGATCATCTTGGCGCACATGTTGTGGATTGACAGGAACGCCGCGACCGAGGGGCAGGCCATCGACAGCGCCTCGAACACCAGCGTGGCGTCAAGGCGGCCCAGCCCGGCGCCGCCGGTTTCCTCGGACACGTAGAGCCCGCCAAAGCCAAGCTGCGCGATTTCCGGCCACAACTCCTTGGGGATGGTACCTTGGGCTTCCCAATCGCGGGCATTGGGTGCGATGCGGTCCTGCCCAAAGGCATGGGCCATGTCGAAAATGGCGGTTTGTTCTTCGGTCAGGGCGAAATCCATGGCTTTCCTCCGCGTGGGCGGCGCTTGGCCGCTAAATGAACGTATGTTTAATTCTTGATTCTTTCAGGAGTTTTTCAAGCCTGCAAGCATCGGTGTGCCGTGCCTGCCTGGGCGGCCCGGGCGCGGCGCCGGGGTGCCATCCGCCATCCTTGGAACGCGGCGTTCAATTGTCAAGCGCAGGGCGCTTAGGCGCAAGCATGTTGGGGGGGGACTGCGCGCCCGCCACTAGGACAGGCGCGCAACCGGTTGGTTAGGGGCGGTGCGGGGTCATTCCATTTGCTTGAAGTGGAATTCGCCGCCTTCCTTGATGCCGCTCGGCCAGCGCGAGGTGATCGTCTTGGTGCGCGTGTAGAACTTGAACGCGTCGGGGCCGTGCTGGTTGAGATCGCCAAAGGCGGATTTCTTCCAGCCGCCGAAGGTGTGATAGGCCAGCGGCACCGGGATCGGCACGTTGACGCCGATCATGCCCACGTTGACACGGTTCGCGAAATCGCGGGCGGCGTCGCCGTCGCGGGTAAAGATCGCGGTGCCGTTGCCCATCTCGTGATCCATCGCCAGCTTGAGCGCCTCCTCGTAGGAGCCGGCGCGCACGGTGCTAAGGACCGGGCCGAAGATCTCCTGCTGGTAGATGTCCATGTCGGGCGTGACCTTGTCGAAAAGGTGCGGGCCGACAAAGAAGCCATCCTCGTACCCCTGAAGCGAGAAGTCGCGGCCATCGACGACGAGCTCGGCGCCTTGATCGATGCCCGATTGCACCAGCCCGTGGATCTTCTCCTTGGCGGCGGCGGTCACGACGGGGCCGTAATCCACATCATCGCCGGCGGTGTAGGGGCCGACCTTGAGCTTCTCAATCCGCGGAACCAGCTTTTCAATCAGGCGATCGGCGGTTTCGTCCCCCACCGGCACGGCGACCGAGATCGCCATGCACCGCTCGCCCGCGGCGCCGTATCCGGCACCAACAAGGGCGTCGGCGGCCTGATCCATGTCGGCGTCGGGCATCACGATCATGTGGTTCTTGGCACCGCCGAAGCACTGCACGCGCTTGCCGTTGGAGCAGCCGCGCCCGTAGATGTATTCGGCGATCGGGGTTGAGCCGACAAAACCGATCGACTGGATCACGTCATGATCGATGATCGCATCGACCGCTTCCTTGTCGCCGTTGACGACCTGCAAGATGCCCTTGGGCAAACCGGCCTCTTCCATCAGCTCGGCCAGCATCAGCGGCACCGAAGGGTCGCGCTCGGACGGCTTGAGGATGAAGGCATTGCCGCAGGCGATGGCGGGCGCGAACATCCACATCGGGATCATCGCCGGGAAGTTGAACGGCGTGATGCCGGCGGTGACGCCAAGCGGCTGGCGCATCGAGTAGATGTCGATGCCGGGGCCGGCGCCATCGGTGAACTCGCCCTTCAGAAGCTCGGGCGCGCCGATGCAGTATTCGACCACTTCCAGGCCGCGCTGCACGTCGCCCTTGGCGTCGGGGAAGGTTTTGCCGTGCTCGCGGCTCAGAGCCTCGGCCAGCTTGTCCATGTCGCGGTTGAGCAGCCCGACAAAGGCCATCAGGACGCGCGCGCGGCGCTGTGGGTTGGTTGCCGCCCAGGCGGGCTGTGCGGCCATGGCGGCCTGCACGGCGGCGTCCATCTCGGCCGCGCTGGCCAGCGGGGTCTTGGCCTGCACCTCGCCGGTGGCGGGGTTGTAGACATCGGAAAAGCGCCCCGATGTGCCTTTAACGTGGGCGCCGTTGATGTAGTGGGTCAGTTCTTGCATGGGTATCTCCTCCGCAATGATTGCGCGAAGGATAGGCTTGCAAATTTCCGATGAAAAGAGGCAAGGTTCCAAAAGGGTTTTGCAAAAATAGAGGTCCGAAGTCCTTTAAGGATTTTGGTTTCATACAGTCGGTTTACGGACGAAATACCGACGAAATACCGACGTGATGAGGGAGGCCATGACATTGCACTGGGATGACATGCGGGTTTTTCTGGCCGTGGCCCGGGCCGAGAGCCTGTCAGGCGCGGGCAAGGTGCTGCGGGTCGATCCGGCGACGGTGGGCCGGCGCATCGCGCGGCTCGAGCAGAATCTGGGTGCGCCGCTGTTCGCCAAGAGCCCACAGGGCTATGCGCCGACGGACGCGGGCATGCGCCTGATGGCCCATGCCGAGCGCGCCGAGCAGGCCATGGGCGCCGCCCAGGAAGAGCTGGCCGGGCAGGAGGGGGGGCTGTCGGGGCAGATCCGCATCGGGGCGCCGGATGGTTGCGCCAATTTCCTGCTGCCGCAGGTCTGTGCCGAAATCGTGCGCGACAATCCCGACCTGGATATCCAGATCATCGCGCTGCCGCGGGTGTTCAACCTGTCCAAGCGTGAGGCGGACATGGCCATCGGCGTCAGCCCGCCCGAGGCCGGGCGCCTGACGGTGCAGAAGATCACCGAGTATAAGCTGCACCTCGCGGCGGCGCGGGGGTACCTGAAGGACAAGCCGCCGATCACCACGCCCGAAGACCTGCGCGGGCACCGGATGGTGGGCTATATCCCCGACATGATTTTCGACAAGGAGCTGGATTATCTGTCCGATCTCGGGGTCGAGCGCGTCCCGTTGGCCAGCAACTCGGTCTCGGTGCAGGTGAACTGGTTGCGCCATGGCGCGGGGCTGGGCGTGGTGCACGACTTTTCGCTGCCGATGTCGCGGCCGCTGCGCAAGGTGCTACCCGATCATATCAGCCTGACGCGGGCCTTCTACCTGATCCGCCACGCCGACGATCAGCGGCTTGAGCGGCTCAACCGGTTTGCCGATGCGTTGACGGCGGGCCTTCGCAACGAGGTGCAGCGCCTCGAAGCGCTGACTTGACAGAGTGTCGCGGGTGGAGGACGCTTGATTTCACATAGCGACAATGGCGGAGGTCCATCATGCACGTCCAGAACATCCTGTCATCCAAAGGCGATAGCGCGGTGATAACCGTGAAACCGGACGATGCGATCTCGGACGTGGCGCAGGTCATGGCCGAGCGCCGGATCGGCGGCGTGATCGTGTCCAGAAACGGGGACGACATCGTCGGTATCCTCTCGGAGCGCGATATCGTGCGGTCGCTTGCGCTGCGCGGGGCGGTGTGCCTGCAGGAAAAGGCGCAGGACATGATGACCCGCAACCCGACCTGCTGCCGGCGCGAGGATACCTCGGACGCGGTACTGCAGCGGATGACCGATGGCCGGTTTCGCCACATGCCCGTGGTCGAGAATCAGACCCTTGTCGGGATCGTGACCATCGGCGACGTGGTCAAGGCGCGGCTTCAGGAGCTGGCGATGGAGAAGGATGCACTCGAGGGGATGGTCAAGGGCTGGTAGGGGCGGCATTTTTCCCGCTTGCATTTCCCGGCGCAATAATATTGCGTGCGCGGCAACTATTCCGGCAGTGGAGCCACCCAATGCGCATCGGCCTTTATCCCGGCACCTTCGATCCCATCACGCTGGGGCATATCGATATCATCAGGCGCTCGGCGTCCCTGGTTGACCGTCTGGTCATCGGGGTGGCCATCAACCGCGACAAGGGACCTTTGTTTGAGTTGGAAGAGCGGGTCGCGATGATCGAGGAGGAAACCGCCACCCTGTCGAAAGAGACAGGGATGGAGATCCTGGTGCATCCGTTCGAGAACCTGCTGATCAACTGCGCGCATGACGTGGGCGCGCAACTGATCGTGCGGGGCCTGCGGGCGGTGACCGATTTCGAATACGAATATCAGATGGTCGGGATGAACCGGGCGCTGGACAGTTCGGTCGAGACGGTGTTCCTGATGGCGGATGCCGAGTACCAGGCGATCGCGTCGAAGCTGGTCAAGGAAATCGCGCGGCTGGATGGGGATGTGTCGAAATTCGTCACTCCCGCGGTGCGCCGTCACCTGCTCGATCGCATGGGCAAGCCCGGTTAAGCGCGCGGGCGCTCAGCCGCTCAGCGCCAGAACGCGGTCCATTCGATCAGCGCCGCGAATTTGCGGGCCAGGAAAAGGGTGTTGGCCCAATCCCAAAGATACCAATCCAGTGCGAGACACAGGGCGATCAAAACGCCAATGTAGAGGGCGATCCTATCGGTCATCAAAGGCTCCTGCGGGCGGCACTGGACATTGGTATGCCGCAGGGCCCCCGCAGGTGCAAGCGATGGATCGGTGGGCGCCTTAGTTGGTCTGGCCCATGGCGACGGCGACATCGGCCATGCGGCACGAAAAGCCCCATTCGTTGTCGTACCACGCCAGCACCCGCACAAGGCGCTTGCCGGTGACCTTGGTCTGGTCCGGCGCGAAGATCGAGCTTTCCTCGGTATGGTTGAAATCGATCGACACCTTGGGCTCGGGGTCATAGGCCAGAACCCCGCGCATTGCGCCGGTGGCGGCGCGGGCGACGGCCTCGTTCACCTCGGTCTCAGTCACGTCGCGCTTGGCCACGAAGGTCAGGTCCACCGCCGACACGTTGGGCGTGGGCACGCGTATGGCCGATCCGTCAAGCTTGCCCTTGAGACCGGGCAGCACCTCGCCCAGGGCCTTGGCGGCGCCGGTTGAGGTGGGGATCATCGCCATCGCGGCGGCGCGGGCGCGGTATAGATCGTCATGGCGCCGGTCCAGCGTCGGCTGATCGCCCGTGTAGCTGTGGATTGTGGTCATGATGCCGGACTCGATGCCGATCGCCTCGTCCAGCACCTTGGCCAGCGGCGCGAGGCAGTTGGTGGTGCACGAGCCATTCGAAATCATCTTGTCGCTGGCGCGCAGCTTGTCGTGGTTGACGCCAAAGACAACGGTGCGATCCACGTTCTTGCCGGGGGCTGACAGCAGGACCTTGCGCGCGCCGCGCTCGAGGTGTTTGGCGGCCTTTTTGCCATCGTTGAACTTGCCGGTGCATTCCATCACCACGTCAACGCCGGACCAGTCCAGCGCATCCATGTCATAGGTCGAGGAAACCTCGATCGCGCCGCGGCCCAGATCCATCCACCCCTCGCCGGTGGTGATCGTGCCGGGGAAGCGCCCGTGCACCGAATCATAGCGGATCAGGTGCGCCGCGGTTTCCAGCGGGCCGGTGGCGTTAAGCTTGACCACCTTGATGTCCTCGCGGGTGCTCTGTGCGATGTGGGACAGGGTGCAGCGGCCGATGCGGCCAAACCCGTTGATACCGACGGTGATGGTCATGCGATAGACTCCTGATCAGGTGCTGTGGCCGCGATATATCCCGCAGCGCCCCGTGCCGAAAGGTGGAAAATGCAGATTTCCGAACATGTTAGCGCAAAACAGGGATGGTTGCGCTAACGTGTGCCGGGCTGTCGCGCCGCGCCAACAGCCCTTGTCGCCAGCCGGGGGCGCGATAGGGTGGACAAAACCGCCGCAGGGCGGGCAATGAATGACGGAGAGCGGACATGAGCGGATTGCTGGCCCTTCTGGACGATGTCGCGGCGATTGCCAAGGTGGCGGCGGCGTCGGTCGATGACGTGGTTGGGCAGGCCACCAAGGCCGGGTCCAAGGCGGCGGGCGCGGTGATCGACGATGCGGCGGTGACGCCAAAATACCTTCATGGGTTCGAGGCGTCCCGCGAATTGCCGATCGTGTGGCGGATTGCCAAGGGATCGCTGAAAAACAAGCTGCTGTACCTGCTGCCCGTGGGGCTGGCCCTGTCGGCGTTTGCGCCTTGGGCGATTGCGCCTTTGTTGATGCTGGGCGGGGCATATTTGTGTTTCGAAGGGGCCGAGAAGATCGTGCACGCGCTGTTTCCGCACGCCGACCACGCCGTCGAGGCCGATTTCAATGTTCAGGACCCCGCCCACCTTGAGGAAAGCAAGGCGGCGGGTGCGATCAAGACCGATTTCATCCTGTCGGCCGAGATCATGACCATCGCGCTGGCGGAAATTCCGAAATCGACCTTGTGGGTCGAGGCGGCCACGCTCGCGGTGGTGGGGGTTGCGATCACGGCCGTGGTATATGGCGGCGTGGCCCTGATCGTGAAGGCGGACGATCTGGGGCTGCATATGGCCAAGGGTGGGCGCCTGAACCTGACACGCGGGGCAGGGCGCGGCATCGTCAGGGCGATGCCGGGCGTCCTGAAGGCGCTGACGATCGTGGGTACCGCGGCGATGCTATGGGTCGGCGGCGCAATCATTACCCACGGGCTTGAGCAGCTTGGCCAGGTCTGGCCAGCGCATCTGGTACATGATCTGGCTGTGGGGGCCGCCCATGCGGTGCCGCGTGCGGCGCAGGGCGCGGTGGAATGGTTTGTTGGCGCGGCCCTGAATGGGTTGGCAGGGCTGGCGCTTGGGCTGCTGCTGGTCCCGGTTGTGACGCATGGCATTGCGCCCCTGTGGGGCCGGTTGGCGCGCTTGCGGGGCGAGGAGCAGTAATTTTTGGCTAACACGCCCTGAAATCAGCATAATTTGATGCTACCTTGTGTGTGCCGCAAACAGGAGTGCGAGATGAACGTCAACCAGATCGTCAACATGGTGGTGCGCATGGTGATGCGTACAGTCATGCAAAAGGGCATGAGCGCGGGCATCAACAAGTTCGCGAACCGCAAGGGCAAGTCGGGGCAGGACGGCAGCGGCGACGCACAAGCCAAGAGCAGCAAGGCCGAGAGCGGGAAAAACAGTGACTACAACGATCCCGGCACGAACAAGCGCACGCGCCAGAGCCTGCGCATCGGGCGACGCATGGGCAAGTTCTGACCCGGTCAGGGTGCCGCGAAATGCTTGCTGAGCTTGAGGCCTTGCCCTTGGTAATTCGAGGCAATCCCCGCGCCATAGAGCTGATCGGGGACGGTGACCATATGCTCGTACACAAGGCGACCGACGACCTGCCCGTGTTCCAGGACAAAGGGCGTCTCGTGGCAGCGCACCTCAAGCACCCCGCGTGAGCCGCGTCCGCCGGCGCCGTCATGGCCGAAACCGGGGTCGAAGAACCCCGCGTAATGCACCCGAAATTCCCCGACCATGGCCAGGTAGGGCGCCATTTCGGCGGCATAGGCGGGCGGGATATGCACCGCCTCGCGGCTGACAAGGATGTAGAAGGCGCCGGGATCAAGGATGATCCGGCCATCGCTGCTATGCAGTTCCTCCCAGAAATCGGCGGGGCGGTAGTGATCGATCAGGTCCAGGTCGATAACGCCGGTATGCGGCTTGGCGCGGTAGCCCACCAGCGTGCCCGCGCGCGGCGCCAGATCGACGGAAAATCCCAGCCCCGCGTCGATCACGGCGGGGCCATCGACCAGCGGCGTGGCGGTGTGCAACGCGCGCAGGTCGCGGTCGGGCAGGGTGGCGTGCCCCTCGCGAAAGCGGATTTGATTGAGGCGCATGCCCGATCGCACCAGCACCGAGAAAGACAGCGGGCAAATCTCGGCATATAGCGGGCCAGAGTAGCCCGGCTGTATCCTGTCGAACTCCACGCCGCCATCGGTGATCAGGCGGGTTAGGATATCGAGGCGCCCAGTCGAGCTTTTGGCGTTGGCGACCGCGTGGATGCCTGCGGGCAGGTCCAGATGTTCCATCAGAGGGACCACATAAACGCAGCCCTTTTCCAGAACCGCGCCGGCGCTGAGGTCCACGCGGTGCATCTCGAACCGCGACAGCCGCTCGGCGACGCTGGCGCCTTCACCGGCCAGGAACGAGGCCCGCACGCGGTACGCGGTGGTGCCCAATCTGAGATCGAGGCTGGCGGGTTGGACCTGATCGGCGGGAATGGCGGGATCGGCGCCTATCTGGCCGTCATCGATCATTTTGCGCAATGTCTGGGACGGGATGACGCCGGTCATTGTGGCCCTCGTGGATGGATGAACGCCGCACGCCGCGCCCCTCGGAGGGGTGTTTGGTAGCGTTGTTTTGAAATGGTCGGGCTAGCAGGACTCGAACCTGCGACCTTCCGTCCCCCAGACGGACGCGCTACCAGGCTGCGCCATAGCCCGACGATGTCGCTTTCATACCGTTTCTGGCTGGCAGGGCAAGGGGAAATTACCAATTTTCCGCTACTCTTTGCGAGCGTCTTCGGTGGGGGCGTAAAGGGCGGTCAACTGCTCAAGCAGGGCGCGCACCCGGGCGCTGTTGTCTGCGTCGATGGGCCCCCTCAGCGCGGCGATGGTGGCGCAGAGCGACGCGGCGGGGGCATCATTGGCCGGGACAGTCGGGACAGGGGCGCTTGGCTTGGGTGCCGGCTCAGGCTGCGTGTCCGCGGGGGCCTCTGACTCCGGCTCGGGCGCGGTATCATCCGGCGCGGCGGTATGCGCGGGCATGGCCTCGGCAGGGGGTGCGGCTTGCTCTTCCTCCGGCGCGGGCTCGGGGTGCGGCGCGTCTTGTGTGGCGTCGGGGGCCTGCGGCGCGGGGGTGTCGGGCGCCTCAAGGTCGGCCTCCACCGCTTGGGTTTCAGGCTCTGCCTTGGCGGCGGGCTGTTGCGGCTGCCCTTCGCGCGGGAAAGTCAGCACGCGCGCGCTTTGCGGGGCGTCCTCGGGCACGTCGATGCTGCCTTGGGCGCTTGCCTCGCTATGCGCCTGATAGGCGGGCGCATCGTCGGCAAAGGTATCATCAAGCGGATCGGAAAGGTCCGAGACGTGTTTGACGCCATTTTCCCGCAGGACTTTCTGCACGCCCTTGATGGTCATGCCCTCGTCATGCAGAAGTTTCTTGATACCGCCGAGCAACAGCATGTCCTGCGGCCGGTAATAACGGCGCCCGCCCGCGCGCTTGACGGGCTTGATCTGTGAGAATTTGCTTTCCCAAAAGCGCAGCACATGGGCGGGACGATCCAGCCATTCCGCCACTTCGCTGATCGTGCGAAAGGCGTCGGGTGATTTGCCCATAAGCGCCCCCTTTTATCCCCGCCTCAGCGTTTGTTACCGTCCGCCACGCGATCCTTCATCAGGTGCGATGGCCGGAACGTCAAAACACGGCGCGGATTGATCGGCACCTCTTCGCCGGTTTTCGGGTTGCGGCCGATGCGTGCGGCCTTGTCCCGGACCGAGAACGTGCCGAAAGAGGAGATCTTGACCTGCTCCCCCGCAACCAGTGCATCGGACATGCGGGTCAGGACGCTTTCGACGATCTGGGCCGAGTCGTTGCGTGACAACCCCACTTCGCGAAAGATGGCTTCGCTCAGATCCATTCGGGTCAGTGTCTTTTCGCTCATGCCGGAGTCCCCCGTTTTGAGCGACAATAGGGTGAAGAGAATTTCCGAGTCAATATCAATGACTTGGGAAGCGCCGTTTATCCACAGTTTGGCAGGGTGTTGCGCGGCTACCAGCGCAGGACGACAGAGCCCCACGCAAGGCCGCCGCCGATGGCCTCGGTCACCAGCAGATCGCCCTCTTTTATCTGGCCGCGATCGCGCCCGACCGACAGCGCAAGCGGGATCGACGCGGCGGAGGTATTGCCGTGATCCTGAACCGTGACGATGACATGATCCATCGGAAGGTTCATTTTCTTGGCGGTGCCCTGGATGATGCGGATATTTGCCTGGTGCGGCACGATCCAATCCACGTCGCCCCCGTCAAGGTCGGCCTTGTCCAAAGCGGCGTGCGCAGTTGCGGCCAGCTTGTCTATGGCGTGGCGGAACACTTCGCGGCCCTGCATGCGCAGGTGGCCGGTGCTTTGCGTGGAGACACCGCCATCGACATAGAGGATATCGCGATATCGGCCATCCGAGTGCAGGTCGGTCGACAGAATGCCGCGATCCTGCGAGGTGCCCGCGGCCTCTTGCCCCTCAAGGATCAGCGCGCCGGCACCGTCGCCGAACAGCACGCAGGTCGAACGGTCCGTCCAATCCATGATCCGGCTGAACGTCTCGGACCCAATCACCATCACGCGGTTTGCCTGCCCCGAGGCGATCAGGGCGCTGGCATTGGCCATGGCGTAGACGAACCCGGCGCAGACGGCCTGCACGTCGAAGGCAAAGCCGCTGGTCATACCTAGGTTGGCCTGCACCATCGTGGCGGCTGACGGGAATGTCAGGTCCGCGGTCGAGGTGGCGAGGATGATCGCATCGAGATCGTCAACCGCAAGGTCGGCATCCTCAAGCGCGGCGCGCGCCGCGTGGGTGGCAAGCGTTGATGTCGTCTCGCCCTCGGCGGCGAAATGACGGCGTTCGATCCCCGAGCGGGAGCGAATCCACTCGTCACTTGTGTCGAGCGATTTCTCGAATTCGCTGTTGGGCACCACGCGGCTGGGCAGGTAGTGCCCGACGCCTTTGACAACGGCGCGTCGGGTCATTTCTTATCACCATCTGAGGGTTGATCATTTACATCATCTTCGGCCAGTGCGGGGGCTGATGCAACCCTTGCAGCAAGCTTTTCGGAAAAGCCCGAATGCGCGAGGTGAAAGGCCAGCTTGACCGCCGAGGAAACCCCGGTGGCATCTGCCGCACCGTGGGATTTGACCACGGTTCCGTTAAGGCCCAGGAAAACGCCGCCATTGGCGCGGCGCGGGTCGATGCGTTTCTTGAGCCGCTGCATCGACGTGTACGCCAGGATCGACGCCAGCCGCGACAGGGGGGTGTACCGGAACGCCTCGCGCAGCAAGTCCGAGATCAGGCTGGCGGTGCCTTCGCCCGTCTTGATGGCAACATTGCCGGTAAAGCCGTCGGTCACGATCACGTCGCAGGCATCGCCGGGGATGTCCTTGCCTTCGACAAAGCCGACATAGTCGAAATTGGCGCGCGGGGCGAACTCCGCGATCAGGTCGTTGGCGTCGTGCAGCTCGGGCCGGCCCTTGTGCTCTTCGGTGCCAACATTGAGCAGGCCGATGCGAGGATAGCTCAGATCGAGGCCGTTGCGGGCATAGGAGGCGCCCATCAGCGCATATTGTAGCAGATCGCGCGCATCGGCACGGATATCGGCGCCGACATCAAGCATGACGTTGAATTGCTGCGGATTGCGCGAGGGCCAGTGAATCGCGATGGCGGGGCGGTCGACGCCGGGCAGCTTGCGCAGGCGCACCATCGACAGCGCCATCAGCGCCCCGGTGTTGCCGCAGGAGACGGAAACCTCGGCCTCGCCTTCGCGTACCGATTCAAGCGCCGACCACATCGACGTGCCCTTGCCGTGGCGCATGACCTGGCTTGGCTTGTCTTCCATCCGCACGACACCTTCGGCATCGCGGATCTGGCAGCGGCCGATCAGCGGCTTGCGCTTGGCCACCAGCCGCTCCAGTTCGGCCCGGGGGCCGTGCAGGATAAAAGCGATGTTGCGGTTTTTCTTGGCGGAACGGGCAATACCGGCGACAACAGTCGCCGGCCCAAGGTCGCCGCCCATGGCGTCAACTGAAATGGTGATGCGCCCGGCCTTGGCGTTGGAGTGATCCTGCTCCGCAGTCATCTGAACGCCCGCTTGTTGCTGGATCAGGCTGCGTCTTCGTCCAGATCGACTTCGTCGGCCATGGCGACGACTTCGCGGTCGGCATAGTGACCGCAGGATGCGCAAACGTGGTGCGGGCGCTTCAGTTCGCCGCAGTTGACGCATTCGTTGGGATTTGCCGCAACCAGCGCATCGTGTGCGCGACGGTTGTTGCGCCGCGATTTGGAGACTTTGTTCTGCTGGACAGCCATGTCACAACCTCGATTTCCTGTGGGCACATCGCCCGGTTTCGCGTGGGTTCACGGCTCATATTCGGTCAATGCCGACATGTCCAACCCAAAATTCGGATGAGGGGCGGAAAATACCGACATTGCCCAGAGTCGCAAGCGGTTTTTTCAATGCTCAGCGGTCATTGTCATCATCGTTGTCCGTGGGCTTCTCGGCCATCAGGTCCGCCAGGCCGGCGAAGGGGCGCGTGTCCTCGTCGCGCATGGGGGTTGCGCCCGGCTCGGTATGCACCGCCTCTCCCAGCTCGACACCGGGGGCGCGAGGGTGCATCGGCAGCGCGAGGCTGAGCGCCTCGATCATGACGGCGCCGGGGTCGATCACGCTGCGCAGGGGCTCGGCGGTGTCGTCCTCGGGCATCTCGGCCTCTTCGCTGTCGGGCTCGATGGGGGTGGGATCGGCCAGATAGCGCCGGGTCACGGCCTCGTCTATGCGGGTGGTCACGGGGGCAAGCGTGACCGCGCAGGGCTGCGTGACAGTTGCGCCAAGCTGCCCGTCGAGACGCCAGTCGCGCGGGCCGTCGGCGCGCACAGTGCCCGAAAACGACAGCTTGCGTAGCCCGCTCAGGTCCAGCTCCTCGGCGATCGCGGCCAATTCCTCGGCGCCGGGGCGCAGGTTGAATTCGGTCGGGGACTGCGTTGACAGCTTGGCCACGCGCAAGGCGGCCTGGGTGTGCACCGAAGATTCGGACATGCGTTGACCCGTTTCCTTTCTTGAACCGAAGATGATCCTTCTATAAGCGTCGATAAAAGGCGCGATCGGCCATTTCAAGAGGGCAACCATGTCTGCGAAACGCACGGGACTTCGTAATATCGTCATCGGCTTGTGCCTTTTGGCGCTGGCGGGCTGCTCGGCCACCTACCGCAATCACGGCTACATTCCGCTGGAGGAGGATCTGCAGAAGATCACCGTCGGCGTGGACACCCGCGCCAGTGTCGAGGAAACCGTTGGCGCGCCGACCACCGGCGGCGTTCTGGATGACAGTGCGTTCTATTACGTCCAGAGCCGGATGCGCCATTTCGCCTATCAGCGGCCCCAAGTGGTCAAGCGCGAGGTGGTGGCCATCAGCTTTGACAGGGGCGGCGTCGTTCGCAATATCGAGCGGTTCACGCTGGAGGATGGCAATGTCGTGCCGATCTCGCGCCGGGTGACGGATTCGTCGGTGGTGGATACGAACATCCTGCGGCAGTTGATGAGCAAGCTCGGGCGCTTCAGTGCCGACAGCATGCTTGGAAACTGATCCACGCTGCGGCCGGTGTCACCGCGGTGACATGACCGGCGTGCTACGCGCCTGCGTCGGGACAGATAGTGCGGGTATGCGGAGCGAAGTGGATGCCGATTCTTGAAAAAGGGCGCTACCGGGGCAGGATTGCCGAGACGCATGCCGATATTGAGCGCGCGCAGCGCCTCAGGCAGCGGTGTTTTCGAGGGTCCGCGACGGGGTTGGACAGCGACGGGTTCGACCAACTTTGCCGGCATTTCCTGATCGAGGACCGGGATAGCGGGCAATTGGTGTGCTGCTTTCGTGTCCTGCCCATAGAGAGCGGCGCGCGGATTGGGCAAAGCTATTCGGCGCAGTTCTACGATCTGTCCGCGCTTGAAGGGTTCGGTGGCCCGATGGCGGAAATGGGCCGCTTCTGCATCGATCCCGACTGGAGCGACGCGGACATCCTGCGCCTCGGATGGGGGATCTTGACGCAGTATGTCGATCAATGCGGCATCGAGATGCTGTTTGGCTGCTCGTCCTTCCGGGGCACGGATGCCGGCGCCTACGACGATGCGTTTGCCCTGTTGAATGCGCGGCACCTGGCGCCGCGGCGGTGGTGGCCGCGGATCAAGGCGCCGCGCGTGGTGCGCTTCGGCGACGGCGCGGGCAAGGATACCGACATGCGCCGCGCGATGCGCCGGATGCCGCCTTTGCTCAAGACTTACCTGGTGATGGGCGGCTGGGTCAGTGACCATGCGGTTGTCGATGACGCACTGAATACGCTGCACGTGTTCACCGGGCTTGAGATCGGGGCGATCCCGCCGGGACGGCAGCGCCTGCTGCGCGCAGTCGCTTCGTGATGGGCCTTGGGCGTGCGGGCGTGTGCAAGGCGCCTTGACGGCCCCCCGCGTAGCGGGATAGCTGCGCGCCATGGCACGCACACCACTTTTGCAACTTTCCGATGTTTCGTTGACCTTTGGCGGCGCGCCCTTGTTCGCCAACATGTCCCTTGTGGTGCATCAGCGTGACCGGGTCGCACTGGTGGGGCGCAACGGGTCCGGAAAATCAACCCTGATGAAGGTGATGGCGGGCCTTGTCGAGCCGGACACCGGCACCTGTACGACTGCACCGGGTGTCACCGTGGGCTACATGGAACAAGAGCCGCGCATGGAAGGGTTTGAAACGCTCGGCGAATTTGCCTCGGAAACCCTTGAGCCGGGCGAGATGTACCGCGTTGAAATGGCCGCCGAGGGCCTGAAGTTCGACCCGGACCGCCGGGTTGCCACTGCGTCGGGCGGTGAGCGGCGGCGCGCCGCGCTGGCGCGCCTGATGGCCGAGGCGCCCGAGCTGATGCTGCTGGACGAGCCGACCAACCACCTCGATATCGAGGCGATCGCGTGGCTTGAGCAGGAGCTGAAGGCTACGCGCGCGGGCTATGTCCTGATCAGCCACGACCGCGCGTTCCTGCGGGCGTTGACGCGGGCGACCCTGTGGATCGACCGGGGCGCCGTGCGCCGACAGGAGATCGGGTTCGAAGGGTTCGAGGCGTGGCGCGACAAGGTCTGGGAAGAAGAGGATCAGCAGCGCCACAAGCTTGACCGCAAGATCAAGTCCGAGGCCCGGTGGGCCGTGGAAGGCATCAGCGCCCGGCGCAAGCGCAACCAGGGCCGGGTGCGTGCGCTGCGCGACCTCAGGGATCAGCGCGCCGGCCAGATCAAGCGGCAGGGTACGGCGGCAATGGCCCTGGAATCAGGGCCGAAATCGGGCCGCAAGGTGATCGAGGCCACAGGGATTTCCAAGGCGTATGGCGACGATGTCATTCTGCGCGACTTCTCGATCCGGATACAGCGCGGCGATCGCGTGGCCTTTGTCGGACCCAACGGAGCGGGCAAGACGACGTTGCTTAAGATGCTGATGGGCGAGATTGAGCCAGACAGCGGCAGCGTCAGCCGCGGCACCAACCTGATGCCGGCGGTGTTCGACCAGGCGCGCGCCCAGCTTGACCCGGACATGACCCTTTGGGACAGCCTGACTGGCGATGCCGAAATGCGCGTGTCCGGCAAGGCTGATCAGGTGATGGTGCGGGGCGAGCCGCGCCACGTGGTGGGCTATCTGAAGGATTTCCTGTTCGACGAGCGTCAGGCTCGCGCGCCGGTGCGGGCCCTGTCGGGCGGCGAGAAGGCGCGCCTTTTGTTGGCGAAACTGATGGCGCGCGAAAGTAACATCCTGGTGCTGGACGAGCCGACCAACGATCTGGACGTTGAAACGCTGGACCTGTTGCAGGAATTGCTAGACGATTACGACGGCACGGTCCTGCTGGTTAGCCACGACCGCGATTTCCTTGATCGCGTGGCAACAGCGACCGTCGCGATGGAGGGCAACGGCCGCGCCACCGTCTATGCCGGCGGCTGGAGCGACTACCGCGCGCAAAAGGCCGAGGCGGAGGCCGAACAAGAGGCCGCGCAGAAAAAGCAAAAGCCAAGTACCGGGGCGTCCAAGGCCCCCAAGAAGGACCAAGGCACGGCCGCCTCGACCCTGTCGTTCACCGAGGAACACAGGCGCCAGGAACTGCCCGGCGAGATTGAGCGCCTTGAGGCCGAGATCGCCAAACTGGAAGAGTTCCTGTCGGCGCCCGACCTGTACACACGCGAGCCGGTGAAGTTCGAAAAGGCGACAAAGGCCTTGGCCGAGCGGCAAAAGACCCTTGCCGCCGCCGAGGAGGAGTGGCTCGCTCTGGAAGAAAAGGCCGAAGCAGCGCTATAGTGCCGGTGAGGCACCCGAGGCGGAGGCATGGCGCAGTGAAAGACCGGATCAGGCTACTTTATACGGGGCGGTCCAAGCGGGCGACCCAGTTTCGCTATGCGTTGCTGGTGTTCGACGCGGTGACAATCCTGTTTTTCATCGGCACGGCGCCGCTACCGATTACGCCGGTGCTATTGCTTGTCGATGGCGTCCTGGGGGTGCTGATCTTTGCTGATCTGTGCGCACGGCTGTGGATCACGGAAAACAGGCTTCGGTTCTTGCGGCAGATCTACGTGATCGCGGATATTGTCGTTCTTGCCTCGCTACTGGCGGCGCCGCTGATGGGGCAGACACTGGGCCTGTTCCGCGTGGTGCGGGCGCTGCGCCTTCTGCATTCCTATCACGTGCTGCGTGACTTGCGCCGCGACAACCGCTTTTTCCGGCTGCACGAGGATGCGATCATCGCCGCCGTAAACCTGTTCGTGTTTGTCTTCCTGATGACGGCCGTGGTGTTTTTCCTGCGCGGCGGCGACAGCTCGGAGTTGAGCAGCTATATTGACGCTCTGTATTTTACCGTTGCGGCGCTAACCACGACGGGGTTTGGCGATATCGTGCTTAGCACGACCACCGGCAAAATTCTGTCGGTGCTTATCATGATTTTCGGCGTGGCGCTGTTCGTGCGGCTGGCGCGGGCGATTTTCGTGCCGGCCAAGATCAGGCACAAATGCGCCGGGTGCGGCCTGTCGCGGCACGACCCGGACGCGATCCATTGCAAGCATTGCGGCCGCGAGTTGAAGATCGAAACCGAAGGTGCCGAACAATAGCGCCGCCCGCGCGGATCGGCGGGCGGCGGCCTTGCGGCGGGCTCAGCGCATGCGCAATGCTCCGTCAAGGCGGATGGTTTCACCGTTCAGGTAATCCGAGGCGATGATGAATCGCGCCAGATCGGCAAACTCGGCCGGATCGCCCAACCGCTTGGGGCAGGTGACATCGGCCGCAAGCCCCTGCATCACCTCTTCGCCAAGCCCGATCAGCATCGGCGTGCGGAAGATACCCGGTGCGATTGCCATGACACGGATGCCATCGCGGGACAAATCGCGCGCCATCGGCAGGGACAGCCCCGCGATCCCCGCCTTTGAGGCGGCATAGGCGGCCTGGCCCTTTTGCCCGTCGAACGCGGCGATCGAGGCGGTGTTGACGATCACCCCGCGCAGTCCGTCGGGCGAGGCGGTGTTTTCCGACATCGCGCTGGCCGCCAGCCGCGCCACGTTGAACGTACCCACGAGGTTGACGTCGATGGTGCGGCGGAAGCTCTCCAACCGGTGAGGCCCCTCGCGGCCCAGCGTTTTCTCGGCGGTGGCGATCCCGGCGCAGTTCACCGCAGCGGTCAGCCGCCCCATCGTTGCGCGCGCGGCATCAATGGCGGTCTGGACCGATGCCTCGTCGGTGACGTCGCAACTGTGGAAGGTGGCGCCGATCTCTTGTGCGACTTCGGTGCCGCGCGCAGCGTCGCGGTCAAGGATCGTCACCTTGCCCCCCGCGGCGGTAAGGGCGCGGGCCGTCGCCTCGCCCAGGCCCGAGGCGCCGCCGGTGACGATCGCGGCAGTGTCTTCAATACGCATGTGCTGGTCGTCCTTTCAAACTGAACATGCGTTCAGATAACGTGGCGACGCGCGCCCTGTCAAAGCGAGTTGTCGCGGTAGCGCCGAATGCGGGCCAGGATCGAGATTTCGATCACTGTCAGGATGATGCGATAGATGTGGTTCGCGCTGACGATCGCGGGGTTGGCGTTGAGGCTGAGCGCGACAAGCGCCATCTCCGTCACGCCGCCGGGGGCAAGGCTGATCAATGCAACGTCAAAGGCGGTCTCGGTGATCTGGTGCACGGCCAATGCAAGCACCGTGCCCAGGGCCAGCATCGCCGTGACCGAAATAAGCCCCAGCCATAGCGCCCGCATCATGTCCGACCGGGCCAGCCCGGTGAACCGCAGACCCAGCGATGTGCCGATGACTACCTGTGCCGCGTGGATCAGCCAATCGGGCAGGGCCGGCGCGCCGATTCCAGACAGCGACATGACCGCCGCGACAAACAGCGGCCCGGTCAACTGCCCCGCCGGCAGCCGGAACTTCAGGCCAAGCCACAGCCCGGCACCCCCTGCGACGGCAACCAGCGGCAGCTCCGAAAGGCCGGTTTGCGCGGGCGCAAGGCTGGCGCCGCCGGCGCTGCCCACCGGCGCGCCGTACCACAGCGACAGGCCCACAGGCACGAAGGTGATGACAAGGATGATACGCAAGAACTGTTGCAGGCCGATCACCGCGACATCGGCACCGGCATCTTCGCCCATGGCGATGGATTCCATCAACCCGCCGGGTGTGCCGCTATAGAAGGCGGTGCTGCGATCATAACCGCCGAGGTGGTGAAAAATCGCGAAGTTCCCGGCATGGGCCAGACCGACAAACAGCGTCAGCGCCGCCAGGCTGATCGCCATCGAGGGGATGAGCGCGGCCAGATCCGGCGTCACCTGCGCGCCGATCATCACGCCGATCGCCGCAATGAACACAAGGCGTAGCGGCTGCGGGAAAAGATACCCCGCGGGCAAGCGGTGCGCGGCCATGATCGCCACCGCTGCAGACACGATCAAACTGCCCAGCATGAACGGCAGGGGCAGCGGCGTCAGCGTCGCCACCGTGCCGCCGATGGCGCCGAGGCAAATCAGGATGAGCGTGGCAAGGTGGGTCGATGCGAACATGGCGGCCTGCGTGGTTGCGCCATGCTTAGCGCGATGCGCGCCGGGTTGGAAGCGGGTGCGTGCAAGATCGGAATTGACATACGTGTCGGTACCAGCGACACAAGTGTCATGCTCTGGCTCTGCACCGGGCGGAGGCAACGCGATGAGGTCTGCTATGGGATATCCTCACATCTTCAAGCCGCTGCGCCTGCGCCACAAGGAATTGCGCAATCGTATCGTGTTCGGCGCGCACACCACCAACATGGCCGAGGATGGCCTGCCCGGCGCGCGCCACACGGCCTATTACCGCGAACGGGCCATGGGCGGCGCGGCGATGATCGTGGTCGAGCCGATACCGGTGCACCCCGCCGCGGTGCTGACGCGCGGCAATTTTCGCCCGTGCTCCGATGAGGTGATCACGCCGTTTCGCCAGATGGTCGAAGCCTGCCAAGCCGAAGGCGCGGTGATGATCCAACAGCTTTATCACGTCGGCGCGCATGGCGACTGGGACAACAGCTGGCACGCGCATTGGTCGCCCTCGGGCGGGCCCAGCTATCACGACAACGATGGCAGCCACGAAATGACCGAGGACGAGATCGAAGAGACGATCGCGGGTTTCGTTGCGGCGGCACGGCGGTGCCAGCAGGCCGGCTTCGACGGGGTCGAGGTTTGGGCGGCCTATCACTGCCTGCTCGATCAGTTCTGGGTGCCGTTCTCCAATCAGCGCGACGATCGATGGGGCGGCAGCCTGGAAAACCGTACGCGATTCTCGCGCGAGATCCTGCGCAGGATCAGGGCGGCCTGTGGCGAGGATTTCATCGTCGGTCTGGCCGTGAACGACGAGCCGGACAGCGCGGTGATGCTTGATCACGACGAAATGGTGCAGATCATCGCGCTGCACGATGCCGAAGGGTTGATGGATTACGTCACCGTGGGCATGGGCAGCTACCTCGATTTTTACAAGATCATCCCGAGCTTCCAGTATGGCGAGATGCTGTCGGTGGACCTGTGCACGCGACTGAAGGCGGAATTGAAGACCGCGCTGGTGATCAGCGAGGCACAGCTTCGCACGCCCGAGAACGCCAATACCGTTCTGGGCGCGGGGCAGGCCGACATGGTGTCGATCGTGCGCGGACAGATTGCCGATCCGCATCTTGTGGCCAAGGCACAAGGTGGTCGGGACGAGGATATTCGCGGCTGCCTGTCGTGCAATCAGCAATGCTGGGGCCGGCGGGGCCGGGATTACTGGATTTCGTGCGTCGTGAACCCGTCTGCGGGGCACGAGGCCGAGTGGGGCGGCGATCGCTTTACAGCGGCGCGCAGCCCCGCGCGCGTGCTGGTGGTGGGGGGCGGCCCCGCGGGGCTGGAGGCGGTGCGCGTCGCCGCCGAGCGCGGGCACCAGGTGAGTTTGGCCGAGGCCGGTCCGGCGCTTGGCGGGCGGTTCATGCTGGCGGGGTGGCAACCCCGGCGCGGCCAGATCACCGAGCTGATCGCGTGGTACGAGCGGCAGCTTGACGGGCTAGGCGTCAAAACGCGGCTGAATTGCTACCTCGATGCGGACGAAATCGCGGAGTTTGCCGCCGATCACGTGATCCTTGCCACCGGGGCTTTGCCGGACGAGAGCGGCTTTCAAAAAGCGATGCCGCATGTGCCCGCGCTGCCCGGCGTGGGAGGTGGCGGCGTCTGCACCGCCGAGGACGTGATGGCGCGCGCTGCCCGCCCCGGATCGCGGGTTATCGTGCTGGACGAAGGCGGCGCATGGCGCGCCATCGGGACCGCGTGGAAATTGGCGCAAGACGGGCACGTGGTCACCATCGTGACGCCCGACGCGATGGTGGCGCAGGATTTGCAGCGCTCTGCCACGGATGGCCCGGCACGACGCACGCTGGCCGATCTGGGCGTGCGGTTTGTCGTCGAAAGCGCGATCACCCGCTGGCACGCGGGGCAGGGGGCCGAGGTCGTGTCGCTATTGACCGGAAAGGCCGAGGAGATCGCAGCCGATACGCTGGTCTTGGCCGCTGGCGTGCGGGCAGACACCGAACTTGCCGCCGTGCTTCGTACCATTGGACGTGTGCCGATCCTGATTGGCGATGCCCTGGCCCCACGCAACGCAGCGGCGGCAATCCACGAGGGCCGCAAATGCGCGCTGACGCTCTGAGCGGCAGACCGAAGCGATCAATCAAGGGAGGGGTGTTGGAGCCAGCGCCTTGCATTCCGTGGCGCACCTACCCGCCGAGCGCCTTGTGGACAACGACGCCCTGTCGAACATGAGCTCTCGAAAGATCCGTCGCGAGGTGTCTGAGCTAAATGTCGGTTAAGCGGACAAAGCGGGCGTTCGGGTCGGTTCGGGACATGGGAAAGCTGGCCTGGAGGGGGCATCTCATATAACGCCTCGCGCGAAATAGCGCCCGAAGGGCGCCGCGCATCGCCGGGCCGCCCGTCGCCCCAAAGGGGCGCCGCCTATAATCGGCACGCCTCTGGCGTGACGGCACGGCGATTGGGCTGACGTCCGCGCAACGCTCTGATGTTGTTC
This sequence comes from Sediminimonas qiaohouensis DSM 21189, assembly GCF_000423645.1. Taxonomy (GTDB): domain Bacteria; phylum Pseudomonadota; class Alphaproteobacteria; order Rhodobacterales; family Rhodobacteraceae; genus Sediminimonas; species Sediminimonas qiaohouensis. The sequence goes on along the minus strand of NZ_AUIJ01000002.1, from coordinate 28,585 downwards.
GGATTTGGCTGGAATAAAGTGCCCCGCACCAGCGAAGGATCGCCGCACCGCGGCCCGACGATGCGCGGCTTCTCAGCCGGTTGTGCAATGTGCGCTCAAGGCCATACGCCGCCAATACCGTGCCGGCCTGATCCGGCACAAAGGGTTCGGAGCAGTCATAGCGCCCCGAGCCTTGGTATCGCTCACCTGCACCACAAAATACAAAGGGCTGGGCGCTGGAGCGGGTGAAGGGAATCGAACCCTCGTCGTCAGCTTGGGAAGCTGCTGCTCTACCATTGAGCTACACCCGCCTGAGGCGCCGCTGACTGGTATGCCAGCGGCGCGCAGAGGTCAAGCCCTTCGGCGCCGCCTCCGTCCGCCACCGTCGGTGTCCTGTCCCTTGGTGTTGTAGCTGACATCGGGGAGGGGCACGATTGCCGATAGTTCAGGGAACGGGTCGGTCGCGTGGGGGATCGCGTTGGCGGCGATGAAATGCTCTTGGAAGCGCGGTTCGATCGCGGTTTCCACCTTGGTGATGCGGTGCACGACTTCCTCGATCTCGGCGCGGGCGGCGACGTTGCTGAGCGCGATGCGCGCGCCGGTTCCGGCGGCGTTGCCGGCGCTGGTGACCTTGTCCAGCGGCACGTCGGGGATCATGCCCAGAACCATGGCATGCTTGGGGCTGATATGCGCGCCAAAGGCACCGGCCAGCACCACGCGATCGACCTTGTCCACGCCCATTTCATCCATCAACAGTCGCGCCCCCGCATAAAGCGCCGACTTGGCAAGTTGAATGGCGCGGATATCGCCTTGTGTGACGGCCACCAGCGGGCCGCCCTGATCGCGGCCATCGTGGATCACGTAGGCATGCGTGCGCCCCTCGGTGATGCAGCGCGGCGTCCCCACCTGTTCTGCCGACCCGATCAGGCCGGAGGGGTCCAGCACACCGCTCATGCGCATCTCGGCCACTGCTTCGATGATGCCCGAGCCGCAGATGCCGGTGATGCCGGTGACCGCGGCGGCCTCGGCAAAGCCCTCCTCGTCCGACCAAGGCTCGACCCCGATCACGCGAAAGCGCGGCTCGCGGGTCTTGGTGTCGATCTCGACCCGTTCGATCGCGCCGGGGGCAGCGCGCTGTCCGGCGCTGATCTGTGCGCCCTCGAACGCGGGGCCGGTAGGCGAGGAACAGGCCAGAACCCGCGATTTGTCGCCAAGCTGTATTTCGGCGTTGGTCCCTACATCGACCACCAGCACCAGGTCGTCGGATTTGTGCGGCTCTTCCGACAGGGCCACGGCGGCGGCGTCGGCGCCGACATGCCCGGCGATGCACGGCAGCATGTAGCATCGCGCGCGCGGGTTGGGCGCCGTCAGGTCCAGCGCCGCGCAGCCAATCGAGATACTGTCCGAAGTGGCCAGCGCGAACGGCGCCTGGCCCAGCTCCACCGGGTCGATACCCAAGAGCAGGTGGTGCATCACCGGGTTGCACACGATCACCGCCTCGAGGATCAACTGCGGCGCGATGCCGGCCTCGCCCGCCAACTCGGCGATCAGGGTGTCGATCGCCTCGCGCACGGCGCGGGTCATCTCCTTGTCGCCGCCGGGGTTCATCATGGCGTAGGACACGCGGCTCATAAGGTCTTCGCCAAAGCGGATTTGCGGGTTCATCACGCCCGCCGAGGTCAGCACCTGACCGTCCACCAGGTCGACCAGGTGCGCGGCGATGGTGGTTGATCCCAGATCGATGGCAAGGCCGTATATGCCCCCCTCGTGCAGGCCGGGCCATACCTCAAGCACGCGCGGCTTGGCGCCGGTGTGATCGTGGTGCACCGCCACTGTCACCTGCCAACCGCCCTTGCGCAGGGTGGGCTGCAACCGACCCAGAAGCCCGGGATCGGCGGCGATGCGTGGGATGTCCCATTGCGCCGCAAGCGCCCGCGCCAGGCGTTCAAGGTCGCCGGTCGGCTCGTGCATGTCGGGCTCTTCCACCTCGACGAGGTACAGCCGCGTCGCCGGGTCCATCACGATGTCGCGGGCGGTGGCGGCCTTGCGCACGACCTGTTTGTGCACCTGGCTTTCGGCGGGCACGTCGATCACCACGTCCCCCTGAACCGTAGCCTGACAGCCCAGCCTGCGCCCCGGTTTCAGCCCTAGTTTGCTGTCATAACGTTCTTCGACCGCGTTCCATTCGGATAGCGCGCCGGGCGACGATGTGACGCCGTGCTTGGAAAACTCGCCAAAGGACGGCGTCACCTGGCATTTGGAGCAAATCCCGCGCCCGCCGCAGACCGAATCCAAGTCCACGCCAAGTTGCCGGGCCGCAGTCAGGACGGGGGTGCCCTTGGGAAAGCGGCCCCGTTTGCCCGAAGGGGTAAAGACCACGAGGGGGTCAGTGCTCATGTGACTCGTCCTGTTCGTTGCGCTCGGGGCTACCTTATTCCCCATATAGGACGCGAAAGGGTGAGGAACGTCAGATAATCGCGCGCCAGCGTCATTTTTGTCCGGCCGATCTTGTCGTGATGTCCGGCGCGTGGCTGGTCATGCGGGGAAATGGCCCTTTCATCCTTGTCCGAGACGTGTAATAGGGACGTGCCAAACGATCTGTCCATGGAGATGAGAAATGGAGATTCGTGAGGCTCTGACCTTCGATGATGTTCTTTTGGTACCCGCCGCGTCGGACGTGATACCATCCACCGCCGATACCCGCACCCGGGTGACGCGCGAAATTGCCCTGAACATTCCCTTGCTCAGCTCGGCCATGGACACGGTGACGGAATCGCGCATGGCCATCACCATGGCGCAGTTCGGCGGCATGGGCGTGATACATCGCAACCTCGATATCGAAGAGCAGGCCCGCCAGGTGCGGCGCGTAAAGCGTTTCGAATCCGGGATCGTCTACAACCCGATCACCCTGTCGCCCGATCAGACCCTGGCCGACGCCAAGGAGTTGCAGGCGCGCTATCGCGTGACCGGCTTTCCGGTGGTGGACGACAAGGGGCACGTTGTCGGCATCGTGACCAACCGCGACATGCGCTTTGCCGAGGATGACGCGACGCCTGTACGGGTGATGATGACCAGCGACAACCTGGCCATCCTTGTCGAGCCGGCCGACCGCGAAGAGGCCAAGGCCCTGATGAAGGCACGCCGGATCGAGAAGCTTCTGGTTACCGACAAGGACGGACGGTTGACCGGGTTGCTGACGCTCAAGGATACCGAGCAGGCGGTTCTCAACCCTTCGGCCTGTAAGGATGATCTGGGTCGGCTGCGCGTGGCGGCCGCGTCAACCGTCGGCGATGCCGGGTTCGAGCGGACAGAGGCCTTGATCGACGCGGGCGTGGATATGGTGGTGATTGACACCGCGCATGGCCACTCGTCCGGCGTTTCCGAGGCGGTCGCGCGCGCCAAGGCGCTGTCGAGCACCGTGCAGGTGGTCGCCGGCAACGTCGCCACCGCTGAAGCCACGCGCGCGCTGATCGGTGTTGGCGCCGACGCGATCAAGGTGGGGATCGGGCCCGGCTCGATCTGCACCACGCGCATGGTTGCCGGCGTTGGCGTGCCGCAGTTGACGGCGGTGATGGATTGCGTCGCCGCCGCCGGGGATGTGCCCATAATCGCCGATGGCGGGATCAAGTATTCGGGCGATTTCGCCAAGGCGATCGCGGCTGGTGCGTCTTGCGCGATGGTTGGCTCGATGATCGCGGGGACGGACGAAAGCCCCGGAGAAGTCATTCTTTATCAAGGCCGCAGCTTCAAGAGCTACCGCGGAATGGGTAGCCTTGGCGCGATGGCGCGCGGCTCGGCCGATCGGTATTTCCAAAAGGACGCCGCCAGCGATAAGCTGGTGCCCGAAGGGATCGAGGGGCAGGTGCCCTACAAGGGCGCGGCAGGCGCCGTCATCCATCAGTTGATAGGGGGCTTGCGCGCGGCCATGGGCTATACCGGCTGCTCGACCGTGGACCAGATGCGCCGCGACTGCAATTTCGTCCGGATCAGCAACGCGGGCCTGCGCGAGAGCCATGTGCACGATGTTCAGATAACCCGCGAAAGCCCCAATTACCGCATTGGATAACTTGTTTCATATCAGCGCATTGGGCGACATAATTCATGTGATCAAGGCATGACGCCCGCCGCCCGAATTGCCGCCGCGTCCGAGGTGCTGGACAAGGTGCTTGCCGGTGCCGCGGCCGAACAGGCGCTCACAGGCTGGGCGCGCAGCGCGCGGTATGCGGGCTCTGGAGACAGGGCCGCGGTGCGCGATCATGTGTTTGATGCCCTGCGCCGCTTGCGATCCGCCGCCGCGCGGGGTGGGGGAATGACGGGCCGCGCCGTTATGATCGGCCTGCTGCGCGAGCGCGGCGAAGAGCCGGGCGCGTATTTCACCGGGCAGGGGCACGCGCCCGCACCGCTCAGCGATGAGGAGGCGCGCGCGGGCCGCTCTCCGGAAGGCGCCGAGGCGATGGACCTGCCTGATTGGCTCTGGACCCTGCTGCGCGAGGCCGAGGGCGATGAAAGGGCGGCTGATCTGGCCTTGCAACTGCGTAAACGGGCGCCGGTGATGCTTCGCGTGAACCTGCGCAAGGGGGCGCGCGCCGATGCCATCGACATGCTGGCCGAAGACGGGGTCGACGCCGCTCCCGATAGCATTTCCCCGACTGCGCTCAAGGTGAATGCGGGGGGGCGACGTATTCGGGCCGCGCGCGCATATACCAACGGATTGGTAGAGCTTCAGGACGGCGCGAGTCAATCCATTGTGGATGAGCTTCGCCTTGTAAGTGGCATGAAAGTGCTTGATTTTTGCGCCGGTGGCGGCGGCAAGGCACTGGCCATGGCCGCGCGCGCGGATATCGAGCTGTTCGCGCATGACGCCGACCCGGGCCGTATGCGCGACCTGCCGCAGCGCGCCTTGCGGGCGGGGGCAACGGTTCGGCAGGTCACGTTGCACGACGCGCGGGCCCTGGCGCCCTTCGATCTGGTGCTGTGTGACGCCCCCTGCTCTGGCAGCGGCGCGTGGCGCCGCGCGCCTGATGCCAAGTGGCGGCTGGACCCGGACGCATTGGCGCGATTGCAGGCTCTCCAGGATCAGATCCTTGATCAGGCCGCCACGCTTGTCGCGCAGGACGGCACGCTTGCCTACGCGACCTGCTCGATCCTCGGGTCCGAGAACGACGCGCGGGTCGATGCGTTCCTGGCGCGTCATGAAACCTGGACCACGCAGGCCCGGCGGCATTGGGACCCGGGGCCATCCGGCGACGGCTTTTTTGTCGCGCAGCTATTGCGCCGTCGAGACTGATGGCGCGCAACCCAAAGCTGCAAAATGATCTGAATTAAGAACCGGTTAAGGCTTTGTGCGCTCAATGATGGGCGATGCCGAATCTGCAACCAAGTGCGGGAGGGGAAGCAGTGCCATTTGCGGCGATCTCAGATGGGCCGATGACGCGCGTATCCAAACGGGTGCTGCGCCACGGAGGCGCGATGCTTGGCCTGGGGGCGTCCGCGGCGGTGGCTGCGGTGCTGGTGCGCGATGCATTGTTTGCATCTGCGCTATTTTCGGTCGCGGGGGCACTGTTGGCGGTGATGGCAATGGCGTGGGTCGTTGGCCGCCTGGCCCGCCGCCGCAACCGCCAGTCGGTGCGCGCAGTTACGGAGTTTGTCGCGCATGACGCCGCCCCCAGCGTCCTCGCCGATGCAGACGGTGGCATTTGCCACGCCAACGCCTCCGCGCGGGCGCGATTCGGCGTATCCGAAAACGCTACTGTCGCCAGCCTCTTGCCGGACGTCTTCGCCAATCCCTCGGCGGTGTTGCACCGGCTGCAATTGCGCGCGCAGACCAACGGCGCAGCGCGCGAGGATGCGGTGATGCGCCAGGGGCATCTGCGCATCGCTGTGCACCGTTTGAACCATGGCGCGTTCCTGTGGCGGTTCGAGGATATCGCCGACAGGCCAGCGCCCGGGCGCTTTGGGTTGGCGCAGCGGTTGCCGATGATCACGGCGGGCCGCGGGGGCACGATCCTGTTCATGAACGAGGCGGCTCGCGTCTTTATCGGTCACCGAGTCAAATCGATCGAGGCGCTGTTTGGCGGCGCCGCGCCCCGCATGGGCGAGATCAACATGATTAACACGGTGGAGGGGCAGCGCGCCTGCCTGGTCTCGGACGGACCCGCCACCGGAGGACGCCGCGAGATCGTGCTGGTGCCGGCCAAATCGCCCGAAGTTGCCGGCGGTTGGCGGTTTTTCGAGGACCTGCCAGTGCCGCTTCTGCGTCTTGATGCCGACGCGTCTATTATCTTGTCGAATCGACTTGCCCGGGATCTTTTTGGAAAGGGAAATTGCGAAGGCCAGAGCCTTCCGAACCTGATGGAGGGGTTGGGGCGCTCCGTAGCCGATTGGCTGGCCGAAGCGATCGACGGACGGCCCGCGCGCAATTCCGAATTTCTGCGGCTCAGCCGTACGGACCGCGAGGTGTTCGTTCAGGTGACACTGACGCGTGTCGACACGGACGGCGCGCCCTCGCTGATTGCCGTTATCAATGACGCGACGAAGCTCAAGACGCTTGAGGCGCAATTTGTCCAAAGCCAGAAGATGCAAGCAATAGGGGAATTGGCCGGCGGGGTTGCGCATGATTTCAACAACTTGCTGACGGCGATTTCAGGTCATTGCGATCTGTTGCTGCTGCGCCATGACCAGGGTGATCCGGCCTATGCCGACCTGGTCCAGATCAACCAGAATGCCAACCGCGCGGCGTCCTTGGTCGGGCAGCTACTGGCGTTTTCGCGCAAGCAGACGCTATGCCCAGAAGTGCTCGATTTGCGGAATACGCTGTCCGACCTGACCCATCTGCTCAACCGATTGGTCGGCGAGCGGGTGCGCCTGAACCTGACGCATGATCCGGAGAACCCGATGATCCGCGCAGACAAGCGCCAGCTTGAGCAGGTGATGATGAACCTCGTCGTTAACGCGCGCGACGCGATGCCCGAGGGGGGTGAAATACGCATCGAGACCGATTGCATCACCCTGAAATCGCCGCTCGAACGGGATCGCGCGATTGTGCCGCCCGGGAAATACGTCCGCATCATGGCGTCCGATGATGGTGTGGGAATTGATCCCGAAAAGCTACCGAAGGTGTTCGAGCCGTTCTTCACCACCAAGCGGACCGGCGAGGGGACAGGGCTTGGCCTGTCGACGGCCTATGGGATTATCAAGCAAAGTGGCGGATACATTTTTGCCGATAGCGTGCCGGGCAGCGGCAGCAGCTTTTCACTTATCTTTCCGTTGCACGAGCTATCCCCGGCCGACCGGATCGAGGCACCCGAACCGCAGAGCGCGAAAATGCTCAAGGAACCCGAAGAGGGGGTTATCCTGCTGGTCGAGGACGAGGCGCCGGTGCGGGCCTTCGCGGCGCGCGCGTTGCGGCTACGTGGCTATACTGTCCTCGAAGCGGAATCCGCCGAGGGCGCGCTCGAGACATTGCAAGACAGCGATCTTGCGGTTGACGTATTCGTCACCGATGTCGTGATGCCGGGCATGGATGGTCCCAGCTGGGTGGTCGAGGCGCTCAAGAGTCGGCCCAACGTACGGGTGATATTCGTGTCCGGATACGCGGAGGAAGCATTTGGAAACGTGCGGGCCCATATCCTGAACTCCGTGTTTCTGCCCAAACCGTTCTCATTGTCCCAACTGACGGAAACGGTTTCTCACCAATTGCAATGAGGGGGCGCGGGCCTATTAGCGCCTATCGCGGGCCGATGGATTCCCACAGGTCAAACTCGGCCGCGCATTTGCGCCGAAGTTTCTTTTCCACGTCATGCGACAGCGTCAATTCGATATCGGGTGACACGTTCAGGCGTGGCAAGTCCAATGTCGCGTCAAGCCGCTCCTGCAAAAACGCGATCAGCGATGGCTGATCCTCATAGCGGAACAGGTGCGTCACCCTGGTCCCGTTCGGGCGCGGCTCAAGGAACTTGGCCTGGCTGCCGACATTGGCAAAACCGGGGCGTGGATTGTCCATGTACCCCTCGACGAACTCATCGAAAGTGATGTCGAAGGTGGCATTGGGGCGCCCACGCATGAACGGGCGCCGCCGAAACCGGTACCAGCTTCCCAGCCAACTGATCGGCTCGCGCATCACCGCCAGGGTTTCCATGTCGTCGGTCTTGCAGGCCTTCTCGAACATGGGCCGAAAGAAGCGGTTGTAGCGATAGACCGGCGCATGTTTCAGTTCCGGCGGCTCGAGAATCGCCATCGAGGCCATCGGCGCGAGCACAGCCTCAAAGGCCGTGGTGCCCGTCTTGGGCACTGACAGGAACACGAGTCGTTGTTTCCAAAATACCAGCATGACGCCTCTTGTCCCTGATTTTATGAGAAGTTTCCAGAATAAACCACTCTTTAACCAACTTGGGCAACAGTCGATGGTATAGATTTTATTTGCAATGTTCTCATTTTGTGCTCATAAGTTGGGATGGAACATAGGTAGAACAATCCAGCGATTGCTGCATCGCGGTCTCTGTGAAATAAGGAACCAAATCCAATGGCAACGGCAGATCTTCTTTCAATGGACAGCAAGAAAAACGCAGACAAGCAAAAGGCGCTCGATAGCGCCTTGGCGCAGATTGAGCGCCAGTTCGGCAAGGGCTCGATCATGAAGATGGGTGGCGACAACGCCATGCGCGACATCGAATCGACCTCGACCGGCTCGCTCGGCCTCGATATCGCGCTCGGGATCGGCGGTTTGCCGAAGGGACGGATTGTCGAGGTTTACGGGCCGGAAAGCTCGGGCAAGACGACGCTGACGCTACATTGCGTCGCCGAGGAGCAGAAGAAGGGCGGCGTATGCGCCTTCGTCGATGCCGAACACGCGCTGGACCCGCAATATGCCCGCAAGCTTGGGGTGGACCTTGATGAATTGCTGATTTCGCAGCCCGACACCGGCGAGCAAGCATTGGAAATCACCGATACCTTGGTGCGGTCCGGGGCGGTCAGTATGGTCGTGGTGGATTCGGTCGCCGCCCTCACGCCCAAGAGCGAGCTGGAGGGCGATATGGGCGATAGCAGCGTCGGCGTACAGGCGCGATTGATGAGCCAGGCGATGCGCAAGCTTACCGGCTCGATGGCGCGCAGCAACTGCATGGTTATCTTCATCAACCAGATCAGGATGAAAATCGGCGTCATGTTCGGCAGCCCGGAAACGACGACGGGCGGCAACGCGCTCAAGTTCTACAGCTCCGTGCGGCTGGACATCCGGCGCATCGGCGCGGTCAAGGATCGCGACGAGGTCGTGGGCAACGCAACGCGCGTCAAGGTCGTCAAGAACAAGGTCGCGCCGCCGTTCAAGCAGGTCGAGTTCGACATCATGTATGGCGAGGGGATCTCGAAGACAGGTGAGCTTCTGGATCTCGGGGTCAAGGCCGGCGTGGTGGACAAGTCCGGCTCTTGGTTCAGCTATGGAGACGAGCGTATCGGGCAGGGGCGCGAGAACGCCAAGCAGTTCCTCAAGGATAACACCAAGATCTCGTTCGAGATTGAGGACCAGATCCGCGCCGCGCACGGGCTGGAATTCGACGCGCCGCGCGATGACGGAGACGACGATATCGTCGAGGCATGATCCCCTCGCGCCCCGGCCTACCGGCCGGGGCGTCGAGTTGCGGTGGACAGCGGGGGCAAGCGGATATAAACGAACGGGAAATCCCGATCAGCCCGGAAAGAGCCCGCGATGCCAACGCTCAACGATATCCGATCGACCTTTTTGTCGTATTTCAACCGCCAGGGGCACGAGGTCGTGCCGTCCAGCCCGCTTGTCCCGCGCAACGATCCCACGCTGATGTTCGCCAATTCGGGCATGGTTCAGTTCAAGAACCTGTTCACCGGCGTCGAGCATCGCGATTACACCCGCGCCACCACGGCACAAAAATGCGTGCGGGCGGGCGGCAAGCATAACGACCTGGACAATGTCGGGTACACCGCGCGGCATCACACGTTTTTCGAGATGCTGGGCAATTTCAGCTTCGGCGACTACTTCAAGGCCGAAGCGATCCCCTTCGCGTGGGAGCTGATCACCAAGGAACTGGAAATCCCCAAGGATCGCCTGCTGGTCACCGTCTATCATACCGATGACGAGGCGGCGGATATGTGGAAAAAGGTTGCGGGCCTGCCGGACGATCGAATCCTGCGCATCCCCACGGATGACAATTTCTGGATGATGGGGCCGACCGGCCCCTGCGGCCCTTGCTCGGAGATATTTTTCGATCATGGCGAACAGTATTGGGGCGGACCTCCGGGCAGCCCCGAAGAGGACGGCGACCGGTTCGTCGAAATCTGGAACCTGGTGTTCATGCAGTACGAGCAATTCGAAGACGGCACCCGGCGCGACCTTCCCAATCAATCGATCGATACCGGCATGGGAATCGAGCGGGTCGCGGCCCTGTTGCAGGGCACCAACGACAACTACGCCACCGACATGATGCGCGCCCTGATTGAGGCAAGCGCCGACGCGTCCAACACCGATCCCGACGGCCCCGGCAAGACGCATCACCGCGTCATCGCCGATCACCTGCGGTCGACCTCGTTCCTGATCGCGGACGGCGTGATGCCCAGCAATGATGGCCGCGGCTATGTCCTGCGCCGAATTATGCGGCGCGCGATGCGCCACGCGCACCTGTTGGGGGAACGCGACCCGCTGATGCACAGGCTCGTTCCGGCGCTCGTGCAAAAGATGGGCGCCGCCTATCCCGAGCTGGGCCGCGCGCAACCCTTGATCGAAGAGACGCTCAAACTGGAGGAAACGCGGTTCAAGCAAACGCTGGATCGCGGCCTCAAGCTTCTGGATGAAGAGCTGTCGGGTCTGCCGCAAGAGGCTGCTCTGCCTGGCAAGGCGGCGTTCAAGCTTTATGATACGTACGGCTTTCCGCTGGATTTGACGCAGGACGCGCTGCGCGAGCAGGGGCGCAGCGTGGATGTTGAAGGGTTCGATGCCGCCATGGCCGAACAAAAGGCGCAGGCGCGCGCCGCCTGGGCCGGCTCGGGCGAGGCGGCCGATGCGGCGATCTGGTACGACATATCCGAGCAGCACGGCGCAACCGATTTCCTGGGCTACGATACCGAAACGGCCGAGGGGCAGATCCTGGCCATCGTGCGCGACGGCGCCGAGGTGCAGTCGGCGAAGTCCGGGGAAACGGTGCAGATCGTCCTGAACCAGACGCCGTTTTATGCCGAAAGCGGCGGGCAGGTCGGCGATAGCGGCGAGGTGCGCGCCAAGGACGGCATCGCGCGGATCACCGACACGCGCAAAACCGCCGGTGTTTTCATTCACTTCGCCGAGGTGCAGCAAGGCGAGATTGCCGTCGGCGGCTTTGCCGAGTTGGAGGTGGACCATGATCGGCGCACCGCGATCCGCGCCAACCATTCCGCGACCCACCTGCTGCACGAGGCATTGCGCCGGGCACTCGGGCCACATGTCGCGCAGCGCGGCTCGCTCAATGCGCCCGATCGCTTGCGGTTTGATTTCAGCCATAGCAAGCCGTTGGACGCCGAGGAACGCGCCCGCGTGGAGCAGGAAGTCAGTGCGTTCATTCGCCAAAATACGCCGGTCACGACCCGGATCATGGGCCCCGATGACGCGCGCGACATCGGCGCGCAGGCCCTGTTTGGCGAGAAATACGGCGACGAGGTGCGCGTTGTCTCGATGGGGCGGCTCGAAGGCACGGGCAAGGGTTTGGACGGCGAGACCTATTCGATCGAGCTGTGCGGTGGTACCCATGTAAACCAGACCGGCGATATCGGTGCGTTCAAGATCGTGTCCGAGGGGGCCTCTTCGGCCGGGGTGCGCCGGATCGAGGCCATCACCGGGCAGGACGCGCTGGTCGATGTGCAAAAGCACTATGCGATCATCGATGAGCTGGCCGGGTTACTGCATGCGGTGCCCGATGACCTGGCGGCGCGGGTCCGCCAGTTGCAAAGCGAGCGCAAATCGCTGAGCAACGAAGTGGCACAGATGCGTCGCGAATTGGCTATGGCTGGCGGCAGTCAGCAGGGGAACGATGTGTCTGATCAGCGCCAGGTCAACGGCGTTTCATTCGTCGCGCAGGTGCTGTCGGGCATCTCGGGCAAGGACTTGCCGGCGCTTATTGACGAGCACAAACAAAGGCTTGGCTCGGGCGCTGTGTTGTTAATCGCCGATGCAGGCGGAAAGGCTGCAGTGGCGGCAGGCGTGACCGATGATTTGACCGGCAAGATATCGGCGGTGGATCTCGTACGCGCCGCCGTGCCCGAACTGGGAGGCAAGGGCGGCGGCGGTCGCCCAGATATGGCGCAGGGCGGGGGGCGCGATGCCGCCAATGCCGACGCCGCAATCAAGGCCGCCGAGGCCGTACTAGGAGGATAAGCAATGCCCGCACTTTGGATAGCGCATGTCACGGTAACGGACGAAGACGCCTACGGGAAATATGCCAAGCTGGCCGGTCCGGCGATTGCCGCGCACGGGGGGCACTTCATCGCCCGCGGCGGTCGCTATGTACAGCTGGAAGGCAAGGATCGCCCGCGCAACGTGGTCGCGAAATTCCCCTCCGTTGAGGCGGCCGAGGAATGTTATCGCTCCGACGCGTACCAAGAGGCGCTAAGCCATGCGCGGGACGCGTCGGAACGCGAATTACTGATCGTTGAAACGTCGGAATAGCGGCCTGTCGTCAGTCGATGCCGACACCAACGCCGACGCCGATGCCACCAACGCTAACGCCTGCGCCGACGCCGATGCCACCACCGTCGGCGTCGCCATCGCCGCTGCCGTTATCGCCTCCGGAACCACCACCGCCGGAGCCACCACTGCCGGTGTCGCCACCGCCAGTACTGCCACCGCCGGAGCCAGACGAACTGTTGCTTCCGCTGCTGCTGCTGACCTGGACGCCTTCCGAAGCCGGAACCGGAAGCCCGTTCTGATCAACAACAACCCGGCCATTGCGATCAAGAAGCGGCTGGATATCCAACGGACGCTTCTGATCAAGCATCAGGTTGCCTGAATTGTTCAGCGTGAGCTGCCGCTCATACGTTTCGTTGTACGCGACCAATTTGAGATGACCCTCGCGCGGGTTCTTGATCATGCGCGATACAACGTAGCCCTGGCCACGGACGCGTTCTATCGTCGGCATCGCCACGGCCATGTCCCCGTCGGTTTGGGCAATTGCGGGCGCCGCCGTCGTCATGAGCGATAGCCCCGCCGCGAGTGCGATGGTCTTGACTGTTTGTACAAAAATCATGGTTACTCCTTCCTAATACCCCACGCTCCGCTCTGGTCAGCCTTAAGAGAAATCGCTTGCGTCAAAGGCATCCAGAGGGTGCACCATACTATTCTTTAGTATTACTACCCTAGTATAGTACATCTAAGATGGATGTTTAAAATTGCGGCAGACTTGTGGCGCAGAAATGGTGAAAATTTGGCGACCATTCACTACCACTGAAACCGAGGCGTCGGTTTCAGAGATACAAGTTATATGGATGCAGGAAGGGAGCCCGGCCCGCGCGGGGCCGGGTAGTGGCGCGCTCAGCTCGTTTTGGACATGCGCTTGCGCTCGTGCGGATCGAGGAACCGCTTGCGCAGTCTAACGGCATTGGGCGTCACTTCGACCAGCTCGTCGTCGTTGATATAGGCAATCGCCTCTTCCAGCGACAAGGTGACGGGCGTGGTCAGGCGCACGGCATCGTCGCTTCCGCTGGCGCGCACGTTGGTCAGTTTCTTGCCCTTCAGCGGGTTCACTTCAAGGTCGTTCTCGCGGCTGTGCTCGCCGATGATCATGCCTTGGTAAACCTGCTCTTGCGCGCCGATGAACAGGCGGCCACGCTCTTCCAGGTTCCACAGGGCATAGGCCACCGACACACCGTTTTCCATCGAGATCAGAACGCCGGCCCGCCGTCCGGGGATCGAGCCCTTGTGCGGCGCCCAGCCATGGAAAACGCGGTTGAGAACGCCCGTGCCGCGCGTGTCGGTCAGGAATTCGCCGTGATACCCGATCAGGCCGCGCGCGGGCACATGCGCCACGATCCGCGTCTTTCCGGCGCCGGCCGGCTTCATCTCGACCAGCTCGCCCTTGCGCGGGCCGGTCAGTTTCTCGATCACGGCGCCGGAATATTCGTCGTCCACGTCGATGGTGACTTCTTCGATCGGCTCCAGGCGGTTGCCATTCTCGTCTTCGCGAAACAGAACCTGCGGCCGCGAAATCGACAGCTCAAAGCCCTCGCGCCGCATGTTCTCGACCAGGACGCCCATCTGCAATTCGCCGCGCCCGGCCACCTCGAACGCCTCGCCGCCGGGGGTGTCCGTCACCTTGATCGCGACGTTTGATTCCGCCTCTTTCATCAGGCGCTCGCGGATGACGCGGCTTTGCACCTTCTTGCCGTCGCGGCCGGCCAACGGGCTGTCGTTGATGCCGAAGGTCACGGTGATGGTGGGCGGGTCGATCGGTTGCGCCTCAATCGGCTCTTCCACCGCCAGTGCGCAGATCGTGTCGGAAACCGTGGCCTTGGACATGCCTGCCAGGCTAACGATGTCGCCGGCGACGGCCTCGGGAATTTCCTGCTGCCCCAACCCGCGGAACGCCATGATCTTGGACACGCGGAACTGCTCGATCTTCTGGCCTATGCGGCTGAGTGCCTGAACCGTGGCGCCGGCCTTGATCCGGCCCGATTCGACGCGCCCCGTCAGGATCCGGCCCAGGAACGGATCGGCCCCCAGCGTGGTTGCCAGCATGCGAAACGGTTCGTTCTGGTGGTTGATCTGGCGGGGTTGCGCGACGTGGTTGACGATCAGGTTGAATAGCGCCGACATGTCCTTGCGCGGGCCGTCCAGATCCGCATCGGCCCAGCCGTTGATGGCCGAGGCATAGATATGCGGAAAATCAAGCTGGTCCTCGTCGGCGTCCAGGTTGGCGAACAGGTCGAACACCTCGTTCAACACGCGGTCGGGCTCTGCGGCGGGCTTGTCCACCTTGTTGAGCACTACGATCGGGCGCAGGCCCAGGGCCAATGCCTTGGAGGTGACGAACTTGGTCTGCGGCATCGGGCCCTCGGCGGCATCGACCAGCAGGCACACGCCATCGACCATCGAAAGGATGCGCTCGACCTCGCCGCCGAAATCGGCGTGGCCGGGGGTGTCGACGATGTTGATGCGGGTGTCTTTCCACTCGACCGACGTGGCCTTGGCCAGGATCGTGATGCCGCGCTCACGTTCCAAGTCGTTGCTGTCCATTGCGCGTTCGGTGGTGGCTTGATTCTCGCGGTATGTGCCCGATTGCTTGAGCAACTCGTCCACGAGCGTTGTCTTGCCGTGGTCAACATGCGCGATAATGGCGATATTTCGCAGATCCATGGTGCGTCCTTTGGGGGTGTTTGCGGCCACCTATACCGCATCGCAGCGGAATACCAGAGGCAAAGGCGCAAAGGCACGGCCCAACCGGGCCGCGCAAGGTGAAAAGCTGCGCCATGGCCATGCACAGGCCGGCGCGGGGGCTGAGATCAGCCCCCGATCAGAACGGAATTTCGTCGTCCAGATCGCGCGAAGGGGCGCCACCGCCCGATTGCGGGCCGGGATCGCCATAGTCGCCGCCGCTCTGGCCGCCACCATATGCGCCGCCGCTACTGTCGCCGCCTTCGCCGCGACCGTCCAGCATCGTCAATTCCGAGCGGTAGGGGCGCAGCACCACCTCGGTGCTATACCGATCCTGCCCGTTCTGATCCTGCCATTTGCGGGTCTCAAGCTGACCTTCGAGATAGACCTTGGAACCCTTGCGCAGATACTGTTCGGCCACGCGGGCCAGCGGCTCCGAGAAGATGGCAACGCTATGCCATTCGGTTTTCTCGCGCCGTTCCCCGGTATTGCGATCCTTCCAGTTTTCCGAGGTGGCGATGCGCAGATTGCACACCTTGCCGCCGTTCTGGAACGTGCGCACCTCGGGGTCGCGGCCCAGGTTGCCGATGAGTATTACCTTGTTTACCGAACCGGCCATGCCATTCTCCCGTCGAATCCTTTGTGCACAGGTTACACCACCGCAGCGATCTGAAGGAAAGGTTAATCTTTCTTCACTACGGCGGAATTTTTTCGGCCTTCCGCGCGGGTGTCTGTCGGGGCTGGAAAATCCCTGTGCTTTGGCCTATACTACGCGCTCGGATGCATGATTGGGGGACACATGCGTATCGGGGTTTCTGTTTTCGCGGGTCTGTTTGTCTTGGCCTCTGTCGGCGCAGGCGGCGCTGACACGGCGTCCAGTTCCCGCATGGCCCTTTTCCAGGGGCAAACCAGCGTTCTGGACAAGCGCAACGCGACCAAGAAGGCGGACAAGGTTCGCCTTGCCGCGCCACGCGTTGTCACGCCGACAAAATGGGGAAGCGCAAAGCCCTACAAGGGTCGCTATGATGGCCCGTACCTTGACATGGCGCGCAGCGCCGCGATGCGCCACGGCGTTCCCGCCGATCTGTTCCTGCGCTTGGTGCAGCAGGAATCGGGGTTCAATCCGCGTGCGGTTTCGCACAAGGGGGCGCTTGGCCTGGCGCAGCTTATGCCAGATACCGCACGGCGCCTTGGCGTAGATCCCGAAGACCCTTATCAGAACCTCGATGGCGGTGCCCGCTACCTTGCGCAGCAATACAAACGGTTCGCCTCGTGGCGGCTGGCGCTTGCCGCCTACAACGCCGGCCCCGAGGCGGTGCAGCGCCACAACGGCGTACCCCCCTACAACGAGACGCGCAATTACGTGCGTGTGATCTGGGGCGCCAGTGGCTGATTGCAGCGTCAGGGCTGGACAAATCCGCGTGCGGGTGCAGGCTGGCGCAGAACCGCTGAACAGGACACCCGATGCCGGAATACCTGCCGCTTGAATTGCCGGACAACCCGCGCCTGATTGAAAACGTCGCGCATTTCGCCCGCGCACTGCGCAAGGCCGGGCTGCCTATCGGGCCGGGCCGCGTGATGGACGCGGTGCGCGCGCTGCAAGTGGCCGGGTTCACCAACCGGCGCGATTTCTACTGGACGCTGCACGCCTGTTTCGTCAACCGCCCCGAGCACCGCCAGATCTACGATCAGGTCTTCCGCCTCTACTGGCGCGATCCGCGGTTCATGGAACACATGATGTCGATGATGCTGCCCGCCATCCGCGGTGTACAGGAAGAACGCAGCGCGCAAGCCGCCGAGAAGCGCGCCGCGCAAGCGCTGTTGGGGGATGCCGACCGCGACATGCCCGCCCCCGAGGACACCCCCGAGGAAGAAACCAAGATTGAGGTCGACGCCTCGATGACCATCTCGGCCGAGGAACGCCTCAAGACGCTGGACTTTGAGCAAATGAGCACCGATGAAATCGCGCAGGCCAAGCGCATGCTCGCCCGTCTGTCGCTGCCGGTCAAGCCGCTGCCCTCCCGCCGCGCGATGGCCAGTACGCGTGGCGCCCTGGTTGATCAGCGCCGCACGATGCGCTTGGCCATGCGGCGTGGCGGCGAGGTGCAGAAGATCGCGCTCAAACGGCCCCGTCTGCGTTGGCCCAACCTTGTGGTGCTTTGCGATATCTCCGGCTCGATGTCGCAGTATAGCCGCATGGTCCTGCATTTTCTCCATGCCGTCGCCAATGAAAAAGGCGCCGGCTGGGCCAAGGTACACGCCTTCACCTTCGGCACCCGGCTGACCAATATCACCCGCCATCTAGCCGCGCGCGATGTCGATCAGGCGCTCACCGCCGCCGGCGCCGAGGCGCAGGATTGGGAGGGGGGCACCCGCATCGGCTCCTGCCTGCACGAGTTCAACCGCGACTGGTCGCGCCGGGTGATGGGGCAGGGGGCGGTGGTGCTGCTTATTACCGACGGCCTCGACCGCGACGATAGCGCCGATCTCGCCCGCGAGATGGAGCGCCTGCACCTCAGCGCGCGCCGCCTGATCTGGCTCAACCCATTGCTCCGCTGGGATGGCTTCGCACCCAAGGCGCGCGGCATCTCTGCCATGCTGCCCCATGTCGACGCGTTCCGCGCCGGCCATTCCATCGCTAGCCTCGAAGACCTGGCCCGCGCTATTTCCGATAGCCGCGACAGCGGCGAAAAGGCCCGCCTGATGGCCATGATCTGATCACCGACACGTACCCATACTGCTGGCCATCGGAACATGCTCGGTCCTGATGTTCGGCAGAGGTCTGCTCCTCGGCGCGGGCTTGGCTTCGTCGCACTGGCCTTCGCGCGACTCGATAGGGTGACGGGACGCGGATCAACAGCCGCCGCGCCAGCGGAACACCCCCCACGCCCCTGCTTTACCCGGTTTCTTCTGGCCCCAAATATCCTGGGGGAGACGCGCCACCGGCGCGGCGGGGGCAAAGCCCCCAACCCCCTTGCCCTCCACACAAGGCGCTCCACCCTCTGGAGTGGCCGTTTGCAATTGACGGCCATCCGGCGGATGATACGCGCGAGGGCGCAGCCAGGGGAGAGCCATCAATGGACAACACACCCGAGATTGCGTTGGATTGGCACAAGGCGGGCAAGGGCGCCGCGCTGGCCACCGTGGTGGAAACATGGGGCAGCGCCCCGCGCCGCGTCGGCAGCCAACTGGCCATTTCCGGCGAGGGCGAGATCGAAGGCTCCGTTTCCGGCGGCTGCGTCGAAGGCGCGGTCGTGGTCGAGGCGCTCGAGGCCCTCGAAGAGGGCGAGCAGCGGCTGCTGGAGTTCGGCGTTAGCGATGGCGACGCCTTTGCCGTGGGTCTGGCCTGCGGCGGCACGATTCGCGTCCTGGTGGAACCCGTTGGCAGCGTTATGCCCGCTGATCTGCTTGAGGATCTGGTTGCCGCTCGCGCCGTGCGCCGCGCTGTCGCCTACGTGGTGGACATGCAAACCGGCGCCCGAAGCCTGACCGATCGGGGATACCCCGACCGCTTCCGCCTCGACCGCTCCGGGTTCGAGGATGGCGAGCGGCAGTTCATCGCCATTCATAACCCGCCCTTGCGGATGATCGTCATCGGCGCGGTGCATATCGCGCAGGCGCTGGTGCCGATGGCGCGGATCGTGGGCTTTGATCCGATCATCATCGACCCGCGCGACAGCTTCGCCACCGAGGCCCGCTTTCCCGGCGAACGGATCGTGCGCGACTGGCCCGACGAGGCGCTGGATGCGCTTGGCCTCGACGCGCGCACCGCGCTGGTTCTGCTCACCCACGATCCCAAGCTGGACGATCCCGCGCTGGAGCGGGCGCTTTCGTCCGAGGTGTTCTATATCGGCGCGCTCGGCTCCACCCGCACCCACGCGGCGCGGGTCGAGCGGTTGCGCGCGGCAGGTCACGATGATGACGCCATCGCGCGTATTCACGGCCCTGTCGGCCTCGATATTGGCGCGGCTGGCCCTGCGGAAATTGGTTTATCAATCCTTGGCGAGGCAGTTAAGATATTGAGAATGAAATGAAGTTTGGTCGCGTTTCACTGTGGGACGCTCAGGACGCGATCCTTGCGCATTCCGTCTCGCTCCCCGGCGGTCGGCTGCGAAAGGGGTTGACCCTAGAGGCCGATCACCTCGCCGCGCTTTCTCATGCCGGGTATGACGGTGTCACCGTCGCCCGCCTCGACCCCGGTGATGTCCACGAGGATGAGGCGGCCCTTCGCCTGGGACGTGCCCTCGTGCCGGACCCCGAGCAGGCCCACTTGCGCCTGAGCGGCGCCGCCACCGGCCGCGTCAACCTGATGGCTGATTCCGCCGGCATCGTGGTGATGACCCCCGCCGCGATCGTCGCCGTGAACCAGGTCGATCCCGGGATCACCCTTGCCACCGTCCCGCCGTGGCGGCAGGTCCGCCCCGACGGGATGGTCGCCACGGTCAAGATCATCTCCTACGCGGTTGCGATGGACCGTTTGGAGAAAGCCTGCACCGCCGCGGCAGGCGCCTTGCGGGTGCAGCCCCCGGTCCACCGCGACGCGACCCTGATCCTGACCGACGCGCCCGGGGCCGTCGATGAGGGGCCGGCGGCCAAGCTGGCGGACAAGGGGCGCCGGGCCGTGCGCGGGCGGCTGGACATGCTGGGCATGACCTTGCGGGAAACCCTTCGAGTGCCCCACGAGACGCGGGCGCTGGCCGATGCGATCACGCAGGCCCGGGGTGATATGATCCTGATCCTGACCGCCACCGCGACCTCGGATGCGCGCGATGTCGCACCCGCAGCCCTGCGCGCCGCCGGGGGGCAGCTTGAGCGGTTCGGCATTCCCGTGGACCCCGGAAATCTGCTGTTTCTGGGCGCGCTTGGCGCCCGCCCGGTGATCGGTCTGCCCGGCAGTGCGCGGTCCTCGGTGCTGCACGGCGCGGACTGGATGCTGGCCCGCGTCGCCTGCGGCCTGCCTCCCAATTCCAGAGAGATCGCGGAAATGGGTGTGGGCGGTCTTCTCAAGGAAATGCCCACGCGCCCGATGCCGCGAAAAGGATCAGGAAACACCGACACCTAGGCCCGCCCGGCGGCGCGGCGTGGTCGGCGATTGTTTATCAATGTACCAATTGCCCCCTTCTCAAGTGGACACCTGCATGCTTAACTCTAGATTATTGTTCCAAATATAAATCCAGGGAGGAAGACCATGCCAGAGGTCACGATGACCGTGAACGGCAAACCCGCGTCCGGCGAGGTCGAGGGGCGCACGCTGCTAGTTCAATTTTTGCGCGAAGATTTGAACCTGACCGGCACCCATGTCGGCTGTGATACCAGCCAGTGCGGGGCCTGCGTTGTCCATGTGGACGGACAGGCGGTCAAGGCCTGCACGATGCTGGCGGCTGAAGCCGACGGCGCCGAGGTGACCACGATCGAAGGTATGGCGGCGCCCGATGGTACGCTGGACCGGGTGCAGGAGGCGTTCAAGGAACACCACGGCCTGCAATGCGGGTTCTGCACGCCTGGCATGGTGATGTCGGCCGCGGCCTTGCTGCGCGATACGCCCAAGCCGACCGAGGCCGAGGTGCGCGAGTACCTTGAGGGAAACATTTGCCGCTGCACCGGCTATCACAACATCGTCAAGGCGATCATGGCCGCCAGTGGCCAGGAGGTGAGCGCGCTCGCGGCCGAGTAGCACGCAATACCGCCAGCCGTGCGCGAAAAGGCGGGCGAGGCGGTTGAGTATTTTTGGCAAGATGAAGGGCAGGGCGACACAATAAGGCCCGCCGTTTATTCAGGGAGGAATTGAAATGCCAAAGGATCATGGAATCGGCGCCAGCAGCAAGCGGCGCGAGGACGAACGGTTTTTGACCGGGGTCGGGAATTACACCGACGACATCAATCTACGCGGTCAGGCTTATGTGCATTTCCTGCGCTCGGACGTGGCGCATGGGAAAATCAACAAGGTGGACACATCGGCGGCCGAGGCGATGCCCGGGGTCGTGCGCATCTTTACCGGCGCGGATTTCGACGGCGTCGGCGGTCTGCCTTGCGGGTGGCAGGTGACCGACAAGCATGGCCAGCCCATGCAGGAACCAGCGCATCCGGTGCTGGCCCAAGGCAAGGTGCGTCATGTTGGTGATCCCATCGCGGCGGTAGTGGCCGAGACGGCCGCGAAGGCCCGCGACGCGGCGGAAGCAATCGAGTATGATATAGACGAGTTACCGGCCGTGATCGACATGAAAAAGGCGGTCCAGCCCGACGCGCCCAAGGTACATGACGACCTGGAGAGCAACCTTTGCTACGACTGGGGGTTTGTCGAGGAAAACAAGCCAGCGGTCGACGAGGCGTTTGAGAAGGCTGCGCATGTGACCACGCTGGAGCTGGTCAACAACCGCCTGATCGCCAACCCGATGGAGCCGCGCGTGGCCGTGGGCGACTATGCCCGCGCCACCGATGAAAGCACGCTCTATACCACCAGCCAGAACCCGCACGTAATCCGGCTGCTGATGGGGGCGTTCGTGCTGGGTATACCCGAGCATAAGCTGCGCGTCGTGGCGCCGGATGTCGGCGGCGGCTTTGGCACCAAGATCTTTCATTATGCTGAAGAGGCGTTCTGTACCTTTGCGGCGCGGGCACTGGCGCGGCCGGTCAAATGGACGGCGTCACGGTCCGAGGCGTTCATGTCGGATGCACATGGCCGCGACCACGTGACCAAGATCGAGCTTGCCCTGGATGCGGACAACAATTTCACCGCGTTGCGGACGGACACCTATGCCAACATGGGCGCATACCTGAGTACCTTTGCGCCGTCGGTTCCGACATGGCTGCATGGGACATTGATGGCGGGCAACTACAAGACGCCGCTGATTTACGTGAACGTGAAAGCGGTGTTCACCAACACGGTGCCGGTCGATGCCTATCGCGGCGCGGGCCGTCCCGAGGCGACCTTTCAGCTTGAGCGGGTGATCGACAAGGCCGCGATCGAATTGGGCGTGGACCCGATCGAGTTGCGGCGCAAGAATTTCATCACCGAGTTCCCGTATGAAACGCCGGTGGCCGTGGCCTATGACACGGGTGATTATCACGCCACGATGGACAAGCTGGAAGAGATCGCCGATCTGTCCGGGTTCGAGGCGCGGCGCAAGGAGTCCGCGGCGCGCGGACGTCTGCGGGGCTTGGGTGTGAATACCTATATCGAAGCGTGCGGCATCGCACCCAGCAACCTTGTGGGACAGCTTGGCGCACGCGCGGGCCTTTATGAAAGCGCCACGGTTCGTGTCAACGCGACCGGATCGATCAGCGTGATGACCGGCAGTCACAGCCACGGGCAGGGGCATGAGACCGCCTTTCCCCAGGTGGTTGCCGATATGCTGGGCATTGACGAGTCGATGATCGACATCGTGCACGGCGATACCGCCCGGGTGCCGATGGGGATGGGCACCTATGGCTCGCGGAGCCTTGCGGTCGGGGGCAGCGCGATGGTGCGCGCCACCGAGAAGGTAATCAACAAGGCCAAGAAGATCGCCGCGCACCTGATGGAGGCAAGCGAGGCCGATATCGAGCTGAAGGATGGTCAGTTCACCGTTGCGGGCACCGACAAGTCGGTCGCTTGGGGCGACGTGACCCTGGCCGCCTATGTGCCGCACAACTACCCGCTGGAGGATATCGAACCCGGGCTGGAAGAGACCGCGTTCTATGACCCCAGCAACTTCACCTATCCCTCGGGCGCGTATGCCTGCGAGGTCGAGGTGGACCCGGAGACCGGCAAGGTCACGATCGAACGGTTCGCCGCTGCAGACGATTTCGGCAACATAATCAACCCGATGATCGTTGACGGGCAGGTGCATGGCGGGATTGGTCAGGGTATCGGTCAGGCGCTTCTTGAAGGATGCGCTTACGACGAGAACGGACAGCTTATTACCGGCTCTTACATGGACTATGCCATGCCGCGCGCCGATGATGTGCCGTTCTACCAGGTGGATCATTCGTGCCAGACACCGTGCACGCACAACCCGTTGGGGGTGAAGGGCTGCGGCGAGGCAGGAGCCATCGGCAGCCCGCCGGCTGTTGTCAACGCGGTGGTTAACGCGTTGCGTAGCGGCGGACACGACCTCACCCATATCGATATGCCGCTCTCGCCGTCGCGCGTGTGGCAGGCCATGAACGCTTGAGGAGGCATTCCCATGTATAATTTCGACTTCGTGAAGCCCTCCAGCATCAAGGAGGCGGTCGAGGCCCTTGGCACCGAAGAGGCGCAGGCACTTGGCGGCGGGCAGACGTTGATCCCGACGATGAAACAACGCCTGGCGATGCCGGCCAAGCTGGTCAGTCTGAGCGGCATTGCGGAAATGAAGGGCGTAGGTAAGAACGCCGCGGGCGAGCTTGTCGTCGGGGGCGCGACACCGCATGCCACGGTGGAACGCGAGGCTGGCGATTATCCCGCACTGGCCGAATTGGCGCGCCATATCGGTGACCCGGCCGTGCGCAACCGCGGCACGATCGGCGGTAGCCTGGCGAATAACGACCCATCGGCCTGCTACCCCGCCGCCGTGCTGGGATCGGGCGCGACGGTTGTGACCAGCAACCGCGAGATTGCCGCCGACGACTTCTTTGAGGGGATGTTCACCAACGCCCTTGAAGATGGTGAGATCATCACCGAGGTGCGGTTCCCCATTCCGCAGGCCGCGAACTACCAGAAGTTCGAGCAACCCGCCTCGCGATTTGCCCTTGTGGGGGTGTTCGTGGCGAAGCTCAAAGATGGCGTGCGCGTTGCGGTCACCGGCGCCTCGGAAGAGGGGGTGTTCCGTTGGGGCGAAGCCGAGAAAGCGCTGTCGTCGGATTTCTCGCCCTCCGCGGTGGAAGGGCTGAGCGTCAGTGCGGACGGGATGATCGCGGACCTGCACGGGTCTGCCGCGTATCGGGCGCATCTGGTCGGTGTGCTGACCAAGCGCGCGGTGGCTGCGGCAGGGTAACGCCGCGCTCAGGGGGCGCCGGCGACGGGTCGGCGGCCCCCCCCCGGGGGGGCTAAGCGGCGCCCTTGAGACGTTGCATCAGGCCGGGCAGGGCGCTGAAATCGTCAAAGCGCACCATGTGCGGTAGCGCGTCGACGGGCGATTTTCGATACCCTTCGGTAAAGAGGGCAAAGGGGATGCCGGCCGCTTGCGCGGTGTCGGCATCCACTTCGCTGTCGCCGACATAGGCGTGCGCCCCTGCGCCCAGCTTGTCGAAGGCCAGCTTGAGCGGCGCGGGATCGGGCTTTTTCTCCGGCAGCGTGTCACCGCCCACAACCGCCGCGAACATGTCTTGCAGGCCGAAGTGCTTTAGCACGGCCTGTGTCGCCAGCGCGGGCTTGTTGGTGCACAGGCCAAGACGGTAGCCAAGCCCCGCCAGTATGTCGAGCGTGTCTGCAACGCCTGGATAGAGCGTTGTTGCCTCGAACGTCGTCTCGTAGAGCGATGTGAACTCTGCCAGCAGGATTGCGTGCGTGGCGTCAAATCCGGTCGATGCGCGATCAAACCCGTTCGCGGCCATCATCTGCGCGACGAAGTGGCCAGCGCCGTGGCCAATGAAACTGCGCGTTTGTGTCATGGTCAGGGGTGGCAAATCCCGCTTGCCCAGCACGGTATTGGCGATGATGCGGATATCCGGCGCGCTGTCGATCAGGGTGCCGTCAAGGTCGAAGACGATTGCGCTCATGCTGCTTTCCATTTGATTGAGCAGCCCATCGAGGGCGTTTGCTCGGCCGGGCCACGCCCGGTTTGTGCAACTTGTACCATTGCCTCGTACAATTCGCGCGGCGCGTCCGCCGGCGCCGGGTTGCGCCCCGATGCATCCAGCCGTCCCCGGTATTGCAGGCCAAGATCCGCGTTGAACCCGAAAAAATCGGGCGTGCAGGCCGCACCATAGGCCCGCGCCACTGCCTGGTTCTCGTCATGAAGGTAGGGAAAGGGGAGCCCGCGCGCTTCGGCAAGCGCCTTCATATTGTCAAAGCTATCGTCGTGATGTGTGTTTGCATCATTGGCACAGATCGCCGCCACGCCGATGTCATGGTCCTGCAACTCCCGCGCATCGCGGATGATCCTGTCGAGGACCGCCAGGACGTAAGGGCAGTGGTTGCAAATGAACATGATCAGCGTGCCGTTTTTGCCCGCTATGTCCGCCAAGCCATAGCTGCGCCCGTCCGTGCCGGGCAGGGTGAAGTCCGGCGCGGGCCAGTCGAAATCGCAAACAGGGGGCGTCACGGCCATTCCATCCTCCTTGTGTGTTTTGTGCCCGGCTGCTGCCAGTCGGACAGCCGTAGATCGGCAAACGAGTCCAACACCGCGCGTGCAAGCGCGAAGTCCTGCCCTAGCGTATAGGGCCCCGGCGATACGACGCAAGCGATCCCGGCCCGGTGCGCCGACAACAGGCCGTTGCGACTATCCTCAAGCGCCAGGGCCTGCGTGGGCAGGAGGCCCAGCCGGCGCAGCGCAAGGTTATAGACGTCCGGTGCAGGTTTCTTGTTGGCCACCTCGTCCCCGGCGGCGATCACGTCGAAAACATGCGCGGCTGGCTGCTTGAACGTGGCGCGGATCAAGGCATCAACGTTGCTCCTACTGGTAGTTGTCGCGATTGCGATATGCAGCCCTTCCGCGCGCGCCTGCGCAATCAGCCCCGCGATCCCGGGGCGCAGGGCGATGTGTCCCTGCGCGACCATGGTGCCATAGCGCCGGGTCTTGTCGGCGTGAAGCTGTGCAATCTGGTCGGGGCTCAGCGCATCGCCGGGCGCGTGATTCTGGATATATGCGCGGATGCGTTCCTTGCCGCCCGTCGTCATCAACAGCGCACGATAGAGCGGTATCGTCCAATGCCAATCAAGGCCCGACGCCTTGAAGGCGGCGTTGAAGGCGTGGCGGTGCAGCTCTTCCGTCTCGGAAAGGGTGCCGTCAACGTCGAAGATCAGCGCCGTTAGCGGATTCAATTCCACCGTGTTCATCACCCGATCGCGCCCTGTGCCGCCTTTCGGATGGCGCGGATATTGGTGCCATAGGGGTCCGGGTCCGAGACGGAGCCGCCCTTGAACACCGCCGATCCGGCGACCAGAACGTCCGCTCCGGCGGCCGCGACCAGCGGTGCGGTGTCGGGGGTGACGCCGCCGTCGATCTCGATATGCACGGGACGATCGCCGATCAGGGCGCGCAGGGTGCGCACCTTGTCCGTCAGGTCCAGAAACGATTGCCCGCCAAAGCCGGGGTTCACCGTCATCACGCAGACCAGATCGACCATGTCCAGAAGCGGCGCCACCGCCTCGGCCGGGGTGCCGGGATTGAGCGCAAGGCCCGCCTTGCACCCCGCCGCGCGGATCGCCTGCAACGTGCGGTGAATGTGCGGACCCGCCTCCAGATGCGCGGTCAGGATATCGGCGCCGGCCTGCGCGAACGCCTCGATATACGGGTCCACCGGCGCGATCATCAGGTGCACGTCCATCACCGTGGTCACATGCCGCCGGAACGCCGCCACCGCGGGCGGGCCGAAGGTGAGGTTGGGCACGAAGTGGCCGTCCATCACGTCCACATGCACCCAGTCGGCGCCCTGCGATTCGATCGCCCGGATCTCGGCCCCGAAATCCGCGAAGTCGGCCGAAAGGATCGACGGTGCGATCTTGATGTCTTGTCGTTTGGGCATGGGGATTGTCCTTGTTTTTGGCGCGGGGCGACCCGGCAAGCCGCCCCGCGCCGGGGGGAGGTCAGGCGGCGGAGTTGAGCCGCAATGCCTTGCGCCATTCGGGGTAGAGCGCGTCGGCGTCCTGCGGGAAGCTTTCAAAGGCGCGGGCGAACTCCTTGTGATCCTTGGCAAACTCCAGCGGGTCGGCGCTTTGCTTCCAGCATTCCTCGGCCTGCCTGAGCGAGGTGGCCCCCGCCGCGGCCCCGTCGATATGCCCGAACGCGCCGCCGCCGGCGGTCAGGATCAGGTTGGAATGCCCCAGGTTACCGAAGAAGCCGGGCATGCGCAGCGCGTTCATGCCGCCGGAGATGATCGGCGTGGTCGGCCCCATTCCGGCCCATTCCTGATGGAAATAGGGGCCATCGGCGCTGTCATCGGTGATCATGTAGGCCATCAGCTTGTCGGCGGCTTCGCCTTCCATCTTGCCAAAGCCCATGGTGCCGGTGTGAATGCCGCTTGCGCCCTGCATCCGGGCCATTTTCGACAGAACGAACGCGGTGTAGCCGCGCATGGATTGGGGCGAGGTCACGGCTCCGTGCCCGGCCCGGTGATAATGCAGGTACTGGCGCGGGAAACTGCGCCGCGCGGTGGTGATCGCCGCCGGGCCGGTAACGTAGCCATCAACCAGGAACGCAACGTGATCGGCGTTCTCGGCAAAGGTCTCAAGGATGAACTCCGCGCGTGCCAGCATCTCGTGGTGGTCATCGGCGGTGATATTGGCCGAGAACAGCTTGGCCTCGCCGGTGGCATCCTGTGCCCGGCGCATCGCGTCCGCAACCAGCGGGATCGTCTGCTTGAGCGGCGCAAATGTCTGATTGCCCTGCGGCTCATCATTCTTGATGAAATCGCCGCCCAGCCAGAAGTCATGGCACGCATCGGCAAAGGGTTTGGGACGCAGGCCCAGCTTTGGCTTGATGATGGTGCCGACGATGAAGCCGCCATCGACGTGGGGCCGGCCCAGAACGCGCCACAGATCGCTGATCGTGGTCGAGGGCCCATCGAACAGACGCAAGAACGCGGGCGGCACCCAGAAATCGTGCATCTTGGCATATTCCACGTCACCCATGCCCTGGTTGTTGCCAATGGCAAGGGTCAGAAACGAGCAGATCATCGCCCGCCCGTCGGTGATGTTGCGATCGAACAGATCGACCGGATAGGCGATCTTCATCAGCTCGTTCGCCTCGTCGATCTCGTAGACAAGCGCATCGACCCCGCGCGTGAAATCATCGGTGGTCGAGACATCGACATTCGTCCCGGTCGAGCTTTCGGCGGCGAAATGCGCGGCGGTTGCCAGGTATCCGTATCCGGTTTTCGGGCGCATGTGATAGGCGACAAGTACATGATTGCCTGCCGACATAAGATCGGCCTCGCTCAGGGTCAGGTCGGCGTAGCGGTTTGACTGGTCCATTTCTAATTCCTCCTTGGGGTGGTTTCAGGCGGCTTTGGATGCGGGGATGCGCGGGGCCAACGTGCCCTTTGCGTATCGCTCGGCCATGTCGTCGAGGGGGATGGGTTTGATGCGGCTGGCCTGGCCGGCGGCGCCGAAGCGTTCGAACCGGT
>NZ_AUIJ01000001.1 GCF_000423645.1 Sediminimonas qiaohouensis DSM 21189 | reverse complement strand
ACCAAATGCAGCAGGCTCTCGACGAAGCCTGTGGTCTGGCGTAGCGCCATGCCGAACAACACTTTCATCGTCAAGCATGTCTGGATAGCGGTGTCGCTGTAGGTCTGCTGCCGACCGCGCTTACCGGTCGGCGCAGCCTCCCAGATCATCTCCGGGTCAAACCAGACTGTCAGCGAGCCACGGCGCTTGAGCGCTTCGTTATAGGCCGGCCAGTTCCTGGTCTTGTAGGTTGGGGGTGTGGGTCTGCTCATGTCGCCCAGCTACCACACTGGATTCGCGACATGAATCCCTCACGCGCTTTGTGCAACAGAGCCGGCCTTGGATCTGAAAGCGGTAGTGCTCGCGCAATACACGTTCGCCCTCGGGCCGGCTGTTCGAGCGCGGGTCGTAGCGCAGGCGCACATTCCACTTGCCCCATGAGGCGGCGAACATCAGCCAGTTCGAGGTCGGCGCGCGCCCGACGAGAACATACTTGTCCTCACGCTCGCGGAAGATGATGTGGTCGCCGATGACGCGGCCGTTTGGTGTCACGGGAACGAAGTGCTTGGCGCGGTTCAGGTTGAAGTTGGCGAAGCTGTTGATGCCGTGGTGGCTCAAGAACTCGGTTGCCTCCGGGCCTTCGACAATGAGCTCATCCATGTGGTGAGATTGATCGAAGAGAACGGCACTTTGACGCCAGGATTCCTGTTCCACACGCCAATTCGAGAACTCGGGCGTGACGACCGGGTAGACATACATCCCGATCTGCGAATTGCGTAGCATCTGCGCTGCGTTGCCGGACTCTTGCAAGGCCGAAGTCAGACTGTAAGCCATGGTTTGCTCCTCCCATTTGATAACCATGCTGGACAATGTATACATTAGGAGGCGCAAATGGGGCAAAACTCAAGAGAAATTTCGTATATTGGACCAAATCTTGAGGTGAGTGTATACATTGCTCCTAGGTGGAGAGAATTTCCAGAGGCGGCGCGCCATCGCGCAGGCTGCCTTTCTGTCTCGTCAGGAATACGATGTTTTGCCTCGATGCGCGCGAGTGTTCGCGGGCAATCGATTCGGCACGTGCACCTTCACGGTTTGCTATGGCGTCAATAATGGCGCGGTGTTGTTCATGCGCTGCCGACAGGTGGCGTTGAAGCCGGTCGCTGCTGGCCGCATCGTCGAGGAAGGCGGAAGGCGATGCAAATGGCAAAGACGTGACGCGGTCGATTTCGCGGGCCAGCGCATCGCTTTGTGCCATCTGAACCAGAAGTTTATGAAATTGCTGGTTGAGCTTGGAGTATTGGTCCAAGTCGATTTCGTGCCCGGACAGGGCCATATCGATCTGCTGAACCACCTCGCGGGCTTGGGTCAGGGCCGCCTTGGTCACTCCGCGTTCGGCTGCGAAGCGCGCGGCGGTCCCTTCAAGCACGCCTCGCAGCTCGATCGTGTCCAGTACATCGGGAAGTCGAAAGCTGCGCACAACAAAGCCGCCCCCCTTGGCGCGGTCGAGCAGCCCTTCCTCCGCCAACTTTGATAACGCCGCCCGGATGGGGGTGCGGGAAATGTCGAGTTCTTCGGCAAGGGCAACCTCGAAGAGCCGGGTGCCTCCGCTCAGATCTCCGTTCAGAATCCTTTGGCGCAGTGCAATCAGGGCGCGTTCCGCTCGTGTGGTTCCTTCCATGCGCGTCTCATTTGATGGTTATGTATAGACCACAAGTTATCAGGGCTCGCAGATGCTGTATACGCTGGGAAGGGTACGAAAGGCCGGAACTGGCCTGTTCTCCAACAAAGGAGGCAGATGATAGAGAAGCCGCTATAGCGAAACACAGATAATTGGCATTCTGAAGGAGCGCCAAGCAGGTATGCCTACGCAGGCAGCCCCCTCAGGATCGGCGTTTCAGGACCGCTGTCGCTTCGATTTCGACGACGGCGCGGTCTTCGATCAGGTCAGCCACGACAACCATCGTCATGGCGGGGAAATGGCGGCCAAGGACGCGGCGATAGACCTCTCCGATCGCGCGCTGGTTTTCCAGATATTCCTGTTTCGAGGTCACATACCAAGTCAACCTCACCAGGTCCTCGGGTTGACCATCTGCGGCCTCAAGGATCGTGCGGATGTTGATCAGGGCTTGCTCCATCTGCCCGATGAAGCCGTCCGAGGCAAAGACCTGTTGCGCGTCCCAGCCGATTTGCCCGCCGATATACAAGGTGCCATCGCTTGCCAGCACCCCGTTTGCGTACCCTTTCGCGGGTGCCCACCCTTCGGGGTGAATGATACGGTTTTCCATCTGAGCTACCTTTCCGCTTGAGCGTTGAGTGCGGCCTTCAGGCTTTGCGGCCAAGTTTGGGGTTTGCCGTTTCCATCTACGAAAACCAGCGTCGAATTGGCGGTGAGGCGGGTCTCACCGCCGCATGCAGCGTGGAAGTCGAGCGCGAGGCTGCTGCGTCCCGGCGTGCCCGTGCGCAAGGTGAAATCCACCAGGTCGCCATGCCGGCTGGGTGCGGTGAATCGCGCCGATATCTGCGCCGTGGGAACGCCGCCAGTTCCATGCAGGGATTCGAACGGATGCTGAAGGATATCCGCGAAAAACGCTTCGACGCAGTCGTTGAGCATCTCGAAGTAGCGCGGGTAGAAGACGATACCGGCCGGGTCGCAATGCTTGAACAGGATTTTCTGGCGAAAGACAAAAGCCATGCGTCACACCCCGAGATACCGATCGGTGATCTGCGGGGACAGATCGGAAATTGCCCCGCTCCAGACTGATCGACCCTTGTCGAGGATCACCGCGTTGTCGGCGATCGCGCGCAGCTCGCGCAGCGATTTGTCGATCACAAGAATGGCCATGCCGGTATCCTGTTTCAGGCGCCTGATGGAGGCCCATATCTCTTGCCGGATCACGGGTGCGAGGCCTTCTGTCGCCTCGTCGAGGATCAGGAGCCGCGGATTTGTCATCAGGGCGCGCCCGATGGCAAGCATCTGCTGCTCGCCGCCCGAAAGGGAGTTGGCCATCTGGTCGCGCCGTTCGGCCAGCCGTGGGAACAGGCCGGTGACGGCCTGAAAATCCCATGGTCCGGGGCGCGCGGCGGCGATGAGGTTTTCATACACGGAAAGGTTCGGGAAACAGCGCCGCCCCTCGGGCACTAGGCCCAGCCCCTTGCGAGCCGCACGGTAGGCGGGCACATTGGCCAAGTCCTGCCCGTCGAACAGCACTTTGCCGCCGCGGTTGCGCAGCATGCGGCAGATCACCTTGACCGTCGTCGTCTTGCCCATGCCGTTGCGCCCCATCAGCGCCAGAACCTGCCCTTCCTCAAGCGTGAGGTGGACATCGAAAAGCGCCTGCGAGGGGCCATAAAAGGCCGAGACATGCGAGAGTTTGAGAAGGCTCATGCGTCTTCCTCCTCGCCCAGGTAGGCGGTGCGCACTTCGCGATTGGCACGGATCTCGTCGGCTGTGCCGGTCGCGATGATCTGACCGTAGACCAGGACGCTGATGCGGTCGGCCAGGTAAAAGACCGCGTCCATGTCATGTTCAACCAGAAGGATCGGGGCGCGGTGGCGCAAGGTGCCCAGGAAATCCATCAGGCGGTGCGACCCTTCGGTGCCGAGACCGGCCATCGGCTCGTCCATCAGGAACACCCTTGGCGACAGGGTGAGGGCGACGGCCACCTCAAGTTGCCTTCGTTGGCCGTGGCTTAACTCGGCGGTGGTGGCGCTTGCGAAATCCTCCAGCCCCACCTGTGCCAGCGCGGCGTGCGCCGTTTCGAGCAGGGCACGGTCCTTCATCACCGGCGATAAGAAGCGAAACGCCCCACCGCGCCGTCCCAGTGCGCCCAGCATGACGTTCTGGAGCACGGTGAATTCCATCGCCAGCGACGAGATCTGGAACGTGCGCCCCAAGCCGCGGCGCGCGCGCGCCACGGTGGATTCGGCGGTGATGTTGACGCCGTCGAACCAGATCGTGCCGGTATCCGGCCGCAACCCGCCCGCGATTTGCTGGATCAGTGTCGACTTGCCCGCACCGTTCGGCCCGATCAGGG
Source organism: Sediminimonas qiaohouensis DSM 21189 (assembly GCF_000423645.1). GTDB lineage: Bacteria > Pseudomonadota > Alphaproteobacteria > Rhodobacterales > Rhodobacteraceae > Sediminimonas > Sediminimonas qiaohouensis. Next base: position 471,840 of record NZ_AUIJ01000001.1, on the reverse strand, counting down.
CGTGGATTTCCCCGTCGCGCAGATCAAGCGAGACGTCGTTGCTGGCTTTGAGGGCGCCGAAGGATTTCGAGATGCCGCGCACGTCAAGGATCGGGTCAGTCATGGGCGACCTCCTTTCCGGCAAGCAGGCCGATCAACCCGCCCCGCGCAAACAGCACCACGATCAGCAGCAGCGCGCCAAGGTAGATGTGCCAAAACTCCGACAGCCCGCCCAGAAGATGCTCAAGGACGATGAACAAGGCCGCGCCAATGACCGGCCCGAACAGTCGGCCAACGCCGCCAAGAATGACGAAGATGATGATCTCGCCGCTGGTTTGCCAACTGAACATGGTGGGGCTGACAAACCTGTTCAGATCGGCATAGAGCGCGCCGGACAATCCCGTGATCGCGCCCGACAGGGTGAACGCCACGAGGTACAGGCGATAGGGCACAAGGCCCACGGCCTGCACCCGCTCGGAGTTCTGCCGTGCACCCGACAGCGCCAATCCGAAGGCCGACCCGGCCAGCCGCGCGACAAACAAGAGGACCACGCACATGACACCGAAACACAGGGCGAAATACTGGATCGGGTCCAGCGTGTTCAGCCCGGGAAAGCCGTTGCGCACGTAGATCGCAAGGCCATCCTCGCCGCCATAGGCGGGCCAGCTAATGGCGAAGTAGTAGAACATCTGCCCGAACGCGAGGGTGATCATGATGAAGTAGACGCCGGTGGTGCGCAGGCTGAGCGCACCGATGACAAGCGCCGCGCAGGCACCGCCTATGACCGCCAGCAACCAGATCACCGGCATGGATTTGGTGCCCTCAATCAGAAGGGGCCATTCCATCAACGGCGTGTAGCTTTGTGCGTGGCTGGCAAGGATGCCCATGGCATAGCCGCCGACGCCGAAGAAGATGGCGTGCCCCAGGCTCACCAACCCGCCAAGCCCGAGCGCAAGGTTCAGGCCGATCCCGGCAATCGCAAGGATCACGACTTTGGTTGCCAGGGTGATGATAAACGGCTCATCGCTGGCCCAGGCCCACAGCGGGACGGCAAGCAGACCCAGCAACACCGCAGCGTTCAATAGGGTTTCGCGGCGCATGTTATTGCCCTCCGAAAAGGCCGGTGGGCCGCACCAGAAGTACGCCGGCCATGAGGATATAGATCGACATCGCCGCAAGCGCCGAGCCAACGGACATCGCCGCCGATGCATCCATGAAGGTGGCGAACAGGCGCGGCAGCAGGAAGCCGCCCAGCGTGTCGGTCAGGCCCACCAGGATCGCGCCGACCAGCGCCCCCTTGATTGAGCCGATGCCGCCGATGACGATAACCACGAATGCAAGGATCAGGACCGGCTCGCCCATGCCGACCTGCACCGACTGGATCGCGCCGATGAGAGCCCCGGCAAAGCCCGCCAGCGCCGCGCCGAGGGCAAAGATCAGCGTGTAAAGCCGGGCAATGTTGACGCCAAGCGCGCCGATCATTTCCCGGTCGCTTTCGCCGGCGCGGATCTGGATGCCGATGCGCGTCTTGGCGATCAACGCGAACAAGCCAGCGGCAATCGCCAGGCCGATCAGGATGATCGTCAGGCGATAAAGCGGGTATTCGATCCCGCCCGGCAGGGTGACGGGACCGGACAGGTATTCGGGGATATCAAGGAACAGCGGAAACGAGCCAAAGATCCAGCGCGTGCCTTCAGAGAAAATCAGGATCAGGGCGAAGGTCGCAAGCACCTGGTCGAGGTGATCGCGGTCGTAAAGGCGCCTGATCACCGTAAGTTCGACAATTGCGCCGGCGGTTGCGGCGGCCACCAGGCTTGCCGCCAGTGCCAGAACGAAAGAGCCGGTTGCCGCCGCGGTGCCTGCCGCGGCGAAGGCCCCGACCATGTAGAGCGAGCCATGCGCGAGATTGATAAGCCCCATGACCCCGAAGATCAGGGTCAGGCCCGCCGCCATGAGAAACAGCATGACCCCGAATTGCAGGCCGTTCAGCACCTGCTCGATAAGTAGAATGATGGACATATGCCGCCCCTTAACGGGTGGATGGCGGGCCGCGCCGTGACGCGGCCCGATCCGTGGTTACATGTTGCACTGATCGGCGTAGGCGTCGGCGTGATCCTCAAGGGCGGTGCCGATGATCTTGTTGGTGAAAACGTCGCCTTCCTTGATCACTTCGCGAACATAGATGTCCTGCACCGGGTGATTGTTCGAGCCAAACGCGAAGTCACCGCGCACGGATTCGAAATCGGCCTCCTTAAGGGCGGCGCGGAACGCTTCTGTGTCCGAGACGTCCGCCTTGTCCATCGCGCTCATCAGCAGGTTGGCCGTGTCAAAGCCCTGGCTGGCATAGAGCGAGGGCAGGCGGTCGTATTCCTTCTGGAAAGACGCAACGAAGGCGTTGTTCGCGGCATTGTCGATATCCTTGTTCCACTGCGAGGTGTTCTTGACCCCAAGCGCCGCTTCGCCGACGGCCTGCAAGATGCCCTGGTCAAAGCTGAAGGCGGGGCCGACCACGGGGATATCCAGGCCGCTGTCGGCGTATTGCTTGAGGAAAGAGATCCCCATGCCGCCGGGCAGGAAGAAATAGACGCTGTCGGCGCCGCTGGCGCGGATTTGCGCGATTTCGCTGGCATAGTCGGTCTGGCCCAGCTTGGTGTAGATTTCACCGGCCAACTCGCCTTCATACAGGCGTTTGTAGCCTGTCAGCGCGTCCTGGCCCGCCGGGTAGTTCGGCGCCAAGATAAAGGAATTGGTCAGGTCCGCCGAATTGGCATAGGCGCCGGCCGCTTCGTGCAGGTTGTCGTTCTGCCATGCGACGTTAAAGTAGTTGGGATCGCACCCTTTGCCCGCCAGCTGTGATGGCCCGGCATTGGGCGAAAGGTAGAACTTGCCCTGCGCGACCGAAGCGGGGATCACCGCCATCGCCAGGTTGGACCAGATAATGCCGGTCAGCACGTCCACCTTCTCGGATTGGATCATCTTGTCGGCCAGTTGCACGGCGACGTCGGGCTTGCGCTGATCATCTTCGATCACGACCTCGATGTCGTCACGGGCGGCCTGCTTCACGGCAAGCATGAAGCCGTCGCGCACGTCGATGCCAAGGCCAGCGCCGCCACCCGACAGGGTGGTGATCATGCCGACCTTGAGGCCCTCTGCCTGTGCGGCGATCGCGGTGGCACTGATGCCGATGGCTGCGGCGAATGTCCTGAATTTCATTGTGTCGTCCTCCTGTTGGTTGATGACGGATTGGGGTCCCCATGGTTCAGGGGGTTATCATTTCCGTCCCGGTCCCGTCATTTCCGGGTGGGTGTTGGCCGCCTCATAGGTTGTGCGGGCGCTGCGCCAGGCGCGGGCGCCCCGATCACAGACCATACACATGGCAACGGTTTCGTCCACTTCCCGCTATCCTCCGTATTGCTCGCGCAGGACGTGCCTGCGGATCTTGCCCGTGGCGGTCTTTGGCAGCTCTGCCTCGAACCTGATGGCGCGGGGATATTTGTAGGGCGCTATCGTGGCCTTGACGTGGTCTTGTAGCTTTTTTGCAAGCCCGTCATCAGCGTCGTAGCCTTCGGCCAGCGCCACGTGCGCTTGAACGATCATGCCGCGCGCCTCATCGGGCACGCCGATCACGGCGCATTCGCTGACGGCGGCGTGTGACAAAAGCGCGGCTTCTACTTCGGGGCCGGCAATGTTGTAGCCGGACGAAACGATCATGTCGTCGTTGCGCGCGGCGAAATACAGATAGCCATCAGCGTCCATGCGAAAGCTGTCGCCGGTGATGTTCCACCCCTCGCGCACGTAATCGCCCTGGCGCGCGTCGTCGAGATAGCGACAGCCTGTCGGCCCGCGCACGGCAAGGCGACCGACCTCGCCGGTGGGAACATCGTTCAACTCATCATCGACAACGCGGGCCTGATACCCGGTAACCGGGCGGCCGGTGCAGCCCGGGCGCGAATCCTCAAGCCGGTTAGAGACGAAGATATGCAGCATCTCGGTCGCGCCGATCCCGTCCAGCATGGGTTTGCCGGTCTTTTCCATCCAGGCTTCATAGATAGGGCCGGGCAGGGTTTCGCCGGCTGACACGGCGGCGCGCAGGCTGGACAGATCGGCGCCGTCGTCCATCGCGTCCAGCATCACCCGGTAGGCCGTCGGCGCGGTAAAGCAGATTGTGGCGCGGTATTTCTGGATTATCTCGATCATGTTGGGCGGCGAGGCGTTTTCCAGAAGCGTCGCCGTGGCGCCGAAACGCAGGGGGAATACCGCCAGCCCGCCCAGCCCGAACGTGAACGCCAGGGGCGGAGAGCCGACGAATACGTCCTCGGGCTGCACGTTCAGAACCTCGCGCGCGTAGCCGTCCGCGATAATCAGCAGGTCGCGATGGAAATGCATCGTCGCTTTGGGATCGCCGGTGGTGCCCGACGTGAACCCAAGAAGGGCCACATCGTCGCGCCCAGTTTTCACTGGCTCGAACTGCACCGGCTTTTCCAGGGCGAGGTGATCGAGCTCCGCGTCATGGTTGGAGGTGCCGTCAAAGCCCGTCACGTGCTTTAGAAAGCGGCTGTCGTGGGCGCATTTTTCCATCTCATTCAGCAGCCGGGTATCGCACAGGGCATGCGTGATTTCGGCCTTGTCCACGATCTGACCCAACTCCGCGGCCCGCAGCATCGGCATGGTGTTGACCACCACCGCGCCCACCTTGGTCGCCGCCAGCCAGCAGGCCACCATCGCCGGGTTGTTGGCGGACCGGATCAGCACGCGGTTGCCGGGTTCCACGCCCAGATCCTCGATCAGCGCATGCGCAAGGCGGTTGGTCCAGTCGGCAAGCTCCTTGTAGGTGCGCCGCCGCCCGTTCCCGATCAGGGCGGTGTGATCGCCAAAGCCGCGCGCGACCATCGCATCGGTCAGTTCATGCCCGGCATTGAGGTGGTCGGGATAGTCGAACCCGTCCAGCAGGATATCAGGCCATTGATCTGCGGGCGGCAGGCGGTCGCGCGCGAATGTATCGATATGCCCGGTTGGTCCCAGCATTCTATCCTCCCTGGTAGGCGGCAAGTGTCTGACGCGCGATGACGATCCGCTGCACGTCCGAGGCCCCCTCGTAGATGCGCAGCGAGCGGATGTCGCGGTAGAGCCGTTCCACCGTTTCCCCCGATTTGACGCCGTCGCCGCCATGCAATTGAACGGCGCGGTCGATCACCTTCTGCGCCTGTTCCGTCGAAAACAGCTTGGCCATTGCGGCCTCGCGCGTGATCCGGTCGGCGCCGCTATCCTTGGCCCATGCGGCGCGGTAAACGAGCAGGGCGCTTGCATCGACATCGAGGGCCATGTCCGCGATGTGCCCCTGGACCATCTGCAGATCGGCCAGCGGCGCGCCGCCGACCTGCCGCGTGCCCACGCGGTCGAGGGCTTCGTCCAGCGCGCGCCGCGCAAAGCCAAGTGCCGCCGCCGCCACTGTCGAGCGGAACACGTCCAACACCGACATCGCGATGCGGAATCCCGCGCCTTGCGTGCCGATCAGGGCCGAGGAAGGCACGCGGCAGCCGTCAAAACGCAGCCTTGCCAGCGGGTGCGGCGCGATGGTTTGCAGCCGCTCGGCCACCTCAAGGCCCGGCGTGTCGGCGGGCACTATGAACGCCGAAAGCCCGCGCGCGCCCGGCGCGTCGCCCGTGCGTGCGAACACGGTATAGACATCGGCGATGCCGCCGTTCGATATCCACGTCTTTTCGCCATCAAGCACGTAGTCGTCGCCGTCGCGCGTCGCGGTCATGGTAGAGTTCGCCACGTCCGATCCCGATTGCGGTTCGGTCAGGGCAAACGCCGCGATGGCCTGTCCGCTGCGGGTAAGGGGCAGCCATCGCGATTTTTGTGCGTCCGTCCCAAAAAGCGAAATCGCCCCTGTGCCCAACCCCTGCATGGCAAAGGCGAAATCGGCCAGCCCGTCATGGCGCGCCAGCGTTTCGCGGGTCAGGCACAGGGCGCGCACGTCGAAGGCCTCGCCGGTCTCGGCGGCGGTGGGGCGCAGCCACCCGCCTTGCCCAAGGCGCGAAACGAGATCGCGGCAGGCGGCATCGGCGTCGCCGTGATCGATCGCGCCCATGCTGCCTTGCGCCCATGCATCGAGATCGTGCGCCAGCGTCTTGTGCGCGGGTGTGAGGAAAGGCCAGTCGAGAAAGGATTTATCCGCCATCAGTCGCCCTTGAATTCCGGTGTTGCCCGGGCCGCGAAGGCGCGGTAGGCGCGCTCGAAATCACCTGTTTGCATGCAGATGGCCTGCGCCTGTGCCTCGGCCTCGATGGCCTGCTCAAGGCCCATGTTCCATTCCTGGTTCAGCTGCGTTTTGGTGATGCCGTGGGCAAAGGTGGGGCCGGCGGCAAGGCGCTCGGCCAATGTGCGCGCGGCGTCATTCAGTGCCTCTTCGGTCGGGTGCACGGCGTTCCAGAAACCCCATGTATGGCCTTCAGTCGCGCTCATGCTGCGCCCGGTATAAAGCAGCTCTGCCGCGCGGCCTTGCCCGATGATGCGCGGCAGCATCGCGCAGGCCCCCATGTCGCAACCGGCCAGCCCGACGCGGGTGAACAGGAAGGCGCATTTCGCCTGCTCAGATGCCAGCCGCATGTCCGAGGCCATCGCGATGATCGCGCCCGCGCCCACGCAGATACCGTCGACGGCGGCGATCACGGGTTTGCTGCATCCGATCATGGCCTTTACCAAGTCCCCGGTCATTCGCGTGAACGCCAGCAGCTCCTTCATGTCCATATCCACCAGCGGACCGATGATTTCGTGCACGTCGCCGCCAGAGCAGAAATTGCCGCCGTTGGAGGCAAATATTACCACATCGACATCGGTGGCATAGGGCAGGGCGCGGAAAGTGTCACGCAGCTCGGCATAGCTGTCAAAGGTGAGGGGGTTCTTGCGGTCGGGGCGGGTCAGGCGGATCGTGGCGATCCGGTCCTTGACCTGCCAGTCGAAATGCTCCGGTTTCAGTGGGGCGAGTTCGGTCATTGCGAGGGTCCTTCCATACGGCGGATGATGGTGCGCATCATGTCAAGCTCGTCATGCCCGAGATTGGCAAACAGTTTGTCCACTTCCGCCTCGTGCGCGCGGGCAAGGACGGCGAAGCGGTCGCGTCCGGCATCGGACAGGGTGACATGTTTGACGCGGCGATCGGTTTCGCTGGCCACGCGTATGGCCAGCCCGTCCTGTTCCAGCCGGTCCACCACGGCGGTTGCGTTGCCGTTGGAGACAAGCAGCTTCTGGCTCAACTCGCTCATCTTCATCGGCTTGTCGGCGCGATAGAGCGCGGCCATGACGTCGAACCTTGGCAGGGTGGTGTCGCATTCCGCCCGCAGGAATTCACGCAGGTGGTTTTCGGCGCCGCGGGTCAGCCGAAGGATGCGCAGCCATGTGCGCAGGCGGCGGCGGGTGAGCGGGGCGGTTTGCTCGGTCATACTTCGCCCCCCGCAATTGCGATTGCCTGCCCGTTGATCCCCTCGCTGCCCGGACCGCATAGCCAAAGCGCTGCGGCGGTCACTTCGGCGGGCTGGATCAGGCGTTTTTGCGGGTTGTGGGCGGCAAGGGCGGTGCGGGCCTCGTCCGCGCTTTTGCCGGTCTTTTCCATGATGTTGTGGATCGAGCGATCGGTCATCTCGGTGTCCAAAAAACCGGGGCAGAGCGCGTTCGCGGTGATATCGCTTTTGGCCAGTTCGAGAGCCAGCGCGCGGGTCATGCCCACGACGCCATGTTTCGCGGCGGCGTAGGGCGCGACATATGCGTAGCCCTTGAGGCCCGCCGTCGAGGCGACGGAAATCAGCCGCCCCCACCCCGGCATTTGCGACAATCCCGCGCGCAGCGTTAGGAATACGCCGGTCAGGTTCACGGCCATCATGGCGTTCCAATGATCCAGCGTGGTGTGTTTGAACGGCGCGCTTTCGGCCGCTCCGGCGTTCGCGATGACGATGTCCACCGGGCCGGCGCTTTCGAAAAGCGAGGCGACTTGCGCCTCATTCGTTATATCGGTTGGGATGGCGCGGATCGCGGCATTGCCTTCGGCCACGGCGTTTAGGGGCTCTGGCCGTCGGCCCGCGATGATGACTTGGGAAGCCCCCGCAGCGGCGAAGCCGCGCGCGAGGTCGGCGCCTACGCCGCTGCCGCCGCCGGTGATCAATACGCGTGTGCCCTCCACGGTCATACTCGGATCGCCTCCTGCGCTTTCTCTTGCAATCGGTAAGCCTGATCGCGCCCGGCGAGGTAGGGGGCGGGCCAATACACATCGGTGTCGCCAAGGGAAACGGCGGCGTGCAATGTCCAGTACGGATCGGACAGGTGCGGCCGTGCAAGGCAGACCAGATCGGCGCGCCCCGCCATCAGGATCGAGTTGACATGGTCGATTTCGAAGATGTTGCCGACGGCCATGGTCGGCATGTCCAGCTCATTGCGAATCCGGTTGGAAAACGGCGTTTGGAACATGCGCCCATACACCGGGCGGGCATCGGGGCTGGTTTGTCCGGCCGACACGTCGATGATGTCGGCGCCAGCGGAGCGGAACATGGCGGCGATTTCGACCGCGTCTTGCGGCGTGATGCCGTCCGCGTCCAGCCAATCGTTGGCCGAAATGCGCACGGACATCGGCTTGTCCTCAGGCCAGGCCGCGCGCATCGCTTCAAACACTTCGAGCGGGTAGCGCATGCGGTTTTCGAGGCCCCCACCATACGCATAGGTACGTTGGTTCGAGATCGGAGAGATGAACGACGACAGCAGATAGCCGTGCGCGGCGTGCAGCTCGATCATGTCGAAGCCCGCACGCTCTGCCATCTCGGCGCTTGCGACGAACTGATCGCGAACCTCGTCCATCTCGGCGCGGGTGATCTCGCGCGGTGTCGCGTTTCGCGGCGACCACGGGATCGGCGAGGCCGAGACGATATCCCAGTTGCCGTCGGGCAGGGGGGCATCCATTTCCTCCCAGCCGAGCTGTGTTGATCCCTTGCGCCCCGAGTGCCCGATCTGGCAGCAGATGCGCGCACGCGTCTCGGCGTGCACGAAATCGGTCAGGCGGGTCCAGGCCGCTTCGTGCTCGGGGGCATACAGACCGGGGCAACCGGGGGTGATCCGCCCTTCCGGGCTGACGCAGGTCATTTCGGTATAGACCAGTCCGGCGCCGCCCTTCGCGCGTTCGGCGTAGTGGACGAAGTGCCAATCGGTCGGGCAGCCGTCGACCGCCTTGTATTGCGCCATGGGCGATACGACGACGCGGTTTTCCAGCGTCATGCCGCGCAACTGGTAGGGCGCGAACATGGGCGCGCGCACGGGGGCATCCTCGGGCACGCCGGCCTGTGTCTGGAACCACCGCTCGGCCGTTTTTACCCATTCAGGGTCGCGCAAGCGCAGGTTTTCATGGCTTATCCGCTGCGAGCGGGTGAGCAGGTTATAGGTGAACTGGATCGGGTGCTGATCAAGATAGCGCTCGACCTCCTCGAACCATTCCAGCGAATTGCGTGCCGCGGATTGCAGGCGCAGCACCTCGAGGCGGCGCTCTTCTTGATACCGCTCAAAGGCGCGCTCCATCGTCGGTTCCGAGTGTAGGTAATCGGCCAGTGCAATGGCGCTGTCAAAGGCAAGGCGGGTCCCGGACCCGATGGAAAAATGCCCGGTGGCTGCCGCATCGCCCATCAGGACCACGTTTTCATGATACCACTTCTCGCAGATGACTCGCGGGAAGTTCATCCAGACCGCCGAGCCGCGCAGGTGCTCTGCGTTCGACATCAACTCGTGCCCGCCGAGGTGCTTTTCGAACACCTTGCGGCAGGTTTCGACGGTTTCTTCCTTGCTCATGTGTTCAAAGCCGAAATCGTCCCATGTGCGTTGCAGGCATTCGACGATGAAGGTCGCGGTATTGTCGTCGAACTGGTAGACATGCGCCCACATCCAGCCGTGCTCGGTCTTCTCGAAAATGAACGTGAACGCGTCATCGAATTTCTGATGGGTGCCCAGCCAGACAAACTTGCACAGGCGGGTGTCGATATCGGGGCGAAAGATGTCTTCGTATTCGTTGCGGACCCTCGAGTTGATCCCGTCGGCGGCGACGACAAGGTCATATTCCTTGCGGTATTCCTCGGCTCCCTTGAATTCTGTCTCGAAGCGCATCTCGACGCCCAGTTCGCGCGCGCGCTGTTGCAGAATGATAAGCATCCGCTTGCGCCCGATGCCGGCAAAGCCGTGCCCGCCCGATACGGTGCGAACGCCGTTGTGCTCGACCGCGATGTCGTCCCAATAGGCGAACTGATCACGGATTTCCTGTGTGCTTTTGGGATCGTTCCGTTGCATGCGGTCCAGCGCATCATCGGATAGGACGACTCCCCAGCCGAATGTATTGTTCGCGGCGTTGCGCTCAAGCACGGTCACGTCATGCGCGGGGTCGCGCAGCTTCATGCTGATTGCGAAGTAAAGGCCCGCCGGACCGCCTCCGAGGCACAGGATTCGCATTATGTCATCTCCCTCAGCGCGATTGCGTCGGGTGCAGGGTGTCACGAGCGATTATTAATTTCAAGCTTGAAGCTTCAAGTTTGAAATTAATATGGTGGTGCTGTCAGGGGGTCCATATCCTGTGCGGCCTTGGGAACTATCCACAACTTAATGTCATGTTCACCAAAGTTTAGCTTTACACGCTTCACCTCGCATAGCACCATATCTGGTATAGAGGACTGGCACATAGTGCCGGTTTTGAGCAGGCACCTAGCGCTTGGGGCGCTGCCAGCCCCGGACGCTACAAACAAATGAGGTGGCGCAGTGGCCCTGTCAGAGCAGTTCGTGGAAGAAGATATCCACCCCATCGACATCGTTGAACACATTGCCGAGCATCATAGCTGGGAATTCGACCGCCTGGGCGATGATCAGATCGCCATGGCCGTCGAAGGGCAATGGCGCACCTATTCCATCACTCTTGCCTGGTCGGGATTCGATGAAACCCTACGCATGATCTGTACCTTCGAAATGGAGCCGCCCGAGGATCGGGTGCTTGCACTCTACGAGACGCTCAACGCTGTCAACGATCAGTGCTGGGCGGGCGCGTTCAGCTTTTGGGCGGCGCAGCAGCTGATGGTGTATCGCTATGGCCTGGTGCTGAGCGGTGGGCAGGTTGCCTCGCCCGAGCAAATCGACACGATGATCAGCGCCGCGGTTCTGAGTTCCGAGCGGTACTATCCTGCGCTGCAATTGGTGGTCTGGGGTAATCAACGTCCCGAGCAGGCGATCGAGGTCGCCATTGCAGAGGCTTACGGGCGCGCATAAAACAGTCCCCGACCGGAGTCGGAATTCAGGGAGGGGACCCCATGAACATGGAATATCTTGCAAAGCACGGATTGGTTTTGCTGGGATGCGGCAAGATGGGTTCGGCCATGTTGGAGGGGTGGCTGAATGATGGCCTCCCCCCGAGCAGCGTCTGGGTGATTGATCCGTCGCCGTCCGATTGGCTTGGTGGCACGGGCGTGCACTTGAATGCGGAATTGCCGGCGCGGCCCGCGATTGCCCTGATCGCGGTCAAGCCGCAGATGATGGGCGACGCCTTGCCCGCGTTGGTCCGGATGGGGGGCGGCGACACCGTGTTCCTATCGGTCGCGGCGGGAACGCCGATCGCGACCTACGAGGAGGTTCTCGGCGCCAATACGCCGGTCATCCGCGCAATGCCCAACACGCCCGCCGCCGTCGGGCGCGGGATCACCGCCATCGTCGGGAACAGCCACGTGGATGCGGATCAAATGGACCTGGCCGAACAGTTGCTTGGCGCGGTGGGGCAGGTGGTGCGCCTTGATAATGAGGCGCAGATGGATGCCGTGACCGGGGTGTCCGGATCGGGGCCGGCCTATGTTTTTCACATGATCGAGACACTCGCGGCGGCCGGAGAGGCCGAGGGGCTTTCGCCGGACCTGGCGATGCAACTGGCCAAGGCCACCGTGGCAGGGGCAGGCGCCCTGGCCGAGGCGGCAGACGAGACGCCGACGCAATTGCGGATCAACGTCACCAGCCCGAACGGGACGACGCAGGCGGCGCTCAAGGTGCTCATGGACGAAGAGGGCGGCTTTCCCGCCCTGTTGCGCCGGGCGGTGAAGGCGTCCGCAGATCGCTCGCGGGAATTGGCAAATGGCTGAAATCACGTTTGACGACTTCCTGGCCGTGGATATTCGCGTTGGCCGGATCACGCGGGCCGAGCCGTTTCCCGAGGCGCGGACGCCTGCGATCAAGCTATGGATCGATTTCGGCGCGGACCTCGGGGAGAAAAAGACCTCGGCGCAGATAACCGATCTCTATGCGCCGGACGAGTTGCCGGGCCGTCAGGTGATGGCCGTGGTGAATTTCCCGCCGCGCCAGATCGGCCCGTTCATGTCGGAAGTTCTGGTTCTGGGGGCCGCCGACGCGGAGGGCCGTATCGTTCTGGTGGGTCCTGATGAGGACGTGCCATGTGGCGCGCGGATGCATTGATGCCCAAGGTCTTGATCACGCGCCCGATGCCTGAAAGCGTTGCCAACGCGGCCTATGACGCTTTTGATGCCGAGATACGCGACAGTACTGCGCCGATGTCCGTCTACGAGATGCGCGCGGCGCTTGCCCTTTATGATGGGGTGATGCCGACGCTTGGCGATGCCTTCGATGCCGGGGTGCTTGACGAGTTTGACACGCCACGTTGTCGGATCCTGGCCAATTTCGGGGTTGGATACAATCACATCGACGCCAAGGCCGCCGCGGCGCATGGTATTACCGTCACCAACACGCCCGGCGCGGTGACGGACGCGACGGCCGATATCGCCATGACGCTGATGCTGATGAGCGCGCGCCGCGCGGCCGAGGGCGAGCGGCTTGTGCGTGCGGGCCGGTGGGAAGGGTGGCACCCGACCCAGATGCTTGGGCTGCACCTGACGGGCAAGACGGTCGGTATTGTCGGAATGGGCCGCATCGGGCAGGCGATTGCACGGCGGTGCCACTACGGGTTCGGCATGGACGTTGTTTTCGTGAACCGCTCGCCGCGCGACGTGGATTTCCCCGCCGATCAACTGGATGGCCTGCATGATCTGGCGGCCCGGGCCGATGTGGTGGTGATCGCGACGCCGGGTGGCGCCGAGACGCATCACCTGATTGGCCGGGACGTGTTGTCGGCGATGAAACCGAGCGCGCATCTGGTCAATATCTCGCGCGGTGACGTGGTGGACGAGGCCGCCCTGATCGAAGCGCTGCAGGCTGGCGAGATCGCTGGCGCGGGGCTGGATGTGTATGAGCACGAGCCAACCGTGCCCGAGGCGCTGCGCGTGGCCGACAATGTCACGCTGCTGCCGCATCTGGGGACCGCCGCATTGGAAGTGCGCGAGGCGATGGGACGCATGGCGTTGGACAACCTGAGCGCGTTTTTCGAGGGAAAAGAGCCGCCGAACCGGGTTTGAAACGGTCGCGGCCTTGACCTGCGCGGCGTGGTTGGGTGATCTGGAACATCACCAGTTGACGGAGCTTTCCCATGCATCAACCCGCCATCACAGGCAGCGGCGTGTTCACCCCGCCCGAGGTTATTACCAACGCCGAACTGGTCGAGGCGTTCAATGCCTATGCCGACCTGATGAACGCGCGCAACGCCGAGGCCATCGCCGCGGGCGAGATGGAGCCTATGGAGCATTCCTCGACCGGGTTTATCCTCAAGGCATCGGGGATAGAGCAGCGCCACGTTCTTGAAAAAGAGGGGATTCTGGACCCCCACCGGATGTATCCGCATTTCCGACAGCGCAGCGATGAAGAGCCGGGCCTGATGACCGAGATCGCGATGGAGGCGTGCAGTAACGCCCTTGCACAGGCCGGGCGCAGGGGCGCCGAGATCGACCTTGTCATTTGCGCCGCCTCGAACATGGAGCGGGCCTATCCCGCCATCGCCATCGAAATCCAGAAGGAGCTGGGCGCAGGGGGCTTTGCGTTCGATGTGAACGTGGCCTGTTCGTCGGCCACCTTCGGGATACAGGCCGCAGCCGACATGATCCGCACCGGATCGGTGCGCCGGGCAATCGTGGTCAACCCCGAGATCACGTCCGGCCACCTAGAATGGCGCGACCGCGACTGCCATTTCATCTTTGGCGACGTCTGCACCGCCACCGTGATCGAGCGGGCGGAGGAGGCGCAGGGCGCGCATTTCCTTGTCCGCTCGACCCGCTGTGCGACGGAGTTTTCCAACAACATCCGCAACAACAACGGTTTCTTGCGCCGCACCCGCCCAGATGGCATGGCCGATCGGCGCGATATGCAGTTCATGCAAAACGGGCGCAAGGTATTCAAGGAGGTGGTGCCGATGGTATCGGCCCATATCGGTGCGCACCTGCATGATGAGGGCGTCGCCGCGGACGACATTCGCCGGCTGTGGCTGCATCAGGCCAACAAGGGCATGAATGACATGATCGGGCGCAAGGTGCTGGGCCGGGTGCCCGAGCCGGGCGAGCAACCCAATATCCTGCAGGATTACGCCAACACGTCCTCGGCCGGGTCGATCATCGCGTTCTCGCAGAACTCCGATGACCTGGTGGCAGGCGATATCGGACTGATCTGCTCGTTCGGGGCGGGGTATTCCGTGGGCTCGGTCCTGGTGGAGCGGGCCTGAGCGCGCCGCACCCTCAGGCGCGGCGCGCGTCTTGTTACTTGTCCTGTTCGATAACGCGCAGCGACAGTTCCATAAGCTGATCGCTGGACGCCTCTGACGGGGCGTTCATCATCAAGTCTTCGGCGCGCTGGTTCATCGGGAACATGATGACCTCGCGGATGTTCGACTGATCAGCCAGCAGCATCACCATCCGGTCGATCCCGGCGGCGCAGCCCCCATGCGGGGGGGCGCCGTATTGGAAGGCGTTGACCATCGCGCCGAACCGCTTGCGCACCTCGTCCTCGCCATAGCCGGCGATCTCGAACGCCTTGAACATGATGTCGGGGCGATGGTTTCGCACGGCGCCCGATACCAGTTCCGAACCGTTGCAGCTCAGGTCATACTGGAACCCCAGCACCTCCAGCGGATCGCCTTCAAGCGCCTCCATCCCGCCTTGCGGCATGGAAAACGGGTTGTGTTCAAAGTCGATGACGCCGGTTTCCTCGTCCCGCTCGAAGATCGGGAAATCGACGATCCAGGCAAAGGCGAACCGCTCGGTATCGGTCAGGCCCTGCTCGGCGCCGATGACGTCGCGCGCCTTGGCGGCGACGGGCTCGAACGCCTTGGGCTTGCCACCCAGGAAAAACGCCGCGTCGCCCACGCCAAGGTCAAGTTGCTGGCGGATCGCCTCGGTCCGCTCGGGGCCGATGTTTTTGGCCAGCGGGCCGGCGGCTTCCATGCCGTCGCCCTGATCGCGCCAGAAGATATACCCCATCCCCGGCAGGCCCTCTTTCTGGGCGAACGCGTTCATGCGGTCGCAGAACTTGCGGCTGCCGCCCCCCGGCGCGGGGATGGCGCGGATTTGCGTGCCATCCTGTTCCAGCAGCTTGGCGAAGATGGCAAAGCCCGAGCCGCGAAAATGCTCGCTCACGTCCTGCATCTTGATCGGGTTGCGCAGGTCCGGCTTGTCCGTGCCATACCACAGCGCGGCGTCGCGGTAGCTGATCTGCTGCCACTCGGTATCGACGCGGCGGCCCTTGGCAAACTCTTCGAACACGCCCTGGATCACCGGCTGGATGGTGTCGAACACGTCTTGCTGCGTGGCGAAGGACATTTCCATGTCGAGCTGGTAGAAATCGGTCGGTGAACGGTCGGCACGCGGGTCTTCATCGCGAAAGCACGGTGCGATCTGGAAATACTTGTCGAAGCCCGACACCATGATCAGCTGCTTGAACTGCTGCGGCGCCTGCGGCAACGCGTAGAACCGGCCCGGGTGCAGGCGCGACGGCACGAGAAAGTCGCGCGCGCCTTCGGGGCTGGACGCGGTGATGATCGGGGTCTGGTATTCGCGAAACCCCTGATCCCACATGCGGCGGCGGAGAGAGGCGACGACATCGCTACGCAGCTTCATGTTCTCCTGCATTGCTTCGCGGCGCAGGTCCAGGTAACGATAGCGCAGGCGGGTTTCCTCGGGGTATTCCTGATCGCCGAACACCTGGAGCGGCAACTCGGCCGCTGCGCTGAGCACTTCGAGATCGCGGATGTATACCTCGATCTCGCCGGTGGGGATCTTGGGGTTGACCAGATCCGCATCGCGGGCCTTCACTTCGCCGTCGATACGGATGCACCATTCCGAACGCAGTTCTTCCGCGGCGGCGAATACGGAACTGTCGGGGTCGCACAGCACCTGCGTCATTCCGTAGTGATCGCGCAGGTCGATGAACAGAAGGCCGCCGTGATCCCGGATGCGATGCACCCAACCCGACAGGCGAACGGTTTCGCCGACATGCGACTTGGTCAAATCGGCGCAGGTATGGCTGCGATAGCTGTGCATGATGTCCTCTCTGATCCCCGGTCGCGGGGCTTGAATGCGTCCGCGCCGATACACCTTGCCGCGCGGACAAAGTCAAGGGTGCGGCCGGGGCATGGCTTGAAACCGTTTACAAGTGGGGGATTTTTGGTCAAGATTCCCTTTAACAAAAATGCTTCCCGATCAAGGGGGGCAGGGGTGTGGATCATCGGGCAGGCGTTTGAAGTGGGCGCAAGAAGGGGATGAACCATGTGGACAGGGGCTTTTGATCGGCTTCTCAGCCATGTCATTCGCGAGGGTAATCTGGCGATTACCGATGCTGATGGTCAAACTCGCAGCTACGGAGATGGCGCCGGTGAGAAGGTGCACATTACGCTGAAGGACCCGAATTTGCCGCGGCGCATCATCCTGTCGCCGGATATGGCCGTGAGCGAGGCCTATATGGACGGGCAGTTGATCATCGAAAACGATGATCTGCACGGGTTTCTGGACCTGGTGATCCGCAATATCGCGCAGCAGGGGATGCCCTGGTTTCAGCGACCCTTTCAAATGGGGCGCCACGCCCTGCGCCGATTGGCGCAATTCAATCCGATGCCGCGGGCGCGCAGCAATGTGGCGCATCACTACGATCTGTCGCGCGAGTTGTATGACCTGTTCCTGGACGAGGACCGGCAGTATTCCTGTGCCTATTTCCCGCGGCCCGGCATGACGCTGGACCAGGCGCAAGAGGCCAAGAAGGCGCATATCGCGGGCAAGCTATTGATTGAGCCGGGCATGCGCGTTCTGGATATCGGCTGTGGCTGGGGCGGTATGGCCCTGACGCTGGCGCGCGATTTCGGTGCGCGCGTGACCGGCGTGACCTTGTCGCGCGAGCAGCATGCCCTTGCCACCGAGCGGGCTCAAAAGGCCGGGTTGAGCGACCGCGTCGATTTTCGACTGACGGATTACCGAGAGGTCGAAGGGCAGTTTGATCGCGTTGTATCAGTGGGTATGTTCGAGCATGTCGGGATTCCACACTACGCCGAGTATTTTCAAAACGTGCGCGAGCGGTTGACCGATACCGGCATCGCGCTGATCCACACGATTGGCCGCTCGGCGCCCCCGGGGATCACGAGCCCGTGGATCGCCAAGTACATCTTCCCCGGCGGTTATGTTCCCGCGATGTCCGAGGTCGTTCCGCATATTGAGCGGCAGGACATGTATGCCACCGATATAGAGATCTGGCGCCTGCACTACGCGGAAACCTTGCGGCATTGGTATGATCGGTTCATGGCGAATATCGACAAGGCCCGCGCCCTTTACGATGACCGTTTCTGCCGGATGTGGCGCTATTACCTCGTCGCGAGCGAACTGACGTTCCGCCTGAACCGGCAGGTGGTGTTCCAGTTCCAGCTGTCCAAGGTACAAGACAGCGTACCGCTGACGCGCGACTATCTCTATCGCGTAAACTCCGGCCAAGCGACGCAGCCGGTTTCCGGGGCCGCAGCGGGGTAAGCGGTGCGTTCAGGCCAGCTCCGCCCGGATGAGACCACGCAGCGAATTGCCAAGCCATATCGCCTGTGCATGATGCAGGTCGCGGGGGTGCAGAGCCGCCACGCGCGCCCGGCCTCCCTCCAGTAGCTCCTGGCGCAACACGCCCGGCAGCACCCCGCTCGATCGCGGCGGCGTCAGCAGACCATCCTCGGTTTCGACAAACAAGTTGGTGATCGTGCCTTCGCAAAGCGCGCCCGTCTCGTTGCAAAACAACATCTCATCAATGCCGGCGGGCATGGCCGCGCGCCAATGATCGTAAAGCGCGCGCTGCGTGGTCTTTACGCTCAGCCATGGATCGCCGGACCATACTGTGTCGGGCGCGATTGCCACTCGCCAACTTTGGCGGGCAGGGGGCATGGCCGCCTGTTGCAAAGCAATCTTGCCATCGGGCGCCACCGCCAACCGCAGGCGTAGCGGCTGTGACCCGGAAACACCCGCAAGCAGATGCGCCGCCTGTTCGCGGTCAAAGGCAATGCCCAACCTGGCACAGGTTTGCGTCATTCGGTCCAGATGCCGATCAAGCCGGCGCACGCAGTCGCCCGGCGCATGGCCGAGCGTCTCGATCACCCTGAAGTCTGTGCTCAGCCCATCGGGGAAAGTGTCGCGAAACGCGCTTTCCATAGCGCTTCCTCATATTCGGCTATGGCGGTGCTGTCATGCACGACACCGCCCCCTACGTTGAAACGGACCTGTCCATCGGGCCACACGACCATGGTGCGGATCGCGACGTTGAACGACATCTGCCCGCTTGGTGCAACCCACCCGATGGCCCCACAATAGACATCGCGCGCGTGGAGTTCCAGTTCCGAGATGATCTGCATCGCCCTGATCTTGGGGGCGCCCGTGACCGACCCGCAGGGAAACAGTGCCGTCATCAGATCGGCCAGCCCCAGCCGCGTGTGCACACGTGCGCGCACAAGCGATGTCATCTGGTGGACGGTGGCATAGGACTCGATGGTGAACAGCGCCGGTACCCGCACCGATCCGGGCTCTGCCACGCGGGAGATGTCGTTGCGCAGCAGGTCCACGATCATAAGGTTTTCCGCGCGGTTCTTCTCGGATGCCTCCAGCCAATCACGCCGGGAGCTATCTTCGGCCTTGTCCTTGCCGCGCGCCACGGTGCCCTTCATGGGGCGTGTTTCGATCCAGCCATCCGAATCGATGCGAAAGAACAATTCGGGCGAGCGCGACAGGATCGCCGGCCCGCCAAGATCGACATAGGCGCCATGCCCGACGGGCTGACGCGCACGCAGCCGCGCATAGAGCGCCAGTGGGTCACCCGTGGCATGCGCATGCATCGGAAAGGTTAGGTTGACCTGATAGGTGTCGCCGGCGCTGATCCTCGCCTGAACTTTGTCGAAAGCGTGCGAATATGTCCCCAGATCCCATTCCGGTACCGTAGGGCTGAGCTCTGCCGGGGAAGTCGGTAGCGGATACCTCGCCGCCGGTTCGGGCGCGTCGAACACGCCCACCTGCACGAGCGGCAGATCGCGCCGCGCGGGCATCAGAGGCGCCAGCCGTGCCTCGGTGGCGTATCCCGCCTCGTAGCTGATGTAACCGGCCAGCCATAGCCCGCTGCTACGCGCCCGCTCCATTGCGGCCCAGGCGGCGGGCAACTCGTCGGGGGTGTCGGCACGGATGACATCGCGCGGCGATGCAAAGACGGACCCGCCTTGCAGCAGCCCCTCGTCGAACATGATCATGCCTTTGGACATGGCCGCCCCCACCGTGCGATATCGTGCACTTGCGGCTACGTCCTGATTGCGCCGCGTGCAACCGGCAAACCCGGCACATTGGGATGAATTTGCGCCTTGAACCGGCGCTGCAGAAAGATATAACCCACGACAATTTGCGACGGGGGGCGAGTCAGCCCTCCGTTTGATGCTGCCCGCATGAAACAAGAGGTTGCCCCATGCCCAAACGCACCGATATTTCCTCGATCATGATCATCGGCGCCGGGCCCATCATCATTGGCCAGGCCTGCGAGTTCGACTACTCCGGTGCGCAGGCCTGCAAGGCGCTTCGGGAAGAGGGGTATCGCGTGATCCTCGTCAACTCGAACCCCGCGACGATCATGACCGACCCGGGAATGGCCGATGCCACCTATATCGAGCCGATCACCCCCGAGGTGGTTGCCAAGATCATCGAAAAGGAACGCCCCGATGCGCTTTTGCCCACGATGGGCGGTCAGACGGGGCTGAACACCTCGCTGGCGCTGGCCGACATGGGCGTGCTGGAGAAGTTCAACGTCGAGTTGATCGGCGCCAAGCGTGAAGCCATCGAGATGGCCGAGGACCGCAAGCTCTTCCGCGAGGCGATGGACCGGCTGGGCATCGAGAACCCCAAGGCCACCATCGCCAACAACATGGATGAATGCATGGCCGCGCTGGAGCATGTCGGCCTGCCGGCGATCATCCGGCCCGCCTATACCCTGGGCGGCACCGGGGGCGGCGTGGCCTATAACCGCGATGATTATGAGCATTACTGCCGCTCGGGGCTGGATGCATCGCCGGTCAGCCAGATCCTGATCGACGAGTCGCTGCTGGGGTGGAAGGAATATGAAATGGAGGTGGTGCGCGACACCGCTGACAACGCGATCATCGTGTGCTCGATCGAGAACGTCGATCCCATGGGCGTGCATACTGGCGACTCGATCACCGTGGCGCCGGCGCTGACGCTCACGGACAAGGAATACCAGATCATGCGCACGCACTCGATCAACGTGCTGCGCGAGATCGGGGTGGAGACCGGCGGCTCGAACGTTCAATGGGCGGTGAACCCCGATGATGGCCGCATGGTGGTGATCGAGATGAACCCGCGGGTGTCGCGCTCTTCGGCGCTGGCGTCCAAGGCGACGGGCTTTCCGATCGCCAAGATCGCCGCGAAACTTGCCGTCGGGTACACGCTTGATGAGTTGGACAACGACATCACCAAGGTGACGCCAGCGAGCTTTGAGCCGACCATCGACTATGTCGTCACCAAGATCCCGCGCTTTGCCTTCGAGAAATTTGCCGGCTCCGAGCCGGTCCTGTCCACGGCGATGAAATCGGTGGGCGAGGCGATGTCGATAGGTCGCACCATCCACGAAAGCCTGCAAAAGGCGTTGGCCAGCATGGAAACCGGCCTGTCGGGGTTTGACGAGATCGAGATCGAAGGCGCACCGGAAAAGGCCGCGGTGGTGCGGGCGCTATCGCTGCGCTCGCCCGACAGGTTGCGCGTGATCGCGCAGGCCATGCGCCATGGGCTAAGCGATGACGACATCCAGGCCGTGACCCAGTATGACCCCTGGTTCCTGGCCCGCATCCGCGAGATCGTCGAAGCCGAGGAAGACGTGCGCCGTGACGGCCTGCCGGTGACCGAGGAGGGCTTGCGTGCGCTCAAGATGATGGGCTTTACCGATGCGCGTCTTGGCGTGCTGACCGGCCGGAGCGAGGCCAACGTGCGCCGCGCGCGCCAGAACCTGGGCGTGACGGCGGTATTCAAACGCATTGATACCTGCGCCGCCGAGTTCGAGGCGCAGACGCCTTACATGTATTCCACCTACGAGGCCCCCGCCATGGGTGACGTGGAATGCGAGGCGCGCCCGAGCGAGCGCAAGAAAGTCGTGATCCTTGGGGGCGGCCCCAACCGGATCGGGCAGGGGATCGAGTTCGACTACTGCTGCTGCCACGCCTGTTTCGCGCTGACCGATGCGGGCTATGAGACGATCATGGTCAACTGCAACCCCGAGACGGTCAGCACCGATTACGACACGTCGGACCGTTTGTATTTCGAGCCGCTGACCTTCGAGCACGTGATGGAGATCCTGCGGGTTGAGCAGGAGAAAGGCACCCTGCACGGCGTGATCGTGCAATTCGGCGGGCAGACGCCTCTGAAGCTGGCCAACGCGCTCTACGAGGAAGGCATTCCGATCCTGGGTACCACGCCTGACGCCATTGACCTTGCCGAGGATCGCGAGCGGTTTCAGCAGATGGTGAACAAGCTCAACCTCAAGCAGCCCCGCAACGGCATCGCCAGCAGCGATGCACAGGCCCTCGCCATCGCCGACGAGATCGGCTTCCCGCTGGTGATCCGGCCATCTTACGTTCTGGGCGGCCGCGCGATGGAAATCGTGCGCGACATGGCGCACCTTGAGCGGTACATCAAGGAGGCGGTGATCGTTTCCGGTGACAGTCCCGTGCTGCTCGATAGCTACCTTGCCGGGGCCGTGGAAATGGACGTGGACGCGCTCAGCGATGGCAAGACCGTGCACGTCGCCGGCATCATGCAGCACATCGAAGAGGCCGGCGTGCATTCGGGCGACAGTGCCTGTTCCTTGCCGCCCTATTCGCTGCCCGCGGACCTGATCGAAGAGGTCAAGCGCCAGACAGAAGCGCTGGCGCTGGAGCTGGGGGTCGTCGGCCTGATGAACGTGCAGTTCGCGGTCAAGGACGGTGTTGTTTACCTGATCGAGGTGAACCCCCGCGCCAGCCGGACGGTTCCTTTCGTGGCAAAAGCCACCGACAGCGCCATCGCCTCGATCGCGGCGCGCCTGATGGCGGGCGAACCTATGGAGGCCTTCGCGCACCGCGCACCCTATCCGGCCAATGCCCGCCCCGGCGAGATCCCGATGGCCGACCCGATGACGCTGGCAGATCCGATGATGCCGTGGTTCTCGGTCAAGGAGGCGGTTCTGCCCTTCGCGCGCTTCCCCGGTGTGGATACGATCTTGGGGCCTGAAATGCGCTCGACCGGCGAGGTGATGGGCTGGGATCTGTCGTTCCCCCTGGCGTTTCTCAAGGCGCAGCTCGGGGCGGGCAACACCCTCCCCAGCGACGGACGGGTGTTCATTTCGATCCGCGATGCCGACAAGACCGTGCAAATGGTCGAAACGGCGCGTTTGTTGATCGAGATGGGCTTTTCCATCGTGGCGACACGCGGAACCGCCGCTTGGCTGAGCGAAAACGGTGTCGCCTGCGATCAGGTCAACAAGGTTTTCGAAGGCCGTCCCAACATCGTCGATATGCTCAAGAACGGAGATATCGCGCTGGTCATGAACACCACCGAGGGCGCGCAGGCGGTCGAAGACAGCCGGGATATCCGCTCGGTCGCGCTGTATTCCAAGATCCCCTATTTCACCACCGCCGCTGGATCATTGGCCGCCGCACAGGCCATGAAGGCGCGTGAGGCCGGGGAGATGACGGTGCAGAGCCTTCAGGGGTAAGTGGCGGCGGCGCGGATCGCTTCAAGGGGCGCGGATGTGTCCGCTTGTCCTGTGGCGCCCGCCGCCCCATAACAAGGGCAACGAAATCGTCACGTAAGGAGCCTGCCATGATCGGCCGCCTGAACCATGTCGCAATCGCCGTCCCGGACCTTGAGGCGGCGATGGAGCAATATCGCGGCGCCCTTGGCGCAAAGGTGGGCGCGCCGCAGGATGAACCCGATCACGGGGTGACCGTGGTTTTCATCGAACTGCCCAACACCAAGATCGAGCTGCTTTACCCGCTTGGCGATGACAGCCCGATCAACGGGTTCCTGGACAAGAACCCGGCGGGCGGTATTCACCACATGTGCTATGAGGTGGAGGACATCTCGGCGGCGCGCGATCAGCTTTTGCAAAGCGGTGCGCGCGTCCTGGGCAGCGGCGAGCCGAAGATCGGTGCGCATGGGAAGCCGGTGCTATTCCTGCACCCAAAGGATTTCCAAGGCTGCTTGATCGAGCTGGAGCAGGTCTGATGGGTATTACATCGGGCATAGTCCTTTATGCAGTGATCTGGTTCATGACGTTTTTCGTCGCCATCCCGATACGCCTGAAAACCCAAGGCGAGGACGGCGAAGTTGTCCCAGGAACCCACGCGGGCGCCCCGGCGGTTCACCAGCTCAAGAAAAAGGCGATCATCACGACCGTGGTCGCCTTCGTCATCTGGGCAGTGATCGCGGCGATCATCTTGTCGGGCGTCATATCGATCCGCGATATCGACATGTTCAACCGCATGGGCGGGCCTGCGGGCTGAGGCTTGGCCGCATGTGCTAGGCCGATTTCCCCGCCTTGCGCAGCCCGTGATAAATGTGTGTGAAACTGGCGGCACCCAGTATGGGGATAAGCAGGTTCATGATCGGTATCGTCAGCGGCACAGCCATCAAAATGCCCGCCACCCAGATCGTCAGGCTGTTTTCGCGCATCATTTGCCGCGCGCCCGCGCGGCCCTCGCGGCGCATCGCGACCAGCGTGAAATATTCCCGCCCCAGAAGATAGCCGTTCATGCCATAGAAGATGAACGGCGTTAGCGGGCTGAATATCGCGTAAAGAAACAGTGCCATGATGTTCGCGCCGATCAACACGCCAAGGAAACCGATCGTGTCGCGCAGGGCCTCGCCAAAGGGAACCGGCTTGGCCGGCGGAAGGTGCGCATAGTGCCGATCCTCGACCGCATCCGCGACATCCTCGAGAAACATGGATGTTATGGCCGAGGCTACCGGGATCATCAGAAAGATCGACAACGCCAGCATGGCGAACACGCTTGTCCAGCTCAGTAGATCGCCAAGCCATGTGACCGGGCCGAGCAGGGGCAAAGTGACCTCGGGGCCGAACGCCCATCGCAGTAGGACGAACACCGCCGCGCTGGCGCCGACCAGCAGCGCCAGCGTCAAGACGATCCCCAACAGCAGAACCCTACGAAAGCGCGCATCGCCCAACTGTCCAAGCGTGCGCATGAACGCCGATAGGATCACTCCGAAAGCCATGTCACTACCTCTTTGGGGTTGGGGCGGGGGCGGTTTGGGGGGGTGGTTGTTTCGGTGCCGATGTGAACGAAGCCCGTTAACCTTTCGTGCGGGGCCAGGCCCAGTGATTCGGTCAGGAACAGCGAATCATGGGCGGGCCAGCCGGTGAGCCAGTTCGCCCCCCAACCTGACGCGAGCGCCGCGTTCAGAAGCGATAAACACACGGCGGCGGCGGAATTCAACTGCTCGATCTCGGGGACCTTGTCGGACGGTTTGGGCGCGGCAACGACCGCGACCGTCAGGGGGCTGTCCGCAAATTGCCCGGCGCCCTTGTCGATGTCCCGCTCGGACAGGCCAAGCGCGGCGCCGCGCGCCCGTGCCGCCGCTGCCAGCCGATCGAGCGCGCCGCGCTCGATCACGATCAGGCGCCACGGCTCAAGCTTGCCGTGATCGGGGCTGCGCAGGGCCGCGCGCAGGATCGGCTCAAGCGCCGCGCGATCCGGCCCCGGTGCGGTCAGCGTCTTGGCCGGGCGTGACCGACGGGACAGGAGAAACGCCATCGCGGCGGGATCGGGTGCGGGCATGTGCGAGTTTCCAAATTTATATCAATTGCTTGCGTCATTGTAGAACGGCATCATCAGCAACTCCGACGCCATTTCGCCGATCAATTCGCTGATATAGGTGTCGAACCGCGCATCGGGTTGCCGCGCCGCCACGGTCTCGGCCATCGGGTCGGGCGCGGTTGCGGTGCTGCCGGCCAGTTCTTCAATCGCCGCGTGCCCGCAGAAGGGGGCGTAGGCCTCGGAATAGCCGCCCTCGTGGACCATGACCATCCGCCCGTCGCACAGGTCATTTGCGCTTTGTTTGACCATGGCAGTCATCTGGCGGAAGGTGTCGGCGGTGGCCATCATCCGGCCCAGCGGATCAAAGGCGCAGGCGTCATAGCCGCTGGCGACGATGATCACGTCCGGCCGGTAAATGCCCAGAACCGGGCAGATAATCCGCTCCATCACTTCCATGTAGCTGAAATGCCCCGGGCCGGGTGGAAGCGGGATGTTGAGGTTGTATCCGTCGCCAGCGCCTTCGCCCCGGTGGCCGAGGTGGCCGGTGTCCAGCGGATAGTTCCGATCCTGGTGCACCGAGATGGTCAGAACATCGTCGCGCTCGTAATAGATCGCCTCGGTGCCGTTGCCATGATGCACGTCCCAATCGATCACGGCGACGCGGTCGGCCAACCCTTGCGCCTTGGCCGCTTCGACGGCGATGGCGATGTTGTTGAGCAGGCAAAACCCGTTGGGCCAGTCCGGCAAGCAATGATGCCCCGGCGGGCGCGACAGGGCATAGGCGTTCTCCAATTCGCCGTTCAGGACCGACAAAAGCGCCTGCTTTGCCAGCCCCGCCGACAGCGCGGCGATCTCGAAACCGCCCTTCAGGAACGGCGTGCGCAAGCCAAGCTCGCCGCCGCCTTCATCCGACATTTTCTTGAATTTATTCAAGAATTCCTCTGGATGAACGCGGGCCAGATCCTCCCACGTGGCGGGGCTTGCGCTGCGGCACTCAAGCTCGGCGCTCAGGCCGGTGACATCCATCAGGTTCTTGAGGCGGCGCTTGGCCTCGGGGCCCTCGGGCAGGCCGCCCGCCGATAGCGGCTGCACCAGTCCGCCAAGTGGCAGGGTCAGCGCATAGGCGCCCCCGCCGTGCCAGAAACACTCTTCATCCCAGAAAAATCCGGTTGCCATCAAAGCCTCCCCTTTGGCGTCGGCATTGAATATTCCTGTCCGGCGCGCGAATGTAAACGGGCGAGCGGGGGGAAATGCGCGGCTGGGACGGGGTGAATGTCGGAACCGCAGATGAAACACTTGTGCCGCGAAGGCGCCGAGATCGCGGTCAAGGTCACGCCAAAGGCGTCGCGCAACCGCGTTGTTCAGGACGAGGAGGGCGCGATCCGGGTTTACGTGACCTGCGTGCCGGAAAAGGGCAAGGCCACGGCCGCCGCGCGGACCCTGCTGGCCAAGGCCATGGGCGTGCCCAAGTCGCGCCTGTCCCTGATCCGGGGCAAAACCGCGCGTGACAAGGTGTTTCGCCTTGAATGAGGGCGTCGCGGTTTAGCCTTTGCCCGCCTCGGGGCGTAATTTGTAGGCACCCTCGGGCAGGTTCAGGGCGGCGCCCAGATCGCGCAGTTGAGCCGGTGAAACCGTCACGGTCTGGACCTGGTCCGTGCGCGGATCGTATTGAGAGACGGTGACGCACTCGGCAAAGGCGGTCACGATCACGTCCTCCT
The DNA here is from genome assembly GCF_000423645.1 of Sediminimonas qiaohouensis DSM 21189. GTDB lineage: Bacteria > Pseudomonadota > Alphaproteobacteria > Rhodobacterales > Rhodobacteraceae > Sediminimonas > Sediminimonas qiaohouensis. The sequence continues at coordinate 444,942 of NZ_AUIJ01000001.1, read as the reverse complement.
GCAAGGGCGTCTCGCCGTCGTCGACAAGTGTAATCACCGTGGCGTCGAATTCGTGTTCGATGGTAAACATACCCAAAGGGTACGGCAGATACGCCGCAATGCAAGAGAATCGCCAGCCGGCAAACGAGGAACTATGCGACCTGCTTACAAGGTATTGTTTGCGCTTCTTGTTTTTAGCGGAATTGCCGGGTGCGCGGCGCCTGGTGCATCTCCGCCAGTCGCGGGGCCGCGCCCGGCCCCCGCGTATGAGCGGCTGCCCCCCGAAGAGGCCGCGCGGCAGTTCACCCGTGTTGTCGATGCGATCGAGCCCGTTGCCGAGGCCGAGTGCCGCGCCCGCGCGCCGGCGCTTGGGTGCGACTATCGCATCGTGGTGGATACGCGGACCGAGCTGCCGCCGAATGCCTTTCAGACGATGGATGACGTTGGGCGCCCGGTGATCGGGTTTACCATCGCGATGGTGGGCGAGGTGCGCAATGCCGACGAATTGGCCTTCGTGATGGCGCATGAGGCGGCGCACCATATACGGGCGCATATCCCCCGCCAGAGGCGCAATGCGACGGCGGGCGCGATCCTGATGGGCGGTCTGGCGGCGCTGTCGGGTGCGGACGGCGCGGGCATACGCAGCGCGCAGGATCTGGGGGCAAGCGTGGGCGCTCGGTCTTATTCCAAGGAATTCGAGCTGGAGGCGGACAGCCTGGGCACGGTGATCGCGGCGCGGGCGGGGTTTGATCCGCTGCGGGGGGCGGAGTTCTTTACCCGCATTCCCGATCCGGGCAATCGGTTCCTGGGAACGCACCCGCCAAACGCCGCGCGAATCGCCGTGGTCCGGCGCCGGGCGGCGGGCCTTTAGGCGTGCGGCGGGACGGTGTAGCCATATGAAAACCATTGAGAATGTCGTGAACGATCGTGGCTCTCGCTATGCCGTCTCAGGCGGTGCGGCGCGCAGCGACGCGGATGTCGCCGCGTTTCTCAAGCAGTTGAAGCGAAACAAGAAATACGCCAAGGCCACGCATAATACCTGGGCGGTTCTGGCCGCCGATGGCACCGCGCGCAAGGGTGACGATGGTGAAAGCGGCGCGGGCATGGTCATCTTGCGGATGCTGGAGCGGGCGGGGCTGCATGATCATGTGATCGTGGTCACCCGTTGGTATGGTGGTAAGCACCTGGGCGGCGATCGGTTCAGGCACGTGCAGACCTGCGTGCGCAGGTACCTTGAGGCGATTGGCCGCTCTGCCGCTGATTGACTCAGGTCAAGGCGCGGTTGCGCGCGATGTGGTCTCCTGTAGGGGCTCGTCACGGTGATGAGCCCTGTATGGGAGGGCGTTTAAATGTATGAAAATCAGATAATTAGGACGCATGCCGCACTGGTTGACCGGATGGCGTCGGCGTTGGGTCTGGACCTTGAGGAGGAGGTGATGAGCGGGCGTCTGGACTATGACGCACTGCCGGATTTGGTGCTGCGGTGTACGGGGTGCAGTCAGCCTGACACCTGTGCTGCGTGGCTGAATGCGGAGCACGGTGCGGGAGAGCATGCGCCTTGCTATTGCCGAAACGCCAAGGCGTTGGAATCGCTGCGGAAATCATAAGATCGCGTCGGGGAGTGGAACTTGGCGCGTCGGGGTTGGGCCATTATGGGGGAGCTTTGGCAGTGCGATGCCAGGTGCCGCAGTGAAGCATAATATGCGCGTATTATCAATGTGTTACGCGCGGCAAGCACGGGAGGGCAGGACATGGGGAAGATGGAATACCTTGGCGATCCAGATTGCCACTTCTGGTTAACGCGGTCGATGGCGCGGTCGATGGGGTTGAACCTGAGCGAATCGCTGCAAGCAGGGCAGCTGCACGCGGACGACTACGCGCAAATGGTGGCGCGGTGCCGGAAATGCGCGCATGTGCGCGAGTGCCAGATGTGGCTGGCCAACTGCCTTGGCGAAGCGGCGCGGGCGCCATCGTTCTGCACCCACCGGGATACACTTAACGCATTGAAAGAACACCAAGAAAGAGAAGGAAATCAAGAATGAAACTGTTTGCGACTCTAAGCAGGCGCGCGGACGTGATGGGCCAGATGGCCCGATCGCTCGGCGTCGATTTCGGCGAGAGAATCGCCCATGATTCCGAGAGCGCGTCGGAGTATCGAGCGGCGGTTTTCCGCTGTGCCAGTTGCACCCACGAGGTAGAATGCCTGAGCTGGATGAACGGGCACAAGGATGCCAAGGAAGCACCGAAATACTGCAAGAACAAGGACTTGCTGGATAGGCTTTCGCCCAATTGACGCCACTTAGCGCCGCGCCGCCGAGGCGCAGCGCGCACGCGCCGTCCTGGCCAAGTGCCGCCGATAAAGCGCCGGGGCAAGAACCCGGTCATAAACCGCGGTGGCAACGGCGCGAACCCCCGGCAAAGCGACCAGTGTAGCCAGCGCTCGCCAGCGCGGCATACCCCGCCACAGGACCAGAAAGCCATTGATCCCGCTGTATATTTCGCCATCTTTGAGAACGTGCAACCGGCGCGCGGCCTGATCGGCGCTGATGCCCCAGTGGGCAAGATCCGCTGAATTCAGATCATCGAAACGAATGGGCAGATTGCACGCGCGCGTATGCGCGGCGTAGTGGTTAATCTCGGCCCGGCACACGGGGCAACGGGCGTTGTAAAGGACGCGGATTTCATCGCTCATGCATTACCGAATTAATGCACCGCACGCGCAGGACAAGATTGGCGTTTGCGCAGAAACGGACGTTTCGCCGCGTGACCCGTACGATTCGTACGCAAGCGCGCGCGCTTCGCTTCAGCCGCCTGTTTCCTCGTTCAGCCAGGTCGTCGTCTCGGGCGTCGTCTCAACCTGTTCCCAGGTGATGACCGGCAGGTCGTAGGGGTGCAGGTCGGTGATCAGCGCGACCAGCGCGGCGCGGCTTTCGCCTGTCGTTTTGAAGGTGATCTGCACCTCGGTTTCTTCCTCGACCGCGCCTTGCCAGTGGAACAGGCTGAGGAGGCCGGGGGTGACGTTGGCGCAGGCGGCCATGCGCGCGCTGATCGCGGCGCCAGCGAGGTCGCGGGCGCTGTCGAGGTCGGGGCAGGTGGTGGTCACGTGGATCATAGCGTGGAATGCGTGCCGTCGCAGAGCGGGGCGTTGCCGGTATTCTTGCAGCCGCAGAAGAACACCTTTTGCGTGGCTTGCGCGGTGTATTTGACCGGGCGGTGCGTGGTGCCCTTGTGACTGCCATCGCAAAACGGCTGCTGGGCGGAGCGGCCGCATGCGCACCAGAGATAGGATTTGCCCTCGGTCACTTCGACGGGAAAGGGGGCTTTTTGCGCGATGTTGGGGATGTCGTCGGTCATGGCGCTGGCTCCTCCTCGGGTGGCTGTGCGTTTGCAGGCAGCGTAGCGCAGGTGCGCGGGGTTGGGAACCGGGGGGTGGGTGCAGGATTCGGGCGATGCGCGGCGGCCTGCGGCCTTGATTCCGCGCAGGGCGCTATATGAGATGTTCGGTCAAGGTCATTACCGCCGCGCGCCCCCTCAACCGGGCAGGCGGCCCCACAGGTCGTATTCGCCGGCCTCGTCCACTTCGACGGTGACGATATCGCCCACGCTCAGCGCATCAGTTCCCTCGTCAATGAACAAACATCCGTCGATTTCGGGCGCGTCGGCCTTGGTGCGGCAGGTGGCGATGCCGTCTTCGTCGATATCGTCGATGATCACGTCCTGACGGGTGCCGACCTTGGCGGCGAGTTTCGCCTCGGAAATCGCCTGTGCCTTTTGCATGAAACGATCCCAGCGGTCCTGTTTCACCTCGTCGGGCACATGATCGGGCAGGTCGTTGGAGCGCGCACCGGCGACGTTCTCATACTGGAAGCAGCCGACGCGATCGAGCTGTGCCTCGTCGAGCCAATCCAGCAGGGTTTTGAACTCTGCCTCGGTTTCGCCGGGGTAGCCGACGATGAAGGTCGAGCGCAGGGCGATATCGGGGCAGGCGGCGCGCCATGCCGCGATCTCATCGAGGGTTTTCGCCGCCGCCGCCGGGCGGGCCATGCGTTTGAGGGTGGCCGGGTGGGCGTGCTGGAACGGGATATCGAGGTAGGGCAGGATCAGCCCCTCGGCCATGAGCGGGATCAGTTCGCGCACATGCGGGTAGGGATAGACGTAGTGCAGGCGCACCCATGCCCCCAGCGTGCCAAGATCGCGCGCCAGGTCGGTGATGTGGGCGCGGTGGCCCTTGGCCTCGGCGTGGCGGATATCGATGCCGTAGGCCGATGTGTCCTGGCTGATGACCAGCAGCTCGCGCACGCCGTTCTCAACCAGTTTCTCCGCCTCGCGGATCACGGCATGGGCCGGGCGACTGGCCAGTTTGCCGCGCATGTCGGGGATGATGCAGAACTTGCATTTGTGGTTACAGCCCTCGGATATCTTGAGGTAGCTGTAGTGCCGCGGCGTCAGTTTCACCCCCGAGGCGGGCAGCAGATCGACGAACGGGTCGGGCGCGGGGGGCACCGCGGCGTGCACGGCGTCGAGCACCTGTTCGTACTGGTGCGGGCCGGTCACGGCCAGGACGCTGGGATGTGCGCCTGTGATGTAGTCGGGTTCGGCCCCCAGGCAGCCGGTGACGATGACGCGGCCGTTCTCATTGAGCGCCTCGCCGATGGCGCTGAGGGATTCGGCCTTGGCGCTGTCGAGGAAGCCGCAGGTGTTCACGATCACCGCGTCGGCGCCGGTGTAGTCGGGCGAGATGGCGTAGCCCTCGGCGCGCAGGCGGGTGAGGATGCGTTCGCTATCGACCAGCGCCTTGGGGCAGCCGAGCGAGACCATGCCGATGGTTGGCTGGTCGCTGCGGTCTTGCGCAACATCTGAGAGCCGCGCCTTTGGCGCGAGGTCAGGGCGGAGATCTGGCGGGTTGCTGGACATGGAGCGCATATAGACCAGCGCGGGGGCGGCGGAAAGGCCCTTGCGCGTCCGGCCCGCGCCGCGCGTGAAACCCCCTATCCCCCGGTCGGTGAATTGCCTTAGACTGAGTTGGCAACAGCAAAGCAGGTGTGTCATGCGGTGGATCGTTCGGTTGATCGGATTGGTGATCGTCCTCGTGGTGGTCGCGGTGGGGTCTGTTTTCCTGTTGCCGGAGGACCGAATCGCGCAGGTGGCGGTGGACCAGATCCGCGCGCAGACTGGGCGCGAGGTGACGCTGTCGGGCGGCACCGAGATCAGTTTTTACCCGGTTCTGGGGGTTGCGACCGGGCCGATGGAGATCGGCAACGCGCCTTGGTCCGACGCCGGGCCGATGATGCGCGCCGAGGCGTTGAAAGTGGGGGTCGATCCGATCGCCATGATCCGCGGGGATATCCGGATCACGGGGCTGGAGCTGCGCAGCCCGCGCATATTGCTGGAGCGGGCCGCCGATGGGCGCGTCAACTGGGAGTTGGGCGTCGAGGGCGTGGCGCCCTCGGGACAGGAGGGGGCGCGATCGGCCAAGCTGGCGCTGTACCTGGACCGGGCGCTGATCACCGACGGGGTGCTGCGCTATGCCGACCGGGGCAGTGGCGAGGAAACCGTGATGCAGGGGCTGTCGCTGGATCTGCGCTGGGCCGATTACGAGGGCGCGGCGGAGTTCGAAGCGGGCCTGCGCCCGGCGGGCGAGACGGTGGCGGTGAGCGGCCGGATCGACAGGTTTGCGCAGTTCATCAACGGCGATGCTTCGGCGCTGAACCTGCGGGTGGCCGCTGCCGGGGGCGAGATCGGGCTGAACGGGCAAGCGAGCCTTGCGCCGATGGTCGCCGGGCGGATCGAGGGCGAATTGCCCGACACCGCGGCGTTCATGGCGGCACTGGGTCGGCCGGGCGTTTCGCTGCCGCAAGGATTGGGCCGGCGCGCGGCGTTGAGCGGCGATCTGAGCCTGACGCCCGACGATATGCGCCTGAGCCTGCGCGAGGGGTCGCTGACGCTGGACGGCAACCGCCTGAGCGGGGCGCTGGACGTGTTCACCGCGCAGACCCCGCCGCGCGTGGTGGGGCAGATCAGCACTGGCGCGCTGGACCTGTCGGGGCTGGGCGGTGGCGGCGAGGCGGCGGCTGCGGGCTCCGGGGAGCGCGCGGCAACGGCGGGCTGGTCCACCGCGCCGATCGATGCCAGCGCGCTGTCGTTGGTCAACGGCGAGCTCGATCTGCGGGCGGAGTCGGTGCTGGTGGGGGGCTTGTCGCTGAACCAGACGCATATCGGTGCCACGCTGGACCGGGCCCGCGCGGTTGTCACGTTGCGGGAGGTGGCGGCCTATGACGGCACCCTGGGCGGCGAGGTGGTCGCCAACAACCGCAGCGGGCTATCGGTGGGCGGCGATCTGCGGGCGCAGGGCGTGGGCCTGCAGGGGCTGCTGAGCGACATGGCCGGGCTGAGCCGGTTCACCGGCGCCGCCGATGCGCAGGTGTCGTTCCTGGGCGCGGGGGGCAGCGTGGACGCGATCATGCGCTCGCTGTCGGGGCAGGGCACGCTAAGCACCGGGCGCGGCACCATCCAGGGGATCGATTTGGACAAGCTGTTTCGCGCGGGCGACGTGAGCGGCGGCACAACCGTGTTCGACAGCCTGAGCGCCAGTTTCACCATCGAGGATGGCGTTTTGCGCAACGATGACCTGCTGATGAGCCTGCCGGTGATCACCGCGCGCGGCGAGGGGCGGATCGGGCTGGGTGCGCGCGATCTGGATTACCTGTTCACGCCGCGTTCGGGCGGCACCGATGGCGAGGGCGGCGTCGCGATCCCGGTGCGGATCAAGGGGCCATGGGCCAACCCGTCGATCCGGCCCGACATGAAAGTGCTGCTTGATGAGAACCTGGAAGAGGAAAAGAAGGCCGCCGAGGAAAAGGCGCGCAAGAAGCTGAACGAGGCGGTTGAGAAGAAGCTGGGCGTAACCCCCGAGGAAGGCGAGAGCGTGGAGGACGCGCTCAAGAAAAAGGCCGAGGAAAAGGTCAAGGATGCGCTGAAGGGGCTGTTGACGAAGTAGGGCCGGGAGCCGGGGGCTTTGAGGCGGACGGTTGCGATGCGCGGCGCCCTGCGGGCGCTATTTCGCGCAGGGCACTAGATGGGATGCCTGCTCAAGGCCGGCTCGCCCACTCCCCGCTCAGAACCACTGCCCCGGTTCCATCAGGCCAAGATCCAGCAACTGGCTCGAATGCCACTCGAACGGGGTGGAGTTGTGCCAGCGGAATGTGTGGATATCGAAGGTCGAGCCGGGATTGCGCTTGAGTGCCTTGGCGGTTCGGAACGAACAGATCGCCGCCGTCAGGTTGTGATGCCAGGGGCAGGAATAGGTGTTGTACTCGGCATCGTTGAAGGTGTGGCCGGGTCGAAGTTTCAGCCCCTCGCGCGCCCGGAACAGGGCGATCCGGTCGATCCGGCGGCGGCTGGTGGGGACGTGTTCCTCGTAGCGCCAACGGAGGCCGCCGTAGAAATCAAGCTGATTGCGCAGGTGGGCGCCGGTCTGTGGGTCGGGTCGGCCAAGTGCGTAATAGCCGGAGCGGTCGATATAGGCGTCGTCCACCGCGACGGCGTCGGGGTGGCGATCCAGATCGCCGGCGTAGAGGTCGATGACGTAGGTCATCATCGCGTCGCGCTTTTCCTCGGTGTGGAAGGTCAGCATTTCGCCGATGGTCCGGCTCTCGCAGAACGGGTAGAACAGGTATTCGGCGTTGAAGCAGTAATACATCCACAGGCCCGGCGCCGCCGCGATGACGCGGTTGACGGTGTCGGTCACGGCGTTGTCGGCGATGGTATCAAGCGCGATGCGGTGCACGTCGTCGCGCGCGGCAAGGGTGGCGTCGAAGTCGAACGCATCGGGGATGAACACCAGCAAATGCGCGAACCCGCGGTCCAGGTGGTGGCGCAGGGTGCTGTCGATCTCGCAGGCGTCCTCGACGAATATCATGGCGATCGGCCCTTTCGACAGGGCCGTGCCGGGATTTGCCAGGAACTGCCGCAGGCTGTCGTGTTTCATGCCGGTCTCCGGGTGGCTGCGCGGCGCAGGGTCCGCCAATTCGCCGCGCATTGCAAGGCGGGGCGGATATGATATAGGCAGGCGCGCGAAACCGCGACAGGATCAGCGCCATGAGCGAGCCGAAAAAACTCTTCATCAAGACCTATGGCTGTCAGATGAACGTCTATGACAGCGAGCGCATGGCCGAGGCCCTTGGCGGGTCCGGGTATGTCGAGACACAGACGCCCGACGATGCCGACATGATCTTGCTGAACACCTGCCACATTCGCGAGAAGGCGGCGGAAAAGGTGTATTCCGAGCTGGGCCGGTTCAAGGGGTTGAAGGCCGACAAGCCAGACCTGAAGATCGGCGTCGCGGGCTGTGTGGCGCAGGCCGAGGGCGAAGAGATTATGCGCCGCTCGGGGCTGGTGGACATGGTGGTGGGGCCGCAGAGCTATCACCGGCTGCCGGCGATGGAGGCGCGTGCGCGCGGCGGCGACAAGGTGCTGGACACCGATTTCCCCGAGGACGACAAGTTCGCGGCGCTCAAGACGCGCCCCAAGGCGCGGCGCGGGCCGACCGCGTTCCTGACCGTGCAGGAGGGGTGCGACAAGTTCTGCGCCTTTTGCGTGGTGCCCTATACACGCGGCGTCGAGGTCAGCCGCCCGGTGGCGCAGGTTCTGGAAGAGGCGCGTGACCTGGTGGCGCGCGGCGTGCGCGAGATCACCTTGCTGGGCCAGAACGTCAACGCCTATCACGGCACCGGGCCGGATGGCGCCGATTGGTCGCTGGCGCGGCTGATCTGGGCGCTGGACGGGATCGAGGGGCTGGAGCGGATCCGGTTCACCACCTCGCACCCCAACGACATGAGCGACGACCTGATTGCCGCGCACGGGGAGTGCGCCAAGCTGATGCCGTACCTGCATCTGCCGGTGCAATCGGGCAGCGACCGTATCCTCAAGCGGATGAACCGCAGCCACACGGCGGAAAGCTATCTGCGCCTGATCGAACGGATCCGCGCGGCGCGGCCCGATATCCTGATTTCGGGCGATTTCATCGTCGGATTTCCCGAAGAGACCGAGCGCGATTTCGAGGACACGATGGCCCTGATCCGCGAAGTGGGCTACGGGCAGGCGTTCTCGTTCAAGTATTCCACACGCCCCGGCACCCCGGCGGCGGAGCGCGCGCAGGTGGATCCGGATGTGGCATCCGAGCGGCTGTCGCGGTTGCAGGCACTGATCACCGAGCAACAGCGCAGCGTTCAGGACGCGATGGTGGGCCGTGAGCTGGGCGTTCTGTTCGAGAAGCCGGGCCGCATGCCGGGGCAGATGGTGGGCAAGTCCGACTACCTGCACGCGGTGCACGTGGCCGATTGCCCGGCCGAGGCCGGAGAGCTGCGGCGCGTGCGTATCACCGAAAGCGGGCCCAATTCGCTGGCGGGTGTCCTGGTCTGAGCTAGCGGCAGCCGCGATTGCATCCAAGGGAACAACAAACGCCCTGAGATAGCGGCGTTGTTTCCGCAATGGTTGTAGAGCGGCGCGAAATTCCCTTCACATGCGGCGCATCTTTGCTAGAGTGCTGGTATTAAAGCTGGGGCGGCTGGCACGGTACAAGTGCCGCGTGCCCCTTCTGGGGGAATAGAAAAAAAGGGACAGGGGCTGTGGCTAAGTTCAATTACAATGCCGTGCCATCACTCATGGCCGCGGCGGCGCTGCTGCTGGCGGTCGCGACGGGGGCGCAGGCGCAAAGCGCCGGCAAGCCAACCGTGGTGGGCGAGCGATACGAGCCGACGATCTGGATCGATCCGGACGGGTGCGAGCACTGGGTCATGGATGACGGGGCGGAGGGCTACATGACGCCGCACACGCGCCGCGACGGAACGCCGGTGTGTCACCGGGGGAATATCTGCGGCATCGTGCCGACAGACCAGTTGTTCGCGACCGACCGGCATACCATCACCTCCGCCGGACGGGCGCGGCTGCAGGAGTTCTTTCAGCAGGCCAATGCGCGCGCGTTCCTGATCCACGGGCATACCGATGCCCGCGCGTCCGATGAATACAACATGGGGCTGAGCCTGCGCCGCGCCAACGCGGTTGCTCAGGTTGCCCAATCCGTGGGGGCCAGCGTGGTCGATGTGCGGGGCTTTGGCGAGCGGATGCCGCGCGCCAGCAACGCCACCGCGCAGGGCATGGCCGAGAATCGCCGTGTCGAAATCACCTGCCTGCGCTGAGGAGAACCAGAAATGAACATCAAGAAATTGACCTTGTTCCTTGGCGCGGCGGCCCTCGTGGCCGGGTGCCAGACCGTCGGCCCCGACAAAACGCGCGATCGCGGTGTCGATGCCAAACATCTGAGCAACCTCGTCGCCGGTGTGTGGGTGGACCCGAACGGGTGCGACCACTGGATCATAGATGACGGGCTTGAGGGCTACCTGAGCGAGCGCAAGCAACCCGACGGATCGCCGGTTTGTTCCGGTGCGGCGCCGCCGAATGTCGCCACCGGGCCGTTCAAGGGCGGTTCGGAGGTTGCAGACACGCTGTGACCGAAAACCATCCATTTCGCGTCAAATACCGTGGGCCTGACCGGCCCGCGGTTTTTTTTGTGGCGAATTTTATCTCAATCCCGTGACAATTGCCGCCAGTCCCTTGCACACGGGCGCGCGGCTTGGCACGGTTAGGCGCCGCCGCTGCCCATCTTGCCAATACGGAGATCCGATTGACCACCAGCGTTCAGCCCCCGCATCCCGGCTCTGACCTTCCCGCCGAACGTCTGGTGGAGTTTCCCGACAACCGTTTGCTGATCGATTTGTGCGGCGAATACGATCGCAACCTTGCCGATATCGAGGACAAGCTGGGCGTGCAGATCCTGCGCCGCGGCAACCAGTTGGCGGTGATCGGCGAGACGGTCGCGACAAACGAGGCGATCGAGGTGCTGACCGGGCTTTATGAGCGCCTTGAGGCGGGCAGGGACCTGGAGCAGGGGGATATCGACAGGCAGATCCGCATGGGCCCCGCGCAGGAGGATGAGGGCACCTGCGATGGCGATCAGCTTGAGATGTTCAAGGGCGGCCGGGTCGAAATCAAGACTCGCAAGAAGCTGGTCGAGCCGCGCACCGAGGCGCAGAAAAGCTATGTCACCAGCCTGTTCACTCATGACCTGGCGTTCGGGATCGGGCCGGCGGGCACCGGCAAGACCTATCTTGCGGTGGCGGCGGGGGTGTCGATGTTCCTGGCCGGCGAGGTGGATCGCATCATCCTGTCGCGTCCGGCGGTGGAGGCAGGCGAGCGGCTGGGTTTCTTACCCGGCGACATGAAGGAAAAGGTCGATCCCTACATGCAGCCGCTTTATGATGCGCTGAACGATTTCCTGCCGGGCAAGCAGGCGGCCAAGCTGATGGAGGAAAAGCGGATCGAGATCGCGCCGCTGGCGTTCATGCGGGGCCGTACGCTGAGCAATGCGTTCGTGGTGCTGGACGAGGCGCAGAACGCCACGTCGATGCAGATGAAGATGTTCCTGACCCGCCTGGGCGAGGGCAGCCGCATGGTGATCACCGGCGACCGTAGCCAGGTGGACCTGCCGCGCGGGGTGACATCGGGCCTGCATGACGCGGAACGGCTTCTCAAGCCGATCGATCAGATCAGCTTTACCTATTTCACCGCGCGCGACGTGGTGCGCCACCCGTTGGTGGCGGCGATCATCGACGCCTATAACGCAGATACATGAGGCCGCGCGGCGGGGGCGGGTATGCTAACCGACGTGGTGATCGAGGACGAGCGCTGGACCGCGGTGGGGTTGCCAGACTTGGCCGAGCGCGCGGCGCGCGCGGCGCTGGCGGAGTTGGGCCACGATCCGGCGGCGTACGAGATCAGCGTTCTGGCCTGCGACGATGCGCGCATTGCCGTGCTGAACGCCGAGTTTCGGGACAAGCGCGCGGCGACCAATGTGCTGAGCTGGCCGGCGCAGGAGATCGCGCCGCAGTCTGAGGGCGCGCCGCCGCCCGCCCCCGCGCCGGACCCGTTTGCCGGGGAGACGCAGGAATTGGGCGATATCGCGATCGCCTACGACACCTGCGCGCGCGAAGCGGGCGAGGCGGGCACGCCGCTGGCCGATCATGCCACGCATTTGGTGGTGCATGCGGTGCTGCATCTGCTGGGGTATGACCATATCCGTGACAAGGATGCCACTTTGATGGAGGGTCTTGAGGTGCGGATACTTGGCAAACTGGGCCTGCCTGACCCATATAATAGGGCGAAGGGGGCGTAGGTGCCCCGGTTAACTGGAAAGAGACATGGGCGAGAGCAGCGAAGAGTCATCTACCGCCGCGCACAGCGCGCGGCAGTATAGCCAAACAGAAGACGACCCTGCCGAGGCGGGTTTTTTCGAACGGGTGATCCGCCCGTTCCGTCGGCACGGGCCGGATGACAGCGCCGAGGCGGATATGAACAGCGCGCCGCGCCACGCCAACCAGGCACAGTCGCACGACATCTTGAACCTGCGGCGCATGCGGGTCGAGGATGTGGCAATTCCCAAGGCCGATATCGTGGCGGTGCCCGACACCGTGACCCGCGAGGGGCTGGTGGAGCAATTCCGCGATACCGGGTTCAGCCGCCTGCCGGTCTATTCCGAGACGCTGGATTCGCCGGTGGGGATGGTGCACCTGAAGGATTTCGCGCTGCGCCACGGGTTCTGCGCGCCGCAAGACGATGCGCAACAGGAATTCGCGCTAAGCGAGATGCTGCGCCCGCTGCTGTATGTGCCGCCGTCGATGTCGATCGGCGTGCTGCTGCAAAAGATGCAGAGCGAGCGCAAGCACATGGCGCTGGTGATCGACGAGTATGGCGGTGTCGATGGCCTTGTCACCATCGAGGACCTGATCGAGCAGGTCATCGGCGAGATCGAGGACGAGCACGACACCGAGGACGAGGATTACTGGACGCTGGAGCAGCCGGGCCAGTACCTGGCGCTGGCCAAGACGCCGGTGGAGGAGTTCGAGGCCGAAACCGGCGTGTCGCTGACCGATGCCGAGGATATCGACCCCGAAGAGATCGACACGTTGGGCGGGTTGGTGTTCATGCTGTCGGGGCGCGTGCCGGTGCGCGGCGAGGTGGTGCAGCACCCCTCGGGCCCGGAATTCGAGGTGGTCGACGGCGATCTGCGCCGGATCAAGCGGCTGCGCGTGCGCCTGAGCGGATCGGCGGATGGCTGATGGCTGAGGACGGGCGCGGCGCGGCGCGGCCCGATCCCGCGACATGGCTGCGTCGGCGTCCGCGCTGGGTGGTGCTGTGCATCGCGGCGCTGGCCGGGGTGCTGGCCGCGACGGGGCAGGCGCCGCTGGGATGGGTATTGCCCGCGCTGGCCGGGTTTGCCGGCGGGGCGGTGTTGCTGGTTGCCGCGCAAGGGTGGCGGCGCGCGGCGCTGATCGGGCAGGTGTTCGGCACCGCTTATTTCCTTCTCGCGCTTAGCTGGCTCATCGAGCCGTTCATGGTGGATATCGCGCGCCACGGGTGGATGGCGCCCTTTGCGCTCGTGTTCATGGCGGGGGGTATGGCGCTTTTCTGGGCGGGTGCGTTTGCCGTGGCGCGCGCGGCGGCGGGCGCGGGGGCGTGGGCGGCGGCCCTTTTGGCCCCGGCGATGACACTGGCCGAATTGCTGCGCGCGCGGGCCTTTACCGGGTTTCCATGGGCAAGCCCCGGTCACATGCTGGTTGATGCGCAGGCGGGGCAGGCGGCGGCGTGGGGCGGCGTGGGGTTGCTGACGCTGGGCATCATGGGGCTGGCGGCGCTGGCGGCGGGGCCGTGGGCGGGGCGCGCGCGGCGGGCCATGGCGATGCGCGCGGCGGTTTTGCTGGGGGGCGGGGTGCTATGCCTCGTGCCGGTGCCGGAGGGGGCGCCCGTCGCGGGCGACCGCCCGGTGCTGCGATTGGTGCAGCCAAACGCGCCGCAGCGCCTGAAGTGGCACCCCGATCATGCGCCAGAATTCTACCAGCGGCAGTTGCGCTATACCGCCGCCGCGCCCGACGCGGGCGCGCCGCGCCCCGACCTGGTGGTGTGGCCGGAAACGGCCGTGCCGGTGCGCCTGAACGATGCGGGCGGGGTTCTGGCGCGTATCGCGCAGGCGGCGGGCGGTGCGCCTGTCGTGCTGGGCCTGCTGCGCGACGAGGGGCCGCGCGTCTATAATTCGGCCGTGGTGGTGGGGCCGGGCGGCACCGCGACGGAGGTCTATGACAAGCATCACCTCGTGCCGTTCGGGGAATACGTGCCGTTTGGCGATTTGCTGGCGCGGTGGGGGATCTACGGCCTGGCCGCCAACGCGGGGCAGGGGTTTTCCGCCGGCCCCGGTGCGCAACTGCTGGACCTGGGCGAGGGGTTGGGCCGGGCGCTGCCGCTGATCTGCTACGAGGCGGTGTTTCCGCGCGACGTGCGCGCCGCGCCCGAGCGCCCCGATTTCCTGCTTCAGATCACCAACGACGCGTGGTTTGGGCAGGTATCGGGCCCGTGGCAGCACCTGGCGCAGGCGCGGATGCGCGCGATCGAGCAGGGGCTGCCGATGGTGCGCGTGGCCAATACAGGCGTCTCGGCGATGATCGACGCGCGCGGGCGCGTCACCGCGATGATTCCACTGGGGCAGGCGGGCTGGCGCGATGCGCCGCTACCCGCGCCGGCGCCGCCGACGGGATATGCCATGCTGGGCGATGGGCCGGCTGCGGTGCTGGCGCTGCTGCTTCTGGGTTTGGGCGGCCGGGCCGCGCGGCGGCGCAGCCACAACGCGAATAGCGGTTGACCCCGCACAAGGCGCGGCGTAGGCAGTTGCGCACCCTGTCACAACGGCTTCCTGGCGTGACGGGCAGATCATAACGGAGCACTTTCATGACACGACAGAACTATCTTTTCACCTCCGAGTCCGTCTCGGAAGGGCACCCCGACAAGGTGTGCGACCGCATTTCCGACGCGGTTCTCGATGCGCTGCTGACTGAAGAGCCCTTGGCGCGGGTCGCGTGCGAGGCATTTGCAACCACCAACCGGGTTGTCATCGGCGGCGAGATAGGCCTGTCGGACCAGGGCAGGTTGCATGCGTTCATGGACCGGATCGATCCGATCGTGCGCGACTGCATCCGCGATATCGGCTATGAGCAGGACAAGTTCCACCACCAGACGGTCGAGATCACCAACCTGCTGCACGAGCAATCCGCCCATATCGCGCAGGGCGTGACGGGCGAGCGCGGCGACGAGGGGGCGGGCGATCAGGGCATCATGTTCGGTTATGCCACCGATGAGACCGACGCGCTGATGCCCGCGCCGATCCAGTTTTCCCACGCCATCCTGCGCCGCTTGGCCGAGGTGCGCAAATCGGGGGCCGAGCCGATGCTGCGCCCTGATGCCAAGAGCCAGCTCACCCTGCGCTACGAGAATGGCAAGCCGGTCGAGGTGCTGCAGGTGGTTCTGTCCACGCAGCACGCGGGCGAGGACCTCAGCAGCGCCGACATCCGCCGCATCGTTGAGCCGCATATCCGCGACGTGCTGCCGGCGGAATGGCTGACCGATCGCACCGAATGGTGGGTGAACCCCACCGGCACCTTCGTGATCGGCGGCCCCGATGGCGACGCAGGGCTGACGGGGCGCAAGATCATCGTCGATACCTATGGCGGCGCGGCCCCGCATGGTGGCGGCGCGTTCTCGGGCAAGGACCCGACCAAGGTGGACCGCTCGGCGGCCTATGCCGCGCGCTACCTGGCCAAGAACGTGGTCGCCGCCGGCATGGCCGAGCGGTGCACGATTCAGCTCAGTTATGCCATCGGTGTGGCGCGGCCGCTGTCGATCTATGCCGACACGCACGGCACCGGCGCGGTGCCGCCCGAAAGGATCGAGGTGGCGATCCCCAAGGTGATGGACCTGACCCCGCGCGGCATCCGCGAGCATCTGTCGCTGGACCGGCCGATCTATGCCCGCACCGCCGCCTACGGCCATTTCGGCCGCGCCCCGGACGCCGATGGCGGCTTTAGCTGGGAGCGGACGGACCTGGCCGGCGCGCTGGAAAAAGAGGTCTGAGCGCGCAGCAGGCTGGCTTCATCTTGCCCAAAATACTCTCGGCGGCGCGGCCCGGCATGCCGGTGACCGCGTTGCCGGGGGGCGGGCGGCACCCAGGCCGGTCGCCCAACGACGGCAACAGGTCATTTGTTCCATAGACCGCATCGCACCTCGCGCCCCCTGCCGGGATTGATCCGGCCGGGGCGAGGCGCTAAGGGACCGGCATGACGCAAGGCAAGCATCCCACTGGCGCCCCGTGGCGCAATTTCTACGGCCGGTTCAAGGGCAAGCCGCTCAAGCCGTCGCAAGAGGCGTATCTGGACGAGGACCTCGCTGCGCTGTCGCCCGGCCCGGTTGGCTGGGACGTGAACCCCGAGCGCAGGCCTTTGGACCTGCAGGCGCTGTTCGGGGGGCGCGATGTTTGGCTTGAGGTGGGGTTTGGCGGCGGTGAGCACATGGTGCACCAGGCCGCCCGCACGCCCGAGGTGGGGCTGATCGGGTGCGAGCCGTACATCAACGGGGTGGCGATGCTGCTGGGCAAGATCCGGGCGGCGGGGGTGGACAACATCCGCGTGCACCCCGGCGATGTGCGCGATCTTTTCGACGTGCTCCCCGATGCCAGCATCGCGCGGGCGTTCCTGCTCTATCCCGATCCGTGGCCCAAGGCGCGCCACCATCGCCGCCGTTTCGTCACGCCCGAGCATCTTGAACCGCTGGCGCGGGTGCTGAGGCCGGGGGCGGAGTTCCGGGTGGCGACGGATATTCCCGATTACGTGCGCCAGACGCTTGAGCAGGTTCCGCGCCACGGGTTCGAGTGGCTGGCCGAGCGGCCCGGCGATTGGCGCGAGCCGTGGGATGATTGGATCTCGACCCGCTACGAACAAAAGGCGTTGCGCGAGGGGCGGGTGCCGCATTACCTGACCTTTCGGCGGAGCGGGTAGGGTTTAACGCTGGATATTATGGTTCTGGGGTGTAGGAATGGGCCGTTGTTTCCGATCGATATAGCGCCCTGCGCGAAATAGCGGCCGAAGGGCGCCGCGCAGCGCCCGACCGCCCCCTCGGGCGGGCGCTTTTGCGGCGTATCATGCCGACGAAAACGAGGAGGTATTTGGCTGGCATAAAGCGCGCTACACGAGGGTTGCAGCGCCCACCCGGCGGCCGGGCACTGCGCAGCACCTCAACCACGCCCCCGGCGTCAGGTATCAAACACCGGCGCCGCTTGTGATGGACGCGGGCGCGCGGCCTTGCTATCACCCGGCGCAAAGCGTTTCCCCCCGAAAGGATGCCCCATGTCCGGCCATGCCGCCCCCGTTCCGATGATCTCGACCGCGCAAGGGCCGCTGACGGGGCTGGCGCATGTGCCCGGCGACAAGTCGATCAGCCACCGGACGCTGATCCTGGGGGCGCTGTCGGTGGGCGAGACGCGGATCACCGGCCTGCTTGAGGGCGAGGACGTTCTGGATACCGGCCGCGCGATGCGCGCCTTCGGCGCCGAGGTGGCCCGGGACGAGGATGGCACGTGGCACGTGCACGGCGTCGGCGTGGGCGGCTTTGCCGAGCCCGGCGGCGTCATCGATTGCGGCAATTCGGGCACCGGCGTGCGGCTGATCATGGGGGCGATGGCGACCTCGCCGATCACCGCCACCTTCACCGGCGATGCCAGTCTGAACGCGCGGCCGATGGCGCGGGTAACCGATCCGCTGGCGCAGTTTGGCGCGTGCACGTATGGCCGCGCGGGCGGGCGCCTGCCGATGACGGTGGTGGGCGCGGCCGATCCAGTGCCGGTGCGTTATACCGTGCCGGTGCCGTCGGCGCAGGTGAAATCGGCGGTGCTGCTGGCGGGGCTGAACGCGCCGGGCGAGACGGTCGTGATCGAGGCCGCGGCGACGCGCGATCATACCGAGCGGATGCTGGCGGGCTTTGGCGCCGAGATCGCCGTGCGCGACGTGGCCGAGGGCCGCGAGATCACCCTGACGGGCCGGCCCGAGCTGCGGCCGCAGGACATCGTCGTGCCGCGCGATCCCTCCAGCGCGGCGTTCCCGGTCTGCGCGGCGCTGATCGTGCCGGGCTCGGACGTGCTGGTGCCGAATATCGGGCTGAACCCGACGCGGGCGGGACTGTTCTACACCTTGCAGGACATGGGCGCGGACCTGACGTTCGAGAACATGCGCGAGGAGGGCGGCGAGCCGGTGGCGGACCTGCGGGCGAAATATTCGCCCGACATGCACGGCATCGAGGTGCCGCCCGAGCGCGCCGCCAGCATGATCGACGAATACCCGGTCCTGTCGGTGGTCGCGGCCAATGCCACGGGGGCGACGGTGATGCGCGGGGTGGCCGAGCTGCGGGTCAAGGAAAGCGACCGGATCGCGGCGATGGCAACGGGCCTGCGCGCCGCCGGTGTCGAGGTCGAGGATGGCCCCGATTGGTGGATCGTGCACGGCTGTGGCGCGGGCAATGTGCCCGGCGGCGCGCAGGCGGCCAGCCACCTGGACCACCGGATCGCGATGTCATTCCTGGTGATGGGACTGGCCAGCGAGCGGCCGATGCGCGTCGATGACGGCGCGCCGATCGCCACCTCGTTCCCGGTGTTCGAGCCGTTGATGACCGGGCTGGGCGCCGATATCCGCCGCAGCGGGGCCTAGGCCATGCGGCGGGTGTTCGTGGCCACGCTGGCGCTGACGCTGATCAATTACCTGGCGATGCTGCTATGGACCTTGCCGGCGCTGATCGAGGCCGCCGGCGGGCTGCGCCCGTTCGATTTGCGACCGCTTGGCTATGACTTGTCGCAGGCGCGCGGGTATCTTGGGGCGCTGCCGGGGGAGGCGCGCGATCTGTACCTGACTGCGCAGCATTGGTTGGATACCACGTACCCGGCGCTTTTGGCGCTGTCGCTGATCCTGGCGCTGCATTTGCTGTTGGGCGCGCGCGGGGTGTGGCTGGCGCGGGCGGGCAGCGTGGTTGCGGTGCTGGGCGCGGTGGCTGATTATGTGGAAAACGCGGCGGTTGCGGCCCTGTTGCGCGCGGGCGCCGAGGGTGTCACGCAGGGCATGGTTGCATGGGCCAGCGCGTGGACGGTGGCGAAATCGGCGGCAACGGGCGCGGTGATGACGGTCGCCCTCGCCGCCGCGATCGCGGCGCTTTGGCACCGGTGGAAAAGGAGCATGAAGTGAGTTTCACAATCGCGATCGACGGGCCGGCAGCGGCCGGCAAGGGCACGGTAAGCCGCGCCGTGGCGGGGCATTTCGGGCTGGCCTACCTCGATACCGGGCTGCTGTATCGCGTGGTGGGTCGCAAGGTGCTGGACGGGGTCGAGCCGGTCGAGGCCGCGCAGGGCCTGGTGGCCGAGGATTTGCGCGCCGAGGGGCTGCGCGGCGCCGATGTGGCGCAGGCGGCCAGCCGTGTCGCCGCCATCCCCGAGGTGCGCGCGGCGCTGGTGGATTTTCAGCGCGCCTTTGCCCGGCGCGCGGGCGGCGCGGTTCTGGACGGGCGCGACATCGGCACGGTGATCTGCCCCGAGGCGGAGGCCAAGCTGTTTGTCACCGCCAGCGCCGAGGTGCGCGCGCGGCGCCGGTGGCTGGAGCTGCGCGAGGCGGGCAGCGACGTGGAGCTTGAGGCGGTCCTGGCCGATGTGCACGAGCGCGACGCCCGCGACACGGAGCGCAGCGAGGCGCCGCTGCGCCCGGCGGATGACGCGGTGGTGCTGGATACCTCGGACCTGAGCATCGAGGAAGCGGTGGCGCAGGCCGTCGCGGCGGTGAACGCCGCGCGCGACGCGGCGCCCGGTTGAGGGGGCGCGCATCGGCGGGTTGGTGATGGCCTCTCATACAGTGCCCCGCGCGAAATAGCGGCCGCGGGCCGCCGATTGTCTCAGCAGTTCCAGGTCATAACCGGCAATGCCCCGGCCAACTCCCGCGTGGCGGAGTATAAATCAAAGGTTAGGCTTGATTGATGTGTGCATGCACAGTATAGACCCCCCGTCGAGAAGGGCGCCAAAGCCACAAGACCGAAGCATACAGGCAGGGTCGGGATGCAACCGGCCCTCTTTCGTTTTTGTGGCGGCCTTATGTGTGTGGCGTCAAGTGACCAAACCCCAAGACCGGCGGAGACAACCGCACGGCCGGAAACAGTTGTAGAATAGGAAACCGTAAGACCACATGGCTCAAAACGCATCCATGGAGGAATTCGAAGCCCTCCTGAACGAAAGCTTCGAAATGGACACCCCCGAAGAGGGCAGTGTCGTGACCGGCAAAGTCATCGCCATCGAGGCGGGACAAGCCATCATCGATGTCGGCTACAAGATGGAAGGCCGCGTCGAGCTCAAGGAATTCGCAAATCCCGGAGAAGACCCCGAAATCAGCGTGGGCGACGAGGTGGAGGTGTTCCTTCGCCAGGTCGAGAATGCCCGCGGCGAAGCGGTCATCAGCCGTGAGATGGCCCGCCGCGAAGCCGCGTGGGACCGCCTGGAGAAAGCCTATGCCGCCGAGGAACGCGTCGAAGGCGCGATCTTTGGCCGCGTGAAGGGCGGCTTTACGGTCGATCTGGGCGGCGCCGTGGCGTTCCTGCCCGGCAGCCAGGTGGACGTGCGCCCCGTACGCGACGCCGGCCCCCTGATGGGTCTCAAGCAGCCGTTCCAGATCCTCAAGATGGACCGCCGCCGTGGCAACATCGTCGTGTCGCGCCGCGCCATCCTGGAAGAAAGCCGCGCCGAACAGCGCGCCGAGGTCATCGCCAACCTGACCGAGGGTCAGACCGTCGAAGGTGTTGTCAAGAACATCACCGAGTACGGCGCCTTCGTCGATCTGGGCGGTGTTGACGGCCTTCTGCACGTCACCGACATGGCATGGCGCCGGGTCAACCACCCGTCCGAGATCGTGTCGATCGGCGAGACGATCAACGTGCAGGTCATCAAGATCAACAAGGAAACCCACCGTATCAGCCTGGGCATGAAGCAGCTTCAGGAAGATCCCTGGGACCTGGTGGCAACCAAGTATCCGCTGGACAGCGTGCACACCGGCCGCGTCACCAACATCACCGATTACGGCGCCTTCGTGGAGCTGGAGCCGGGGATCGAGGGGCTGGTTCACGTCAGCGAGATGTCCTGGACCAAGAAGAACGTGCATCCCGGCAAGATCGTTTCGACCAGCCAGGAAGTCGAGGTCATGGTTCTGGATATCGACCCGGCCAAGCGCCGTGTCAGCCTTGGCCTGAAGCAGACGCAGCGCAACCCGTGGGAAGTGTTCGCAGAGACCCATCCCGAGGGAACGCAGGTTGAAGGTGAGGTCAAGAACATCACCGAGTTCGGCCTGTTCATCGGCCTGGAAGGCGACATCGACGGCATGGTTCACCTCAGCGATCTGAGCTGGGACGAGCGTGGCGAGGATGCGATCCAGAACTACCACAAGGGCGACGTCGTTCAGGCGGTCGTGCTGGATGTGGATGTCGAGAAAGAGCGCATTTCCCTGTCGATCAAGGCCATGGGCGGCGACAAGTTCGCCGAGGTCGTGGGCGGCGTGAAGCGCGGCTCGGTCATCACGGTGGAAGTCACCGCGATCGAGGATGGCGGCATCGAGGTGGAATACGAAGGGATGAAGAGCTTCATCCGTCGCTCCGACCTGAGCCGCGACCGTGCCGAGCAGCGCCCCGAGCGGTTCTCGGTCGGCGATAAGGTTGACGTGCGCGTGACCAATGTCGATGCCAAGTCCCGCCGTCTGGGCCTGTCGATCAAGGCGCGCGAGATCGCCGAGGAAAAAGAGGCCGTGGAACAGTACGGCAGCTCGGATTCCGGCGCATCGCTGGGCGATATCCTTGGCGCGGCCCTCAAGGGCGACGAAGACGAGAAGTAAATCCCCACAGCGGGAAGACGCGGCGGCCCCGTCCCGAAAGGGCGGGGCCGTTCGCATTTGCCGCGAATCGGCAGCCGGCCGTGCCGCGCTCCGCGCGCGCCGATGGCGCCATCCGGCGCGCGCGGCAGGCAAAAATCCGGCCGATAATCGGCAAGAAACCGACAATCGGTCGATTTCGTGCTTCGTTCCGGTTTCCGATCACGTTTATTGTTCCTATGGTTAGCGCGAATGGCGTCCATAAGAACGATCGGGGGGATGGTCGATGATCAGATCTGAATTGATCCAGCAGATCGCGGATGAAAACCCGCACTTGTACCAACGCGATGTCGAGAAGATCGTGAACACGATCTTTGAAGAGATCACCAACGCGATGGCGCGCGGCGACCGGGTGGAGCTTCGCGGGTTCGGCGCGTTCTCGGTCAAGAAGCGGGACGCGCGGATTGGCCGCAACCCGCGAACCGGGGAATCGGTGCATGTTGAGGAAAAGCATGTGCCGTTCTTCAAGACCGGCAAGCTGCTGCGCGATCGCCTGAACGGAAAGTGAGCCCGAGCCGATGCGATACATTCGCTATGCCCTGATTGCCGCGCTGGCGGTGATCCTGATTACCGTGGCATTGGCCAATCGCGGTATCGTCACGCTACGGCTGCTGCCCGACGCGTTGGCGGGGTTTGTCGGGGCGCCGCTGGCCATCGACGTGCCGCTGTATATCGTGATATTCGCCGGGATCGTGGCAGGGCTGCTGATCGGGTTCGTGTGGGAATGGCTGCGCGAGCACAAGCACCGCGCCGATGCGGCCCGCAAGGCGCGCGAGGTGTCCGCGATGAAGCGCGAGCTGTCGCGCGTGAAAGGCCAGCGCGACGAGGGCAAGGACGAGGTTCTGGCGCTTCTGGACGAGGTGAGCTGAGGCGCGCCCCGCCCGCGCGGCGGGGCCTGCCGGGCAAGACAGGCGGTTTGGGCGGTTTGGTATGACATCCGACATTGCGGTCAAGATCTGCGGCCTGACGCGGCCCGAGCACGTGCGCGCGGCGGCGGCGGCGGGCGCGACCTATGGCGGGTTCGTGTTCTTCGAGAAATCACCGCGGCACCTGACGCCCGCGCAGGCGCGCGCGCTGGCGCTGGAGGCGCCGCCGGGGCTGGCCAAGGTGGCGCTTGTGGTCAACGCGAGCGATGCGGACCTGGACGAGATCACAGCGCAGGTGCCGCTGGACATGTTGCAACTGCATGGCCGCGAGACGCCGCAGCGGGTTGCGGAACTGCGCGCACGGTACGGCCTGCCGGTGATGAAGGCCGTGGGCGTGGCCACCGAGGACGATCTGCCCGCGCTGGAGGAATACGGCCGCGTCGCCGATCAGTTGCTGGTCGATGCCAAACCGGCCGAGGGGGCCGCGCTGCCGGGGGGCAATGGGCTGTCGTTTGATTGGCGGCTGATTTCGGGGCGGCGCTGGCCGGTGCCGTGGATGCTGGCCGGGGGGCTGACGCCCGGGAACGTGGCAGCGGCGATCCGCCTGACGGGGGCGCGGCAGGTAGACGTGTCATCGGGCGTTGAAAGCGCGCCGGGGCAGAAGGACGAGGCCCTGATCCGCGCATTTGTCGCGGCGGCGAAAGGGGCTGTGCAGGGCGGCTGAGGGCGCGCGCCTGCCCGTGGGGTGGCGCCGTCCGGCGCCTTTGGCGCTATTCGGGCGGGGCGCGCGTTATTGCCCGGACGTTGCTTGGCTATCGTTTATGTCTTTGGGAAAGGGTAGCCGAAGAACTCATAGTCACGCCTGTAGTATTCCGCGACCATGGATTTCAGTTTTTTCAGCTCGCTGTTTGAAACTTTCAGGATATCGGCGTCTGAATATCCTGACTTGCGTGATGAGTTTTTCTTGGGAAGATTGTTTTGACTCGTGGTGATGCCGTGATCTTTCAGGGTTTTCCACCAGAATTCTGAAAGTTCGGTTTTCAATATAAGATCGGCCTGTGGCTTCTGGCTGGATGGAAAGGTTGCCCAATCTACCTGATGGCCAAGGTTTTCTGGATGCTGCTTGATGAATTCAAAAAATGTGAATGCATCCATTTTCTTTAACGCGTCTCCATAGTGGTTATAGAGAGCTCCCTTGTACGGGCCGTTCACAAAAAATGAGTAACCCGACACAAATCGATCGAATGGATCTCGTGCTGCTACAATAGAGTAGGTTCTGAGCCATTTTGATTCCCGCATAACGTGGCGCGGCATCGAATGGGTGGTTCCGGAATTTCCGAGCATGGATTTGAGAGATGTGCCGCCACACTTTGGATTATGAATCAGTATTACCGGGTATCCGTTGACGAAATACTGTGTCTTGTAGGGGGTGGGAATAATGTTCAGGTACTTGTAAATGCGTTTCGTTGCGAAATAAATACATTTACCAATGGGATTTCTTCTTAGCTGCGGAGGAAGTTTCCTGTTTGTTTCGACACATTGCCTCATTGTGTGTTTATGATCCGGTTGACGTGGCCCATCTTGCGACCGGGGCGGGACTCGGACTTGCCGTAAAGGTGGAGGGCGGCGCGCGTCTCTTGTGCGATCTGCGGCACGCGGTCCACGTCATCGCCGATCAGGTTTTCCATCACCACGTCGCAGTGGCGGGCGCCATCGGCCAGCGGCCAGCCGGCGACGGCGCGGATGTGCTGCTCGAACTGGTCAACGGCGCAGCCTTGTTGCGTCCAGTGGCCGGAATTGTGCACGCGCGGGGCGATTTCATTGACCACGAGGCCATCCGTCGTGACGAACAGTTCGACCCCCAGAACGCCAACATAATGCAATGCGTTCAGGATGTTGGCGGATAGGAGCACCGCATCGCTGCGCTGTGCGGCGCTGAGGCGGGCGGGCACGGTGGTGGTGCGCAGAATGCCGCTCTCGTGCACGTTTTCGCCCGGGTCGAAACAGGCCACCGACCCGTCCAGCCCGCGCGCGGCAATGACCGATACCTCGTGGCTGAAATCAATGACCCCTTCCAGGATGGCGGGGGCGCCGGCCATGTCCGCGAGGGCCTGATCGGCGTCGGTCAGGGCGTTGATGCGGGCCTGCCCCTTGCCGTCATAGCCAAAGCGGCGGGTCTTGAGGATCGCGGGCGTGCCGATCTCGACCAGAGCTTCGGCGAGGTCCTCTTCGTCGTCGACGGCGGCGAAGGGGGCGGTGCGCAGCCCGTGCTCGGACAGGAACGCCTTTTCGGTCAGGCGGTCCTGGCTGATCGCGAGGGCGCGGCGGCCGGGGTGTATGGGGCGCAGCGTCTCCAGCAGGTTCAGCGCCTCGGTCGGGATATTCTCGAACTCGTAGGTGATGACATCGACCGCTTCGGCAAAGGCGCGCAGGGCCGCGTCGTCGTCATAGCGGGCGGTCGTCAGGGAATGGGCGACATCGGCGGCGGGGGGCTGTGCGCCCGGCTCGAATATATGGGTGCGGTAGCCAAGGCGCGCGGCCGCAACCGAGAGCATGCGGCCCAACTGTCCGCCGCCAAGAATGCCGATGGTGCTACCGGGGGCGAGGGGCTCAGTCATCGGTTGGCTCCTGCGGGATAGAGGCGGAAAGATCGGCGCGCCACGTATCGAGGCGCGCGGCCAGGTCTGCATCGTCCAGCGCAAGGATCTGCGCCGCCATCAGCCCGGCATTGGCCGCGCCCGCCGCGCCGATCGCCATCGTGGCCACCGGGAAGCCGCGCGGCATTTGCACGATGGAATAGAGGCTATCCACCCCCGAAAGCGCGCGGGTCTGCACCGGCACGCCGATCACCGGCACGCGGGTTTTCGACGCCATCATGCCTGGCAGGTGCGCCGCGCCGCCCGCGCCGGCGATGATTACCCGCAGGCCCCGGTCAACCGCGGTGCGGCCGTATTCCCAAAGGCGGTCGGGGGTGCGGTGCGCCGAGACGATGCGCGCCTCATGCGCGATGCCGAGGGTATCAAGGATTTCGGCGGCCTCGCGCATGGTGGCCCAGTCGGATTGACTGCCCATGATGATGCCGACCTGAACCTGTGTGTGTGCCTGTGTCATATCGCGTGCGCGCGCCCCATGTTTCCTTGGCGCGCACTATACCCAAGGGCGGGGGTTACGCAATGATGTCGGGCAGCAAACGATCCTCGATCCGGGCGATCAGGTCCTTGAGTTGCAGCTTTTTCTTCTTGAGGCGCTGCACGGTCAGTTGATCGCCGGTGCCCTTTTCGGTGAGGGCTTGAATCGCCTCGTCGAGGTCGCGATGCTCGCGGCGGAATACCTCCAGCTCGACGCGCAACACGTCGTCGGATTTCATGGAAATGTCGGTTTGGGCATTCATGAACGGTGATTCCATTTGTCAGGCGGGTGCCCAAGGATACTGAAAACCGGCGCGTAGGCAAAGGCCTTGCACGGGCGGGGTCATGTGCCCATATTTACCGTGTGGGTCGCCGCAACGGGGCCCGATTTAGGACTGTCGCTTGAACAAGGACGTGTCGATGAGCAAACTTTCCCTGGGGTCGCACCCCTATCTGCTGGGGTTCGAGCAGCTAGAGCGGTTGCTGGAACGGAACGCGAAATCCGGCAACGAGGGCTATCCGCCCTTCAATATCGAACAGACATCCGATGATACCTACCGCATCACGCTGGCGGTGGCGGGCTTTGCCGAAGAGGATCTGTCGATCACCGTCGAGGACCGGCAACTGGTGATCCGGGGCCGGCAACGCGACGATGGCGAGGACCGGGTGTTCCTGCATCGCGGCATCGCGGCGCGGCAATTCCAGCGGTCCTTCGTGTTGGCCGACGGCGTCGAAGTGGGGCAGGCGGTCATGGAGAACGGCCTGCTGCATGTTGATCTGTCGCGCGCGCGGCCCGACACGGTTGTTCAGACGATCCAGATCAGGAAGGGGTGATAGACATGGATACCAGGTACGAATTTGACACGAACCGCGAGGATCGCATTGTGTATGTGCGCCCGGTCAAGGTAGCCGACCTGCCCGAGGAAGTCCGCGAGCAGGTCGAGGAAGGGGCGGAGACGCTCTATGCCGTGCATGACAGCAACGGTCAGCAACTGGCGCTGGTGGGCGATCGGCAGATGGCCTTCGTGCTGGCGCGGCAGAACGACCTGGCGCCGGTGACGGTGCATTAAGAGGGCGCTTGCGTTCGGGTGGCGTGTGGCCTGTTGCAGACATCTCATATAACGCCCTGCGCGGAGTAAAGGCGCGTAGCGCCGGGCCGCCCCCCGGCACGGCGATCGGGCTGACACCTGCGCACGGCTCTGATCTTATTCGGATTTGGCTGGAATAAAGTGCCCCCCGCACCAGCGGAGGATCGCCGCACCGCTGCCCGACTATGCGCGGCTTCTCAGCCGGTCGCGCGATGTGCGTTCAAGGCCAGTCCCATCCACGCTTTGAGCATCGGCCCTTCTCTACCGCTTCAACGTCTCGACTTCGCGGCGCAGGGCGCGCAGCTCGGTTATGATCTCGTCGTGGTGGCCCTGGCTTTCGTCGATTATGTGCTCGGCCTCTTCGGCGGCTTCGGCCTCGTGCTGGCGCTGGATGGCGTCCACCACGATACCGATGAACAGGTTCAGAACGGTGAACGAGGTCAGCAGGATGAAGGGCAGGAAATACGCCCAGGCCAGTGGGTACACTTCCATCACCGGGCGCACGATGCCCATTGACCAGCTTTCCAGCGTCATGATCTGGAACAGGCTGTAGAGCGACGCGCCGATGGTGCCGAACCATTCGGGGAACGCGGCGCCAAACATCTTGGTCGCGATCACCGCGAAGATATAAAACACCAGCAAAAGCAGCCCTATGATCGAACCGATCCCCGGGATCGACGCGACCAGTGCGCCCACCACGCGGCGCATCGACGGCACGGCAGAGACCAGCCGCAGCACCCGCAGGATACGCAGCGCGCGCAGCGCCGAGAGGCTACCGGTGGCCGGGATCAGGGCGATGGCAACCACCGCCGTGTCAAACAGGTTCCACGGGTCGCGGTGAAACCGGGTGCGGTAAACCAGCAGCTTGGCCAGGATCTCGGCCACGAAAATCGACAGGAACACCTTGTCGATCACGACCAGCAGAGGCCCGGCGGCGGCCATGACCGATTGACTGGTCTCTAGTCCCAGCGTGACCGCGTTGAGCGCGATCAGCACGATGATCGCGTTCTGGAAGCGCGCCGATTCCAGCACGTCCTGCAGGCGGCCGATCAGGCCGGTTTGCCGCGGCGGAATGCGGCGCAGGTCGGGGGTGTCGTTGGTGGTGGTCTGTCTGGTGTTGTGCATCTGGGCCGGTCCGGTCTCATGGTCTGCGGCTTGTAGATGGGGCATGGCGCGGGCAAACGAAAGGGGCGGCGCGCGCATTTGTGCCGAGATGGCCGATATATGTGCAAACGCCCCGCCGGGACGGGGCGTTTTCGTGCTGTGATACCCGCGCGGGCCTTACGATCAGTGCGCGATCAGGCCCAGTTGTTCGAGCTTGAGCACCACCTGGTGCGCGCAGTGGTCCACCTCGACGCCTTCGGTGTCGACGACCAGCTCGGCCTGGGTGGGGGCCTCGTAGGGGTCGGAAATGCCGGTGAATTCCTTGATCTTGCCCTCGCGCGCGAGCTTGTAGAGACCCTTGCGGTCGCGCCGCTCGCATTCCTCGAGCGAGGTGGCGACGTGCACCTCGACGAAGGCGCCATAGGATTCGATCATCTCGCGCACGGCCCGCCGCGTCGCGGTGTAGGGCGCGATCGGGGCGCAGATGGCGATACCACCGTTCTTGGTGATCTCGGAGGCGACATAGCCGATGCGCTGAATATTCAGATCGCGATGTTCCTTGGAAAAGCCCAGCTCGGAGCTGAGGTTTTTGCGCACCACGTCGCCATCCAGAAGGGTGACGGGCCGGCCGCCCATCTCCATCAGCTTGACCATCAGCGCGTTGGCGATGGTGGATTTGCCCGAGCCCGACAGCCCGGTGAAAAACACGGTAAACCCTTGTTTCGCGCGGGCCGGCGAGGTGCGGCGCAGTTCCTTGACCACCTCGGGGAACGAGAACCATTCGGGGATCTCGAGCCCCTCGCGCAGGCGGCGGCGCAGCTCGGTGCCCGAGATGTTGAGGACGGTCACGCCCTCTTCGATCTCGTCGGCAGGCTCGTACTGGGCGCGTTCCTGCACGTAGACCATATGTTTGAAGTCCACCATTTCGACGCCGATTTCGTCCTGGTGCTGACGGAACAGGTCCTGTGCGTCGTAGGGGCCGTAGAAATCATCGCCGGCCGAGTTCTTGCCCGGCCCGGCGTGGTCGCGGCCCACGATGAAGTGGGTGCAGCCGTGGTTGGCGCGGATCAGGCCGTGCCACACCGCCTCGCGCGGGCCAGCCATGCGCATGGCGAGGTTCAGCAAACTCATCGAGGTGGTGGAGCCGGGATACTTGTCGATCACCGCCTCGTAGCAGCGCACGCGCGTGAAATGGTCCACGTCGCCGGGTTTGGTCATGCCCACGACGGGGTGGATCAGCAGGTTTGCCTGCGCCTCCTTGGCGGCGCGGAACGTCAGTTCCTGGTGCGCGCGGTGCAGCGGGTTGCGCGTCTGGAAGGCGACGACGCGGCGCCAGCCCAGTTTGCGGAACATGGCGCGCAATTCGTTGGGGGTGTCGCGGCGCGATTTGAAATCATAGTGCACGGGCTGCTGGATGCCGGTGACGGGGCCGCCGAGATAGATCTTGCCGGCCTGGTTGTGCAGGTAGTTCACAGCCGGGTGCGCGCTATCGTCGGCACCGAACACCTTTGCGGCCTCGTGGGATTTGTCGGGCTGCCAGCGGTCGGTCACGGTCATGGTGGCAAGGATCACGCCCTCCTGGTCGCGCAGGGCGATGTCCTGGCCCGGCTCGATGCCCTCGGCGAAGTCCTCGCTCACATCAAGGGTGATGGGCATTGGCCACAGCGTGCCGTTGGCAAGGCGCATGTTGTCCACGACGCTGTTGTAGTCGGCTTCGGTCAGGAACCCCTTGAGCGGGTTGAAGCCGCCGTTCATCAGCAGTTCTAGATCGCAGATCTGGCGCGGCGACAGATCCCAGCTGGTCAGGTTGCCGGCCTCGTGCTTGAGCTTCTGGGCGGAATCGTAGGAGACATAAAGCTCGGGGATCGGCGTCAAATTGGACAGTGACATTTTGTATTCTCTCGGTTTTCAATCGGGACGGTGCCGGGGCGGGGACCCGGGGTCAGCGCGACCTAGACCCCGGGAGGGGGCAAATTCAAGCTGTCTTTGCCGATACCGCGTATTTCGGACGAATGTGGCGCCTTTTTGCCCCTTTGGGGGACATTTTTGCGCGGTAGACGCCGCAAGCAAGTCAGTGTTCGCGCCCTGCCTTCCCGGTCGGGGAGGTCAGGGGCGCGGGCGCTGCGCAAGGCGATCCTATCGGGCGGTCCTTTGCATTTCGGGGTGCAAGTTCAGGTGAGGGCGCTGTGACTTTGGGGTTTGGCACCAATGCGCGGAATCGAGGCGCGCTTGCGCGCCGCCGCGCAGCGCCCGGCCGCCCCCGTCGCACCAGAGGTGCGCCGCTTATCGTCGGCATGCCTCCGGCGTGACGGGCGGGGGCTTTGGCGGGCGTATCACGCCGCTGAGAACGAAGAAGTATTTGGCGGGCATAAAGTGCGTAACATACCCGTATCCGCGCCCACCCGGTGGCCGGGCACAGCGCGGCCCCTCAACCGTGCCCTGACTGCACGTGCAGTCAGGCGCTTTGTTCGGCCGGGGCTTCTTCGTCCTCCAGCGCGGCGATGAACTGTTCGGCGTCGAGCGCTGCCATGCAGCCCATCCCGGCCGAGGTGACGGCCTGCCGGTAGTGGTCGTCGGTCAGGTCGCCGGCGGCAAAAACGCCCGGCACCGAGGTTCGGGTGCTGCCGGGCTGCACCTTGACGTAGCCGTTGCTGTGCATCTCCAGCTTGTCCTTGACCAGCTCGTTCGCGGGGGCGTGGCCGATCGCGATGAACACGCCCTTGCAGGGGATTTCCCGCGTCTCGCCGGTCTTGGTATGACGTACGCGCACGCCGGTGACGCCCTTGGGGGTGTCATCGCCCAGCACCTCGTCGAGCTGGTGAAACCAGAGCGGCTCGATCTTGGGGTTCTTCAACAGGCGGTCTTGCAGGATCTTCTCGGCGCGCAACTCGTCGCGGCGGTGGATCAGCGTGACCTTGGAGGCGAAGTTGGTCAGGAACAGCGCCTCTTCCACGGCGGTGTTGCCGCCGCCGACCACGACGATTTCCTCGCCCCGGTAGAAGAACCCGTCGCATGTGGCGCAGGCCGAGACGCCAAAGCCCTTGAACGCCTCCTCGGATGGCAGGCCCAGCCACTTGGCGCGGGCGCCGGTGGCGAGGATCACCGCGTCGGCGGTATAGATGGTGCCGCTATCGCCGGTGGCGGTGAAGGGGCGTTTGTCGAGGTCCAGGTCGGTGATGATGTCGGTGACCACGTCACAGCCTACGGCCTTGGCGTGGGCCTCCATCCTGAGCATCAGGTCGGGGCCTTGCACCTCGGTATCGCCGGGCCAGTTTTCGACCTCGGTTGTGGTGGTAAGCTGACCGCCCGGTTCGATCCCCTGCACAAGGATCGGCTCCAGCATGGCGCGGCTGGCATAGACGGCGGCGGTGTATCCGGCCGGGCCGGAGCCGATGATCAGAACCTTGGTGTGACGTGTTTCGGCCATGTCGGGCCCTCCGGGAAATTGCGGCAATCGGGTTGCGTTGTCGGTCGTTCGAGCGGATATAACCCCGCCAGTGCCGCGCTGAAACCCCCCGTTGCAGGCAAGTGGCGATTCCGTCGCATGCCGGCGTAATTGTGAAATGATCTTGCGTCATGGCGAAAGAATATTGCGTGTGCCCCGCGCGGTGTTATAAGAATTCCATTCCAATAGGAGATGACAGACGATGCCCGTGTCCCGGCTTGACCCGATTGACCGCAAGATTCTGGCCGAGTTGCAGGCCGATGGGCGCATGACCAATGTCGAGCTTGCCCGCCGCGTCGGGATCTCGGCGCCGCCGTGCCTGCGCCGGGTGCGTACGCTTGAGGATGCAGGGTTCATCCGCGGCTACCACGCGCAGGTGGATGCGCGCGAGTTGGGCTTCGAGGTACAGGTGTTCGCAATGGTGGGCCTGCAAAGCCAGGCCGAGGCGGACCTGAGCGCGTTCGAGGCGCGCTGCCGCGACTGGCCGCTGGTGCGGGAGTGTCATATGCTCAACGGTGAGGTGGATTTCATCTTGAAATGCGTGGCGCCGGACCTGAGCACGTTCCAGAGTTTCCTGACCGAGGAGCTGACGGCGGCCGATAACGTGGCCAGCGTCAAGACATCGCTGGTGATCCGCGGCGCCAAGGACGATCCGGGCGTGCCGTTCGAGGTTCTGGAGGACCGGCTGAGCCGTATGGCGTGAGGGTTAGGCGCGGCAGGCCGGGGCGGCGGTTGATGCCCGTAGGTCGTAGTGCCCTGCGCGGCCCTTCTATCAGGCGCAGCGCACCTTGGCTTTGGGGGCGTCGCGCCGTGCGATCATTTCGGCCCGGCGGGCGCCGCGTTGCCACGGCAGGGCGGTGGTTTCGGTCTTGGCGGTCTCAATGGCCGACTTCATCCAGCGGGGTTGCTTGCGCATGTCTTGATCTCCTGCCTGTATGCCCTTTTCGGGCTGTAACTTGTTGCTAACCAATATCGGCGGGCAATGCGGCGGGGATGGGGCAAGATCGCGGTGATTTTGCAGGAACCATGTGGCCCGGGAACACGTAAACGCCAGATTTCACAGCCGGATCGTTGAGATCAGCCGCCCGTAATCGGCCTGCCCCTGGTGCGTGGCGCGCCGGTAGGAATAGAACCGCTCGGGGTCGGAATAGGTGCAATGGCGCGTCCATTCGGCGTGCCCGATGCCGGCGCTGCGCATCCGGTGCAGGCCGAACGCAGGCAGGTCGAACAGCAGCCTGTCGCCGTCCCCTTGCGCGAAAAAGCGGCCGTTTTCGGGGTCGTCGGCCATGAAATCTTCCATGAACTCGGGGCCGACCTCGTAGGCGCCCTGGCTGATGGTGGGGCCGATCACGGCGGTGATGCCTGCGCGGCTGGCGCCCAATGCCACCATCGCATCCAGCGTCGCCTCGAGCACACCATCGAGCGTCCCGCGCCACCCCGCATGCGCCGCGCCGATCACGCCCGCGTCCGGGTCCGCGAAAAGAACCGGCTGGCAATCGGCGGTCAGCACCGCCAGCGCAAGACCGGGTGTCGCGGTGACCATGGCATCGGCCCGCGGCCGGTCCGAGGGTGGCTCGGCGATGGTGATCACGTCGGCCGAATGGACCTGGTTCACGCTGACGAGGTGGGTGTCGGGCAATTCCATCGCGCTGGCCACGCGGGCGCGGTTGATCGACACGATCTCGGATTGATCTGATGAGCCGGGGCCGCAGTTGAGCCCGGCAAATACCCCCGACGAGGCCCCGCCGCGCCGTGTAAAGAACCCGTGGCGCATGGGGGCGAGGGCGTCGGAGGTGAGGATTTCCAGGGTCATTGGCTTAATCCGGGCGGAGGGTCTGTATTGGCGGGACGCAAGGCTATCACCTTGAAGAGCGTCCCCATTTCATCGGGGTGCGTCAAGCGCCGATGTGCAGCGACATGCGCATCCAGCGCCTCGCCCGACAGGTGCGCGGCCAGTGCCTGCGCCCGCGTGGTGATGCCGAGACGTTCCAGGAATACACCTTGGGGCGTCAGGCGGGTATGGGCCGCGGGCGCGGCGGCACTGGCCAGCGATTCGAAATCCACATGCGCGGTGAGGTCCGCTGTTCCCGGCGCCTCTAGCGGGTCGGCGTGGGCGTGGCCGCGCAGGGCCTGGAACGTGTCGCCAAGACTACGCCATTCGCCGTAATCGATGATCAGCGCCGCGCCGCCCCGCGCGGCGATCCGTGCGCCGATGGTGGCGGCGATGGCGGTGCCGGGCACGCAGGTTTCTATCAGGTCGCCGTCGCGGGTATCCGCGATCCGGTGGGCCAGCGCGGGCTGCGGCGTGGCATCGGTCAGGCCGAAGGCAAGCGCGCCGTCCTCGTCCGCGCCGATGCGGCGCTCGCGCCAGCCGTCCCCGTCGCGGATGAACTGGCGAATTGGTAGCGCGTCGAAAAACTCGTTCGCGACAAGGAACAGGGGTAAATCGGGCAGGTCCGCGACATTGTCGTACCACGTGGCATCGTGGCCCTGTAGGGCCTGCGCCTGCGCATCGCGCAGGGGCTGCGACGCCTCGACCAGGCAAAGGCGCATGGCGGCGTGAAACCCGGGAACCGCGCGCGTGGCGCGCAGGATGTCGGCCATCAGCGTGCCGCGCCCCGGTCCCAGCTCGGCCAGGGCAAAGGGCGTGCCCCCCCCCTGATCCATCCATGATTGTGCGAGCGCGAGGCCGATCAACTCGCCGAACATCTGGCTGATTTCCGGGGCGGTCGTGAAATCCCCCGCCGCGCCAAGCGGGTCGCGCGTGGCGTAATAGCCCCAATCGGGATGCAGCAGGCAATCGGCCATGTAATCGGCGATGCTGAGCGGGCCATCGGCGTTGATGCGGGCCACAAGATGCGCGTGCAGCCCGGTCATGCCCGCGCCAGCCGGTTCGCCGCCACGATCAGGGCCAGCCCCACCAGCAGCATAGGCAGCGACAGAAGCTGCCCCATGCTCAGCCCCCAGTCGCCCAGGCGCAGGACATGACCAAGCGGGTTGTCCGGCGTGATGAATTGCGCGTCGGCCTGGCGGAAATGCTCGACAATGACGCGCGCGGCGCCGTAGCCCGCGAGGAACACGCCGAAGATGCGGCCGGGCACGTGCAGCGCGCCGCGACGGAATGCCAGCCACAGCAGCACCGCCAGCAGCAGCGCGCCCTCCAGCGCCGCCTCGTAGAGTTGCGAGGGGTGGCGGGCGCAGATCTCGCCCAATGGCTGACCGCAGGCCTGCGCGGCGGCGCCGGGAAAGGCCACGCCCCACGGCAGGTCGGTCGGGCGGCCCCACAGCTCGGCGTTGATGAAGTTGGCGATCCGTCCCAGCAGCAGGCCAACCGGCGCGCCCAAAACGATGGTGTCCCCGGCGGACAGGATCGGGATACGGTGCCGCGCGCAATAGACCAGCGTGGCGATCACCACGCCAAGGAAGCCGCCGTGAAACGACATGCCACCTTGCCATATGCGCAGGATCTCCAGCGGGTTTTGCAGGTAATAGCCGGGTTGGTAGAACAGCACGAATCCAAGCCGCCCGCCAAGGATGATGCCCAGCACGATCCATGTCAGCAAATCCTCAAGCTGCCGGGCGGTCATTGGCGGGATCTGCGCGCGCCACAGCGCGGGGCGCCGCAGCGCCGCCAGCGAAATGCGCCATGCGACAAGGATGCCCACGATATAGGCCAGCGCGTACCAGCGCAGGGCGAACTCCATCCCGAAGAGGGGGAGCGTGAAAATCTCGGGCGAGATATCTGGAAACTCGATCATGGCCTGCATTTGATGCTCCGTGCGGTCGGGTGGGGCGATGTCGCGCTTGTGGTGCGGCGGCCCGCGCTCCATATAGGGGGTAAAGGCAAAGCTGGAGACCCGCAATGCAGACCCGCAACAAGATACTCGACGACATGTCGCAATTGATGACCAATGCCATGGGCGTGGCGCAGGGCGCGCGCACCGAGGCCGAGACGGCGATGAAATCCATGATCGACCGTTGGCTGGCGGATCGCGATTTCGTCACGCGCGAGGAATTCGACGCCGTGCGCGCCATGGCGCAAAAGGCGCGCGAGGAAAACGAGGCGTTGAAGGCGCGGCTCGATGCGCTTGAGGCGAAGGCGAATGCCCCGGCCAAGGCCAGCAAACCGGCCAAGGCCGCCGCCAAGAAATAGGCGGCGCGCGGGGTTATTGCGTGCCGTTGGTGCCGACATCGGTTTGCGCGATGGACACCGATTTCACGATTGCGTGACAGGCGACGCCGGGGTGCAGCCCCATCTCGTCGGCCGAGCGGCGCGTGATTCGCGCCAGCAGGTCGTCATCGCCGACGCGCAGCTTGACGATCACGCCGGGACCGTCGCCGCGCCGGACCTCGGTGATGGTGCCGGGCAGGATGTTCAGCGCCGACAGCCCCGCAGGGCGGGTGCGCGACAGAATCACCTCGTGCGCGGCGATGCGCAGGCGCAGGGCCGTGCCCGGGGCGGCCTGCACGCGCGGCAGGAACAGCTGCCCGCCCGATACCCCCAGTTCGGTCAACCCGTCATCGTGATGGCGCGTCACGCGCGCGGGCATCAGCGCGCCCATTTCGCGCACACCGATGGCGTCGGCCATGCCGGGATCCGAGAGCAGCTCGGCCACGGGCCCGGCCCTGAGCACGCGGCCCGCGCGCATCATGACCATGTGATCGGCAAGGCGTGCCACCTCGGACAGGTCGTGGCTGACATAGACGATGGGGATCGTGGCGTGATCGCGCAGGCGCTCGATATAGGGCATGATCGCGGCCTTGCGGCCCGCGTCCAGCGCCGCCAGCGGCTCGTCCATCAGCAGGAGCCGCGGCGCCGTCAGGAGGGCACGGGCGATGGCGACGCGCTGTCGCTGGCCGCCCGAGAGGGTATCGGGGCGGCGGTCCAGCAGATCGTGCAGATCGAGCGCGGCGATGGCTTGTGCCTCGTCCGGCTGTGCGCCCGCCCGCCGGGCACGGCGCGCGGCAAAGCGCAGGTTTCCCGCGACGCTAAGGTGGCCAAAGAGGCGCGCATCCTGAAACACGTATCCGATGCCGCGCTTGTGCGGCGGGGTTGTGCGGGATGTGCCCTGCCATTGTGTCCCGTCAAAGCGCACGGTGCCGCGCGCGCCGCGCTCAAGCCCCGCGATCACCCGCAGCAGGGTGGATTTGCCGCAGCCCGACGGCCCGAACACCGCCGTCAGGCCGCGCGCGGGGAGGTCATGGGAAAAGTCCAGCGTGAAATCGGGATAATCCAGCCGGATATCGAGCGAAAGCATCGTCATCCGCGTCACCAGCCGCCCGCGTGGATCGGAAAGCGGCGGTTGGTGGCATAGACCCCCACCAGCACGACAAAGGAAAACACCAGAAGGATCGCCGACAACGTATGCGCCTGCGCGTAGTTCAGGGTCTCGACATGCTCATAGATGGCGATCGAGATGACCTGCGTGCGGCCGGGAATGTTGCCGCCGACCATCAGCACCACGCCGAACTCGCCGATGGTGTGGGCAAAGCTGAGGACAATCGCGGTCAGGTATCCGCGCAGGGCCAGTGGCGACGCGACGCTCAGGAACCTGTCGAGCGGCGAGGCGCGCAGCATCGCCGCCGCCTCAAGAGGCGCGCGCCCGACCGTCTCGAACGCCGATTGCAGGGGCTGAACGGTGAACGGCAGCGAATAGAGCACCGAGGCCACCACCAGCCCCGCGAAGGAAAACGTCAGCGCGTTGCCGGTCGCGTCGCGCCACATCCCGCCCAGTGGGCTGCTGGGGCTGAGCGCGACCAGCAGGTAAAAGCCCAGAACCGTGGGCGGCAGCACCAGCGGCAGCGCGGTGATTGCCTCGATCACCGGCTTGGCGCGGCTACGGGTATGGGCCAGCCACCACGCCAGCGGCGTGCCCAGGATCAGCAGGATCACCGTCGCCCAGCCCGCCAACCGCAAGCTGAGCAAGAGGGGGGCGAGATCGGGCAGGGTCACTGCGGGTCTTCCACGCCGTAGCCGAACCGCGTGATCACCTCGCGGGCGGCATCGCTGTGCAGGTAGTCCAGAAACGCGCGCGCGGCGGCGTTGTCCGCACCAACGGCTAGGAGCACCGCGTCCTGGCGGATCGGGTCGTGATACGCGGTGGGGACGGGCCATACGCTACCGGGGGCGGTGTTGCGCGGGGACGCGGCGTATGACCCGGCCACCAGCCCGAGCGCGGCGTTGCCCGTGGCCACCATCGAAAACGTCTGGCCGATGTTCTGTCCCATCACGATCCTGTCGCTCAGCCTGTCGCGCAGCCCCATGTGATCCAACGCCTGCGCTGCCGCCAGACCATAGGGCGCCAGATCGGGGTTGGCCATGGCGAGGTGCTCGAAATCGCCATTGGCAAGGGTTTCTTCGCCGTTCTGGCCGATGCGGTCGGGGTCCGGGCTCCATAGTACCAGTTGCCCGGTGGCGTAGGTGCGGCGGGTGCCGGGGACGGCGTGGCCTTCCTCCAGCAGGCGGCGGGGCCGCTCCTGATCGGCGGCCAGCAGCGCATCGAACGGCGCCCCCTTGGTGATCTGCGCGTATAGCTTACCGGTGGAGCCGATGGTCAGCGTCAGTTCATGGCCGGTCTCGGCGTTGAACGCAGGCGCCAGCGATTGGGCCGTCTCGGCAAAATTCGCCGCTACGGCGATCAGCGCGCTTTCGGCCGCGGCCATGCGCGGCACCGGCGCGAGCAGGGACAGCGACAGGCCGATCAGCGCAAGGATTCTGGTCGCGCGGGGGCGCTGCGCCGTGGGGGTATGGGGCATGGGGCCTCTCCGTTATATTTTATGGGAAATATTGCAGGGAGCGCAAGTGACTACAAGCCATATTTTCCGTCAAACATAACGCCCATCGGACCCCGCCCGGGGCCGTGCCCGCCAGTGCCCGCCTCGTCACTCGATGATTTCGTCCGCGCGCACGCCCCATAGCCCCTCTTTCAGGGCCCAGCCGTCATACCCATCGACCGACAGCGCGCACCAGGTCTTGTCGCAGCTTTCAACATGGGCGATCACGCCCAGTTCCAGCCGTGCAACGACCGGCGTGTCGGACACCGGCCGGGAGTTCAGCGCCAGCATGTCGCGCGTCACGATTACGGTGCGCGTGCCTGATAGCAACGAGTAATGCACCCAGCCGCCGGCGCCATCGCGGTCACGTACGCGGCGCCAATGGCCATGCTCGGCGGTGATCTCAACAGGGATGTCGCGCCGCTTGAACACCCAGTCGATCCTGTGGGTCAGCGAGGGCCCGCGCCGCACGTTGGCCTCGGACGCCTTGACCGACACGAACCGCGGCAGCGGCAGGTTGGTGACCGGCCCGCGCTCTTGCGCAAGGGTCGCGGTGGCGGGGGCCGACAGAAGCAGGACCACCAGAAAGGCAAGCCGTTTCGCGCACAAAATCATTGCAGGGCCTGTACGTAGTTCTTGAAATGTCGACGTCGGTTCTTGTGCCGCCGCTGCTCGTGCGCCACTCTGACACCGGAGCGGCGGTTTGAAAAGCACGAAGGGAGAGCAGCCATGCCAACGGGACGTTTGAGTGTTGTCGTTACACGACGCTTGCCGGAAGCGGTTGAAACCCGCATGAAGGAATTGTTCAACGTCAGGCTGCGCGACGACGATACGCCGATGACGCGCGAGGAACTGGTCGATGCGGTCAGGCAGGCCGACGTTCTGGTGCCGACGCTGACCGATGATATCGACGCGGGGCTGCTGGGGCAGGCGGGGCCGCAGCTCAAGCTGATTGCGAATTACGGCGCGGGGGTCGACCATATCGATGTCTCCACCGCCCGGCAGCGTGGCATCCTTGTCTCCAACACGCCCGGCGTGCTGACCGATGACACCGCGGACATGACGATGGCGCTGATCCTCGCGGTGACGCGCCGCATTCCCGAGGGGCTGGCCGTGATGCAATCGCACGATTGGCAGGGCTGGTCGCCCACGGCCCTACTGGGCGGGCGCGTCGGCGGGCGGCGTTTGGGTATCCTGGGGATGGGCCGCATCGGGCAGGCGGTGGCGCGGCGCGCCCGGGCGTTCGGCATGCAGATCCACTACCACAACCGAAACCCCTTGCGCGAAGAGATCGAGGATGAACTTGAGGCGACTTATTGGGAAAGCCTCGACCAGATGGTCGCGCGGATGGACGTGATCTCGATCAACTGCCCGCACACGCCCTCGACCTTCCACTTGATGAACGCGCGGCGGCTCAAGCTGATGAAACCCGAGGCGGTGATCGTCAACACCTCGCGCGGCGAGGTCATCGACGAGAACGCGCTGACCCGGATGCTGCGCGCGGGCGAGATCGCCGGCGCCGGTCTGGATGTCTATGAGCGCGGCCATTCGATCAACCCGCGCCTGCGCGAGCTGAAGAACGTGGTGCTGCTGCCGCATATGGGATCGGCCACGCGCGAGGGGCGGATGGAGATGGGTGAAAAGGTGATCATCAACATCAAGACCTTCCACGACGGCCACCGCCCCCCCGATCAGGTCGTCCCCTCGATGCTGTAACGCCCCCGAACGGGTTTCTTCTGGCTCTAAATATCCCGGGGGAGGCGCCGCAGGCGACGGGGGCAGAGCCCCCTATCCCTTGCCGCATGCCCCATTGCCCGTGCACAGTGGGTGCGATGATACAGTGATCGGAGGGGCCATGATGACACGCGGTGGATGGATGGGTGTTGCGCTTGCGGCGCTATTGGCGTGGCCGGGTGGCCCTAGCGCGGCGCAGCAGGCCGCCGATGCCGTCAGCCCCGAGGCGGCGGGCGCCGGGGCGCTGGCGCTCACCCCCGAGGTTGCGGCGGCGCAAGAGGCCAAGGCGGCCGGGCGTTCGGTCAAGGCGCGCGAGTGGATGGTGGCGGTGGCCAATCCGCACGCTGCAATGGCCGGCGCGCGGGTGCTGCGCGCGGGTGGCACGGCGGCCGATGCGATGGTCGCGGTACAGGCCGTTCTGGGGCTGGTGGAGCCGCAAAGCTCGGGCCTTGGCGGTGGCGCGTTCCTGCTGTGGTATGACGCGCAGGCCGGCGCGCTAACCACGCTGGACGGGCGCGAAACCGCGCCGATGGTGGCCACGCCGACGTTGTTTCAGGACGAAGATGGCGCGCCGCTTGGCTTTTTCGAGGCGGTCGTGGGCGGCTTGTCGGTGGGCACGCCGGGCACGCCCGCGCTGATGCAGGCGGCGCATGAAAGGTGGGGGCGGTTGCCTTGGCCGGGGCTGTTCAAGGACGCGATCACGCTGGCCGAGGATGGCTTTGACGTCAGCCCGCGCTTGGCTGGCCTGGTGGACCGCGATGCCGCGCGGTTGGCGGTGCACCCTGAGACCGCGCGCTATTTCCTGCCGGGCGGCGCGCCGCTGGCCGAGGGGGATATGCTGCGCAACCCTGCCTATGCCGATGTCCTGCGCCTTATCGGGCGGCAGGGCGCGGAGGCGTTTTATACCGGCGCGCTGGCCGAGGATATCGTCGCGGCGGTGCACGGCGCCGCGCGGCCGGGGCTTTTGAGCCTGCGGGATCTTGAGGGCTATGCGGTCAAGGAGCGCGCGCCGGTTTGCGCGCCCTATCGCGGGCATGACGTGTGCGGCATGGGGCCGCCGTCGTCGGGGGGCCTGACGGTGGGGCAGATCCTTGGCCTTCTGGAGGGGTACGACCTTACTGCCCTCGGCCCGCGTAGCGCGCGGGCGTGGCGCCTGATCGGGGATGCCAGCCGCCTGGCGTTTGCCGACAGGGGCCGCTACATGGCCGATAGCGATTTCGTGCCGGTGCCGGCCAAGGGGCTGCTGGCGCCCGATTACCTTGCCCGGCGCGCCGAGGCGCTAGAGGGCGATGCCGCGCTTCGGGATGTCGCGCCTGGCATGCCGGAATTCGATCATGCGGGCCTTTGGGGGCCGGGCGGGACGCTGTCGCAGCCTGCTACATCGCATATCTCGATCGTTGATGGCTACGGCAACGCCCTGTCGATGACCACGACCATCGAGAACGCCTTTGGCAGCCGGGTGATGGTGCGCGGCATGCTGCTTAACAATGAGCTGACCGATTTCTCGTTTCGCACGCACCGCGATGGGCGGCCGGTGGCCAATGCGGTGGCGCCGGGCAAGCGGCCGCGCTCGTCCATGGCGCCGACCATCGTGATGCGCGGCGGCGCGCCGGTTCTCGTGCTGGGTAGTCCCGGCGGCAGCCGCATCATCGGCTATGTCGCGCAGGCGCTGATCGCGCAACTGGATTGGGGTATGGATGTGCAGCAGGCCGCCGCAATGGGGCATCTCGTCAACCGTTTCGGCACCTTTGATATTGAGCGCGGCACGCGGGCCGAGGCATTGGCCGCGCCGCTGGCCGATCTTGGCTACGAGGTGGAGCCGCGCGCGATGACATCGGGCCTGCACCTGATCGCGCTGACGCCCGATGGCTTGCGCGGCGGCGCCGATCCGCGCCGCGAGGGGGTGGCCCTGGGGCAGTAGCGCGTCAGCCCGATTTGCCTCCATAGGTATGCTCGGCCGCCGGGAAGCTGCGGGCGCGGACCTCACGGGCGTAGTCCGATACGGCGCGGTCGATCTGCTCGCCCAGCGTGCCATAGGTCTTGACGAATTTCGGGGTCCAGTCGTTCAGCCCCAGCATATCCTCCAGCACCAGGATCTGCCCGTCGCAGCGGGCGCTGGCGCCGATGCCGATCGTGGGGATCGTTAGCTGCTGCGTGATGCGTGCGGCCAGCGGCTCGACCATCCCTTCGAGCACCACCGCGAACGCCCCCGCGTCGGCCACGGCCTGCGCGTCGCGTTCATGCGCGGGCCAGCTCTCCTCGTCGCGGCCTTGGGTGCGGAACCCGCCCATTGTGTGGCTGGATTGCGGGGTCAGGCCGATATGCGCCATCACCGGGATGCCCCGCTCGGCCAGAAAGCGGATCGTCGGCGCCATGCGCGCCCCGCCTTCCAGCTTGACCGCGCCGCAGCCGGATTCGGCCATCAGGCGCGCGGCGTTGTTGAACGCTTGCTCGGGGCTTTGCTCGTAGCTGCCAAAGGGCATGTCCACCACCACCAGCGCGCGCTGCGCCCCGCGCATCACGGATTGCCCGTGCAGGATCATCATGTCCATGGTCACGCCAAGGGTGCTGTCCATGCCGTGAATGACCATGCCGAGGCTGTCGCCCACAAGGATCACGTCGGCGTGCCGGTCCACGATGGCGGCGGTATGGGCGTGATAGG
The DNA here is from genome assembly GCF_000423645.1 of Sediminimonas qiaohouensis DSM 21189. Classification (GTDB taxonomy): domain Bacteria; phylum Pseudomonadota; class Alphaproteobacteria; order Rhodobacterales; family Rhodobacteraceae; genus Sediminimonas; species Sediminimonas qiaohouensis. The sequence goes on along the minus strand of NZ_AUIJ01000001.1, from coordinate 402,293 downwards.
CGGTCAGCGCGACGATCGGCTCGCCGCCCTTGCGCGCGGTGATCTGGGGCACCGTGGTGCGGCGAATGTCGGCATGGCGGCTCATGGTGTCATCACTTTCTGATCTATCAGGAGGACCTCGCCAAACTGCGCGGCGACCATCACCGCGACGGGGCCGGTGACGGGGCCCTCAAGCGCCTCAAGAGTGTCGGGGTGTACTAGGTCCAGCCCGGCCAATGCGGCGCGCGGCTCTTGCGCGATGGTGGTTTCGATCGCGCTGCGCAGTGCGGCTACGGTTGCGCATTCCTGCTGCATCCGGGTCTGACCGGCCTCCAGCGCGCGGTGCAGGACGGGCGCGGCGGCGCGGTCTTCGGGGGTCAGGCGCACGTTGCGCGACGACAGGGCGAGGCCATCCGCCTCGCGCACGGTGGGGGCACCAACGATGCGCACGGGCACATGCAGGTCGCGGACCATGCGGCGGATCACCTGCAACTGCTGGAAATCCTTTTCGCCGAACACGGCCAGATCGGGCTGCACGATATTGAACAGGCGTGTGACGACGGTGCTTACGCCGCGAAAATGCCCCGGCCGCACCGCGCCGTGCAGGGTGTTGGCCATGCGGGTGGTTTCCACGATTGTCTCGTCGCCTGGGGGATAGACGGTATCGGTTTCCGGCATAAACACCACATCGACGCCGGCCCCTTCCAGAAGGGCAAGATCGCGCGCCTCGTCGCGCGGGTAGCTGGCGAGGTCCGCGGCCTGCCCGAATTGCGAGGGGTTGACGAAGATCGACACCGCGACGGCATCGCAATCCGCCTGCGCCCGCGCGATCAGCGACATGTGCCCGTCATGCAAAAAACCCATCGTCGGAACAAAGCCGATGCTGCACCCATCGCGGCGCAGGGCGGCGATCGCGGTGCGGCAGTCCGCTATGTCACGGCAGACGATCATCAAAGGGTCCCCTGATTGTGGCGTGGGCGGTGTTCTAGCCGCGGCGCTGCGGTGCAGCAAGGTTTTTCCCCGCCGCTACGTCGCTTTCGCGTGATGTTGTGTCGGCTCAGCCCTGAGAAATTTGCCGCTTTCGTTAGAGATAAGGGCAACACATGGCCAAGGGAGTCGGTTGCGCAATGAAAACCCATGTCAAAGCTTTGGTGGTCGGTGGCGGCGCCATCGGCACCTCGATCGCCTATCACCTGGCCCGTGCGGGCTGGAGTGATGTGATGCTGCTGGAACGCGACGAGCTGACCTCGGGATCGACCTGGCACGCGGCCGGGCTTTTGCCGCTGTTCAACATGAGCTACGCGGTCACGCATATTCACCAGTACTCCGTCGATTTCTACAAGACGCTGGAGGAGGAAACCGGCCTCAACGCAGGGTTCTCGGTGGTGGGCAACCTGCGGATGGCGCAGAGCGACGCGCGCATGGATGAATACATGCTTTATGCCGCGACGGCCGAAACCTGCGGCGTTCATTACGAGTGGATGAGCCCCGCGCAGATCAAGGAGCGCTGGCCGCTGGTCAATACCGATGACCTGAAAGGCGCGATCTATCACCCCGAGGATGGCTACATAAACCCGGCCGATGTGACCATGGCGATGGCCAAGGGCGCCCGTCAGCGCGGCGTCACGATCGAGCGCAAGTGGCAGGCCGACGCCTATGAATGGACCGGCAGCGAATGGCGCGTGACCCTGACCAAGATGGTCGAGAAGGGCGGCAACCTTGTGCCGTCGGACGAGCAGACGGTCGTCACCGCCGAGCATGTCGTCACCGCCACCGGCAACCATGCGCAGCGCACCGCGCGCCTGCTGGGCATCAAGATGCCCGCGATCCCGGTCGAGCATCAGTTCATCGTGACCGAGCCCGATCCGGCGCTGGTGGCCTACCGCAAGGAGGGCGGCGCCGAACATCCGGTGCTGCGCGACGCCGACGCCAAGTGGTACGTGCGTGAAGAGCGCGGCGGCTGGATCCTCGGCCCGTATGAGCGGGGCGCGCCCGCGCGGTTCCCCTACGGTGTGCCGGACAGCTTCCGCGCCGATCTGTTCCCCCTCGACCTGGAGCGGATCGAGGAAGAATACATGTCGATGATCCACCGCATCCCCTCGACCGAGGAGGTGGGCCTGAAGGACGATTTCAACGGTCCGATCTGCTATACCCCCGACGGTAATCCGCTGGTCGGTCCGGCGCCGGGGCTGCGCAACATGTGGCTGGCAGAGGGGTTCAGCTTTGGCATCACCGCGGCGGGCGGCGCCGGGTATTACCTGGCGCAGATGATGGTCGATGGCGAGGCCGAGATCGACATGGCCAGCCTTGATCCCAAGCGGTTTGGCGCCTGGATGACAACCGAATACGCCTGCCGCAAGAACGAGGAGGCGTATGAGCACGTCTATATCCTGCATCACCCCGACGAGGAGCGCCGGGCCTGCCGGCCGCTGCGCACCGCGCCCAGCTATGACAGGTTGAAAGCGCGCGGCGCGCAGTTCGGCGTCGTGAACGGGTTCGAACGGCCCAACTATTTCGGCCCGCTGGATGCGCCTGCCGAGTTCGACCACAACGCGCGCAGCTTCCGCCGGGGTGATTGGTGGCAATACGCCGAGGCCGAGGCCAGGGCGATCCGCGAGGGCGTGGGCATGATCGACGCCAGCGCCTTTACCAAGCACCGTGTGAGTGGGCCGGGCGCCACGGCGTTCCTTGACTGGTTCACCTGCAACAAATTGCCCAAGGTGGGTCGCATCAACCTGACCTATGCGCTGACGGAGCAGGGCACCACGCGCACCGAATACACCATCGTTCGGTTGGGCGAGGACGAGTATTACCTCGTCTCGTCGGGGGCGCTGACTGATTACGACGGCGATTTCCTGCGCAAGGCGGCGGCGGATAAGGCCGGCGAATTCGGCTATATCGCGGTGCAGGACGTGACCACGCAATACGGCGTTTTCGCCGTGGCCGGCCCCAAGTCGCGCGATTTGCTGCGCGCGGTGATCAAGGACGCCGACCCCGATACCGCGCTTTCCAACAAGCGCTTTCCGTGGCTGAGCGCGCGGCAGATCGAGCTGGGCATGTGCCCGGTCAACGCGGTGCGCGTCGCCTATACCGGCGAGCTGGGCTGGGAATTGCATCACCCGATCGAGATGCAGAACTACCTCTTTGACCTGCTGGAGAAGGCCGGCGAGGAATATGGCCTCAAGCTGGTGGGAGCGCGTGCGCAGAACTGGCTGCGGCAGGAGAAATCCTATCGCGCGTTCGGCCATGAGCTGGGCCGCGACGCGACCCCTCTGGAGGCGGATTTGCCGCGCTTCGTGGATATGTCCAAGGAGTTCCAGGGCAAATCCGCGATGGAGGCGCTTGGCGTGCGCTCCAAGTGCTGCACCCTGCTGGTGGACGGACCCGAGGATGCCGATCCCTGGGGGCACGAGGCGATCTACGATCAGGACGGCACCCGCGTCGGGCGCCTGACGTCCGGCGGCTTTTCCGTGGCGTTCGGGAAATCCATCGGCATGGGCTATGTCTCGCCAGAGATGGCCGAGCCGGGCACGAAATTGCAGGTCAGGATGTTTGATCAGCTATGGCCGGCGGAGGTGGCGGTCGATAGCCCCTATGACCCCAAGAACGAGACCATCCGCAAGGATGGGTGATCATGGGGCGCGCTGACCTTTGGGTGGCGCGCCCAATCGGTTGACTTGCGGATACTTTGCGACGCTTCGATATAGTGCCCTGCGCGGGATCAAGGCGTGGTACGCGCCGCCGCGCAGCGCCCGACCGCCCCCGTCGCACCAGAGGTGCGCCGTTTATCCTCGGCACGCCTTCGGCGTGACGGGCGGGCGCTTTTGCGGGCGTATCAAATGATTGATAGCGAGGAGGTATTTGGCTGGCATAAAGCGAGATCCACAAGCGTTGCTGCGCCCACCCCGCGGTCGGGCACTGCGCGGCTCATCGGCAGGTCCGCTAAAAATCCAGCCCCAGGTCCAGTGTGCCGGCGGAATGCGTCAGCGCGCCGGACGAGATGTAATCGACGCCGGTCGCGGCGACCTCGGCGATGCGCTCCAGCGTCATGGTGCCCGATGCCTCGGTCACCAACTGGCCCTTTGCCATCGCCACCGCGCGGATCAGGGTGTCCGTGTCCATGTTATCCAGCAGCACCACGTCGGCGCCGCCGACCCTGAGCACCTCGTCAAGCTGATCGAGGCTATCCACCTCGATCTCGACACGGATCATGTGCGACCGCGCGGCCTTGGTCGCCTCCAGAACCGGGCGGATGCCACCGGCGGCGGCGATGTGGTTGTCCTTGATCAGGATCGCGTCGGACAGGTTGAAGCGGTGGTTGAACCCACCGCCATGCAGCACCGCCTGTTTTTCCAGAACGCGCAGGCCCGGCGTTGTCTTGCGGGTGCAGGTGATGCGCGCGCAGGTGCCCGCCGTGTGCTCGACGAATTGCGCGGTCAGCGTGGCGATTCCCGACAGACGCCCGGCCATGTTGAGGGCTACCCGCTCGGCCGACAGGATCGAGGCGGCGCTGCCCGATATCGTCATCAGCGTATCACCCGGGGCGCAGGGATTGCCGTCGCCCAAGACGGTTTCCACGTCCAGCATGGAATCGATCATGCAAAACGCCATGCGCGCCGCCTGCATCCCCGAGACGCGGCCCGCGGCGCGCGCGTTCAGCCGCGCGGTATAGCGCGTGGCGGCGGGGATAACGGTGCGTGTGGTCACATCGCCCGACGTGCCCAGATCCTCCATCAGCGCGTTGCGCAGGATCGGCTCAAGGATCAGGTCGGGTAGCGGGGGCAGGGCGGGTTTGGTCATTGGCTCTCCTCGACGGCGCGGGCACGCAGCGCCAGCGCCTCTTGCAGGGTCATGTGGCTGCGATGCGCGAGGGCCGGATCAGCGTGCGGGAAATCCTCGCGCCAATGTCCGCCCCGCGATTCCCGGCGCACCAGCGCCGAGGCGGTTATGATCGTGGCGGTGGCCGTCATGTTCAACAGCGTCGCGCAGGTGGGCTGCTGCGCCTCGATCGCGGCGATGCGCTGCAACGCCTGCATCAGGCCGCTTTCGGTGCGGGTCACGCCGACATGGGCGGTCATGGTGCGGCGCAGCTCTGCCACGAGGGCCGGGTCGGGCAGCTCGCCGCCGGGCGCAAAGCTGATGGCGAGGGGGGCGGCGCCGGGCGCATCACCCGCTGGTGCCGGGCGGGTGTCGCAGATGTCTTGCGCGGCGGTGCGGGCGTAGACCAGCGCCTCAAGCAACCCGTTGGAGGCAAGGCGGTTCGCCCCGTGCAGGCCCGTTGCGCTGGCCTCGCCGCAGACCCAAAGGCCATCCAGAGAGGCGCGCCCGCGTGCGTCCGTGTCGATCCCGCCCATGTGGTAATGCGCGGCGGCGGAGACCGGGATCGGGTCAACCTCCGGGTCGATCCCGGCGCGCGCGCAGGCCGAGGCGACGGCGGGGAACTGCGTCTTGATCCGCGCGCCCAGGGCCGCCCGCGTATCCAGCATGGGCCGGTTGCCCGCCTGCGCCTGGGCGAATATCGCGCGGGCCACAACGTCGCGCGGGGCCAGTTCGGCATCGGGGTGCGCGTCCAGCATGAACCGCGTGCCATGCCGGTTGACCAGGATCGCGCCCTCGCCGCGCAGGGCCTCGGTGGCCAAGGGGGCGGGGTCTTCGCCAGTGTCGATGGCGGTCGGGTGAAACTGCACGAACTCGGCGTCCGATATCATCGCGCCCGCGCGCGCGGCCATGCCGATAACCTGCCCGCGCACGCGCGGCGGGTTTGTCGTCAGGGCATATAGCCCGGCGGACCCGCCCCCCGCCAACAGCACCGCCGGCGCGCGGATGCAGATCTCTTCCGAGCCGCCATCCGCCGAGGACTGCACGCGCACCCCGGTCACGGCGCCGCCGGAGGCCTCAAGCGTGGTGGCCATCGCGCCCTCGATCACCTGGATCGACGGGGTCGCGCGGACCGTGTCGATCAGCGTGCGCATGATCTGGTGCCCGGCCTGATCGCCCTGCACGCGCACGACGCGCGCCATGCTGTGCGCGGCTTCGCGCGACAGCACGTAATGCCCTTCGGCGTCGCGATCGAACGGGGTGCCAAGGGCGCTGAGCCCAGCGATGTGATCGGCGGCGGCGGCGGTGACGCGCGCGGCCACGTCCGGGTCAACCGTGCCCGCCCCGGCCCGCACGGTATCGCGGGCATGCGCGGCGGGGCTATCGGGGGCCTCGATCGCGGCGGCGACACCGCCTTGCGCCCAGGCCGAGCTGGCCCCGGTTCCCAGTGTCTCGGGCGAGATCATCAGCACCGGACGCGGCGCAAGGCTGAGCGCGGCGTATAGCCCGCCCAGACCGGCGCCCACGATGACGATGCGGTCGGTTTGGATGACGACGCTGTCCAAGTGCCCTGCCGTTACGCGTTTTCAGCGGCGGCGCTGAGGTCGATCATGCGCTGGACCGACGCCCGTGCCTTTTCCGCGACGGCCGGATCGACGGTCACTTCCTGCGTCATGGTGTGCAGCGAATAGAGAACCTTCTCCAGCGTGATTTTTTTCATGAACGGGCACATGTTGCAGGATTTGGTGAACTCGACCTCGGGCAATTCGTCGGCGATGTTGGACGCCATCGAGCATTCGGTCACCAGTAGCGTCTTGGCGGGCTTGTTGCGCTTGACCCAGTTTATCATCGCGCTGGTCGAGCCGGTGAAATCCGCCTCGGCGACCACGTCGGGGGTGCATTCGGGGTGGGCGACGATCCTGATCTCGGGATCGTTTTCGCGGTAGGCGCGGATTTCCTCGGCGGTGTACATCTCGTGCACGATGCACGAGCCGGCCCAGTAGACGATCTTCTTGCTGGATTGCTTGGCCACGTTTTGCGCGAGGTACTGATCGGGCGTCATGATGACGGTGTCGCTATCCATCGCCTCGACGATCTGGAGTGCGTTGGACGAGGTACAGCACACGTCCGACGCCGCTTTCACCTCGGCGGTGGTGTTGACGTAACTGACCACGGGCGCGCCGGGGAATTTGGCGCGCATGTCCTCGATCCCGGCGGCGGTGATGCTTTCGGCCAGCGAACAGCCCGCTTCCATGTCCGGGATCAGAACGGTCTTTTGCGGGTTCAGGATTTTCGACGTCTCAGCCATGAAATGCACGCCGCATTGCACGATCACGTCCTGCTCGACCTCGGTCGCGCGGATCGCCAGTTGCAGGCTGTCGCCCATGAAGTCCGCGATGCCGTGGTAAATCTCGGGCGTCATGTAGTTATGCGCCAGGATCACCGCTCCGCGCTCTTTCTTGAGCTTGTTGATGGCGATGACATACGGGGCAAACATGGCCCAGTCCGCCGGCGTTACCACCCGCGACATGCGCGCATAGATATCGCGCGTATCTTCCGCCAGGTCGACGGAAGGGGCAAGGTCGTAATGTTCCGCCAGGACGGAACCGATAGGGGTCACATCAAGCACCGAAACGCTCTCCTGTAGTTGGCGTTTGCCCACTATGTATTCACTTCGCTGACAAACTTCCAGCCTCAATGGCATTCGTGCCCGATGGCACCATCTTGCCGGGGTTCATGATGCCGGCCGGGTCCAGCGCCGCCTTCAGCGCGCCCATCACCGACCACGCGGCGCCGTGTTCGGCCTCCATGTAGTCCAGTTTGCCTATGCCGATGCCATGCTCGCCGGTGGCGGTGCCGCCCATCTCCAGCGCGCGTTCGACCATGCGCGCGGACAGCTCCTTGGCCGCTTTGGCCTGCTCGGCGTCGGCGTCGTCGAACAGCAGGATGCAGTGGAAATTGCCGTCGCCCACATGGCCAAGGATCGGGCCGGTGATCGGCGAGGCGTCGATATCGGCGCGGGTTTGCTCAACCGCGTCGGCCAGCCGCGAGATGGGCACGCAGATATCGGTCACCACCGCGCGCGCGCCGGGGCGCGAGGCCAAGATCGCCCAATGCGCATGGTGGCGCATGGTCCACAGCGCGGTGCGCTCTTCCGGGCGTTCGGCCCATTCAAAGCCTTGCGCGCCATTCTCGCGGGCGATCTCGCCAAAGGTTTCGGCCTGCTCGCGCACGCCCGTCTCCGAGCCGTGGAATTCCACCATCAGGTGCGGGCATTCCGGCAGGTCGCTGCCCTTGTAGGCGTTGAAGGCGGCGGCGGTCGCGGCATCGACAAATTCGATCCGCGCCATGCCGATGCCCATCTGGATGGTCTCGATCACCGTTTGCACCGCGTCGCCGATCTGATCAAAGGCGCAGACCGCGGCGGTAACCGCCTCGGGCTGGCCATGCAGGCGCAAGGTCAGCTCGGTGATCAGGCCGAGCGTGCCCTCGGCGCCGACGAACAGCGATGTCAGGTCATAGCCCGCCGATGATTTACGCGCGCGCGTGCCGGTGCGGATCACGCGGCCATCGGATAGCGCCACTTCAAGCGCCATCACGTTGTCGCGCATCGTGCCGTAGCGCACCGCCGTTGTGCCGCTGGCCCGGGTCGAGGCCATGCCGCCCAACGTGGCATTCGCCCCCGGATCGACCGGAAAGAACAGCCCCGTTGCGCGCAACTGCGCGTTCAGGTCTTCGCGCGTGACGCCCGGTTGCACCACCGCGTCCATGTCCGCCTGGTTGACCTCGAGCACGCGGTTCATCAGCCGGAAATCGACGCTGACGCCCCCGCCAAAGGCCTGCGCCTGTCCCTCAAGGGACGTGCCCGCGCCCCAGCCGATGACCGGGCAGCCATGCGTGGCGCATATCCGCAGGATGCCCGCCACCTCCTGCGCGTCCTCGGGGTAGGCCACCGCATCGGGCGGCGACAGCGGAAAGTAGGATTCGGAGCCACCGTGTTGCTCCAGATCGGGCTTGGACCGGCTCAAACGTTGGCCTAAGAAGGTCTCAAGTTCGGCAACTGCTTTTGCGACGCTCATTTTTCTTCCTGGGCTAAGGTATTTGCCGCGTACCCTAGGCCAAGCGGGCGGGCCGTAAAAGGGGCATGAATGCAGCCCGGGAATGTGGATAGGAAATGGCGCAGCCGGACCCACCCTTGATACGGCAACTCGTGGCCCAGGCCGGACAGGCGGCGCGGGACATGTGGCACCTGTTGCGTCACCGCGGGCCAAGCCAGTTTCAATTCTGGCTGATCGCGCTGGCGATCGGCATTGGCGCGGGCGTGGCCGCCCTGCTGTTTCGCAAGGGGATCACGGCGTTGCAATCATCCCTTTACGGGACCGATGACACCACCCACCTGCACAGCTTTGCCGAAACGCTGCCATGGATCTGGATCGTGGCAATCCCGGTGGCTGGCGGGTTGGTCGTCGGGGCGATCTTGCACCATTTCACGCCCGACGGGCGGGTGCGCTCGGTTGCCGACGTGATCGAGGGGGCGGCGATTCATGATGGCCGTATCGAGATGCGCGAGGGCGTGGCCAGCGCGTTCGCCTCGCTGGTGACGCTGTCCACTGGCGGCTCTTCGGGGCGGGAGGGGCCGGTCGTGCACATGGCTGGCGTGATCGCGTCATGGGTTAGCAACAAGATCAACGCCAACGGCATCACCGGGCGCGATTTGCTGGGCTGCGCGGTGGCGGCGGCGGTCTCGGCCAGCTTCAACGCGCCGATCGCGGGGGCGCTTTTCGCGCTTGAGGTGGTGCTGCGCCACTTCGCGCTGCATGCCTTCGCGCCCATCGTGATCGCCAGCGTGGCCGGCACGGTGATCACGCGGCTTGCCTTTGGCGACGTGACCGAATTCACGCTGCCCGATTCCAGTGCGCTGGAATTCTATGTCGAATTGCCCGCGTTTCTTCTGCTGGGACTGGTGTGCGGGCTGGTGGCGACGGTGCTGATGCGGGCGATTTTCGTGGCCGAGCGTGTTGGTAATAACCTCCAGATAGGCCTGCATGTGCCGCGCTGGCTGCGACCGGCGGTGTCGGGGCTGTTTCTGGGCGTGATTGCGACGCAATTCCCCCACATCATCGGCGTGGGGTATGAGACGACCTCGGCGGCGCTGACCGGGCAGCTTGTCCTGCACGAGGCGGTGGTTTTTGCGGTGCTGAAAACCGTTGCCGTGGCGATCACCTTTGGCGGGCGCATGGGGGGCGGGGTTTTCTCGCCCTCGCTGATGGTGGGGGCGCTGACCGGGCTTGCCTTCGGGCTGATCGCGACGGGGCTTGCGCCCTCGGTGTCGGGCTCGGCCACGCTTTATGCGTTGGCGGGGATGGGGGCGGTTGCGGCGGCGGTTCTGGGCGCGCCGATCTCGACGACCCTTATCGTGTTCGAGATGACCGGCGACTGGCAGACCGGGCTGGCGGTGATGGTGGCGGTGTCGCTTTCCACCGCGCTCAGCTCGCGCCTGGTGGATCGCTCGTTCTTCCTGACGCAGCTCGAAGAGCGCAACCTGCACTTGGCCGCCGGGCCACAGACCTACCTGTTGGCGATGTTCCGATGCACCGGCGTGATGCGCGCACCGGACGCGCCGGGCGCGGCACCCGAGGCAGCCTGCTGGGACATGATCGAGGCGGGCACATACTTGGATGCCGGCGCCACGCTTGAGGCGGCGCTGCCGGTGTTCGAGCGTAGCGGCGCCGAGTTTATCCCCGTTGTGCGGCTTGGCGGAAAAGAGGATGCGCCCGAGTTGCTGGGCGCGCTGTTCCATGTCGATGCGCTCAAGGCGTACAACCGGGCCCTGGCCGCGACGGCGGCGGAAGAGCACAGCTAGTCACCGCCGCAGGGCAAAAGGGGGCACGCGGTGATCTGGCCTGTTGCTGTCGTTGATCAAGCCGCGCATCGCCGTGCGGCTACGCCGGACGCGTTTCAGACCTTCTCGACGGTTACGAAATCGGAGGGTTGGAATGCAAGATATCCCTTGATACGCGCCACGCCTTCCTCTGGGGTCTCGTAGGACCACACGACGTTATCCAATGTCCGGCTCTTGGTCACGATCGAGAAATAGCTGGCATCGCCCTTGTGGGGGCAATGCGTGCGGTGATCGGTCTCGTCCAGAAAGGCCATGGCGATATCGTCGCGTGGAAAGTAGATCACCGGCGGATAGCCATCCTCGCACAGCTCCAGCGCATCACGGCTCTCGCCCAGAACCGCGCCGCCGGCCCGCACGACCCAGGTGCCCTCCGCTTTCGTGACCGTGATCTTTCCTGCCATGATGCCCTCCACCCGTCTGATCCTCCGATTTTCGTATGACAGAGTGATGTCACACCAGCGCAGTCGCGTCCAGCATCCACGCGCGGGCGGCGTCCGACAGAAGCGGCGACAGAACCTCGCGGCACTGGGCGTGATAGGCGTTCAGCCACGCGCGCTCATCTTCAGTCAGCATCTCGGGCACGATCAGGCGGCGGTCGATCGGGACAAAGGTCAGCGTCTCGAAATCGAGCATATCGCGCGCGTCGCCGCCTTGCGGGCGCTCGGCCTCGCGCACGGTGATCAGGTTCTCGATACGGATGCCAAAGGCGCCCTCGCGGTAGTATCCCGGCTCGTTCGACAGGATCATCCCGGGCTGTAGCGGCAGGTCGGACACGCGGCTGATCCGTTGTGGTCCTTCGTGCACGCACAGGTATGCGCCTACGCCGTGGCCGGTGCCGTGATCGTAATCCTGCCCCGCCATCCACAGGGGCGCGCGCGCGACGGCGTCGATATGCGCCCCCGCAGCCCCCTTGGGAAAGCGCAGCCGCGACAGGGCGATCATGCTGCGCAGGACGCGGGTGAAACAGGCGCGCGGCTCGTCCCCCGGTTGCCCAACGGGCAGGGTGCGGGTGATGTCGGTGGTCCCGTCCAGGTACTGACCGCCGCTATCGAGCACTACCAGATCGCCGTCGCGCAGCGTGCGGTTGCTGCTGCGGGTGACGCGGTAATGCATCACGGCGCCGTTTGGGCCGCTGCCGGAGATGGTTTCAAAGCTGATGTCGCGCAGCGCGCCGGTGTCGCGGCGAAACCCTTCGAGGGCGGTGACAAGGTCGATCTCGGTCAATTGCGCCGCATCCTGGTTGTCGTACCAGCACAGGAACTCGACCACCGCCGCCCCGTCGCGCACATGCGCGGCGCGCGCGCCGGCGATTTCGGCCGGGTTCTTGCATGCCTTGGGCAGGGCGCAGGGATCGCGGGCCTCGGTCGCGGGCACGCCGGCCTCTTGCAACTGGTTGGCGACATCCACGGGGCAGCTGGCCGGGTCGATCCGCACCGGCCCTTGCAGGCTGCGCAGGGCGGCGCCGAACGCGGTTTCGGGACGCAACGTCACGTCGCCGCCCAGGTGGGCACGCAGGGCATCGTCGCACTTGGCCGGATCGGTGAACAGCGACAACTGGCCGCTGTCGTGCAGGATCGCAAAGCCGTGCGGCACCGGGTTGCGGGGGATATCACTGCCCCGGATGTTGAGAAGCCACGCGATGGAATCGGGCAATGTGATGACCGCCGCGCGCTGTCCCTTGTTGCGCAGGCTGGCGGCAAGGCGGGTGCGCTTGTCGCTATGTGTCTCGCCTGCCATGTCCTCGGGGTAGGGGGTGATTGCGCCTTGGGGCGGGGGCGGCTGATCGGGCCATATTCCGTCCACCAGGCCGGGGGCCGCCCTGAGCGTGATGCCCGAGCCGGATAGCCCCTCTTCGAGCTTGCGCACCTGCTCTACCGTGTGAAGCCAGGGATCGAAGCCAACGACACAGCCATCGGGCAGTGCGGCGCGCAGCCAGTCATGCAGCGCCGTCTCGGGCCACGGCACCGGCGTGAAGTGATCCAGCGCGACCTGGTTCTTGACCTGCGTGCGATAGCGCCCGTCGATGAACACCCCCGCCGCATCGTGCAACACCGCGCAGAACCCGGCCGACCCGGTGAACCCGGTCAGCCACGCCAGCCGGTCATCATGGGGCGCGACGTATTCCCCCTGGTGGGCATCGGCGCGCGGCACCAGGTAGCCAGCCAACCCGTCATGGCGCATCACCGCGCGCAGCGCCTCCAGGCGCGGGGGGCCTTGTTCGGGATGGGCGGTGTCGTCGAATGTCTGGAACATCATCGCGCCCTGTTGATGCCCAGCAACCGCGCCTTTGCGCGCGGGTCGCTGTCGAACAGGCCGGCCAGTTGCTCGGTCATCGCGCCGGCCAGCTGATCCACGTCGGTGATGGTCACCGCGTGCTGGTAATAGCGCGTCACGTCGTGGCCGATACCGATCGCGATCAGCTCGACCATCTTGCGCCGTTCGACCAGGTCGATCACGTCGCGCAAGTGTTTCTCAAGGTAGTTCGCCGGGTTCACCGACAGGGTCGAATCGTCCACCGGCGCGCCGTCCGAGATCACCATAAGAACCTTGCGCGCCTCGGGCCGGGAAACCATGCGCCGATGCGCCCATTCCAGCGCCTCGCCGTCGATGTTTTCCTTGAGCAGCCCCTCTTTCATCATCAGGCCAAGGTTGTCGCGCGTGCGGCGCCACGGGGCGTCCGCGCTTTTGTAGATGATGTGCCGCAGATCGTTCAGGCGCCCCGGCGTCGCCGGGCGCCCTTCGGCCAGCCATTTCTCGCGCGCAAGGCCGCCCTTCCACGCGCGGGTGGTAAAGCCGAGGATCTCGACCTTCACGTCGCACCGCTCCAGCGTGCGGGCCAGGACATCTGCGCAGATCGCCGCGATCGAAATCGGCCGCCCGCGCATCGAGCCGGAATTGTCCAGCAGCAGCGTCACGACCGTGTCCTTGAACTCGGTATCCTGCTCGACCTTGAAGCTGAGCGGCGTTGTCGGGTTCGCCACCACCCGCGCCAGGCGCCCGGCGTCCAGAATGCCCTCTTCCATGTCGAACTGCCAACTGCGGTTCTGCTGTGCCTGAAGGCGGCGCTGCAGCTTGTTGGCCAGCCGCCCGACCGCGCCCTTGAGCGGGTCAAGCTGCTGGTCGAGATAAGCGCGCAGCCGCTCCAGCTCGATCGGCTCGGCCAAATCCTCGGCGCGGATCTGCTCGTCATGGCTGTTGTCGAACACCCGGTAATCGGGGTCCGCCTCGGAGGCGGGCGGCGGCGGGGGCGGCTCCATCGGGGCGTCGCCTTCGGGAAGCTCGGCCTCTTCCTCCATCTCCTCCTCGGCCATGTCGTCGGCGCTGACTTGCGCTTGCGCGGCGTCCTGCTGCTCTTCCTGGCTTTGTTCGGGGGTGGCCTCGTTCTCTTCCTCGGTGTCGTCCTGGCCGGTGCTGTCGGGCTCTTCCTGATCCTCGGCGCTGTCGTCGGCGTCGTCTTCCTGATCCTCGGGCTGATCGGGGTCTTCGCCCAACTGGTCGCCATAGCCGAGATCCTCGATGATCCGGCGGGCAAAGCGGGCGAATTCGGCCTGGTCCGACAGCTTGTCCTGCAACTGCTCAAGGGTGGCGCCGGCTTCCTGCTCGATGAAACCGCGCCACTGCTCCATCGCGTTTGCCGCCGCCGGGGGCAATTCGCGCCCCGTGGCCAGGTGCCGGATCAAGTAGCCCGCCGCTGTTGAGAGCGGCACATCTGCGCTCTGCGTGACCTGATCATATCCCAGGCGCTGCGCTTCGCTGCCGATCTTGGCGTCGATGTTGCCGGCGGTGCCGGGCATGTCGCGCGCGCCCATGGCCTCGCAGCGGGCGGTTTCCATCGCGGTATAGAGATCGCGCGCCATGTCACCCGGCGGGGTATAGCGCGCGGCGATCCCCTCGTCGTGGTAGCGGCGATACATCGCAAGCGCATCGGCGGTCCCACGCGCCTGCAACACCTCGTCTCGGCTCATCCGGCGGCTGATCTGCGGCAGGCGCATCGCCTCGCCCGACAGGCCGGCCGGATCGACCGAATAACTCACCGTCAGGTCCGGGTCGTGCGACATCACCTTGGTCGCTTCGGCCAGGGCCTTCTTGAACGGATCGGCAGGGTTGTCGGAGGATTTAGTCATGGTCATAACTTTGATCAACGGCTACTTCCGCAAGTTTGCTACAGACTTTGAGATCGCTTTCCCGCAAATCGCCAGCCCGCCATTCCCGAGGATAATCAGACGCATATCGTATATAGAAAAATCTGTGATTTTCGATAGTGTTCTGAACTAAGCTAATCGCGTGGTCTTCTATGACTAGATCTGCTCGTAGCACTAAGTCGACAGACATAACAGACAGGTGCGTAGACAGCCTCGAATACTCATCTGCTAAGACTTGGAGAACCTCTTCCAATCCATCTGTCCGTTCGGCAATTTCGACTTCGAACAATTCTGAATTAAACCGATAAAACGCAGCGCAGCGCGCGGCTCCCTCCCAATAAGTGAAATCGGTTGGCTGCATCGGCTGGAGTTGCTGGGAAGAAACCAAGGTGGGGGTAGGGATGGCCGCGAGCCAAACCAAAATTAAGACACCTATTTTGTGTTTCCAACATTTCATCCCAAGCTCGCGCTTGCGGCGCTTTCGGGCAGTTCCTCGTCGAAGCAGCGCTGGTAGAACTCGGCCACGGTTTGCCGCTCCAGCTCGTCGCACTTGTTGAGGAAGGACAGCCGGAAGGCATAGCCGATATTGCGGAAAATCTCGGCGTTCTGGGCCCATGTGATCACCGTGCGCGGGCTCATCACCGTGGACAGATCGCCGTTCATGAACGCGGTGCGCGTCAGGTCGGCCAGCGTGACCATCTGGCTGATGTTCTTGCGGCCCTTCTCGTTATTGTAATGCGGGTTCTTGGCCAGGACGATCGCGCTTTCGGCATCGTGGCTGAGGTAGTTCAGCGTCGCCACGAGGCTCCAGCGGTCCATCTGTGCCTGGTTGATCTGCTGCGTGCCGTGATAGAGGCCCGTCGTATCGCCCAGGCCGACCGTGTTGGCGGTGGCGAACAGGCGGAAATAGGGATTCGGCGTGATGATTTCGTTCTGGTCCAACAGCGTCAGCTTGCCGTCGGCCTCAAGCACGCGCTGGATCACGAACATCACGTCGGCACGGCCGGCATCGTATTCGTCGAACACGATGGCGGTCGGGTTGCGCAGGGCCCAGGGCAGGATGCCCTCGTGGAATTCGGTCACCTGCTTGCCGTCGCGCAGCTTGATCGCGTCCTTGCCGATCAGGTCGATCCGGCTGATGTGGCTGTCGAGGTTGACGCGCACGCAGGGCCAGTTGAGCTGTGCGGCGACCTGCTCGATATGCGTGGATTTGCCGGTTCCGTGATAGCCTTGGATCATCACGCGGCGGTTGTGGCAGAAGCCCGCCAGAATCGCCAGCGTGGTGTCCGGATCGAATTTGTAGGTGCTATCGACATCGGGCACGCGATCATTGCGGTCGGCGAACCCCTTGACCGTCATGTCGGTGTCGATGCCAAAGACGTCGCGCACCGAAATGGTTTCGGTGGGTTTTGCATTGCTATCCATGGTGCCGTCCGCCATCTTCTGACTATCCTTTCCTCGAGGGCGTCTTCGCCCTTTGGGCTGTCGTGCAACATATTGCGATCAAGGGCAAGGGGAAGGGCGAAACGTCAGCCATCCACCGGGGCTTGGCCAGTATCGCGCCTTGGGCTAGCATGACCCTGCGAACAGGACAGTGGGAAGGGCCAATGGCGACACCCGAAGAAATCGAGGCGCTAATGGCGCGGGTGGCGCTTGGGGACCGTGCGGCGTTTCAATCGCTGTATGCGACGACCTCGGCGAAACTTTTTGGCATCTGCTTACGTGTCTTGTCCAGCAGGGCCGAGGCCGAGGACGCCTTGCAGGAGGTGTTTGTCAAGATCTGGCGCAACGCCGGACGTTATCGGGTCAATGGCCTCAGCCCGATGACATGGCTGATCACGGTGGCGCGCAACCATGCGATCGACCGGGTGCGGGCGCGCCGTGCAGAGAACGCCGATCTGGACGTGGTCAACCAGATGCCCGACGAGGCGCCCGGCCCGGAAACCAGCGCGATTCAGTCATCCGAGCGGGCGCGCCTGATCGATTGCCTCGATGAATTGCCCGACGGCCGCGCAAGGGCGGTGCGTCTGGCCTATCTTCAGGGCGAGACCTATGCAGACCTGGCGGCGCGTTTCGATGTGCCGCTGAACACGATGCGAACCTGGCTGCGCCGTAGCCTGCTGACCCTCAGGGAGTGCCTGTCGCGATGAGTGGCGAAACCGATCCCGAAGACGACCGCGTGCTGGCGGGCGAGTATGCCCTGGGCCTGCTGTCTCCCGAGGAGGCGCGCGCGTTTGAAGAGCGGATGAGCGCGGAGCCCGCCTTGCGCGAGCTATACGCCGGCTGGGCCGAGGATCTGGCGGCGCTGACCGACGATGTCGAAGAGGTCGCCCCGCCCGCGGATATGCCCGCCCGGATCGAGACCGCCCTGTTCGGCGCCGCGCCGCGCCGCAGCCTTTGGCAGCGGCTGGGGCTGACTTGGATCATACCGGGGGCGGTACTGGCGAGTTTGCTGACGTTCTTCGTGGTGTCCAACGATCTGCTGGTCCTGGACGGCGATGTGCCGCCGCTGCGGGCAGAGATCGCGGCGCAGGATGATAGCCTGCGGGTGCTGGCGGCGTATGATGCCGATGACGGAGCGCTGCGCGTGACCCGCGATGCCGGGGCGGCCGCGCCGGGCAGGGCGCTGGAGCTGTGGCTGATCGCGGGGCAGGGGGCGCCGGTGTCCCTGGGCGTGCTGCCTGAGGCGCGCGACGGGGTACTGCAGGTGGCGCCCGAGCTGGCAGAGAAGCTGCCGGGAGCGACGCTGGCGATCAGTGACGAGCCGCCCGGAGGGTCGCCGACGGGGGCGCCGACGGGTGATGTTCTGGCGACCGGGCAGGTGCCGTCGCAGGGCGCCTGAGGGGAACGCCTGAGCGGGTCAGGCCGGGCCCTTGCGGATCAGGAAAACATGCGCCGGGGCGGGTGTTTCACCGTGAAGCGTTGTCGTGTTCACGAGGTCATGCCCCCCTTCGGCGCAGAAATGGGGCACGTCCACCACCGAGGCCGGATCGGTGGCGGTAAGACGCAGAACCGCGCCGTTATCCATTGAATTCAACCGCTTGCGTGCCTTCAGGACAGGCAGGGGGCACAGCAGGCCGCGCGCGTCGATGTCTTCATCCCATTCCATGCGCGCGGGTATAGACCGAGGCGGCACCTCTGGAAAGCGGGGTTTCGTGTGCTGGTGTAGTGATGCGCCTATTCCTTTGCCGCCCGCAGGAGGCCCGGCAGGGCGGTGAGAGTTTTTTCCACCGCGCCGGCATGCGCGGCGAAGAACCGCTCGATCCGGTCTTGCGGAACGGTCCATTCGGCGCCGGGGGCCAGTGCGCGGGTCAGGGCATCGCCATCGTCGAGCGACCTGAGAACGCCCGCGTCGATGGCCTCTTGTGCGGGGTATTCGATGGTCCAGATATGCGGGCCGACCAGCACCGGCTTGCGCAGGGCCAATGGCTCGATCACGTTATGCGCGCCCTTGGGGTGGAACCCGCCGCCGACGATGACGCGGTCGGCCATGGCAAGGTAGAAATACATCTCGCCCATCGAATCGCCAAGCAGCACATCGGCCTGCGGCGCCTTGCCCGTCATCGGCGCGAGGTGGGCGTCGAGCGCGGCGCTGCGCCGGGCGAGGCGCAGTCCGGCCTCCATCAGGATCCCGGCGACGGTGTCAAAGCGTTCGGGCGCGCGCGGCACGTAGACGAAGAAGGGCCGCGCCGTGCCGGCGGCATCATGCGCGGCAAGCGTGTCGGCGATGGTGCGGGCATAAAGCGCATCCTCGCCCTCGATCGCGCTGGCGATGGTGATGACGGGCCGCCCGCCCGCGCCCAGCCAGCGGCGCACCGGGGCGGCGGCATCGGTCTGGTGGGGAGGAATGGCTTGTTCAAAGCGCATCTCGCCGGTGATGGCGACGTTATCCTGGCCCAGCTTGCGAAAGCGGGCGGCCTGCATGTCAGATTTCACCATAACCCCGGCAAAGCCGCGCACCAGTTCGGCACGCAGGGGGTGGCGGGTGCGGTCGCGCTCAAACGTGCGGGTGGGATATTGCCCGTTGCACAGCAAAAGCGGCACCCCGAAACGGCGCGATGCCATGATCATGCCGGGCCAGAATTCGATCTCCATCACCAGCCCGTACTTGGGGCGGAAGGCGCGAAAGAAACGGCGAAAGGCGCGCGCATCGTCGAAGGGGACGTAGCAGGCGCTGAGTGTGCCGCACTCAATCTCCGGGCCGAAGAGGTTGCGCGCCTCGCGCAGGCCGGCGGGGGTGAAATGGGTTGTCACGACATGTTCGCCCCGCGCCAGAAGCGCCCGGATCAGCGGCACAGCCGAGCGCAGCTCGCCCAGGGACACCGCGTGCACCCAGACATGCGGCGCAGTGCGGCGCCGGTGCAGGCCAAAGCGCTGTGCCACGTGCGCGGCATAGAGCCGGTCGCGTCGTGCCCGCCACAAGAGATACCCAAGGATCAGCGGCATCCCCAGCAGCCACAGCGCGCGATACGCCAGCATCGCGCGGCGCAGGCGGGGCGAGGGGAAGGGCGGCTGGCTCATGTCGGGGACCGGTGCGGTGGCGGGATAAGGCGGCACAGCTCTTGGCACAATGCGGCCGTGCGGTCCATGCTGCGGGTGGCCAGACCCTGCGCGCGCCTGGCCATGTCGGCGGTGTCCGGGGCGCCTAGGGCGGCGGCGAGGGTGTCGGCATCGTCAACCCTGCGGGCCGCGTTCGCCGCGTGCAGGGCGGCATAATCGGCGGCGAAATTGGCGGTGCGCGGGCCGTGCAAGATGGCCGCGCCTAGCTGTGCCGCCTCCCACGGGTTGTGGCCCTCGACGGGGCCGGTGGTGCCGCCGATGAAGGCGACATCGACCAGCCGGTACCACAGGCCCATCTCGCCGAAGGTGTCAGCGATATAGACTTGGGTTTTCGGGGTTGGCTGGGGCTGCGTGCTACGTAGCGCGGCGCGCAGGCCGGCGTCAGCGCAGGCCTGTGCGACCTGGTCGCGGAGCGAGGGATCGCGCGGCGCCATGATCAGAAGGGCATTCGGATCGCTGGCCAGACGCGCGCGGTGCGCGGCCAGCGCCAGCGCCTCGTCCGGGGCATGGGTGGGGCCTGCCAGCCAGGTGGCGCGCGCCTTTGTTGCGGTTCGCATGGCCGCCAGCGCAGCGGCGTCGGCGTTCAGGGGCGGCGCCGCGGGTTTGAGCGAGCCATCCTCGCGCACAGTGTCGGCGCCGAGGCGCTTCAGGTGCGCGGCGGTATCGGTGTCCTGCGCCGAGATCAGCGTGAAACGGGCGAACAAATCGCGGTAGAGCGGCGCCACCCGGGCCCGCGCCCGGTAGGCGCGCGCGTTCATCCGCGCCCCCACCAGCGCCAGCGGAATGCCGCGCCGCGCGGTGCGCCAGACAAGGCCGGGCCACAGGTCCTGCTCGGCCCAGATGGCCAGATCGGGGCGCCAGTGATCCAGGAACCGCCGCGCCGCGCCGGGGGTGTCGAGGGGCAGGAACTGATGCCGGCAGCGGGGCGGCATGTTGGCCGCCAGCACCTCGGCCGAGGCGCGGGTGGTTGAGGTGATCAGGATCTGCAAGTCGGGGTGCCGCGCGTGCATCTGCCCGATCAGGGCGCGCAGGGCCAGCACCTCGCCCAAGCCCACGGCGTGCATCCACACCAGCGGCCCGTCGGGGCGCTGGGCCGTTGCATGGCCCAGCTTCTCGCGCCAGCGGTCCGGCAGTTCCTTGCCGCGCGCAAGCCGGCGGCGTAACACCAGCGGCGCCAGCGCGGGCAACAGCGCCGCGCTCAGCCCCAGGTAGGCGGCCAGCGCCGCGCTTGGTCTGGGACGCCTAGCCACCGCACGCACCCCGGATCGGGCGAGGGTGCGGCAGGGCGCAATGGATGGGACGGCGCGTGCTCATTGGGGTCTCATGGCGCAAAAACGCCCCACGGGCAAGCGGCACAGGCGCATTGCGCACGCGCGGCGGCCCGTGAAACAAGCGCGGCAGGAGGCGGTGGCCATGATCTATCTCGCCGATCGCAAGCTGTTGCTTGTCAAGCCCATGAAACTGACCGGTACCAGTGTCGAGATCGCCCTGTCGTGCAACGCGGGCGGCAACGACATCGTCATGCCGCTGATGCCCGAGGACAAGGTGGTGCGTTATCGGCGCAGGGGTGAGACATAATTGGAAACCGGGGGAATACCGCCGCGCCTTTCGGGGACTGCGACAAGCCGCTCAATCCGATAGGTCGGACCATTTGAGTTGCTCGTTGCGCCGCAGGGCGCGGGTCAGGCGTTTACCCAGGACGGCGTCGAAATCAAAGCCGGGTATCTCGCCTGATCCGGGCCGGCGGGCCCATATGTCAGCCTCGGTGAGGGTGTGGCCAGCGGGCAGGTCGGCGTCGGCCACGACGGAGGCCCGTGCGAAGCGGTAGACGTCTTCCTCGGGGCCGGTGCGGGATTTGTCGTTGTTCGCCGCGATCCATATCTCGCGCGATCTGTCGACCATCAAGCGCAGCTCGGCCGGGTCCATCGAGCAGGCGATGTCGGGGCCGGCGCGGTAGCGCGTGTCGGTATAGTGGCGCTCAAGTATGCAGGCGCCGAGGGCGACGCTGGCCAGGGCCATTTCCGGGCCGATCGAGTGGTCGGAGAAGCCCACCACGGCATTCGGGAAGGCGCTACGCAGATCGCTTACCCCCCTGAGTGAGACGATTTCCGGCGGGCTGGGATACAGGTTGGTGCATTCCAGAAGGGCATACTCGACGCCGGCCTGTTCCAAGATCGCGACGCTGGCGCGCAGGCTGTCGATGGTTTGCATGCCGGTGGACATGATCACTGGCCGCCCCTTGGCCGCGATGTGGCGGATCAGCGGCAGGTTGTCGGCCTCGCCCGAGCCGATCTTGAACGCCGGCACATCCAGCGCATCGAGCATGTCAGCGGCGGCGCGCGAGAAGGGGGTCGAGATATAGATCAAGCCAAGGGATTCGGTATAGGCCTTGAGCGCGGCCTCGTCCTCGGGGGTGAGGGCGCAGCGCTCCATCACTTCCCAGATCGAGACATCGGCGTTGGGCGGAAAGATCTCTTTCGCCTCCTCGGTCATCTCGTCTTCGACGATGTGGGTCTGGTGCTTGATGCATTCGCAGCCCGAGGCGGCAGCGCGGCGGACCATGTCGCGGGCCACGTCCAAATCGCCGCCGTGGTTTATGCCGATCTCGGCAATGACCAGCGGCGGGTGGTCGGGGCCAATCTGTCGGTGGGCGATTTTCATGGCGTCTGTTCCTTGGTCCGGGCGACCTGTTTGTGCGCACTTTCCGGCATTTTCCAGCGCTTGTGAAGCCAGAACCACTGATCCATATGGGCGCGCACCTGCGCCTCGAGGCTGTCATTGAGGGCCTGCGTCATGGTTTCCGCGTCGCTGTGGCGCAGGGGTGCCTCGAGCACCACGTCGAAGGTCATCCCGTCGGGACGGCGGATGGCGTAGCAGGGGATAAGCGCCGCGTCGTATTTCAGGGCCAGCTCGGCCGCCGAAAGCGCCGTCCAGGCGGTGTGCCCGAAAAACCGCAGCGGCGCGCCGTTGCCCATGCGCTGATCTATCAGGATGGCCAGCGTGCCTCCGCCGCGCAGAAAGCGCATCATCTGGCCCAGCCCGCGCCGCCCGCGATCGAAGAGCGGCGTGCCGATACGCGAGATTGTCGCGACGTAATGCGCGTTGAAAAGGCGGTTGTTCATCGGCCGGTAAAGCCCGCCGATGCGGTGGCCGCGATGCAAGAGCCCCGCGCGCACTGCGTCGTAATTGCCGAAATGCCCCGACACCAGGATCGCCGGGCGCCCGTCCGCCTGCGCCTGTTCCAGCGCGGCAAGGCCGGGGCCGCTAATTTCTGTACGCCGGGCCACGGCAAGGAAATCGTCGGGCGAGTAGAGCTCGGTCACGGTGCGGCCGATGTTGCGGGGCACGTCGCGCACCAGGCGCGCCTTTTCCGCCTTGTCCAGGTCGGGAACGACCAGGTCGAGATTGGCACGGATGCGGCGGCGGTAACCGGCCACGGGCGCGACCAGCCGCGAGAACAGCCAGCCGCCGAACGGCACCCGCCAGCGATAGGGAATGAGGTGCAGCAGCCAGATCAGAACGCGAATACCGGCGTTCTCGGTCCAGTGGCGCATGGCGCGCAGGTCGCGGCGCGGCTGGCCGTGCCGGTTTTTGCGCGCAGGGTCTTTCGAAGTGCCGCCGTTGCTCATTGCCGTGTGCCGGAGTCCGGGGTTGTGGTTGGACCACGTCTATTGCCCAAAATCGCGGCCAATGAAAGAACCGCGGGCAATTATTTGTGGCCTTTGCCCCTCAATAATCGCGCTCGTAGAACACGCCAAGCCCTGTGTCGCCTTCTGATCCCAGGCGCCCGCGGGCGGTGATGTTCGGGCTGACGGTGAGGTTGAGGTTGATCTCGGTCTGGCCCTGGGTATCGACCACCACGTCGGTATAGATGTTTTCCGAGATATATTTGCCGGCGCGCGCCTGCGCGGTGCCGTTGGCGTCGGTGGTGACGTCGAGGTTGTCCAGGCCGGTGCCACTGCGCAGGCGCTCGGAAATGCCGGCGCCGCCCTGTCCGGACAGGGTGCGCAGGGCGTTGGCCAATCTAAGTGCCTGAAATGGCGATATATCCGTGACGCCGCGCCCGAAAAGCAGAAGCGACAGCACCTCGTCGCGCGGCAACTCGGGTGAGGAGGTCAGCTCCAGCTCGGGGTTCGATGCCTGTCCGGTCAGCCCGATCCGGACCGAGGTACCGTCGGTTTGGGTTTCGGCGACGAAACTGATGTAGGGGTCGAACGCGCCCTGAAGGTTGACCAGCCCTTCGGTCAGGGTCAGGCGCCGACCGAGGATATCGAGTCGCCCGCGGATCAGGTCGAACCGCCCCTGCGGGACCAGGTTGGTGGTGGTGCCGGTGAGGCGGATCTGACCGCCCAGTTCGGCATCCAGCCCCCTGCCGCGGACAAAGATCCGCGCCGGGGCGCGCACCAGCAGGTCCACCGGGTAGGCCGGGCCAGTGGCCGCGGCGGTGCCCGCGCCGGGGGTGCCGATTACGCCGGCCCAACTGCGGGTGCGGCGCACGTCCGCGGGCTCAGAGCGGTGTTTCAGGCCGGGCAGGTCGCCAAAACTGGGGCCGCTGGTATCGGGCACGCGCAACTCCACGTCGCCAAGGGTGATGGTGCCGCCGATCCGGGCGCCGCCCGCAAGCGGGCCTTGGACGCGCAAATCGCCGTTGGCGGTGGTCTTGAACAGGGTCGGATCGCTAAGCGCCGCGCGGCGCAACTCCACCGCCAGATCGGCGTCGAAGGGCGGCGACAGGGTCACTGGCCCGCTAAGCCGGACGGACCCGCCCGAGGACAGCGCGGAGGACACGTTCAGATCGGCGCGCCCCTGTGACAGCCGCGCCTGCGCGTCGATCTGGCCAAGCGCGAGGCGTTGGTCGGGCAGGGTCAGGCGCGCGCCAGCGGTGGCAACGGTGCCCGACAGCGACGACAGCGCCGGCGGCCCGGCGAGGCGCAGATCGAAGCGGGCCTGCCCCGACAGGCTGCGGGGGCTGAGCTGTGCGTTGGCCAGCGCCAGCGGGGCCTGCCCGGTGATCGACAGATCGGCGGTGGCGATATCCTGGGTAATGGTGCCGTTTGCCTGCGCGGCGCTGCCGCCGGGGCCGTCCGCATCGAGCGTGATCGTCCAGGGGCCGGTGGCGCGGGTGGCCGACAGCGTCATGTTGGCGGGGCCGCGCACGCCGTCGGCGATCAGGCCCAGATCCGACAGCCGGGCCGAAAACTCGGCCGCGCCCTGCGCGGCGCTGAGCCGCCCGTTGCCGGAAATTTGCACCGAGTCGCTGGATAGCTCCAGCCGCTTGATCCGGATGCCATCGGTGCTGCGCTGCGCGTCTAGGGCCAATGACGTGCTGCCCGCGAGCAATGGATCGAGCGTGCCGATGCCGGTGTGCAGATCGCGCGTCTTGCCCGCGATGGACATGTCAAAGCCACCCGAAACCGGGGTTGCGGTGCCGCGCAGGGACATTTCCGCCGAGCCGCGCAGGGGCCGGTCCGCAAGCGCGGCAAAGCGGGACAGATCGCGTGCCTGCGCGCGCAGATCGGCGCGCAGCTCGACCTCAAGCGCGTCTTCGATCCCCTTCAGGGACAGGTCGCCCGAAAGGTCATAATCCGCTCCAGCCAGCGACAGCCCCGTCAGGCGCACCGGCGCGCCGGGCGTCCAATAGGCCTGTGTCCTGGCGCTAAGGGACGATCCGATTGCCTTGGCCAGCGCGGGATCGTCCGGGCGCAGCCCCGATAGCCGCGCATCGACATCGCCGGTGACGTGCCCCGGCGTGCCGTCGCTGGCGCGTTGCAGGGTGCCGGTGGCGGAAACGGTGGCCTCGGCCAGCGACAGATCGGGCCGCGTCAGCCCGTTGGCGCGCAGGCTCATGTCCCAGGATTGACCCTTGGCGGCGTCGAAGGCCAGGTCGATCTGCGCCTCGCGCAGGGAGGTGCGCGGCCCCGATGCCGGCAACAGCACCCGCGCGCCATCCTGTCCGCCGATCCGCCCGTTGAGGGCCAGCCGTTCGGGCCAGCCATCGGCGGCGATCCGGGCCTCGCCTTGCAGGCTTAGCGCCTTGGCGGTCAATGATAGTTGCTCCAGCACCATCGCGCCATCGGCGCCGCGCTCGCCCGCCACTTGCAGCGCGATGTTGCGGCCAAAGAACTCGCGATACTCGGGGGCGAACAGGGGCGCGATGTCCCCGCCGATATCGAGTGCGAAGCGTTGTGCGGCG
Source organism: Sediminimonas qiaohouensis DSM 21189 (assembly GCF_000423645.1). Taxonomy (GTDB): domain Bacteria; phylum Pseudomonadota; class Alphaproteobacteria; order Rhodobacterales; family Rhodobacteraceae; genus Sediminimonas; species Sediminimonas qiaohouensis. Next base: position 376,699 of record NZ_AUIJ01000001.1, on the reverse strand, counting down.
GTTGCGCTTTCGTCCTGGGGCGTGTCGGTGGCACCCAATGTCACGGTGCCGGCGAGGCGTTGTTGCCCGTCGGTGGCCAGCGACACATCGGCGCTGTAGCCGGTGATCGGGCCGGTGCCCTTGGCGCTGAGCGAGATAGAGGGGCGCCCGGGCAGGTTCAGCAGGCCCGCCGCGATGCCATCAGCGGCCTCTTGCGCGGTCAGGTCGAGCGAAAGCACGCGGCTTGCGTTGTCATACCCGGCCTTGAGGGTCAGCGCGCCCTCGCGCCCGTCGATCCGCTTGAGCGACAGGTTGCCCTTGCCTTCACCGCCCGCAAGCGACAGGCCCCCCGACAGCGCCACCACGGCGCGCTGCCCGAGGACCGCCTTGCCGAGGGTCACCTTTTCGGCCGAAAGGCTGCCGATGTTCACCGAAACGGGCAGTTCGGGCAGGGAGAAGGGCGCGCTGGCCTCGGGCGGCGGGGCCTGCGCCTTGGTAGGCGCGGGCGGACGGGTCAGCGTGATCGATTTCGCGCCGAGCGACGTGATATCCAGCCGCCCGCCCAGTAGCGCGGCGCGGTCCCAGTCCAACACCGCCTCGTCGATGGTCAGCCAGGTGCCTTGCGGGTCCGAAAAGGTGATCTGCTCGACCGTTGCGCGGGCACTGAGTGCCCCGGCAAAGCCGATCACCTGCACATCGCGCCCCTCGCCCGAAAGGGCGTCTTCCAGCACCCCTTCGAGGAAGGTGCGCCCCTCGCGCGCTGTGGTATCGTCCTGCGCACGCGCGCCGCCGGGCAAGGCGGTCAGCAGGGCCAGCGCCAGAAGCATGGCGGCGCGCAGGGGTATGATTCGGGCATTGCGCATCAAAATGCCTGTCCTATGCCGATATAGATCTGCACGCCGTCGCCGGTGCGCCCCTCGATCGGGGCAGCAACGTCCAGCCGCAGCGGACCGACCGGCGTCGCGTAGCGCAGCCCGACGCCCGCGCCCGCGTGCCATTCGCCAGCGCCGGAGAAGCCGCCATCGGCGGCGATGAACCCCGCGTCGGCAAAGCCTACGACGCCGATCTTGTCGCTCATTCCGACGCGCAATTCGCCCGACAGCCCCGCGAAAGAGCGCCCGCCGGTGCGCACGCCGCCGCCCTGTGCCACGTCCAGCGATTGGTAGGGGTGCCCGCGCACGGTGTCGCCGCCGCCCGAGTAAAACAGCATCCCCGGCGGGGTGTCCGCGATCGAGGGGCCAATGACGGTGCCCAGTTGCACGCGCCCGGCCAGCACCGCGCCCTTATCCGCGCCAAAGGCACGGTAGGCGCGGGCGTCGGCAATCAGTTGCGCGCCCGCGCTATTGCCGTTCAGGCGCGCGAACGGCTCGGCCTCGAACTGCACGAACGTGCCCGATGTGGGCGAGAGGATGTCATCGCGCCGGTCCCACAGCAGGCTGCCGGGGGTGCTAAGCAGGGTGAACTCGCGCTGGCCAAGGTCATCGGTGATGTCGGCATAGCTCAGGTCAACGCCCAGCTCGCCGGTCAACTCGTCGCTGAACCGGTGGGACATGCCCGCGCCGATCCGGGCCTCGCGCGATTTGAAGGTTTTCTCGTCGAGATCCTTGATATCGCCGTGCACGAACAGGCCTGTATCGGGGCCAAGGATCGCGGGCTTGTCAAAGCGCGCGCTGAGCTCGCTGTCGATGCCGCCGCTTTGCCCGGCGATGCCGGCGATTTCGGCCTCGACCCTGAGCCGCTCGGCCCCGCCCAGAAGGTTGCGATGCAGCCAGTACCCCGACAGGCGCAGCCCCTCCATCGACGAAAGCTCGGCCCCCGCGCCGATGCGGCGGGGTTTTTCATCGACCACCGTCGCGGTGATATCCAGCGTGTCGCCCTCGCCGGCCTGCTTGCCCTCGGCCAGGGTGACGGAGCGGAACGCGCCGCTGCGGCGCAGTCGGTTGGCGGAGGTCTCAAGCGCCTCGGGCGAGAACACCTGCCCCGTGGGCAGCCCGGCGATGGCGCGGATGCGCTCGGGGCGCACGGTGCTGCCGGGGGTCACTTGCAGGCGTCCGAAGCGCAAGCGCGGGCCGGGAGCCAAGCGGATACGGGCCGACAGCCGCTGTTTGGCGTGATCGGCGGTCACGTCCTGCGCGGCCACCTTGGCAAAGGCATGGCCAGCGCCGCGCCAGTCGTTCACCGCGCCGGTGGTGGCCTCGCGCAGGGCGCTGGCGCGGGCGCGCCCGCCGCGCGCGGCGGTGTCGGGCAGGGTGCTGCCGGGGGCGCGCGGGGCGATGTCCACCGCGCCAAAGCGAAAGGGTGGGCCGGGATCGATTCGGATCTCGATGGTATCGATGCGGGTCGGGGGAGACAGCGGCGGGATGCGCGCGGCCTCGCGCCCGTCGATGCGGATCGAGATCACGCCGCCATAATGCCCCGCGCCATATAGCACTTCGAGTAGGCCAGCGTAATCCGCCAGCGCCGCCGAGACCAGGTCCTGCGGATCGGTGCGTGCGTCCGATCGCGCGGCAAAGAGGGCGGAGGCGGCCTTGAGCGGCGCGGTCAGCGGCTGATCGTCCGCGGCGGTGCCCGGCCCCGGTTGCACCGACAGCTTTAGCTGTTCCAGCGCGGCCACGGGGCCCGCCAGCGCCAGGGCTCCAGTCAGCGCAAGGGCGCCTAGCCATCTTGTGTGACGCGTGGCGATCATGCCGGTTGCCTTTCACTGCGCCAGCGCGGCGCGGTCGACTCGCTCATCCCATTGCTTAAGGATAGCGCGCTTGTGTGAAAAGCGACATCTGTCTTCTGCTCAGGTTGCGCCAGGTGACTTGCCCTGCGTGTAGAGCCGCGATCCATGTTGTCCGTGGAGGGTGTGGCCGTCTCTGGCGGTGATGGCCTGTTGTGGACTTCGAGAAAACGGTTGAGGAGGCGCGCATCGACGGGTCGCGGTGCGGCGATGCGCAGCGCCCTTCGGGCGCTATTCCGCGCAATGGTGCAAGGCCTCTAAGGCAATTTATACTGTTTCCATAAAAAGGCTTGTGATTGGACAAGCGGCCCTAACGCTATGGTCTACTTGCAAATAGCGGCCAAATGGCTCTCGCGGCCGGCCGGTGGCGCAGCGCGTTCAAAGAACGATCATGTTCATCAGCAGGAAAATGCCGCCGGACAACAGGGCCGCCGCGGGCACCGTGATGACCCATGCGGCGACGATGGTCATGAAGTGGCTGCGCCGGACAAGCTTGCGGCGGCGGCGTTCCTCGGGGGCGATCCGCTTGCTTTTGTTGCCGTTCCCCGCCCCGTTGCGTCGCCGCCTTTCGGCGTACCATTCGCGGAAGAACCCGACGCCGAATACCGCCCCGACCGCTATATGTGTGGAGCTGACGGGCAGGCCCAGCCAACTGGCTACGATCACGGTGATCGCCGCCGAAAGCGCCACGCAATAGGCGCGCATCGGGTTCAGCTTGGTGATCTGGCTGCCGACCATGCGGATCAGCTTGGGACCGAACAGGAACAGGCCAAAGGAGATGCCGAACGCGCCGATCACCATGACCCAGAACGGGATCGCGACCTTGGCGCTGGCCATGCCGACCTGTGCGGCGTGCACGATCGCCGCCAAGGGCCCGACGGCGTTGGCCACGTCATTGGCACCATGCGCAAAGCTCAGCAGGGCCGCCGACAGGATCAGCGGCAGGCTGAAGAGGGTCTTGAGCGACTTGTTGCGGTTCTCCATCCCCTCGGACTGGCGCCGGATCAGGGGACGCGTGGTCGCCCATGTCACAAGGCCGGCCGCCGCCCCGATCAGGAGCGCGATCGAGATGTCGATATGCACGATCCGCTTGAGCCCCTTTAGTGCGAGGTAGGCGGCGAACGCGCCGGCCATGATCGCCACCAGCACCGGCACCCAGCGGCGCGCGGCGGCGATCTTGTCGTCGCGGTAGATGATGTAGGTCTTGATGAACGCCAGGAACGCTGCGGCGATCGCCCCGCCCAGCACCGGCGAGATAACCCAGCTTGCGGCGATGGCGCCCATAGTGGGCCAGTTGACCGCCGCCAGCCCTGCCGCTGCGATGCCCGCGCCCATCACGCCGCCGACGACGGAATGGGTGGTGGATACCGGCGCGCCAACCCAGGTGGCCAGGTTGATCCAGAGCGCCGCACTGAGCAAGGCAGCCATCATTGCCCAGATGAACGTGGCTTGTTCCGAGACGCCAGCGGGGTCGATGATCCCCTTGGATATGGTCGAAACCACGTCTCCCCCGGCCAAAAGCGCGCCGGCGCTTTCGCATACTGCGGCAATGGCGATGGCGCCGCCCATGGTCAGCGCGTTGGCACCCACGGCCGGGGCCATGTTGTTGGCGACGTCGTTGGCGCCGATGTTCAGGGCCATGTAGGCGCCGAAAACCGCCGCCACCACGACGATGAAATTCATCGGGGTCTGTCCGAAGAACACGGCGGCTGCCAGTCCGGCGACCACCATGAACGCAAGCGCCACGCCCGGCGCGACCAGCGGGCGCGCGACGTGGGCGGTGGCATATTCGACCTGCGAAATGCGGTTCAGGTCCTTGTCCAGTGTTTTCCACTGGGTGTCATGCGGTGATTTGGCCACGCCTGCCCCCTGCCATCTTCGGCGAAAGGGCGTAGTGGGGAAACCGTGCAAACGCAAGGCTTGCGTTACAATACCGTCACGCGGGCGTTACAAATTTTTCAAGATGTCACGCAGGCCGGGTTCGTCCACCATCTCAGAGGCCTCTTGCGGGCGGACCCAGCGGCGCGTGCGTTCATCAGATTCCGGGTAGTCGTCGCTCAACTCGACAACATTGGCCTTGAATACGTGAGTTTCCACCGGCACCACGGCACCGTTGTCGAGCGTCTTGGCGTAGTCATAGGTGCCGATCGCCTCGGCCTCGGCTTCGGCCGTTTTGACGCCGGCCTCTTCCCACGCCTCGCGCAGGGCCGCGCCGGGGGCGTTCAGCCCATCGATCGGCCAGCCCTTGGGCAAGATCCATCGCCCGGTGCCGCGCGAGGTGATCAATAGAACGCGAAGGTCATCGCCCTCTCCGTCCGTGCAAAGTGCGGCCACCTGAAATCTTTTCGGGCGCGAGAGCAAGGGGCGCACGACCTCGTCCCAGGCGCGCTTCAGTCCATCATGCATAGCTGTTTTTCTTTATCTGCTCGTTTTTTTGTTGTGATCGGGTAGCATACACATATGCCGCGCAAATTGCAAAATCCGCGCCATAGGAGCGGCTGCCGCCCATTCAAGGCGCTCGGCGTTTGGCGCGCAGGGTTGGATCGGCTTGGGTCGGGTCCTCGGGCCAGGGGTGTTTGGGGTAGCGCCCGCGCATGTCCTTGCGCACATCAGCATAAGAACTGGCCCAGAAGCCGGGAATGTCCATCGTCGTTTGCACGGGCCGCCCGGCAGGCGACAGCAGCGTCACGCGCAGCGGTTGCCCGGCAACCGTGGGGTGTGTCGCCTGGCCGAACATTTCCTGCAGGCGCAGGGTGATTTCGGGGGCCTCGCCCGAGTAGTCGATGGGGATCTTGCGCCCCAGCGGCGTGGTGAAATGCGCGGGCGCGGCGCGGTCCAGCTCTTTCATGGCGTCCCAATCCAGCATGGCGCGCAGGGCCGGCAGAATATCGAACCCTTTCCAATCCTGCGCCGTACGCACGCCCGACAGGAATGGCAGCAGCCAATCCTCAAGCGTGTCCATGAGGGCAGGCTCGCTCATGTCCGGCATATCGGCACCGCCTGCGCGCACCAGCGCCACCCGCGCCATGAAGCGGTGCGCTGCCGGGGACGGGGACAGGCCCAGCTCGCGCACACCGTCCAGCATGGCGCGGGCGATGGCCTCGGGCGGGGCGTCTTTCCATATGCGGTCGTCCAGTATGAGGGCGCCGAGGCGCTCTTGCTGGCGGGCGGTGACGCGGCGGTCGCGGCGCGACCATTCGCAGATGTCGTGCCAGCCTATCAACTCAGCGAACTGCGCCCGGATCTCGGCCTGCGTGATGGCGATGGCCTGACGGATGCGCGCCTCGCGCGGGTTGCCGTCGGTGTCCGTCACTACAAGGAACGGCGCGCCCGCCAGCGGGTCGTGCTCGTCCAGAACGGCGCCCTTGCCCCCCGAAAGGACAAAGCGCGGCGCGGTGCCCTTGCGGCGCTGACCGATGCGGTCGGGATAGGCAAGCGCGGCCATTTCCGCGGGGCCGAGGGTATCGGTGCCCGTGGGTTTGATCAGCTTGCGCAGGCGCTTTGCCTCTGCGTCGATGCGGGACAGGGCGGGACGGCTGGCCGGGTGCGGATGGCGCTCGTTGTAGCGCTTGGGATCGGCCAGCGCCGCCAGCCTGAGCGACAGGTCCACCGGCGCGCCGCGCCCCAGCGGATCGCGGTCCGACAGAAGCGCGGCCAGCGGCGCCGCCTGCGGTCCCGCGCGGGTGAGCATATGCGCAAGCCGCGGGTGCAGCGGCAGCGCCGCCAGCGCCCGGCCATGTGCGGTAATCCGGCGCGAGCGGTCGAGCGCGCCCAGCATTTGCAGCAGCGCCTGCGCCTCGGCATAGGCGCCGGGGTTGGGCGGGGTCAGGAACGGCAGGTCCTCGGGCGCCGCCCCCCACAGGGCCAGCTCAAGCGCCAGCGCCGACAGGTCGGCGGCTTCGATCTCGGCCGGAGGGTAGGCGGGCAGCGCGCCCTCGCCCCCCTTGGTCCACAGGCGGTAGCAGTGCCCCGGCGCGACACGCCCGGCGCGGCCGGCGCGCTGCTCGGCCTCGGCGCGGGTGACCGGCTCGGTCACCAGCCGCGACATGCCCGATCCGGGATCGAACCGGGCGCGGCGCGCCCGTCCGCCATCGACGACGACACGGATATCCTCGATCGTAAGGGATGTTTCGGCAATCGCGGTGGCAAGCACCACCTTGCGCCCGGTGCGTACGGGGGCGATGGCGGCGCGCTGTGCGGCGAACTCCATCGCGCCGAACAGGGGGCGCACCGTGCACCCCTCGGGCAGTCGCCCTTTGAGTGCAGCTTCGGTGCGACGGATCTCGCCCTCGCCGGGCAGGAACACAAGGATGCCGCCTTCGGTCTCTGATGCCGCCTTTACGATCTGATCGGCGGTTTCGGCCTCGAGTCGCGCGCGCTTGGGCAGCGGGGTGTCCCGCCAGTGGATATCCACCGGGTAGCTGCGCCCGTGCGACGTGATCATGGGCGCGTCCCCCATCAGCGCCGCCACCGGCCCGGCATCAAGCGTGGCCGACATCACCAGCAGCAACAGATCCTCGCGCAGCGCCCCGGCCAATTCGAGGCACAGCGCAAGCCCCAGATCGGCATTGAGCGAGCGTTCGTGAAACTCGTCGAAGATCACCGCCCCGACGCCGGTGAGTTCGGGATCGGACTGGATCATGCGTGTCAGGATGCCCTCGGTCACGACCTCGATCCGGGTATCGCCGGTGACCTTGGACGCGCCGCGCATGCGGTAGCCGACGCGCTGACCCACCGGCTCGCTTAGGGTTTGTGCCATTCGCTCGGCGGCGGCGCGCGCGGCAAGGCGGCGCGGCTCAAGCATCAGGATGCGGCCTTGCGTCAGGCCCGCCTCCATTAGCGCAAGCGGCACGCGCGTCGTTTTGCCCGCGCCCGGCGGGGCCTGCAGCACCGCGCGCCCGCGCGCCGCCAGCGCGCGGGTCAGATCGGGTATGACATCATCAATGGGCAGGCGATCGGGCATGTCCTTGCTTTTCCTGTCCGGCGGCGCAGGTCAAGGGGCAATGGGTGCAAGGGTCGCGCCCGGTCCCGAGGGTGGGTGCTGCATGGCCTGTTGTTGCCTTTCGCCATAGCGCCCCGCGCGGAGTCAAGCCGCGGTACGCGCCGCCGCGCATCGCCGGGCCGCCCCCCCGCCCCAAAGGGGCGCCGCCCAACATCGGCACGCCTCCGGCGTGACGGCACGGCGATTTTGCTGACACCTGCGCAATGCTCTGAGGTTTTTCGGGTTTGGCTGGCATTAAATGCCCATCACCATCGTAGGATCGCCGCACCGCGGCCCAACGATGCGCGGCTCATCGACCGGTTTCTCAAGGATTGCTCTGGGCCAATACTGCCCGCCACTCTGCCGCGGCAGACCTGTGGATTGGCGGCGGCTAAAACCGTTTAATGGTGCGAGTTCTGGGTTCGGGCAGCACCTAGCCCTGGTTGAACAGCCCGCTCAGTGCGCGGCGCACCGTTGCCGATACCGATGGCCGCCGGCGGGGGCCATAAGGCAGGGGGCGGCAGACCGCCATCGCGGCGACGCCGACGCGCGCCGTCAGTGCGCCGTTCACCACCCCTTCGCCAAAGCGGCGCGAGAGCTTGGACAGTAGCCCGCCGCCGGCCAGCGAACCGATCATGTCGTCGCCTATGGCCACCGCGCCGGTGGCCATCATGTGCGCCATCACTGCCCGCGTCAGGCGCCAGCCGCCGATCAGGCCCGAGCGCCCGCCGTAGATCTCGGCAATGGCGCGGATCATCCGGATATTCGCGGTCAGCGCCGCGATCACGTCGGCCAGGGCCAGCGGCACCAGCGCGGTGACCATCGCCACCTGCCGTGCCGCGGTTTCCACCTGCGCCAGCGCGGCGCGATCCAGCGGCGTCAGCAATTCGGCCTCGGCCAGCTCCAGCAGGTCGGCGGCATCCACCGGATCGCCTTGCCGCTCAGTCAGCCGGGCGCGCGCCCAGTTCAGATCGTCGCGCCCTCGGTAAAGGGCGTCGAGGGCCGCGACGGCGGCGCGCGCCTCAGTCAGCGATGCGGTGTCGCGTGCGGCCTGCGCCTGTCGCTGAATGCGGTCGATCCGGCCCAGGCGGATATAGGCGGCAAGCTCGCGCAGGGCGGTGATCGCCAGCACGATCAGCAGCCCCGCGATCAGTGCGACAACCGCGTAGCCCAGAAGCGGCAGGCGATGGATCAGGGCGGCGGCGAAATCCCACGCCGCCACCGACAGTGCCGCGCCCACAAGCGCCAGCGCCAGCCCCCAGCCCCACCGCGCCAGCCGCGAGGGCCGCCGCGCCGCAAGGCGCGCGGCGCGCTGCATTGCGCGGCCTTGCGCCTGCGCGGGGGCGTCGTCGGGGACGGGGGGCGCATTTTGCGGGTCGGGGGCGGGGCCGCCGCCTGCGTCCTGAATAACCGGTCCGTTTGTCATAGCTTGTCTCCGATCAGGAACTCCGCCGCGCGGTCCAGCCGGATATGCGGTGGCCCGTCACCGGGTTTGAGGGCCAGCGGCGCCGGGGCAAAGCGCATCACGTCGTATTGCGCGTCCAGCCAGCGATCCGCCCCGGCCCGCGCCGGCGACAGGATGCGCGCGGGATCTTCGGGCAGGGCGCCGGGATAGAGCGACACGTGCCGCCCGCCTTCGGTCAGCGTGCCCCGCACGCAGTTCAGGGTCTGGCCGTCATGGGTGATGGTGTCCTCGACCGTGGCGCGCAGGGCGGCGATGGCCATCGCGTCGGTTTTGGCGCCAGCGAAATCGGCGCGGTCGCGGGCGTCGCGCGTCAGCGCCTGCATGATCGCGCGCAGCCCGGCATGTTGCGTGTGGTGCAGGTGGTCCGCCCGCGTTGCCGCGAACAGGATACGATCCACCCGCCGCCCCCGTAGCAGCCGCGCGAGCGGGCCGTTGGGGCCGGGGCGAAACGCGGTCAGGATGCCCGCCATGGTGCGGCGCAGATCCTCGACCGCGGCGGGGCCGTTATGCAGGGCTTCTAGCGCGTCCACCAGCACCACCTGCCGGTCGATCCGGGCAAAATGATCGCGAAAGAACGGGCGCACGACCTGCGCCTTGTAGGCGTCGAAGCGGCGCGCCATTTCGTGGCCGAGGCTGCCGCGCTTTGGCCGACGCTCCGCAAGGGGCAGGGGCGCGAAGGTCAGGACGGGCGAGCCGGCCATTTCGCCGGGCAGCAGGAACCGCCCCGGCGTGCCATCGCACAGCCCGCGCGAGCGTGCATCGTGCAGGTAGGCGGTGTATCGCGCTGCGAGGTCCTGCGCGCGGCCCTCGTCATGGGGTGCGGCGGAATCGGTGCCTCGCATGAGCGACAGGAACGCGTGCGCCTGCGGATGCGGTGTGATCCGCTCCAGGACCGCGGCGGACCATGTGCCGTAGTCCTGATCGAGCATGGCCAGGTCCATCAGCCATTCACCGGGGTAATCCACGATATCCAAATGCACGGTGCGCGGCCCCGACAGCCCGGCCAGAACCCCCGCCGGCCGCACCCGCAGCGATATGCGAAGCTGCGACACCGCGCGCGTGCTGTCGGGCCAATGCGGCGCCGGGCCGGTCATCGCGGCAAGGTGCGTCTCATAGTCGAAGCGGGGCACGGTATCGTCGGGCTGCGGTTGCAGGTAGGCCGCGATGATCCGCCCCTCGGACGCTGCGCGCAGCCCCGGCATGCGGCCCCGGTCCAGCAGGTTGGCCACCAGCGAGGTGATGAACACCGTCTTGCCCGCACCCGACAGACCGGTCACGCCCAGCCGGATCACCGGCTCGAACAGGGCGGTGGTCATGGTGTCGCCAAGCCCCTCGACGCGGCGCGCGATTCCGTCAGCGATATTCGCGATGTCCAACCGATCGGCTCCTGCGCTTGCTGCGTGCCCGTCATAGATAGATATTGCGCGCCGCCAATGCCAGTGCGGGGCGCGGCGTGCCCGATATCGTTGAGCGTGCAGGGAAAATCGGCCTTTCGCCCGCGGCGCGCCTGCGCCAGTATCAGGGCCAAGCAGGATCCGCGCAAATCGGTAGACAGGCCCAAGCATGCCCCACGATCACGGACACGGACACGCCCATATGGACCCGGCCAGCGGCGACAGGCGCGTCGCGCTTGCAATATGGGCCAACATGTTGCTGACGGTGGCGCAGATCATCGGCGGGGTGCTGTCGGGGAGCCTGGCGCTGATCGCGGATGCGATTCACAATTTCTCGGACATGGCATCGCTGGTGATCGCCTATGGCGCGCGCCGGATCGCGCGGCGGCCTGCCGATTCCGCCATGACCTTTGGTTATGGCCGGATCGAGATGGTTGCCGCGCTGATCAATTACACCACGCTGATCCTGATCGGGGTTTACCTGGTATACGAGGGCGGCATGCGCCTGATCGATCCGCCGCAGGTGGCGGGGTGGACGGTGGTCATTCTTGGCGGTGTGGCGCTGGCGGTTGATACGCTGACGGCGGGGCTGACATGGTCGATGCAGAAGGGCAGCGCCAATATCCGCGCGCTGTTCTTGCACAACCTGTCGGATGCGCTGGCGTCCTTGGCGGTGGTGGGGGGCGGGGCCTTGATCCTGCTGTATGATTGGCGCCTTGTAGATCCGTTGGTGACGCTGGCGATCGCCGGGTACATCCTTTTCCTCAGTATTCGAGAGATCGGAGGGCCGATCCGTATGCTGATGCTGGGCAGCCCGCCGGGCTTTGATGCGCACGCGGTACTGGATGCGGTGCGCGCGACGCCGGGGGTCGAAAGCGTGCACCATGCGCATTTCTGGCAGATGCAGGAACACGCGGCGTCGCTCGACACGCATGTGGTGATCGACAACGACGCGTGGCCGCGCCAGCAGCAAATCAAGGAAGAGATCAAGCATATGCTGGGCGCGCAATTCGACATTCATCATTCGACCCTTGAGCTGGAGCGCGCCGATGATGCGCATAGCGGTGCGGCGCTTTTCGGGCGTGATGGGGGTTGCGGGCACTGAGGGCTTGCAAATGAAACATGAATCATTATTCATGTATGCATGAGCAAGATTCCCAGACCCAAGACAAAACGCGGCCTTGCCCGGCGCGAGGCGATCCTGCGGGCCGCCGAAGAGGTGTTCGGCACCCAAGGGTACGCGGCGGCCTCGATCGCCGAGATCACGCGCGGGGCCGATACCGCGCTGGGTACATTCTACATCTACTTCTCCGGCAAGGAAGAAGTGTTTCGCGAGTTGGTCATGGAGATGGGCAAGTTGACCCGCTCAGGGATAACAGAGGCGGTGCAGGCCTCCCCCAACCGCCTTGTGGCGGAGCGGGCCGGGCTTGAGGCCTTTTTGCGGTTCGTGTCCGAGCGCCCGTCGCTTTACCGCATCGTCGAGGAGGCGCGCTTTGTCGATCCGGTGGCGTATCGGCAGTATTTCTCGGGGTTCGCGCGGGCCTACGAGGCGCAGCTGATCGCGGCGCAGGAAGCGGGCGAGGTTTCCGCCGGCGACCCGGAGGTGCGGGCCTGGGCCCTGATGGGGATCGCCAAGACCCTTGGCGAGCGGTTCGTCATCTGGGACGAGGCGCCCGACATCGACCGCGTGGTCAACGAGGCATTCGCGATGATCCGCGACGGGATAGCGCCATGAGCGAGCTGATCGATCTGCAGGACTGCGCAGGTGGCCGCGGCATGATGATCCGCATGCAGGCGCCGCGCGCCAACGCGCTGGAGCCGGGGATGCTGTCCGCGCTGGAGGGGGTGATCGGCCAGGTGCGTGCCCGCGCGCCCGAGTTCCTGTTGCTGACGGGCGGACGCAACTACACCAGCGGTGGCGACGTGGCGCGGTTTCTTGAAGCGGCGGAGCAGGGGGCGGTCGCGGATTACGCAGGCAAGGTTGTGCCCGTGTTGCAGCGCATCATCATGTCCCTTCTGACGCTGCCATGCCCGGTTATCGCCGCCGCGCGCGGGGCGATCACGGGGGGCGGTGCGGGGCTGTTGTTCGCGGCCGACGCGGCGATTGTCGCGCCCGATGCGTTCGTGCAGCCCTATTACGCGCGCATGGGGTTTGCCCCCGATGGCGGGTGGACGGCCCTCTTGCCCGAGCGGATCGGCGCGGGGGCGGCGCAGGGGTGGCTGATGGCGGACACGCGCGAGGACGCGGGCGGGCTGCTGCGGCTGGGGTTGGCGCAGGAGATCGCCGATGATCCGCAGGCGGCCGCACTGGCGCGGATGGAGGAGTTCGATCCGGGCGCGCTGGCCGAGATCAAGGCGCTGGTCTGGGATGCGCCGCGCGTCAATGCGGTCAAGGCGCGGCTAGAGGCGGAAACCGAGGCGTTCCGCCGCCGCATCGTCACGCCGCAGACGCACGCGCGCATGCAAAGGTTTCTGTCCGACGCAGGGAGGTAAGCGGATGTTCGACATGGTTCCCGACATGGCCCTCAAGCGGGCCGAGTTGTCCGGCGATGCAACTGCCTTTGTCGATCAGGCCAGCGGCAAACGCTGGAGCTTTGCCGAGGTAAACCGCGCCGCCGATGCGGTGGCGGCGGGATTAGGCGCGCAGGGCATCGGCGAGGGCGACCGGATCGCCATTTTGTGCCTCAACTGCGCCGAGTTTTTCATCACGCTGTTCGCGTGCCAGAAGACGGGGATCATCCTGTGCCCCCTGAACTGGCGGCAACCGGCGCCGGAGCTTGTGGACACGATGACGCCGGTCGCGCCCAGCCTGTTGATCCATGACGGCGCCAATGCCGAGCTGGCCGCGCAGATCGCCGCGCAAACGGGCGTCGCGCACGTCGATGTCGAAACCGGGCTGCATGGCTGGATCGCGCAGGGCGGGCCGCCCTGCGATGCCCCCGTCCCGGCCGAGCGGCCGTGGTACCTGCTGTTCACGTCGGGCACCACCGGGCGGCCCAAGGCGGTGATCCAGACGGCGCGCATGTGCTGGGCCAACACGATCAATATCGGGCAGGCGATCGGACTGACCTCGGCCGATAGCGCGGTGACGTTCCTGCCGCTTTTCCATACTGCGGGGATCAACCTTTATACGTTGCCGGTGTTCCTGAACGGGGGGCGATCCACGATCCTGCCCAAGTTCGAGCCGGAAACCCTGCTGGAGCTGATCCGCGCCGGCGAGGTGACGCAGTTTTTCGGCGTGCCGGCGATCTACCAGGCTTTCTCGCTCATGGAAGAGGTGGACAAGGTGGATTGGCGCGCCTTGCGCTGCGGCTGTGGCGGGGCGCCGCTGCCCGAGCCGCTCATTCGCTTTTTCGCCGAGCGCGGGGCGATGGTGCTCAACGGGTTCGGCATGACGGAAACCGGGCCGACCGTGTTCTTGATGGATGCCGCGGGGGCGGAGGACAAGATCGGATCGGTCGGGCGCGCGCAGATGATGACCGAGCTGCGCCTGTCCGGCGTCGCCGCCAACGCCCCCGGCGAGGGCGAGATCGAGCTGCGCGGCCCTGGCATCACGCCCGGCTATTTCCAGAACCCCGAGGCAACCACCGAAACCTTTGCCGAGGGCGGGTGGCTCAAGACCGGGGATGTCGGCCGGCGCGATGCCGATGGCTATGTCTATATCGTGGACCGGATCAAGGACATGTACATCTCGGGCGGTGAAAACGTTTACCCGGCCGAGGTAGAGCGGGTCTTGAACGATCATCCCGAGATCCTTGAGGCGGCTGTGATCGGCATCGCGGACGAGAAATGGGGCGAGGTGGGCGCGGCCTTTGTCATCGCGCGTCCGGACGCTGAGCCAGATCCGGAGGGGATACGCCAATGGTGCCGCACGCGGCTGGCGGCCTACAAGGTGCCGGCACGCGTTGTAGCGGTGGATGAGTTCCCGCGCACCGCCGCTGGCAAGGTGCGCAAACCCGAGTTGAGGGGAACCCTGACATGACGACCGAGCTGACAGCCCGCTGGACCCCGACGCAAGCCGATTTCGACGCGTTCGCGCGCGTCTCGGGCGATGACAACCCCATTCACGTGGACCCCGAGTTTTCTGCCCGCACCGCCTTTGGCCGCACCGTCAGCCACGGCATGCTGATCTATTCCAAGCTGTGGGGGCTGCTGCAACAGATGCATCCCAAGGCGCGTCAGCGCAGGCAGAGCATGATGTTTAGCCATCCCGCCTATACAGGCGAGGAGGTGTTGCTGCGCGTGCGCGAAACCGCGCCGGGGCAGTTTGAAATGCAGGCCACCCGCGCCGCCGATGGCGCGGCCCTGCTGACCGGGGAGGCCGAGATCGAATGCTGAGCCATGGAGATACCGCGCAAACAACCCGCCGCTACAGTGCCGAGGATCTGCAGGCGTTTGCCGGGCTGAGCGGGGCAGAGCCGGCCGACCATGTGCCCGAGCCGCTGATTGCGGGGCTGGTGTCTTACCTCTTGGGCGTGCATCTGCCGGGGCCGGGGACGAATTACCTAAAGCAGGAGTTGGAGTTTCTCGCGCCTGCGCCGTTGGACACGGTGTTGACCGCGTCGGTCGAAGTGACGCGCCTGCGCCCGGAAAAGCACCTTGTCGATCTGTGGGCGCGCTGCACGCTGCCGGATGGCACGGTTGTGTGCGAGGGGCGGTCCCTGGTAAAGGCGCGCGACACGGTGGCCTGAAGTGGCCTGAGCGCGCCGTCAGTCCAGCGAATGCGCGAACTGGCTGAGCACGCGGGCGAACTCGGCCGGTTCTTCAAGGTGCGGCGAATGGCCTGAGTTCTGGAACTCGTGCGCGCGTGCGTCGGGCGCGTGATCGCAGATCCACTGCGTGGCCGACGCGGGGTAGACCCGGCTTTGCGCGCCGCGGCAGACAAGATAGGGGCAGTTGATCCGCGGGATGACGGGCCGCGCGTCCATGGCCAGAAGCGCATCCCAGACCGCGCGCATGACCCCGTCATCCTGCCTCAGGATCGTGTCGCGCGCCTCTGCGCGGTCAAAGCCCGGCGCGCCGGCGGGGGTGGCAAACATGGTTGCCGCTATGGAATGGGTGACGCCCCGCCAATCGTCCTGCATCCGCCGGGTGGTGGCGGCAACGTCTTCGGCGCTCTGGCCCAGCAGGCCGTGCGGCCAGTCGGGCGCATTTATCATGCGCGGGCTCATGTCCACGCTCACCAGCCCGGCCAGTGTGCCGCAGCCGTGGCGCGCGATGTATTCCCACGCCACGGCTGCGCCCATTGACCAGCCGACGATTACGGGGGGCGGCCCATCGAGGCGGTCAATCTCTGCCGCGATCATGTCCGCCCCAGCCTGCAACGTGGGCGGCGCCGAGGCGGCGCTGCCATGTCCGGGCAGATCGGGCGCGACGAGCGTGAACTCCCCGCCGAGGTGGGGCGCCAGCCCGTCGAAGGCCCGGCCCGTCATGGTCCAACCGTGCAGCAGGATCAGTGCACGGCGGCGCGAGGAGGGGGGGCGCGCCGTCATCGTACGCCGCGCAGCCGCCCGACAATGCCGGTGGGGAAGAAATAGACGCTCAGAACGAACAGCACCCCCAGCCACAGCAACCAGCGGTCCGGGCTGAGCAATTCCGGGATCAGCGGCAAGGCCGACGTGGCCTCGGACGCCGTCCCCATCAGCGTTTGCAGGTAGTTTTGCGCCAGCACGAAGATCGTCGCACCAATCACCGCGCCATACATCGTGCCCATGCCGCCGATCACCACCATCAGCAGGATATCCAGCATGATCGAGAACGACAGGGTCGTGTCCGGCCCGACATAGCGCAGCCAGATCGCGAAAATGCTTCCGGCCAGCGCCGCCACGGCCGCAGAAAGGCAGGTTGCCATCGTGCGGTAGGCCACCACGCGATAGCCAATCGCCTCGGCACGGAAGTCATTCTCGCGGATCGCCTTGAGCACGCGGCCGAAGGGCGAGTTGACCACCCGCAGCAGCATGAGGAACAGGGCCAGGCAGGCCGTGAACACGAGGTAATAAGCCAGCAGCCGACCGTTCAGCTTTACCCCAAACGCCTCGCCAAAGCGGAAGGCGGGGGTCAGCTCGCGCGGGGTGAGGTAGTTCAGGCCGTCCTCGCCGCCGGTGATCTGGGACATTTGGCTGACCAGTACCGCGACGGCCGACGCCACGGCCAGCGTGATCATGGCAAAGAAGATCGCCCGCACCCTTAGCGAGAAAAGCCCGATGGCGAACGCCAACACCGCCGCCGCCAGCGCCCCGAGCACCGAGCCGACCAGCAGCGCGTCGAACCCGCGCCCCATATGCGTAGAGGCCAGCGCGACGCCATAGGCGCCCAGCCCGAAGAACATCGTATGCGCAAAGCTGACGATCCCGGTGTAGCCCAGCATCAAGTCGTAGCTGGCGACGAGGACGATGAAGATGCAGATCCGCGCCGCCGTTTCCAGTGACCGCACGCCGGGGAACAGGAAGGGCGCCAGCGCCAGCGCGATCAGAATGACAAGCAGCAGCGCCGACAGCAGCATCGACCGCGGGCGGTCGCCGGAGAGGAGTATATTGATCATGTCACTTCGCCTTGACCACGGGCATCATGCCCTGCGGGCGCCACATCAGGATCACGGCCATCAGGCCGATATTCGAGATCAGCGCCAGTTTCGGTTCCAAAAACGCGATGTAGTTCTGCGTCAGCCCCACCAGCAGGGCACCAATGAATGCCCCCTCGACCGAGCCGAGCCCGCCGATGATCACCACGATGAACACGAGGATCATCATTTCCTCGCCCATTCCGGCGGTGATCACCTCCTGGTAGAGGCCCCACATCACCCCGCCCAGCCCCGCAAGGGCCGAGCCCGCGATGAACACGCCCACGAACACCAGCCTGAGCCTATACCCGAGCGCCTGCACCATTTCGCCGTTCTGCACGCCCGCACGTACGATCAGGCCGATCTTGGTGCGGCGCAGCACAAGACGCATCGTCACGAACACGATTAGCCCCAGCACCACCGCCAGAAGGCGGAATTTCTCAAGCGCGGCGCCCCAGTAGGTGATCGCGCCCTGGAATGTCTCGGGGCGGGTGAGGAAAATCTCGTGCGGGCCCCAGATCACGTGGATCATCTGCTCGATCACGATCAGGCCGCCCACGGTGACAAGGATCTGGTGCAGGTGCTGGCCGTAGACGGGGCGCACGATGACCCGCTCGAACCCCCATCCCAGGATGCCGGTCACAAGGGTTGCCGCCAGGATCGCCAGCAAAACGGCAATCAGGTTCAGCGGCAGCGAGGGGGCGGTTGTCCAGCCGCCCATGGCCATCAGGACGCTGACGCCCACGAAGGCGCCCACCGATATGAATGCGCCATGGCCGAAATTAATGATGTCCATCAGGCCAAACACCAGGGTCAGGCCCGAGGCCATGAGAAAGATCATCATGCCCATGGCAAGGCCCGATACCGTCAGGGTCAGCCAGCTGCTGGTCGATCCGATCGCGAGAAAGCCCAGCACCACCAGCACCGGGATCAGGATATAGGGCATGGCCTGACCCAGCCTGTCGGAGATCGACAGCGCGGCCAGGGTTGGGCTGTGGTCGGGGGCGTCGCTCATTACAAGGTCTCCATGCTCAGGCCCATAAGCCGTTCCTGAAGGTCTGCGTCATTGGCCAACTCGGCCATCTCGCCGGTCCAGATGACGCGCCCGTCATCCATCACGGCAGCGGTATCGCCAAGGGCCTTGGCAACCGCGAAATTCTGTTCGACCAGCAGGATCGAGGCGCCTTGTTTCTTGAGATCGCGCAGCGCACCGGCCATGGTGGACACGATGGCGGGGGCGAGGCCCTTGGTCGGCTCGTCAATCAG
Organism: Sediminimonas qiaohouensis DSM 21189; assembly: GCF_000423645.1. Lineage (GTDB taxonomy): Bacteria > Pseudomonadota > Alphaproteobacteria > Rhodobacterales > Rhodobacteraceae > Sediminimonas > Sediminimonas qiaohouensis. The sequence continues at coordinate 358,333 of NZ_AUIJ01000001.1, read as the reverse complement.
GTATAGCTGCCGTTCTTCGGCCATAGCCCGCGCGATCGCGAGCATTTGCTTCTGCCCGCCCGAAAGGTTGCCCGCTTCGCTGGTCCAGAAGGTTCTGAGCGCCGGAAAAGCGCCGAATATCCACTCCATCCGTTTGGCATCCAGCCCGCCGCCAGCTGCGGCGAGGATCATGTTCTCGGCCACCGTCAGATCGGTGAATATACCCATGTCCTCGGGCACGTAGCCGATCCCGAGGCGCGCGCGGTCCGACGTGGGCAGCGCGGTCAGGTCGGTTCCGTCAAGGGTGATCTGCCCCTTTTTCGCCGCCCAAAGCCCCATGATCGTGCGCAGCGTGGTCGTCTTGCCCACGCCGTTGCGCCCCAGCAGCATCGTCACCCCGCCGCGCGGCACGTTCAGGTCCAGATCTGCCAGGATATGGTATTGCGCGATATCCGTATACACGCCCTTGAGCGTCAGAATGTCATCAGACATCGGCCAACTCCTTTCCCATGTAGGCTTCTTGCACAACGTCCGAGGCGATCACCTCGGCCGGGTCGCCATCCGCGACTAGGGCGCCGTTGTGCAAAACGATGATCCGGTCGGCCAGCGACCGGATCACGTCCATTTTGTGCTCCACCAGCAGCACGGTGCGCGTGTGGTCGCGTTTCAGCTCGGCGATCAGGTCCAGAACGACGGGCGCTTCGTCCACGCTCATGCCGGCCGTGGGTTCGTCGAACATGAATACGCGGGGGTTCAGCGCGACCAGCATCGCGACCTCCAGCTTGCGTTGATTGCCGTGGCTGAGTTCCGACACCTGCTGCGCGGCGAGATTGTCCAGCCGCACGCGCTGTAGCACCTGCATGGCGGCATCGGTCAGCGCGGTGTCACCCTCGGCCATCGAGAACAGGCTGACGCGCCCGGTCTTGTGCCCCTGTATCACCAGCCGGACGTTTTCAAGAACGCTGAGCCCGGGAAACAGGTTGGTCAACTGGAACGCCCGTCCAAGGCCCGCGCGGCAGCGTTGCGACACCGATTTGCGGGTAATGTCCTGCCCTTGCAGCGTGACGGTGCCGGCGCTGGCGGCGACTTGGCCCGAGATCAGGTTGAAATAGGTGGTCTTGCCCGCGCCATTCGGTCCGACGATGGCAGTCAACTCGCCCGGGTTGAAGGCGCAGCTGACCGCATCGACGGCAACATGCCCCCCGAACCGCACGGTCAGCCCGTCTGTTTCCAAGATCGGCTGGTGCATCTGACACCTCTGAAATGTAATGGGAAATCTTGGGCGGGCGCCTGTGCGCCCGCCCCGTGGAATGCGTCCGATCAGTTGCGGATCGGGATATCCATGTCGTCGATGCCCAGCTCTCGCACCAGGACAGGAACGCCGTAATCTTTGCCTTCCTGGACCTCGGTGCGGAAGTGGTACATCGATTGCAGCGCCTGGTGATCCTCGGGGCGGAACCGCATGGTGCCCTTGGGCGTTTCGAATTCCATGCCTTCCATGGTTTCTATCAACGCCTCGGTGTCGGTGGTGCCTGCCTCGCGCAGGGCCTCGACCACCGCGATCCCGGCGGACATGCCGCCCGCGGTGAAGAAATCGGGCGGGGTGTCGTAGCGCTCAAAGTGCTGCTCGACCAGCCAGTCGTTCACCTCGTTATCCGGGATCTCGTAGTAGTAGTAGGTCGCGCCTTCGAGGCCCGGAAGCTCCTTGTAGGCCTTGAGCGCCGCCAGGATGTTGCCGCCCGTCGCGATTTCGATGTCATAGCGGGACGGGTCCATCGCGTTGATCTTGCTCATCGGGTTGCCGCCGCCGGCCCAGATGATGAACAGGCGCTTCTCGCCCTCGACACCTTCCATCGCGTTGAAGATGCGTTCCGCCGCGGCGGTGAAATCGGTGGTGTCGGTGGGCACGTATTCCTCGTGCACGATCTCGGCACCAGTACCTTCCAGTGCCTCGCCAAAGGCTGCAACGCCGTCACGGCCAAAGGCGTAGTCCTGCGCCAGGGTGGCGACTTTCACGTTCTCGTCGCCGATGGCGACCGCGTTGGCGATCGCGTCCTGAGACGAGTTGCGCCCGGTGCGGAACACGTAACGGTTCCAGTTCTTTCCGGTGATCGAATCGGCCACGGCAGGCTCGACCAGCAGGATACGCTCGTATTCCTGCGCCACCGGCAGCATCGCCAGCGCGACGCCCGAGCTGACTGGTCCGACGGCGAGATGCGCGTCGTCGTCGCCATAGGCTTCGGCAAGCAGCGCCTTGCCGACGTCCGGCTTGAGCTGCGTATCCTTCTCGATCACGGTGATCTTTTCGCCGTTCACCTCCATGGTGCCGTCGGTGGCGTATTCGATCCCCATCATCAGCCCGTTGTGGGACTGCGCAGCGTAGGCTTCGTAGGGGCCCGACTTGCCATAAACATGCGCAACCCGGATTTCCGCCGAAAGCGGCGCGGCCAGCGCCCCAAGCGCCGCCGCCATTGTCAGTATCGTCTTCATTATGGTTCTCCTCCCATCGGTCAGTTTCGGGTGACCTGCCGCATTATGAAACATGAATCACTGTTCATGTCAATGATCTGTTCCTGAGCCATAGCCACGCACCAGACCGGGCCGGGCGGCGTGGCGCCCGGTGTGTGCCGGCAGTCATTCTTGCGTTTTCGCGATTGGGGTGCTCGGCTTGACAACGCCGGGCCGCGCTGCGTTGTCAGGCGCGAAAGCAGCTTGCCAAGTGTTCGGGCAAATCAAACTCTTCGAGCACCCGCGCCCTGCCGTCCGCCGACATCTTGCGCGCGGTCTTGGTGACGATACGCTCAAGCTTGTCGGGGTTTTGCGTGCCTGCGAAGGGCGCGAAGTACCACTTCAGGAAGACGAAACAGATGACATCCTCCAGCGCCTGAACCTCTGCGTCACGCTTCAGCCCTTCCTTGCGGAGCATGTACCCCGCGCGTTCGGCGTCCTTCTCGCAATACCCGGCCTCGCGCATAAGCTCGCCCACGCGCCGGGCGTGGTGCCTGGCCAGATCGCTGCGCCATTTGAGATAGCCGCTGCGGCCTTCTTCGTAGTCCCTCCGTTGCAGCACCCACCGTTCGATATGCTGTCCGCGTGCCGCGATTTGCAGGATCTCCGACGCGCCCGGGAACAGACGCGACAACTCGCTGCTCATACGTTGCCCGTAGAGCTGCGCGGCGGGCTGTCCCTCTCTGCTGTCGGGGTCCGCCGCGTTGGCTGCGTCGATGGCGGCAAGGGTTGCGGCGCACCGGCTCATAGCGCTTTGCCCCATGCCGCTGCGGGGTCTTCGTCGGCGTAGGTGCGCAGGGCCTCTATGTCCTCGATCATCGCCTGGTTGCGCGCGATCCTGACGCCGACAAGCTTGAGCTTGGCAAAGGCGCGCGACAGGCTTTCGGGTTTCATGCCCAGGCGACCCGCGATCAGCGTCTTGTCGTACGGCAGCGTGACCAGGCAACTTCCCTCGCTTCGGTCGCACAGGCCGAACAGGAACTCGGCAACCCGTTGCGCGCCGGTCTGCGCCTTGATCTGCTCGATCTGGCTGACGAGTTGATGCAGGTGCTGAAACGTCGAGGCCAAGACCGCCATGCAGACATCGGGCTCTCGCCGCATGATCGTCACGAAGGCCCTCGCCGGGATCAGCAGCATGTCGCAATCGGTGACAGCGCCCGCGGACACCGGGTAGTCGCCGCCGCGAAAGGCAATCGCCTCGCCAAAGCTGTGGCCCCTGGTGAAAACATTGACGACCGCCTCGTTACCGTTTGGGCCCACACGGTAAAGTTTGACCCAGCCCTCCAGAACGACATGGATCGAACGCGCTTCCTCGCCCTGCAGGAAGACGGTTTCGCCCTGCGCGTAGTGGCGCGTCGTGGCATCCGAAAGCAGGCTTTCGACGACGCCGTCAGGCAAAGTGCGAAGCAGAAGCGATTCACGGGCCACGTCCATGTTGCGGGGATGCGTCATTCTTCCTCCTGTGTCATTAATGAGTATACCAATGTGGCAGGTGCCAATCCAGCAGCAGCATTGCGGACAATCACCTTGATCAAGTGGGCGAACTGCCGCAGTGTTTTCTGCGTATTGGGCCAATCAGGGGCAGTTGCATGGTGACTTTGCTGTTTGGGTGCGCGGGGCGCGGTGCCCGCATCAGGTATGTCGTGGCGCATGGAGCGTTGGCGCGATGATCCGCAACATAGCCATTTTGCTCGTGTTCCAGTTGGGTGGAGAGATGCTGGCGCGCGGCGCCGCGTTGTCGGTGCCGGGGCCGGTGATCGGGTTGGGGGCGCTGTTCGTGACGCTGCTGGTGGTTCCCGGGCTGGCGGAGCGAATGCGCGACACGGCGAACGGGCTGTTGGCGCATCTATCACTGTTGTTCGTGCCCGCGGGCGTAGGGGTCACCGCCCACCTGGCCACATTCGCGGAGGCCGGTCTTGCCCTTGCGGCGGCCCTGGTCGGGTCCACCGTGCTGGCGATCCTCGCGGGAGTGGGAGCCTTTTTGCTGACCGCAAGGCTGACCGGGGCAGACGGCGATGAATGATCCGTTCCAACTGTGGTCCTATCTCGCGCAGGAGCCGCTTTTGTGGCTTACCGTGACGCTGGCGGCCTATGTCATCGCGGACCGGATCGCCGCCGCATTGGATGAGCATCCGATCGCCAACCCGGTGTTGATCGCGATCCTGATCATCGCCGCCGTGCTGGGCCTGAGCGGCACCCCCTATGCGACCTATTTCGAGGGGGCGCAGTTCGTGCATTTCATGCTTGGCCCCGCGACAGTGGCGCTGGCGGTGCCGCTCCATGCCAACCTGGGGCGGGTGAAGCGGACGCTCGCGCCCATGGCGGTGGCGCTTCTTGTGGGGTCGCTGACCGCGATCCTGTCGGCACTGGGGATTGCGTATGCCTTGGGTGTGCGGGGGGAAACGCTGCTGTCGCTGGCGCCGAAGTCGGCCACCGCGCCGGTGGCGCTTGGCGTGTCCGAGGCGGTCGGCGGAGAGCCGAGCCTGACCGCGGTTCTGGTGATCCTGACGGGTATCACCGGGGCGATCGTGGCCACCCCCATGTTGAACGCGCTGCGCATAGAGGACTGGCGCGCGCGCGGGTTTGCTGTCGGGCTTGCGGCGCATGGCATTGGCACCGCGCACGCATTTCGGGTCAATTCCACCGCCGGGGCGTTTTCCGGCATCGGAATGGGGCTCAACGCCATATTGACGGCGATTCTGGCACCCTTGGTGGTCACACTCCTTTTCTAGAATGCGCCGCAGGATCATGGCGCGCAGACCGGTGCGGCAGCCCGCCGGCCCCTGTAGTGCGGTAATTTCCCTGCATTATTCTCTCATTTCGGCCGGGTGTGGGGGGTGTTGGCGCAGGACGAAAACCTCAAAATACGATGAATTGGAGAAATATCTTTACCAATAAAGGAATCCGGTTAGTATCGGCGTGGCTCACAGAAGCACAGCCGGTGTGAGCCGGCACAAGACTGTTAGGGAGGATGACATGTCGAACAAACTGATTTCACGTCGCCAGGCTTTGGGCGGTATTGCAACCGCCGGTGCCGCCGGACTGGGCGCGCCCGCGATCGCGACGGCGCAAGGCCAGACAACCACCTGGAAGGTTCAAACCTCGTGGCCCGGCGGTATCGGGCTCAAGATTTTCGAGAATTGGGCAAACTCGATCGTCGAGAAGACGGGCGGTGAATTGGCATTCGAGCCGTTCGGCGCAAAGGACGTTGTCGGCGATTTCCAACTTTATGATGCGGTCAAGAATGGCGTTCTGGATGCTGTGAACCCGTTCACGATCTACGCGCAGGGGATTATCCCCGCCGCGATGTTCCTGACCAGCTATCCGCTGGGTCTGCGCAACCCGCACGAGTTCGATACGTTCTACTATGGGCTTGGCGGTCTCGAAATGGCGCGCGAGATGTATGCCAAGCAGGGCATGTACTATGTTGGCCCGATTCATCACGGCCCGAACATCATCCACTCCAAGGTGCCGATCCGTTCGATCGACGACTTCGCTGGCCGCAAAATGCGCGCGCCCGGCGGGATGGTCGCCGAACTGTTCTCGGAGCTTGGTGCAAAGACAACCTTGCTGCCCGGCTCGGAGATTTTCCCGGCGCTGGAAAAGGGCACGATCGACGTGGCCGACTACGTGGGTCCGGCGGTCAACTACGCCCTCGGCTTCAGCCAGGTGACCGACTACATCTCGATGGGCCCTCCGGGCTTCATGTCGGTGTATCAGCCCGTGGACATGATGGACCTGACCGTCGGCATGGAGAGCTGGAACGCGCTCAGCCCCGAGATGCAGCAGTTCGTCGAAATGGAAGTGCACACCTACTCGGATATGCACCACGCCGCGATCCAGGCCGCCGACCAGGAAGCCTGGGACAAGTTCATGGCCGACGGGACCGAGGTTACGCGCCTCAGCCAGACCGATGTCGAGCTGATGACCGAGGTGGCCGTGCCGATCTGGTACAAGTACGCCAACCGCGACAAGGACGCCGCGCGCGTCTTCAAGGTGCAGCTTGACTACATGATGTCGGGCTCGCTTGGCTATGTCACGCCCGAGATGGTCGAGGGTCAGACGCTGGATCTGTGATCCACTGACCCCGCATCCGCATCGCCGCGTCCCCGGTCAAGATCGGGGGCGCGGTTTCATGATCCGACGATCGAGCTCACGGAATTTGCAATGCCCAGCATCGACTTCATCTTGCCGCACTGGCTCTATTGGGGGACGTTGATCGTCTTTCCAGTGGTCGCCATGGTCATGGCGCGCAGGCGCCAGACAACCGGCTATTCATTGCCAATAGGCTACATGATCCTTGTCACCGGCGGCCTACTGGGGCTGCACCGTCTTTACATGCGGAACCTGTGGGGGGTGCTCTACCTGCCTGTGTTCCTGGCAATCCTGGTGGCCAACGCGCAGGAAAGATCCGCGCGCGAAGTACAATCCGAGGCCAGCAACCTGGTCAAGACCGCAGAGCGTGTCATAGAGCGGGCCGAACCGCGCGTCAGCGGCGCCGAAGAGAAACTCGCCCAACTGCGCGCGGAGCTGGACGCCGCGGAAGAGGGCACGTTCGCCGAAAAGCGCGCCGAACGCATGCTTGAGAAAGAGCAGGACGCGATCAAGGCCGCCGAGACGCGCCTTGAGAAGGCACGCACGGACCTGGAGACGGCGCGGCCTGAATTGACGCAGGCCGGCGAAGCCCGCGCGATGTGGTCCAATGTCGCCTTTGGCGCGTTCCTGGTCATATGCGCCTTCATGGCGCTTGATGCGCTGTTGCTGCCGTTGCTTGTCCGAAGCGCGCGTGAGCGTCTGCGCGCCCAAGACCATCCGCCCGCGGATGCGGACCCCGACAGCCTTGAGGCGATCGAGGCACAGGCCGCCGCACGGCTTGAGGCGATCGAGCACGAGAAAGTGTCCGGCGATTTCGCCAATGTCGGCGCCGGCTGGACCGGCGCGATCGACAGGTTGTCCTACTACTCCGGCGAATTCGTCAGCTATTGGGCGGTGATCGCCGTCTTTGCCTACTACTTCGAAGTGGTGGCGCGCTATGTCTTTAACTCGCCCACTATCTGGGTTCACGAAGGGATGTTCCTGATGTTCGGGATGCAATACCTGATCGCCGGCGCATACGCCGCGTTGACCGACGCGCATGTCAAGGTGGATGTCTTCTATGCCGAATGGTCGCCGCTGCGCAAAGCGGTGGTGGATCTGTTCACGTCGATCTTTTTCTTCATATTCGCGGGCACCCTGCTGGTCACGGGCTGGATCTTTGCGATGGATGCCACCGTGGTGGACGAGGTTTCGTTCTCCGAGTGGACCATCGCCTACTGGCCGTTCAAATGGGCAATCGCCGTTGGTGCCGTGCTTCTGATCCTGCAGGGGATTTCGAAGCTGGCCAGCGATGTTGCCACCGTCCGCAACAGCCTGCAGGGAGCGTGATCCATGGGACTTGAAATGGAAATCGGCTGGCTGACGGCACTCATGTTCGGCAGCCTGATGGTCCTGCTGATGGCGGGTTTGCCCCTTGCCTTCGTGACTGGCGGACTGGCTTGCGTGTTCCTGTTCATTCTTGGCGATGAGCAGACGCTGAATATCGTACCAAGCCGTATCTTTCCGCTGATGACGAACTATCAGCTATCGGCGATCCCGTTGTTCATCTTCCTGGCGGCGATGCTGGAGCGGGCCGGGATCATCAACGAGATGTTCGATGTGATCTACAAGCTGCTTGGCGGCGTGAAGGGCGGTCTGGCTTCGGCCACGATCATCGCCTCGACCATCCTGGCGGCCATGGTGGGCGTGATCGGAGCGGCGGTGGTGACGATGGGAATCATCGCGCTTCCGGCGATGCTCAAGCGGCACTACAACCCCAAGATCGCCATGGGCTCGATCATGGCGGGCGGCACCCTGGGCATCCTGATCCCGCCATCGATCCTGGCGATCATCTATGCCGTTGTGGCCGAGCAATCGGTGGGCGAGCTGTTCATCGGTGCGGTGCTGCCCGGCTTGATGCTGTCGGGGATGTATATCCTGTATGTCAGCATCATGTGCATCATCGACCCGCAGAAAGGCCCGCCCATTCCCGTGGAGGAACGTGTCAGCCCGGCGGAAAAGCTGCGCCTCCTGGGCAACATGGCGGCACCGATCAGCCTGATCGTGGTGGTTCTCGGCGTCATCTTCGCCGGGGTGGCAACCCCGGTCGAGGCGGCGGGCATCGGCACCTTCGGGGCGTTCATCGTCGCGGCCATTCACCGCAAGCTGACCTGGGCCACCGTGCGCGATGCGTGCATGACGACGCTCAAGGCCAGTGCGATGGTGATCTGGATCATGTTCGGCGCGACGATCTTCGTCGGTCTTTACGTGCTGGAAGGGGGGCAGGAATTCGTTGAGCAGACGATGACAGGTCTCGGCCTTGGCCCGTGGGGCATCCTGATCCTGATGCAGGTGATCCTGGTGCTGCTGGGCATGTTCCTGGATTGGGTGGGTATCCTGCTGTTGGCGGTGCCGATCTTCGTTCCCATCATCAAGGCCCTGGGGGCGCAGGCGTTCGGCCTTGGGTCCGAGGGTGATCTGGTGCTGTGGTTCGGGGTGCTTTATCTGGTGAACATGCAGATGAGCTTCCTTTCGCCGCCCTTTGGGTATGCCCTGTTCTACCTGCGCGGCGTGGCGCCGGCGGAAATCCCGATGAGCGATATCTTCCGCTCGGCGCTGCCGTTCCTGTTCCTGCAGATCGTGGGGCTGGTGACGTGCATGCTATTCCCGGCGGTGATCACCTGGCTGCCCAATATCGTCTATGGCTGACGGGGCGCTGCCATAGCGGAGCAATGATAGCAGGCCGGGCGGGATGATCCCCGTCCGGCCTGTGGCGTCGTGGGGCAGGGCGAAAACCGTTTGCACTCCGAGGGGTGGGCAGTAATCTGCGCTGGCAATATCGCTCATGAGGACAGCCGCCATGACACATCGCTTGCCCGTCCGTGTCTATTACGAGGACACAGATATGGCGGGGATCGTCTATTACGCGAACTACCTGCGTTATATCGAGCGCGCACGCAGCGACTGGGTGCGCGGGCTTGGCATCGATCAGAACCGGATGAAGGATGATGGCATCGTCTTTGCCGTGCGGCGGGTCGAGGCGGATTATCTTGCGCCGGCGCGTCTGGACGACGAGTTGATCGTCGCGACGGAAACCGTGCAGGTCACGGCGGCGCGGCTGGTTATGGATCAGAAGGTATGGCGCGGCACCGATTTGTTGTTTCAGGCGCTGGTCACCGTCGTGGCGATCAGCGAAGGCGGCCAGGCGGTGCGGCTACCGGCAAATATCCGCCGGGGGCTGCACTGATCCACGCGGCGGCAGGGCAGGGCGCAAGCAGGTACGCGTGCGCAAAATCAGGGCTTTACCCAACTGATAGCGTGCGCGCGCCGCGCGGTGGGCGCCGTCATGGGCAAGATCACGCGGATGTGTTGGCTTTTGGCTTGGATATCGGCTAGTTTGCGGGCAAATGGCCGCAGACAAGGCCCGAGCAGAGAGCAGGCAAATGGAAGCTGAAACCCTCGCATTGGCGCAGGAGATGGATTTCTCCTTGTGGGCGCTGTTCGCGCGCGCCACTTTTACCGTTAAACTGGTGATGATCCTGTTGATTGCGGCCTCGTTCTGGTCGTGGTCGATCATCGTGCAAAAGCTGATCTCGTATCGCAAGGCGCGGGCCGAGGCAGACGCGTTCGACAGGGCGTTCTGGTCGGGCGAGCCGCTGGACGAGTTATTCGAGCAGATCGGCGTCGATCCGGCCGGGAGGTCCGAACGGGTGTTCGCCGCCGGGATGATCGAATGGCGGCGCTCGCATCGCACCGACGGGGCGCTGATCGCGGGCGCGCAATCGCGGATCGAGCGATCCATGGACGTGGCCATCAGCAAGGAATCCGAGGCGCTTCAGACCGGGCTGCCGGTGCTGGCCTCGATCGGCTCGACCGCGCCGTTCGTGGGGCTGTTCGGCACGGTGTGGGGCATCATGCACGCCTTCATCGGCATCGCGGAGCAGCAAAATACCAACCTCGCGGTGGTCGCGCCGGGAATCGCCGAGGCGTTGCTGGCGACCGGGCTGGGCCTGCTGGCGGCGATACCGGCGGTGGTATTCTATAACAAGCTGAGCGCCGACAGTGACCGGATCCTGTCGGGATACGAGGCGTTTTCCGATGAATTCGCCACCATCCTCAGCCGCCAGCTGGATAGCTGAGCCATGGGGGCGGGCGGTATCCAGAGTGAGAAGGCCACGGGCCGCCGGCGCCGCAGGGGGCGGGCGCGTCCGATGTCCGAGATCAACGTTACGCCCTTCGTGGACGTGATGCTGGTTCTACTGATCATCTTCATGGTGGCGGCGCCGCTGATGACGGTGGGGGTGCCTGTGGAGCTGCCGAAGACTGCGGCGAACGCGCTGCCGGGCGAGCAGGAGGAGCCCCTGACCGTGACCCTGACGGGGGAAGGCGAGGTCTTGATTCAGAAAACCCCGGTTCCGCGCGATCGGCTGGTGGGGCGCCTCACGGCGATTGCGGCCGAGCGGGACAGCGCGCGGGTCTATCTGCGTGCTGACGGGGCGGTGCCCTATTCGCGGGTGATGGAGGTGATGGGCGCGCTCAATCGCGGGGGATTCCAGAATATCGGGCTGGTCACCGACACGGGCGGGCCGGCCTTGAACGAGCCGGACACCTGAGGACACATGCATGTCGGGCACTATATTTCGGGCGCGGGCCATCTGGGCCTGATCGGCTGGCTGCTGTGGGGCGGAAATTTCGCCCCCGCGCCGGAGCCGTTCGAGGTGAGCGAGGTGTCGGTCATCACGGCCGAGGAATACGCCGCGCTGACGGCCCCCGAAACGGCCCCCGAGGCGAGCACCGAGGCGGTCGCGCCAAGCCCGCCCGAGACCGCCGAGGAACCGCCCGAAATCCCCGCCACGCCCACCGAAGAGCCCCCCGACAGCAGCGATCCGGAGGCCGCGCAGGCCAGCGATCCGGACGAGGCCCCCGATGTGAGCGAGATACGCCCGCCGGAGCCGACGGACGCCGAGGATACCCCGCCCGAGATGGCCCCTGCGCCCAGCGAAAGCGCCGCGCTGATCCCTGAGGAATCGGACCAGCCGGCCCCGAAGAAGGCACCGAGGGTGGCACCCGAGCCGGTGGCGCCGCCGGAGCCGGATTCGAAGGTGGACGAGGTCCGCCAGGAGGAGCAGGTGCCCGAGGAAGGGGCCGAGACGCCGGCCGAGCCGCAGGAGGCCACCGCCCCCGAAGAGGCGGCGACGGAGATCGTGACCGAGGCCGAGGAAGAGCCGGCGGCGGCGCCGACGGCGTCGCTCAGGCCGCAGGCGCGGCCCAAGCGTTCCACTGTGGGACAAAAACCTAAACCACCGAAAGAAAACGATAAAACAGACACGGCTGCGATCAATTCGGCGCTAGAAGAGGCGCTGGGCGAGGAAGAAGAGACCGCCGCCCCGCAAAGCGCCGCCCCCGCCGGCCCGCCCCTGAGCCAGGGCGAGCGGGACGCGCTGCGGGTGGCGGTTCAACGCTGTTGGAACGTCGGGTCCTTGTCATCGGCGGCGCTGGCGACCACTGTGATCGTGGGCGTGTCGATGGAACGCGACGGGCGTCCCGACACCGGCTCGATCCGGTTGATCGGGTCCGAGGGCGGGAGCGACGCGGCGGCTCGGCAGGCGTTCGAGGCCGCCCGCCGCGCGATCATACGGTGCGGGGCGAACGGGTTCGATCTGCCCGAGGAAAAATACGAGCGTTGGCAAGATATTGAGATGACATTCAACCCGGAGAACATGAGGATCAAATGATGACAGGTTTCATGACCCTCGTAGCGGCGGTGGCCGCGGTGATGCTGGGCGCGGCAGGACCGGCCGCGGCACAAGACAGCGAGCGCGGCCCGCTCAGGATCGAGATCACCGAAGGCGTGATCGAGCCGATGCCGGTCGCGGTGCCCGATTTCGTGGCGCAAGGCGGCGCGGCGCAGGACTGGGCCAGCCGGATCGCGCGGGTGGTCGCGGACGATCTGAGCGGCACGGGGCTGTTCCGGGAAATTCCGCGCGAGGCGTTCATCAGCCCGATCACCAGCTTTTCCAGCCCGGTGCAGTTCGCCGACTGGAAGGCGATCAACGCGCAGGCGCTGATCTCGGGGGCGGTTGAAATGGACGGAAACGGCGGTCTGGTCGTCAAGTTCCGCCTTTATGACGTGTTCGCGGGACAGGAATTGGGCGAGGGCCTGCGGTTTGCGGGCACGACGCAGGGCTGGCGGCGGATGGCGCACAAGGTGGCCGACGCAGTCTATAGCCGGATCACCGGCGAGGGCCCGTATTTCGACAGCCGGGTCGCGTTCGTGGCCGAAACCGGGCCCAAGAACGACCGCCAAAAGCGGCTGGCGATCATGGATTACGACGGCGCCAACATGCAGTACCTGACCGAGGGCAGCAGCATCGTTCTGGCGCCCCGGTTCTCGCCCGACGGGCAGCGCATCCTGTTTACCAGCTATCGCAGCGGATTTCCGCGCATCTACCTGCTGGACACCGGCAGCATGCAATTGCGCGCGCTTGAGGAACAGCCAGGCAGCATGAGCTTTGCCCCCCGCTTCGCGCCCGATGGGCGCACGGTGGTGTATTCGCTGACGCGCGGGGGCAACACGGATATCTACACCCTCAATATCGAGAGCGGCCAGACGACGCGCCTGACCAGCTCGCCCAGCATCGAGACGGCGCCGAGCTTCAGCCCCGATGGCAGCCGCATCGTGTTCGAGAGCGACCGCAGCGGCAACCAGCAGCTCTATGTCATGCCGGTGGACGGCGGCACGCCCGAACGGATCAGCTTTGGCAAAGGGCGCTATGGCACGCCGGTATGGTCGCCGCGCGGCGATCTGGTGGCGTTTACCAAGCAATCCAAGGGCCGGTTCCATATCGGGGTGATGCGTCTGGATGGCAGCGAAGAGCGGCTGTTGACGGCTTCATTCCTGGACGAGGGGCCGACGTGGTCGCCCAACGGGCGGGTGATCATGTTCACCCGCGAGACGCAGGGCGCGGGTGGGCAGGCGAGCCTTTATTCGGTGGATATCACGGGGCGGAACCTCAAGCGGGTGCGCACCGACACGGGGGCGAGCGATCCGTCGTGGTCGCCGCTGCTCAAGTGAGGCGATGATGGGCGATTCCATTGCGTCCGGCACTGTGGTATTGCTGGTCCAGCGGAGGCAGGCAGGTGTGAGATCAGAGGCGACGACATGAAACAGGCAATGCGGGGCATTTGACATGAAAGTTACGAGCAAGGCGATTTTGCTGGTCGCGGCGGTGGCGCTGGGCGCGTGCACCAACGCGAACAGGTTCGGCGGCGATGATGCGGTCGAGTTGAACGGCACCGGCGCGGGGGATGTGAACAACCCGCAATCGCCCGCTTATTTCCAGCAGGCTATCGGCGATCGGGTGCTGTTCGAGGTGGATCAATCGACCTTGACGGCCAGCGCCAAGGCGACCCTGAACGAGCAGGCGCGCTGGTTGCAGGAAAACAGCGATTTCGACGCTATCATCGAGGGCCACGCGGACGAGCAGGGCACGCGCGAATACAACCTCGCTCTGGGCGCCCGGCGGGCTAACGCGGTGCATGAATACCTGGTTTCGCGCGGGGTCGCGGCCTCGCGGCTTGAGGTTGTCAGCTATGGCAAGGAACGTCCGATCGAGATTTGCAGCGAAGAAAGCTGCTATGCCAAGAATCGCCGGGCGGTGACGGTGATCTCGGCCGGGTTGACGGGCTGAGGCTTTGGATTTGCTGGGTATGAGGACAAGGGGCGAGGCCATGTTGCGGGCTGTTTTGGCGGGTGTGCTGGTTGTGCTGGCGCTGGCGTTTCCGGGGGCAGGGCACGCTCAGCAGCAGGCCGAGACCCTTGCCGATATCCGGCAGGAGTTGACGGTGCTGAACGTCGAGATCCAGCGATTGAAGCGCGAGCTATCCACGACGGGCGCGCCCTCGGTGAACACCGGGCAGGGCGGCAGCACGATCGAGCGGGTCAACGCGATTGAAAGCGCGTTGCAGCAGTTGACCGAGCAGACCGAGGTCCTGGAGCACCGCATCGACAAGGTGGTGCGCGACGGCACCAACCGGATCGGCGATCTGGAGTTTCGACTGTGCGAGTTGGAGGCCGATTGCGATATCGCCTCGCTGGGTGAAACGCCCAGCCTTGGCGGTGTGGATGCGTCCGGCGGTGGCGGCGGCGCGGCGCCCGCGGATGTCGGCACCGGCACGGACACGCAGCCCGAGATGGCCGTGGGCGAGCAGGCCGATTTCGACGCAGCGACCAAGGCGCTGGAGGACGGCGATGCGGCGCGTGCGGCGCAGCTCTTCGCGGGGTTCCTGGACGATTACCCGCGCAGCCCGCTGGCGGCGGGCGCGCATCTGGGCCGGGGCGTGGCGCTGGATGATCAGGGCGATCGCACCGGCGCGGCGCGCGCGTACCTCGAGGCGTTCAGCGTGGCGCCCTCGGGAGAACAGGCGCCAGAGGCGCTGTTTCGGCTAGGCCGGTCGCTGGGTCAGCTTGGCAAGGTCGATGAGGCCTGCGTGACGTTGTCCGAGGTGGGCACGCGGTTCCCCAACGCCAGCGAGGTGGTGAGCCGCGCGCAGGCCGAGCGGGCGCGGCTGGAGTGCATGTGACAGACAGCAGCGATGGGGGCGATCCGGGCGCGCAGGTGGTCGCACATTTCCGCGATGCGCCGCCCGCGCATCTGGGCGTCGCGGTCTCGGGCGGGAGCGATTCGGTCGCCCTGCTGAGGATGCTGGCCGATTGGGCGCCGGGCGCAGGCGTCTCGCTACACGTGGTAACGGTGGATCATGGCCTGCGTCCCGAGTCGGCCGATGAAGCGCGCGCGGTGGCGGCTTTGGCGGCACAGCTGGGTGCTGCGCATGACACGCTGCATTGGCGCGGATGGGACGGCACGGGAAACGTGCAGGACGCGGCGCGGCAGGCGCGCTACCGGCTGATCCGTGACTGGGCGCTGGCGCGGGGGATCGGGCAGGTGGCGCTGGGCCATACCGGCGATGATCAGGCGGAAACGGTTTTGATGGCGCTGGCGCGGGGCGCTGGCGTGGACGGAATGGCGGCGATGCCAGTGCGGCGCGACCTGGACGGTGTGACGCTGGTGCGTCCGATGCTGGGGCTGCGGCGTGCGGCGCTTCGACGCTGGCTTGAGGCGCGGGGGCAGGATTGGGCCGACGATCCGGGCAATGAAGACCCGCGGTATGACAGGATCAAGGCGCGTCGGGCGCTGGAGGCGCTGGCGCCGTTGGGCGTGGATGCGCAGGCGCTGGCGCGGGTCGCGGGCAACATGGCCGAGGCGCGCGCGGCGCTGCGCGCGGCCACCGCAGAGGCGGCGCGGGATTGCGCCGCCGTTGAGGCCGCCGAGCTGCGCATCACCGCGAGCGCACTGGAGCAATTGCCGTCCGAGATCGCGCGGCGCCTGTTGATCCACGCGCTGCACAACGTTGGCGCCGCGCCGCATGCACCGCGCCGCGACGCGATCGCCCGGCTGCGCGAGGCGATCGCACAGGGGCGGCGCAGCACGCTGGCGGGGTGCCTGATCGCGGTGCGCGAGGGGGCCGTGCATATCGGGCGCGAGCCGTCGGCGGTTGCGGGTCTTTGCGCCGCGCCGGGCGACATATGGGACCGGCGTTGGCGGGTGGAGCCCTCGCCGGACGCGGATAACAAGGATATTGCCGGGACCCAAGTGGCCGCACTGGGCGAGGCGGGGCTGGCGCAGTGCCCTGATCCCGACGCATGGCGCAAGACGGGCCTTGCGCGCGAGGCAATCCTGGCCGCGCCGGCGGTCTGGCGGGGCGATACCCTGCTGGCGGCGCCGGTGGCGGGATGGGCGAACGGGTGGCGCGCGGTGCCGGTTCTGGACACGCGAAGCTTTGCCGCGGGGCTATTACCGGACTGATTGTGCATTGAAGATAGCGGTTTGATCTCTATTTTAATGTAAGGGTTGGCGTGATACGCCGCCTCAACCGAATTTTGAGGAGAGTTTCCTTGGGCAACGCGAGAAATATCGCATTCTGGGTCGTTCTGTTTTTGTTGGTGCTGGCGCTGTTCAACCTGTTCAGCGGATCAGGCGGAACGATGCAGAGCCAATCGATCAGCTATTCCGAGTTCATAAAGGCGGTCGAGAACGAGCAGGTCAGCCGTGTCACGCTGGATGGCGAAAACGTGCGCTACCGCGGTACCGACGGGCAGGATTATGTCACGATCAAGCCGGAAGATGCGGAGCTGACGCAGAAATTGATCGATCAGGGCGTGCCGGTCAATGCCGAGCCGCAAGAGCAATCGGGATTCCAGACGTTTCTCCTGTCGCTGTTGCCATTCCTGCTGTTGATCGGGGTGTGGATCTATTTCATGAACCGCATGCAAGGCGGAGGCAAGGGTGGCGCCATGGGGTTTGGCAAGTCCAAGGCCAAGATGTTGACCGAGAAATCGGGCAACGTGACGTTTGACGACGTGGCGGGCATCGACGAGGCCAAGGAGGAGCTGGAAGAGATCGTCGAGTTCCTGCGCAGCCCCCAGAAATTCAGCCGCCTTGGCGGGCAGATCCCCAAAGGTGCGCTGCTGGTTGGGCCTCCGGGCACAGGTAAGACGCTGCTGGCAAGGGCCATCGCTGGCGAGGCGGGCGTGCCGTTCTTTACCATTTCGGGTTCGGACTTCGTTGAGATGTTCGTAGGTGTCGGCGCCAGCCGCGTGCGCGACATGTTTACCGACGCCAAGAAAAACGCCCCGTGCATCGTGTTCATCGACGAGATCGACGCCGTCGGCCGCGCCCGGGGTGTGGGCGTTGGTGGCGGCAACGACGAACGCGAGCAGACGCTGAACCAGTTGTTGGTGGAAATGGACGGGTTCGAGGCCAACGAGGGCGTGATCATCCTGGCCGCGACAAACCGCAAGGACGTGCTTGATCCGGCGCTGCTCAGGCCCGGGCGGTTCGACCGCGAGGTGACGGTCGCCAACCCCGACATCAAGGGCCGCGAGAAGATCCTGGGAGTGCATGCGCGCAAAACGCCGCTTGGCCCGGACGTAGATCTGCGGGTGATCGCGCGCGGCACGCCGGGGTTCTCGGGGGCGGATCTGGCCAACCTGGTCAACGAGGCGGCGCTGATGGCGGCGCGCGTGGGCCGGCGGTTCGTCACGATGGAGGATTTCGAGAACGCCAAGGACAAGGTCATGATGGGCGCCGAGCGCCGATCCATGGTGCTGACGCCCGAGCAAAAGGAAAAGACGGCCTATCACGAGGCGGGGCACGCCATCGTGGGGCTGACCCTGCCGAAATGCGATCCGGTCTACAAGGCGACGATCATTCCGCGCGGCGGGGCCTTGGGCATGGTGGTCAGCCTGCCCGAGATTGACAGGCTGAACTGGCACAAGTCCGAGTGCGAGCAAAAGCTGTCGATGACCATGGCCGGCAAGGCTGCGGAGATCCTGAAATACGGCGAGGACGAGGTCAGCAACGGCCCGGCCGGCGACATCCAGCAGGCCAGCGGCCTGGCCCGCGCGATGATCATGCGGTGGGGCATGTCCGACAAGGTGGGCAACATCGATTACGCCGAGGCGCATGAGGGGTACGCGGGCAACACGGCCGGGTTCTCGGTCTCGGCGCATACCAAGGAACTGATCGAGGAAGAGGTGCGCCGGTTCATCCAGGACAGCTATGAAAACGCCGTGCAGATCCTGACTGAGCGCAAGGACGACTGGATCAGGCTGGCCGAGGGGCTGTTGGAATACGAGACGCTGACCGGCGAGGAGATCGAGCGCGTGATCCGGGGCGAGCCGCCGCATGCGGGCGCCGACGACACCGACGACAAGAGCGGCAGCGCGCCCTCGGTGACGGCGATCCCCAAGACCAAGCCCAAGGGCAAGGGCAAGCCGAAGGACGATGGAGGGATGGAGCCCGAACCGTCGGCCTGACGCGGGTTGCGATGATGAAAAGGGCCCCGGCTCTGCGTGATGGCAGGGCCGGGGTTTTTCTTTGGGCTTTTTGGGGGTGGTAGGCAGGGGCGCTGCCCCTCTTGGCCTGCGGCCAATTCACCCCGGGATATTTTCGGCCAGAAGATGCATTGGTGTGGGTGGAGGCATTCGTGTTGACGCTGGAGGCGGGGGCGGTGAGACTGCGCGGATCGGCGTTTGGATAGGAGATGTCATGCCCGCCTTGAGACAAAGCGAGTTCACCGCGCGGGTGGTGTGGCTGGGCCATGTGCCGGACCGGGGAGAGAGCCTGCGGGCCGTGCCGCAGGACTCTGTCGCGCTGAGCTATGGCGGGGTGCCGGGGGAGGCGCATGGCGGGCTGACCCGCCCGTCGTGCAGCCGGGTTGTGGATCTGTATCCCAAGGGGACAGAGATACGAAACGTGCGACAGATGACGATCCTGTCGGCGGAGGAGTTGCAGGAGATCGCCAATGAGATGGGCGTGGCGCGGTTCGATCCGGCCTGGGCGGGGGCGTCGATGGTAATCGAGGGCATCCCCGATTTCAGCCATGTGCCGCCCTCGGCGCGCTTGCAGGGGCCGGGCGGGGTGACCGTTACGGTTGACATGCAAAACCGCCCCTGCAACCTGCCCGGCCCGGTGATCGAGGCCGACGCCCCCGGCGCGGGGCGCGCGTTCAAGCGCGCGGCAGATGGGCGGCGGGGCGTCACCGCGTGGGTCGAGCGGGAAGGGCGGCTGGCGGTGGGTGATGCGCTACGGCTGTTCGTGCCGGACCAGAGGGCGTGGAACGCGGGCTGAGGCCCGGAATCTTTCCGATCAGAAACTTCTGGAGGTCTGCGCCGCCGCATGCGGGGCTGGAAATGTCGATTTTGCGACCTAAACGCCGCGCGGCGATCTATATAGGCGGAGGTGGAAACGGTTACCGCCGTCTATACAGGGAAGTCATCAATGAGCCACAAGACCGATATCGAAATCGCCCGCGCCGCCCACAAACAGCCAATCCAGAAGGTTGGCGAGAAGCTGGGAATTCCGTCCGAGCACCTGCTGCCTTACGGCCACGACAAGGGCAAAGTCAGCCAGGATTTCATCGACTCGGTGCAGGGCAACGAGAACGGCAAGCTGATCCTTGTCACCGCGATCAACCCGACGCCAGCGGGCGAGGGCAAGACCACGACGACCGTGGGCCTAGGCGACGGTTTGAACCGGATCGGCAAGAACGCGGCGGTGTGTATCCGAGAGGCATCATTGGGCCCGTGCTTTGGCATGAAGGGCGGCGCCGCGGGCGGCGGATATGCGCAGGTTGTGCCGATGGAGGACATGAACCTGCATTTCACCGGCGATTTTCACGCCATCACCACCGCGCATAACCTACTGAGCGCGATGATCGACAACCATATCTACTGGGGCAACGATCTGGGCATAGACGAGCGGCGCGTCGTCTGGCGCCGGGTGCTGGACATGAACGACAGGGCGCTGCGCGACACCGTCACCAGCCTGGGCGGCGTTGCCAACGGGTTCCCGCGGCAGACCGGGTTTGACATCACGGTCGCGTCCGAGGTGATGGCGATCCTGTGCCTGGCGCGCGACCTGGCGGATTTGCAGGACCGTTTGGGCGATATCATCGTGGCCTACCGCCGCGACAAGACCGCGATCACCTGCCGCGAGCTTAAGGCCGATGGCGCGATGACCGTTCTTCTGAAGGACGCGATGCAGCCCAACCTGGTGCAGACGCTGGAGAACAACCCCGCCTTCGTGCATGGCGGCCCGTTTGCCAATATCGCGCATGGCTGTAACTCGGTCACGGCGACGACGACGGCGCTGAAGCTGGCCGATTACGTTGTGACCGAGGCGGGGTTTGGCGCCGACCTGGGCGCCGAGAAGTTCATGAACATCAAGTGCCGCAAGGCCGGTCTGGCGCCCGATTGCGTGGTGCTGGTGGCGACGGTGCGCGCGATGAAGATGAACGGCGGCGTGGCCAAGGCCGATTTGGGTCCCGAGAACGTGCAGGCGGTCCAGGACGGGTGCGACAACCTTGGCCGGCACATCGGAAACCTCAAGAGCTTTGGCGTGCCGGTGGTGGTGGCGATCAACCATTTCGTCACCGATACCGACGCCGAGGTGCAGGCGATCAAGGACTATGCGGAGACCCAGGGTTCGGAGGCGATCTTGTGCCAGCACTGGGAGAAGGGCTCGGAAGGGACGGTGGAGCTTGCCACGCGGGTGTCGGAGATCGCGGAATCGGGTGTGTCGCAATTCGCGCCCCTCTACCGCGATGAGATGCCCCTGTTTGAGAAGATCGAGCGCATCGCCAAGTCGATCTACCGCGCCGACGAGGTTCTGGCCGATGCCAAGATCCGCAACCAGCTACATGAATGGGAAGCGGCGGGATATGGCGAGCTGCCGGTCTGCATGGCCAAGACGCAATATTCGTTCAGCACCGACCCGACGCTGCGCGGTGCGCCACTGGGCCATTCGGTGCCGGTGCGCGAAGTGCGCCTTTCGGCGGGGGCCGGGTTTATCGTGGTGATCTGCGGCGAGATTATGACCATGCCGGGCCTGCCATCGCGCCCCGCGGCGGAGGCGATCAAGCTGAACGCTGATGGCGATATCGAAGGGCTGTTCTGACGCATTCAAGGAAGGGCGCGCGCGCGGTATGCGGGGGGTCGGAATTCCCCACCCGGAAAGGAGACCCCGCCATGCGCGCGCCCGAGAATTGCACCACGATGGCCGAGCTGCGAGAGGCGATAGACGCGTTGGACGACGACCTGATTGCGCTGCTGGCGCGGCGGGCGGAGTATATCGACCGGGCGGCAGTGCTCAAGCAGGGCGAGGGGCTGCCGGCGCGGATCGGCCCGCGCGTGGACGAAGTGGTTGCGCATGTGCGCGGCGCGGCGAAGGCGCGGGGGCTGGATCCCGATTTGGCCGAAGGTCTGTGGCGCGAATTGATCGAGTGGTCCATCGCCCGCGAGGAGCGGGTTCTGGGCAAGACATGAAGGGACCGGGCAGCCATGCGCGCAGCGGTGATTGACGGCAAGGGCATAGCGGCCAATATCCGCGCAGCGGTGGCCGATGAGGCGGCCGCACTGGCCGAGCAAGGGTGGCAGCCGCGGTTGGTGTCGATCAGCGTGGGCGACACGGCGGCGGCGGAGCTATACGTGCGCAACCAAAGCCGCAGCGCCGAGGCCGCCGGCGTGCAGTTCGAGGCGCGCAGCTACCCCGAGACGATCTCGATGGAGCAGTTGGTTGGCGTGTTGCAGGGGCTCAACGCCGATCCGCGCGTCAACGGCATCATCATCCAGCGGCCGCTACCGGCGCATATCCCGGTGAAGGCGCTGCAAAAGGCGGTGCACCCGCTGAAGGACGTGGAGGGGATGCACCCCGCCTCGATCGGGAACATCGTTTACAACGACCTGGCGCTTGGGCCGTGCACGGCGGTGGCGGCGGTTGAGATCCTCAAGACGCTGCCGCTCAGGCTCGAGGGGTTGGACGTGGCCGTGATCGGGCATTCCGAGATCGTGGGCAAGCCGATCGCCTTTCTGCTGATGGGGCTGGGTGCGACGGTGACGGTGTGCCACCACATGACGCGCAGCGTGGCGATGCACAGCCGCGCCGCCGATGCGGTTTTCGTGGCGGTGGGGCGCGCGGGGCTGGTGACGGGCGACATGATCCGGCCAGGTGCGGCGCTGATCGATATCGGCATTAACCGGGTGGACACCGATGACGGCGGCGTGCGCACGGTGGGCGACGCCGATTTCGCAAGCTGCGCCGAGGTGGCGGGATGGATCACCCCGGTGCCCGGCGGCGTGGGGCCGGTGACGGTGGCGACGTTGATGAAGAACGCGGTACTTGCGACGCGGATGCAGATGGATCACTACCGGGACATGTATGCCCGGACCGACATTTGAAAGGACAAGAAACCGATGACAGCGCAGATCATTGATGGCAAGGCGTTCGCGGCGGAGGTGCGCGAAAAGGTGGCGGGTCACGTTTCTCGGCTAAAGGAAGAGCACGGGATAACGCCGGGCCTGGCGGTGGTTCTGGTGGGCGAGGACCCGGCCAGCCAAGTTTATGTGCGCAACAAGGGCAAGCAGACGATCGAGGTTGGAATGTCCTCTTTCGAACATAAGCTGCCTGCGGAGACGTCGCAGGAGGAGTTGCTGGAGTTGCTGGATCTCTTGAACGCCGATCCGGAAATTCATGGGATTCTCGTGCAGTTACCGCTACCTTCTCATGTGGATGAGGAGTTGGTGATCAATCGGATCGACCCGGACAAGGATGTGGACGGCTTTCACATTTCAAATGTGGGGCGTTTGGCGACCGGGCAGAAATCGATGGTGCCTTGCACGCCGCTTGGATGCCTGATGATGCTGCGCGATCAACGCGGGAGCTTGTCGGGGCTGGATGCGGTTGTGATCGGGCGGTCGAACATCGTGGGCAAGCCGATGGCGCAGTTGCTGCTTGGCGATAGCTGTACCGTGACGATCGCACATTCGCGCACGCGGGATCTGCCGGAGGTGGTGCGCCGCGCCGACGTGGTGGTGGCCGCCGTGGGGCGGCCGGGGTTCGTGCGGGGCGAGTGGATCAAGCCGGGCGCGACAGTGATCGACGTGGGCATCAACCGGATCGAGGCGCCGGAAAAGGGCACCAACGATGATGGCAGCGTCAAGACGCGGCTGGTGGGAGATGTGGATTTCGATGGCGCGGTGCAGGTCGCGGGCGCGATCACGCCGGTGCCGGGCGGCGTCGGGCCGATGACAATCGCCTGCCTTTTGGCCAACACGGTGACGGCGTGCTGCCGGGCCAACGGCCTGAATGAGCCCGAGGGCCTGACGGCCTGAACGGGGGGGGGGCGCTGCCCCCGCCGCGCGGTGCGCGGCCCCCCGGGATATTTGAGGCCAGAAGAAACACCAGAAGAGGCAGGGGCGAACCGGGATAGGGTCAGGCCGCGGGGACCGGGATCATGGTGCCTTGCAGGAGGGCGATTTGGCGGGTGGAGCCGTCAGCGCCCCTAGCGTGGACCTCGGCAGTGGTGACGACGAGGCGGCGGCCGGTTTTGATCACGCGGCCTGTGGCTATCAGTCGTTCGCCGGTGGCGGGGGCCAGCAGATTGATCTTCATCTCGGCGGTCATCACCTCGCTGCCTTGGGGGAGCATGGTGAGCGCGGCGTAGCCGGCGGCGCTGTCGCCGATGGAGAAGGTCAGGCCGGCGTGGCCGGCGCCGTGTTGTTGCAGGACGGTGGGCAGAATCGGGGCCTCGATTACCACGTGGCCGGGATCGATCCGAGTCAGTTCGGCCCCCAGTGTTTTCATCATGCTTTGGGCGGCGAAGCTGCGCCTGATGCGCGTTTGGGTTTCGGCGCTGTTCATCACGGCTCCTTTCGGCGGTATGCGAGAGGCTTATCGCGCGGGGCTGATCCCGGCAACCGCCGTTCTGTTTGCAAGGTGTTAACGTGCTGTGTTAAACCATTGGCAGTAATAGGTTATTGGAAATAATCGCATTAGGGGTTTCCTGGGCGTGTTTATCGATCTGATCATGCGAGCGCTGCGATATTTCCTGTCGCCTTACATCCTTGCGATATGGGCTTTGCTGGTGGTGGGCGCGGTTGTGACCGCGCCTTTCGGGACCTATGCGCCGATGGCATTGGGCGCGCGCGCGGTGTTCTGGGCAGTGCTGGCGGCGGCGGGTATCTTTTTGGGATACATCACGCATGTGCTGTGCGACAGGGCGCTGCGCCATCGCGGTAGCAGGGCGGCGGCCATTGGCGAGGTACTGATTTTCGCATCGCTGTTGAGCCCTTTGGCCTATGCCATGATCGTAAACATGTCGGACCAGATCCAGGCGGGCACCGTCACCATGGCGCGGGTCAGCGTTTTCGTCCTGGTGGCGGTGGCGATGATCCATGCGTTGCGCCGGATTCTGCAAAAGGGGGCGATGATGGACGAGGCCGCAGGCATGCCGGGCGTGGGCGAGGCCCCGCAGGCCCCGGCAGAGCCGAAAGAGCCGCGCCTGTTGCGCCGGCTGCCGGAAGGGGCGCGCGGGGCGATCCTGCACTTGTCGGCGCGGGATCATTTCGTGACGGTCGAGACGACGGGCGGCGCGCATGATCTGCGCATGCGGCTGCGTGATGCGATTGACGAGATGGATAGCGTCGAAGGGCTACGTACGCACCGCTCGCACTGGGTTGCGCGGGAGGCGATCGTGGATGTCCGACGCGAGGAGGGGCGGGTTTTCCTGGTGCTGGAGAACGGCAGGGAAGTGCCGGTGAGCCGCAAGTACCGCGCCGATCTGGAGGAGGCCGGCGTTGTCTGAGCGGGCGGGGCTCAATCAGGGGCGGGCATCGCGATGGCCTGCGGGGTGGTGCCGGTGAGGATCGCCAGCGCCTCGCGCCGCATCAGGATGCGCAGGGCGGGATCGCGGCAATCGAGCCCGCCGGCGGCGGTACCATAGGCGGGCAGGATCACGCGATCGCTATCGACAAGGAAACAGGGGCGCGCGACGGTGCGGCCGCCCAGGCTCAGGTGCGCCTTGGGGTGGTAGTGACCCGACACCTCGCCGCTGGCGGAGGGCTGCGCGATGTGGCGGAAGGCAAGCGGCGGTTGCGGTAGCTCGGCAAGGTGGCTGCCGCCCATGGAGACGGGGCCGGGATCGTTGTTGCCTTCGATCCAGATCCAGCTACGGCCGGCCTGTAGCCGCGCGATCCACAGCTTTTCAACCTCGGGCAGGAGGTGAGCGGCGTCGCTGTCATCAAAGGAAACGCCGAGGCAGACGACCCGGCGGGCGCCGGTTGCCTCGATATCGGCCTCAAGGCGCATCAGGGTGTCGCGGGTTTCAAAGGGCGGCAGTGGGGCATCGCCGTACCGCGCGGTGCGGCCCGATTTGCCTAGGTGCAGGTCCGACACGCACAAGAGCCCGGCATCGGGCCACAGCAGCGCCCCGGAGCCGAGCGCGACCAGGGGCACGCCGGCCAGAGAGAAGGAATAACCGCTCATCTTGTTGTTGTGGCGGGCCGGGGCGGCGTTTGCAAGCTGCGCATAGGCGGCGGGGTGTGCGCTTTGGGCGCGCGGCCGTTTCTTAGCGTATGACTTCGCCCTCGCGCACGAACATGTTTTCCCAGGCGCGGTCGATCAGTTCGGGCGTCATCTGGCGCGGGATGCCTTCGAAATCGCAGATGGCGATCATCTGGTCGATCAGGAAGATCGGCTGGTAATTGGCATAGACGTTGTCGATCTGGGGATACTTTTCGTTGAGCAGGTGCACGAGGGCATCCTCGTTCAGGCTCAGGCGTTTTTTGCGGGCGACCTGCGCAAAGATCTTGAGGAAATCCTGCTGATCGGGGCCGTCGATGCGGATCTTGTAGAAAATTCGGCGCAGGGCGGCCTGATCGAAGATTTCGTTCGGGTGGAAGTTGGTCGAGAAGATCACCAGCGTGTCGAACGGCACTTCGAATTTTTCACCCGATTGCAGGGCGAGGATGTCTTTGTTTTCCTCAAGTGGCACGATCCAGCGGTTGACGAGGGTCTGGGGTGGCTCGGCCTGGCGGCCCAGGTCGTCAACGATGAAGATGCCGCCGGTCGATTTGAACTGCAGCGGCGCCTGGTAGGTGCGCGCGGTGGGGTTATAGACCAGATCGAGCATATCGAGGGTCAACTCGCCGCCGGTGATCACCGCGGGACGCTCGCAGCGTACGTAACGGGTATCGAAGCTGCGCTTGCGGCGCAGGCTACCGGGATCGTCGCGTTCGGTTTCGGCGGAATTGTGGACGATAGGGTCGTAGACGGTGATGACTTGCCCGGCGTATTCGATGGCGCGGGGCACGTAGATGCGATCGCCAAGCGCGTCGCGGATCCCGTTGGAGATCGACGATTTGCCGTTACCCGGCGGGCCGTACATGAGAACCGAGCGGCCCGAGCTGACGGCGGGGCCGAGGTTGGACAGCAGCGAGGGCGGCAGGACAAGGTGACCCATGGCGTGGGTCAAATCCTCGCGCGTGATCTGAATGTTGCGGATCGACTGCCGCTGGATCTGGTCGCGGTAGGCATCGAGGGGCACCGGCATCGCGCCGTAATATTCGGATTGCGCCAGCGCCTCGAGCGCGCGGGACTTGCCTGCATCGCTGAGTTGAAAGCCCATCTCGCCGCCGGAATTGGCGTTAAGGGTGCCGGTTGCCTCGATCAGGCGGTTCTGGCGCGAGATATCCAGCAATTCCTGCGTGATATGTTGCGGCAGGCAGAGCGCCTCGGCGAGGTCGCTCAGCAATGTCACGCTTTTGCGGAACATGGTCTTGAGCAGGATGTCACGCATCATCACCATCGGCAGGCGCATTTCTTCTAGGTCGCGCGGCGGCGCGGGGGGCTGGACGGTAGAGGAAGGTGACTGCATGTTCATGTGAGCGCCCTGCGTGGTGTCTTGGTCGGATGATCCGGACAGGCCGGACCAGGCGAGACGGGCCAAAAACCCGTGCTTTGGGCACTTTCGCCTGATAAAGTGGCGAAAAAATGGACAAGGGGCAGCAACAACATGAGCAGGGCGGAAAAAACCGGGCTATTCCTTTTGCTGCTGGCGGTGTGGTGCGTTCTGGCAGTGATGATCGCGCTGAAGGGCGGCTTTTACCTTGCCAAGCACGAGGGCGACACCCTGCACCTGGTCCAGATCGTGCTGCGCATGGCGGGGGGTGACACGCCGCATTTGGATTTCGTCACGCCAATCGGTATCTGGGCGTTTTCGCCGATGGCGTTGCTGGTGCGCGCCGGGATGGGCGTCGGCAACGCGATCCTGTGGGGGCAGATGCTGGTGGCAGCGCTGATGCTGCCGGCGTTGTGGTGGGTCGGGGTCAGCCGCATGCGGATTGGGCCGGCGGTGGCGTTTGGCGTGGGCGGTTTGCTGTTGATCGCGGCGTTGGTGCATGGTGAGGCGGGGCGCAACGTGTCGATCTCGGTGCATTACAACAGGTGGGCGTGGGCGGTGGCGTTCGTGCCGCTGGCGCTGGTGCTGCTGCCCATTCGCGGCGAGGGGCCGATGCCGGTGCAAGGCGTGCGCCGCGCGCCTGTGGGCGAGGGGGTGTTGATCGGGCTGTGCATGGCGGCGCTGGCCCTGATCAAGGCGACGTATTTCGTGGCCTTTGCGCCGGCGGTGCTGCTGGGGCTGGTCCTGCGGGGGCAATGGCGCGCGTTGTGGATGGCGTTTGTCTCCGGGGTGGCCGTGGTTGCGGTGATGACCGTGACGCAAGGGGCCGATTTCTGGACGGCGTATACCGGGGATCTGCGGATGGTGGCGCAATCGGACGTGCGCCCGCAGCCGGGGCTGGCCCTGTCGCAGGTCGTTTTGTCGCCGGCTTATACGTTGGTGACGCTGGTGGCGCTGGCGTGCGTAGTGCTATTGCGCCGGGTTGAGGGCGATCCGGCGGCGTTCATCCTGTTTTTGCTGGCGCCGGGGTTCATCTATGTGACCTGGCAGAACTATGGCAACGATCCATTGTGGCTGTTCCTGGTGGGGCTGGTGATGCTGAGCCATCGAACCGACCCGGCGCAGGGGGGGCGCGGCGATCGTCGCCTGGACGGGGGCCTGTTGACGACGGGGGCGGTTGCGCTGGTGCTGATCGCGGCGCCGGCGCTTAATATCGGGTATAGTCCGGTGCGGCATCTGACGCAATCGACCGAGCGGTTCAGCCACCTGTTTGGCGCCGATGCGCGGCATGACGATATCTACGTGGTGCGCCTGCGGGCGGCGCGGGTGGATGGGGTGATCCCGATGGACCTGCCAGGAGGGGGCCTTGAGTGGTTCCGGCAGATCGCCGAGCGGCCCGAGCCGACGGTGTTGCAGGGGCGCACCTTGCGGCAGTGCCAATTGAAGAGCGGCGTTGTGGCGCTTCTTAGTGCGATTGCCGCCGATCTGGAGGCCGAGGGCTATGGCGGGCGACGGATCCTCTCGGCGGATATCTATGGCGGTTTGTGGCTGTTCGGGAGTATTGAGCCGGTTCCGGGGGCGGCGCCGTGGTATTATGGCGGGTTGTCCGGGATCGAGGCGGCGGAGTATCTGGTGGTCCCCGATTGCCCGATCGCGCCAGATGTGCGCCGCGCCTATGTCGAGCAGATCAAGGCGCGCCAGATCGGCCTGGCCGAATTGGAGCGGACGCCGCTTTATACGTTGTACAGGATTGGCGGGCGCGGGGGCGCCGCGGACGAGTGAGCGCCGGTCTTACCCGCCGCTGCCGTAGACCGCGCCAAGCGTGAGATAGATCGCCAGTGTCGGGCCCAGCGACAGGCCCATCGGGAATTCCTTGGTGCGGGTCCAGCTTTGCCAATCGGGGGCAAGGCGGCGCAGGGGCGTGCGCACGGCCAGCCGGTGTGTCGCGAAGGCGGCCAGCAGGTTGGCCGCGAACAGCGCGATCACGAAGCGTATATCGCCAAGCGCGATGAAGGGGGCGGCCGCGGCGGCGAATTTCGCGTCGCCCGCACCCAGCAGCCCCGCCGCGTTCAGCACCATCCCGACCAGCAGCACCACCACCAGGTGCAGCAATTGCCAGCCATAGACCGGCAGCGGCAGAACCAGCGGCCCGATCAGCAAAAACAGCACCACCAGCGCCAGCACCGCGCGGTTGGAAATGCGCATGTCGCGCAGATCGCTCCAGGCGACCCATAAGCCAAGGGGCAGGGCGACGGGCAGGAACCATGCAGCGGCAATAGCCGGGATCTCGAGTGTCATGCGGCCCTCTTGCGTCGCTGTCCTGATGTGGTTGCCATCGCCCGCGCGGACCCGGGCCTCAGTTGACCACGTTGTTTTCCAGTGCGCGCAGGCTGCGCACGGCGGTTTCAAAATGCTGCGGGTGGGTTTCGATTGCCTCGTTCAGAAGGCCCTTGCCGATCTCCAGGTTCCCCTGCTTGAGGGCGCTGAGGGCCAGCGTGTGCAGCAACTGCGCGCGCTCGACCTGGTCCATGGGGACCACCGGAAGAGTGTAGTTCTGCTGCGCGCCGCGGGCCAGGACAAGGTTGTTCTTGGCGGTGAACAGGTCACGATCATGCTCGATAGCGTCGATGAACAAGCGCTCGGCCTCGGCGTAATCGCCGCGGGTCAGCTTGGAGTAGCCCCAGTTATTCATCACGCCCGCGGGGCGGGTCGTGAGGCCAACGGCCGTCTGGTAGAAGCTGTCGGCCTTTTCCCAGTTCTTCTCGGTGTCGGCGATCATCGCTTCGAGGCGGTAGCGCTTGTATGTCTCGAAGGTGGGCGGTACGGCATCGAGAGTTTCGGCGGCCTTTTCCCACTGATCGGTGCGGATCAGGGCATCGGCGTAATCGACGCGATCCTGCTCCGTGACCTCGGGGTGGGCGACGACCTTTTGCCAGACGCCGACGGCTTCGGTCTCGCGCCCCGCGCGCACGAGAGATCGGGCCAGCCCGCGTCGAAGATCGATGCGATCAGGTTGTTCCGTGCTGGTGCGTTTGAAGTACGAGACCGCCTCGTTCGGGTCGGCGACCGTCAGCATGATGTCGCCAAGGTTGTTTTCGTCAACGACATTGACGTCCTGAAAGGCGCGATCGACCGCGTCGCCATCGGGTTTATCACAGGCGGACAGCGCGGCTAGACCGATCAGGCCCATGGCCAGATGAATTGAGTGGCGCATTTTGTGCGTCCTTTTACTGCTCTTGCCTTGTCATGGTATCGAGCGGATGAGGTATTCCCCGCTGCCGCGCCGTACCAATTTGTAATCTTGTTCTTGGGTGTCATCGTAACGCCGATTTTGCAATTTTGCGAGTGCCAAGCGTAAATTGTCGCGAATTGCGTCACTTTCGCCATCATCAAGCGCGTAGGCGCGTTTGAATACCTCGACCGCTTCGGGGGTTTTGCCCTGTTCCATGAGGGAGATGCCAAGGTTGTTCCACGTCTCGGGGACGGCGCTATCGGTGCGCACGGCGCGGCGCAGAAGGGTTTCGGCCTGTCCCAAGCGGCCCAGTGCGAGGTTCGCACTCCCCAGTCCAGACAGGACATCGACGCTCATGCCGTGCTGCAGGGCGGCGCGGGTATAGGCGTCGAGCGCCAACTCGGGCTGGCCGGCCTGCATCAGGCGGTGACCCACGGTCAGGCCATCCACCGCCTCGGCGCCGGGCTTGGCGCCGGGGGCATAGGGGCCATCTGATGGCGCCGAAAGCCCGCCCGCGGTGCAGGCGGGCAGGGCCGAGATCAGGATAAGAACGGTCGCCGCGCGAAGTGCCGTCATGCGTTAGAAATTCATTTCGCCCATCTTGGTGATGCCCACAACCGAAGGTCCGATCAGGATGATCAGCAACGGGGGCACCGTCAGTGCCATTGTGGCCAATGTCATCTGCGTGGGCAACTTGTTTGCCTTTTCTTCGGCGCGCATGACGCGTTTATCGCGCATTTCGCCGGCATAAACGCGCAGTGCCTCGGCAATCGAGGTGCCGAACGTGGCCGACTGGATCAGGACGGTGACGAAGCTGGAGATATCATTGACGCCGCAGCGCTCGGCCATGTCGTAGAGAACGCTTGTTTTGTCCTTGCCTGCCTTGATCTCGTAGCTGACGATTTCGAACTCATCGGCTAGCGCCGGGAAAGACGCGCGGATTTCCTGTGCGACGCGGATGATCGATTGATCCAGCGATTGCCCGGCTTCGACGCAGACCAGCATCATGTCGAGCGCATCGGGAAAGCCCGAGATGATCTGTTCCTGCCGTTCCTGGCGGCGTTTGGTCACCCAGTAGCGCGGCAGGAAATAGCCCGCGCCGCCCGGTCCCAGGATGTAGAGAAGCATCGTCTGGGTGGTGACGTCGGGACCGCCGGCCAGGGCCAGCAAGTAGTATGCCGTACCAAGTGCCAGCCCCACGAGTCCGAGTGCAAACTGCGCGAAGTGGAAAAAGCGGACCGCGTCCTTGTTGCGATAACCCGCCTGCATCAGCTTCAGGCGAACATCGGAATATTCCTCTTCGGTTTGCGGCTCGAGGAAGCCCGAGTATTTCTCGAGCTTTTCGTTGCCGCGCGAGGGGCGCAGGGTTTGCGCGGCCTCGCTGCGGTTCTTGTCTTCGCGGGCGCTTTTCTTGAGCTTGTCCAGGGGATCCTTGCGCTGCGTGAGCACGAAGGGAAGGGTGCCAAGGATCAGCAGGATCCCAAGCGCGCCGGCAAGGATCACAGGACCGAAGCCAGTGGTCGCGAAATCAAGGAACGAGTTGAGCGCGTTCATTTTTAGGGCCTCCTTCAGACCTTGATGTTGACCAGCATGCGCATCACGAACAGGTTGGCCGTCAGAAAGCCGCCCACCGCAAGACCGGCGGGGATGAACCAGGGGTGATCTATGACCTCGTCATAATAGGTCGGGTCCAACAGGTTGATCGCGATCAAAGCCACGATCGGGAAGGCCGACAGGAATTTGCCCGACCACTGCGCCTCGGCGGTGATGGCCTTGACCCGGCGGAACAGGCGAAAGCGCGCGCGGATCACCTTGGACAGGCCGGCGAGGATCTCGGCCAGGTTGCCGCCCGATTGCTGTTGGATCGTCACGGCGACGGCGAGAAAGCGCAAATCCTGCATGTCGATCCGTTCGGCCATGTCCTTGAGTGCCTCGCCCACGTCACGGCCATAGGCGGATTCGTCGGCGATGACGCCAAATTCGGTGGCCAGCGGATCGGCGACCTCCTTGGCGACGATCTGGATTGCCGAGGAAAACGGATGTCCCACGCGCAGGGAGCGGACCATCAGCTCGATCGCGTCGGGAAGCTGTTCCTCGATCATGGAAATGCGCTTGTTGGCCTTGGAGTTGACCCAGAAATACACCCCGCCCACGCCGATGGCGACCGAGACGCCGCCCCGGATCAGCAGCGCGGTTTCGGTGGTGGCGGTCAGGCCGACAAATGCGACACCGCTCAGCGCGGCCATGATCATGATCAATTGCTGGGGCGTGAAGGCGATTGCGGCCTTTTGCGCGCGGTCGGCTAGGATGGCATAGAGGGGAATGCCACGCGCGTTCATGTGCTGGCGCATTTCCTTGCGCAGCTTTTCCATCACCTCTTCGCGGCGGTCACCCTTTTCCAGCATCTCAAGGCGCCGGTTGACCCGTTTGTTGAGGCTGATCGAGCGGCCGAACATGGTCAGGTAGAGGCCCTCGATCAGGACGACGACACCGACGAAGATCAGGCCGTAAATCAGGGGGTCGATGCTTATGGCCATTGGCTCACTCCGGCGTCACGGGTTCATAGATCTCTGCCGGGAGGTCATAGCCCCACAGGCGGAATCGTTCAGAGAAGTTGCTGCGCACACCGGTGCCGGTAAAATGGCCGATGATCTTGTTCTCGGGTGTCAGGCCGACGCGCTGGTAGCGAAAGATTTCCTGCATCGAGATGACTTCGCCTTCCATGCCGGTCACCTCGGTGATCGAGGTCATCCGGCGCGAGCCGTCCTGCAGGCGGCTGGCCTGCACGATCAGGTGCACGGCCGAGGAGATCTGCGCGCGGACCGCCTTGGTGGGCATCTCGATGCCCGACATGGCGATCATGTTTTCCATGCGGCTGACGCCGTCGCGGGCGCTGTTTGCGTGGATCGTCGTCATCGAACCGTCGTGGCCGGTGTTCATGGCCTGCAACATGTCGATCACCTCATCGCCGCGGGTCTCGCCCACGATGATGCGGTCGGGGCGCATCCGTAGCGCGTTGCGTAGGCAGTCGCGCTGTGTGACGGCGCCCTTGCCCTCGACGTTGGGGGGGCGGCTTTCCATGCGGCCGACGTGGATCTGCTGCAGCTGCAACTCGGCGGTGTCCTCGATGGTGAGAATGCGTTCGGAATTGTCGATGAAGCTGGACAGCGCGTTGAGCGTGGTCGTCTTGCCCGAGCCGGTGCCGCCCGACACCACCACGTTGAGACGGCAGGCCACAGCGGCTTGCAGGTAGGCGGCCATTTCCTCGGAAAAGGCGCCAAACTTGATCAGATCGTCGATCCCAAGCTTTTCCTTGGTGAATTTACGGATCGACACGAGGCTGCCATCCACCGCGATCGGTGGCACCATCGCGTTGAAACGCGAGCCGTCCGAGAGGCGCGCATCGACGTAGGGGTTGGATTCGTCCACGCGCCGGCCAACGGCCGAGACGATCTTGTCGATGATCCGCAGCAGGTGCTTTTCATCCTTGAAGGTGATGTCGGTCAGTTCCAGCCGGCCGCCCCGCTCAACGAAGATCCGCTGCGGGCCGTTGACGAGGATATCGTTGACGCTTTCGTCCTTGAGCAGCGTTTCAAGCGGGCCGAGGCCGCGTACCTCGTCATATAGTTCCTGGTTGATCTGGGTACGGTCCTCGCGGTTGAGGACGATGCCCTTTTCCTGCAGTACCTCGGTCGCGATATCGCTGATCTCGGCCTTCAGGTCGGATTCAGCGGCGGTTTCCAGCGCCGACAGGTTTAGGTTGTCCAGCAGGGCATGGTGCAGTTCCAGCTTGATCTCGCCCATCCGCTCCTTGCGCTTGCGCTCCTTGTTGGCGGAGGTGCTTTGCGCGGGCGCCTTTTTCATCGCGCGCCGCATCGAGGCGGCTGGCGGGGCGGCGCCGGGGGCGTTGGCCGGGGCGGCTTTGTCCGCGGCCGGCTGCGGCGCGGCGGTGGTGGCCGGCTTGGTCTTGACGGGTCTTGCGTCGGTTTTGCGGTAGCGCGAAAACATCTATTGGGGCTCCTTCACGGCGCTCAAGCGGCCTTGGCGTCGCTTTGGCCAAGTTCGTGTAGCGAGGCCGCGAGCTTGGCGATTTCCTTGCGCAGCGGGTTCTTGGGCGCATCAAGCGCGAGGGGGCGGCCATGATCGCCGCACTGCGTCACCGCCTTGCCGCCGTCAGGCAGGTGGATCTCGATCGAGATCTCAAGGCTGTCGGCCAGGCGCTTGACCCGTGACTTGCCCGAGATATCGGTGAACTTGGGGGCGCGGTTAAGCACGAAGCGCAGCTTTTCAAACGGCAGATCCTCGGATTTCAGGGCGCGCTTGAGCCGCAGCGTGTTTTGCGCCGAGCGCATGTCCAGCTCCAGCGTGGAGAAGAACAGTTGCGCCTCTTGCAGGACCGCCTCTGTCCATTGGACGACGGTGCTGGGCATATCGACGATGACGTAGTCATAGTTGCGGCGGGCGACCTCGATGATGCGGGCGACATCCTCGGGGGTGACGAAATCCAGTGGCAAAAGGTCCGAGGGCGCGGTCAGCACCTGCAACTTGTCCTCGAACGTCATAAGAGCCTGCGAAAAGCTTTCGTCGTCCATGGCTTCGGTATCGGACAAAAGGGCGAACACCGCCTCGCGGCGGGGCAGGTCGAGGTAGGTGGACACCGAGCCGTATTGCAGATCCAGGTCAAGCAGGCAGACCCGTGGCGCGGTCTTTTTCTTGCTGTCCATGGCGGCCAGCTCCCACGCCAGGTTGACGGCCAGCGTCGTGGCGCCGGTGCCGCCAGCGAGGGCCTGCACGGCCATCAGGACCCCCTGGCGGTCGTGGGCCGACGGGGTTGCGGCGGGGGCCGGGGCGGGTTGTTCCGGCTCGGGCGCGGGTTCTTGCGTTTGGGCCGGGGTGCGCAGGCGCTCGACCGCGGCCCGCAGTTCGGCGTCGGGCAGGGGGTAGGGGACAAACTCATCGGCGCCTTCGCGCAGCAGGCGGTGCAGGATTGCGGGGCTGATGTCGTCGGCAATCAGGATGACGCGGATCTTGCGGGTATGTGCCTGTTTGATCAGCTCGCTCAGGACCGCGATGCTGCTTTCGTCCTCGGCGTCGATGGCAAGCGCGACAAACTCCAGGTCGGCGGCCTCGGGCTGATTGAAAAAGGCGATGGCATCTGCAAACCCCAGATCGCCCCAGCTTTCGCCGAGGAGACTCTCCATGTCTTCGATCAGAAGATCGAAGTTCTGGACATCGCGACTGATCGTGCAGGCACGGATCGGTGTTGTGTCCGGGTCGTAAGCATCAGTACTCGTCATTGGCCTCACGTCCTTTGTGTACGGATGGCGCAGACGCCTTGTGTTCAGCGGTTAACGGCTGGAGCTAGCCACTCTGCACTATCCGGCGTCCGAATCGAACGGGCGCGGTGTTCTTCGTAGGCTCACAATTGCCGAAAATCTTGGCGAGATTGGGGCTAAAAGATCGTATTAATGCGGTGATCGTGGATTAAATCCGTATTTCGGGCGGATTGTTCACAGATGGGAACGGGCGCGGGTGCCCGTCACTCTCCGCCGCCGCCCTCGGTTGCGCCGGTTACCGCGGCGCTGGTCAGGCCGGTCGGCGCGACGGCGCTGGCGACGTAATCGCGATAGACGATCTGCGCATATTTGCCGTCAAGGACCAGTGGATGATCCTTCAGGAAGCCCGACACCTCGGTCACGGTGCGCCGGTTGCGGCGCTCACGCCCCTCGGTGACGATCAGGGGCTGCGTTTCGCCGTAGGAAACCAGCGCCTCAAGGCGCCCACGGCTGATGCCGCGGGTCGCGAGGTAGTTGACCACCGCCTGTGCCCGGCGCAGGCCAAGGCGTTTGTTGTAGTATTGGGATCCGACCTTGTCGGTGTGGCCATAGACGCGGAACCGGACCTCGGGGAATTGGCGGATCCAATGCGCCTGCCGGTCAAGGGCGGCGCGGGCCGTGCTGTCGAGACGGGCCGAATCGAAGGCGAAGGTGACGGTCGAGTCGACCTCTTTGGCGAAGCGACGCGACAAGTCCACGACGTAGGATTTCTCGCCCGACATGATCTGCGTGTTGTTCATCGTGGCGTTGCCGAAATAGCCTTCGTCTATGGACGCGCCGGCCTCTTGGAAGAACCCAATGGTGTTGGGGTTGTCCGGAGAGCAGGCGGCAAGGCCTATCACAATGAGCGGAGTGGCGATCTTTTTCATGGGCACCTGCATCGGGTCAGTCCATCACGTAGCCATAAGAGCCGTTGAAATCTTGCTTGGCGACTTCGCCGGCGGCGCCCTTGAGCTTTTGCGCGCCTTCGCGGGTCATCTTGCCGAACAGGAACAAATCGTTCTCGGTCGGGGGATTGACGCGGTCGGTCGGCAGGACGAGGGCCTCGCCCCGGGTGGGGGTGACAAGGTGGGCGGTGATGATGATCACCAGTTCTGATTGCTGGCGCTGATAATCGGCGCTGCGAAAGAGAGCGCCCAGAACGGGCAGATCGCCCAGCCACGGCACCTGGCTGCTGGTGTCGCGAAATTCATCCTGTAGCAGCCCGGCGATGGCAAAGCTCTGGCCGTCGCGCAGTTCGACCGTGGTCGAGGTTTCGCGACGGGTGAAGGCATCGATGCTGAAGCCGGTGCTGATCTCGGTGGCGTTGGTCGGGTCCAGGGCGGACACGGCGGCCTTCAGCTCGAGGTTGATCAGCTTCTTGTCGACGACGCGGGGAATGAAGTTTAACTCGACGCCGAAGGGTTTGTATTCGACCGTGATCGAGCCGTTGTCCTGGCTGACGGGGACGGGGTATTCGCCCCCGGCGAGGAACTTGGCCTCCTGTCCCGACAGTGCGGTCAGGTTCGGCTCTGCCAGGGTGCGGGCGACGCCCTTGTTTTCCAGCGCTTGCAGCAAAATGCCCACCTCGACCGCGCCGGCGGTAAAGCCAAGCAGCATCGAGCCGTCATTGCCGGTGCTTCTGGGGATGTTGCCGCCAACGATGCCCAGCCCCGATGCGTTGCCGGTGCCGACGGCACTATCGAGGGAGTTCCCGCCGCCGGCGGGCCGGTTCAGCGAGAGCGAGCTGCTCAGGGCCTTGGACACGGTGCGCTCCATCTCGGCGAAGCGGACCTTGAGCATGACCTGCTGCACTCCGCCGACGCTCATCAGGTTCGACACCCGCTGGGGCGCGTAGCGTTCGGCCAAGTCAAGCGCGCGCTGCATGCGCTGTGTGCTGGACGCGGTGCCCGACAGAACGATGCCGTCATTGGCGGTGCGCACCTCGATTTCTTCGCCCGGCAGGATCTGTTGCAGGCGTTCCTTGAATTCCGTGATGTCGGCCGACACGCGCACATCGACGTTGGCGATCAGTTGCCCAGCCGCGTCCAGCAGCGTGAGCGTCGTCGTGCCCGGCGTCTTGCCAAGCACATAGATCGTGCGATCCGAGAGCGAGGAAATATCGGCGATTTCGGGGTTGGCGATGGACAACTCGGCAAATGGCACGTCGCTTTCGACCACGACGGCGCGGTTCATCGGAACGCCAAGCTTGGACGTCACGCCCTCGCGGACGACGCGCACGGTTTCAGCGTGAACGCTGATTGGCGTCGCCAACTGCCCAAAGCAGGCGGCCAGCGCCAGCAGGCCCACCTTCAGGAAATTGTCGGTTTTCATGTGACCTGCCTTTCCGATCACGCCTCAATAACGGGTCTTGGTGCCCATATTTCGGAGGAGCTTGCTTCATTTTTTGATTTTTTGCAAGAATCAATACCTTCGGGTGCGCGGTTGATGTGGAAAACTCGCAACAGGCGGGGCAGGGGCGGCAATGCAGTCGCGCGCGACCAGCAGGGGCCGCGCGCGGGAACGGGTGGGACAGATGGTAGATCAGTTGGTGCAGGGGATCGGGATCTCGACCACTTCGGAGCCGCGCCGCGTGCGGATGGTGCAGACCTCTTCCTTTTGCTGCGGCTCGGGGGCTGCCTTCGCTTCAATCCCGAGCAGGGAGCGCTGATCGACCTCGATCGCCGAGGAGACCGTGGTATCGCCAGCGCCAACCAGCGACAGCGACAGCCGGCCGGTCGATTGCGCCTGTGCCAGCGCGGCAACCTGCTGTGGTCGCACGGCGACGGTCACGGTGCGGGCGACGGTGGCGCCGGGACGCTCGTCGCTGGCGCTTTGGTCAACGGCGACCAGCGGCACGCCGGTTTCGATCAGCTTGGTAATCTCGCCGCGCGAGCTGCCCTCAAGGGCGGCGCGCCCGGTATTGCCGGTCCAGTAGACATCGACGCGGTCGCCCGGACGCAGGAAGCCGGAGACACCGCTGGTGGCATCGACCTTGATCGCGAAGGCGCGCATGCCGCGCTTGATCCGCGAGGTAATGCCCGCGTCCTGGCCGGGTTCGGTGACCTTGACCGCGAGGATCGCCTCGTTCTTGTCCATGGTGCGCAGAATGGTGCGCTGCTCATCGCCCTCGGGGAACAGGACGGCGGCATCGGTGAAAGTGCCTTCGGGCAGGGCGCTCTTGGGCCACTTGACGGCGCGCACGTCCTCTTCGCTGAGGCGTTCGCCGTATTTCAGGGTGCGGTCGGCCACGAACACATCGACGGTGTCGACGATGCGCGACTGCGCCGCGCGGGCCTGGGCCAGTCGGGCCTCGTAGTCGTCCATACGGCTTTTTACCATATACGCGGCAAAACCGGCGAGGCCGATGCCGACAATCAATACAAGTCCAAAGACAGCTCGCATGGTGTGTCCTTTCTATTGCCATTCCCCGGTTGCCGCCGGCATCCTGAGGAACCGGCACGCTATCGAGGGATTGTGGCGAATTCAGGGAACAAAGATGAAAATCGGGAGGTCGCGCCGGGTGGCTGGCAGGCCGTGACGCCGTGATAGCGTGATAGATGGTCTATCAGTCCAGCGGCGTATTGTTCACAATTGTTTCCGATGTGCTTACGTAGGCCGCCGTGGTCTCGCCACCGATGGTCTTGAACACCGCCAGCAGAAAGGTCAGGCACATTGCTGTCAGGATGACCCAATCAACGGTCACGGCACCTTTTTCAGTGCGCCGAAATTCTTGAAACAGCTTGTACATTCCATGACCTCGCATGTCTTGTATGTGACGTGAGGTTCCGTTCTGGAAACGCTGGGCCGGCTAATCTGACCCATGAAAATACGGGCCGCCCGGATTTCCGGGCAGCCCATTGCCATTGGCGTGTATCACTGGGTGGGGGCGGCGAGCTCTTGGGCGCCAATCGTGGTGGCGATGGAGTCGGACACCGTTTCGGTATTCGTCTTGATCGTGGAGAATGCGGCGACGGCCAGGCCGACTACGGCTGCGGTCAGCACGACCCAGTCAACGGTCACGGCGCCGGATTCGTCGTTGTGGAAGTTCTTGATGAAGTTGATCATGATTTGGTCCCTCCAAAGGATCAGTTGGTTAATCAGGTTTGCATCCGCGTCGGTGGGTTGTCTGGGCCGCCTCTCTCAATGGCCCGTCACCGTCTTGGCATGGCGATATATAGCCAATGGATTGGGGCAACAGTTTGACGCGAAAATAGCATTTTTGGGCGGGTGAGATTTTCCCGGTAACTTTCGCTTAACCAACTGATTAACAACATTTTAATTTGTGATATTTTTCGAAATTCTATACTTTCGGTTGAAGAATGTCACATTCCGGGGTGTCAAAATGGCCCGGAATCCGGGTTTTTGTGGTCAGCGAGTCGCCGGTATGAGATAACAGCGGCATCGAATTCGAGTTATGAGACGGGACCTCCATGTTTTCGATGACCCATCCCATGCGTGCGGTTGCCCTGGCCCTGGCGGGAGTGATGCTGATGGCCCCTGCATCGGCCGAGCCGCCCCCATTTCCCGATTTCACCTTCAAGCGGGTGACGCCGCCCAAGCCGGGCGAAAAGCGTATAACCGTGCAGATCGCCCCGAGCGAGCCAGAGGTGGCGCCCCAGCCGCAGGAGGATGGCCCCGCGGCGAAGGCGCGCGCGGACACGGGTGCCGAGGCGCGCTATGCGTGGTTCTGGAACAGCCTTGAGGAGGAGACCGAGACACCGGCACCTCGGTTGGAGCTGGCCCTGAAGACGCTGGGCAACCCGCCGAGCGGCGCGCACGCGCCGGCGCCCGCGTTGGCGGGGATGCTGGATATCGCGGGGCGCCATGGGTCGGCGATGATGCGCCATACCGTGGGCACGGGGGTGTCTCCGGCGCTGGCACTGGCGGTGGTCGCGGTGGAATCGGGCGGACGCGTGGACGCGGTCAGTTCCAAGGGCGCGCGGGGGTTGATGCAGCTGATGCCCGATACCGCGCGGCGCTTTGGCGTCGAGGACGTCACGGATGCGGCCGACAATCTGCGCGGCGGTGTCGGGTACCTTGATCAGCTATTGGCCGAGTTCGCGGGCGATCCGATCCTGGCGCTGGCGGCGTATAACGCGGGCGAAGGCGCGGTGCGGCGCCATGGCGGTGTGCCACCCTTTGCGGAAACGCGCGCGTACGTTCCGCAGGTGTTGGCGGCTTTTGGCGTGGCGCGGGCGCTGTGCAAGACGCCGCCCGAACTGATCTCGGACGGGTGCGTGTTCGAGCTGGACAACTAAGCGCGGCGTCAGATCGACAGCTTCTTGAAAATCGGCTCGGGGATGGTGCGGATGATCAGCATGATCAGGCGCCAGAACCCGGGAGTGTAGATCACGTTGCGCCGCTTGTTTACGGCGCGCAGGATGTCGCGCGCGACGGTGGCGGGGGCGGCGACCAGGAACATGCCCTTGATGCCCCAGGTCATTGCGCTATCGACGAAGCCGGGTTTGACTGTGATCACGTGCCCGCCCGCGCGGCCAAGCCGGTTGCGCAGTCCGGCAAGGTAGGTGTGGAAGGCGGATTTGCTGGCGCCGTAAGCGTAGTTGCCGACGCGCCCCCGGTCGCCGGCGACCGAGCCGACGCCGACGATGGTGCCGCCGCCACGCGCCTCGATCATCGGGGCGAAGGCGTGGAGGAACCGCGCCGGGCCGGTGAAATTGTCCTGCATCACGCCCTGCAACAGTAGCGGGTTGTCGTCGATGCGGGCCTGTTCGGGCATGGACCCTATGAACACGGCCGCGTTGAGGGTGCCTTCGGCCTGTTCCAGCGCATCGAAGATCGGGGCGTCATGTTTCGCCTCGCGCGCGTCGAACCGCAGGGCGCGCGCATCGCTGGCGCCGCGCAGGGTGCAATCGGCGGCGAGCGTCTTGAGATCGTCCATGTCGCGGCCCGCGAGGATCAGGGCGTGCCCCTGTTCCGACAGGGCGCGGGCAAAGGCGCGTGCCATGGCCGATGTGGCCCCCAGTATGACCCATGTGTGCTGCATCATGTTCTCCTCAGGGCCAGGCGCCGGGTCATGTCGGTCTCAAGCGCGCCGTCCGGGTCCGCCTTGGCCGCGGCGGCGGCCCAGTCGGCGTGTTCGGGATACATGGCGCGGATCGTGTCCGGCGCGGCCAGCGCGTCCTTGGCGAGGTAGAGCCGCCCGCCGGCCTCCGATACGTCGCCCTCAAGCGACGCGATCAGGTCGCGGGCGCGGGCGCGGTTTGGGAAATCGACGGCCAGGGTGTAGCCCTCCATCGGGAAGGACATCATGCCGCCGCGTCCCGGCCCCAGACGTTTGAGCACTGCCAGCGGCGAGGCAAGGCCGCTTTCGGCGATCCGGCTCAGCATGGCGTGCAGGGCGGGGGCCTTATCGGGGGGCACGACGCATTGGAACTGGTGAAAGCCGCGTTTGCCGTAAAGGCGGTTCCAGTCGTGGATCTTGTCGAGGGGAAAGAAGTAATCCTCAAGCCGCTTGGTCACTGTGCGCCCGGCGGCGGGGACACGGCGATAGTAAAGCGCGTTGAAAGCGCGCACGATGGGTTTCGATAGGGCCCAGTGCGGCGCGGTCAGGGGCACGGTGTGAGGGGATCGCGGGGGGCGTGCGGGATCGGGGCCGATCTCGCCCTCCTCGACGATGCCGCGCCCGAGGGCGGCACCGCGCGCACCCGCATCCAGCCAACCAACGGTATAGGTGGCCTCGGAGGCGTCCAGCAGGGCGATGTGTTCGTCCCAACCGGTGACGCGGGATTCGCGTACCTGCATGGTTTCGCCGGATACCGGGATCATCTGCACCCGCGCCGAAACGATCACGCCCGTTTGGCCCAGCCCGCCAATGGTGGCGCGCATCTGGGTGGGGGCGGATTTGGCGGTGATCTGTCGCGCCTTGCCCTTTTGCATGAGGCGGATGGCGCTGACGTGCTGGCCGAAGCTGCCGGCGTTGTGGTGGTTCTTGCCGTGCACATCCATCGCGATGGCGCCGCCCAGGGTGGCAAACCCGGTGCCCGGTAGCACCGGCAGCAGCCAGCCGCGCGGCGCCATGAGGCGGGTGATCTCGCCCAGGGTCACGCCGGCCTCCGCCTCGAGCACGCCGGTGTCCTCGTCGAAGGACAGCAACCGGTCGAGGCGGGTCATGTCGATCACCGGCCCAGCGCCGTTGATACAGGCATCGCCATAGCTGCGCCGGTTGCCGATGGCGGGCGCGGCGGGTAGGGCGCGCAGGGCGCTGATGCGTTCGGGGCGGGCGATGTCGCCCGTGACGGCAAGCGCGCGGCCCCAGCCGGAGTAGGTCAGGTGGTTCCAGATCATCGTGGCCCCTTGAGCGAATTGCGTTCGGCGATGGGAAAGGTTGTAAACCCGATGGCGATCGCGAACCACAGGGTGGTAACGCGGATCACCGCGGTGGCGGGCAGGGCGGTTTCGATCGGCACGCCCTCGACCAGCAGCAGGGCCACCATCGCGCCCTCGGCCCCGCCAAGGCCGCCGGGCGCACCCGTCAGCCCGCCGGCCAGCGTCGAGAAGACGAAGATCAGTGTCGCCTTCCACAGGCCGATATCGTGGCCCATCCAGCCCATCAGCAGGTGAAACGCCCAACCCTCGGACAGCCACCCGATCAGGCCCAGCCCCGTCGCCGCCAGCAGCACCCAGGGGTGCGAGAAGCGGCCGAGCGACCGCGCCGCCGCCCGCAGTCGCCCCATCAGCCGCGCAAACCGGCCGGTGACGCGGTAAACGCCGCTTGCCAGCCCTGACAGCAGTTGCGGGCGCGTCACCACAAAGGCGCCGATTAGCGCCAGCATCGCCACCGGCAGCGCCATTGCCACGCTGGCGCTGCTGAGCGCGACCGACAGGCCAAGCAGCAGCCCCATCGCCACCAGGTCGCTTGCCCTGTCGATGAGGACAAGGGGCGCTGTGCGCTCGACGTTCCAGCCTGTTTCGCGCTTGATCCAGCGCATGCGGATCACCTCGCCGACGCGGCCGGGGGTGACGACCATGGCGAACCCGCCCCAGAAATGCGTGAGGTTCCGCGCCAGGCTCGTCGGCAGGCCAAGGCGTCGTGCGAACAGGTGCCAGCGCAGCCCGCGCAGCCCGTAATTGACGCAAGACAGCCCCAACAGCGCGGCGATCTGCAACACGCCGAGGCGGGACAGCTGGGTCATTGTCTGTTCCCACCCGGTGGCCGCCGCGGCGGAGATCAACCCGGCCGCGACCAGCACGACAAGCCCCGCCATCAGCGCCAGATCGCGCCAGCGCGCAATCGGGCGCGCGGGCGGCGGGGTGGTTATATCGGGAGTGCCGTGTGTCATCGCGTATGCAAGCCACCATGTTGGGTGCACCGATAGTAGGGCGCCGGGCGGTGCATTGAAAAGGCTGCACGTGCCGATCTTTGCCGGGCGGGCATGAAAAAGGCCCGGGCGCGGCGCGCCCGGGCCCTTTGGTCGCGTATCGCGACGATCAGTTGACGATGGTTGCCTCGGTCGCGGCGCGGATATCGTCCTCGCTCACGCCATTGGCGGTTTCCACGATTCGCAGGCCGCCTTCGACCACGTCGAGAACGCCAAGGTTGGTGATGATGCGGTTCACCACCCCGGTGCCCGTGAGCGGCAGCGTGCAGGCCTTGAGAAGCTTGGAGTCGCCCGCCTTGTTGGTGTGGTCCATGACCACCACGACGCGTTGCA
Source organism: Sediminimonas qiaohouensis DSM 21189 (assembly GCF_000423645.1). Taxonomy (GTDB): domain Bacteria; phylum Pseudomonadota; class Alphaproteobacteria; order Rhodobacterales; family Rhodobacteraceae; genus Sediminimonas; species Sediminimonas qiaohouensis. The sequence goes on along the minus strand of NZ_AUIJ01000001.1, from coordinate 314,252 downwards.
CCCCGGCCACCAGGTCCATCGCGCCGCCCATGCCCTTGACCAGCTTGCCGGGGATCATCCAGTTCGCCAGATCACCGTTTTCGGCCACTTCCATAGCGCCGAGGATCGCCATTGCGATCTTGCCGCCACGGATCATGCCAAAGCTGGTGGCGCTGTCGAAGTAGCTGGTATGCGGCAGTTCGGTGATGGTCTGCTTGCCGGCGTTGATGAGGTCAGGGTCGATCTCGTCCTCGGTTGGGAAGGGGCCCATGCCCAGCATCCCGTTTTCCGATTGCAGCGTCACTTCGACCCCGTCGGGGATGTAGTTGCTGACCAGCGTCGGAATGCCGATGCCGAGGTTCACATAGGTGCCGTCCTCAAGCTCCTGTGCCGCGCGGGCGGCCATCTGGTTGCGGTCCCAAGGCATGATCAGTCCTCCCTCAGCGTGCGTTTCTCGATCCGGTTCTCATGCTCGCCCTGGATGATGCGATGCACGTAGACGCCCGGCAGGTGGATGCAATCGGGGTCAAGCTGTCCGGGTTCGACGATTTCCTCGACTTCGACGACGCAGGTCTTGCCGCACATGGCCGCCGGAGGATTGAAATTGCGGGCGGTCTTGCGGAACACCAGGTTGCCGGTGGTATCGGCCTTCCATGCCTTGACGATGCTGAGATCGGCAAAGATACCACGCTCCATGATGTAGGTTTCTCCGTCGAAATCCTTGTGTTCCTTGCCGTCGGCGATCTGGGTTCCTACGCCGGTCTTGGTGTAGAAGCCGGGGATGCCCGCGCCGCCGGCGCGCATCCGTTCGGCCAGCGTGCCCTGCGGGTTGAACTCAAGCTCCAGTTCGCCCGAAAGATACTGGCGCATGAATTCTGCGTTCTCGCCCACGTAGGAACTGATCATTTTCTTGACCTGCTTGGTTTGCAGCAGGATGCCGATGCCGAAATCATCCACCCCCGCGTTGTTCGACGCGAATGTGAGATCCTTGGTGCCTGCGTCCTTGATTGCATCGAGCAGCAATTCGGGGATGCCGCAGAGGCCAAAGCCCCCCGAGGCGATGAACATGCCGTCGAACAGCAGCCCTTCGAGCGCCTCTCCGGCGTTAGCATAGACTTTCTTCATGGGTGTCTCCCTGACTAGCGGAATTGCGTGGGTTTTGACCGTTGCGCGGAAGGGAGTCAATGAAATGCCCGCCTATAAGGCGGGCATACGTAGAACTGCGTAGGGCGCGGCGGGCGCCGCCCGCGCGGCGGTTTGCCGGGGGTCAGGACGCGGTTTTCTTCTTGGCTGTCGTCTTCGCCGTGCTCTTTGTCGCCGTCTTGGCCGCCGTCTTTTTCGCGGGGGTTTTCTTGGCGGTGGTCTTTTTCGCCGTGGCCTTGCCCTTGCCGCCCTTCTTGGCCGCCTTGGCCGAGATTAGCTCGACCGCCATGTCAATGGTCACGTCGGCCGGCTCTGTGCCCTTGGGCAGCGTGGCGTTGACCTTGCCCCATTTCACGTAGGGGCCATAGCGGCCATCCATCACGTTGACCGGGCCGCCCTCTGAGGGGTGTTCGCCCAGTTCCTTGAGGGGCTTGGCCCCGGCGCGGCCCTGTCCGCGGCTGGCGGCTTTCTTGGCCAGTTCCTCGACCGCACGGTTCATGCCGATGGTGAAAACGTCGTCCACCTCCTTGATGTTGGCATAAAGGCGGCCGTGCTTGACGTAGGGGCCGTAGCGGCCGATGCCGGCCTCGACCGGCTCGCCGTCATCGGGGTGGGGGCCGATCTCGCGCGGGAGGCTCAGCAGCATCAGCGCCTTTTCAAGGTCCATGTCGTCGGGCGACCAGCCCTTGGGCAGCGAGGCGCGCGGCGGTTTCTTGTTCTCCTCGGTCGCTTCGCCGCGTTGCACGTAGGGGCCGAAGCGGCCCGAGCGAAGGGTGATCTCGTCGCCCTGATCCTCTCCAAGCACGCGGTCGCCCGCGCCCTCGTCGCCGCCCAAGGGGCGGGTATAGCGGCATTCGGGGTAGTTGCCGCATCCGACGAAGCCGCCGCTGCGCGATGTTTTCAGGTGCAGCTTGCCGGTGCCGCATAGCGGGCATGTGCGCGGATCGCTGCCATCCTCGCGCGGCGGGTAGAGCTGCGGCGCTAGCGCGTCGTCGAGCACATCGAGCACCTCGGTGATGCGCAACTCGGACGTCTCGGCGATCGCGGCCGAGAAATCGCGCCAGAACCTCGCCAGCAGGTCCTTGTAGTCGGCCTTGCCTGCGCTGACGGCATCGAGCTGATCCTCAAGATCGGCGGTGAAATCGTATTCCACGTAGCGCCGGAAGAAATTCATCAAGAAAACCGTGACGATGCGCCCCTTGTCCTCGGGAAACAGGCGGTTGCCCTCCTTGCGGACATATTCGCGGTCCTGGATCGTGCCGATCACGCTGGCGTAGGTCGAGGGGCGCCCGATGCCCAGCTCTTCCATCCGCTTGACCAGCGTTGCCTCGGTATAGCGCGGCGGCGGTTGGGTGAAGTGCTGCTCGGGTGTGACGCCGTTTTTCCCTGCGGCCTCGCCCTGCATGATCTGGGGCAGGCGGCGGTCGTCGTCATCCGCGGCGGTGTCGTCGCGCCCTTCCTCGTAAACCTTCAGGAAGCCGTCGAACAGCATCACCTGGCCTGTCGCGCGCAGGCCGACCTGGCCATCGGCGCTACCGATATCGACGGTGGTCCGCTCCAACCGCGCGGCGGACATTTGGCAGGCCAGCGTACGCTTCCAGATCAGATCGTAAAGCTTGCGCTGATCGCTGTCCGACAGCCGGAGCGCGGCGGCGTCGCGGGTCATGTCGGTGGGGCGGATACATTCATGCGCTTCCTGGGCGTTCTTGGCCTTGTTCTTGTACATGCGCGGGGATTTAGGCACGTAATCCTCGCCGTAGCGGGTCTTGATCGCGTCGCGCGCGGCCATCACGGCCTCGGGGGCCATGTCGATGCCGTCGGTCCGCATGTAGGTGATGTGCCCCGCCTCGTAGAGGCGTTGCGCCGCGCTCATGCATTGGCGCGCGCCCATGCCGAACTTGCGGCTGGCCTCCTGTTGCAGGGTCGATGTCATGAACGGCGCCGAGGGGTTGCGGTTGGCCGGCTTCGCCTCGACCGAGGTGACGGTCAGATCGCGCGAGGTGATCGCCTGCACTGCCATTTCGGCCTGGGTCTCGTTCTCGATCCCGTATTTATCAAGCTTGCTGCCGGCGAGCACGGTCAGGCGGGCCTCGTATTCCTGCCCGCGCGGGGTGGTGAGTTGTGCCTTGACCGTCCAGTATTCGCGCGGCTTGAACGCTTCGATCTCCATCTCGCGCTCGACGATGAGGCGCAGGCAGACCGATTGCACGCGCCCGGCGGATTTGGCACCGGGCAGCTTGCGCCACAACACGGGGCTGAGGTTGAAGCCGACGAGGTAGTCGAGCGCGCGGCGGGCGAGATATGCCTCGACCAGCGGCGCGTCGATGTCGCGTGGGTTGTTCATCGCCTCGGTGACGGCGGTCTTGGTGATGGCGTTGAACACGACGCGGCTGACGGGCGTATCTTTTTTCAGGGCGCGGCGTTTGCGCAGGGCCTCTTCGAGGTGCCAACTGATGGCTTCGCCTTCGCGGTCGGGGTCGGTCGCGAGGATCAGGTCGGGGTCATCGGCCAGCGCATCGGCGATTGCCTTGACGTGTTTGCGGGCGTCTGTTCCGACCTCCCATTTCATGGCGAAGTCGTGCTCGGGGTCCACCGATCCATCCTTTGGGGGCAGGTCGCGCACGTGTCCGTATGATGCCAGAACGGTGTAGTCCGAGCCGAGATATTTGTTGATCGTCTTGGCCTTGGCCGGAGATTCTACAACAACGACTGGCATTGATATTCCTTTCGACTCGGTCCCGTATCCATGGCGGCGGACCATGTGGGGCACAGCAAGGAATTGTCAATGCGCGGTATTGCGTGGCCGTTTCCGATCACCCCAGGGCCAGAAGGCCGCCGGCGCTGCGCCTGATCTTGCCATCCAGTTCCAGATCGACAAGCGCCGGGGCGATTACGCGCGCGGGGGCGTTCAGATCGCGAATAAGCTGATCCTCGGCCAGCGGGCTGGGGCCAAGGCGTTGCAGTATCTCGCCGTGCAGGGCTGCGGTTTCGCGAAGGGTGCGTTTCGGAGCCTTGGGCGTCTCTGGCGGCTGCGGCGTGCCGAGGTCAAGCTGCGGCTGCGAGGCCTCGATCGGGGCGAGGACGCTTATCACGTCGCGGGCGTTGCGCACCAGCGCGGCGCCATCGCGGATCAGCATGTTGCAGCCCGCGGCGCGGGCGTCAAAGGGATGGCCGGGCACTGCCAGCACCTCGCGCCCCTGGTCCAAGGCGGTGCGCGCGGTGATCAGGCTGCCGGATTTCGCTGCTGCCTCGACCACGACGATGGCGGGGCATAGGCCGCTGATGATCCGGTTGCGGCGCGGGAAATGGCGCGCTTGCGGTGTCATGCCCATCGGTTGTTCCGACAGGCGCAGGCCATGCGCGGTGATGTCGTTGGCAAGGCGCGCGTTCTCAGATGGGTAAAGCACATCAACCCCGCCCGCCAGCACCGCCAGCGTGCCGCTATCGAGTGCGGCGGCATGCGCGGCGGTATCGACGCCGCGGGCAAGGCCCGAGACAACGACATAGCCCGCTTGTCCCAGTTCGGCCGCAAGGGCGCGGGCCATGCGCGTGCCCAGCGAACTGGCGTTGCGGGCGCCGACAAGCGCGATCATGGGGCGCTGCAGGATGCTCATGTCGCCGATTGCCCACAACAGGGGCGGGGCATCGCCGATCTCGGCAAGGGTAGTTGGATACTCGGCCTCGCCGAAACAGATCATGCGTGCGCCGGCGGTTTGCGCGGCGCGCATCTCGGCGATGGCGGTGTCCTCGGGGCAGGGGGCGTAGCTGGCGACCCCGGCGGCCTGCGCGATGCCCGGAAGTGCCGCGAGCGCGGCTTGCGCGCTGCCATGCTCGGACATCAGGCGGTAAAACGTGCTGGGCCCGACACGGCGAGAGCGCAAGAGACGAAGCCACGACACCCGATCATCTTCCGTGGTGGGTGGGAGTAGGGGGTGAGTGGAAGAAGGATTGTGTTCCTCGGTCATCACGACTCCGTCTGCTTGCAAGGCCACTATTGGGCGCTGTCGGTTAACGGAGGGTAAATCGAATGCGGCTGAGTCGCAGATTTTGTGAGGATGCCTTGTAACATATTGATATATGATATTAAATATTTCAGCGCTTGAGGCGCTCGGTCCTGTCGGCATCACGTCGGTATAGCATCGGTATCGCATCGGTGGCCTGCCGGTGAGCCGGGTCCGGGGGCGCAAGGGTGAATAGAGCGCTCGGTTCGGAGCCCGTATGAGCAAGAAACGGGTCGCCCCCGTGGTGAGGGCGGGGTAGGCCATCATGCATCAATCGCACAATGGGGACCAGCATCACGATGACAAGACTCGCCGTTCCGAAACTGGAATTGGGCTCCGTCCTCATGCTTGTGTCGCTTGCGGCGGTTTGGGGGGGCTCCTTCTTTTTCGCGGAAGTTGCCTTGACCGAGGTGCCGCCGCTCACGATCACCTTGCACAGGGTAGTCTGGGCCTTGCCGATCCTTTTCCTGATCGTGCGCCTGCGCGGTTTGACCTTGCCCCGGTCACCGCGGGTCTGGGGGGCTTATCTGGTCATGGGCGCGCTCAACAATGCCATTCCCTTTTCATTGATCTTCTGGGGGCAGACGCGCATCGACAGTGGCCTCGCGTCGATCCTCAACGGGACAACGGCGGTTTTCGGGGCGTTGCTGGCGGGGCTTCTTCTGGCCGACGAACCTTTGAGCAAGAGGAAAGTCGCCGGTGCAGTTCTGGCGCTGGCGGGAGTGGCTTATGTCATGGGGCCGGAGGCGTTGAGCGGTCTCGATCCCGGCAATCTGGCGCAACTGGCAGTTTTGGGGGCGGCCATATCTTATGCGCTGGCCGGTGTCTGGGGGCGTCGGGCGCTGGCCGGGCAGCCGCCCTTGGTGAACGCTTTGGGAATGTTGACAGGTAGCAGCCTGTTGATGGTGCCCGTCGTGATACTGGTTGATGGCCCGCCGGACCCTGATCTGTCATGGCAGGTATGGGGCGCGTTGATTGGCATTGCATCGTTGTCTACGGCCCTGGCCTATGTCCTGTACTTTGCCATCCTTGCCCGCGCGGGGGCGGCCAACCTGCTATTGGTGACGCTGCTTATTCCGCCCTTTGCAATCAGCCTTGGCGCGGCTTTCCTTGGGGAAAGGATTGGGCCGGAGGCGTGGATCGGGTTTGCGATCATAGCGCTGGGCATCATCGTAACCGATGGCCGGTTGTTTTCCCGGCGCCTGGGGCGCGCCGCGGTGTCGAAACCCGGAAGGCTAGAGGGGTCGCCTATCCTGCGGCGGAGCCGCCCACGGTCAGCCCCCCGATCATGACGGTCGGCTGTCCCACTCCGACGGGCACCCATTGCCCGGCCTTGCCGCAGTTGCCCATGCCGGGATCAAGCGCCATGTCATTGCCTAGCGCGCGAATTTTCTGCAACGCCGTCGCGCCGTCCCCGATGAGGGTCGCGCCCTTGACCGGCGCGCCGACGCGTCCGTTCTGAACGCGGTAGGCCTCGGTGCAGGAAAAGACGAACTTGCCGTTGGTGATGTCCACCTGCCCGCCGCCAAAGCCGACGGCATAGATCCCGTCCGCCAGATCGGCGAGGATATCCGCGGGGTCGGTTTCCCCGCCCAGCATGCAAGTGTTGGTCATCCGGGGCATGGGCGCGTGCGCATAGCTTTCGCGGCGGCCGTTGCCGGTGGCCTCGACCCCCATCAGGCGCGCGTTTTGGCGGTCCTGCATGTATCCGACCAGAACGCCGTCTTCGATCAGGGTGTTGCGGCGCGACGGTGTGCCCTCGTCGTCCACGGTGATGGAGCCGCGCCGGTCGGGGATGGTGCCGTCATCCACCACGGTAACGCCGGGTGCTGCGATCCGCTGTCCCATGAGGCCGGCGAAGGCGGAGCTGCCCTTGCGGTTGAAATCCCCCTCAAGGCCGTGGCCGATCGCCTCGTGCAGGAGGATGCCGGGCCAGCCGGGGCCAAGCACGACGTCCATCACGCCCGCCGGTGCCGCCTCTGCCCGCAGGTTGACCAGGGCGATGCGCAGTGCCTCTTGGGTCTTGGCCTGCCAATCGGCGGGATCGAGCAAACCATCGAGCAGGACTCGCCCGCCGCCGCCAGCGGTGCCCTGTTCGCGGCGGCCATCCTGTTCGACGATGACGCTGACGTTGAGTCGCGTCATTGGGCGCACGTCCCTGATATGCAGGCCATCGGGGCGCAGGATCTCGACCTCTTGCAGGGAGGCGGCGATGGTGGCGCTGACTTGCACGACGCGGGTGTCGAGATCGCGCGCGAATGCGTCTATCTCGCGCAGGGTGTCGATCTTGACGGGAAAGGGCGCACCGGCGATCGGATCGCCGTCTGTATAACGTCGGTAATTTGTCGGTGTCGGACTGCCGGCAAGGGTGCCGCCGCCGCCCTGCACCGCGAGGCGGGCGGTTTCGACCGCGCGGCGCAGTGCGGGCTCGGACATCTCGGAGGAATGGGCGTAGCCGGTGACCTCGCCCCGCACCGATCGAAGGCCGAATCCCTCGGCCGCGTCATAGCTGGCGGTGCGAATGCGGCCATCATCGAAAACCAGCGCCTCGGACCGGCGCCGTTCGAGAAAAAGCTCGCCATCATCGGCCCCGTCGGTCGCTTCGCGCAACAGGGCAAGGGCGCCATCGGGGTCAAGCGAGTCTTCGAAGGGCCGGAAAGGCATATCGGGCATGTTTATTTTTCCAGTCTTTTCAGCGGGGGGAATTTGATCTAAATCAAAAACAGCGTCCGTTTGCCGCAATGGGATTTGTTGTCTTGTGAACAAGATTATGGTCCTTTGCAGCATCAGGACAACCGGATTTCCGCAAAAGCGGTGCCGACTATGATATGAACCGGAAACGCCTCAACCTAATCAGGGTGAACAATGCGACCTATCTTCAGCCTCGTGGCCACTTTGGCGGCCTTTATTGCCGGTCCTGTCTTTGCGCAGGACAACTTGCAGATCATTGGTGAGCCCAAGCAGGGCGGGATGGGGTTTCAGCCCGCCGCCACGGAACTTGCGCGTGACCTTCAGTGGCTGGATGGGATGATCCTGGTGATCATCGCCGTGATCACGCTGTTTGTCTGCGCATTGCTGCTGTACGCGATCATGCGCTACAACAAGCGCGCCAACCCGTCGCCGGCCAGCTTCACGCACAATTCGCCGCTCGAGGTTGCGTGGACCATCGTTCCGATCGTGATCCTGGTGTTCATCGGCGCCTTCAGCCTGCCGGTGCTGTTCAAGCAGCAGGAATTCCCGGAGGGTGACATCAACATCAAGGTGACCGGGTATCAGTGGTTCTGGGGCTACGAGTATACCGATCACGATTTCGGGTTCGAAAGCTTCATGCTGGGTAAGGACGCGCTGGCCGAGCATGGCTACAACCCGGATGAGTACCTGCTGGCGACCGATACCGCGGTGGTGGTGCCGGTTGGCAAGACCGTCGTGATGCGGGTCACCGGCGCGGACGTGATCCATAGCTGGACGATCCCCGCGTTCGGCGTGAAACAGGATGCCGTTCCCGGACGCCTGGCGCAGCTTTGGTTCAAACCCGAGAAGGAAGGCGTCTATTTCGGGCAATGCTCGCAGTTGTGCGGCAAGGATCACGCCTACATGCCGATCACGGTCAAGGTTGTCAGCCAGGAAGAGTATGACAAATGGCTTGACGGTGCGATCGAGGAATACGCCGGCACGCCGCGCGATGTCGAGGTGGCCTCGGCCGAGTGAGCCGCCGCCCGCGCAACGCGCGTCATGAGCAGATCTGGCCGGTGCACACCTACGTGAGCCGGCCGCGGAGACACAGATGAGCGATACCAGTTTCAATACCCAGGCACAGACCGGAGAGGCCGGGTTCGGCGATTATGTCGCCCTGCTCAAGCCGCGTGTCATGTCGCTTGTCGTGTTCACGGCGGCGGTCGGGTTGTTGGCGGCGCCGGTGGCCGTGCATCCGGTTGTTGCGCTGGCGTCCGTGCTGTTCATTGCCGTGGGGGCGGGCGCGTCCGGCGCCCTGAACATGTGGTGGGACGCGGATATCGATGCGGTGATGAAGCGCACGGCGCAGCGCCCCGTTCCCGCCGGCCTTGTCACCGCGCAAGAGGCGCTGGCCATCGGCGCGGCGTTGTCGGGGATGGCGGTGGTGATGCTGGCGCTGGCATCGAATTTCGTTGCGGCGGGGCTGCTGGCCTTCACGATCTTTTTCTACGCGGTCGTCTATACGATGTGGCTCAAGCGGTGGACGCCGCAGAACATAGTGATCGGCGGCGCGGCGGGGGCGTTCCCGCCGATGATCGGATGGGCCGTGGCCACCGGCGGTGTCAGCCTTGAATCGGTGCTGATGTTCGCGCTGATCTTCATGTGGACGCCGCCGCATTTCTGGGCGCTGTGCCTGTTCATGAATTCGGACTACGAGAATGCCGGTGTGCCGATGCTGACGGTGACGCACGGCCGCCGCGTGACGCGGCGCCATGTGCTGGCATACACCATTCTGCTGGCTCCCGTTGCCGTGGGAACGGCGTTCACCGCGATCGGCGGGCCGATCTACCTGAGCGTGGCGGTGGTGCTGAACGCGCTGTTCCTGAAAGGCGCGTTCGACATCTGGCGCCGGGACGAGGCGCAGGCGCAGGCGGACAAATACCGCGTCGAAAAGCGGTTCTTCGCGCTGTCGCTACTGTATCTGTTCGCGCATTTCGGCGCGATACTGGCCGAGGCGGCACTGGCGCCGCTAGGGCTTGGGGGATGGTGATGAGTTTTCGGGAGGAACATGAGCTGCACAAGCGCCGGAGCGGCCGGAATATCGGCGTCGGCCTGGTGCTGGCGGGGTTCATCGTCCTGGTCTTTGGCCTGACAGTGGTCAAGGTGACGCGCGGAGACATGCAAATGCCGAGTTCCGAAGAAGTGGGAGCGAGCGCAGATGGCAATGGATAAGCAGCAAAAAACCGTGGTGCAACTGGTCGGGGTTGTTGTGCTGATGGGGGGACTGGCCTGGGCATCGGTGCCGTTTTACGACTGGTTCTGCCGCGTGACCGGGTTCGGAGGCGTGACCGGCGTGGCCGAGGCGGGCTCGGACAGGATCCTGGACGAGACGATCAAGGTGCGCTTCGACGGCTCCAAGGAGCGCGGCATGCCGTGGGAGTTCAAGCCCATGCAGCGCGAGATGGAGGTCCGCATCGGGGAAACCGGGCTGGCGTTCTACGAGGCGTATAACCCGACGGACCACCCGATCGCTGGGCAGGCCGCCTACAACGTCACCCCATACGAGGCGGGCGGGTTCTTTACCAAGATCGACTGCTTTTGTTTCACCGAGCAGGTTCTACAGCCCGGCGAACGTGTGGAAATGCCGGTCACCTTCTATGTCGATCCCGAGATCGTGGACGACCGCGAAGGGCAATATGTTCACCAGATCACCCTGTCTTATACATTCTACGAGATTGACCTGCCCGAAGAGGCCCAGGCGGCCTTGGCGCAGGACGGCAAGACGAACCTCAACTAAAGACCTTCCAACGAGGGAAATGACGCAATGGCGCACGAAAAAAACCACGACTACCACATCCTGAACCCCTCCATCTGGCCCCTGTTGGGCGCGGTGGCCGGTTTTATCATGCTCTTCGGGGCGGTCCTGTTCATGCGCGAGGGCATGCCGTGGATGTTCCTGATCGGCTTTGCCGGGGTGCTTTACGTCATGTTCGGCTGGTGGTCGGATGTCATCGCCGAGGCGAATGAGGGCGATCATACGCCGGTGGTGCGGATCGGTCTGCGCTATGGCTTCATCCTGTTCATCATGTCCGAGATCATGTTCTTCGCGGCGTGGTTCTGGAGCTTTTTCAAGCATGCGCTCTATCCCATGGGGCCGCTCAGCCCGATCAAGGACGGGCAATGGCCGCCGGCGGGGATCGAGACGTTCGATCCGTGGCACCTGCCGCTTATCAACACGCTGATCCTGCTGTGCTCGGGTGCGGCGGCGACCTGGGCGCACCATGCGCTGGTGCATGAGAACAACCGCAAGGACATGAAGGCGGGTCTGGCGTTGGCGATCGTGCTGGGTGTGCTGTTCACTGCGTTTCAGGCATATGAATACAGCCACGCGGCCTTTGGGTTTGCCGGCAACATTTATGGCGCGAACTTCTTCATGGCGACGGGGTTCCACGGGGCGCACGTCATCATCGGGACGATTTTCCTGCTGGTCTGCTTGATTCGGGCGCAACGCGGGCATTTCACCCCCGAGCGGCATGTCGGGTTCGAGGCGGCTGCGTGGTACTGGCACTTCGTCGACGTTGTGTGGCTGTTCCTGTTCGCCGCGGTCTATATCTGGGGCGGCTGACCGATCTGCAGCGGGCAGCGCCCTGATGCGGCTTGTTTGCGGTTGAAAAAAACTGGTCAAGACGTAACAAGGCAAGGCGCGCGATTTTCGCGCGCCTTCCACGTTGAAAGGGCCCTTGCGTGATGCGCTTTCTGATCCCGTTGATCTTTGGTCTTGCCGGTGCGGCCGTGCTGGTGGGGCTGGGCGTTTGGCAGGTGCAGCGATTGGCGTGGAAAGAGGGCATCCTCGCCGATATCGAGGCGCGCATCGCGGCCGATCCAGTGGCGCTGCCCGCCAACCCCGATCCGCAAAGCGACCGCTACGCCCCCGTCGAGGCCACCGGCGTATTGCAGCCCGGCGCGCTGCGGGTGCTGGTCAGCCGCAAGGAAATCGGCGCCGGGTACCGCATCATTGCGCCGCTGCGCCTGTCGGATGATCGGCGTATCATGGCCGATCTGGGGTTTGTCCCGACCGACGAGGTTGAGGGCGCATATGACGGCGCGCGGATCACGGTTGAGGGTAACCTTCACTGGCCGCAGGAAGTGGACAGCTACACCCCAGACCCGGACACGGGCGCCAATATCTGGTTCGCCCGCGACGTGCCGGCTATGGCCGCGCACCTTGAGGCCGAGCCGGTTTTAATCGTCGCGCGCCGGATCATCCCGGCGGTGGACGGGGTCGAGCCGCTGCCGGTGAATACATCGGCCATTCCAAATGACCACCTGGGATACGCGATTACGTGGTTCTCGTTGGCGGTGATATGGCTGGTCATGACGGCGGCGTTCATGTGGCGCAGCAGACAACCCACGAAAGGCAAGGCAACGTGAAATATATCTCGACCCGAGGCAAGGCGCCGGTTCTGAACTTTGAAGAGGCCATGCTGACCGGGCTGGCGCGCGATGGTGGCCTGTACCTGCCTGAGACCCTGCCGCAATGGTCAAAGGACGATATCGCCGCCCTTTCCGGGCTGGGGTACGAGGAAGCCGCCTATCGCATCATGCGCCCGTTCATCGGGGACGCTTTTACCGATGCGGAGCTGCAAGACATCATCGCGCGGGCCTATGCCGGGTTCGGCCACGCGGCGCGCGCACCTTTGGTGCAACTGGACAGCAACCACTTCCTGCTGGAGCTGTTCCACGGGCCGACGCTGGCCTTCAAAGACTTCGCGATGCAACTGATCGGTCAGCTGTTCGAGGCCGCGCTGAAACGGTCGGGGCAGCGCGTGACCATCGTCGGCGCCACCAGCGGCGATACCGGATCGGCGGCGATCGAGGCTTTTCGCGGGCTGGATGCGGTTGACGTGTTCATCCTTTACCCGCATGGCCGCGTCAGCGAGGTGCAGCGCCGCCAGATGACCACGCCCTCGGAAAACAACGTGCACGCCCTGGCTATCGACGGGCATTTTGACGATGCGCAGGCGCGCGTGAAGGACATGTTCAACGATTTCGCCTTTCGCGACGAGGTGCGCCTTGCCGGGGTCAACAGCATCAACTGGGCCCGGGTTTTGGCGCAGGTGGTTTACTACTTCACCTCGGCCGTCAGCCTGGGCGCGCCGCACCGAAAGGTCAGCTTTACCGTGCCGACAGGCAATTTCGGCGATGTCTTCGCGGGCTACATCGCTCGGTCGATGGCGCTACCGATTGATCGGTTGGTGGTGGCGACGAACCAGAACGACATCTTGCACCGCTGCCTTGGCACGGGCGAGTACCGGCCCGATGGCGTGATCCCGTCGATCAGCCCGTCGATGGATATCCAGGTCAGCTCGAATTTCGAGCGGGCGCTGTTTTATGCCTATGGGCAAGATGGCGCGGCGGTGGCGCAGAGCATGGATGCGTTGAAAGAGGGTGGTTTCACGGTGAGCCAGGGGGCGCTGCAGGCGCTGCGCGAGGTGTTCGATAGCGCCCGCACATCGGAGGACGAAACGCGCCGGGCGATTGGTCGGACTTATGCCCAGACGGGCGAGGTTCTGTGCCCGCATTCTGCCGTGGCGGTGGACGTGGCGACGCGCCTGCGCGATCAGGCGACGCCGATGATCACGCTGGCGACGGCGCATCCCGCCAAGTTCCCCGACGCGGTCGAAGAGGCCATGGGCCAGCGCCCCGAACTGCCGCCGCGCATGGCCGATCTGTTCGATCTACCCGAGCGGATCAGCCGCGTTGACAACGACCTGCCTGCTATTGAGACCCTGATCCGGGAGCGTATCGCGAAGTGACTGTCAGAATAGATACCCTGTCGAACGGATTCCGTGTCGTGACCGAACGGATGCCCGCGCTTGAATCCGCGGCCATCGGCGTTTGGGTGCTGTCGGGCGGGCGGCACGAGCGGGCCGAGGAAAACGGCGTCGCGCATTTCCTTGAGCACATGGCGTTCAAGGGTACGGCGCGGCGCAGCGCGGTGCAGATCGCCGAGGCGATCGAGGATGTCGGCGGCTACATGAACGCCTATACCTCGCGCGAGGCGACGGCCTATTACGCGCGGGTGCTGGGGGCGGATGTGCCGCTGGCGCTGGATGTGATCGGGGATATCGTGCTTAATTCCGTGTTCGACGCGCGCGAGATCGAGCTGGAGCGCGGCGTTATCTTGCAGGAAATCGGGCAGGCCGCCGACACGCCCGACGATATCATCTTTGACTGGTTGCAAGAGCGCGCCTATCCCGGGCAGGCGCTTGGCCGTCCGATCCTTGGCCCCTCCGAGGCGGTGCGCAGGTTCGGGCGCGCGGATCTGGACGGGTTCGTGAGCCGCCACTACAGCCCCGGCAACATGATCCTTTCGGCCGCGGGCGCCGTTGATCACGATGAGTTGGTCCGCCTGGCCGAGGACATGTTCGGCGCAATGAAACCCGCCGCCGTTCCGCCGCTGGAGACGGCAACCTTTGAGGGGGGCGATCTGCGGGTGGAAAAGCAGCTTGAGCAGGCGCATTTCGCGCTGGCGTTCGAGGGGCCGAAGATCACCGACCCGGCCATTCACACGGCGCAGGTGTATGCAGCGGCCCTGGGGGGCGGCATGTCCAGCCGCCTGTTCCAGGAAATCCGCGAGCGGCGCGGGCTGTGCTATACCATTTTCGCGCAGGCGGGCGCGTTTTCCGACACCGGCATGATGACGATTTATGCCGGCACCTCCGGCGATCAGATCGGAGAGTTGGTGGGCTTGACCCTGGACGAGATGAAGCGCGCCGCCGATGACATGAGCGAGGCTGAGCTGGCGCGCGCGCGCGCGCAGCTCAAGGCGGGGCTGTTGATGGGGCTGGAAAGCCCGTCGAACCGGGCCGAGCGGCTGGCGCGGATGCTGCAGATCAAGGGGCGCATCCCGCCGCCCGAAGAGGTCGTCGCCGAGATCGACGCCGTGGGCGTGCGCGACGTGCGCGAGATGGCAGGGCACATGGTGGCCGAGGCGCGGACCGCGCTGGCGCTTTATGGCCCCGTAAGCGGCGCGCCGGGGCAACAGGCGCTGCAAGATCGGCGCGCGGCCTGATGCTGCGGATGCGGAGGAAGATGCGCATCGAGACCGAGCGCATGACCCTGCGCACCCCGGTGCATTCCGATTTCCTCGCGTGGAGCACCCTGCGCCGCGACAGCGCCGATTTCCTGACCCCGTGGGAGCCGAGCTGGGCCAGTGATCACCTCACGCGCAAGGCGTTTTCCAACCGGGTCTACTGGGCCAGCCGGTCTGTGGCGGCGGGTACGGCGATGCCGCTGTTCCTGATCCGTCGCAGCGACAGCACGTTGATCGGGGCGATCACGCTGGACAATATCCGGCGCGGCCCGGCGCAGGCGGGCACTCTGGGTTACTGGATCGGGCAGCCCTACGCGCGGCAGGGCTACATGCGCGAGGCGATCGAGGCGGTCGTGCACCACGCCTTTCACCGGCTTGACCTGAGCCGGGTCGAGGCGGCTTGCCTGCCTGAAAACGTCGCCTCGCGCGGGGTGCTGGAGCGGTGCGGATTCAAGTACGAGGGCGTTGCGCAAAGCTACCTGCAAATCGACGGGCGATGGCGCACGCATGTGCTTTATGCGGCGCTGCGGCCTGATCGGCGCGGGCGCACCGGGGCGGGCTGAGACCTTTCGGGGCTGATATTTTCGGGGGCCGTGCTATCCTTTGCAGGTAAAGGGAGGTGCGCGCATGATCCGTCTTGTCCTGTGTTTCGTTTTCCTGGCGGGGGCGGCGGTCGCGCAAGAGCGCCGGCCGAGCCATTGCATCGCCATCGCGGATGCCGCGCCGGGGGTGTCCTATGTCCACAAGGCCAGCTTTCGCAGCCCAGTGCCGGATCAATCGGTGCGCATCCGGTACCTGGCGCATGCGTCGTTCCTGATCCAGAGCCCGGCGGGCGCCTCGGTGGTGACGGATTTCACCGGGTTCATCGGCAACGTGGATTTCATCCCCGATGCCGTCACGATGAACCATGCCCATTCCACGCATTTCACCGCCCATCCCGACCCGGCGATCAAGCATGTTCTGAAGGGGTGGTCGGATATGCCCGGCGAGGCGGCCGATCACCATCTGGAGATCGACGATATGCTGATCCGCAACGTGCCGACCGATATCCGAAGTTTCGGCGGAGGTGTGGAGAAATACGGCAATTCCATCTTCGTGTTCGAGGTGGCCGGCCTGTGCGTCGGGCATCTGGGGCATTTGCACCACGTGCCCGATGAGGCCCAATTCGCCGCGCTTGGCCGGCTTGACGTGGTGATGGCGCCGGTGGATGGGGGTATGACGCTGGACCTTGTCAGCATGATGGCGGTTCTGCGGCGGCTACGCTCGTCGGTGGTGATCCCGATGCATTGGTTCGGGGATGGCACGCTCAGGGCGTTTCTGGACGGGATGAGCGATGATTATGACGTGCGGAGCGAGGGCAAAGACACCCTGACCCTGTCGCTGCGCGATCTGCCGGCGCGGCCGACAATTCATGTGCTGCGCCCGAGGTATCTGCGATAGCGCGTGCGCAGTGATGCCACTGGACGCGCGGTGCTGGCGTGATAAGTGCTATGCATGTCTTTGAAATCTGTTACCCCGGCCTTCATCGAGGCACTTGGCGCAGAGCTGCCGGCGGCGGCGCTGCGCGAGGTGGCAGCACATTACCTGGAAGAGCCGCGCGCGCGGTGGTCCGGGCAGGCGGGGATCGTCGCGGCGCCTGCCTCGGCCGAGGAGGTGTCGACCGTGCTGCGTCATGCCTATGCGGCGCAGGTCCCGGTGGTGCCTTATGGCGGCGGCACCGGCCTTGTCGGCGGGCAGGTCTCGCCCGATGGGCCGGTGCCGCTGTTGCTGTCGCTGGAGCGGATGCAGGCGGTGCGCGGGCTCTGGCCCGAGGAAAACGTGATGGAGGTCGAGGCGGGCGCGATCCTGTCGGATGTCCACGATGCCGCCGCCGCGCGGGAGCGCCTGTTCCCCCTGAGCATTGCCGCCAAGGGATCGGCGCGGATCGGTGGCACCCTGGCCACCAACGCGGGCGGGGTGAACGTGCTGCGCTATGGCAATGCGCGGGATCTGTGTCTGGGGCTGGAGGTGGTATTGCCCGACGGGCGCATCTGGAACGGGCTGTCGCGGCTGCGCAAGGACAACACCGGGTATGATTTGCGCGATATTTATATCGGGTCCGAGGGCAGTTTGGGCGTGATAACGGCGGCCAGTCTGAAGTTATTCCCGCGGCCAGCGGGCGAGGGCACCGCCCTGATGGTGGTCGCGGGACCCGAGGCGGCGCTGCGCCTTTTGAGCATGGCCAAGGCGCATATGGCCGAGGGCATCACAGCGTTCGAGTTGATGCATCGGCAGGGTCTTGATTTCCTGGCCGAGGCGTTGCCCGATATCCGCCAGCCGTTTGCCGAACCCCCGGAATGGACGGTGCTGATCGACGTGGGGCTCGCGCGCGGTCTGGACCCGGCGGGCGCGCTTGAGACCTTGTTCGCCGAGGCGCTGGAGGCTGGCCTTGTCGATGACGGGCTGATCGCGCAGAGCGAGGCGCAGCGTCATGATTTCTGGGAGCTGCGCGAGCAGATCCCCGAGGCGAACCGGCGTATAGGCGCGGTTTCAAGCCACGACATCTCGCTGCCCCTGGGCGCGATCCCCGAGTTCATAACAAAGGGTGCGCCGGCGATCGCGGCGCTTGGCGCGTTTCGCATCAACTGTTTCGGGCATCTGGGCGATGGCAACCTGCATTACAACGTGTTTCCCGCGCCGGGGCGCAGCCGCGCGGATCACGTGTCCGAGCGAGACGAGATCAAACGCACGGTACACGACCTGGTGCATCAGATGGGCGGATCGGTCAGCGCTGAGCACGGCATCGGGCGCCTGAAGGTGGGCGATCTGGAGCGGTATGGCGATCCCGTCAAGCTGTCGCTGATGCGTGATCTGAAAGCGGCCCTGGACCCGCGCGGCATCATGAACCCCGGCGCGGTTTTGCAGCGGGCGGGGGGGAGCGGCGCCTAGTCCCCTTCGAACGCGCAGAGGGTGTGCACGTCCATGCCCATGGCTTCGAGCTTGCCGCGCCCGCCCAGGTCGGGCAGGTCGATGATGAAGGCGCAGCCGACGATCTCGCCGCCCAACCGCTCGATCAGGCGGATGCCGGCCTGCGCGGTGCCGCCGGTGGCCAGCAGGTCATCGACGACCAGCACGGTTTCGCCCGGTGCGATGGCGTCGTCGTGCACCTCGATCACCGCGTCGCCGTATTCGAGCGTATAGTCCTCGCTTATGACGGCGCCGGGCAGCTTGCCTTTCTTGCGGATCGGGACGAACCCGGTGCCCAACTGGTGCGCGACCGCGCCGCCGAGGATGAAGCCGCGCGCCTCAAGGCCGACGACCTTGTCGATGCGTAGTCCGGCATAGGGGTGCAGCATCTGGTCAACCGCCATGCGAAACCCGCGCGGATCGGCAAAGAGGGTGGTCACGTCGCGAAACATGATCCCTTCGTGCGGGAAATCGACGATTGTGCGAATGTAGTCGCGAACGGTTTTGCTGCTCATCCTGGCCCTCTTTCACAAACCTGCGCGGTAACGCTTCGCATAAGCCAGAGCGCGCGAGGCTGCAAGTTATTGCCCCATGGCGCCGAAGCGGTATTGCGCCACGCCATGCGCAAGGGCGTTGATCCCCCACATCAGGACAAGGAACGCGCCGACGCAAACGATGAAGTTGAACGCCGATTGAAGCAGCTTGCGCCAGCGCGTATCCGTTTTCTTGAAGATCGCGATCTCGGGGCGCAGCAGGAGCCGCGAGGCGATGTAGCCGAACAGCAGCGCCGACAGTGTCCAGTGGATCAGCGTGAACTGCCAGCCGGGCGCATGGAGTGACAGATACCGCGCCAGCCCGACCATGAGGCTCCAGCGGATGACGTGGAAAGCCTCCTCGGTGAAGGCTTCGAACCGGCGGCCCATGGCGGAGCGCCAAGCCTGATCAGTGATGCGCGCGATGAATTCGGTCATGCAATGGTGATGCCGCGCCGCTTGGCTCAAGTCCAGTGGGGCGCGGCCCCGATCGCGCGGGATTGTGTGATCGTGATGCCCCGCGACGAGCGGATAGCGGATCACAAGATGCGGCCGGCGACCGCGTCAAGTTTGCTCACCAATTCGGGGTCCCGCGCATCGGGCGCTGTCAGCAGCGCAAACTCCAGCGCCCGGTCGCAGCCATGCGGGCAGGGATCGCGCGCCTCGCCCAGAATGGCGGGCAGACGCGACACCAAGGCGCGCCCCTTGTCGGCGTTGCCCGTAAGCGTTGCGATGATCTGGCTGATGTCCACCTCGCCGTGATCGGGGTGCCAGCTATCGTAGTCGGTGATCATGGCGACGGAGGCATAGCAAAGCTCGGCCTCGCGGGCGAGCTTGGCCTCGGGCATGCCGGTCATGCCGATCACATCGGCGCCCCAAACCTCGCGGTACATGCGCGACTCGGCCAGGGTCGAGAATTGCGGCCCCTCCATGGCAAGGTATGTGCCCGACTCGTGCACGGCGATCCCGGCGTCGCGCGCGGCCTCAAGGCAGGCCGCCGACAGACGCTTGCAGGTGGGGTGCGCCATGCTGACATGGCCGACGCAGCCGGTGCCGAAGAAGCTGCTTTCGCGCACGGTGGTTCGGTCGATGAACTGATCGATGATCACGAACTCGCCCGGCGCCATGTTTTCGCGGAACGAGCCGCAGGCGCTGATGCTGACGACGTCGGTCACGCCCAGGCGTTTGAGCACGTCAATATTGGCGCGATAGGGCACGGTCGAGGGGGAATGCACATGCCCGCGTCCGTGACGCGGCAGAAAGGCCATGTCCACGCCGTTCATCCGTCCGGTCAGGACCTGGTCGGATGGCGCGCCCCATGGACTGCTGACGGTTACCCATTCGGCGCCTTCCAGGCCTTCGATTTCGTAAAGGCCCGAGCCGCCGATGACCCCGATAGAGGTGCCCATGCTGTCTTCTCCGCAATTCCTTTGAACCCTACCCGGTTTGTCGGCCAAAGCGCGCGCACACACAAGCCCCTTGGCCCGGTGCGGCGTCAATCGTCGGGGCGCGACAGGGTGAACAGGTGGTCGATCACCGTGTAATCGCGGTATCCCAGCCGCGACAGGGGGCGATAGCGGGTGATGTCGAACAGGCCATCGCGCAGGCAATCGTCGCGCATGTGCACGCCCGTCACCTCGCCGAATACGACGAAGTTGCTTTCGCCTTCGATCTGCACGATCTGCGTCATCCGGCATTCCAGGGCCGCCGGCGTTCCCGCGACGCGGGCGCAGGGGATCGTTTCGCAGGCGATCTTTTCAAGGCCGGCATGGGCGAACTCGTCAACGTCGCCGGGCAGGGAGGCCGAGGAGGCGTTCATCTGGTGGCGCATCTCGTAGCCGACGATGTTGCAGCAAAAGACGCCTGTTTCGCGGATATTGGCGACGGAATCCTTGGTGCCGTCGCGATCGGGTTTGATCCCGGTCGAGGCAAACATCACCTGCGGCGGGGTGTAGGCGACCGCGTTGAAGAACGAATAGGGCGCCAGGTTGTCGTGCCCGTCCGCGCCCCTGCTCGAGATCCAGCCGATCGGGCGCGGCGTGACGATGGCGTTGAACGGATTATGCGGAAGGCCGTGGCCATCCTTGGGCTGATAGAACATGCGCGTACTCCTTTGCGGCGCATCTAGCCTGCGTGCGCGTGAAAAACCAGCCTCGCCGCGGCGAATTCTTCGGCGCTGTGCCGTGATTTGCGATCGGGGCGGGGGTAGCGGTTCGCGTTGCCCGCGCTTGCAGTGCGTGCTAGGCGCGGTGCCACCCGAATTTTGCAAAGGCGTGTCGCTGGTGCTGCAGCTGCAAGAGGAAACCGAGGCCGATTGGTGGGAGGTCGAAGCGTTGTTCGACCTGTGTTTCGCACCGGGGCGCGAGGCGTTGTCGTCGTACCGGCTACGCGATGGCGTCGCGCCGGTGGCGGGCTTGTGCCTTGTGGCGCGCGACGGTGACGGTGTGTTGGGCGGTGCGATCCGGTATTGGCCGGTGCAGGTGGGGGGCGCGCCTGCGCTGTTGCTGGGGCCGGTGGCCGTGCATCCCACCCGTCAGGGCGAGGGGCTGGGTGCGTGGCTGATCCGGGACAGTTTGCACCGGGCCGCCGATGCCGGGTGGCAGCGCGCGATGCTGGTGGGCGATGCGCCCTATTATGGCCGCTTTGGGTTTGACCGCCTTGAGGGGGTTGAAATGCCCCCGCCGACCAATCCCGACCGGGTGCTGGGCCGGGCGCTGGTTCCCGGCGGATGGGACGGGGTGCGTGGCGCCGTCACCCGCGCCGAGCCTTGACAGCGGCGGGCGGATGCCAAAGCTGTCAGTCATGACCCGGATGAACGGACGATGACCGAGATACAATGACCGAAATCCTGCCCCCGGCGCCGAGCGCGGCGCCCGACCTGGAGGCCGAACTGGCCGCATTGGCGCGGCGCTATCGCGGCGCGGACGGGGCGGCGATGCGTTTGCTGACACAGCTTGGCACGCAGGCCGAGACCCTGCTTGAGCGGTTGCCGGACGATCTGCGCGGCGGGTTGAACGGCCTGACAAGCCGCGCGTTGGAACAGGCCATGGGTGCCGCGCATTCCAGCCGCGGTTGGGTCGGTGATCAGCCCGCCTGGGCCAAGACCGCGCTGGCGACGGCGCTTGGCGGGTTTGGTGGCGCCGGTGGATTGCCCGGCGCGATGGTCGAGCTGCCGGTGACGACGACGCTGCTGCTGCGCGCGATACAGGATGTTGCCGCCGGAAACGGCTTTGACCCCGGCGCCGAAAGCGTGCGTTTCGATTGCCTTGAGGTGTTTGGCGCCGCCGGGCCGCTGACCGCGCGCGACGATGGGGCCGACCTGGCGTTCCTGTCCACGCGGCTGGCGTTGCGCGGGGCTACGGTGCAGACCCTGATCGCGCGGGTGGCGCCGCGTCTGGCGACCGTGCTTGGTCAAAAGCTGGCGGCGCAAACGGTTCCGGTGCTGGGCGCGGTCGCGGGGGCGACGGTCAATTATGCCTTTACCTCCTACTACCAGGAAATGGCGCAGGTGCATTTCGGCCTGCGGCGTCTGGCGATAGCAGTTGACAAGCCGCACGCCGAGTTGGTGGAGGATCTGCGCGCCCGGATCGCCGCGCAATCGCCCGCGCGCAAGTGATGCCTACCGTTGATGCGCCAGCGTGCCGCCCACCCATGTGGCGCGAATGGCCCGGTCATCGCCCATCATGATGGTGGGGAAAAGTGCCTCCCACAGGTCACCTGCCCGTTCGGCGCGCTGCGCGATGGCGGGGGTCGAGGCCAGGTCAATGACGGCAATGTCGGCCTCCATACCCGGCGCGAGGGTGCCGATCCGGTCTTGCATGTGAAGCGTTGCAGCCGATCCTGCGGTCGCCAGCCACAGCAGTTGCGCCGGGTGCAGGGCCGTGCCGGTCAACTGCCCGATCTCGTAGGCCGCCGCCATGGTGCGAAGCATCGAGAAGTTCGAGCCGCCGCCGGTGTCGGTGGCCAGCCCCACGCGCAGTCCCTCGGCCACGCGGGCGGCCATGTCGAAAAGGCCCGATCCGATGAAGGTGTTCGATGTCGGGCAATGAATCAGCGCCGCACCGACCTCGGCCAATCGCGCCCGCTCGCGCGGCTCAAGGTGAATGGCGTGCCCATAAAGGCCGCGGGCGCCCAGCAGGCCATGCGCCTCGTAGGTGTCGAGGTAATCGCGCGCTTCGGGGTAGAGGGATTTGACCCACGCGATTTCATCCGTCTGCTCGGACAGGTGGGTTTGCATCAGGCAGTCGGGGTATTCGGCCCAAAGCGCGCCAAGCGCCGAGAGTTGACCAGGCGTCGATGTCGGCGAAAAGCGCGGCGTGATCGCGTAGGAAAGCCGGTCAACCCCGTGCCATTTCTCCAGCAATGCCTTGCTATCGTCATAGGCCGATTGCGCGCTGTCGCGCAGCCCGTCGGGCGCGTTTCGGTCCATGCAGGTCTTGCCCGCGATCACGCGCTGCCCGCGGGCTCTTGCCTCGGTGAACAGGGCGTCCACGCTGGCGGGGTGGATGGTGCAGTAGCTGCATAGCGTGGTGGTGCCATGCGATGCGGTCAGGTCCAGGTAGCGCGCCGCGATGCGGGCCGCATAGGCGGGGTCATTGAAACGGGTTTCTTCGGGGAAGGTGTAGGTGTTCAGCCAGTCGATCAGCCGCTTGCCCCAACTGGCGATGATCGCCGTCTGCGGGTAGTGCACGTGGGCGTCGACAAACCCCGCGGTGATCACGCCATCGCCGTAATCGACAACCTGTGCGCCGGGGTAGGCGCGGCGCAAATCGCTGCCGGGGCCGGTGGCGGTGATGTGCCCCCCCTCAATGAGCACACCGCCGTGGCCGTCGTGGCGGGCAGCGGCCGGGCCTGCGGCAAAAGGATCTGCGTCAAAGGTCAGGGTCTGACCGAGAAGAAGGGTTTGTTCGGGCATGTGTGTGTCCTTTCCGACGCACCGTTGTAGTCCGGGGTCGGGGCAAGGTAAATCGCTGCTTGGCATTGTTTCCTGTTACGATCATCCGCTATGACGGGACGCGGATGGCAGGAGGGTCTGACATGCTGGATGATCACGACGACGACGACATGCAGACCGAGGCGCCAGAGGTGGCCGAGGAGGGCTCTTACAGGCTGGACCGGCGCGCGGTTCAGGCAATTCGCGACGCGGTCGAGGCGGGCGACGCCGCGCAATTGACCGAGTTGATGGAGCCGCTGCACCCGGCCGACATCGCCGACCTTCTGGAACAAATCAGCAGCGCCGATCGCGCCGATCTGATCCGGCTTTATGGCCTGGAGTTCGATGGAGACATCCTGTCGGAGCTTGACGAGAGCATCCGCGAAGAGGTGATCGCGCAGTTGTCGCCCGATGTGCTGGCCGATGCGGTGCGCGACCTGGAAAGCGACGATGTCGTTGACCTGCTGGAGGATCTGGACGAGCCGCGTCACGGTGCCATTCTGGACGCGCTTGAGGATGCCGATCGCGTTGCCGTGCAGCAGGCGCTGTCTTACCCCGAATACTCGGCCGGCCGCCTGATGCAGCGCGAGGTCGTCGCCGCGCCCGAGCATTGGACGGTTGGCGATGCCATAGATTACCTGCGTGGCTCGGACGATCTGCCGGATCAGTTCTATCACATGGTTCTGGTCAATCCGCGGATGCACCCGGTGGGCAATGTGACCTTGGGCAAGATCATGCGATCTAGCCGCGAGGTGAAGCTGACCGAGATCGTCGAGGACGTGTTCCAGATCATCCCGGCGACACAGGACGAAGGCGACGTGGCCTATGCCTTCAACCAGTACCACCTGATTTCGGCGCCCGTGGTGGACGAGGACGAGCGCCTTGTCGGGGTCATCACCATCGACGACGCCATGGCGGTGCTGGACGAGGAACACGAGGAAGACATCTTGCGCCTTGCCGGTGTGAGCGAGGAATCGAGCCTGTCGGACACCATATTCGAGGCGGCCAAGGGGCGCGCGGTGTGGCTGTTCGTGAACCTGCTGACCGCGATCCTGGCGTCGATGGTGATCAACATGTACGCCGATACGATCGACCAGATGGTCGCGCTGGCCGTGCTGATGCCGATCGTCGCGTCGATGGGCGGAAACGCGGGCACGCAGACGATGACGGTGGCCGTGCGGGCTATTGCGACGCGCGATTTGACCGCGCAGAACGCGATGCGCGTGGTGGGGCGAGAGTTGTCCGTAGGGGCGCTGAACGGTGCGGCGTTCGGACTTTTGATGGCGTTTGTCGCGGGGCTGTGGTTCGGGGTGCCGATGCTGGCGGCGGTGATCGGGCTGGCGATGCTGCTCACGCAGGTCGCTGCCGCGCTTGGTGGGATCGTGATCCCCATGTTGCTGGACCGCATGAAGATCGACCCGGCGCTGGCGTCGGGGCCGTTCGTGACGACCATCACCGATGTCGTGGGCTTCTTCGCCTTTCTGGGACTGGCGGCGGCGGTGCTGCTATGACCGGGATCGACGACATCAAGGCCGAGGCGCGCCGCGCCGCCTTTGACCGGCGCAAGGCGGCGCATGCCGCGCTTGGCGCGGACCGGAGCGAGCATTTGGCGCAGGTTCTGGCGCGGCATAGGGGGCGCCCCCTGGCCGGTTACATGCCGATCCGCACCGAGATCAGCCCGCTTTCGGCGATGGCGAAGGCATCGCGTCACGGGCCGGTTGGCGTGCCGGTGATCGAATGCCCGGGCCTGCCGTTGCGGTTCTCACGGTGGTGGCCGGGCTGTGCCCTGCGCGAGGGGCCGTTCGGGGCGCAGGTGCCGGTTGTCGATGACTGGATCGTGCCCGAGGTGGTGATCGTGCCGCTGGTTGCGTTCGACCGGGCTGGCGGGCGCCTTGGGTATGGCGGGGGGTTTTATGACCGCACGCTGGAGCAATTGCGCGCAACCCGGCCCGAGACATTAGCCATCGGGTTCGCCTACAGCGCGCAGGAGGCCGACAATCTGCCGCTTGAGCCGACCGATCAGCCGCTGGACATGGTCGTGACCGAAGCCGGTGTCGTGACGTTCTAAGCGGCAAACGCCCTTGCCGGGGCGCGCGATCCGGCATAGCCAAGACACATGAGAATTTTGTTTTTGGGCGATGTCATGGGCCGGGCCGGACGGCAGGCGGTGACCGAGGCGCTGCCACGCATGCGCAGAGATTGGCGAGTGGATTTCGTTGTGGTGAATGCCGACAACGCGACGGGTGGCATGGGGTGCAACGCGGCGCATGCCAGTGCCCTGCTGGCGGCGGGCGCCGATTGCCTGACGTTGGGGGATCACTGTTTCGATCAAAAGGACATGCTGCAGGCGGTCGAGGGGGACACGCGCCTTCTCAGGCCGATCAACTTTGCCAAGGCGGCGCCGGGGCGGGGCGCGCGGGTGTTTCAGGATGCGCGCGGGCGCAAGGTGCTGGTGGCGCATGTGCTGGGCAACGTGTTCATGAAGCGGGCGTTCGACGATCCGTTCTCGGCCATCGATTCGGTCCTGCGCACGCATCCGCTTGGCGGTTCGGTGCAGGCGGCGATTGTCGATGTGCATTGCGAGGCCACCAGCGAGAAAATGGCCATGGGCCATTTCTGCGACGGGCGGGCCAGCGTCGTCGTGGGCACGCACACCCATTCGCCGACGGCGGATGCGCAGATACTGCCCGGCGGCGCGGCCTATCAGACCGATACCGGCATGTGCGGCGATTACCTGAGCGTGATCGGCATGGACAAGACCGAGCCGATGCGCCGCTTCGTCACCGGGATGGGCAAGACGCGGTTCACCCCCGCCTTGGGCGAGGTGACGCTATCGGGGTTGCTGGTGGAAACCGACGACGCCACCGGCAAGGCGCGCGATGTGCGCATGATCCGGCAGGGTGGGCGGCTGGAGCCATCGGCGCCGTGAGGCGCCGGGCCGGGCTGCGGCCTTGATTCCGCGCAGGGCGCTATATGAGATGTCCGCTCAAGCCCGCCGCCGCGCCGGGCACGTTGTGTCCGGTGGCGAACGCTACAGCGGCCAGACCAGCAGGATCAGCGGGATCGCCACGACCACGACCAGCGCCTCAAGCGGCAGCCCCATGCGCCAGTAATCGCCGAAGCGGTAGCCGCCGGGGCCAAGGATCACGGTATTGTTCTGGTGCCCGATCGGCGTGAGAAAGGCGCAGGATGCCGCCACCGCGACCGCCATCAGGTACGGGTCGGGGTTAACCTGCAACTGTTCGGCCACGCGGATGCCGACGGGGGCGGCGATGATCGTCGTGGCGTTGTTGTTAAGGATGTCCGACAGGGTCATCGTCACCACCATCAGCACCAGAAGGCTGACCCAGGCCGGCAGGCCGCTGGTCACGAACGTCAGGCCCGAGGCGATGATCTGGGTGCCGCCGGTACTGTCCAGCGCCAGCCCCAGAGGGATCATCGAGCCCAGAAGCACGATCACCGGCCAATCCACGTGGGAATAGAGCTCTTTCGTCGGCAGGATGCGCGTCACCACGAACGCCACCACCATCAACCCAAGCGCCACCGGCATGGAGGCCAGCCCGAAAGAGGCCGCCAGGATCGCGGCGGCGAAAAGGGTCATCGCCAGCGGCGCCTTGCCCTCGTCCGTGATCGCGTGGGCGCGGCCGGCCAGCGGCAGGCAGCCCAGCCAATCGACCACGTGGTCGGAAGTGTCCTCGGGGGTGAGCAGCAACAGGATATCGCCAGGCTCGATCGTGGTGCGGCGGGCGCGGTCGCGAATGGTGCGGCCCCGGCGCGAAATGCCCATCAGGATGGTTTGTTGCCGCCAGCCCAGGCCGATGGTCTGCGCCGTGCGCCCGGTGATGCGGCTGTCTTCGCGGGCGACCGCCTCGACCAGGACCTGCCCCTCGTCGGTGGGGATGCGCGCCTTGTCGCTGCGGCCTTTGGGAAAGGCCAGCCCGGTTTCACGGCGGAATTCCTCAAGGGTGGAGGGGGAGGCTTCGATCAGGAGGGTGTCGCCGGCGTTGAGGATGGCGTTGCGCGAGGGGCCGCGGCGGCGTTTACCATCCCGAAACAGCGATAGAATCGCCACGTCAGAGTCTTCGGCGGCGGGATCGAGGCTCCCGAGACGCTCGCCGATCAGTTTGCTGTCCTCGGGCACCATTAGTTCGGCCACGTAGTCGGCCAGATCCTCGGCCTGGCCGACGCCATCGTCGCGCTGCGGGATCAGGCGCCAGCCCAGAAACGTAACGTAGATCAGGCCGGCGATCGCCACGCCCAGCCCGACGGGCGTGTAATCGAACATGGCAAATGGCGCACCCAGTTCCTGCTGCCGGATCGAGGCGACGATGATGTTGGGCGGCGTGCCGATCATCGTGATCATGCCGCCCAGGATGGTCGCGAACGCCAATGGCATCAATGTCCTGCCCGCGGCGCGCTTGGCCTTGGCGGCGGTCTGGATATCCACCGGCATCAAAAGGGCCAACGCCGCGATATTGTTGATAAATCCCGACAGCGCGGCGCCGATTCCGCCAAGTATCACGATATGAGATGTCACCCCGCGATCCGAGCGAATCACGTGCCGGGTGATCAGGCCAACCGCCCCCGAACGGGTCAGTCCCGCCGAGGCGATAAGTACCATCGCGACGATGATCGTGGCGGGATGGCCGAAGCCGGAAAACGCCTGATCCGAGGGCACGACGCCCAGCACGACACCAAGCAGGAGCGCGCCAAGTGCCACGATGTCGTAGCGCACCCGCCCCCAGGCGAACATGCCGAAGACGGTCACGAAAATCGCGAATAGAATCAATTGCTCGGTGGTCATGGCGCGCGATCCTTTCGCGGATTACCCAAGCGCAGAGGGGCGATAATGGCAAGCACCTTGCGGCGAAAGGGGGGGCTGAGTATAGAGGCGCAACACCAAACACTGAGAACGGAGGCACGCATGGCCGGGCACTCGAAATGGGCCAACATCCAGCATCGCAAGAATCGCCAGGACGCGGTGCGCTCCAAGCTGTTCTCGAAACTGTCCAAGGAGATCACCGTCGCTGCCAAGATGGGCGACCCGGACCCCGAGAAGAACCCACGCCTGAGGATGGCCGTCAAGGAAGCCAAGACGCAGTCCGTTCCCAAGGATGTCATTGAAAGGGCTATCAAAAAATCGCAAGCGGGCGATGCCGAGGACTACGAGGAAATCCGCTATGAGGGCTATGGGCCCAACGGCGTGGCGGTGATAGTCGAGGCGATGACCGACAACCGCAACCGCACGGCGTCCACGGTGCGATCGACGTTTTCCAAGAACGGCGGGAACCTGGGCGAGACGGGATCGGTGCAATTCATGTTCGAGCGCAAGGGCGAGGTGATCTACCCCGCCGACGTGGGCGATGCCGACACCGTGATGATGGCCGCGATCGAGGCGGGCGCAGAAGATGTGGAAAGCAGCGAAGACGGCCATACCATATGGTGTGCCGATACCGACCTGAACGACGTGGCGACCGCGTTGGAACAGGAGTTGGGCGAGTCCGAATCGACCAAGCTGGTTTGGCGGCCGACGACGACCACCGAGCTGGACCTCGAGGGGATGCAGAAGTTGATGAAGCTGGTGGATGCGCTGGAGGATGACGAAGACGTGCAGCGCGTGACCACCAATTTCGAGGCGTCGGACGAGGTATTGGCGCAGCTTTAGGGCGGCGTCGGTTGGAAAATGTGTTATATCAACAGGTTGAGAAGTCGCGCGTTGTTGGGCCGCGGTGCGGCGATCCTACGCTGGTGCGGGGCATTTTACGTTTGCCAAGTCCGAAAAACATCTGTGCGTAGCGCAGGTTTCAACCGTATCGCCGTGCCTGGGGGCGGCCCGGCGATGCGCGGCTATTCCCTACCTCAACGCGCGCCTCGTAGACGATTGACGTACTGCCCGAAACGGACGTTTCGCGCCCTGAGCCGTCCGATTCGTACGGTGCCTCAGATCGTCGTCTGGAGCCGGTAGCCGGCGTGGTAGGTCAGCGCCGCGGCGGTGACGATCTGCGTGCCGTCCGACGTGGTCCGGTCGAGCCGCAGCAGCGCCGTTCCCGGCAGGCAGCCCAGAAGCGCGGCCAACCCGTCATCGGCACTGACCGCGCCGAAGGACAGGGTGCCGCCGGTGAAGGGGGCGTTGCGCACCAGCCATTCGTTGGCCGAGACCTGCGACAGGTCGGCATCGAGGATACCGGGCGCCGCAGCGGGGGTGATCCAGCGATCCTCGATCACGAAGGGATGCGCGCCCGACAGGTGCAGGGCGCGTACGTGCAGGGCGGCCCCGCCTTCGGGCAGGGCGAGGGTGGCGGCGACGGATGGCGGCGGCGTGGCCAACTTGCGCGACAGCAGGCGATAGCCGTAGGCCTGCCCCAGGGCAGCGACCTCGTCCCGGATCACGGGGATCTGCAGGACGGCGCGGCGCACCGGGGTGGCGGCGACGCGGGTGCCGGCGCGACGGCGGCGGTCCAGAACGCCGGCCTCGGCCAGGTCGCGCAGGGCGCGGTTGACTGTGGCGCGGGCGCAGCCCAGCTCGATCGCGAGATCGGCCTCGTTCGGGATCATGCTGCCGGGGGGCCATTCGCGCGCGCGGATGCGGCGCAAAACCTCGGCCCGGATGCTTTGCCAGGTATGCGCGGTCTGAGGGGACTGGTTCATAGGGCATCCTTGAGGCGGGTGAGCGTGTCGCGGTAGGCGCGGGTGATGGCCGCGCGGCGGGGGTGTGCGCCGTCTTCTACCACGTGGCGGCCGGCTGACCAGACATGCGCGATCATGCGCGTATCGCCGCAGGTCATGAACGTGTCCAGCAGGGTATCGCCGCTGCGCCCGATCAGGTCGGTCGCATCCGCATTCAGGGCCAGCAGATCGGCCCATTGCCCCGGCGCGATGGTGCCGGTGCCGCGCGCGGCGGCCTGCGCGCCGCCGGCGGCGGCGATGTCGAAGATGCGCCGCCCGGTGGAGTGGTCGGCGCTGGCCAGCATGGCGCGGCCACGGTCGCGCAGGCGTTGGGAATATTCCAGCGTGCGCATTTCCTCGGGCAGGGAGATGCGGATGTTGCTGTCTGATCCGATGCCGAACCGCCCGCCCGCGTCGGTGTAGGCGACACCGTCGAAGATGCCGTCGCCAAGGCTGGATTCGGTGATCGGGCACAGGCCGGCCACTGCGCCGGAGCGGGCCAGCATGTCGCGCTCGTGTGGCTCCATTTGGGTGCAGTGGATCAGGCACCAGCGGTCATCGACGGGGACTTGGGCGAACAGGTGCTCGACCGGGCGCGCGCCGGCGGCGGCCTGGACTTCCTCAACCTCGGCGGTTTGCTCGGCCAGGTGCATGTGTATGGGGCCGATGCCGGCCATCGCGGTAGCGGCGTGCAGCCCGTCATCGGTGACGGCGCGCAGGCTATGGGGGGCGACGCCCATGCGCGCGTCACGCGGCAGCGCATCGAGCGCCGGGCGCGCGGCGGCCATCAGGCGCGCAAAGCCGTCCACCTCGTTGCCGAACCGCACTTGCCCGGGGCCAAGCGCGCGGCCGTCGCGCCCGCCAACCTGGTAGAGCACGGGCAGCAGCGTGAGGCCGATGCCGGTTTGCGCGGCGGCGGCGCAGATGCGCCCGGCCATTTCGGCGGGGTCATCATAGCCCGCGCCGCCGGGGGCGTGGTGGAGGTAGTGAAACTCGGCCACCGAGGCAAAGCCGGATTCCAGCATTTCCATCTGCACGAAGGCGGCGATCGCCTGCACGTCGTCGGGGGTGAGTTGATCGAGAAAGCGGAACATCAGGCGGCGCCAGGTCCAGAAGCTATCGCTTGGATCGGGGCCGCGTCGTTCGCTCAGGCCGGCCATGGCGCGCTGAAACGCGTGGCTGTGCAGGTTGGCGGGCGCGGGCAGGGCCGGGCCGATGCGCATCCCCTCGGCGGGCGCGCCGGGGGTGACGGCGATGATGTGCCCGTCGGCGCCGATCTCGATGCGGACATCGGCGTGCCACCCGTCGGGCAGCAGGGCGGTCGCGGCGTGGAGAACCTGATTCATTCTTGACTCGAGATTAATATGTATAGACATATATACCATAAGCGCAGATGAAACAGGAATCAATCGCCATGAGCCGGGTTTTGTTGACGGAACTGGATGCCGCGACGATGGAGGGGGGCTATGGCCTGATCCGCGACGCGGCGATCTTGGTCGAGGACGGGCGTATCGTGTGGGTCGGCTCGCGCGCCGATGCGCCCGTGGCGGACGGCGCGGAGCGAACCCGCGCCATGGGCGGGTGCCTTGTGACGCCGGCCCTTATCGATTGCCACAGCCATATCGTGTTCGGCGGCACCCGCGCGGGCGAGTTCGAGATGCGCCTTGAGGGGGCCAGCTACCAGGAGGTGGCGCGCGCCGGTGGCGGCATCGTGTCAACGGTGCGCGATACGCGCGCGGCCAGCGAGGCGGAATTGCTGGCGGGTGCGCTCACGCGCGTGGACGCGATGATCGCCGAGGGCGTCGGCGCGATCGAGGTGAAATCGGGCTATGGCCTGGATATCGATGCCGAGATGCGGATGCTGCGCGTGGCGCGCCGCATTGCCGCCGAGCGGCCGGTGCATATCCGCACGACGTGGCTGGCCGCGCATGCATTGCCGCCCGAATACGAGGGACGCGCGGATGCCTATATCGACGAGGTGTGCATCAAAGGCCTGCGCGCGGCGCACGCGGCGGGGCTGGTCGATGCGGTGGACGGGTTTTGCGAATCCATCGCCTTTGACACGGCCCAGATCGCGCGCGTGTTCGACGCGGCGGCGGAATTGGGCCTGCCGGTGAAGCTCCATGCCGAGCAGTTGAGCCATATGGGCGGTGCGGCGCTGGCGGCGCGCTATGGGGCGTTGTCGGCCGATCACGTGGAATACGCCACGCAGGACGATGTGCGCGCCATGGCGGCGGCGGGCACGGTGGCGGTGATCCTGCCCGGTGCGTTCTACACCCTGCGCGAGACGCAGGCGCCGCCTGTTGAGGCGTTCCGCGCGGCGGGCGTCGAGATGGCGCTGGCGACCGATTGCAACCCGGGGTCATCGCCGCTGGCCTCGCCATTGCTGGCGATGAATATGGGCTGCACCCTGTTTCGGATGACGCCCGCCGAGGCGCTGGCGGGGGTGACGCGGGTGGCGGCGCGGGCGCTGGACCTGCCTGACCAGGGGCGGATCGCGCCGGGGTGCCGGGCCGATCTGGCAGTGTGGGACGTGTCCGAGCCTGCGGAGCTGGCGTATCGGATCGGGTTCAACCCCCTCAACAGAAGGATATTTTCGGGATGTCTGTGACCAAGCTGGTGATCGAGCCGGGCAATATGACGCTGGAGGCGATGCGCGCCGTCTATCGCGGCACGCCGGTGCCCGAGATCGACCCGTCGGCGCGCGCGGGGGTGGAGCAGTCCGCCGGTATGGTGAACGCCGCCGCGCGGGGGCAGGCCGCAGTTTACGGGGTGAATACCGGCTTTGGCAAGCTGGCCAGCCGCAAGATCGCGCCGGAAGACACCGCCGCGTTGCAGCGCAACCTGATCCTGTCGCATTGCTGCGGCGTGGGCGCGGCGCTGGAGCGCGATACCGCGCGCCTGATGATGGCGCTGAAGGCGGCGTCGCTGGCGCGCGGCGCGTCGGGGGTGCGGTGGGAGTTGATCGCACTGATCGAGGCGATGCTGGCACATGGCATAACCCCGGTGATCCCGGCGCAAGGGTCGGTGGGCGCGTCGGGCGATTTGGCGCCGCTGGCGCATATGGCGGCGGTGATGATCGGCGAGGGCGAGGCCGAGGTCGCCGGCACGCGGATGCCGGGCGCCGAGGCGCTGTCGCAGGCAGGGCTGATGCCCGTGGTGCTGGGCCCGAAGGAGGGGCTGGCCCTGATCAATGGCACGCAGTTTTCCACTGCCTGCGCGTTGGCGGGATTGTTCGGCGCGTGGGAGTGCCTTGAGGCCAGCGCGGTGACGGCGTCGCTATCCACGGACGCGATCATGGGATCGACGGCGCCGCTGTTGCCGGAGATCCACGCGCTGCGCGGCCACGCCGGGCAGATCGAGATGGCCGACGCGATGCGCGCGCTGATGGCGGGCAGTGAGATCCGCGAGAGCCACCGCGAGGGCGACGCGCGGGTGCAGGATCCCTATTGCATCCGCTGTCAGCCGCAGGTGGCGGGCGCGTGCATGGACCTGCTGCGCGGGGCGGCGCGGACGCTATGGATCGAGGCGAACGCGGTGACCGACAACCCCTTGGTCCTTGAGGGCGAGGGGCGGATCGTGTCGGGGGGCAATTTCCACGCCGAGCCGGTGGCGTTCGCCGCCGATCAGATCGCGCTGGCGGTGGCGGAGCTGGGCGCGATCGCGCAGCGGCGCGTGGCGCTGATGGTCGATCCGGCGCTGAGCCATGACCTGCCGCCGTTCCTGACGCCCGATCCGGGGCTGAACTCGGGGATGATGATCGCCGAGGTGACCAGCGCCGCGTTGATGAGCGAGAACAAGCACCTGGCCAACCCGTGCAGCACCGACAGCACGCCCACATCGGCCAACCAGGAGGATCACGTGAGCATGGCCGCGCATGGCGCGGTGCGCCTGGGCCGGATGGTGCGGAACCTGTCGGCGATCCTTGGGGTTGAGCTTCTGGCCGGGGCGCAGGGGGTGGAGTTTCGCGCGCCGCTGAGCACCAGCGCGCCGCTCAGGCGGGTGCTGGCGCGGCTGCGCGAGGCGGTGCCGACGCTGGGCGAGGACCGCTACATGGCGCCGGACCTGGAGCGCGCGGCGGAACTGATCCGGGGCCGCGAGGTGGTGACGGTGGCGGGTGTGGAGCTGTTGCCGTGACGGGGCGGGGAAAGGGGCGCTGCCCCTCTTGGCCTGCGGCCAATTCACCCCGGAGTATTGCGGGCAAGATGAAGCACGGGGAGGGGCGATGAGCGTGATCGAGGTGACGCGCGGCGAGGGGCCGATCGTCCTGGGCCTGCCGCATACCGGGACCGAGGTGCCGCCGGAGATCTGGGCGGGACTGAACGAGGTGGGGCGGGCGCTGGCCGATGCCGACTGGCATGTCGAGCGGTTGTATGCCGGGTTGCGCGATGACGTGAGCACGGTGCGCACGAGGGTGCATCGCTACGCGATCGATGTGAACCGGCCCCCCGATGGCGCGAGTCTGTATCCGGGGCAGGCGACAACGGGGCTGTGTCCGCTTACGGATTTCGACGGGCGGCCGATTTACCGCGAGGGACAGGCGCCGGATGAGGCCGAAGTGGCGCGGCGGCGGGCGGCGTATCACGCGCCTTATCATGCCGCGCTGGCGGCGGAATTGGCGCGGGTGAAGGCACGGCACGGGGTGGCGATACTTTATGATTGCCACTCAATTCGGAGTAAAATTCCACATTTGTTCGACGGAATCTTGCCGGATTTCAACATTGGGACGAACTTATCCACAAGCTGTGCGGCGCTGGTGGAGGAGGTGGCGGTCGCGCGTGCCGCGCAGGCGGCGGGATTTACCCATGTCGTCAACGGCCGGTTCCGCGGGGGGTGGACCACGCGGGCCTATGGCAGGCCCGATGAGGGCGTGCATGCCATCCAGATGGAGCTGGCGCAAGCGAGTTATATGCAAGAAGCGCCGCCGTGGCGGTACCTGGAGCCGAAGGCAGAGGTGCTCAGGCCGCATTTGTTGCATATCTTGAATGGCCTGGCGGACGTTGTTGAAGCGGGAGAATTACGGTGAATTCGTGCGATGCAGGTGGGGCGCGCGGTCAGCCCGAGGCCCGGGAGCGAGGCGCGGATAGGGCCGGGAAAGCGGCAGTGTATAGGGTGTTTGACGGCGTGTTTGGGCGGTCCTTGGATGCGCCTGCGAACGACATTTGTGAAACGCCGATAATTCCAATGAAATCCGATGATTATGCGCCGTTTCTGAGAAAAACGAATGCCCTGACGTCGCGCGGGCGGGAATTTGACCGTCTGCGGCCGGAGAATTCGGGCCTCATGTGCGCCTGCACACCACTAATTCTGACATCATCGCCGGCCCTATGCCGGCCAGCCGAGGGAGCGAGACAATGACGAACCTACGCCACAACACCCGCGACATATACCCCGACACGGGCCCCGAGATCAGCGCGAAAAGCTGGCTGACCGAGGCGCCGATGCGGATGCTGATGAACAACCTGCACCCCGACGTGGCCGAGAACCCGCACGAGTTGGTCGTCTATGGCGGCATCGGTCGCGCCGCCCGCACGTGGGAGGATTTCGACCGCATCGTCGGGGCGCTGAAGGCGCTGGAGGATGACGAGACATTGCTGGTGCAATCGGGCAAGCCGGTGGGGGTGTTCCGCACGCATGCGGACGCGCCGCGGGTGTTGATCGCCAACTCGAACCTGGTGCCGCACTGGGCCACTTGGGACCATTTTAGCGAGCTCGATAAAAAGGGCCTGATGATGTACGGGCAGATGACCGCCGGGTCGTGGATCTATATCGGCAGCCAGGGCATCGTGCAGGGCACCTACGAGACCTTTGTCGAGGCCGGCCGGCAGCATTACGACGGCAAGCTTAGGGGCCGGTGGATCCTGACCGGGGGTCTGGGCGGCATGGGCGGCGCGCAGCCGCTGGCGGCGGTGTTTGCCGGGGCCTGCTGCCTGGCGGTGGAATGCGACGCGGACCGCGCGGCGTTTCGCAAGCGCACCGGCTATGTCGACGAGATCACCGATGACCTGGACGAGGCGCTGGAGATGATCGGGCGCTGGACCACTGCGGGCGAGGCCCGGAGCGTGGCCCTGATCGCCAACGCGGCGGACGTGTTTCCCGAGTTGGTGAGGCGCGGGGTGCGCCCCGATATCGTGACCGACCAGACCAGCGCCCATGACCCGGTGCATGGCTACCTGCCGCAGGGCTGGAGCGTGGCGCAGTGGCGCGATGCGCAGGAGCGTGACCCAAAGGCGGTGGAGCGCGCCGCGCGTGCCAGCATGCGGGTGCATGTGCAGGCGATGGTGGAGTTTTGGAACGCGGGCGTGCCGACGTTGGATTACGGCAACAACATCCGGCAGGTCGCGCTGGAGGAGGGGCTAGAGGATGCGTTTGCCTTTCCCGGGTTCGTGCCGGCCTATATCCGGCCGCTGTTTTGCCGCGGTGTGGGGCCGTTCCGGTGGTGCGCCCTGTCGGGTGATCCCGAGGATATCTACAAGACCGACGCCAAGGTGAAGCAGTTGATCGATGATCCGCACCTGCATCAGTGGCTGGACATGGCGCGCGAGCGGATCAGTTTCCAGGGGCTGCCGGCGCGCATCTGCTGGGTGGGGCTGGGCCTGCGGCACAAGCTGGGCCTGGCGTTCAACGAGATGGTGCGCAATGGCGAGCTGTCGGCGCCGGTGGTGATCGGGCGCGATCACCTGGATAGCGGATCGGTGGCCAGCCCCAACCGCGAGACCGAGGCGATGAAGGATGGCAGCGACGCGGTCAGCGATTGGCCGCTGTTGAATGCGCTTTTGAACACGGCGAGCGGTGCGACATGGGTCAGCCTGCATCACGGCGGCGGCGTCGGCATGGGGTTCTCGCAGCATTCCGGCATGGTGATCTGTTGCGACGGGACCGAGGCGGCGGACAGGCGGCTGGCCAACGTGTTGTGGAACGATCCGGCGACGGGCGTGATGCGGCATGCCGATGCGGGCTATGACATCGCGTTGGATTGCGCACGTGAACATGGGCTGAACCTGCCGGGGATATTGTAGGGTCTGGGTCGCCTGGTCATCCGGGGGGTGATTGGCCTTGAGCTGACCTTCGATATAGCGCGCTGCGCGGAATCAAGCCCGCAGGGCGCCGCGCATCGCCGCACCGCGGCCCAACGATGCGCGGCTTTTCAACCGAACACCTCGCGTCAGAGGTCGAACAACACCACGCCGCGCCGGGGCTGGCGGATTTTTCGCCGGCCCGCTATGCCGGGGCTGCGCCAAGCATAGGCGCATGACGGAGGGCAGGGCATCATGCAGGCGGCATTCGTGGCGGGGTTCGGGCTGGGCATATCGCTGATCCTGGCGATCGGGGCGCAGAACGCCTTTGTCCTGCGCCACGGCATCCGGCGCGAGCATGTCCTGGCGGTGGTGATGACCTGCGCGGTCAGCGATGCGATCCTGATCGCCGCCGGTGTGGCGGGGTTTGGCGCGCTGGCGCAGGCGGTGCCGTGGCTGGAGCCGGTGATGCGGTGGGGCGGCGCGGCGTTCCTGGGCGTTTATGGCGTGCGGGCGTTCTGGGCGGCGTGGCGCGGCGGCGAAGTGCTAAGCGTGCGCAACGGCGGCGCGCAGGGCGCGCGGACGGTGGTTCTGACGTGCCTGATGCTGACCTGGGCCAACCCGCATGTGTACCTGGATACCGTGGTTCTACTGGGGTCGGTTTCGGCGCAGTATGAATCGCATAGCGGGTTTGCACTGGGTGCAATGCTGGCCAGTTTCGTCTTTTTCTTTGGCCTGGGTTATGGCGCGCGCCTGTTGGCGCCCTTTTTTGCAAGGCCGAACGCGTGGCGGGCTTTGGACCTGGGCGTGGGCGCGGTGATGTGGGCGATCGCCATCGCGCTGTTGCGCGGGGCCTGAGCGGGGGCTTGCCCTTGCCCGTGCGGCATGTGTTGATGGCCGGCATGATGGAAACTCCGCAGCCCCGCCCGGTATTGGGCGTCTTCTGGATGGTGATCACCGGCTTTCTTTTCGTCGGGGTGACGGCGATGGTGAAATACCTTGGCACCGGCATTCCGGCGTCGCAGGCGGCGTTCCTGCGCTATGCGATCGGGCTGTTGTTCATGATCCCGCTGCTGCGCCCGATCATGAACGTGCGCCTGTCGCAGCGGCAATGGGGCCTGTTCGCGCTGCGCGGGATGGCGCATGCGATTGGCGTGGCGCTGTGGTTCTTTGCGATGGCGCGCATTCCGATCGCCGATGTCACGGCGATGAACTACATGTCGCCCATTTACGTGACGCTTGGCGCGGCGCTGTTTCTTGGTGAAAAGCTGGCCCTGAGGCGGATATTGGCGGTGATCGCGGCGCTGTTGGGGGCGCTGATCATCCTGCGGCCGGGGTTCCGCGAGATCGGGCCGGGGCACCTGGCCATGCTGGGCACGGCGGTGGTGTTCGGGGCGTCCTACCTTTTAGCCAAGATGCTGACGGACGAGACCAACGCAGCGGTGGTGGTTGGGATGCTGTCGTTTTGGGTGACACTGGGCCTTGCGCCGATGGCGGCGGCGGTCTGGGTCACGCCCGATTGGCACGCGCTATTGGTGCTGAGCGGTGTTGCCCTGCTGGCGACGGCGGGGCACTACACGATGACGCTGGCGTTTTCGGTGGCGCCGGTGACGGTGACGCAGCCGGTGACGTTTTTGCAACTGGTCTGGGCGGTGACGCTGGGGGCGCTGGTGTTTGGCGAGGGCGTCGATCCGTGGGTTGTGGCCGGGGGCCTTGTGATCCTGGGGTCGGTCACGTTCATCACATGGCGCGAGGCGGTGCTGCGGCGGCGTGTGCTGACGCCGCCGCCCTTGGCGACCAAGGTCTGAGCCGCCCTTGGCGACCAAGGTATGAGCCGCCTTTGGCGACCAAAGTATGAGCCGCCTTTGGCGGCGGTGGTCTGAGCCCCGTCGCCCCCGCCTCAGGTTCCGCGGGGGTCCAGGAGTTTGGCCAGGATGACATTGCGGGTGATCTGGCCCAGAAGCTGACCATCGCCGTCCACCACGCCGATTGGCCGATCGTGCCCCTGCGCGGCCTGCATCACCTCGCGGATGGTGGCCTCGGGCGGCACGCTGCGGTCGGGCGTGTCGCTGGCCGGGTCCATCACGTCGACGGCGCGCAGCACGCCCAGCGGGTTCATATGCGCCACGAAATCGGCGACATACTCGGTTGCCGGGTTGGTAAAAATCTGCTGCGGGGTGCCGCATTGCACGATGCGCCCGCCCTCCATGATGGCGATGCGGTTGCCCAGCTTGAACGCCTCGTCAAGGTCGTGGCTGACGAAGACGATGGTGCGGCCCAGGGATTTCTGCAGCTCCAACAACTCGTCCTGAAGGCGGGTGCGGATCAGCGGGTCGAGCGCCGAGAACGGCTCGTCCATGAGCAGGATCGGCGCGCGCGTGGCAAAGGCGCGGGCCAGGCCGACGCGCTGTTGCATGCCGCCCGACAGGTCCGACACGCGGCGATCGGCCCAGTCGGCCAAGCCCACCAGCGATAGCTGCTCATCGATGCGGGTGCGGCGCTCATCCGCGCCCAGCCCGGCCAGCTCAAGCCCCAGCCCGACATTGTCGCGCACGCTCCGCCACGGTAGCAGGCCGAATTGCTGGAACACCATAGCGACGTGGTTCTGGCGGATGTCGCGCAGGGTGCGCGGGCTGGCGGTGGTGACGTTGGTCAGGCCGGTATCGGTGGCGACCTCGACACTGCCGCGCGCCACCGGGTTGAGGCCGTTGACCGCGCGCAGAAGCGTCGATTTGCCCGAGCCGGACAAGCCCATGAGCACGACGATCTCGCCCTCGGCCACGTCGAGCGAGCAATCGTGCACGCCCAGAACCTGCCCGGTCTGCGCCTGGATCTCGGGGCGCGAAAGGCCCTCGTCCATCAGGGGCAGCGCCGCTTGCGGGCGCTCGCCAAAGACGATGGAGACGGAATTGAAACGAACGGCGGGAGTGGTCATTGGGCGCGCTCCAGTCTGAGCATACGGTCAAGCATGATGGCCAGCACAACGATCACGAGGCCACTTTCGAAGCCAAGGGACACGTTGACGGTGTTGATTGCGCGCAGCACCGGCACGCCCAGCCCGTCAGCGCCCACCAGCGCGGCGATCACGACCATCGACAGTGACAGCATGATGGTCTGGTTCAGGCCCGCCATGATCTGCGGCAAGGCGTGGGGCAGTTCGACCTTGATCAGCGTCTGGCTGGGGGTCGAGCCGAAGGCCTGCGCCGCCTCGAGTAGGGGTTTGGGTGTCGAGGTGACGCCAAGATGCGTCAGGCGGATGGGCGCGGGCACCACGAAGATCACCGTCGCGATCAGCCCCGGCACCATGCCGATGCCGAAGAACACGATCGCGGGGATCAGGTAGACGAAGGTGGGCAGCGTCTGCATCAGGTCCAGCACCGGGCGCAACCCGCGGTAAAGGCGCGGGCGGTGCGCGGCGGCGATGCCGATGGGCACGCCGATGGCCATGCAGAACACGCAGGCCGACAGCACCAGCGTCAGGCTTTCGGTGGTTTCTTCCCAATAGCCCTGGTTGAGGATGAAGGCGAAACCGAACGCGACGAACAGGCAGGTTTTCCAGTTCCGCTGCACCGCCCATGTGAAGGCGATGAAGATCAGCGCGATCACCGCCGGGTGCGGGGTTTGCAACAGCCACAGGAAGGCGTCGATCAGCGCCTCCATGGCATCGGCGAGGGCGTCGAAGAACCACGCACCGTTGGTTTGCAGCCAGTCAAACAGGTCGGCGGCATAGGGGCCGATGGGGATTTTTGAGTCGGTAAGCCAGTTCATGAGCAAGGCCTTTTGGCGAATACGTCCGGGAGGGGGACGGGCGCGCAAAGCGTGTTTCGCGCGCCCGGACAGGCATAGCGGCCCCGTCCGCCGCTTGCCGCCCCCGGTATTGCGGGGGCAGCGCGCGGCGCGCGAGGCGGGTTTTGCGGGGGGTTACATGTCCAGCGCGGCCTTGACGGCGGGCAGGGCCGGTTCGCCATCGGCGGTGGTCACACCGTCAAGCCACGGGCCGAGCGTGTCGGGGTTGGCCTTGAGCCACGCGGTTGCTGCCTCTTCGGGATCGGCGCCGTCATTGAGGATGTCGGCCATGATCTCGTTCTCCATGGACAGGGTGAAGGACAGGTTGCCCAGGAAGGTGCCCAGGTTGGGGCATTCCTCGGACAGGCCGGCGCGGGTGTTGGTGTAGACGGTTGCGCCGCCCAGGTTGGGGCCGAACCAGTCATCGCCGCCCGTGAGGTAGGTCATGTCGAAGCGCGCGTTCATCGGGTGCGGTTCCCATCCCAGGAACACGATCGGCTCGTCCTTGCGGTCGGCGCGGGCGACCTGTGCCAGCATGCCCTGTTCCGAGCTTTCCTTGACCTCGAAGCCGCTAAGGCCAAACGCGTCGTCGGCGATCATGTCCATGATCAGGCGGTTGCCGTCATTGCCCGGCTCGATGCCGTAAATGGTTTGGTCCAGCGCCTCGGCCTGGTCCGCGATCTTGGAGAAATCGGTGATGCCCAGCTCGGCGCCGGCGGCGTTGGTGGCCAGCGTATACTTGGCCCCTTCGAGGTTGGCGCGCACGGTTTCAACGGTGCCGTCCTCGCGGTAGGGGGCAATGTCGGCCTCCATCGTGGGCATCCAGTTGCCAAGGAACACGTCGATATCGCCTGCCGCCAGCGAGGTGTAGGTCACGGGAACCGACAGCAGCTTGGTCTCGGTGTCGTAGCCCATCGCGTCCAGCACGACGCTGGTCGCGGCGGTGGTGGCGGTGATGTCGGTCCAGCCGACATCGGCGAAGGTGACGCTGGTGCAATCGGCCATCGCGGGGGCGGCAGCGACGATCGCCAGTGCCGAGAGTGTCGTGCGGTAGGTCATTGTGGAACTCCTGTTTGTCTTGGTGTCGTTTTCTTGATTGACGAGTCAATTAAACTCGAATTACCTTGGGATTGCAAATCCTGCGGAGAATTTCAATGCCCAAGCTCGGAATGGAGCCTATACGCCGTGCCGCTTTGGTCAAAGCGACGATTGATGCGATAGGCGAGGCTGGCACGCTGGACGTGACCGTGGCGCAGATCGCCCGGCGGGCGGGTATGTCCAGCGCGCTGGCGCATCACTACTTTGGCGGCAAGGAGCAGATATTCCTGGCGGCGATGCGTCACACGCTGACGGTGTATGGCGCCGAGGTGCGCGGCGCGTTGGCCATGGCCGATACCGCGCATGCCCGTGTCGAGGCGATCGTGCGGGCCAGTTTCAGCGATTCCAACTTTCGCCGCGAGGTGATTGCGACCTGGCTGAATTTCTACGTTCTGGCTCAGACCTCGGCGCAGGCGAACCGTTTGCTGTGTATCTATCAGCACCGGCTGCGCAGCAATCTGAGCCATGCGCTGAGGTCGCTGGTGGGCGCGCGCGCAGGGCAGGTCGCGGACCGTCTGGCGGCGTTGATCGACGGGTTTTACCTGCGCCACACCCTGGGGCGCGACAACCCCGATGGCGGGGCGGCGGTGGCGCAGGTGTTGCGCAGCCTGTCGCTGGAGCTGGCGCGCGGGGCGCATTGAGCGGCGCGGCCGCTTTTGCCCCGTTTCCGACAATCACGGCAACAAGAAGGTTCCCGATGACCAATAGTTCGCAAACTCAACCCGAAGCCAGCCATTTCATCGGTGGCACCTATGTCGAGGACACCGCCGGCGCTTTGATCGAGGTGATCCACCCCGCCAGCGGCGCGGTGATCGCCACCGTGCATGCCGCCACCGACGCGGTGATCGAGCGGGCCATCACCTCGGCCCGCGCGGCGCAGCGCGATTGGGCGGCGCTGTCGGGGATGGAGCGGGGCAGGGTCTTGCGCCGGGCGGCGGACATCATGCGCGAGCGCAACCGCGAATTGTCCGAGCTGGAGACGATGGACACCGGCAAGCCGTTGCAGGAAACGCTGGTTGCCGACGCCACCAGCGGGGCGGACGCGCTGGAGTATTTCGGCGGGCTGGCGGGCTCCCTGAACGGTGAGCATATCGCGCTGCCGGGCGGCGATTGGGCCTATACCACGCGCGCGCCGCTGGGCCTGTGCGTGGGGCTGGGCGCGTGGAACTATCCGACGCAGATCGCCTGCTGGAAGGCGGCGCCGGCGCTGGCGTGCGGCAACGCGATGGTGTTCAAGCCGTCCGAGGAAACGCCGCTTTGCGCGCTGAAGGTGGCCGAGATCCTGATCGAGGCGGGCGCGCCTGCGGGCCTGTTCAACGTGGTGCAGGGCGCCGGCTCGGTCGGCGCGGCGCTCAGCACGGATGCGCGGGTGGACAAGGTCAGCCTGACAGGATCGGTGCCCACGGGGCGCAAGGTCTATGCCGCCGCCGCCGACGGGATGAAGCATGTCACCATGGAGATGGGCGGCAAATCCCCGATGGTCGTGTTCGACGATGCCGATCTGGAGGACGCCGTCAGCGGCGCGATCATGGGCAATTTCTATTCCTCGGGGCAGGTGTGTTCCAACGGCACGCGGGTGTTCGTGCAGCGCGGCCTGCGCGATGCGTTCCTTGAGCGGCTGAGCGCGCGCCTTGATGGCGTGGTGATCGGCGATCCGATGGACGAGGGCACAAATTTCGGCCCGCTGATCAGTGCCGGGCAGCTTGAGATCGTGGAGGGCTACATCGCCAAGGGTGTGGCCGAGGGCGCGCGCCTTGTGCAGGGCGGCCAGCGGGTGAACCGCGAGGGGTATTTCCTGACGCCGGCGGTGTTCGCGGATGTGCGCGACGAGATGACCATCGCGCGCGAGGAAATCTTTGGCCCGGTGATGTGCGTTCTGGATTTCGACGCCGAGGACGAGGTCATCGCGCGCGCCAACGACACGCAATTCGGCCTGTCGGCGGGGGTGTTCACGCGAGACATCGCCCGTGCGCACCGCGTGATCGGGCAGCTTGAGGCGGGGAGCTGTTTCATCAACTCCTACAACGACGCGCCGGTGCAGGTGCCCTTTGGCGGCGTCAAGATGTCAGGCGTGGGGCGCGAGAACGGCACCGCCGCGATCGAGCATTACAGCCAGACCAAGGCGGTCTACGTGCGCATGG
The DNA here is from genome assembly GCF_000423645.1 of Sediminimonas qiaohouensis DSM 21189. Lineage (GTDB taxonomy): Bacteria > Pseudomonadota > Alphaproteobacteria > Rhodobacterales > Rhodobacteraceae > Sediminimonas > Sediminimonas qiaohouensis. Next base: position 270,241 of record NZ_AUIJ01000001.1, on the reverse strand, counting down.
GCCACGTCGAGGCGCCGTTCTGAGGCGCCCGGCCGCGGCGGCGGCGTTCAGGCAATGGCGAAACGGGGCCGCGCGCCCCATTGATGCGAGTGAGACGTAATGGAAGCGGATTTCGTGATAGTCGGAGCAGGCAGCGCGGGCTGTGCGATGGCCTATCGGCTGGCCGAGGCGGGCGAATCGGTGCTGGTGGTCGAGCATGGCGGCACCGATGCGGGGCCGTTCATCCAGATGCCCGGCGCGCTCAGCTACCCGATGAACATGAAGCGCTACGACTGGGGCTACGAGACCGAGCCGGAGCCGCACCTTGGCGGCAGGCGGCTGGCGTGCCCGCGCGGAAAGGTGATCGGCGGCTCGTCCTCGATCAACGGGATGATCTACGTGCGCGGCCATGCGTGCGACTATGACCACTGGCGCGACAGCGGCGCGCGCGGCTGGGGCTATGCCGACGTGCTGCCGTATTTCCGGCGGATGGAGCATTGGCACGATGGCGGCCATGGCGGCGATCCGGATTGGCGCGGCACCGATGGGCCGCTGCATGTCACCCGGGGCACGCGCGCCAACCCGCTGGCGCGGGCCTTTGTCGAGGCCGGGCAGCAGGCCGGGTACGAGCGCACCGACGACTATAACGGCGAGAAACAGGAGGGGTTCGGCCCCTATGACATGACGGTGTGGCGCGGGCGGCGCTGGTCGGCGGCCAACGCCTATCTCAAGCCGGCGCTGCGGCGCGACAATTGCGACCTGGTGCGCGCGCTGGTGCGGCGCGTGGTGATCGAAGAGGGCCGCGCCGTTGGCGTCGAGGTCACGCGCGGCGGCAAGCGCGAGGTGATCCGAGCGCGGCGCGAGGTGGTTCTGGCGGCGTCGAGCATCAACTCGCCCAAGCTGTTGATGCTGTCGGGGATCGGTCCGGCCGGGCACCTGGCCGAGCACGGGATCGAGGTGGTCGCCGACCGCCCCGGCGTGGGTGGCAACCTGCAAGATCACCTGGAGCTGTATATCCAGATGGCCGCCAGCCAGCCGGTGAGCCTGTACAAATACTGGAACCTGCTGGGCAAGGCCTATGTCGGGGCGCGGTGGCTGCTGGCGCGCAGCGGGCCGGGGGCCAGCAACCAGTTTGAAAGCGCGGGCTTCATCCGCTCGGCCGCGGGGGTGGATTACCCTGATATCCAGTTCCATTTCCTGCCGATCGCGGTGCGCTATGATGGCCAGGTCGCCGCCGAGGGGCACGGGTTCCAGGCGCATGTGGGGCCGATGCGATCACCCTCGCGGGGGCGGGTGACGCTGCGCTCGGGCGATCCTGATGATGATCCGCGCATCCTGTTCAACTACATGAGTACCGATCAGGACTGGAGCGATTTCCGGCGCTGCATCCGGCTGACGCGCGAGATATTCGAGCAGGAGGCGTTCAAGCCCTACGTGCGCCACGAGATCCAACCGGGGGCTGAGGCGCAGAGCGACGAGGCGCTGGACGATTTCATCCGCGAGCACGTGGAAAGCGCCTATCACCCCTGTGGCACCTGCCGGATGGGGCGCGCGGATGACGCGGGCGCGGTGGTCGACGAGCAGGCCCGCGTGATCGGGGTGACGGGGTTGCGAGTGGCGGATAGCTCGGTGTTTCCGCGCATCACCAACGGCAACCTCAACGCGCCGTCGATCATGGTGGGCGAGAAGGTGAGCGATCACCTGCTGGGCCGCACGCCGCTGTCGCCGGAAAACGCGCAGCCGTGGATGCACCCCGAGTGGAAGACGGCGCAGCGGTAGGGGGCTTGGGCGGTCATAGGGCGGAGGGTTGACGGGACGCGCATCGTCGGGCCGCGGTGCGGCGATCCTACGCTGGTGAGGGGCAGTTTATGCTGGCCAAATCCGAATGACATTTGTGCGGTGCGCATACGTTAGCAAAATCGCCGTGCCGGTGGGCGGCCCGGCGATGCGCGGCGCCCTTTGGGCGCTATTCCGCGCAAGGCACTATATGAGAAGGCAGCAGCCGGCCATATCCCGCCAAAACCGCACCCGCATGGCCCTGCGCCTGTGCGGCGGTGTGTAGGGGGTGTGCGTATTCTCCCGGCGACGGGGACGGGGCGGTGGCGTATGATGCGCGCATGGATACCGCGCTTGACCTGGAAACCCGCACCGGCCTGCCTGAGCACTTGCGCGTGCTGGCCCGCAAATTCCCCCGCGCCGCGTGGCAGGGACATGCCAATTTCAACGATCTGACGGCGTTCTGGCTGGAACGGCACCTGATGTTTCGCAAGGTGCTGGACAAGCTGGTGAGCGACGCGCAGCTTCAGCTGGACGAGGCGCAACCGCGGTTCGGGGCCGAATTGTCGCGCTATACCGGGTTTTTCCTGAACCAGTTGCACGGCCATCACATGATCGAGGATCACGAGTATTTCCCGAAGTTCCAGGGCTTCGACAAGCGGCTGCTGCGGGCGTTCGAGGTGCTGGATGCCGATCATCACGCGCTGGACCGGCACATGAAGGAGCTGGCGGACGGCACCAACGCGGTGCTGCGGGCGCTGCAGGAGGGCAAGGGCGCGCATGATGGCGTGGGGCGGCTGTTGCAGGTGCAGGAGGGGTTTCGCGGGTTCCTGGATCGTCACCTGATGGACGAGGAGGAAATCATCGTGCCGATCATCCTGGAATACGGCGATGAAATCGACTGAGGGTGGGGCGGATTGATCTGTCTCAAGGCGGGGCGGCGCGGCGGTGCGATAGGGTCTGATCGACGCAAGATAAGGAGAGCGCGAAATGTCCCATACACCCCATGAACTGCAGGACGAGTTTCCGGACCTGGCCGACAAGATCACCGAGAAAAAGCAAAATGACGGTCATTTCGCCAAGCTGGCGGAGGAGTATCACGAGCTGAACCGGGCGGTGCACCGGGCGGAGACGAACGTGGAGCCGGTCGAGGAACTGGCCGAGGTGGAAATGCGCAAGAAACGCGCCGCGCTGAAGGATCAGCTATATGCGATGCTGACGGATTGAGCGGGCGGTTTTACTCTGAACGGTAGAGCCAATTGCTGGTTTTTGTATGAGTAATCGCGTCTCGCGCGCCGTTTGGCGTTGCGCCGGGTAGCGGTGTGGCTGCGCCACGCTTTATAGAGTGGGCGCGCGGGGGGCGATGCCCCCGCGCGCCGGTGGGGCGCTGCCCCGCCGCGCGTTTCACGCGCGGCCCCCCGAAGTATTTTGGGCAAGATGAAGCCGTGTTGGCGGTGGGCGTCGTTGGCCGCTATTCCACCGTGTAGGGGAGCACGTCGCGGCGGTCGGCGTCGACGCTCAGGCGCCTCTCTAGTGGTGGCACCGAGCGCTGGTGGCAGGTGGTGCGTTCGCAGATGCGGCAGGAGATGCCTATCGGCTCGAACGCGCGGGGGTTGGTGAGGTCCAGGTCATCGGCGTAGACCAGCGCGCTGGCGTGGCGCACCTCGCAGCCCAGCGCGATGGCGAAGCGGCGGATCGGGGCGCCGAAGCTGCCGCCGGGTTTGGACACGTCGCGCGCGAGGCTGATATAGCGCACGCCGTCGGGGGTTTCGGCGAGTTGCCGGAGGAACCGGCCCGGTGTCTCGAACGCGCGGTGCACGTTCCACAGCGGGCAGGCGCCGCCGAAGCGCGCGAATTGCAGGTGCGTGGCCGAGTGGCGCTTGGTGATGGTGCCGGCCTGATCGACGCGCACGAAGAAGAACGGCACGCCCTTGGCGCCGGGGCGTTGCAGGGTCGAGAGGCGGTGCGCCACCTGTTCGATCGAGGCGCCAAAGCGGTGCGCCAGCAGCTCCAGGTCATGGCGGGTGTCCTGCGCGGCGGCGAGGAAGGCGCCGTAGGGCATCAGGGCCGCGCCGGCGAAATAGTTGGCCAGCCCGATCTTGGCGATGGCGCGGGCGGCGTCGGATTGAAAGCGGGCCAGGTCGAGCGTTGCCTCGATCAGCGGGTCGTGGTTGAGCAGCGCCAGTTGCAGCAGCATCTGGAAGGCGCGGGTTTCGGGGGCGGCGCGGCTGGACAGCGTCAGGATGCGGCTGGCGGGATCGAACTGCCGCAGGCGGGGGGTGTCGGCGTGGGCGATGCTGACGCCCGCGCGGTCCAGCGCGGCGGCGGCATGGGCGGCCATCGGTGTGCCGGGGGCGGCGCGGGCGGCGAAGTGTTCGGCGGCGTGATCGACCGCGTCGATGTAGTTGTCGCAATAGTGGAAGAAATCGCGCACCTCGTCCCATGGGCTGGTTTGCATGCGGGAATCGTCGCGGCCAAGCGCCTCGTCCAGCGACGCCAGACGCTCGCGCGTTTCGCGGTAGGCGCGGTGCAGGTCCAGGAAGGCGCGCGCCAGCGCCGGGGCGTTCGACGCGGCGAGGCGCAGATCGGCCATCGGCGGCGCGTTGTCGGCGAAGACGGGATCGGCCATCGCCTCGCGCATGTCGGAGACGAGCCGGGCGCTATCGCCGCTGCCCAGTTCGGTCACGTCGAAGCCAAACTCCTGCGCCAGCGCCAGCACGACGGTGGTCGAGACCGGGCGGTTGTTGTTCTCCATCTGGTTGAGATAGGGCAGGGACACGCCCAGCTTGGCGGCGAAATCCTTTTGCGTTAGGGCGAGGCGCTGGCGCGTTTCGCGCAGCTTGGCGCCGGCGTAGAGTTTTCGGGTGGCCATGTGGGGTGCCTTTGCAAACCGTGTTTAGCGGGTTGTAAATCTGCAAAGCGGCGGGGGCAAGCGCGGGGTGTTGGTTTGACCCCATGGCGCGGGCTGCAAGCCCGGGCCGCGCCCGACCCTCCCCACGGGAGGGCGCTTTGGTGATGTCGTTTATGGCATGTAAGTCATCACTGCTTTTGAGAATTGCGCCAATCACGAGCGCTGCTATGCGCCCACCCAGGGTCGGGCGCGACCCGGGCAGGCGAATCCGTTTTGTTGGCGCGATCAGATGCCGAGGCGGCGTTCGCGGCGGATGACGGCGAGGATCGACAGCACCGAGAACACCGAGGTGATGAACATGATCCATGTCAGCGGAAACTCGCCCCGCCCCGGCACCAGCAGCGCACCCGCCAGCGCCGACAGGACCGCGCCGCCGCCGATCATGATCGCGCCGCCAAGGCCCGAGGCGGTGCCGGCAAGGCGCGGGCGCACTGACAACATGCCTGCGGTGGCGTTCGAGATGACCATGCCGTTGCCAAGGCCCACCATCGTCATGAAGCCAAAGAACACCAGCGGCCCGGAAAACCCGGCATAGGACAGCAGCAGCGACAGCGCCATGCCCGTTGACGCGCTGAGCGCGCCGCACAGCACCATGCGGTTGACGCCGATCCGCGCGGACAGCAGGCCGGTGGCCCAGTTGCCCATGAAATAGCCGACCGCAGGGGCGGAGAAGTAGAAGCCCAACACGCCGGGGCTAAGGTGGAATACCTCGCTGCCGACGAAGGGGGCGCCGCCGAGATAGGCAAAGAACGCCCCCGATCCGAACGCGGCGGCGAGGCAGTAGCCCCAAAAGCGCGGCGCGGTCAGCAGCTCGGGGTATTCGCGGAATTGTTGCGCGAGGGTGTTGGTGCTGGGCGGGGCGGTTTCGCCCAGGTCGCGCCACGACACCGCCAGCACCAGCAGCCCGCACAGCAGCAGCATCCAGAAATTGGCGGTCCAGCCGAACAGCTCCTCCAGCACGCCGCCGATGGCGGGGCCCATCATGGGCACCACGGCCATGCCCATGGTGACGTATCCGATCATCGAGGCGGCGCGGTCCTGTTCGTAGATGTCGCGCACCACCGCGCGCGACAGCACCATCGCGATGGCCACAACCGCCTGGATCATGCGGAAGGCAAGGAAGATATAGGCGTTGGGCGCCAGCAGGCAGCCCACCGTCGCGATGCAGAAGATCACGAGGCACCCGAGGATCAGCGGGCGGCGGCCGTACTTGTCCGACACCGGCCCGATCAGCACCTGAAGCACCGCGTTCATGCCTAGGTAGATCGCGACCGAAAGCTGCATCAGGCGGTAATCTGTCTGGAAATACTCGGCCATGCCGGGCAGCGACGGCAGGAAGATGTTCATGCTCAGCGCCGAAATCCCGGCAAGCAGGATCAGCGTGGATATATGGGGTGGGTGACCCGGTTTGAGATACCCGGAGGTTGAGTCGCGCGTCATTCCACAATCGGTAGGGCGCGGTCTTGGGGAAGTCCATTGCGCCGCTGCGGAAATATTCAATTTTGCTATTCGCAAAACTTGTATTTTCCAAAATTTGCAAATTTGCCGGAAATCGTTTTGTGCCGCGCTGTTCGCCCTGTATACGGACGCCAAACGGAAGGGAACAGCCATGAAAGATATCCTGCAGGAACTGGAAAACCGCCGTGAACAGGCCCGCTTGGGTGGCGGCCAGAAGCGGATCGATGCGCAGCACGGGCGCGGCAAGCTGATTGCGCGGGAGCGGATCGAGCTGCTGCTCGACGAGGGCACGTTCGAGGAATTCGACATGTTCGTCGCGCATCGCTGTACCGATTTCGGCATGGAAGAACAGCGCCCCTACGGCGATGGCGTTGTGACCGGCTGGGGCACGGTGAACGGACGCATGGTCTATGTGTTCAGCCAGGATTTCACGGTGTTCGGTGGGTCGCTGTCGGCGACGCACGCGCAAAAGATCTGCAAGATCATGGACATGGCCATGCAGAACGGCGCGCCGGTGGTGGGGCTCAACGATTCGGGCGGCGCCCGCATCCAAGAGGGCGTCGATAGCCTTGCCGGCTATGCCGAGGTGTTCCAACGCAACATAATGGCCAGCGGCGTGATCCCGCAGATCAGCGTGATCATGGGCCCCTGCGCGGGCGGCGCGGTGTATTCGCCGGCGATGACCGACTTCATCTTCATGGTGAAGGATAGCTCTTACATGTTCGTGACCGGCCCCGACGTGGTCAAGACCGTCACCAACGAGGTGGTCACCGCCGAGGAACTGGGCGGGGCATCGACCCATACCAAGAAATCCAGCGTCGCCGACGCGGCGTTTGAAAACGATGTCGAGGCCCTGGCCGAGGTGCGGCGCCTGATCGATCTGCTGCCGCTCAACAACCAGGAAAAGCCGCCTGTTCGCCCGTTTTTCGACGATCCCGATCGGGCCGAGCCGAGCCTTGATACCCTGATCCCGGACAACCCGAACATGCCGTATGACATGAAGGAGTTGATCCACAAGATCGCCGACGAGGGCGATTTCTACGAGATCCAGGAGGATTTCGCCAAGAACATCATCACCGGGTTCATCCGCCTTGAGGGGCGCACCGTGGGCGTTGTGGCGAACCAGCCGATGGTCCTGGCCGGGTGCCTGGATATCGACAGCAGCCGCAAGGCGGCGCGGTTCGTGCGGTTCTGCGATGCGTTCGAGATCCCGATCCTGACTTTTGTAGATGTGCCCGGGTTCCTTCCCGGTACGGGGCAGGAGCTGGGCGGTGTGATCAAGCACGGTGCGAAGCTGCTGTTCGCGTATGGCGAGGCGACGGTGCCCAAGGTGACGGTGATCACGCGCAAGGCCTATGGTGGGGCGTATGACGTGATGGCATCCAAGCACCTGCGCGGCGATTTCAACTACGCCTGGCCAACGGCGGAAATCGCGGTGATGGGCGCCAAGGGCGCGACCGAGATCATCCATCGCGCCGACCTGGGCGACGAGGAAAAGATCGCCAGCCACACCGCCGATTACGAGGCGCGCTTTGCCAACCCGTTCGTCGCGGCCGAGCGCGGCTTTATCGACGAGGTGATCCAGCCGCGCAGCACCCGCAAACGGGTGGCGCGGGCGTTTGCCGCGCTGCGGGGCAAGAAGCTGAGCAATCCGTGGAAGAAGCACGACAATATCCCGCTTTGAGGCGATAATGCCTGCTCTGCATTTGGGGAAGATTATGACGCACATACAATATCTTGCGGCGCACTCTTCAGGTGGCCTGCCGGTTGAGGCTTTGGCGTCACAGGATCGGCGCGCGCGCCGGGGCGGATGTATTTCCACCGCCGGGTGCGGTATACTTGGCGCCGGGCGTGTCCGGTTGGGCGCGGTCCCATCTATTGGGCAGGTTGGGGGCATTGACCCCGTTATGTCCGCAAAAAGAGACAGGAGACAGGCATGTCAACAAGCATCAAGAGCATACTGGCGCTTTGCGTCGTCGGCTTTGTCGGCGCCTGCGCGCAGCCCGCACAGGAAGAATATGTCGTGGTCGAGCCCGAGCCGATCTCGACCGAGCCGGAATACACCGGAAAATTCAAGTAACACCGGACCGGGGCGGGCGTTTGCGCCTGCCCCGGCTCCCGCGGGCATGGTGGTGCCCGCTCTCTTTTGCCCTTGTCCGGGACTGCGTTTGCGCCGCGGCGCATCAATGTGGCCGAATAGCCCGGATTTTGCTACAATCGTCGGACGCGGATCGTTTTTTTTCCGCATAACGAGGGGTAAAAGGAGTTTCCAATGTTCAGAGTTACCATGCTTGGCACAGGGCTGGCGATTGCCGGCTTCCTCGGGGCCTGCGCCCAGCCGGAACCCCAGAAGATGGCGATTAGCGGCGAGCCGGTCTACAACAAGATGGGCGAACTTCAGGGCTGTGTTCAGGGCAACCAGAGCGTGCCATGTCAGCCTGGCGGCGGATGCCAGGACGTGGCCGGCGCCGCGCCCTGCGTGCCGAACGAGCAATACCAGCCGCCCGGTGGCAACGGCGGCAACGGGCAGACCGGCGGCAACGGCCAGACCGACGGCAACGGCCAGACCGGCACCAACGGCCAGACCGGCGCAGTCGCCGGCTAAGGGCGCAGCCCTTGGGCACGGGCCGATTGGCGGCCGGGCGGGCGCGGACCTGCCCACTGCCTTCGGGAGGGCCGTGCCATGCTGAAGCATCGCGGATTTCCCGGGCGCTTGCCCGGGACGGATTTTCAGTTTGTCATTCGCCGGCCCAACCCCAAGGGGGTGACGCCGCTGGCCCCAAGGGCGCGCTACGCTGATCGCCGCCCCGCCGACAAGCGCGCGGACGAGGCGTTTCTGGCCGCGCTATGGGATCATTTCGGAGATGAGCCGTTCGAGCGCGGCAACCTGGATGCCGGGCGGCTGAACTGGCTGTTCGGGCGCGAAGTGGTGCCGGCAGAGGATCCATTCGACCCCGAAAGCTATGAGGCGCTGCTGCGGATCGACGTGGCGGCGGCGCGCGCATCTTTCCCCGAGGTGTTCGAGGCATGACCGGCATGTTTCCGCGCAACCCCCGCGTATCTGAGCGGAGCGCCGCTCAACCACGCCGTGCCGGGCGCGACGGCTTGGCGGGGGCCGGTTTGCCCGCCATGATCGATGGTGCGCGGACAGAGACAAAGTGGCCCGCGCACAAGGTTCGGATTTTGGATACGGACCTGACCCCATACCCTTCCCCTGTTGGATGGGCTTGTCAGGCAACTGGCAGCCCATCCATTTTTTTGCCCGCCACCGGGCCGAAGAGGGGCCGGGGGACCGGGGTCGCGCGCCTCGCGGCCAAGCTGCATGGGCGTTTCAAGATGGTGAAGGTCGTGGTATCCTATTTGGGTGATACGCCACGCAAGCAAAGGGAAAGAGCGATATGCGGACTGCAATATTGGGCCTTGGATTTACCTGCTTCGCGGCGCTTGCCGGGTGCGGTGATACCATGGGCGAACAGGCGCTGTTGGGCGCTGGCGCAGGCGCGGGCACCTCGGTTCTGCTGGACGGGAATGTCGCGGGTGGCGCGCTTGTGGGGGCGGCGGCCAACGTCGCCTATTGCCAGAAGTACCCGGGCCGCTGCAACTGAACGCGCGGCAGACAAGGCCAGTTATCGGTTGAACACGCGCGGCGCCCCCGGATTTTCCGGAGCGGGCGCCCGCAGGCATGACATCGCGCCGTTTGCGGCGGCGCTGCGCGATGCTTTGAATAATTCCATCAAATCAATGAAATGTGACGCGGCGCCGGTGGGGCGCTTTGCGCGGCCGGGACAGGGCCGCGCCGTTGCAGGGTAAGGAAAGGAAGAGGGGCAAGATGTTCAAGAAAATCCTGATCGCGAACCGGGGCGAGATCGCCTGCCGGGTTATCAAATCCGCCCGCAACATGGGCATCAAGACCGTCGCGATCTATTCCGATGCCGATCGGGATGCCCTGCATGTGCGGATGGCCGACGAGGCGGTGCATATCGGCCCGGCGCCCGCGAACCAGTCCTATATCGTGATCGACAACGTCATGAAGGCGATCCGCGACACCGGCGCAGAGGCGGTGCATCCCGGCTATGGCTTCTTGTCGGAAAACCCCAAGTTCGCCGAGGCGCTGGAGGCCGAGGGCGTGGCCTTTGTCGGGCCGCCCAAGGGCGCGATCGAGGCGATGGGCGACAAGATCACGTCGAAAAAGCTGGCGCAGGAGGCGGGCGTCAGCACCGTGCCGGGCGTGATGGGCCTGATCGAGGACGCCGAGGAGGCGGTCAAGATCAGTCGCGAGATCGGTTACCCGGTGATGATCAAGGCATCGGCTGGCGGCGGCGGCAAGGGCATGCGCATCGCGTGGGACGACGACGAGGCGCGCGAGGGGTTCCAGAGTTCGAAGAACGAGGCGGCGTCATCGTTCGGCGATGACCGCATATTCATCGAGAAGTTCGTCACCCAACCCCGCCATATCGAGATCCAGGTGCTGTGCGACAGCCACGGCGGCGGCGTTTACCTGCACGAGCGCGAATGCTCGATCCAGCGGCGCAATCAAAAGGTGATCGAGGAGGCGCCGAGCCCGTTCCTTGACGCGGACACCCGCAAGGCGATGGGCGAGCAGGCGCTGGCGCTGGCGCATGCGGTGGATTACGCGAGCGCGGGCACGGTGGAGTTCATCGTCGATGGCGACAAGAATTTCTACTTTTTGGAGATGAACACGCGGTTGCAGGTTGAGCATCCTGTGACCGAACTGATTACCGGCGTGGACCTGGTCGAGCAGATGATCCGTGTGGCGGCGGGTGAGAAGCTGCCGTTCACGCAAGAGGATATCGCGCTCAATGGCTGGGCGATTGAGAGCCGCCTTTACGCCGAAGACCCGTATCGCGGGTTCCTGCCGTCGATCGGGCGGCTGACGCGCTATCGCCCGCCGCAGGAGACGGTCAGCGACACCGCCAAGGTGCGCAACGATACCGGCGTCTTTGAGGGCGGCGAGATTTCCATGTATTACGATCCGATGATCGCCAAGCTGTGCACATGGGCGCCGACCCGTGCGCAGGCGATCGAGGAAATGCGCGTCGCGCTGGATAGTTTCGAGGTGGAGGGGATCGGCCACAACCTGCCGTTCCTCAGCGCGGTGATGGATCACCCCAAGTTCGTCGCGGGCGAGATGACCACCGCCTTCATCGCCGAGGAATACCCCGACGGGTTCAACGGCGTTACCTTGCCCGAGGACGATCTGCGCCGGATCGCGGCGGCGGCGGCGGCGATGCACCGGGTGGGCGAGATCCGGCGCGCGCGCATTTCGGGGCGCATGGACAACCACGAGCGCCATGTCGGGCGCGACTGGGTGGTGACGCTTCAGGGGGAGCGGTTTGCCGTGAGCATCGACGCCGACCACGAGGGCGCCAGTGTCAATTTCGAGGATGGCACGCAGATGCGCGTAGCAAGCGACTGGACCCCCGGCAACCCGCTGGCGGTGCTGGACGTGGACGGTGCGCCGCTGGTGCTGAAGGTCGGGAAAATATCGGGCGGGTTCCACCTGCGCACGCGCGGCGCGGACCTGAAATGCCACGTGCGCACGCCGCGCCAGGCGGAGCTGGCAGCCCTGATGCCCGAGAAGGAGGCGGCGGATACCTCGAAGCTGTTGCTGTGCCCGATGCCCGGCCTGATCGTGAAGGTTGACGTGGCCGAGGGCGACGAGGTGCAGGAGGGCCAGGCCCTGTGCACCGTGGAGGCGATGAAGATGGAGAACATCCTGCGCGCCGAGCGCCGCGGCGTGGTGGCGAAGATCAACGCCGGCGCCGGCGACAGCCTGGGCGTGGATGACGTGATCATGGAGTTCGAATGACGCGATGATACTGGCAGACGCGACAGCAGCACTCGACTGGTCGCCGCGGCGCCGCGGCGGTCAGTCCTTGCCCAGATCCTCGCGGATTTCCTGCTGGCGGATCGGCCACTTGTCGATGCTGCGGGAAATCTCGCGCATGTCCCAGGGTGCGGGTTTGCGCAGCTTGACCTGTCCGTCCTTGCCGATCAGCACCAGCCCGAAACCGCGTGGGCGCAGTTTCTGGCGCAGCGATGATTTTCCCTCGGGGTTGGTATCGGTCAGAACCACCACGTCGCGGACCAGGAGGGCGGGGACGTCTTCGCGCAGCTTTTCCATCTGTTGCCTGAAGCTCGGGTCGAGCGGGCTGTCGGCGAACACCACGATCAGGCGGTTTTCCCATTTGAACTGTTCAAGCGTGATGTCGCCCGCTTCCATCAGGGGCATTTCGGGGCTATCCCCGCCATCCTCCTCGACCGCCAGTGCGGGTGCGATTGACAAAATGACGAATAACGCGGCGACAAGGCTGAATGCAGATTTCATGGCCCCTCCTTCCTCCGCAGATATAGGAGGTTTGACCGCGAATGCGAATGGCCATTCGCGCCCGCCCCCAAAGATTTTTGCGCCGCGTGAAGGCGCGCGCGCACAGATGAAAGGACCAGCACGATGAGCGACACAAGGGATGACTGGCGCGCCCGCGCCGAGAAAGAGCTCCGCGGCAGGCCGCTGGAGGCGCTGACGTGGAAAACCTTGGAAGGGATCGAGGTTCAGCCGCTTTATACCGCCGAGGATGTCGAGGGTCTGCCGCACCTGGGCAGCCTGCCGGGGTTTGCCCCGTTCACGCGCGGCCCGCGCGCCACCATGTATGCCGGGCGGCCCTGGACGATCCGGCAATACGCGGGGTTCTCCACCGCCGAGGAAAGCAACGCCTTTTACCGCCGGGCGCTGGCGGCGGGGCAGCAAGGCGTCAGCGTGGCGTTCGACCTGGCCACGCATCGCGGCTATGACAGCGATCACGAGCGCGTGGTCGGCGACGTCGGCAAGGCGGGTGTGGCAATCGACAGCGTCGAGGACATGAAGATCCTGTTCGATCAGATCCCGCTGGACAAGGTCAGCGTGTCGATGACGATGAACGGCGCGGTGATCCCGATCCTGGCCAGTTTCATCGTCACCGGCGAGGAGCAGGGCCACGACAAGTCGGTCCTGTCGGGCACCATTCAGAATGATATTCTGAAGGAATTCATGGTGCGCAACACCTATATCTATCCGCCCGAGCCAAGCATGCGGATCATCAGCGATATCATCGAGTTCACCAGCACCGAGATGCCGCGCTTCAACTCGATCTCGATCTCGGGTTACCACATGCAGGAGGCTGGCGCGAACCTGGTGCAGGAGCTGGCCTATACGCTGGCGGACGGGCGCGAATACGTGAAGGCCGCGATCGAGGCGGGCATGGACGTGGACAAGTTCGCCGGGCGGCTGTCGTTCTTTTTCGCCATCGGCATGAATTTCTTCATGGAGGCGGCCAAGCTGCGCGCGGCGCGGCTGTTGTGGCACCGCATCATGACCGAGTTCGGCGCGCAGGAGGACCGATCAAAGATGCTGCGCACCCATTGCCAGACCAGCGGTGTCAGCTTGCAGGAGCAAGACCCCTACAACAACGTGATCCGCACCGCCTACGAGGCGATGAGCGCGGTTCTGGGCGGCACGCAGTCGCTGCACACCAACGCACTGGACGAGGCGATCGCGCTGCCCACGGATTTCAGCGCCCGCATCGCGCGCAACACGCAGTTGATCTTGCAGGAGGAAACCGGCGTGACCAACGTGGTCGATCCGCTGGCAGGGTCGTATTACGTGGAGCGGCTGACCCATGACCTGGCCGAGAAGGCGTGGGAGCTGATGGAAGAGGTCGAGCAGATGGGCGGCATGACCAAGGCCGTGGCCAGCGGCATGCCCAAGCTGCGCATCGAGGAAACCGCCGCCACCCGGCAGGCGATGATCGACCGCGGCGACGAGGTGATCGTTGGGGTCAACAAGTACCGCAAGGAAACAGAGGACCCGATCGATATCCTGGATATCGACAACGCCAAGGTGCGCGACGGTCAGGTGCGTGCGCTGGAGCGTATCCGCGCCGAACGCGACGAGGACGCGTGCACCGCCGCGCTGGACGAGTTGACCCGCCGCGCGCGCGAGGGCGGTAACCTGCTGGAGGCCGCGGTCGAGGCCGCGCGCACCCGCGCAACCGTAGGAGAGATCAGCATGGCCATGGAAAAGGTGTTCGGCCGCCACCGCGCCGAGGTCAAGACGCTGGCGGGCGTCTACGGCGCTGCCTACGAGGGCGACGAGGGGTTCGCCGCGATCCAGAAATCGGTCGAGGATTTCGCCGAGGAAGAGGGCCGGCGCCCGCGTATGCTGGTGGTCAAGATGGGGCAGGACGGGCACGACCGCGGCGCCAAGGTGATCGCCACGGCATTCGCCGATATCGGGTTCGACGTGGACGTGGGGCCGCTGTTTCAGACGCCCGAAGAGGCCGCGCAGGACGCCATCGACAACGATGTGCACGTGATCGGCATCTCCAGCCAGGCCGCCGGGCACAAGACCCTGGCGCCGCAGCTTATCGAGGCGCTGAAGGCGCGCGATGCGGGCGATATCATCGTGATCTGCGGCGGCGTGATCCCGCAGCAGGATTACGAGTTCCTGACAAAGGCGGGGGTGAAGGCCATCTTCGGCCCCGGCACCAACATCCCCGAGGCGGCGCAGGATATCCTGAAGCTGATCCGCGCGGCGCGCGGCTGAGGCCGGGGCGGGGGGCTGTCTGCCCCCCACACCCCCCGAGGATATTTTTAGCCAGAAGAAGCGGTGCGGGGGCGGGAATTGCGCGGGCTGGGGATGAGCGGTCTGTTATGGGTGTTGAGGATTGGCGCCAATGCGCGGCGTCTCAACCGGGTTGATCAACGGCCGATCGAGGCTTTCATCGCCCCCCGGCACCGGGTATGTTGAATTGGGAAAAGGAGCACGGGCATGGTGGATCTGGATCACCTGGCGGTGGCGGCCGAGACGCTGGAGGCGGGGCGCGCGCATGTCGAGGAGGCGCTGGGCGTGACATTGCAGCCCGGCGGCGCGCATGCGCGGTATGGCACGCATAACATGTTGCTGGGGCTGGAGGATGGCCTGTACCTTGAGGTGATCGCGGTTGACCCAAAAGCGCCGGTGCCGAAATGCGCGCGGTGGTTCGATCTGGACCGGTTCGCCGGGGCGCCGTGCCTGTCGAACTGGATCGGTCGCTGCGAGGATTTGGACGCGGCGCTGGAGCGTAGCCCGGAGGGCAGCGGCGCGCCCGTGGCGCTGGAGCGGGGCGACCTGCGGTGGCACATGGCGGTTCCGAGCGACGGGACCGTGCCGTTTGGCGGCTGTTTCCCGGCGTTGATGCAATGGCAGGGGCCGGGGCATCCGGCGGAGCGGCTGGAGCCATCAGGGTGCCGGCTGAACCGGTTAGTGCTGTCGCATCCGCGGGGTGGCGATCTGCGCACCGCGCTGTCGCCGCTGGTGAACGATGCGCGCGTCGTGGTGCAGGACGGCCCGGCGGCAGAGCTGGTGGCCGAGTTCGACACGCCGAACGGGCGCAGGCATCTGGCATGAGGAACCTGACATGCGCATAAGGGCCGCGCGGGCGTGTGATGCCGGGGCGGTTGCGGAGATCTGGAACCCGCTGATCCGCGATAGCGCGACGACCTTTACCACCACGCTCAAGACACCTGCGGGGCTGGCGGCCGAGTTCGAGGCGTGCCGCATCGAAGGGCGCGCCTTTCTGCTGGCCGAGGGGGAGGCGGGCGCGGTTCTGGGCTTTGCCACCTACGGACAGTTTCGCAAGGGGCCGGGCTATGCCCACACGATGGAGCATTCGATCATCCTGTCCGAGGCCGCGCGCGGGCGCGGTGTGGGCCGGGCCCTGATGGCGGCGCTGTGCGATCATGCCCGCGCGGCGGGGGTTCATTCGATGATCGCGGGGGTCAGCGCGGAAAACCCCGCAGGCGTTGCGTTTCACGAGGCTGTGGGCTTTGCCAAGGTTGCACGGCTGCCGCAGGTGGGACGCAAGTTTGGCCGCTGGATGGATCTGGTTGTGCTGCAGAAGTTTCTGTGATGTCGCACTGACAGGGTGCACGCGAAAGGTTAGGATAGTCCCATGTCAATCTGGACACGCATTTCCGACGCGCTGTCGGCCCTGCGCAAGGGCGAGGGGCTGAGCGTTGTGTTTGACCGGCTGCGCGTGGGCGGCGCGCCGGAACGGTCGGTGGCGTTTACCATCGCGGTGATCGCGCTGAGCGCGAAGATGGCCAAGGCCGACGGGCAGGTCACCCGCAACGAGGTGAGCGCCATGCGCGAGGTGTTTATCATCGCCCCGCAGGACGAGGCGGGCGCGGCGCGGGTGTTCAACCTGGCGCGGCAGGACGTGGCCGGGTACGAGGAATACGCCCGCAAGATCCGCGCCATGTTCCGCGACGGGCAGGATTGCCTGTGCGACCTGATGGAGGGGCTGTTTCACATCGCGATGGCCGATGGCAGCTACCACCCCGCCGAGGATGCCTTCTTGCGCCGGGTGGCCGAGATCCTGGAACTGCCCGAGGCCGAGTTTCGCGCGATCCGAAGCCGGTTCGTGCCCGATGCCACGCCCGACCCCTATGTCATCCTGGGCGTGAGCCCCGACACGCCCCTCGATGAGGTGCGCCGCGCATGGAAGCGCATGGTCCGCGAGACGCATCCCGATGCGCTGGCGGCGCGGGGAGTGCCGCAGGAGGCCGTCAAGATGGCCGAGCGGCGCATGATCGACATCAACCGCGCGTGGGAGGAAATCGCGGGCGAGGCGGCCTGATGCGGATTGCCACATATAACGTGGAATGGTTCAACGCGCTTTTCGATGACGACGGCGTGCCGCAGGACGACGCGCAGCCCTCGGCGCGGCGGGGGGTGACGCGAGGGCAGCAACTGGGCGGGCTGGGCATCGTGTTCACGGCGATTGACTCCGACATGATCCTGGTGGTCGAGGCGCCCAACCACAATACCGACCGCAAGACCGTTCGCTCGTTGGAAAACTTCGCCAAGTTCTTTGATCTGCGGGCGCGGCGGGCGGTGATTGGCTTTCGCAACGACACGCAACAGGAAATCGCGCTGTTATACGATCCGGACGTTGTATCGGTGCGGCATGAGCCGCATGGACCGCCCGAGAGCGCGCGCGAGCAAGAGGGGGTGCCGCGGTTCGACGGGGTGTTTCGGATCGATCTGGATATCGACGCGAGCGCCGAGCAGGTGCGGTTTTCAAAGCCGCCGCTGGAACTGGCGGTACAGGTGAAGGAGAGCGGCGCGCGGTTCCGCGTGATCGGCGTGCATCTGAAATCCAAGGCGCCGCACGGGGCTACCAACGATGATCAGATCATGCGCCTGTCGATCGCCAACCGGCGCAAGCAACTGGCGCAGGCGATCTGGCTGCGGCGGCGCATCGACGAGGAACTGGAGCGCGGCGAGCCGCTGATCGTGATGGGCGATTTGAACGATGGTCCGGGGCTGGACGAGTTCGAGGGGCTGTTCGGGCGCTCGACGCTGGAGATCGTGATGGGCGATGCGCCGGGCAAGGTGCTGCATGATCCGCATGCGCGTTGGGCGCTGCGGCATCGTCTTGGCGCGATCCCGGTTTCGGCGCGGTTCCTGCTGGCGCCGCAGTCGCGCAATGGCAGCGAGCCCGGCGAGCGTTACCTGTCGGCGCTGCTGGATTATATCCTGGTCTCGCCCGATCTGCGGCCGCACGCGCATGGTTGGCGCATCTGGCATCCGTTCGATGATCCGGGGTGCTGGTGGGTGCCGGAGCTGCGCGATGCGCTGTTGACGGCGTCGGATCATTTCCCGGTGACGGTTGATCTGGACCTGTGAGCGGATGGGTCTGGCGTGCCTGCGAGGGCAGGGAGAAGCGGGGGAGAAAGCGATACACCCAAGGGCGAAAATGCATTAGGATGGGGCCATGAAACACGCGTTGAAATTGCTTTCGGTGCTGTGCCTGGTGGCGATGCCAGCGGTGGCGGAGGATCAGGACGCGCCGCCTGAGGGCGAGGGCCCCGGCGATGGCTATTCCCTGATGGAGGAAGGCGCGCGCCTGTTCCTGCGGGGCCTCATGGACGAGGTGGACCCGGCGATGGAAAACCTGCGCGACCTGGCCGGCGAGATGACCCCGGCGATGCGCGAGTTCCTGCACGAGATGGGGCCGGCGCTGGCCGATTTGCTGGGCAAGGTCGAGGACATCACCAACTATTACCCGCCCGAGATGCTGCCCAATGGCGATATCATCCTGCGCCGCAAGCCTGATACCGAGCCCCAGCCCGGGCCGCCGGAGCCGGGCGGCGAGATCGAGCTGTAGGCGGGGGTGTTTGGGTTGACGACCGGTTGAGGCGCCGCGCATCGACGGGCCGCGGTGCGGCGATCCTACGCTGGTGCGGGGCACTTTATGACAGCCAAATCCGAAGAGCCCTGGAGCGTTGCGCAGGCTGCAGCCAAATCGCCGTGCCGTCACGCCGGAGGCGTGCCGATGTTGGGCGGCGCCCCTTTGGGGCGACGGGCGGCCCGGCGATGCGCGGCGCCCTTCGTGCGCTATTTCGCGCGGGGTGGTCCCCTGTCACTTCTTGGGTTTCTTGCCCCCGGCGCGTGGGGGGATGACGCGGGTTTTTGCGCCCAGCGCCCCGGCGAGGGATTGAAAGCGGGTTTGCGCGACCTCGCCGAACAGCGGCTCGACCTCGGGGGTGAGGCGCAGCTCCAGCTCTTTCTTCTTGGGGAACCAGCGGATCTCGCCAAGCCGCGCGTCCTTGTGCGGCCACAGCATCGCGCCAAAGCGCATCGCCTTGCCCAGGACCTCGGCCTGCTGCAAGGTCTGATCGTCGATCAGCGATAGCAGCGGGTCGAACCGCGTGTTGCCGCGCTTGTTGGTATAGCGGTGCAGCAGGGCCAGCCCCAGAAACACCCGCTCGGCGTGTTTCAGCCCGCCCAGGTTGGCGCGGGTGGCGTTGTCAAAGCAATCCTCGGCGCGGTAGTCGGGGTGGGCGCGCCAACTGACGTCGTGCAGCAGGCAGGCGGCCTTGATGATGCGCTTGCGCTCTTCGGGGACGGATTTGAACAGCGGCAGGATGAAATTATAGAGCGTCTTGCCGAACCCCGGCAGGCGGGCGTCCTTGCTTTCGGCGTAATGGCACGCCTCGATCAGCGGATCGCGGTCGCGCAGGCGTTGGGGCATCTGCTCGTACAGCATCCCCTCGCGGATGCCATAGCTGCTGATGGCGATGTCGCGGGGGTGGAATGCCTTGACCACCTGCTTGAGCACCTCGGCCGCCAGCGGCACCAGCGACATGCGGCTGCTGGAAACGCCCGCGCGGGCGCGCAGATCGTCGGGGTCGTTGGCGGCGATGTATTTGACGGTGTCGCGAATCGCGCGGGCGCTCATGCGGTATTCGTGCAGCACGTGCAGGGGGTAGCCGCGTCGCTCCATGTCGATGCGGGCGATGGCGCGCCATGACCCGCCAACCAGGAACAGGCGGTTTTTCTGGGGCCCCATGTAGTCGGACAGCTCGGCCAGGGTGTCCTTGATGAAGGCCTTGCGCCCCTTCTTGCCGCCCTTGATTCCGCTGAGCTTCAGCGGCCCCAGTTGCGAGGTGATGCGCCGGCCGACGCGGCCGCCGGCGATCTCGGCCAGTTCCATCGACGAGCCGCCCATGTCGCACACCAGCCCATAAGAGCCGGGCCAGCCCAGCAACACGCCTTGCGCCGACAGGCGGGCCTCTTCCTCGCCGTCGATGACCCACAGGCGGATGCCGGTTTCGGATTCGACCTCGGCGCGGAAATCGGGGCCGTCTTCGGCCTCGCGCACGGCGGCGGTGGCGACGGCGGTCAGCGGTGAGATGCCCATGCCGTCGGCCAGGTGGCGAAACCGGCGCATCGCGGCCAGCGCGCGTTGGCGCCCCTTGGGGTTCAGGCGGCCGGTTTCGGACATGCCGGCGCCAAGCGCACACATTATCTTTTCGTTGTAGAAATACGCCGGGCTGCGCGCGGCGCCGTCGAACACCATCAGCCGCACCGAGTTGGAGCCGACATCGACCACCCCCACGCGGGCCAGCGCGCGCGACGAGGCGTCGTTGAACAGCGGGCGCCCGAAAGGCCCCCAATCATGCGCCTCGGGGTCTGGCGTGCCATCCATTCCATTTGTCCTTCTGGTGACCCGCGCGCACAATGCGACAGGGCGGGGCACAAGGTCAATCGCCCCGATGCCCCGATGCGCCGATGCCGCGGGCCTGCGCCGAAATGGCGCGGCATCAGTCCTCGGTGTGGGTCAGTTGCGGCACGTCGCCCGCCCCGGCCGAGCCGCGCCCCGACAGCGAGGGGTATTCCATGAAGAAGCGGTGGCAGTTGAAGGCGAAGGTGCCCTCGGGCACCTCGGCGCGCGAGAAGGTGCCATCGGGCGACATCACCCAGCTTTGCGCCACGTCGGCCATGTTGGCCGCCATGATCTGGCTGACGATCTGGGCCTTGACGGTGGGGTTCTCGATCTCGACCAGCGTCTCCACCCGGCGGTTGAGGTTGCGGCCCATCCAGTCGGCCGAGCTGATGTAGACGCGGGCCTTGCGGTGCGGCAGGCCGTGGCCGTTGCCAAAGCACACGATGCGCGAATGCTCCAGGAACCGGCCGACGATGGATTTGACGCGGATGTTTTCCGACAGGCCCGCGACGCCGGGGCGCAACCCGCAGATGCCGCGCACCACGAGGCTGATCCTGACGCCGGCCTGGCTGGCGGCATAGAGGGCGTCGATCACCTGCGCGTCGATCAGGGCATTCATCTTGGCCCAGATCACCGCCGGACGGCCGGCGCGGGCGTGCTCCATCTCGGCCTCGATCATGTCCAGCAGGCGCTGCTTCAGCGAGATCGGCGAGATCGCCAGGTTTTCCAGGCCCTCGGGCTGTGCGTAGCCGGACAGGTAGTTCATTACCTTGGTGGCGTCGCGGCCCAGCTTGGCATCGCAGGTAAACAGCGACAGGTCGGTATAGATGCGTGCCGTGATGGGGTGGTAATTGCCGGTGCCGTAGTGGGTATAGGTGACAAGGTTGTCGCCCTCGCGCCGGACCACGGTCGAGATCTTGGCGTGGGTTTTCAGGTCCAGGAACCCGTAGACCACGTGCGCGCCCGCCCGTTCAAGGCGCCGCGACTGGCGGATGTTGGCGGCCTCGTCGAAGCGGGCCTTCAGCTCGACCAGGGCGGTGACGGATTTGCCGTCCTCGGCGGCTTCGCACAGGGCCTCGACGATGGGCGAGTGGCGCGAGGTGCGATAGAGCGTTTGCTTGATCGCCACCACGTTGGGGTCGCGCGCGGCCTGTTGCAGGAAGCGCACCACCATGTCGAACGTCTCGTACGGGTGGTGCAGCAGCATGTCCTTTTGCCGGATCGCGGCGAACATGTCGCCGTCGTGGTCCTGCACGCGTTCGGGCACGCGCGGGGTGAAGGTGGGCCACAGCAGATCGGCGCGGGTATCCAGCACCAGTTCCTTGACGTCGGCGATGCCGATCATGCCGGTCACTTCGACCACCTCGTCGGGGGTGACGTGCAGCTCGTCCATGATCACACGGGTCAGGCCCTCGGGAGCGCCGGCGCTGATCTTCATGCGCACGACTTCGCCGCGCTTGCGCCGCTTGAGCGCGGTTTCGAACTCGCGCACCAGGTCCTCGGCTTCTTCCTCGACTTCCAGGTCGCTGTCGCGCAGGACGCGAAAGGCGCAGTGGCCGCGCATCTCGTAGCCGGGGAACAGGCTGTCGAGGTGCAGCAGCAGCAATTCCTCGAGCGGCAGCACCCGGTAGGTGCCTTCGGACGCGGGCAGGGTGACGAAGCGGTCGATCTGCGCGGGGATCGGCAGCAGCGCGCGCAGGGCGCGCTTGTCGTGGCGGCGCTCAAGTTGCAGGGCCAGGCAAAAGCCGGTGTTGGGGATGAACGGGAACGGGTGCGCCGGGTCGATCGCCAGCGGCGACAGCACCGGAAAGACGCGGTTGAGAAACACGTCGGCAAGGTGGGTCCTGTCCTTCTCGTTCAGTTGCGAGCGGTCGAGGATCGAGATGTTCTCGGCGTCCAATTCGCGCTTGAGGTCGGAAAAGATGCGTTGCTGCGCCTTCATCAGGCGGCGGGCATCGGCATTGATCAGAACCATCTGTTCGGCCGGGGTCAGGCCATCGGCGGCGGGCGTGGTGTTTCCCGCCTGTGACAGCTCGCGCAGGCCGGCAACGCGCACGGTATAGAATTCGTCCAGGTTGGTGGCCGAGATCGACAGGAAGCGCACCCGCTCCAGCAGCGGCACGCGGGGGTTGTCGGCCTCTTCCAGGACGCGCCAGTTGAAGCCCAGCCAGCTCAGTTCGCGGTTATAGAATCGCGCCGGGCCGGAAAGGTCCAGGTCGGGCAGGTCCTGGGGCGGGTCGAACGGGGCCTTGAGGAAATCCGCGTGTGTCATGAAATGCTTGTGATTTAATCCTGTGACAGTGAGGTAACAGAGTCTGGGGGCAGGGGCGCGAATTGTCCAGTGCCCGCGGGGCGTTGTTGTGCGGGGGCGTCTGAATGGGGGGCGTGTCCGCCCGAATAGCGCCGACAGGCGCCGGGCGAGCGGTCATGCCACAGGCATGCTTTCAGCATGACCCGTCCCTGCGGGCTGGCGCTTTGGTGGTGGTGTGCTGCCGTGGATATCTTGGAGGCATGCGGCAGGATAAAGCGCGTCGCTCAGTCGTTGCAGCGCCACCCACGGGCAGGCGCCCGCCCAGCTTGCGCTATGACTTGAGTCCGATGGCTCGCCAAATCGGGGAATCGAGGCGCGCTTTCGCGCCGCCGCCTGCTCAGCCCTGCGCGGCCAGCACCTCGGCGGCCAGCCTGCGGTTGATCGGGCGTTGCTGGGCCAGCGCGGTGCGGTCCAACGCATCCACCAGTTGCCGCGCGCCGTCGAACGAGCGGTCCATGCGCGCCACCAGGTAGGGGATGGTCTCGGGGGTGGGGTTCAACTGCCGGTCGGCGAACAGCTTGGCCAGCAGCGCCGCCAGAAGGCGGTCGTCGGGCGGCTCGAGCGTGGCCGATTGCGCCTGTTGCATGCGGCTGGCCAGGTCGGGCAGGGCAAGACCCCAGCGGCCGGCGGGGCGGTCGGCGGTTAGCAGCAGCGAATGCCCCTCGGCCAGCACCAGGTTGTGCAGGTGGAACAGCGCCGCCTCGGCGTCCGCGTCGCCGGCGATGTCCGGCACGTCTTCGACCGCGACGGGCGTGGCGGCCAGCGCGGGAATGTCGGCGCCCGCCAGCGCGGCGGCGGGGATGATCCGCGCACCGCTGGCGGCGGCCCAGACATGCGCAAGGTGGGTCTTGCCCGCGCCCGCCGGCCCGATCAGCGACAGCTTGCGGCCCGGCCAGTCGCGCCAGCCCTCGATCAGGGCCACCGCCATGGCATTGGCGGGCGAGACGAAGAAATCCTCGCGCCCCAGCGCCGCGCGCACCGGCAGCTCAAAGCTCAGTTGTCGCGCCATTTCAGCCCTCGTCCCGTCCCGATAGCCCGCGATAGAGCCTGCTGCCCTGGTACTGCCCGATGAAGAACCGCACCAACACGCCCAGCGCGGCGGCCAGCGGCACCGCCACCAACATCCCGACGAACCCGAACAACGAGCCGAACACCGACAGCGCGAAGATCAGCCACACGGGATGCAGCCCCACCGAAGAGCCGACCAGCTTGGGCGTCAGGAAATTGCCCTCGGCCACTTGGCCCGCGACGAAGATGCCCGCGATCAGGCCGATGGTCATCCAGTCGCCCCAGAACTGGAACAGGCCCAGCCCGATGGCCAGCGCCCCGCCAACCAGCGCGCCGACATACGGGATGAAGGTGACCAGCCCGGCCACCGCGCCGATTACCAGCCCGAATTGCAACCCCACCAGCATCAGCGACACCGCGTAGAACGTGCCCAGGATCAGGCTGACCGTGCCCATGCCACGGATGAAGCTGGCCAGGGTGGCGTCGATCTCGCCCGCCAGTTGGCGGATCACCGGGGCATGATCGCGCGGCAGCATCTCGTCGATGCGGGCGACCATGTGATCCCAGTCATAAAGCAGGTAGAACGCCACCACAGGCACGATCACCAGCAGCAGCAGGATGTTGATCACCGAGGCGGCCGAGCTGACGACGGAATTGAGCACCTTGCCGCCCTGGTCGCGGATCGTCTCGCCCAGCGAGACAAGCGATTGATGCAGCGTGGAATCGGTATCGACCAGCGCCGGGAAACGCGAGGTCAGGAACCCCTGAAGATCCTGGAACAGTTGCGGCGCAATATTGATCAGCGACGCGGTCTGCGACACCAGCGTCGGCACAATCAGAAGCGCCGCGACGATGAAGATCAGCAACGCCAGGCAGGTGATGATTGTCGTCGCCACCCCGCGCGAGGTGCCCATTCGTTCGAGCCGGTCGGCGACGGGATCGAGGAAATAGGCGATCGCCGCGCCGAGAACGAAGGGCAGGATGACATCGCCCAGGTACCACAGCACGGCCATGAACACCGCCGCGGCGACGCCCCAGTATTTCATTTGATCCCTGACCGGAAGCCCCATGCGCGCCCCTTGTTTTGCCGCTCATTCATCGCGCGTTGCGCGCGGGGTTTCAAGAGCGCAGGTTGTGCGGGGATCAATCGGCCCTGAGCAGCAAACGCTCCCGCCCGAATAGGCCGACAGGCGCCGGGCGGGAGCGTTTGCCCGCGGATATGGGCAGGCACGGGCCGCTTGCGCCTGTCACTGCTTGCTAGGCGCGTGGGGGTGGGTTACTCCCCTAGGGAAACCAGCATTTGACCGAAGGTGCCATAGACATGCGTCTGACCCGCTATTTTCTGCCCGTTCTCAAGGAAACCCCGTCGGAGGCGCAGATCGCCAGCCATCGGCTGATGCTGCGGGCGGGGATGATCAAGCAGGCCGCCGCCGGCATCTATTCGTGGCTGCCGATGGGCTTCAAGGTGCTGCGCAAGGTGGAAAACATCGTGCACGAGGAACAGGCCCGCGCCGGGCACATCCCGATCCAGATGCCGGTGCTGCAATCGGCCGACCTTTGGCGCGAGAGCGGCCGCTACGACGATTACGGCGAGGAAATGCTGCGCATGAAAGACCGCCACGGTCGCGACATGCTGTATACCCCCACCGCCGAGGAATTGGTGACGGATATATTTCGCGCCCATGTGGGCAGCTACAAGGACCTGCCGCTGACGCTCTATCAGATCCAGTGGAAATTCCGCGACGAGATCCGCCCGCGCTTTGGCGTGATGCGGGGGCGCGAGTTTTACATGAAGGACGGCTACAACTTCGATCTGGATTACGAAAGCGCCATTCACGCCTATAACCGCCACATGGTCAGCTACCTGCGCACCTACGAGCGGATGGGGCTGCAGGCGATCCCGATGCGCGCCGACAGCGGCCCCATTGGCGGCGATGACACGCACGAGTTCCTGGTGCTGGCCGAGACTGGCGAGTCGGAGGTGTTCTACGACAGCGCGATCACCACGCTTGAATTTGGCGAACGGGAGGTGGATTTCGACGACCGCGATGCCTGCGCGGCGATCGTCAAGGAATGGACGACCCCCTATGCCCGCACCGACGAGACCCACGACGAGGCCCTGTTCGCGCAGGTGCCGCAGGAGCGGCAGCGCCGCTCGCGCGGGATCGAGGTGGGGCAGATCTTCTACTTCGGCACCAAGTATTCCGAGCCGATGGGCGCCACCGTGCAAGGCCCCGACGGCAAGCCGGTTCCGGTGCACATGGGCAGCCACGGCATCGGCGTCAGCCGCCTTCTGGGCGCGATCATCGAGGCCAGCCATGACGACAAGGGCATCATCTGGCCCGAGGGGGTGACGCCGTTCCATTGCGGGATCGTCAACCTCAAGCAGGGCGACGAAGAGGCCGATGCCGCGTCCGAAGCGATCTATTCCTCGCTCAAGGCGCTGGGCCTTGACCCGCTCTATGACGACCGCGACGAGCGCGCGGGCGGCAAGTTCGCCACGATGGACCTGATCGGCCTGCCGTGGCGGATCACGGTGGGGCCAAGGGGCCTGAAGAATGGGGTGGTCGAGCTGACCAGCCGCCGCACCGGCGAGAGCGAGGAAATGCCGCCCGAACAGGCGGTGGAGCGGATCGCGCAGATCTACGCGCCGCATTTCTCCTCCGGCAGCGGGGTGGAGCCGATGGCGAACCGCTCGTTCCACACGTGGCTATGAGGGGTCGCGAGAGGGTTTTGGGGTCGTATCAAGGATTTGCCCATGGTGCGAACCGTTTTGAATGGCTGGGTGCCCGAATCCAATAGGCGCGCTCTTCACAATTTTTCCCCCGGATCGCCCGGCGATCCGGTTCGCGCCCGACCCCGCCCCCGTCAGGCCGAAGGTTCGCCTTCGGCAAAACGGCGGGCGCGGATTGGTTCAACGTTACAACAGGCTACAGCGCTGGTGTTTTGCGTAAACCATTCACCAAGCTAAACCGAGTCCACCCTCTGGGCCGGGCGCGAACCTGACCTTGTGCCTATTTCAATGGCGCCCGTGCGCTTCTCTCCAAAATGCCGCTGCACCGTTTCGCTCGTGACACGATAAGAGGGCAGCGCCTGCCGTCGTGCCGGAGGCAAGCCTATGGCGTGACGGGGCAGGCAGGCGCTGCCCGGCGGTGTCGCCGGGCGGAGCGTATCCGCATTGCTGCTCTGACCTTCGGGCCGACCCTGACCCTTTTGGCCCACGCGCTGTCGTCGCCACCATTGACCGTCTCCTTTCGCTTGACGCCGGGCGTGTCCGCGCCCAAGGTCCGCCCAAAATAATCTCCGAGGTTTCCCCGTGGCAGCCACTCCCGCTCCCTTTGCCGGTTTCGAATGGATGATCGCATGGCGCTACCTGCGCGCGCGCCGGGCCGAAGGCGGCGTGAGTGTCATGACCTGGATCAGCCTGATCGGCATCACCCTGGCGGTGTTCGCCCTGATCGCGACGCTGGCGGTGCGCTCGGGGTTCCGGGCAGAGTTCGTCGATACCATCCTGGGCGCCAACGCCCATGCCACCGTCTACACCATGGGCGAGGTAAACCAGGTCACCGGCCGCATGGACCGCACCATCGAGGACTACCGCGAGATGGCCGAGCGGGTGCGCGATGTGCCGGGCGTGACGCGCGTTGCGCCCCTGATCAAGGGGCAGGTGATGGCCAGCGTGTCGGGCCGCAACGCGGGCGTCGAGGTGTTCGGCATCGCGCCCCGAGACCTGCGCACCATCCCGCGCATCGCCGACCCAGAAGAGGCGCGCGGCGATATCGGCCGCTTTGACCAGGGCATCGCCATCGGCTCGGGCGTGGCGCGCGAGCTGGGCCTGCGGGTGGGCGAGCAAATCAGGCTGATCTCGCCCGACGGGGTCAAGACCGCCTTTGGCACCAGCCCGCGCATCAAGGCCTACGAGGTCACTTACATCTTTACCGCCGGGCGCTATGACATCGACCGCACGCGCGTCTACCTACCGTTCGACGAGGCGCAGGCCTATTTCAACCGCGAGGGCCTCGCCGATGAGCTTGAGGTGATGCTTGAGCATCCCGAGCAGGTCGAGCAGATCGAGCGCGCGCTGCTTGAGGCCGCCGGGCCGGGCACGCAGGTCTGGAGCTGGCGCGACGCCAGCGGCGGGTTCCTGCGGGCGCTGGATATAGAGGACAACGTGATGTTCGTGATCCTGTCGATCCTGGTGCTGATCGCGGCGATGAACATCGTCTCTGGCCTGATCATGCTGGTCAAGAACAAGGGCCGCGATATCGGCATCCTGCGCACCATGGGCCTGACCGAGGGGTCGGTGCTGCGGGTGTTTTTTATCTGCGGCGCGTTTACCGGGCTGATCGGCACCGCCGCGGGCGTGGCGCTGGGCTGTTTGTTCGCGATCTATATCGACCCGGTGTTTTCCTTCGTCAATTACATCGCGGGCGGCGGGGTTTGGGATCCGGCGGTGCGCGGCATTTACCAGCTTCCGGCGCAGCTCAGGCTGGCCGACGTGGCCTCGGCGGTGGTGCTGTCGCTGGGGCTGTCGTTCGTCGTGACGATCTTTCCTGCCCGGCGCGCGGCACGGATGAACCCGGTGGAGGCGCTGCGCTATGAGTGAGGCGGTTCTAGACCTGCGGGATGTGACCAAGACCTACAACGCGGGCCTGCCGGCCGAAGTGCGGGTGCTGCAGGGCGCCAGCCTCAGCGTGGCGCGCGGCGAGGTGGTCGCGCTGGTGGCGCCGTCGGGGGCCGGCAAATCCACGCTGCTGCATATCGCGGGGCTGCTGGACCTGCCCGATAGCGGCACGGTGCGCATCGGCGGGCAGGACATGGGCGGGCTGGGTGATCGGCGCCGTACCATCGCGCGGCGGCGCGACGTGGGCTTCGTCTACCAGTTCCACCACCTGCTGCCTGAATTCAGCGCGCTGGAAAACGTGGTGCTGCCGCAACTGGTGAACGGCGCAAGCCGCAAGCAGGCCGAGCAGCGCGCGCGCGACCTGATGGGGCGGGTCGGCGTTGCGCCGCGCGCCGATCACCGCCCCGCGGCCCTGTCGGGCGGCGAGCAGCAGCGCGTCGCGTTCTGCCGGGCGCTGGCCAACGGGCCGCGCCTTTTGCTGGCGGACGAGCCGACCGGCAACCTCGATCCGGAAACATCCGACACGGTGTTCGCGGCGCTGATGGACCTGGTGCAGGGCACCGGCCTGTCGGCGGTGATCGCCACGCATAACCGCGATCTGGCCGCGCGGATGGACCGGGTGCTTCATCTCGATCAAGGGCAGCTCGCCGCGCGCTGACGCGCGATCGGGGCACCCGGGACGTTTCCACATTTTCCGGCGTTTGGCGCGGTGCGGGGCAGGTCCGTGCCGTCCACATTCCCGTGCCCCGGCGCGGGTAAAACGGCGCACCCTGTTCTGAATGCGACGCGATCCGTCGCATTCCGGCACGCCCGTGCCCCGCAACGGCGTGTTTCCTGATCGCAGCAACAGGAGACGCGCAATGACCGACAAACCGACACGCAGAAAACGAAGCGGCGGGCGCGCGGGCAACGCCAGCCGCCGCGGCACCGCCGTGATCGAGCAAAGCCCCTGGAACCCCCCGATCAACACCGACCCCCCGACCGAGCCGCTGCCGCCCGAAGGGGTAGAGGCGATCCACGACGCCGCCATGCGCATCCTTGAGGAGATCGGCATCGAGTTCCTCAATCCCGAGGCGCTTGAGATCATGCGCAAGGCGGGCTGCACCGTGCGCGGCGAGAACGTGCGCATGGGCCGCGATTTCGTGATGGAAATGGTCGGCCGCGCGCCTGCAAGCTGGACCATAACGCCGCGCAACCCCGCCCGCCGCATCACCATGGGCGAGGGGCATATCCTGTTCGGCAACGTCTCCAGCCCGCCGAACTACTGGGACATGACGCTGGGCCGGAAACTGCCCGGCACGCGCGAGATGTGCCGCGATTTCCTAAAGCTCAGCCAGTATTTCAACTGCATCCACTTCGTCGGCGGCTACCCGACCGAGCCGCAGGACGTGCATGCCAGCGTGCGCCACCTCGACGTGCTCTATGACAAGTTGACGCTGACCGACAAGGTCGCGCATGCCTACGCGCTGGGCCCCGAGCGGATCGAGGACGTGATGGAAATGGTGCGCATCGCCGGCGGGCTCAGCCACGATGAATTCGACGCCAGCCCGCGCATGTATACCAACATCAACTCCACCTCGCCGCTAAAGCATGACCATCCGATGCTGGACGGCTGGATGCGGCTGGCGCGGCGGGGGCAGGGCCTGATCGTGACGCCTTTCACGCTGGCGGGCGCGATGGCGCCGGTGACGATGGCGGGTGCAGTGGCGCAATCGCTGGCCGAAAGCCTCAGCGCGGTGGCGCTGGCGCAGTACATGCGCCCCGGCGTGCCGACCGCGATCGGCACCTTCACCAGCAACGTGGACATGAAAACCGGCGCACCCGCCTTCGGCACCCCCGAATACATGCGCGCCACCCAGATGAGCGGCCAGATGGCGCGCTTCTACGGCTTGCCGCTGCGCTCGTCAGGGGTGTGCGCGGCCAACGTGCCCGACGCGCAGGCGATGTGGGAAAGCATGAACAGCCTCTGGGCGGGCGTGCAATCGGGCTCCAACATGATCTACCACGCCGCCGGCTGGCTCGAGGGCGGGCTGATCGCCAGTCCCGAGAAATTCGTGATGGATTGCGAGGTGCTCCAGCAGGTGCAGCGCTACCTTGATCCGGTGATCTGCGACACCAGCCCCGAGGCGCTGGCCGTCGACACCGTTGCCGAGGTCGGCCCGACCGGGCATTTCTTCGGTACCCAGCACACGCAGGACCGCTACACCCACGCGTTCTATCAGCCGTTCCTGTCGGATTGGCGCAACTACGAGGCATGGGAGGCCGCCGGCGCGGTCTGGACGACCGAGCGCGCGCATAACGTCTACAAGGCCATCGTCGCCGGGTTTGAGCCGCCGCCAATGGAGGACACCATCCACGAGGAACTGAGCGATTTCGTCGCTCGCCGCAAACATGAAGGCGGCGCGCCCACCGATTTCTAGCGCAGGCGGCCTGCTGCCCCCCCCCTTCGATTTCGCGTGGCAGAGCGCGCCACCGCGGCCCCACGCCGGTACGGCCCCCGTGGCGCGCCGCTGCGCACAGCGTCCCGGCCCTTCATCTTGCCCAAAATACTCCCGCCGGAGGCATTCGCCCGTCCCGCCTGCACGCCCGCCCGCAGCAACGCGTCGCCCCACCCGCTCCCCGAGCCGGCCGCCAGAGGCGGGCGGGCGAGACACCGTTTTGCGCGGCATGGCCGCGCGCCGCTTATCCCCTCTGGTCGGGACGCGGGCGGCGCGCTAGTGTGGCGGCGACTGCGCGCGCCCCGGGGCATGGGGCACGCGCGCCCCGCGACACAAAGAGGTGCCCATGGCCCGCGCCACACCCCGCGACAGAGATCGCTCGATCACCCGCACCCGCGCCGCGATGGCGTTGATCGGGGTGGTGGCGGGCCTGTCGGTCTGGTTCCTGTTCGACAGGCTGCCCGAACTGCTGGACAACCCGCGCCTGACGCTCTTGCTCACGGCGGCCGTTGCCGGGGGCTTTGGCGTGACGCTGGCGCTGGCCGGGCCGGCGCGGCCCGCCCGCGCCGCGCTTGCCGCGCTGATCCTTGCGGTGCCCGGCGCGCTCCTGCTCAGTTGGGCGGCGCTGCGCTACGATACCGTCGAGGCCGCGCTGCGCAGCGGTCACCTGCTGGCCGCGTTTACGGGCTATTTGTTCATCGCCACCCCGTTTGCCAGCGCCTGCCTTGAGGCGCCGCGCCTGTGGCGCGACTATGCCGCGCTGTTCGATGCGGCCTGGACCATCCTCATGCGCTATGCTGCCGGGTGGCTGTTCGTGGCGATCTTCTGGGGCGTGGCGCTGTTGTCCGACGCGGTTCTGGGGCTGGTCGGCATCACCGTCATCGCCGACCTGATCGAGGTGGATTGGGCCGTCGCGGCGCTAAGCGGGCTTGTCCTGGGCCTGGCGCTGGCGGTGATCTACGAGCTGCGCGAGTACCTGTCGCCGCACCTTTTGCTGCGCCTTCTACGGCTGCTGTCGCCGATCGTCCTGGCGGTGATGGTGGTGTTCCTGGCCGCGGCCGCGCTGCGCGGGGTATCGGGCCTTTTGGGGGATCTGTCGGTGGCGGGCACGCTTCTGGCGATGTCGCTGGCGGCGATCGCGCTGATTAGCGTGGCGATCGATTGCGACAATGGCCGCGCCGTGCATGGCCGCGCGATGCGCCTCGTGGTCGAGGCGTTGGCAGTGCTTTTGCCGCTGCTGGTGGCGGTGGCGATCTGGGCGCTGTGGCAGCGGGTGGCGCAATACGGCTGGACGCCCGACCGGCTGGTGGCGGCGCTGTCGGCGGCGGTGATCATGGCCTATGCGATTCTGTATGCGGTGGCGGTGCTGCGGCGGCATCACTGGATGGACCGTGTGCGCCGCGCCAACGTGGCGATGGCGCTGGTGGTGGCGGGGCTGTGCGTGCTGTGGTTGACGCCGCTTCTGAACGCCGAGCGGATCGCCACTGCCAGCCAGCTCAGCCGCTTTGCGGATGGGCGCGCGCCGCTGGACGATCTGGCGCTGTGGGAGATGGCGCATCGCTGGGGCCGGCCCGGTGACGCGGGGCTGGAGCGGTTGGCGCAGATGCAAGACCACCCCGAACATGGCGCGCTGCTGACCCGGATCGCGGACGCGCGCCGGGCGCGCACGCAGCAGGGCTACGCGCGGCTTGCCGGGGATGGCGGTGACATCGCCGCCGCGCTGGCCGCCGCCGTGCCCCTGCGCCCCGAGGATCAGGTCCTGCCGCAAGGCGCCTTTGCCGGGCTGGCGCCGTTTTACCAGCGGCAGGCGCTTGAGGCATGCCGCCGTACGCTTGGCGA
Source organism: Sediminimonas qiaohouensis DSM 21189 (assembly GCF_000423645.1). Classification (GTDB taxonomy): domain Bacteria; phylum Pseudomonadota; class Alphaproteobacteria; order Rhodobacterales; family Rhodobacteraceae; genus Sediminimonas; species Sediminimonas qiaohouensis. The sequence continues at coordinate 237,846 of NZ_AUIJ01000001.1, read as the reverse complement.
TGGCCGCCCCGGTTGCGTCCTGGTGATGGCGCGGTTCAACAGCCACCTGGACCTGCCGCAGGGGGTGATGCTGCTGCGCGCGGGCGAGGCGCGGATCATCGCCCACGCGGTCGAGCTGCGCGCCGGCCGGCTGCGCCGCACCGGCGGGCTGCGCGATGTGACCACCGGCCTGTCGGCGTCGCTGACGACCGAGGCGATCGCGCGCGCGCTCGACGGCGATTTTCGCGTGCGCCCCGCCGGTCTGAACATGATCGAGCTGGGCGGGAAGGGCCTGGTTCCTGAAAATTGAATCTGTTGAAGAAATATTAAGGCTTGCCACGCCATCCTGCGCGTCATCCAGCAATGGCGAATGGGGGCCACATGCACGGGCTTGTTAATCGTGCGATCGAAGGGTTTGTACGCGACAGCTATGGCGCGGACGCGTGGCGCGAGGTAACCCGCCGCGCGGGGCTTGAGGTTAGCTCGTTCGAGCCGATGCTGACCTATGACGACAAGCTGACCGAGGATATCCTGGGTGCCATCGTGCACCACCTGGGTAAGCCGCGCGACGAGGTTCTTGAGGATATCGGCACCTACCTCGTGTCGCATCCCAACCTTGAGGCGCTGCGCCGGCTCTTGCGATTCGGCGGCGTCGGGTTCGTCGATTTCCTGCATTCGCTCGACGATCTGCCGGGCCGGGCGCGGCTGGCGGTGGAGGATCTTGAGCTGCCCCGCCTTGAGCTGCGCGAGCACGCGGCCAACCTCTATAGCCTCGTGTGCCGGTCCCCCCATCACGGGTTCGGCCATGTCATGATGGGCGTGCTGCGGGCGCTGGCGGATGATTGCGGTGCGCTGGTGCTGCTGGAACATGGCGAGGCGTCCGGCGATTGCGAAGTTATCTACATCACGCTGATCGAATCGGCCTATTCAAAGGGGCGCGCCTTTGATCTTGGCGGGCGGGCGGCACTGGGATGACAGAGCGCGACAAGCAGTGCGCCGACAAGGCGTTGGATGTGCTGTGTCCGATGCACCTGCGCCTTGATGGCGGCGGCGTCATCCGCCACGCCGGCCCAACCCTGCACAAGCTGTTCCCGGGGGGCGCGGTCGAGGGCCGGGCCCTCAACGATCTGTTCGAGGTGACGCGCCCGCGCGACGCTTTGAGCATCGCCGCGTTGCTGCGCGCGCCGGGGGGCAAGCTTCAACTGCATCCGCGCGTGCCGCCGGATATCGCGCTCAAGGCGGTGATCGCGCCGTGGGGCGACGGCGCGCTGGTGAACCTGTCGTTCGGTATTTCGGTGTTGGATGCCGTGCGGGCCTATGACCTGACGGATATGGATTTCGCCGCCACCGACATGACCATCGAAATGCTCTACCTGGTCGAGGCGAAATCAGCCGCGATGGAGGCCAGTCGCAAGCTCAACCAACGCCTGAAAGGTGCGATGATCGCCGCCGAGGAACAGGCGTTTACCGACACGCTGACCGGGCTGAAGAACCGCCGCGCGATGGAATACGTCATCGGGCGGCTGATCGCCAAGGGGCGCGATTTCGCGCTGATGGCGGTGGATCTCGACTATTTCAAGACGGTCAATGACACGTTGGGCCATGCCGCCGGCGATTATGTGTTGCAGGAGGTGGCGCGCATCCTGGTCGACGCCACGCGCGAGCGTGACACCGCCGTGCGGGTAGGCGGCGACGAGTTCGTGCTGATTTTTCCCGGCCTGTCGGACAAGGCGCGCCTGTCGCGCGTGGCCCGCCGCCTGATCGCGCAGCTTAGCCGCCCGATCCTTTATCGCGGGCGCGAGTGCCGTATTTCCGCCAGCATGGGCACCACGTTATCGTCCGGCTATGCGCGTCCCGACGCCGAAACGATGCTGGCCGATGCCGATGCCGCGCTCTATGCCTCCAAGAGCAAGGGCCGCGCGCGCCACGCGTTCCACGCCGCCATACGATAACCGCCCGCGCGTTCCCGGATGATCGATTCTGATCGTTTCGCGGCGAGCGCCGCCGTTTTCGCTGCGCGCATTTGCCAGAAATCACCGCGATATTCGTCATGTGCGGCAATTCCGCCTTCCAGAAAAGACCGAGGAGAGCTTTGAAAATCCGTCATATTTTCGTGTTAGCGTTAAAAGCGAAAATAAACGAAAACAAAACCGTTGACCGGATGGCGCGATTTGTGGTTGTTTTGGCCTCGCGAAGCTTGGAGGGGAGGCCAAAGTGTCGTCGAACGCGCAAGACATGGATGTGGTCGATCTGTTCGTCATCGGTGGCGGCATCAACGGCTGCGGAATTGCGCGCGATGCGGCGGGGCGCGGCTTGTCGGTCGCGCTGGCCGAGATGAACGACCTGGCGTCGGCGACGTCCTCGGCCTCGACCAAGCTGTTCCACGGCGGGCTTCGCTACCTTGAGTATTTCGAATTCCGCCTCGTGCGCGAGGCCCTGATCGAGCGCGAAGTGCTGCTTAGCGCGATGCCGCATATCAGTTGGCCGATGCGTTTCGTGCTGCCGTATCACCCCGATATGCGCTTCGAGGGGGAAACGCCGACCTCGAAGCTGTTGAATATCGTGATGCCGTGGATGAAGGGGCGGCGGCCCGCGTGGCTGATCCGGCTGGGCCTTTTCCTTTATGATCACATGGGCGGGCGCAAGATCCTGCCGCCGACGCGCACCGTGGATCTTGAGACGGATCCAGCGGGCCGCGCCCTGCAATCGCGATTCACCAAGGCGTATGAGTATTCCGACTGCTGGATCGAGGATTCGCGCCTAGTGGTGCTGAATGCCCGCGACGCCGAGGCGCGCGGCGCCCGCATCATGCCGCGCACGCGGGTGACATCGGCCACGCGCGAGGGGGATCTGTGGCGCATCACGCTGGAGGATGCCCAGACCGGCGAGACCCGCGCGCAATACGCGCGGATGCTGGTTAACGCCGCCGGTCCGTGGGTCGAGTACGTGATCCGCAACATCACGCGGATCAACTCGCGCCACGGCGTGCGGCTGGTGCGGGGCAGCCATATCGTGACTCGCAAGCTTTATGATCACGACCGCTGCTATTTCTTTCAGGGGGTCGATGGCCGGATCATATTCGCCATCCCCTACGAGGGGGATTTCACCCTGATCGGCACCACCGACGCCGATCATCCCGACCCCTCGCAACCGCCCGAATGCACGCCGGAGGAGCGCCGCTACCTGCTGGACTTCGCGAGCGCCTACCTCAAGACGCCGGTCACCGACGACGATGTCGTGTGGACCTATTCGGGGGTGCGGCCGCTTTACGATGACGGGGTCAGTTCCGCCACCGCCGCAACGCGCGATTACGTGCTCAAGCTGGACGAGGCGGACGGACGCGCGCCGCTGCTCAACGTGTTCGGCGGCAAGATCACCACATATCGCCGCCTGGCCGAGGCCGCGATGGAGCAGATCGCGCCGTTCTTTGCCGGAAAGGGCAAGGCATGGACAGCGGGTGTACCCTTGCCGGGCGGGGATTTTCCGGTCGATGGTGTGGACGACCTGATCGCGCGGCTATGCCAGCGGTATGCCTTCCTTGGGGAGGCGTGGGCGCGTCGGCTGGTCAAGGCATATGGCAGCGAGGCCGAGAGGATGCTGGGCGACGCAAACAGCGAGGACGACCTGGGCGAAGATTTCGGCGCCACGCTGCATGCGCGCGAAGTTGCGTGGCTGATGCGTCATGAATTTGCCCGGCGTGCCGATGATGTGCTGTGGCGCCGCTCAAAGCTGGGCCTGCGATTGACAGACGAGCAGGCCGCGCGGCTGGATGACTGGATGCAGACCGAGCGGGCCGAGGGCCAGCCATCCCGCGCCACGGCAACCGGATAGGGAGAGAGACACGATGACACTTGCGCTGGAAGGGGTATCGACGGTCGTCAAGGGCCGAACGCATATCTATCCTACTGATTTGACGCTTGAAAACGGCACGATGAACGTGCTGCTTGGCCCTACCAACGCGGGCAAGACATCGCTGATGCGGCTGATGGCGGGGCTGGATGTGCCGACCACGGGGCGCATCCGCTGGAACGGCGAGGATGTGACCGGCCGCCGCGTGCAGGACCGCGCCGTTGCGATGGTCTACCAGCAATTCATCAACTACCCGTCGATGACGGTGTATGAAAACATCGCCAGCCCCATGCGCCTGCTGGGCAAGTCTAAATCCGAGATCGACGATGCGGTACGCAAGTCGGCCGAGCTGATGAAGCTGGATGGCATGCTGGAGCGCAAGCCGCTGGAGCTGTCGGGCGGACAGCAGCAGCGCTGCGCGCTGGCGCGGGCGCTGGTCAAGGATGCCGGTCTTGTGCTGCTGGACGAGCCACTGGCCAACCTGGATTACAAACTGCGCGAGGAGCTGCGCATCGAGATCCCGCGCATATTCGAGGAAGCCGGCAGCATCTTCGTCTATGCCACCACCGAGCCCGAAGAGGCACTGCTTCTGGGCGGCAATACCGCCACCTTGTGGCAGGGTCGGATCACGCAGTTTGGCCCGACGCCCGATGTCTACCGCAAGCCGGTGGACGCCACCACGGCGCGGGTGTTTTCCGACCCGCCGATGAATTTCCTGTCGGTGTCCAAGACCGGCGGCAAGCTGTTGTTCGGCGATGGGCAGGCAGTGCCCGCCAGTGGCCCGTTGGCCGATCTGGAGGATGGGCGCTATACCGCCGGGTTCCGGCCCAACCACCTGGAGATCAACCGCCACAGCGACACCGCGATGGAGTTCGACGCGGAACTGGTGGTGACCGAGCTGACCGGCTCGGAGACGTTTGTGCACCTCAATCACCACGGCGAGCGTTGGGTCGGGCAGGTGCATGGCATTCACGCATTGGAAATCGGCGCGCGGTTGGCGGTCTACCTGGACCCGTCGCATGTCTATGTGTTTGGCGAGGATGGCGCGCTGGTGGCGCCGGCCGCCTACGCGCTGGCGGCCTGAGGGAGGACGCGAAGATGGCAAAGATAACGCTTGATAACCTGGCGCATTCCTACCTTCCCGGCGCCACGCGGGAAGAGGATTTCGCGCTCAAGGAGCTGAACCACGACTGGAACGACGGCGAGGCTTATGCCCTGCTTGGCGCGTCGGGGTGTGGCAAGTCCACGCTGCTGAACATCATATCGGGGCTGCTCCGGCCCAGCCAGGGGCGCGTTCTGTTCGATGGGGTGGACGTGACGGATGCGCCCACGGCGGCGCGCAACATCGCGCAGGTGTTTCAGTTTCCGGTGGTCTACGACACCATGAGCGTGCGCGACAACCTGGCGTTTCCGCTGCGGAACCGGGGCGCCGACCCTACCTATATAGCCAACCGTGTGCAGCAGATCGCGCGCATGATCGGCATGGAAGAACAGCTTGGCCGCAAGGCGCGCGGCCTGACTGCGGATGCCAAGCAAAAGATCAGCCTTGGCCGCGGCATGGTGCGCGAGGACGTAAATGCGCTGCTGTTCGACGAGCCGCTAACCGTGATCGACCCGCATATGAAATGGGAGCTGCGCACGCAGCTCAAGTCGCTGCATCACGAGTTTGGCCACACCATGATCTACGTCACCCATGACCAGACCGAGGCGCTGACATTCGCCGACAAGGTGGTGGTCATGCATGACGGCCGCGTGGTGCAGATCGGCACGCCCGAAGAGCTGTTCGAGCGCCCCGATCACACCTTCGTGGGCTATTTCATCGGCTCGCCCGGGATGAACGTCATCCCCGCCCGCGTCGAGGGGCGCACCGCGCATATCAATGGCTCCGAGGTGCCGCTGGGCCATGGCTACGGCGCGCCGGGCGGCAAGGTCGAGATCGGCGTGCGCCCCGAGTTTGCCGAGCTGACGGAAAACGACGGCTTGCCGGTCAAGATCCGCCGGGTCGAGGATGTCGGCCGCCACAAGATCGTGCGCGCCGATTTCTTTGGCACCGAGCTGAACGTCATCGCCCGCGAGGGGCAAAATATCGGCCCCGACATGACCCGCGTGCGGTTCGATCCGGCGCGCATCAACGTCTATGCCGATGATTGGCGCATCGCGCCCGATGGCGGGCAAACCGGACCAGCAGGGGAGGCCGCGTAATGGAAAAGACGCTTAATCAAAAGGCATGGTTGCTGGTTCTGCCGGTGCTGGTGCTGGTGTCGTTCTCGGCGGTGATCCCGCTGATGACGGTGGTTAACTACGCCATTCAGGATGCCTTCGCCGGCGAGTTTTACCCGCTCGAAAACAAGTTCGAATGGTTCTCGATGCTGCTCGAATCCGAGCGGATGTGGAGCGCGCTGGGTCGTCAGGCGGCGTTCTCCGCCATAATCCTTGCGATCGAGGTGCCGCTGGGCATCATCGTGGCGCTGAACATGCCCAAGCGCGGCGCGTGGGCGTCGTTCTGCCTGGTGGTGATGTCGCTGCCGCTGCTGATCCCGTGGAACGTGGTCGGCACCATCTGGCAGATCTTCGGCCGCGTCGATATCGGGCTGCTGGGCTATGTGCTGGACAGTTTGAACATCCCCTACAACTACACGCAGGATTTCCTGTCGGCCTGGGGCACGGTGATCGTGATGGATGTCTGGCACTGGACATCGCTGGTGGCGCTGTTGGCCTATGCGGGGCTGCAATCCATCCCCGATGCCTATTACCAGGCCGCCAAGATCGACCAGGCGAGCCGCTGGAAGGTGTTCCGCTATATCGAGCTGCCCAAGATGTCGGGCGTGCTGACGATCGCGATCCTCTTGCGGTTCATGGACAGCTTCAAGATCTATACCGAACCCTTCGTTCTCACCGGCGGCGGGCCCGGCAATGCCACCACCTTCCTGTCGATTGACCTGGTCAAGATGGCGTTGGGGCAGTTCGACCTGGGTCCGGCGGCGGCGTTCTCGATCATGTATTTCCTCGTGATCCTGCTGATTTCGTGGGTGTTCTACACCGTGATGACCAACCTCGACAAAAAGGATGGCGTGTGATGGCCGATGCAACCGTAACCCCCGCAGCCGCCCCGCGCAGCGAGCGCAGCCTGCCGCGCATCAAGGGCCGCGCCGTGGTGATGACGCTCTATCTGCTGTTCCTGATGCTGCCGATTTATTGGCTGGTGAACATGAGCCTGAAGACCAATGCCGAGATCCTCGGCACCTTCTCGCTCTGGCCGCAGGACCTGACGTTTCAGAACTACGCCACCATCCTGACCGATCCGTCGTGGTACATGGGCTATGTCAATTCGATCATCTACGTGACGATGAACACGGTGATCTCGGTCGCGGTGGCGCTGCCGGCGGCCTATGCCTTCAGCCGCTACAGCTTTGTCGGGGACAAGCACCTGTTCTTCTGGCTGCTGACCAACCGGATGGCGCCGCCGGCGGTGTTCGCGCTGCCGTTCTTTCAACTGTATTCGTCGGTGGGCCTTTTTGACACGCATATCGCGGTGGCACTGGCGCATACCCTGTTCAACGTGCCGCTGGCGGTCTGGATCCTTGAGGGGTTCATGCGCGGCGTGCCCAAGGAAATCGACGAGACCGCCTATATCGACGGCTACGGCTTTGGCCGCTTCTTCGTGAAGATCTTCATGCCCCTGATCGCCAGTGGCATCGGCGTGGCGGCGTTCTTTTGCTTCATGTTCTCGTGGGTCGAGCTGCTGCTGTCGCGCACGCTGACCTCGGTCGAGGCCAAGCCGATCGCGGCCACCATGACGCGCACGGTATCGGCCTCGGGCCTTGACTGGGGCGTGCTGGCGGCGGCCGGGGTGCTGACGATCATCCCGGGCGCGTTGGTGATCTACTTCGTGCGCAACTACATCGCCAAGGGCTTTGCCCTGGGGAGGGTGTGATGATCGCGGCGCCACACCAAGGTTTGAGCCGGGCCGCGCCCGACCTGGAGGGCGCAGTCCTTCCCGTTGGTTCGCGCCAGCACCCCGAAGCATTCACGCCGCGCGGGGTGTGTGCGGCATCGCCAACGCGCCCTCCTGGGGGAGGTCGGGCGCGGCCCGACTTGCGCCGGACGGCCGCATTGCAACTTATCGCGTCTGAGACTGCCGTAGAGGAGATACCACAATGAGCTGGATGGCCTGGACCCTGCCGACGGCAATCTTTTTCGCCGTCATCGCGGCGCTGCTGGTGATCTTCACGATCATTACGCTGCGCCATCCCGAAACGCCGCGCGTGGGCATCTTGCGTATCGAGACGACGCGCGGCGATCGCCTGTTCATGACGCTTCTGGGCTCGGCCTTCATCAACCTGGCCTGGCTCGGTCTCATCGGCGCGCATCAACCTTACGCGCTGATCGTCTGCCTGATCTATGCCGCGGCGGTGTTCCGCTGGGTATAGGGCAGGCCCAACCGCCGGGGCGCGCACAAAAGCGCCCCGCTCAAAAACCAACCAACGGTTCCAAGGGAGGAAACCAATGAACCTGAATTTCAAATCCACCACAGCCGTGGGCATGGCATTGGCGATATTCGCCAGCCCCGCCTTCGCCGACATGGAGGCCGCCCGCGCGTTCCTGGACGAGCAGATCGGGGACATGTCCACGCTCTCGCGCGCCGATCAGGAAGCCGAGATGCAATGGTTCGTCGATGCGGCCGAGCCCTTCGAGGGCATGGATATCCGCGTCGTGTCGGAAACCATCACCACCCATGAGTACGAGTCCAAGGTGCTGGCGCCCGCGTTCACCGCGATCACCGGCATCAACGTCACCCATGACCTGATCGGCGAGGGCGACGTCGTTGAAAAGCTGCAAACGCAGATGCAGTCGGGCGAGAATATCTACGACGCTTATGTCAACGACTCGGACCTGATCGGTACGCACTGGCGCTATCAGCAGGTGCGTAACCTGACCGACTGGATGGCGGGCGAGGGGGCCGACGTCACCAGCCCGACGCTGGACCTCGACGATTTCATCGGGACCGAGTTCACCACCGGCCCCGATGGCAAGCTCTACCAACTGCCCACGCAGCAGTTCGCGAACCTCTACTGGTTCCGCTACGACTGGTTCAACGACCCCGATCTCCAGGCCGAATTCAAGGATGAATACGGCTATGACCTCGGCGTGCCGGTGAATTGGTCCGCCTACGAGGACATCGCCGAGTTCTTCACCGGCCGCACCATCGACGGCAAGGAAGTCTATGGCAACATGGACTACGGCAAGAAGGACCCCAGCCTTGGCTGGCGCTTTACCGATGCGTGGATGTCGATGGCCGGCATGGGCGACACGGGCGAGCCGAACGGCCTGCCGGTGGACGAATGGGGCGTCCGCGTCAACGAGGATAGCCAGCCGACCGGCTCCTGCGTGGATCGTGGCGGTGCCACCAACAGCCCGGCCGCTGTGTACGCGATCGAGAAATATACCCACTGGCTGAACAATTACACGCCGCCAGCGGCTGCCGGCATGACCTTTGGCGAGGCCGGCCCGATCCCCGCGCAGGGCAACATCGCACAGCAGATGTTCTGGTACACCGCGTTCACCGCCGACATGGTGGGTGACGGGGCCGAGGCCGTGCTGAACGACGATGGCACGCCCAAGTGGCGCATGGCACCCAGCCCCCACGGCGCCTACTGGGAAGAGGGCATGAAGGTCGGCTACCAGGACGCCGGATCGTGGACCTTGATGAAATCCACGCCCGTGGACCGCGCCAAGGCCGCATGGCTCTATGCGCAGTTCGTGATTTCCAAGACCGTGGACGTGAAGAAAAGCCACACCGGCCTGACCTTCATCCGCGAATCCACGATCAACCACGACAGCTTTACCGAGCGGGCTCCGAAACTGGGCGGTCTGGTCGAGTTCTACCGCTCCCCGGCGCGGACCCGTTGGTCGCCCACCGGCACCAACATCCCCGACTACCCCAAGCTGGCACAGCTGTGGTGGCAGAACATCGGCGATGCCTCTTCGGGCGCGAAAACCGCGAAAGAAGCGCTCGATAGCCTGTGCGAACAGCAAGAGCGTGTTCTTGAGCGTCTTGAACGCGCGGGCATTCAGGGCGAACTTGGTCCCAAGCTCAACGAGGAACGCGATCCCGAGTACTGGCTGAACCAGCCCGGCGCGCCCAAGCCCGAGCTGGACAATGAAAAGCCCGAGCCGAAGACCGTCAAGTACGACGATCTGCTGGCCTCGTGGCAATAAGATTAAACCTGGCCGGGGCCTTGCCGCGCGCGGTGGGGCCCCGGCCGCCCTTGACACAAACAATCCTGCCGGGCGGCCGCACAATCGGCGCGCGCTCGGCCATTGCGGAAAGGCCGGACATGAGCACGCATATTCTCGCCATCGACCAGGGCACGACATCAAGCCGTGCCATTCTGTTCGACAGCAAGATGAAGCTTGTCGCCACCGCGCAAGAAGAATTTGCACAGCATTATCCCGATTCCGGCTGGGTCGAACATGATCCCTCCGATATCTGGTCCTCGACCGCCGGAACCTGCCGCAACGTGATCGAGCGCGCGCGCTTGTCGGCCAACGACATTGCCGCCATCGGCATCACCAACCAGCGCGAAACCACCATCGTGTGGGACCGCGACACCGGCAAGCCCGTCCATAACGCCATCGTCTGGCAGGACCGGCGCACCGGCGCGATGTGCCGCGCCTTGCGCGAGGCCGGGCACGAGGACATGGTCCGCGACCGCACCGGTCTGCTGCTGGACCCGTATTTTTCGGGCACCAAGCTGAAATGGATCCTCGACAGTGTCGACGGTGCCCGCGCCCGTGCCGAGAAGGGCGAGCTGCTGTTCGGTACGGTCGATTGCTTTTTGATCTGGCACCTGACCGGCGGCAAGGTGCACGCCACCGACGCCACCAACGCCGCGCGCACGCTGCTTTATGACATCCGCAAGGGCCGTTGGAGCAGCACCATGTGCGAGCTGCTTGAGATCCCCACCGCGATGCTGCCCGAGGTGCGCGATAGCGCCGATGATTTCGGCGTCACCCGCGCCGATCTGTTCGGGCGCGAAATCCCCATTCGCGGTGTTGCCGGCGATCAACAGGCCGCCACCGTCGGGCAGGCCTGTTTTACGCCCGGCATGATGAAATCGACCTATGGCACGGGCTGTTTCGCGTTGCTCAATACCGGGGCGACGCCGGTGGTGTCGGAAAACCGGCTGCTGACCACCATCGCCTATCAGATGGGCGGCAAGCCGACCTATGCGCTGGAGGGGTCGATCTTTATCGCCGGGGCGGTGGTGCAATGGCTGCGCGACGGCCTCAAGATCATCCGCGAGGCGCGCGAGACGCAGCCATTGGCAGAACGCGCCGATCCGCACCAGAACGTGGTGCTGGTGCCCGCGTTTACCGGGCTGGGCGCGCCATACTGGAACGCCGAATGCCGCGGCGCGATTTACGGGCTGACCCGCAGTTCGGGCCCCGAGGAACTGGCCCGCGCGGCGCTGGAAAGCGTCGGCTACCAGACGCGCGATCTGCTGGCCGCGATGCATTCCGACTGGAACGACGCCGCCAGCGAGGGGGTGCTGCGCGTCGATGGCGGCATGTCGGCATCGGATTGGACGATGCAATTCCTGTCCGACATCATTGACGCGCCGGTGGACCGGCCCGAGGTATTGGAGACGACCGCGCTCGGCGCGGCATGGCTGGCGGGTATGCAGGCGGGGGTTTACCCCGACATGGACGGCTTTGCCGCGCAATGGGCGCTTGAGCGGCGCTTTGATCCGCAGATGGACGAAGGCACCCGCGCCGCCAAGACAGACACATGGAAAAGGGCGGTCGCGGCCACGCTTAGCGTGTGACCGCGCCGCCGCAATGACGGGTACCGGGGTGGTGTCCGACGACCGAAATCGCCCGACGTTGTTAGCGCTAGCAGCGCCGGAAACCAAAGGAGATGCACATGACCATCAAGCTGGCAATCAACGGGTTCGGACGTATTGGCCGTGGCGCGTTGCGCGCTTGGGTGGAATCGGGGCGCGATGATATCGAGATCGTCGCGATCAACGACCTGGGCCCCGTGGAGACCAACGCGCACCTGTTGGAATTCGATAGCGTCCACGGCCACCTGAACGCCGATATCGCGGTTGAGGGCGACACCCTGGTGGTGAACGGCCACGCCATCCGCGTCACCGCGGAAAGCGATCCCGCGGCCCTGCCGTGGGGCGATGTGGACGTGGTTCTGGAATGCACCGGCGTGTTCACCGCCCGCGACAAGGCCGCCGCGCATCTGCAATCGGGGGCGGGCCGGGTGTTGATCTCGGCGCCGTCGCCGGATGCGGACCGCACCATCGTGGTGGGTGTCAACGACGACACGCTGGCCGCCGATGACCGGATCGTGTCGAACGCGTCGTGCACCACCAACTGCCTCGCGCCGGTGGCGCAGGTGCTGCACGAGGCGTTTGGGATCGAGACCGGCTACATGACCACGGTGCACAGCTACACCGGCGATCAGCCGACGCTGGACACCATGCACAAGGACCTCTACCGCGCGCGCGGCGCGGCGATGTCGATGATCCCCACCTCGACCGGGGCGGCGCGCGCGGTGGGGCTGGTCCTGCCAGAGCTGAAGGGGCGGCTTGACGGCTCGGCCATCCGGGTGCCCACGCCCAACGTGTCAATGGTGGACCTGACCTTTATGCCCACCCGCGCGGCTAGCGCCGAGGACGTGAATGCCGCCGTCACCGCCGCCGCCCAAGGCCGCCTGAACGGCATCCTGTCGGTCAGCGACAAGCCGCTGGTGTCATCCGATTTCAACCACAACCCCCACAGCTCGGTGTTTGCGCTGGCGCAGACGCATGTCACCGCCGGGGGCATGGTGCGGGTGGTCGCGTGGTATGACAACGAATGGGGCTTTTCCAACCGGATGCTGGACGGCGCGGCGGCGATGATGCGGGCGGCGCAAACCCCGCCGCAGCGCATGCGCGCCTGACTTGATCCCGGCGCGCGCGGCGGGCAGACTGCAGCGCCACACCGCCAGGAACATCGCCCATGCCCCACGCCTTCCCCCGCCGCCTGCCTGCCGTGATCCTTGCCGGGGGGCAGGGGCGGCGCATGGGCCATGCCGACAAGGCGCTGTGCCTGCTGGCGGGCAGGCCGCTTCTGGATCACGTGATCGCCCGCCTGGCGCCGCAATGCGCGGACCTTGCCCTTAGCGCCAATGGCGATGCGTCCCGCTTTGCCCGCTTTGGCCTGCCGGTGCTGCCCGACGCGATGCCGGATCACCCCGGGCCGCTGGCGGGGCTGCTGGCCGGGATGGACTGGGCCGCGGCCAATGGCGCGGATGCGGTCCTGTCGGTTGCCGTGGATACGCCGTTTTTGCCGCACGACCTTGCCGCGCGCCTTGCGCGTGCGGCAGGACATGGGGCGGGGCAGGGCGCCGCCATCGCCGCCAGCCCGGATGCCAGCGGCCAGATGCGCGCGCACCCCACCGCCGGCCTGTGGCCGGTGCACGCCCGTGCCGATCTGCGCGCCGCGCTGGACGCCGGCAATCGCCGCCTGATGGCGTGGGCCGCGGCGCAAAACGCCATGCAGGTGCCGTTCGAAGCGCGCGCCGTCGATCCGTTCTTCAACCTGAACACGCCCGCCGACGTGGCGTTGGCGGAACGCCTGATCGCGCCCTGACGCCCCGCCGCGAAAAAAATCGCACTGGATCTGAAACTCTTTCCCCGCTTCGCCCGTGTCTGCCCCTGACCGTCGCCAAAAGGCGGCGGACAAACACGCAACTGGAGGAAAGAAAATGACCATCAAGACACTGATCCCCATGATCGCAGCCCTTGGCCTGAGCGCCGGAACCGCCCTGGCGGATAACCCCATGGTGGGCGGCGCGCCGATGTATGCCGACAAAAACATCGTCGAAAACGCCGTGAACTCGAAAGACCACGAAACGCTGGTCGCCGCGGTCAAGGCCGCAGGCCTGGTCGAAACCCTGCAGGGCGAGGGGCCGTTCACCGTGTTCGCCCCCACCGATGATGCGTTCTCGATGCTGCAATCGGGCACCGTCGAAACCCTGCTGAAGCCGGAAAACAAGGCGGCACTGCAAAAGGTGCTGACCTGCCATGTCGTCGCGGCCGATGCGATGTCGAATGCCATCATGGGCATGATCGACGACGACGGCGGCATGCACCCGGTGCCGACGGTTGGCGGCTGCACCCTGCAGGCGCGCTATGACGGCGACACCATCACGCTCGAAGATGAGCGCGGCCGCTCGGCCACCGTGACGATTGCCGATGTCGAGCAGTCGAACGGCGTCATTCACGTGGTCGACACGGTCCTGTTGCCCGCGATGTAAGGGGTAAGGGCGCCTCCGGCCTTCCCCCGTCGGGGCGCAGCCCACGTCACGTGAATGTGTGTCGCCCGTGATTGCGGAACCGCGGGCGGCACGCCACATTTGATACCGGACAAGGGAGAAGAGCCATGCAACGACGATCCTTCATCACGGCCGCCGTGGCGCTTGCCGGGGCTGGCGGTTTCGCCGGCATCCGGTGGGCAGGCCAGGGAAACGCCGCAGAAAGCTTTGAATTCACCCGCACCGAGGCGGAGTGGAAAGAGATGCTGACGGAAACCGAATACTACGTCATGCGCGAGGAAGGCACCGAGCGCGCCTTCACCTCGCCATTGGACAAGAATTACGATCCCGGCCTTTATCACTGCAAGGGCTGCGATCTGGCGCTGTATTCGTCCGAGCACAAGTTCGATAGCGGCACAGGCTGGCCCAGCTTCTGGAAGGCGCTGCCGAACGCCATCGGCACGAAAGAGGACAACACCCTCTTTACCACGCGCACCGAATGCCACTGCCGCCGCTGCGGCAGCCACCTTGGCCACATCTTCGACGATGGACCAGAGCCCACAGGCAAGCGCCACTGCATCAACGGCGTATCGCTGGTGTTCAAGGCCGCGTGACCGCGCACGTCCGCGCGGCAAACTCAGATCATCAAGGCCCTCCACGACCTGCAAAGGGCGCAGGGCCTAGCCCCCTTCGCTCTCCTGCATGGAGGCGATGACCCGCTCCATGTCGTGCAGGAACCGGGCGCGTTCGGCTTCCGTTAGCGACGCCAGCGCGGCCGCGTTTTGCGCCGTGGCGGCGGCGTAGGCAGGCGCGCGCAAGGTGCGCGCGCGCTCGGTCAGCCAAACGCGCTGCACCCGCGCGTCGCCCTCATTGCGCGTGCGCCGGATCAGGCCGTCGCGCTCCATCCGGTTTAGCGTGTTGGCGATGGTGGCCTGTTCGATGTCCAGCCGCACGCGCAATTCCTTCTGCGTCAGGCCGTCCCCCTCCCACAATTCCAGCATGACGGGGAATTGCCCTACCGTCAGGCCCAGCGGCTCGATCCGGGCGCGCAGGCCCCGCGCGAACAGCCGTGCCATGTGGTTGGCCAGGTAGCCGGCCGATGCGGATTTATCGAATGTCATGGCGGCATATTGCAAAAACATAGCAAGCTATGCTACATAATATAGCAAGCTATATTGTTTGTTTGAAAAGGAGCGCCCCATGCTTGTCCGTGTCCATGCCGCCGCCGCGACCGTGGCCTTTCTGACCATCCTGACCTTCTGGATCTCCACCGTTCTGTCCGAGGCGTTCATGCCCGTCGCGACCATCGTCGCGGTCAAGCGCGGGGTGCTTTGGGGGCTGCTGCTGCTCGTGCCTGCGCTGATGGTGACGGGCGCGACGGGCTTTCGTCTCGGGCAGCGGCGCAAGGACGCCCTCACGCGGGCCAAGCGGCTGCGCATGCCGGTCATCGCGGGCAACGGCGTTCTGGTCCTGATTCCGTGCGCGATCTACCTTGCGGTTAACGCCGAGGCCGGTCGTTTTGATGCCGGTTTCGCGTTGGTTCAGGGGGTCGAGCTTTTGGTCGGCGCGATCAACCTGGGGTTGATGGGGTTGAACATGCGCGACGGCAGAAAGCTGTCGTCGGCGGCGCGCGCAAGGGCCACCGGATAGCGCCGAATCGCTATGTACAAAACGGACGCTTCATCGCTTGAGACGTCCGTTTGGGACGAAACGCCAATCGTTAAGGCCCCGTCCGCCGGGGCCTGCAATCACTTGAAGCTGCGGCTGTCCTTGATCTGATCCCAGGCCCAGACAACCTGCTGAAGCTGCTCTTCCTGGCTGCGGTCGCCGCCGTTCATGTCGGGGTGCAAAACCTTGATAAGTGCCTTGTATGCCTTGCGAACTTCGGCCTTCGTCCAATGATCGCGGGCCTCCAGGATCTCGATCGCGCGCCGCTCCGTCGGGGGCAGGCGCCGGGTCTGCCCGGTCACCGACTTGCCCGGATTGCGCGTCGCATTTTCGCCCAGCACCTCATGAGGATCTTCAATCCCCAACCGAGCCCAAGCCCGCGCCTCCGGGTCGGACATGGGTTTCGTCTGCCTGTCCCAGACCTTGTCCTTGGACATTTGCGCGTTCAACTCGGCCTCGGTGGTGCCGTCGAAGAAGTTCCATTTGAGGTTATATTCGCGCACATGATCCTTGCAGAACCAATAAAAGTCATCCAGCACATCGGGCGCCTTGGGCGCGCGATATTTACCTGGCTCCTGACACCCCTCGTGTTCGCACACGCGCTGCGACGTCTCGAACGCTCCGGTCATCCCGCGCTGCCCGCGCGGGTTCTTCTTCTTCGCGGAAGAAACTGACATGTCGAAGCCGAATGGGTCGGTCTTGGCCATCGGAACACCTTTGCAATTGGGAGGCAGGAGTTTAACCTATTTGCCGCCGGGATAAAGGGGTGAGGACAAAAAATTATGCCCATTTCAGACGAGATTCGAGACGCGCTGAAAAACGTATTCAATCCACAACACATTGAAGTTATTGATGAAAGTGAGGCGCATCGCGGGCATGCCGGTTACACCGAGGGCGGTGGCAGCCACTTCAGAGTTAGGATGCGCGCGGATGCGTTCAAGGGGCAGTCGCGGCTGGAGCGGCATCGCGCGGTGCACGCTGCCCTCGGGCCGGGACTGATCGGCCGGATTCACGCGCTCGCGCTTGAGCTGGAGTCGTGATCAGCTCCTCCGCTCCTCCTCCTCGTCATCATCATTTGCCCGCCCGGGCGATTCGAGCTGCGGCTCCGGCGGCCCGGGATCGTGCCGAAACGCCCCGCTGAGCGGCGGTGTGCTGTCCAGGCTGGTGTCGGGGGCGACGGAAGGGGCCGCATCCGTTTGCTCGTCCGATCCGATCTCGCGGTAGAACACCAGGATATTGTGAACCATGCTCTGGCTGCGCAGCAAGCGGCGTTCTTCGCCCGGCAGGCTTTCGGCCCGCAGAAACGACCATCCTGCCGCGGCCATGTCATTGAGAACTTCCTCGACTTTGTGGGCAAACCGGTCTTCGGGGCGCTTGAGCCCCTTGATCCTGTCGGCCCGCTCCGGGGCGGGAATCACCTTGTATTCATACATCAGGCAGGGGCCTTTCCGTCTTGATGCGCATCGGCGCAGCCTAGCAGCGCCCGGCGCGGTGCAGAAGGGGCTGAAACGTACAAAACGTATGTTTCGTGGCGCGAGGCGTCCGTTTGGGCGCGCCTCACTTGCGGCGTATTCCGATCGAACGACCGGCCCGCTCGGGGCGGGGCAGATCCGTGTGCGCCCGCATCATCTCCGAGACCGCCGCATGGATATCCTCGGGGAACGGCGCGACGCGGGGGCCGGTCATGTCGATATGCAGGGTCAACGCCTCGCCCGTCGCGGCAAGCCAGCCATCCTCGTGCCACAGCTCCTGAAAGGTGTGGAACCGCTTTTCATCATGATCCAGCAGTTGGAACGTGCCATGCACCTTGTGCCCCAGATGCAGCTCGCGCACGTAACAGATGTGAAACTCGGCCGTGTAGGTCGTCAAATGGCGGCTCGACGCGTAATCGGGGCCCAGCCCGAGCTTTTCATACGCTTGGTCCGCGCAGCGATCGAACAGGACATTGTAGTAGGCCATGTTCATATGACCGTTATAGTCGATCCAATCCTTCTCGACTTCCATGGCGGAACAGGTGAAAGGCGCGGGCGTGCTCATCTACGGGTCTCCTTCGTTGGTCTTGTCGCGGCGCGAGGGTAGGGCGCGCCAGCCCCTGATTGCAAAGGGAAAGGCACCTTCACCTTCGCAAAATACTCCGGGGGGTGGGGACGCGCCGCAGGCGCGGCGGGGGCTGCGCCCCCACCCGCGCGCGGCACGCGCGCCAATGCAGCATGCGCGCCCCGCAAGGGGCGCTCCGCCGGATCAGGGCGGGTTGCTAAAGCTCCAGGCGGGCCTGCACGATCTCGTTCACGGCCTTTGGGTTGGCCTTGCCGCCGGTTGCTTTCATCACCTGCCCCACGAACCAGCCGGCCAGTTTCGGGTTCACCTTCGCCTTTTCCACCTGCGCGGGGTTGTCGGCGATGATCTGGTCCACCGCCGCCTCGATCGCGCCGGTGTCGGTGACCTGCTTCATGCCCTCGGTCTCGACGATCTCGGCCGGGGCGCGGCCGGTCTCGATGTGGATTTCCAGCACATCCTTGGCGATCTTGGTCGATATCTCGTCATTTGCGACCATCGCCAGGATCTCGGCATTGGCCTGCGGCGTGGCGATCTCGCGTGCCGTGACCTCGGCCTTGTTGGCGCGGCCCAGCACCTCGTTGATGACCCAGTTGGCGGTTTTCTTGCCGTCCCCTGCGCCGACCGAGTCCTCGAAATAGGCGGCCAGGTCCAGGTCGGCGGTCAGAACGCTGGCGTCATATTCGGTCACGCCATAGTCGCGGATGAAGCGCGCCTTCTTCTCGTCCGGCAATTCGGGCAGGTTGGCCTCGATCTCGTCCACCCAAGCCTGTTCGATCGTCAGCGGCAGCAGGTCGGGATCGGGGAAATAGCGGTAGTCGTGCGCCTCTTCCTTGGACCGCATCGAGCGCGTCTCGCCCTTGTCGGGATCGTAAAGGCGGGTCTCCTGCACCACCTCGCCGCCGCCTTCGAGGATCGCGATCTGGCGGCGGGCCTCATGCTCGATCGCCTGCTGGATAAAGCGCATGGAGTTCATGTTCTTGATCTCGCAGCGAGTGCCGAGGTGGCTGAAATCCTGGCTTTCCATGTATTTCTCGTAATCGCCTGGCCGGCAGACCGAGATGTTCACATCGGCGCGCAGGTTGCCGTTTTGCATGTTGCCGTCGCAGGTGCCCAGGTAGCGCAGGATCTGGCGCAGCTTGGTGACATAAGCGGCCGCCTCTTCAGGGCCGCGGATGTCGGGGCGGCTGACGATCTCCATCAGGGCCACGCCGGTGCGGTTCAGGTCCACGAAGGACATGTTCGGGTCCATGTCGTGGATCGACTTGCCGGCGTCCTGTTCCATGTGGATGCGCTCGATCCGCACCTTGCGGGCGATGCCGGGCTCCATGTCCACCAGGATCTCGCCCTCGCCCACCAGCGGGTGATAAAGTTGGCTGATCTGGTAGCCCTGCGGCAGGTCGGGGTAGAAATAGTTCTTGCGGTCAAAGGCCGACCACAGGTTGATCTGCGCCTTCAGGCCCAGCCCGGTGCGCACCGCCTGTTCGACGCAGAAATCGTTGATCACCGGCAGCATGCCGGGCATCGCCGCGTCGACGAAGGATACGTTCGAGTTCGGCTCGGCGCCGAACTGGGTCGAGGCACCGGAAAACAGCTTGGCGCGGCTGGCTACCTGCGCGTGCACTTCCATCCCGATCACGAGTTCCCAGTCGTGCTTCGCGCCTGCGATCACCTTGGGTTTCGGGGGGGCATAGGTCAGGTCGAGCATGGTCACATGTCCTTGTGTCGCGTGACTGCCTTCTAGGACAGGGGCGCTAAAGGGGCAAGAGGGCTGCGCCCCCGCAGCCGTCACAGCGCGCGGAAGTGGTGGCGCCGCGTGGCGACCCCGGCGGATTTCAGCGCGGTCTCGAACGCGCGGTGCGGCGGCAGGCTGGCATGGGGCAGGCGGATGCGCCGCCCGTCGCTCAGGATCAGCGTCACGCGCACCGACATGTCCAACCGCGTGTCAAAGCGGACATGGTCGAGCGCATCCAGCGCAACGCTATCGCCGAGCGCGCCGTCGCGCCAATGCAGGTTGCCATCTTGCAGGTGCAGGCTTGCGCGGCGGTCGGTGATCACCTCCCACAGGGCGGGCAGTGTGAACAGCGCCAGCGCCGCCACGATCCACCACGTCGCATCCAGGGCCCACCAAAGCGCCGCCAGCCCGGCCCACACCCCCAGCAGCACCAGCACGGTGCGCGGGCGGCGGGCGCGGGCGTCGTGGCGCAGGCTCATCGCCTAGTCCCCCAGGATGCGCGCCACCATTTCGGCGGTGTCACGGCTGAGCGAGGGGGCGTTCTGAATACGGTGCAGCGCCGCCTTGATCCGCGCCTGGCGGTCCGCATCATAACGCGGCCATGTCTGGAACGCGGCACACATGCGGGCGGTGGTTTGCGGGTTGATCGGGTCCAGCCGGATCAGCCAATCGGCCAGTAGCTCGTAGCCCGCGCCGCTGGCCGCGTGAAAGCCGCCCGCATTGCCCGCCAGCGCGCCGAACACGGCGCGAAAGCGGTTGGGGTTCTTGAGGTTGAAATCGCTGCGTGCGGTCATTTGGGCTGCCGTTTTCGGTGCCTGCTCCAGCCGGGCATGGGCGACTTGCAGCGCGAACCACCGATCCATGACCAGCCGGTCATCGTGCCATTGTTCGGCGAAGGCGGTGTTCTCTGCATCGCCCAGCCCCTGCGCCATCAGCGACGACAGCGCGCCAAGCTGCTGGGTCATGTTGCCGGCGGCGGCGAATTGCGCGCGCGCCGCCGCGCCGCCGTCGAGCCGCGTCTTGAGCGCCAGCGCGGCGTTTTGCAGATCACGTCGGCCGGCATCATCGGCGTCGGGGCGGTAGGGGCCGGGCACGTCCATAGCGGTGTAGAGCGCGTGCAGCGTGTCCTTGAGGTGCTCGGCCAACGCCGCGCCGAAGCGGTCGGCGGCGTGGAAGATGGCCTCGGGGTCGGGGGTGTGCCCGGCCTCGTGCAGGGCGCGGGCGATGTCGTCTTGCCCGGGCTGGCGCAGGGCCAGTGCCCGAAAGGCGGGGTCGAGCGTATCATCGCGCAGCACCGCGGCCAGCGCATCGAGATAGCCGCGATCGGGCGCGCCACCATGCTGTGCCATGCGCATCAGCGTCTCGCGCGCCAGGTCGCGCCCCGCCTCCCAGCGGTTGAACGGGTCGGTGTCATGCGCCAGCAGGAAGGCGCGCTCATTGGTGCTGCTGTCGCGCGTCACGGTCACCGGTGCCGAGAAGCCGCGCAGGATCGACGGGACGGGCCGCGCGCCAAGGCCGTCGAAGGTAAAGCTCTGCCGCGCCTGCGTCATCTCCAGCACGGTGGTGGGCTGCACCTCGTCGCCGTTCGGTCCCAGCAACCCGACCGCGATCGGGATCACCTGCGGCGCCTTGTCGGGCTGACCGGGGGTGGGCGGTGTGTGCTGTTCAAAGGTCAGGGTATAGGTGCCATCCGCGAACTCTTCCTCGACCGAAAGGCGCGGCGTGCCGGCCTGCGAATACCAGCGCTTGAACTGCGACAGGTCGCGCCCGGTTGCGTCCTCGAACACCTTGAGCCAGTCCTCGATCGTGCAGGCCTGGCCATCGTGGCGGTCGAAATACAGATCGAGCGCGCGGAAGTATGCCTCGTCGCCGACAAGCGTCTTGAGCATGCCGATCACCTCGGCGCCTTTTTCATAGACCGTGGCGGTGTAGAAATTGTTGATCTCGACAAAACTGTCGGGCCTGACGGGATGCGCCAAGGGGCCCGAATCCTCGCGGAACTGGCGCGCGCGCAGGTCGATCACGTCGCCGATCCGTTTGACGGGCGCGCTGCGCATGTCGGCGGTGAACTGCGCGTCGCGGAACACCGTCAGCCCCTCCTTGAGGCAGAGCTGGAACCAGTCGCGGCAGGTGATGCGGTTGCCTGTCCAGTTGTGGAAATACTCGTGCGCGATGATCGCCTCGATCCGCTCGAACGTGGCATCGGTCGAGGTTTCGGGGCTGGCCAGCACCACCGAGGAGTTGAAGATGTTGAGCCCCTTGTTTTCCATCGCGCCCATGTTGAAATCATCGACGGCGACGATGTTGAACACGTCCAGATCGTATTCGCGGCCGTACTTTTCTTCGTCCCACTGCATGGATTTCTTGAGCGATTCCATGGCGAAGGCGCATTTGCCGATGTCATCGGGCCGCACCCAGACATTGAGCGCCACCTCGTGCTCCGACCGGGTGGTGAAACTTCCCTCATGCGCGCGCAGATCGCCCGCGACCAACGCGAACAGGTAGGCCGGTTTCGGCCACGGATCGTGCCATTCCGCCCAGCCCGGCCCGCTATTCAGGGGGTTGCCATTGGACAGCAGCACCGGATCGGACCCCTCGATCCGCACGGTGAAGGGGGCCATCACGTCGGGGCGGTCGGGGTAGTAGGTGATGCGGCGAAAGCCTTCGGCCTCGCATTGCGTGCAATACATGCCGTTCGAGGTATACAGCCCCTCCAACGCGGTGTTGGCGGCGGGATTGATCTCGACCTCGGCCTCCCATGTGAAGGGAGCGTCGGGCACCTCGCATGTCAGGCCGGTCTCGGTGATTTCGGGCGTGACATCGCGCCCGTCGATGCGCGCCCATTGGAGGGCCGGCCCTTCGCCATGCAGAGAGAACGCGCGCGATTTGGCTTGCGGGTTGGGGCGGAAATCCACCTTGCTGATCACGCGGGTCTTTTCCGGATCGAGGCGGAAGGTCAGGTGGACGCTATCCACCAGGAAGGCTGGCGGCGTGTAATCGGAAAGATAGATGGTCTGCGGTGCGGCATCTTTCATCGTGGGCGACTCCCGTTGGATTGCGGGCGCGAGGGTAGGGCGGCGCGGGCGGAGCTGCAATGTCGCGCGCCGCCAAAAGAGCATCCGGGGCAGAGGTTTTTCATGGTCGCATCCGGCGCGACTGTTTGGGCGGACATCGTCGGAGGGGCGCCCGCCTTTGATTATTGGTAAGCTTTTTTGACCAGTCCTGTTGCCTATCGGAAACTTCCCGACTAAGCGTTATGGTGCAACCAGTGCGAGGAGGGAAGCATGACTCAGCGGATCGACAAGAACGGCCTACAAGTGGCGGCGGAACTGGTCGCCTTCATAGAAGAGCACGCCCTGCCGGGCACCGGCGTGGAGGCGGGCACCTTCTGGAAGGGCTTTTCCGGGCTGGTGCATGACATGGGGCCGCAGAACCGCGCGCTACTGGAGCGGCGCGAAAAGGTGCAGCGGCAGATCGACGAGTGGCACACCGCGCGCGCCGGGCAGGCGCATGATGCGGCGGAGTATCACGCCTTCCTCAAGGAAATAGGGTATATCGAGCCTGACGGCGGCGATTTCGAGATCGATACAACGGGCGTCGACCCTGAGATTGCAACGGTGGCGGGGCCGCAACTGGTGGTGCCGATCACCAACGCGCGCTTTGCCCTGAACGCGGCGAATGCGCGGTGGGGCTCGCTCTATGATGCGCTGTATGGCACCGATGCGCTGGGCGATTTGCCGCCCAAGGGGGGCTATGACGCGGCGCGCGGTGATCGGGTGATCGCGTGGGGCCGCGCGTTTTTGGACGATGCCGTGCCATTGGCGCAAGGAAGCTGGGCCGATGTGAGCGCGCTTTCGATCGAGAGCGGGGCGCTTTCGCCCGCGCTGGCCGATCCGGGGTGTTTCGCCGGGTATATCGGCGCGGCCGACGCCCCGCAGGGCGTGGTTTTGCGCCGTCATGGGCTGCATATCATCGTGGATATTGACCCAGGCAGCCAGATCGGCGCGTCCGATGCGGCCGGCATTTCCGATATCCGCCTGGAATCCGCCCTGTCCACGATCATGGATTGCGAGGATTCGGTGGCCTGCGTCGATGCCGAGGACAAGGTCGCGGCCTATGAAAACTGGCTGGGCCTGATGAAAGGAGACCTGGCCGAGGAGGTGGACAAGGGCGGCACGCGGTTCACCCGGCGCCTGGCCGATGACATCGCCTATACGGCGCCCGATGGCGGCACGGGGCGGCTGAAGGGTCGCTCGCTGATGTTGGTGCGCAATGTCGGGCACCTGATGACGAACCCGGCGATCCTGGATCGCGACGGGAACGAGATCGGCGAGGGGCTGATGGATGCGCTGGTGACGGTGGCCATTGCCATGCACGATCTGCGCCGCGAGGGTGGCAACAGTGATTGCGGTAGTGTCTACGTGGTCAAGCCCAAGATGCACGGATCGGCCGAGGTGGCATTCGCCGACGAGATATTTGCCCGCGTGGAGCAAATCCTTGGCCTGCCGCAAAACACCGTCAAGATCGGCATCATGGACGAGGAACGCCGCACCAGCGTCAACCTGCGCGAATGCATCCGCGCGGCCAAGTCGCGGGTGGCGTTCATCAACACCGGCTTCCTGGACCGCACCGGAGACGAGATCCACACCAGCATGGAGGCGGGGCCGATGCTGCCCAAGGGCGAGATGAAATCGACCCCCTGGATCGCGTCCTACGAGGATCGCAACGTCGATATCGGGCTGGCTTGCGGGTTCCGCGGGCGGGCGCAGATCGGCAAAGGGATGTGGGCGATGCCCGATCGCATGGCCGACATGCTGGAGGCCAAGATTGGCCATCCGGAGGCCGGCGCGAACTGTGCCTGGGTGCCCAGCCCGACGGCGGCGGTGCTACATGCGACGCATTACCACAAGGTGGACGTGGCCGCGCGGCAAGAGGAAATCGCCAAGGGCGGCCCGCGCGGCACGCTGGATGATCTTCTGACCATTCCGCTGATGAGCGGGCGCAACCTGCCTGCCGACGAGGTGACGCGCGAGATCGAGAACAACGCGCAAGGCATCCTTGGCTACGTGGTGCGTTGGGTCGATCAGGGGGTTGGCTGCTCGAAGGTGCCGGACATCAACGACGTGGCCCTGATGGAGGACCGCGCCACCTGCCGGATCAGCAGTCAGGCGCTGGCCAATTGGCTGCATCACGGGGTGGTCAGCAAGGCACAGGTGATGGCGGCGATGAAGAAGATGGCCGAGGTTGTGGACCGCCAGAACGCGGGCGATCCGGCCTACAGGCCGATGGCGCCCGAATTTGATGGCGTCGCGTTCCAGGCGGCTTGCGATCTGGTGTTCAAAGGCCGGGTGCAGCCCTCGGGCTATACCGAGCCGGTGCTGCATGCCCGGCGGCTGGAGCTGAAGGCGCAGGGCTGACGGGGTGGGGGCATTGCCCCCATCTCACCCTCACAACAAGGACATGGCGGAGGACAAGACATGGCTGGAATTTCACTGAGGCGCGCGCGCACGATCATTCGCAAGACGATGGAGGCGGGCCGCGAGGCCGGGATGAAGCCGCTGAGCGTGGTGGTGCTGGACGCGGGAGGCCATGTTGTCGCTTTCGAGCGCTCCGACGGCGCCTCGCCGGGGCGGTTCGCGATCGCGCAGGGCAAGGCCTATGGCGCGGTGATGCTGGGCATGGGCGGGCGCGCGCAGATGGCACGGGCCGAGGCGCAGGCCTATTTCATGAACGCCGTAAACGGCGCATTTGGCGGGCAGGTGGTGCCGGTGCCGGGCGGCGTGTTGTTGCGCGACCGGCGCGGTGCGGTCGTGGGGGCGGTTGGCGTCACGGGCGATTCATCCGACAATGACGAAGTTGCCGCTATGACCGGCATCAATGCTGCGGGCCTGACCGGCGAGCCCTGATCGGGGCGGCCTTTGTCATGCGGTCTTTTCTTGGGCGCGCTTGCGTATTACCTATAGGGCGCGCGCAACAGCAAGGGGATGACATGGCTCGGCCCATCGTTGGTATCATCGGGAATCACTTCCTGATCAATGACAGCTATCCCGCCCACGGAGGCGGCACCATGAACTCGGAGGCGGTGGCCTGCGTGGCGAAATGCGTGCCGCTGGTGATCCCGGCCGATCCGCGGTTCGTGTCGGTCGAGGAATTGATGGAGGTGTGCGACGGTTTTGTCCTGACCGGCGGGCGTCCCAACGTGCACCCCGAGGAATACGGCGAGGCCCCGACCGAGGCGCATGGCGCGTTCGACCGCGCGCGCGATGCGATCACGCTGCCGCTGGTGCGAGCCTGCGTGGAGCGGGGGCAGCCGTTCCTGGGCATTTGCCGCGGCTTTCAGGAGGTCAACGTCGCCATGGGCGGCACGCTGCACCCCGAGATCCGCGATTTGCCGGGGCGGATGAACCACCGCATGCCGCCCGAGGGCTCGCTGGAGGAAAAGTTCGCCCTGCGCCATTGCGTGCGCTTTGCCGAGGGCGGGGTGTTTCACCGGCTAATGGGCGCGCCCGAGGTAATGACCAATACGCTGCACGGGCAGGGCATCTGCCGCCCCGGTGCGCGCATCGTGGTCGAAGGGTATGCCCCCGACGGCACGCCCGAGGCGATCTATGTGAAGGACGCCAAGGGGTTCACCCTATCGGTGCAGTGGCACCCGGAATGGGACGCGGCCAATGATCCGGTCTCGCGCCCGCTTTTCACCGCGTTCGGGGAGGCGGTGCGCAACTGGGCGCAGGATCGCCGCTCTACCGGCCTGCGCGAGATCGCCTGACGGGGGCCTTTGGGTCACATGCTCGACTTGAGAGCGGACCGTTCACGCGGCCAGAAGGCGGCTTTCATAGGCACGCAGGCACATCCGTGCGGTATCGCCGTAGCAATCGGGGCTGCTGCGCAGGTCGGGAAATAGCGCGAACAGCTCTTCGCGCGCGGCATCCGTGACCGCACCAAGGCCGACATGGCCGGGGTGAAAGCTTTCTGATGGGCAATCCTCGGCCAGGATGATCTCGTGGCGATCAAACAGCAGGTGGATATAGTCCACCTCGTTCTGTTCCTGTTGAACGATGGTTGTTCCGTTGATCAGGTGTTTGGCCGGGATAAGAACCTCGGGGCTGTTGAAATAGAGGTTGGCCGAGGCCGAGCGGTGCAGCATCCGGTGCTGCGGCGACACCAGCAATTCGCGGCTGTTGTCCAATGCGCCGGCGCCAATGCGGATGGGCGCGAACGCGCCACGCCCGGCAACGCGACTGCACCCGCTCCAGCGAAGGGTCTGAACGCCGCTGTCGCGGGTCACCACCGCATCGCCGGGGCGCAGGTCCTCGACCCGGCGCTGCCCTTGCGGGGTCAGGATGCGGGTGCCCGAGGTAAAGCAGATGATGACGTTTTCGATATTGGTGAAGTTGACGACAGTGCCATCGTTCAGCGTGGTGCTGCCGGTCATCCCGCCCTGTCCGGGGTCGGTGTTGGTGTAGTTGACGCTGCCGAACCCGGCATACCCGCCGAAATCCAGCGTATCGCCGAGGGTTTCGTCCTCTTCGCCGCCGTCGATGGTGATTGTGCCGCCGCCTGTCAGTGCGCCGCCATCGATGGTGAAGGTGTCATCGCCGCCGCCGCCATCGGCGGTGTCGCCGCTACCGACCGAAAGCAGATCGTCGCCGCCGCCGCCATACAGCACGTCATCGCCCGCGCCGCCGATCAGCGTGTCGTCGCCGCCCGGGCCCTCGGCGGGGCCGCTGATCAGCGGGCTGTTGAGCAGATCGGTGGTGGTGCCGTCGGGGGTGCTGATGTTCGACGACAGAACCTGCCCGCCACCGTTCTCCCAGTAGCGGATTTCGATCGTGTAGGTCTCGTTCGGGTCGAGATCGACCTCGCCCCAGCGGGTCGTTGGCGCCTGGTGTTGGTCATTGTCCATGAACGACCCGGTCGAGCCATCCTGGTTTGTGAAGGTGACCGGGTTGCCGCCGGAGTCGAAGATTTGGAGCGTCGAGCCGTCATCCGATGTGGTGTCGAACCGGTAGGTGCCGCCATCGACGGTGGTCAGGGTCGAGCTGTAGATGACGCCGAAATCTTCGGGGTTGGCGCCGCTGTCGCGCACGGATTGCGCAAGGGCCTCGACATGGAAATCGTCGGTATAGCCCTGATCGGCGAGGGTGCCGTTTTCGATATCGAAGGCCTGTCCGTCCGCGCTTGAGAAATCGTGCTCGTAGAAGCTGTATTCCCAATTGCCGGTCGGCGCGGCCTCGTCGCCATAGAGCGTGTCGTTGCCTTCGCCGCCCAGGATGCTGTCGCTGCCTCCTTGGCCAAGAACGGTGTCGTCGCCAAGCCCGGCAAGAACGGTGTCGTTGCCTTCGCCCGCCTCGATTTGGTCGTCATCGGCACCGGGGGCGATGGCGTCGAAATGCACGTCGGTGATGTTGAGGCCCTGGCCCGAGGTGTCGCCGTTGTCGTACTCGATCTCGACGCGGGAGACGGGGCCGGCGATGGTGAACAGGGCCGAGCCGTCCGCGTCGCTGGCGGAATCGCCGCCGCCGCCGGCGGTCACGGTGTCGCCACTGACGCTGTCGGTGGAATTGCCTGTCAGATCGACATCGACCGGCACCGAATTGCCATCGGCGTCATAGGCACGCACGGTGACGATATCCTGCCATCCGCCCTGATCGATGTCGTTGACGCGGAATTGCACGTTCTCGACCTGGTCGTCATAGCTGGACCCGGCCGAGGCAGAAAAATCCAGGGTCGTGGTGGCACTGTCGGCGCCTGCGTGGGTGCCATACAGGTAGAGCGACGAAGAGGTGTCGAACGGCTCGCCGCTGCCGGTATATTGGGTCTGGTTGGTATCAAGCTCGATCCGGTCGGTGGTGGGGCTGCCGTCGAAGGACACGGTCACGTCGATGCCGCCGGTATCTTGCGTGAACCCGCCGGATACGTCGGTGCCGTCGCTACCCGCCGCCGACCAGTTCAGGCTTTGGGCACTCGGTCCGGACCCTGGTGCATCGCCGCCATCGACAACGTCGCCATCCGGGTCGCCGGTATAGTTGGTGTCAATAAGGTCGTCGCCGGCGGTGCCCTCGACAACGCCATCGGACATATCATCGGCCGAGACGAAATTGTCGTAGCTGAACGCCGTTCCATCACCCAGTTCGGGCAGGGTGTCGTAGTTCAGCGTTTCATAGGTCCGGCCCACGACGAGGGGCTGTTCCGACAGCAGGTAGTTGCCGCGTGCGTCGCCGTCCTCGATATCCAGCTGCACGACGTTGAAGGTTTCGCCGGTGACGGTGTCGCGTAGGGTCCAGCCAAGCTCGGCATCCGCGTCCGACCCGATCGAGGTGTTGCCATTGACGCTGACATCGGCGGTGGTGTTCCACTCGCCGCGGTTGTCGTCGGTCAGGATCTGGCCATCGGCGCCAGAACCGCCGTCGTAGATGGTCAGCGTGCCTTCCGCGTCGGCCGGGCCGGTATAGGTGGCGGTGCCGCCGGTGGAGGTGCTGAACATCCCCCGTGGGTCAATATCATAGAACTGCAAGCCGCTGAACGTGGGCATGTCTAAAAGGCCTGTATTT
This sequence comes from Sediminimonas qiaohouensis DSM 21189, assembly GCF_000423645.1. GTDB lineage: Bacteria > Pseudomonadota > Alphaproteobacteria > Rhodobacterales > Rhodobacteraceae > Sediminimonas > Sediminimonas qiaohouensis. The sequence goes on along the minus strand of NZ_AUIJ01000001.1, from coordinate 208,694 downwards.
TCACGCCCCTGGGGGCAAAATTATTACTGCTCGTGCAGCGCGGGACATCTGAGCGGTCCTTCTTGCGCTGTCATTGCGGTCAGAGTGGTCGCAAAGTGTGTTGATTTCAAGGCAAATTTAAATCAAAGGCCTGCCACGACGCTGCGCGGCAGGCCGAAGGGCGCCTGTCACAGGTTCGTGCGCAGGTGCCACAACTCGGGGAACAGCTCAACCTCAAGCATGCGGCGCAGGTAGCTGACGCCGCCGGTGCCGCCGGTGCCGCGCTTGAACCCGATGACCCGCTCGACCGTGGTGACGTGGTTGAAGCGCCAGCGGCGGAAGTAGTCCTCGAGATCGACGAGTTTCTCGGCCAGTTCGTACAGCTCCCAATGCGCCTCGGGGTCGCGGTAGACCGCGCTCCATGCCGCGCGAACCTCGGGCGAGGGGGAATGCGTCGCGGCGACATCGCGCGACAGCACCGCATCGGGAAGCGGCATCGACCCGTGCAACCGCCGCAGCGCCACGTCATAGAGCGAGGGGCGCGTCAACTCGGCCCCGAGGCGCGCGGTTAGATCCTCGCGATGCGCATGGGGGCGCATCATGGCGGTATTGCGATTGCCCAGCATGAACTCGATCAGCCGGTACTGCCACGACTGAAACCCCGACGACTGCCCCAGGGCGGGGCGAAACCGGGTGTAGTCGCTTGGCGTCATGGTGCGCAGCACGTCCCAGGCGCTGTTGAGTTGCTCGAATATCCGCGCCACCCGCGCCAGCATCTTGAACGCCTTGCGCAGCTCGCCCGCCTCCATCGCGGCGCGGGCGGCGTCGATTTCGTGGATCGCCAGACGCATCCACAATTCGGATGTCTGGTGCTGGACGATGAACAGCATTTCGTCATGCGCGTCCGAGCGCGGGTGCTGCGCGGTCAGGATCGCATCGAGGCCTAGGTAGTCGGTATAGGACATGCGCCCGTCAAACGACATCTGCGCGCCGTCCTGGGCGGGGTCATAGGGGGGATGATCTGTCATTGGTGGCTCCGATGATCGGGGGCCAGGAGCCGGGCGTAGTGCCCGGCCGGACCCCGGGGAAGATGAGTATTTTCGGCAAGATGAAGGCCGGACTGTCCGGAATTGCGGGCTTGGATCAGCCCGCGACGCGCGCCGTGGACAAAAGCCGCCGCCACAGCGCGATCCAGCCCGCGGGCCGGCATAACGGCACGTGGCGGGTGTGGCTGGAGGCGGGCGCGTCTGCCATCAGGTGACCCGCGCGCGTGTCTTGTATTCGGGCGCGTCCCAAAGCCGCTTTTGCATCACCTCGGCGATGATGGCGGCGGCGGCTTCGACATCGGCATGGTCCAGGTAGAGCGGCGTGAAGCCGAACCGCATGATATCAGGCGCGCGGAAATCGCCGATCACGCCCCGGGCGATCAGGGCCTGTATCGCGGCGTATCCATCGGCAAAGCGGAAGGAGACCTGGCTGCCGCGCATGGCCGGGTCGCGGGGGCTGGCGAGCTCCAGCATGGGGCAGGCGGCCTCGACCCGGTCGATGAACAGCTCGGTCAGCTGGATCGAGCGGGCGCGCACGGCGTCCATCGTCGTCATGTCCCAAATGTCGAGCGCGGTTTCCAGCGCCGCCATCGCCAGAACCGGGGGCGTGCCGACGCGCATCCGCTCAATGCCCGGCCCGGCGCGGTAGCTGGTCTCGAACGCGAAGGGCGCCTCGTGACCCAGCCAGCCGGACAAGGCCGGGCGCGCGGCGTCTGCGTGGCGCGGGGCGACGTAGATGAAAGCGGGCGCGCCGGGGCCGCCATTGAGATACTTGTAGGTGCACCCCACGGCAAAATCCGCGCCCGCGCCCGACACGTCCACCGCCGTTGCGCCGGCGGTATGAGCCAGATCCCAGACCGTGATCGCGCCCGCCTCTTGCGCCTTGCGGGTCAGGCGGGCCATGTCGTGCAGGCGCCCGGTTCGGTAATCCACTTCGGTGATCATCAACACGGCGACTTCGTCCGTGATGTTCGCCTCGACCTCCTCGGGGGCGACGACGCGTAGCTCATGCCCTTTGCCGAGCGTTTTGATCAGCCCTTCGGCCATATAAAGATCGGACGGAAAATTGCCCGAATCCGACAGGATCACCCGGCGATCCGGCACCATTTCCAACGCCGAAGCGAGCGCTTGGTAGACCTTGATCGACAGGGTGTCGCCCAGCACCACATGGCCGGCCTCTGCGCCGATGAGGCGCGCGATGCGATCGCCCAGCTTGGCGGGTTGGGCCATCCATCCGGCCTTGTTCCAGCCGGTGATCAGCAATTCGCCCCATTCATCGCGCATCGCCGCGTCCATGCGTGCAGGGGCGGCCTTGGGCAGGGGGCCCAGCGAATTGCCGTCCAGGTAGATCACCCCATCGGGCATCTGGAACAGTGCCTTGGTGGCTGCGAAATCTGTCATGCGAATTTCCCCCTGTTGCGCTTGCACTGCTCTATCGCGGGCCGGGCTGTCGTGTCCAGTGATGCGCGACGCGCGCTAGCTCAGGGGGTCGTCGATCAGGGGGTTGGGCTTGGCAAAACCGGCAAGGTCGTCGGTGTCTGTCAGCTCGATCCGGTTGCCATTGACCCGGACGCCGTAAGGGTGCAGCCCCTTGAACGCGCGGCTCAGGTTTTCGGGCGTCATGCCCAGCCGAGAGGCGAGCCGGCGCTTTTCGATCGGCAGCTCGAACTGGTCCGCATCGGCGCGCGTGCGCTGGCGCAAAAGGTAGTTGGCTAACCGTTCGAGCGACGAGCGCAGCTTGAGATCCTTGGTGTTTTTCACCACGCCCCGGTAGCAAAGCGCCAGCTCGGTCACGATGGCGCGTGCGAATTCGCCGTCCTTGTCAAACACCGCGCGCACGTCTTGCGACGGAACCAGGGCGACCCGGCATTTTTCAAGCGTACGCGCCGACATCAGGTAAGGGGCGTCGCGAATGGTGGCTGCGAGGATAAAGGTTGAAACCGGGGTGAGGGTGGACATGCTGGTTTCCCGGCCATTCCAGGACGAGAACAGCTCGATCGAGCCCTCCAGGACGATATGCATGAAGTCGCTCGGGTCGCCTTCGGTGATCAATTCGATCCGTGGCGGGAAGTTCTGCACGTACGAGCCGCGCATCAATTCACGGAACCGTTCCTCTTGCATGGAGGCGAACAGATCGAGCTTGCGGATTTCGGGATAGTAGGAATCGGGCATGGCTGACCAATCGGGTGGCGTGGCTTTTGACATTTATCAAGGCAGCCGCGCCTGCATGTCAATCATTGGATTGCCAAGGTGACGTCATCGGCTTGATGCGGGCCGTGAGTGGATCACACATATTTTGCTAAGGTGTTTATTTTGCAATGTTTTTTCGGTTTTCTGATCTGAATCAAATCCCGAATACCCCGTGCGCTCCATGCCTCTTGCCGAACCCGTTTGGCGCGTCATGCGCATATATTGGAGGGAGCAATGCATACACTGGACGGAGTGACACGGGGCGATCAGTATCGCGCGTTGGGGTTGAGTACCTTTGCGTTCACGGTCTGTTTTGCCGTTTGGACGATCTTCTCGATCATAGGTGTCAAGATCAAACAGGAGCTGGGCCTGAACGACACGCAGTTCGGCCTGCTGGTGGCGACGCCGGTGCTGACCGGGTCGGTCAGCCGGATTTTCCTTGGCGTCTGGACCGAGCAGTTCGGCGGGCGGATCATGTTCCCGCTTCAGATGATGATCACGGCTGTATGCGTCTGGCTGTTGACCTCGGTCACCAGCTACCCGGTGTTCCTGATCGCGGCGCTTGGCCTTGGCCTTGCGGGCGGGTCTTTCATTGTCGGCATCGCCTATACCTCGCGCTGGTTCGAGAAGGAGCGCCAAGGCACGGCCTTGGGCATTTTCGGCGCCGGTAACGTGGGCGCGGCGGTGACCAACTTCGCGGCGCCGTTCCTCGTGGTGGCGATGGGTTGGGAAGGCACCGCGCGGGTCTATGCGGTGGTTCTGGCGATCACCGCCGTGCTGTTTTACATCCTGGCCAAGGACGACCCCGTGCATGAAGAGCGCAAGCGCACCGGCAAGGGCCCGGTTTCGACCGCCGACCAACTGGCGCCGCTGAAAAATATCCAGGTCTGGCGCTTTGCGACCTACTACTTCTTCGTGTTTGGCGGGTTCGTCGCGCTGGCCAGCTTTCTGCCCCGCTATTACGTCGGCGCCTACGGTCTGGAGCTAACGACCGCGGGCGTGTTCGCCGGTCTTTATAGCCTTCCCGGCTCGGTGTTTCGGGCCTTGGGCGGCTGGATGTCGGATATCTGGGGCGCGCGCGCCGTGATGTACCTGACGTTCGTTGTCTCGCTCATCATCCTGTTCATCATGAGCTATCCGGAAACCAGCTATACCGTTGAGGGCATCACCGGCCCGGTCTCGTTCAACTTCGGGGTTTCGGTGGGTGTTTTCGTCGCGCTGACGGTCGTTCTTGGCTTCATGATGAGCCTGGGCAAGGCCGCCGTCTACAAGCACATCCCCGTCTACTACCCGCACCATGTGGGATCGGTTGGCGGCCTGGTCGGCATGATCGGGGGGCTTGGCGGGTTTTTCCTGCCGATCGCCTACGGTGCGCTGCTGGACCTGACCGGCGTGTGGACCGCGCCCTTCATGCTAACCTTCGTGATGGTGGCGATCATGACGGTCTGGATGCACGTCGCCATCCGTCGGATGGAACGGCGCCGTCATCCCGGCCTGGAGCAGGAGCGCTACCTGTCGGACGTGCCGGACGAGCCCGTTGCATCGCCTGCACACGTGCACCCGGCAAAATGAAATGGCCGTGGCGCGCGATTGCCTGACAGAGCGCGCCACGATCCTCCACTCACCAATCCACGGAGATGAAAAGTGGCACAAGACATTAAAAACTGGGACATCGAGAACGAGGGCTACTGGGCCTCGACGGGCAGGGCGGTGGCAAACCGTAACCTGTGGATCTCGATCCCGAGCCTGCTATGCGGGTTTGCCGTCTGGCTTTACTGGGGCATCATCACGGTGCAGATGCTCAATCTGGGCTTTCCCTTTGCCAAGGCCGAGCTGTTTACCCTGTCGGCGGTGGCCGGCCTGACCGGCGCGACGCTGCGCATTCCGTCCACGTTCTTTATCCGTATCGCGGGCGGGCGAAATACGATCTTCTTTACCACGGCCCTGTTGATGATCCCGGCCGCGGGCACGGGGTATGCCCTGCAAAACCCCGACACACCGCTATGGGTGTTCCAGATCCTGGCGTTCCTGTCCGGCATCGGCGGTGGTAACTTCGCCAGCTCGATGTCCAATATCAGCTTCTTCTTTCCCAAGAAGGTGCAGGGCTATGCCTTGGGCATGAACGCGGGCCTTGGCAATTTCGGCGTCACCACGATGCAGATCCTGATCCCGCTGGTGATGACCTTTGGCCTGTTCGGCGGCGAGCCGATGATCTTGCAAAACACCAGTGGCACGCTGATCGGCAAGATCCCCGCCGGGTCCGAGACCTATATCTACAACGCCGGCTATGTCTGGCTGCTGTTCCTGGTGCCGCTGGCTTTTGCGGGCTGGTTCGGCATGAACAACATCCGCGATACGCACGTCTCGCCCGATATTCCCAACCCGGCCGTATCCTTTGGCATCATCAGCTTCATGCTCATCCTGGGGCTGGTTGCGGCGGCCTTTGGTCTGTGGCTGATGCTGCCGACCGATGTGGGCGGATCTGGCTGGAACCTGTCCAAGTGGATCGTTCTGCCGCTGGTGATCGCGCTGACGGTTGGCTTGCTCAAGGTGATCCCCGGCCAGGTCGGGCAGAACCTGACGCGCCAATACCGGATCTTCGGCAACAAGCATACCTGGGCGATGACGGTCATCTACACCATGACCTTTGGCAGCTTCATCGGCTACTCGGCCGCGCTGGCGCTGACGATCAAGGTGGTGTTCGGCTATCAGCACCTGCTGGTGGACGGGGTGATGACCCATTCCACCGCCAACCCGGACGGGCCCTCCGCGCTGATGTTCGCATGGATGGGGCCCTTCATCGGGGCGCTGATCCGGCCCATTGGCGGTATGATGGCCGACAAGCTGGGCGGTGCGCGCGTGACGCAATGGGTGTCCATCGTGATGGTGATTTCGGCGCTTGGTGTGGCCTACTTCATCCAGCAGGCCTATGCCTCGGCCGCGCCAGAGCAGTATTTCCTGCCCTTCCTGGGCTTGTTCCTGGTCCTGTTCGCGGCCACCGGCATCGGCAATGGCTCGACCTTCCGGACCATCGCCGTGGCCTTTGACAAGGAACAGGCGGGTCCGGTGCTGGGCTGGACCAGCGCGGTGGCGGCTTACGGCGCCTTCATCATTCCCAAGGTGTTCGGCGAACAGATGGACGCGGGCAAGCCGGAATACGCGCTCTATGGCTTCGCGATATTCTACGCGGTCTGCATCGCCATCAACTGGTGGTTCTACCTGCGCCCCGGCGCCTACATCCGCAACCCCTGATCCGAGCGATCCGCCCCGGTCCCCATAGCGCGGGCCGGGGCGGTCAGCCAACGTATAGGAGACGACAATGAGCCATCTGCTCGACAGACTGAACTTCCTGCAGTCCAAGGAACTGGAGCAGTTCGCGGACGGTCACGGGCAAGTGACCCGCGAAAACCGCGACTGGGAGGACACCTACAGAAACCGCTGGCGCCACGACAAGATCGTGCGCTCCACCCACGGTGTGAACTGCACCGGGTCGTGCAGCTGGAAGATCTACGTGAAATCCGGCATCGTCACCTGGGAGACGCAGCAGACGGATTACCCGCGCACGCGCCCCGACCTGCCCAACCACGAGCCGCGCGGCTGCGCCCGCGGGGCAAGCTATAGCTGGTACCTCTATTCCGCCAACCGGGTGAAGAACCCGCTGGTGCGCGGCGCGCTGATGAAGGTCTGGCGCCGGATGCGCAAGACCATGACCCCGATCGAGGCATGGACCGCCATGCAAAACGATCCGGTGCTGCGCGCATCTTACGTCGAAACCCGCGGCAAGGGCGGGTTCGTGCGGGCAACGTGGGACGAGGCGACCGAGATCACCGCGAGCGCCAACGCCTATACCGCCAAGACTTACGGCCCCGACCGGGTGTTCGGCTTTTCCCCGATCCCCGCCATGTCGATGGTCAGCTACGCCGCTGGCTCGCGTTACCTGAGCCTGCTGGGCGGGACCTGCATGTCGTTCTACGACTGGTACTGCGACCTGCCCCCGGCCAGCCCCCAGACATGGGGCGAGCAGACCGACGTGCCGGAATCGGCCGATTGGTACAACGCGGGCTTCTTGCTGCTGTGGGGCTCGAACGTGCCGCAAACGCGCACGCCCGACGCGCATTTCTACACCGAGGCGCGCTACCGCGGCACCAAGTCCGCCGTCATCTGCCCCGACTATTCCGAAGCCTCCAAGTTCGGCGACATCTGGCTGGCCCCGCAGCAGGGCACCGACGCGGCCCTGTCGATGGCCATGGGCCACGTCATCCTGCGTGAGTTCCACCTGGATCGGCAGGCCGAGTATTTCGAAGATTACTGCCGCAAATATACCGACATGCCGATGCTGGTGAAGCTTGAGGAAAAAGACGGCAAGCTGGTCCCGGGCCGGTTCCTGCGCGCCGACGATTTCGACGGCAAGCTGGGCGAGGACAACAACCCCGAATGGAAAACCATCGCCTACGATGCCGCCTCGGGCAGCTACCTGGCGCCCAACGGCTCGGTCGGTTACCGCTGGGGCGAGGATGGCGACTGGAACCTCGAAGAGCGCAGCCGCGACAAGGCGACCGATCTGAAGATGTCGCTGATCCTCGAGGAAGACCACGACGCCATCGCTGCCGTTGATTTCCCCTATTTCGGCGGTGTCGCGACCGAGAATTTCGTGCGCTGCGACCACCCCGATGTCCTGACGCGCAACATCCCCGTCAAGACCGTGAAACTGGCGGATGGCGAGGCGCGCGTCGCCACGGTGTTCGACCTGTTTTGCGCCAATTACGGTCTGGATCGCGGGCTTGGCGGCGACTGGGCGGCGAAATCCTTTGACGAGGATCTGCCCTATACCCCGAAATGGGCCGAGAAGATCACCGGCGTTCCCGCCGACAAGATCACCGCCGTCGCGCGTGAATTCGCCAGCAACGCGGAAAAGACAGGCGGCAAGTCCATGGTCATCCTCGGGGCGGGGCTGAACCATTGGTACCACATGGACATGAACTATCGCGGCATCATCAACATGTTGGTGATGTGCGGCTGCATCGGGCAATCGGGTGGCGGCTGGAGCCACTATGTCGGCCAGGAAAAGCTGCGCCCGCAAACCGGCTGGCAGCCGCTGGCCTTTGCGCTCGACTGGGCGCGGCCGCCACGGCACATGAACTCGACCAGCGCATGGTATGCCCATACCGACCAATGGCGCTATGAGACGCTGAACGTGGACGAGATCCTGTCGCCCACGGCGCCCGCGGGCGATTGGGACGCCAGCATGATCGACTACAACATCCGTGCCGAGCGGATGGGCTGGCTGCCATCGGCGCCGCAGCTCAAGACCAACCCGCTGGAGGTGGGGCGGCTTGCGAAGAAGTCCAAGAAGGAGGTCGCGCAATACGTTGCCGATCAGCTCACGTCGGGCAAGCTCGAGATGTCCTGCGAGGACCCCGACGCGCCCGAGAACTGGCCGCGCAACCTGTTTGTGTGGCGCTCCAACCTGCTGGGCAGTTCGGGCAAGGGGCACGAATATTTCCTCAAGCACCTGCTGGGCACCGACAACGGCGTCATGGGAAAGGACCTTGGCGAAGAGGGCCGCTCCAAACCCAAGGAGGCGGCGTGGCACGACGAGGCGCCGCGCGGCAAGCTGGACCTGCTGGTAACCATCGATTTCCGCATGTCCACCACGGCGGTCTATTCGGACGTGGTCCTGCCAACGGCCAGTTGGTACGAGAAGAACGATCTCAATACCTCTGACATGCACCCGTTCATTCACCCGCTTCAGGCGGCCGTGGACCCGGCTTACGAGAGCAAGTCGGACTGGGAAATCTTCAAGGCCATCGCCAAGAAGTTCTCGGAGGTGGCGCCGGAAATCCTGGGCCAGGAAACCGATGTGGTCGCCCTGCCGATCCTGCACGACACCCCCGCCGAGATCGCGCAGGACCATGTGCGCGACTGGAAGAAGGGCGAATGCGATCTGATCCCCGGCAAAACGGCGCCCAACTACATCGCGGTCGAGCGGGATTATCCCGCGCTCTACGAGCGGTTCACCGCGCTTGGCCCGTTGATGGACAGCGTCGGCAACGGCGGCAAGGGCATCTCGTGGGAGACCAAGCACGAGGTGCAGGAACTGCGCGATCTGAACGGTACCAAGCTGGACGGTCCGGCCAAGGGCTGCGCCAAGATCGAGACGGACATCGACGCGACCGAGGTGATCCTGATGCTGGCGCCCGAAACCAACGGCGAGGTCGCAGTCAAGGCGTGGGACCAACTGACCAAGGCGACGGGGCGTGAACACGCGCACCTGGCCCGCGGGCAGGAGCATGTGAAGATCCGGTTCCGCGATATCGCCGCACAGCCGCGCAAGATCATCTCGTCGCCCACATGGTCGGGGATCGAAAGCGAGGAGGTGTGCTATAACGCGGGCTACACCAACGTGCACGAGCTAATCCCGTGGCGCACCCTGACGGGTCGGCAGCAACTCTACCAGGATCACCTGTGGATGCGTGCGTTCGGCGAGGGGTTCGTGTCCTACCGCCCTCCGGTGGACCTCAAGACCATCACCAAGGGCGTGCAGGATGATGGCGACAGCCTGGTGCTGAACTTCATCACGCCGCACCAGAAATGGGGCATCCACTCGACCTATTCCGACAACCTGCTGATGCTCACGCTCAACCGGGGCGGGCCGGTGGTGTGGCTGTCCGAGGTGGACGCGCGCAAGGCCGGGATCGAGGATAACGATTGGATCGAGGCCTACAACATCAACGGCGCACTCACGGCGCGCGCGGTGGTGTCGCAGCGGATGCGCGAAGGCACGGTGTTCATGTATCACGCACAGGAAAAGATCGTGAACACGCCGGGATCGGAAAAAACCGGCTTGCGCGGCGGCATCCACAACTCGGTGACGCGCACGGTGCTCAAGCCCACCCACATGATCGGCGGCTACGCGCAGCAATCCTACGGGTTCAACTACTATGGGACCGTGGGGTCGAACCGCGATGAGTTCGTCGTTGTCAGGAAAATGAAGAAGGTCGATTGGCTCGACCGTGAAGCGACCGAAAAGGAGGCCGCGGAATGAAAGTGCGTGCGCAAATCGGCATGGTGCTGAACCTCGATAAATGCATCGGGTGTCACACTTGCTCAGTCACCTGCAAGAACGTCTGGACCAGCCGCGATGGCGTCGAATACGCGTGGTTCAACAACGTCGAGACGAAGCCCGGCACCGGCTATCCGACCGATTGGGAAAACCAGGCGCGTTGGAACGGCGGCTGGGTCCGGACCCGCTCGGGCAAGTTGCAGCCCAAGCAGGGCGGCAAATGGCGGATATTGGCGAACCTCTTCGCCAACCCCGACCTGCCCGAGATCGACGACTATTACGAGCCGTTCGATTTCGACTACGACCACCTGAAAAGCGCCCCCGCGATGGAGGCATTCCCCACCGCGCGGCCGCGCTCCAAGATCACGGGCGAGCGGATGGAAAAGATCGAGAAGGGCCCCAACTGGGAGGAGATCCTGGGCGGCGAGTTCTCGAAGCGGAGCCAGGACTACAACTTCGAGGGCATCCAGAAGGACATCTACGGTGAGTACGAGAACACCTTCATGATGTACCTGCCGCGCCTGTGCGAGCATTGCCTCAACCCCACCTGCGCCGCCTCCTGCCCATCGGGCGCGATCTACAAGCGCGAGGAAGACGGCATCGTCCTGATCGACCAGGAAAAATGCCGCGGCTGGCGGATGTGCGTGTCGGGCTGCCCCTACAAGAAGGTGTATTACAACTGGTCCACCGGCAAATCCGAGAAATGCACGCTGTGCTATCCCCGCATCGAGAGCGGCAACCCCACCGTGTGCTCGGAAACCTGCGTGGGGCGCATCCGGTACTTGGGCGTGATGCTCTATGACGCCGACAAGATCGCAGAGGCTGCCAACACCGAGGACGAGGCGAACCTGTACGACGCGCAGCTTGGTGTGTTTCTTGATCCAAACGACCCCGAGGTGATCGCGGCCGCGCGCGCCGATGGTGTCCCCGAGGATTGGATCAAGGGCGCCCAGGAAAGCCCGATCTGGAAAATGGCGATGGAATGGAAGGTGGCCTTCCCGCTGCATCCCGAATACCGGACCTTGCCGATGGTGTGGTACGTGCCGCCGCTGTCGCCCATTCAGAACGCGGCCGAGGCGGGCGCGCTTGGCACCGACGGCGCCATGCCCGACGTGCGCAGCTTGCGTATTCCGCTGCGTTACCTTGCCAACATGCTGACCGCCGGGGACGAAGCCCCGGTCGCACAGGCGCTGGAGCGGATGCTGGCCATGCGCGCCTACATGCGTGCCAAATCCATCGAGGGCGTTCAGGATGAGGCCATCGCCGAGCGCGTCGGCCTGACCGGCCGCATGATCGAGGACATGTACAAGATCATGGCGCTGGCAGATTACGAGGATCGGTTCGTCATCCCCACCACGCACCGTGAACAGGTCGAGGAAGCCTACGATCTACGCGGCGGCTGCGGGTTCACCGATGGCAATGGCTGCTCCACGGGCATGTCCAAGGGATCGCTGTTCGGTGGTTCCAAGAAACCGCTCAAGATGCCGGCGGAGGTGCAATGATGGATCGTACACTCAAATCCCTGTCATTGCTGCTCAGCTACCCGACCGAGGAGTTGCAGCAGGCCATGCCCGAGATCGGCGGCGTTCTTGCCGCCGAGACGCGGCTGACGGCGGCGGCGCGGCGCGATCTGCGCCCGCTGGTGTCATCGTTGCAAGGCGATGACATCTACGACCTGCAGGAACGGTTCGTGATGCTGTTCGATCGCTCGCGCAGCCTGTCGTTGAACCTGTTCGAGCATGTCCACGGCGAAAGCCGGGACAGGGGCGGTGCGATGGTCAGCCTTGTAGAGACCTACCGCGATGCGGGGTTCGACCCGGCAACGTCCGAGTTGCCCGATCACCTGCCTGTTCTTCTGGAGTTCCTCGCCTTGCGTCCCTTGGGCGAGGGGCGGGAGGTGCTCGCGGATGCGGCGCATATCTTCGAGGCCCTGAAAACCCGGCTTGTCCGGCGTGACAGTGCCTATGCGTCCGTGTTCGCGGCCCTCCTGCAATTGGCTGGCGTACATGCCGATAGCGATGCGGTAGCCGAACTGCTGGACCAGCCAGAGGATGATCCGACCGACCTCGAGGCGCTCGACGCGGTCTGGGAGGAAAGCGAGGTGCTGTTCGGCCCCGACCCGAACGCAGGCTGCCCACAGGTCCGCGACATGTTGGCGAATATGGACATACCCGGCCCGGCGGCGCCGGCAACATCGGCCCGGACGGCCGAGTGATGGAGGCTCAGATGCACGAATTTCTGTTCGGAACTTACCCCTACATCGCGCTATCGGTGCTGCTTGTCGGCTCCGTTGCGCGGTATGAGCGCGACCCTTTCACGTGGAAGACGTCGTCCAGCCAACTGCTCAGGCGCAAACAGCTCGTGCTTGGCTCGATCCTGTTTCACGTCGGGGTGCTGATCATCTTCCTGGGGCACCTCGTTGGCCTGCTGACGCCGATCTGGGTGTTCGACATGCTGGGCATCACTCACGGCGCCAAGCAGTTGCTTGCCGTGCTGGCCGGCGGCGTGGCCGGGGTCATGGCCCTGGTGGGCGGCGGCATGCTGCTTCACCGCCGCTGGACCGATCCGCGCATCCGCGCGACATCCAGCTTCTGGGACATCGCGATCCTGGCGCTACTGCTGGTGCAACTGGTGCTGGGGATGTTCACGATCGTGGTCTCGCTGGGCCACCTCGACGGCTACGAGATGGTCAAGTTCATGGCCTGGGCGCAAGGTATCTTTACCTTCGACGGGGCGGCGGCCAGCTACATCGAGGATGTCGCGCTGGTGTTCAAGCTGCACCTGTTCCTTGGGCTGACGATCTTCCTGATCTTTCCGTTCACGCGGCTGGTGCACATGCTGTCAGTGCCGTTCCGGTACGTCACGCTGCGCCCCGGCTACCAGATTGTCCGCTCGCGCCGGCAGGCGCCGCGGCGTGGCAATGAACCGGCGGAGTGAGCAATGACACAGACCCTGTTCCCTGACCTGATTGTCAACGGCGAGGCGGTGCCACACACCGCCATCGCCAACGAGGCGCAAAACCACGACGCGCCCGCCGGCAAGCCCGGCATCGCGTGGCGCAAGGCCGCTCATGCGATGGCGGTGCGCACCCTGCTGCTGCAAGAGGCGCGGCACCGCGGCCTAACCGCCAGCCCGCAGGATCTGGCGCCCGGCCGCACGGAAACCGAGGAGGAGGCCCTGATCCGGGGCCTTCTTGAGGCGCAGTTGACGGTGGAGGCCCCGACCGAAGCCGAGTTGCGCGCCGAATACGACCGTGACCCGGCGCGCTTTCGCTCGCCGCCCTTGTGGGAGGTGTCGCATATCCTGATCGAATGCGGCCCGCGCCATGCCGAGGAACGCGCCACAGCCAAGCAACGCGCCAAGGAGATCGCAGCGCAGGCGCACGCATCGCCCAAGGATTTTGCGCGGCTTGCCAAGGAGAGCAGCGATTGCGCCAGTGGCGCACAGGGCGGGCGGCTGGGCCAGATGCGCCCGGGCGATGCCGTGCCCGAGTTCGAAAGCGTCCTGCGCACCATGAGCGAGGGTGAGGTTACGCCAGACCCGATCCTGAGCCGCCACGGCTGGCACGTGATCCGGCTCGATGCGCTGGCCGAAGGGGCGGTACTGCCGTTCGAGGCGGCCCGTACCGGGATCGCGGATGCGATGGAAAAGCTCCGCTGGTCGGTGGCCGCACGCGCCTTCGTGGCCGAGTTGATAAAGCGGGCGGACATCGAGGGGCTTCCACCGATGGCGGCCTGAGGCGAAAGGCGACAAGATGGCGCGCAGTTCAGACACCAAGGCACAGGCGGGCTTTGCCCTTGCGCTGCCGGACAATCCCCTGAACGGGCTGGCGAACGAGCACATGCATCTGCGCGAGGTCTGCGGCTATCTTGATGCGCTGGCCGACTCGGACAAGGCTCAGCCGGTTCTGGCCCTGTCCGCGCGGGCCTATATCCGCGGGGTTTTGCCAAACCATGCGCGCGACGAGGAAGAGGACCTGTTTCCGCTCCTTCGCCGGCGCGCGCTCGATGACAAGGATCTGCATGGCACGCTTGACCGGCTGTCGCAGGACCATCGCGATATCGCGGCCGCGCGGCCCCGCGTCATCACCATCCTGGAGCGGCTCATAACCGACAACGCCGCCCCCGATGCGCCCGAGGCCGTTCGCCTGAAACACTTTGCCGATCTCGAACGCCGTCACCTGCTGGTCGAGAATGCCGTGATCCTGCCGCTGGCCAGGGCCTATTTGAATGGCCGCGATCTCAAGCGCCTGCGCAAGCGGATGCAGGCGCGCCGCGGTGTCGATGATATCTGAAAGGAGTCTGCCAATGCTGAGCGACCTGCTCAGGCGCAACCGCGACTGGTCCGCGACGCGCAACGCACAAGAGCCGGGCTATTTCGCGCGGCTCGCCACGCGCCAGACGCCCGAGTTCTTCTGGATCGGCTGCTCGGACAGCCGTGTGCCGGCCAATGTTGTCGCCGGCCTCGATCCGGGCGAGGTGTTCGTGCACCGCAACGTGGCGAACGTGGTGCACAGCGCCGACATGAACCTTCTGTCGACGCTGGAATTCGCGGTGGACGCCCTTGATATCCGCGAGATCATCGTTTGCGGGCACTATGGCTGCGGCGGCGTGCGCGCAGCGACCGAGGATATGCCCCACGGCCTTGCCGATCACTGGCTGGAGCCGATCCGCCGGTTGGCGCGCAGCTATGCCATTGACCTGGCCCGCGCCGGCGATGCCGAGGCCCGGCGCGATCGTCTGTCCGAGCTGAACGTGATAGAAGGGGTATGCCGCGTTGCCGAGACGCCGATCGTGCAACGCGCCTGGGCCCGGGGCGAGGCGGTGGCGGTTCATGGCCTGATCTATGGGCTGGGCGATGGCCGTCTGCGCGATCTGGATTGCACGATCGCGCATGGACCCGTGCAAAAGGAGGTGTCCCAATGACCGTATTCGACCGAATCGAAACGCCGGCGTGTTCCTGCGACGAAGGGCAGGGCGCGCTGCCTTCGGTGCCCGATGCCCTGCGTGCGGCGCTTTGTTGCGTCTCGGCGCTCGGGCCTGCATGCGTTGTCCCGCTGTCGGGGGCGCATGGCCGCGTGTTGGCCGCCGATGTGCGCGCCGCTGCCGCCATGCCCCGGTTCGACACGTCGGGGATGGATGGCTACGCCCTGCTCCACTCCGATCTGGCGGCTGGCAAGGCGCTGCCGCTTGATGGCGTCGCGGCGGCAGGCAGCACGCCTGCGCGCCTGCAAGAGGGCCGCGCGATGCGCATCTACACCGGCGCCCCGGTGCCCGAAGGCGCGGATACCGTTGTCATGCAAGAGGCGGTTCAGGTGTTGCCGGATGGCATCCATGTGCCCAGCCCCCCGCAACGCGGCACCAACATCCGCCGCAGTGGCGAAGACCTGGCCGAGGGCGCCCCGGTTGTCCCCGCCGGCACCTGCCTTGGGCCGGGCGACATCGCCGCCTGCGCCGCCGCCGGTGCGGGCGCGGTGAGCGTGGCGCCGGTGCCGCGCATCGGGCTTGTCCTGACCGGAGATGAGCTGCGCAAGGCGGGCGCGCCGCTTGGGGATGGCGGCATCTGGGATATCAACACGCCGATGCTGACCGCTGCCGTGGCCGAGGCGGGCTGCGCCATCGGCCAGGTTTTGCACGTCCCCGACACCCGCGCCGCGCTGGAGCGGGCGCTTGCAGACATGCGCGGCGAGGTGGACATGATCATCACCAGCGGTGGCGCGTCGGTGGGGGATCGTGACCACGTTCCCTCCGCGCTGCGTGCCCTCGGGGCCGAGATCGCGCTGGCGGGCGCTGCGATCAAGCCGGGAAAGCCGGTAATGGCGGCGCGGCTTGATCAGACGCCCATTTTGGGCCTGCCGGGCAACCCGGTTTCGGCCTTCGTGATCTGGCAGGTGTTCGGCCGCGCCATGGTCGCGCGGATGCAGGGCCGTGCGCGTGCGCATGCACCGCTGCGCCATGTCCGCCTGACGGATGCGCTCACCCACAAGCCCGGTCGCTGCGAATATCGCCCGGCCAGGATCGCGGGGCACGATGCCGACGGGTTCGAACTGGTGTCCTGCCCGGCGCAAACCCATTCCGCCCGCGTCAATCAGATCCGCGAGGCCGACGGCCTGATCCTGCTGCCGGTCGATTGCGACGCATTGGCCGCTGGCGCAATGGCCGAATTTCTTCCATTCTAGGCCTCGGGAAAGGAAAACCGATGCATTTTGCTTATGTCACCACCTCCGATCGGGGCGCGACGGACCGCCTGTTGGCCGACGTTGCACAGCGCGCGCTGGCGCGTGGATTGAACCTGTCCGGTGTCGTTCAGACCAATACCCCGCGCCCCAAGTCGCACCATTGCGACATGGATGTGCAGGTGCTGCCGGATGGCCCCGTGATCCGCATCTCGCAGGATCTGGGGGCTAATGCGCGCGGCTGCGCGCTGGACCCCGAGGCGCTTGAACGCGCGGTTCACGCCGTCGCCCCGACCGTGACGCAGGACACCGACCTGCTGATCATCAACAAGTTCGGCAAGCACGAGGCCGAGGGCCGCGGCTTTCGCGAGACGATAGCGCAGGCGCTGGCGTTGGATGTGCCGGTTCTGGTGGGTCTCAACGCCCTCAACGCCCCCGCGTTCGAGGCGTTCACAGGGGGCGAGGGGGGCGCCCTGACGCCGGATGTGGAAGCGGTGGAGGCCTGGCTTTCCACCTGCCTGCAAGAGCGCCGCTCGGTCGCCTGACATGGCGCCCGGCGCGGCGCCCCGGCCTGCCTAGCCGGTGACCTGCCCGCCCGCGATCTTGATTTCCTGTCCATTCACGCTTTCCGATCCCGGCGCGCATAGCCACAGCGCCGCCGCCGCCACTTCGTCCGCCGTGATCAGGCGCTTGTGGCGGTTGGCGTTCACCATCACCTCGCGCGCCTCGTCGGTCGAGACGCCGGCGCGTTTGCTGATGGCGTCCACGTTGCGCGAAATGATGTCGGTGTCCACGTAGCCGGGGCAGACCGAATTGAACGTGTAGGGGCCGCCCATGAAATCCTCGGACAGCGAGCGGATCATCCCGATCACCGCGTGTTTCGAGGCGGCATAGGCGCCCGCGCCCGGGAGCCCCCGCACCCCCGCGATAGACGAAATCGCCAGCACCCGACCCCAATCGGTCTTTACCATCGAATCCATGCTTTCGCGGATCGTGTAGAACGCCCCGTCAAGGTTGGTCGCCATGATCTTGCGCCACAGCGCGGTGTCGGTCTTGTGCAGCTTGCGCCCCTCGGCGATGCCGGCATTGGCGACGCAGATCTGCACCGGGCCGCGGGCATCGACCGCCGCGGCGATGGTGTCGCGCACCGCCGCCTCGTCTGTGACATCCATGCGCGCGGCGTGCAGGCCACCGCCGGCCACCTGCTCCAGCACCTCCATGCGGCGGCCCGTGATCGTCACCTGCGCCCCTTGCGCGGCCAGCCCGCGCGCGATCGCCAGCCCGATGCCGGTGCCGCCACCTGTGACCAGTGCGTGTTTTCCTGTCAGTGTCTCGCTCATCGGGTCCTCCTGCCTCGCGTAACCTGTTGGCACTTTATCGGCCATGCCAACGGGTACAAGGTGCCGGGTGGTCGGTGTCAGGTGGCATGTTGCGGGCATAAAGCGACCGGTTGTGGGGGAGCGCATCGTCGGGCCGCGGTGCGGCGATCCAGCGCTGGTGATGGGCACTTTATGCCAGCCAAATCCGAATAACCTTTGTTCGTTGCGCAGGTACCAGACTAATCGCCGTGCCGTCACGCCGGAGGCGTGCCGATGATGGGCGGCGCCCCTGCGGGGCGATGGGCGGCCCGTCGATGCGCGGCGGGCTTTGCCCTTGATTCCGCGCAGGGCGAAATACCGAAGATCCGTTCATGGCCACAACAGCCTCCCGCCACCAGGCACCTTGTACCGGATGCCAAACTCCAGCGGTCACGCGACGACAGGCAAGATGCGACACGCATGGCGCTTTACAAAGACATTCGCATCTGTGAATTTGTCATGATGGATTCTGGGAGGAAGCAAATGAAGCGTATCTTGACAACCGCGGCGCTGACGCTTTGGGCGGGGGCCGCGCTGGCCACGCAGGGTATCGACGACAAGTATCCGCAATCAGAGCTGTACGACAAACCTGTCGAGGTGATCCCGCACGTGTTCTCCGCCATCGGCGCCACCGCGCCGCCCAGCTATGAAAACAGCGGCCACAACAATAACCTCAGCTTCGTCGTCACCGGGGATGGCGTGGTCGTGATCAATGGCGGCGCCAGCGCCCGCCTGGCCAAGGCGCTGCATGAGGAGATCCGCGCCGTCACCGATCAGCCGGTGAAACTGGTGATCAACGAGAACGGGCAAGGGCATGCCATCCTCGGCAATTCCTACTGGGCCGATCAGGGCGTCGATATCCTGATGCACGAAGAGGCCGCACACGAGGTGGCCGAGAACGGTGATTTCATCCTCCAGGCGATGCAGGGCTATAACGAGGACAAGGCCGAAGGCACGCGCGTCGTCGCCCCCACGATGACGTTCACCGATCGCCATGTTGTCGAAATGGGCGATGTCACGCTTGAGGTGCTGCATCTTGGCCCCGCGCACGGGCCGGGCGACACGCAAGTCTGGATACCGCAATGGGACATCATGATCGCCGGCGACATCGCCTTTCACGAACGGATGCCGCCGATTTTCTCCGACACATGCGCGCGCTGCTGGATCGAGACGTGGGAGGAAAAGCTGGAGCCGCTTGCGCCCACCTATATCATCCCCGGCCACGGCCACCCGACCAACCTGGCGCAGGTGCGGCGATATACGCGCGATTATCTGGTTGATCTGCGTGCCAAGATAGGGGCTCATATCGATGCAGGCGGTGATCTGAGCGAGGCGTACTACGTGGACCAATCGCAATGGTCGCATCTCGACACCTTTGACGAGCTGGCCACCAAGAATGCCGGCCGCGTCTACGAGGAGATGGAATGGGAATGACGTGCCGGTGCCCGGCGCGGCGCTTTGACGAAGGGATGTCATGCTGAAATATATCGATCTGCCGCCGGTCTGGCTGCTGCTGGCCTGCATCGCGGCCTGGGCGCAGCCGCGCCTGATCGATGCGGGGCTGTCGTTCGGCGGTGTGTGGGCGGATTTCGCGGGCGGCCTTCTGGTTGGGGGCGGTGTGCTGCTGATGCTGCTGGCAGTGTACGAGATGCGACAGTACCGCACCACGATCATGCCGCACCGCGAGGCGGACCAGATGGTGACCTCGGGGATATTCTCGCGCAGCCGCAATCCGATCTACCTGGGCGATGTGCTGGTGCTGGCCGGCGTTGTCCTCACGGTGGATGCGCCGCTGGCGTTGCCGCTAATTCCGATCTTCCTGTGGATCATCGAGCGGCGGTTTGTTATTCCCGAAGAGAACCGGCTGAGGCGCAAGTTTCGCGCCGACTTCGCCCGCTATTGCCAGAAGACCCGGCGATGGCTTTAACGGGTTGCCGCACCGCGCGGCGGCCGGACGGAACATGCGGCGGTATCGCCTGCCGCGTCAATCGGACCGGGGCCTTTCCAAAAGCCCGGAATAATCCTGCTGAATAGGGGGACAAAGAACGTGAAAATCGGAACGCCAAAGGAAGTGATGGAGGGGGAGGCCCGCGTGGCCATGACCCCGGACTCGGCCAGGGCCTTGCAAAAGCTCGGCCACGACTGCGCCATCGAGACCGGCGCTGGCACTCGTGCGGGGTTCTCTGATGCCGCCTACGAGGAGGCCGGCGTCGAAATCATCAAGACAGCCGCGCAATTGTGGAAGGCCTCCGACGTGGTCGCCAAGGTGCGCCCCCCGACCGAGACCGAGGCAAAGCGCCTGCGCAAGGGGCAGACCCTGATCAGCTTCTTTTGGCCCGCGGCCAACGAAGAGCTGATGAGCCTCGCCGCGTCCAAGGGCGCCACGACCATCGCGATGGACATGGTGCCGCGCATTTCCCGCGCGCAGAAGATGGACGCGCTCAGCTCGATGGCGAACATCGCTGGCTACCGCGCCGTGATCGAGGCGGGCAACAACTTTGGCCGCTTCTTCACCGGGCAGATCACAGCCGCCGGCAAGGTGCCGCCGGCCAAGGTTCTGGTCGTTGGCGCCGGTGTGGCCGGCCTGGCCGCGATCGGCACGG
Organism: Sediminimonas qiaohouensis DSM 21189; assembly: GCF_000423645.1. Lineage (GTDB taxonomy): Bacteria > Pseudomonadota > Alphaproteobacteria > Rhodobacterales > Rhodobacteraceae > Sediminimonas > Sediminimonas qiaohouensis. Next base: position 188,280 of record NZ_AUIJ01000001.1, on the reverse strand, counting down.
CGACATCGCTGGGCGCGGTTACCTATGCTTTTGACGTGCGCCCCGAAGTAGCCGAGCAGGTCGAGAGCATGGGCGCCGAGTTCGTCTATCTCGATTTCGATGAGGAAACCCAGGACGGCGCAGAGACCGGCGGCTATGCCGCCCCCTCCAGCCCCGAGTTCCGCGAAGCGCAGCTTGCCAAGTTCCGCGAACTGGCGCCGGAGATGGATATCGTCATCACCACCGCGCTGATCCCCAACCGCGAGGCGCCCGAGCTATGGACCGAGGACATGGTCGCGTCGATGAAGCGCGGCTCGGTCATCGTGGACCTGGCGGCTGAGAAGGGCGGCAACTGCAAGTTGACGGTGATGGACGACAAGATCGTCACCGACGGCGGCGTGACGATCATCGGCTACACCGATTTCCCCAGCCGCATGGCGACGCAATCCAGCACGCTTTATGCCACCAACATCCGCCACATGATGACCGATCTGACGCCGGAAAAGGACGGCGTGATCGTGCATGACATGGAAGATGACGTGATCCGCGGCGCCACCGTAACCCACGACAAGGAGGTCACCTTCCCGCCGCCGCCGCCCAAGGTGGCCGCAATCGCCGCCGCCCCCAAAAAGGAGGCAGCGAAGGAACTGACGGCCGAGGAAAAGAAGGCGCAGGAAGTGGCCGCCTTCAAGGCACAAACCAAGAGTCAGGTTACGTTGCTGGCCGTTGGCGGGGCGCTGATGCTGCTGCTGGGGCAGATCGCCCCGGCCAGCTTCATGCAGCATTTCATCGTTTTCGCGCTGGCCTGTTTCGTGGGCTTTCAGGTCATCTGGGGTGTCGCGCATTCGCTGCATACCCCGCTGATGGCGGTGACCAATGCGATTTCGGGCATCATCATCCTGGGGGCAATCCTCCAGATCGGCTCGGGAAACTGGGTCGTGGTGGTCCTGGCCGCCATTTCGGTGTTGATCGCGACGATCAACGTCGTCGGCGGCTTCATGGTCACGCGGCGCATGCTTGCCATGTTCCAGAAATCCTGAGGGCGGAGGAAAACAGATGCTCGGACAAGGTTTTGTAGCGGCCGCCTCGATTTCGGCCAGCGTTCTATTCATCCTCTCGCTCGGGGGGCTTTCCAACCAGGAAAAGGCCAAGCGCGCCGTCTGGTACGGTATCATCGGCATGGCGGTGGCGGTGTTCTTCACCACCTTCGGGCCCGGTATCGGCAACTTCTGGGTGATGGTGCCGATGGTCGTCATCGGCGCCTATATCGGCTACGAGGTGGCCCGCCGCGTCGGCATGACGGAAATGCCGCAACTGGTGGCCGCGTTGCACAGCTTCGTGGGTCTTGCGGCCGTTTTCGTCGGCCTCAACGCTGAGATGGAGCGCGCCCGCGTCATGGCAGCCAAGGCGGCCGGTAGCGGCGCGGACGGGTTTTCCGCTTTCGCCGCGCTTGTGGCGAAAAAGGCGCCGGATGAGCTGATGTTCCTGCAGGTCGAGGTGGTTCTTGGCGTGTTCATTGGCGCTGTCACCTTCACCGGATCGATCATCGCCTTCGGCAAGCTGGCCGGCAAGGTCGATGGCAAGCCGAAGAAACTGCCGGGCGGGCACATCCTCAATGCTACCGCCGCGGCGCTGAGCCTGATCCTCGCCATCATGTACCTGTCGGGCGGCGGCATGTGGCCGCTGCTGGGCATCATGATCCTGGCGTTCTTCATCGGCTATCACCTGATCATGGGCATCGGCGGCGCCGATATGCCGGTGGTCGTGTCCATGCTCAACAGCTACTCGGGCTGGGCGGCTGCGGCGATCGGCTTTACCCTGTCGAACGATCTGCTGATCGTGACAGGGGCGCTGGTTGGTTCCTCGGGCGCGATCCTGAGCTACATCATGTGCAAGGCGATGAACCGCCATTTCATCAGCGTGATCCTGGGCGGCTTCGGTGGCACCACCGGCCCGCAGATGGAGGTCGAGGGCGAGATGACAGCGATCGACGCCGATGGCGTGGCGCAGGCCCTTGACGAGGCCGACAGCGTCATCATCGTGCCCGGCTACGGCATGGCGGTGGCGCAGGCGCAGCAATCGGTCAGTGAGCTGACCAAGCGGCTGCGGGCCAAGGGCAAGGAGGTGCGTTTCGCCATCCACCCCGTCGCCGGGCGCCTGCCGGGGCACATGAACGTGCTGCTGGCCGAGGCCAAGGTGCCCTACGATATCGTGCTGGAGATGGACGAGATCAACGAGGATTTCCCAGACACCGACGTGGCGATCGTCATCGGTTCGAACGACATCGTGAACCCGGCCGCGCAGGACGATCCCAACAGCCCGATCGCCGGTATGCCGGTGCTTGAGGTGTGGAAGGCCAAGCATGTGTTCGTGTCCAAGCGCGGGCAGGGCACCGGCTATTCCGGGATCGAGAATCCCCTGTTTTTCAAGGACAACACGCAGATGTTCTACGGCGACGCCAAGAAATCGCTGGATGATCTTCTGACGCGGATCGACTGAGGCGCCGCACATGACAGCTGCAAGGGGCGTCCCATCCGGGGCGCCCTTTTTTGATGCGGTGCGCCGTGGGGGCGTTGAGGAGCTGGTGTTGGCTTTGGGCTCCCAGGTCTAGATTCCGCACATTGGTGCCGGGTTTTCAGCGGCCGCAGCAGGGCGGACGCCGCCGATGCCGTCATTGCTTCAACAGCGTAAGGAGCCAGTCTTGGAAATCGTTGGCCACGGGGGAGGGCACGTTGACCGACAGGTAGTAGCCTTCCTTGCCGGGGATCGACGCGGCATGCGCGCGGACAAGATCGCCCGTTTCCAACGAATGCCCGGCCAACACTTCGCTGGCGAGCGCCACGCCGTTGCCATGCGCGGCCAGTTGCAGGGCCATGCCGTAGCTGTCGGCAAATAACGTCGGGCGCAATCCGTCAAGGCCGGTGGCCCGTCCCCAGTTTTTCCAGCCGTCCGAGGTGCCGACCGCCTCGATCAACGGGGCCTCGGGCAGCGGCGCTTGCAGCGACGGTGCCTTCAACGCGATCAGACGGCTCGGGGTAAGTTCCCGCGCGTCCGTGCCCGCCTGCTTGCGCGAGCCGAAGCGCACCTCGACATCGGCCATCGCGCTACTGAAGTCATCGGGCCATATGGCGCTAAGGATGCGCAGGCGCAGCCCGGGATGCGCGGCGGTGAAGTCGGCAAGGCGGGGCGCGACGACCCATTGCGCCATGCTGACCGACATGGCGACGGTCAGAACGCTGTCGGTCGGCCCCACGTCGAACATGTCGGCGGCAGCCGCCAGTTGCTCAAGCGCCGCGCTTACCTGCGGGAGCAGGCGGCGCCCGTCATCCGTCAGGGCCAGCCCGCGCGGCTGCCGGGTAAAAAGCGCGATGCGCAAACGGGTCTCAAGCGCCTTCACCTGTTGACTGACCGCCGATTGCGTCAGCCCCACCTCAGAGGCTGCGGCGGTAAAGCTCAGGTGTCGGGCGGCCGCTTCGAAAGAGCGGTACCAGGTAAGAGGGGGGAGTGCGCGCTTCATGATCAACCTAGGTATTAGTGTTGCTAATGCTTAAGCCTGAAGTTCTATCGTTTGTCAAAATTCGACTGCTGACCGAGAAAGACCGGGCGACGAACAGGAGAGCATCATGCAGCCGGAAATCCGCAAAATAGTGACCTATGACGAAGACGTTCTGATCGAAGGGTTTCGACCAGCCAAGGAGCCGTGGCGCATGTTTGCGGTGGCGGCGGTGGTGCGCAATCCGTGGGCGGGGCGCTTTGTCGAGGATCTGACCCCCGAGATCCACGCCTATGCCCCCGTCCTTGGCGAGATGATGACCGACCGGATGATAACGCTTGCCGGGGGCGGCGACCGGATCGAGGCCTATGGCAAGGCGGCGGTGGTGGGCCTTGACGGCGAGGTGGAACATGCTTCGGGCCTGATCCACACGCTGCGTTTCGGCAATCACTACCGCGAAGCCGTGGATGCGAAATCCTATCTTGCCTTCACCAACACCCGTGGCGGGGCCAACGCCCCGATCATGGTGCCGTTGATGGACAAGAACGATGCCGGGCGCCGCTCGCATTATCTGACGATCCAGTTCGCCATCCCCGATGCCCCGCGCGCCGACGAGATCGTTGTCGTGCTTGGTGCGGCGATGAATGGCCGCCCGCATCACCGGATCGGCGACCGCTACCAGGATTTGAAGGATCTCGGTCATGACGTGGACAACCCTGCCGCGGTCTGAGGCTGGGCCTCTCGCCGCCCATGCCGCAGGGACAGGGCCACGGATCGTGCTGCTTCATGGCGTCGGCCTGCGGGCCGAGGCGTGGAATGGGCAGATCGGTGCGCTTGTCCGCGCGGGGTTCAAGGTGATTGCCCCGGATATGCCCGGACATGGCGAAAGCCCAAACCTGCCCGATCTGCGGGACCTGCGCAGCTATGCCGATCTGGCCGCTGCCTGCCTGGATGAGCCGGCGGTTGTCGTGGGCCATTCGATGGGCGCGATGATCGCCCTCGACCTGGTGCCGCGATACCCGGGGCGCCTGCGCGGTGTCGTCGCGTTGAACGCGGTGTACCGGCGTAGCGCCGCGGCCAAGGAGCAGGTGGCGGCGCGGGTATCGGCGCTCGGCGGGGTCACCAACCCCGATTCGTCCCAAACGCTGGAGCGGTGGTTTGGCGTCACGCCGTCGCCGGAACGCGCCGCTTGTGCGAGATGGCTGAACGCGGTCGATCCGGCGGGCTACAAATCCGCCTACGCGGTTTTCGCCCGCGAGGACGGCCCCCCGGATGCGGCGCTGCGCAGCCTGCACGTGCCCGCCCTTTTCATGACCGGAGACGCAGAGCCGAATTCGACCCCGCAAATGGCGCACGACATGGCCGCGCTGGCACCGGGCGGGCAGGCGGAGATCGTCGCGGGCGCCGCGCACATGATGCCGATGACCCACGCGGACGCCGTGAGCCGCAGCTTGGTCGATTTCGCAAGGGAGTGCCATTCATGACCGCATTTGATCCGCGCGCGCTGCGCAACGCGTTTGGCAGCTTCATGACGGGCGTCACCGTGGTGACCACCCGCGCGCCTGATGGCACGCCCGTCGGCTTCACCGCGAATTCGTTTTGCTCGGTGTCGCTTGACCCGCCGCTATTGCTGGTTTGTCCCGGCAAGTTCCTGTCGTCCTTCGATGCGTTCCACAACGCGGGCCAATTCGCGGTCAGCGTGCTGGCCGAAGGGCAGGAGGACGTCTCGAACACCTTCGCCAGCAGGAAAGAGGACCGCTTCGCCGCGACGCGCCACACGATGGACCGGCATGGCATCCCGGTGATCGACGGTGCGGTGGCGCGGTTCTCGTGCGCGGTGCGGCAGGCGATACCCGCGGGCGATCACAGCATCCTTCTGGGCGAGGTCATCGATTACGACCACGCCGGCGGCGCGGGGTTGGGCTATGGCGCCGGGCGCTACTTCAGCCTCGGACTTGAGCGCGAGGCAGGCACGCGGCAGGAAACCGGCGCCGTGGTCGGCGCGATTGTCGAGACCGATGACGGCGTTTTGCTGGATGAAACGCCCGACGGGCTGCGCCCGCCGCAAGTGACGGTGCAAGGCTGCGCCAGTCAGCTTGAAACCCTGGGCACGGGCCTGACGGCACGCGGGATCGCGGCCGAGTTCGGGCTGGCCTACTCGGCCTTCGATGACCGTCGGCTTGGCGTGCACCACACCTATGTGCTGGCCCGCGCCACCGGCCGGGCACCCGAGGGCGGGACGCGTTGCGTGGCGCCCGAGGACCTGCCCGCGCAACGCTACGCGACGCCGGCCATCGCCACGATGATGCGCCGCTTTGCCCTGGAAACCAGAACCCGGACCTTCACGCTGTATCTCGGCGATGAAGGGCCGGGAGATACGCAACCCTGAAAGGAGGCACGATGGATTTCTCGCTTTTCGCGCACATGGAGCGCCTGACCCCCGACCAACCCTACGAGACGCTTTATGAGGACTTCGTCAGCTTGTGCAAGATGGCCGATGAGGGCGGGATGCGCGCCATCTGGACCGGCGAGCATCACGGGATGGAGTTCACCATTGCGCCGAATCCGTTCCTGCCGTTGGTTGACCTGGCCCATCACACGAAAAACGTGCGCCTTGGCACCGGCACGGTGATCGCGCCGTTCTGGCACCCCGTCCGTTTGGCGGGCGAGGCCGCCGCCGCCGATCAGATCACCGGCGGGCGGATCGAGCTGGGCATCGCGCGCGGCGCCTATGCCTATGAATACGAACGCCTTATGCCGGGAATGGACGCCTGGGAAGCGGGCCAGCGGATGCGCGAGACCGCGCCGCTGGTGCCGCGGCTGTGGAAGGGCGATTGCACCCACAATGGCGCGTTTTTCGATTTCCCCTCGACCAGTTCCACCCCGAAGCCGGTACAGGCCGGCGGGCCGCCGATCTGGATTGCCGCGCGCGATCCCAACAGCCACGAATTTGGCGTTCATAACGGCTTTAACATACAGGTCACGCCGCTGTGGCAGGGTATGGAAGAGGTCGAAACCCTGATGGCCCGCTTCAATGCCGCCTGCGCAAGCCATTCTGGCCCGCGCTCAAAAATCATGCTGCTACAGCACGCCTATGTCGGGAGCGATTCCGACGATGTCGCGCGGGCGGCGCAGGAAATCTCGCGCTACTACGCGTATTTCTTTGCCTGGTTCAAGAACGAGCGGCCGGTCGATCAGGGCCTGATCAAGGCGTTGTCAGAGGCCGAGATTGCGTCGAACCCGATGATTGCCCCCGACAACCTGCAGCGCGATCTGGCCTTTGGCACCAAGCAAGAGGTGATCGATCAGCTCAAGCGCTACGAGGATCTCGGCTATGACGAGTTTTCCTTCTGGGTCGATTCCGGGATGGACACCGAGCGCAAGCGCGCCTCGCTCGGGCGCTTTATCGACGATGTGATGCCCGCATTTCAGTGAGGAATGAATGGAACAGAAACCGCATTATCAGCTATTCATCGATGGCGACTGGACCGAGGGGGCGGAGGGGCAGGCCATGGCCGCGCGCAACCCGGCCACCGGCGCCGACTGGGCCAGTTTTGCCTGCGCTGCCTCCGCGGATGTGGATCGCGCCGTGGCCGCCGGGCAGCGCGCTCTGGCCGATCCGGCGTGGCGGGATATGTCGCAAACCGCGCGGGGCAAGCTGCTCTATCGGCTTGCCGATCTTGTCGCGGAAAACGCCGTGCATCTTGGCCTGATAGAGACGACCGATAGCGGCAAACTTTTGGCCGAGACCGTCAGCCAGACCGCCTATGTCGCGGATTACTATCGCTATTATGCGGGGCTGGCGGACAAGATCGAAGGCGCAGTCCTGCCGATCGACAAGCCGGATATGCATGTCTTTACCCGGCGCGATCCGATCGGGGTGGTGGCGGCCGTCGTGCCGTGGAACGCGCAGATGTTCCTGACCGCGACCAAGCTTGGACCGGCGCTTGCGGCGGGCTGCGCGGTGGTTTTGAAGGCCTCGGAAATAGCGCCCGCACCGATGTTCGAGCTGGCCCGGCTGATTGAGCGCGCGGGGTTTCCGCGCGGCGTAGTGTCGGTCATCACCGGGGACGCGGAGAACTGCGCCATCCCGCTGACGCGCCACCCCGATATCGACCGGATTGCGTTTACCGGCGGGCCCGAGACGGCGCGCCACGTGGTGCGCAATTCGGCCGAGAATTTCGCGGTGACCACGCTGGAGCTGGGCGGGAAATCCCCGATCCTGGTCTTTGACGACGCCGATCTGGATGGTGCCGCGAACGGGCTCATTGCCGGCAATTTCGGCGCCTCGGGGCAAAGCTGCGTCGCGGGATCGCGGGGATTGGTGCACAGGCCAATCTTTGACGATCTGGTGCGCCGGATCGAGGAAAAGGCGGCCGTTATCGTGGTTGGCGATCCGCTTGACGCCGCAACCCACATCGGCCCGCTTTGTACCGAGGCGCAGATAAACCGGATCGAGGACAGCCTGGCGCACGCCCGTGCGCAGGGTGCACGCATCCGGTTCGGCGGCGCGCGGGTTGAGCGGCCCGGTTCCTATATGGCGCCAACGCTGGTGGAGTGCGCGGGCCCCGAGACTGAAACGCTCAAGGTCGAGATGTTCGGGCCGGTCATGTCGCTTTTGCCCTTCGATACCGAAGAGGAAGCGATCGCGCTGGCCAATAGCACGCCTTACGGCCTCGGCTCGGGCGTTTTTACGCAGAACCTGGCGCGTGCGCACCGGGTGTCCGAAAGGTTGCGCGCGGGGATCTGCTGGATCAACACCTACCGCGCCATTTCCCCGATCGCACCGTTCGGTGGGTTCAATCAATCGGGCTATGGCAGGGAAGCGGGGCTTGAGGCGGTGCTTGATTACACAAGGACCAAGACCACCTGGATCAACACATCGGACACGCCCATGGCCAACCCGTTCATCATGCGCTGATCGCGCGTTATGGTCCCGGATCGCCCGAATAGCGCCGTCAGGCGCCGGGCGAGCGCCTGCCCGTTCGGGCGGGCTGGCGCTTTGGGTGCGGTGAACTGCCATTGAACTGTCGGAGGTGTTTTGCCGGGATAAAGCGCCCCGCTCAGTCGTTGTTGCGCCACCCCACGGGCAGGCGCACGCCCGGCTCATGTTGCGTTGAAAGCGAGGGCCGCGAAGGGAGCCAAGCCGCCTGCATCCGGTAAGTGGAGCACCCCATTCGGGCCGTCGCCGCGCTACGGTATACGACCGTGTTCTGTAACCTTCTGAAACAAAACACTTTACTTTCCTTTGTGGTCGGGGCGCGATATAGCTGGCGCACCATTGTTGCTGTACAGCCGGATCGCGCCATGCCGCCCATTCAAGATCATCCCCTCCGCTACGAGCTGGCGAACGAGTTGCATGCGCGGCCGTTTCCTTCGTTGGATGTGCCATGCAGCGCCGTTTTCCTGGCTGTCAAACGTGCCGACGGGGCCGCTGGCCGCGACCGCAACGCCGACATGGATCACCTGATTGCCCTGCTGGATCGCCACGGCGCGCCGCACCCGCAGCCGGGGGCGACGCATTATTTCGGCCAGATCGGGCGCTTCCGTCTGAAATGGGAAAGTCATACCGAGTTCGTCACCTACACGGTGTTTTCCGACAAGCTGAGCGATCGCGCCTTCGACCCCGCCGATTTCGAGGTGTTTCCCAGGGATTGGCTGGCGCAGATGCCGGGGGTGCGGATGACCTCGGCCCTGATGCGGATCGAGCCGCTACACGACAAGGATACCGTGATGGAGCGGGTGCGCGAGTGGTTCGTGCCTGAAAGCCTGGCCGTGAGCCGGGTCCTGGACGATGCGGCGGTCGTGGCCGCCGATTTTCGCATCGATTCTGCCGGGCATCAGCGCGTCGCGGTCTTTGTCGCCCCCGGCACCGGCAGCCGCCGCGTCGGCCGCGTGGTGCAGCGCCTGTGCGAGATCGAGACATACAAGACGATGTCGATGCTGGGCTTTGCCAAGGTCAAGGACATGTCACCGCGCATGGGCGCGCTTGATTGCCGCCTGACCGGGCTGATGGACAGGATGACCCATGGCGATCACCCCGCCGAGGAGACGCTTGCCGGGTTGCTGGCGATCTCGGCCGAGTTGGAAAACACGGTTGCGCGCACCTCGTTCCGGTTTGGCGCGACCGCCGCCTACGAGGCGATCGTGCACCAGCGTATCGCGGTGTTGCGCGAGCAGCGATTTGAGGGGCGCCAGACGTTCAACGAGTTCATGATGCGCCGCTATGACCCGGCCATGCGCACCGTCAAGGCAACCCAAAGGCGCCTTGATACGCTGGCCGACCGTGCGATGCGCGCGGGCGAGTTGCTGCGGACCTCGGTGGACGTGGATCGATCGGCCCAGAACCAGAAGCTGCTGGAAGGGATGAACCGTCGCGCCGAGGCGCAATTGCGGCTGCAGCGCACGGTCGAGGGCCTGAGCGTGGTGGCAATCAGCTATTACGGCGTGTCGCTGGCGGCCTATGCCGCCAGCCCGTTTGCCAAGCTTGTCGGCCTCGCCAAGGGCGAGCTGACGGCGATGCTTACTCTGCCGGTTGTGTTGCTGGTGTGGTGGCTGATCCGCCGGATACACGCCCGGATTCATTAAGCGCCGCGCGCGTCGCGAGCGCCCCCGCCGCGATCGACGACAGCGCGAGAATGGCCGCGACCGACAGCGTCGGAACCCCTGACAGGCCCGCACCCACGGTGCAGCCCCCGGCCAGAACACCGCCCACGCCCATCAAGACCGCACCGCCCAGGTAACGGCCGGTCTGGCGCGGGCTTTCAAAGCTTTGCCATTGGAACTCGCCCCGCGCTGCGGCGGCAAGGAACGCGCCGCCCAGAACGCCGCCGATCAGCCCCGCGCCGAACCCGGCCGGGATCGAGGTGGAGGCAAGCAGCCAGAACATCGTGTCCGCCGAGGGCGAGGTGAAAGACAGGCTTTGCATCGCGATCGGGTCGAAGTCGTCATACAGGATGAAACCCGTGCCAACCCACGCCAGCGGCACCAGCGCCCCGATCACGGCGGCCAGCGCCAGCATCCCGCGTCCCGCGCCCGCGCGGTAGGCAACCAGCAGCGCAGCAGCCACCAGAAGGCCCGCCCACAGCCACGGATTACCGGGCAGGGCGGCGGCGTCCCCCAGCGGGACAGTCACGCTGCCAAGGGTGGTGCGCACCGGCGCCAGAACCCCCTTGAGCGTGGCATGCGCGGTGATCGCGAACACCACCAGCACCAGCAGCGCCCGCAGGTTGCCCGAGCCGCCCAGAACCGTCAGGCGCGACACGCAGCCCCGCGTCAGGACCATGCCCGCCCCGAACAAGATCCCCCCGGCCGCGATCGCCAGTATCGGCAGCTCAGAGGCCATGAAGCGGTGACCGGCGAAGCTGATCCATCCCATTGCGACGGCGCCTTGGGTGCCTGCCACGGCTACGGCCAGCGCGGTCAGCCACACCGCGCCTGCCGCGCGGCGGTCGCTGCCAACGAGGGCGCGGCGCAAGCAGAACCGCGTGATCTGTGCCAGTGCGCCAAACACCAGCCCCAAGGCAAGCGCGAACCACAGCACCGCTTGCGGCGCCGTCAGGGTTTCAAAGCCGAAAGTCTCAAACATAACTCGCTCCCGTCGCGTTGGAATTGTGTTCCAATTGGCGCAGGAATGTCGCCCGTTCAAGTCATGTGAATGGGGTGTGCGCGGGCTATTGTGGGAAAATGTTCCAAGTGGCGGTAAAAGCCACGTCGCGCGTTTCACCCGGCCACGTCCGCGCGACCCACAATTCGGGGTCGCGCGGGGTTTCCGGGCGCGCCGTTCTTTTTGGCCTTAGCGTCCGCGAATTCGCGGGTCCAGCGCATCGCGCAGGCCGTCACCAAGGTAGTTGACCGACAACACCGTCAGCGAGATTGCCGCGCCGGGCCAGATCACCCGCTCGGGGTATTGCTGCAGGTAGTTTGTCGCGTCATACAACAGCCGCCCCCATGTTGGAAAATCCGGCGGAAAGCCAAGGCCCAGAAACGACAGCGCGCTTTCGGTGATGATCGCGTTGGCGATTCCCAGTGTGGCCGACACCATGATCGGCGACATCACGTTGGGCAGGATGTGCCGCGTGATCATGCGAAAGTTCGTCGTCCCGATGGAGCGCGCCGCCAGCACGAATTCGCGCTCTTTTAGCGCCAGCACATCGCCCCGCACGATTCGCGCCGTTGGCATCCAGCTGGTGATGCCGATGGCCACCACGATCAGGATGAAAATCCCCGTTTCCGGCCCGAACGTAGCGCTGAGCGGCTCGCGGAACAGCAGCACCATCACCAGCAGCAATGGCAGCAGCGGCAGCGCCAGGAACAGATCTGTCAGCCGCATCAGGGGGCCGTCCAGCCGCTTGAAAAAGCCGGCAACGACGCCGATTAAGCTGCCCAAAACCAACGCCAGCAGCATCGCCGTCACCCCGACCGAGATCGAGGTCTGTCCGCCGGCCATCATGCGCGCCATGGTATCGCGGCCTAGCTGGTCGGTGCCCATGGGATGCGCGAAACTCGGCCCCTCGTTGCGCGCGCGGATGTCGATATAGGTTGCATCATACGGCCACAGGTACGGCCCCAGCAGCACGCCCAGCACGATCACCGCGAAGATGAACATGCCCAGAAGCGCGCCCTTGTGGCTCTTGAACTGATCCCAGACATCGCGCCGCTTGCTGCGCGGGGCCTTGGCCGGAACGGGTTCGACAGGCAGTTCAGTCATAGCGGATCCTCGGGTCAAGTACGCCGTACAGGATATCGGCGATGATGTTGAACAGAACGATCAGCACCGCCAGCATGAAGGTCACCGTCTGCACCATCGGCAGATCGTTGGCCTGAATGGCGGTGATCAGCAATTGCCCAAGGCCGTTCACCTTGAATATCTGCTCGGTGATGATGGCGCCGCCAAAGATGTAGGGCACGCCCAAGGCGATCACGGTCACCACCGGGATCATCGAGTTGCGCAAGACGTGGATCATCACCACGGACCATTCGCTCAGACCCTTGGCGCGGGCGGTGCGCACGTAATCCTGGTTCAGGTTGTCAAGCATCGAGGCTCGCATGAAGCGGCTGATCTGCGCCGTTGTCTGAAGCGCCAGAACCATCACCGGCATCACCATCTGCATCAGCTGTTTCTTGAACGTGGCCCAGTCGACGACGTTCAGGGTGGTGTCATAGATCGACGGCAACCAGCCCAGTTGAACCGAGAAGATCACGATCACCAAAACACCGCTGAAGAATGGCGGGACGGAGTAGCCGACCATGGTCACAAAGGTGCCGACCTGGTCGAAAACGGAATACTGTCGGTAGGCGGAATAGATCCCGATCGGCATCGCGATGAGGATGCCTACGACATAGGACATCGCGACCACCCACAGGGTCTGCGGCATGCGCTGCGCGACGATATCCATCACCGGCGAGCGGGTCTGCCACGAGATCACGCGGCTTTCGCCCTCGGCGATGGTGGTCCCCAGAGTGGCGTCGATCAGGTTCATTGGCTCGATGACGAAAAACTGCCAGAGCCATTTGCCAAAGCGGATATGCGTCGGCTCGCCCAGGCCGAGCGCCTCGCGCATCTGTTGCTTGACCTCCGGCGGCACGGTCAGCGGCACCTGTGCCATCGGATCGCCCGGCGCCAGTTCCAGCAGAAGGAAAATCACGAGGCTGATGAACAGCAGCGTGGGGATGGCCAAGGTCAGCCTGCGAATAGTGTAAGTGAGCATTGACGGGCCTTTGTATGAAAGCCCCGCGCCGGATGCCTTGGCACAGGCCAAACCGGGCGCGGGGGAACACGCCCCGGCATAGCGGCCGGGGCGTGGAGGTCGAGCTTACATGTCCTTGCGGTACCAATCGGCTGCGTTCCACAGCTCGCTGTCCCAGGTGTTGAGCACGACACCGCCCAGCGTGTTGGACTTGGCCGAAAGACGCCCGCGGTGCACCAGCGGGATAAGCGTGCCCGCCTCGATCAGCATATCGTTAAGCTGCTTGGCGATCTCGGCGCGCTTTTCAATGCCCGCCGTCTCGGTCAGCTTGGCGTGCAGCGCGTCATATTCCTCGTCGCAGAATCGGCTGACGTTTTCGCCCTGCCACTGGCTTTCGGGGGTGGGCGCCTTGTCGCACAAGTAGTTGCCCAGATAAGCCTGCGGATCGGTTCCGGGGAACAGGTTGGCGTACATCTCCAGGTCGGCATAGAACTTCTGGAAGGTGTCCGGGCTCCCCGGGTCGCCGCCGAAGAATACACTGGCGTCGATGTTGCGCAGCTCGGTTTCGACGCCGATCTCGCCCCACCACTGCTTGATCAGCGCCTGGAAGTCCTGGCGCACGGCATTGGTCGAGGTCTGGTAGGTAAAGCTCAGTTCAAGGCCGTCCTTCTCGCGCACGCCGTCGCCGTCGCTATCGACCCATCCGGCCTCTTCCAGAAGCGCCTTGGCGCCTTCGATATCCTGCGTGCTGCAATCGAACGTGTCCGAGTTGAATGCCTCGGGCGCGGGCACGAGGTTGCAGGTCACCTTGCCGGCCTGGCCATAGCCAATCTCGACCAGGAGCGGCCGGTCGATCGCCATGCTCAGCGCCTTGCGCACCGCCTTGTCCTTGAGCACCGGATGCGGGCGCACGACCGCGCGCTCGCCGTCGGGCAGGCTGGGGTCGGGGTTGGTGTTGTTGACCATGATACGCTCAACCAACGTGCCGAAGCCGCTGATCGCAACGCCCTTGCCGGCTTCTTCCATCTGCTTGATGACATCGGGGGCAAGTTGGAGGTTCCAGGCGTAGTCGTATTCGCCCGTTTCCATCACCGCGCGCCCGGCCGCGGCCGCGTCGCCGCCGCCCTTGAACGTCACCGTCGCAAAGGCCGGCTTGTCGGGGTCGCGGTAGTGCTGGTTCGCTTCCATCTGGATCACGTCATTGGGACGGAAATCGGTGACCACGAAGGGGCCGGTGCCGACGGGATGGAAGTTTTCTTCCGTGCATTCGGGCGCCTTGGCGCCGGTGCAGTCCTCGAACTGGGCCTTCTGGATGATCGGGCTTTCCGCGCCGACGAACGGCAGGTAGGGCACCGGCGTCGGCTTGGCGAAGTTGACCACCACGGTTTGCGGATCGGGCGCCTCGACGCTTTCGACCCCTTCGAACTTGGTCCGCTGCGCACAGCCCATGTCGGGGTTCATGCAGTATTCGGCGGTGAATTTGACGTCCGCAGAAGTGAATTGCGATCCGTCCGACCATTTCACATCGTCACGGATCGTCCAGGTGACCGATTTCAGGTCCTCGGACACGCCGCCGTTATCGACGGTCGGGATGTCTTCGACCAGCCAGGGCACCATCTTGCCGGTTTCATCGAAGCGCGCCAGCGGTTCGATCACCAGGCTCGAGGCCTGCACGTCCTTGGTGCCACCCGAAAGGAACGGGTTCATGATCGAGGGGGCTTGCCAGTAGATGATTCGAACCTCGCCGTCGCTGCCGCGTTCAGCCATGGCCGCCGGGGCCATCGCGAACGCCGCCGCGGCGCCGAGCAATAGGGTACGCATTTTCATTTCATCCTCCTTGTTGGACACATCTTCATGCCTCTTGTTTGGTAATAGCGCACGAGTTGGCACCATTGGTCCGCAAGGGTAGGAAAGCAAACGAACTTGCCCCGTTTTCGGGTGCTTGGGGTCCGGACCATCCCTCACGGTCGGGTTCATCACAATCAAACTGGCTGCAAAAAGCAAGCTTGATTCCCCTCGTTTACCCTACGAATGCCGTTTGACAGTATCGCCGCGCTGTCTGTAGCTTCGAAACTGAACAGTTTTTCACAACAAGGTGGGCTTGATGCTGGATCAGCCGATAGTCGATATCCGCAATCTGCGGGTCGAATTTCAGACCAAGGATGGCGAAGTTGTCGGCGTCGAGGATGTTTCGTTTTCGATCAATCCGGGCGAAACCGTTTGTATCGTTGGAGAATCCGGGTCCGGCAAATCGGTATCCAGCCTTTCGCTGATGCGTTTGGTCGAGTTTGGCGGCGGCAAGATCGCCGGTGGGCGCCTGATTTTTGACCGCAAGGATGACACCGAGACCGATCTGGCCAAGATGCCGCAAAACCTGATGCGGACCATTCGCGGCAACGAGATCGGCATGATCTTCCAAGAGCCGATGACCGCCCTCAATCCGGTGTTCACAGTGGGCCGACAGTTGACCGAGGGCCTGCGCGTGCACAGCGGCATGAGCCGCAAGGACGCCGAGGCGCGCGCGCTGGATCTGTTGCGCGAGGTGCGCATTCCCGAGCCGGAGGCGCGGCTCAAGCAATACCCGCACGAGTTGTCCGGCGGCATGCGTCAGCGCGTTGTTATCGCCATGGCCATGGCCTGCCGCCCGCGCCTGCTGATCGCGGACGAGCCGACCACCGCGCTTGATGTGACCATCCAGGCCGAGATCCTGGCGCTTATGGACCGGCTCAAGCGTGAAACCGGCACCGCGGTGATGTTCATTACCCATGACATGGCCGTGGTCGCGCAGATGGCCGACCGTGTCGTCGTGATGTTCCGCGGCAACAAGGTGGAAGAGGGCACCGTCGAGGAAATTTTCGAAAATCCCCAGCATGACTACACCAAGGCGCTTTTGTCCGCCGTGCCCAAGCTGGGCGAGATGAACGGCAAGGACCTGCCGGAGCCAATGCGCCTTCTGGGCGTCGACGGGCAGGACGTGCGCCCGATCCCCGGCACCACCGAGCCGCTTTTGAAGGTGCGCAACCTGACTACGCGCTTCCCGGTCAAGGGTGGTTTTTTTCGCCGGACCGTGGCGCAAGTGCACGCGGTCGAGGATGTCTCGTTCACCATCAACAAGGGCCGCACCCTTAGCCTTGTGGGCGAGTCGGGTTGCGGCAAATCCACCGCGGGGCGATCCCTGCTGCGTCTGGTCGAGCCGCAGTCGGGCACCATCGATCTGGCCGGGCTGGATGTGATGGGCCTCAGTCACCGCGACTTGCGCCGTGCGCGCCTTGATATGCAGATGGTGTTTCAGGACCCGTTCGCGTCGCTCAATCCGCAGATGCAGCTTGCCGATCAGGTGGCCGAGCCGATGTGGAATTTCGGCACCTACAAGGGCGCCGAGCTGAACAAGCGGGTGGAGATGCTGTTCGACCGGGTAGAGCTGCCGCGCACCTTCCTGCGCCGGTTCCCGCATGAGCTGTCAGGTGGACAGCGGCAGCGCGTGGCGATCGCGCGCGCGCTGGCGTTGAACCCCAAGCTGATCGTCGCTGACGAATCAGTTAGCGCGCTGGACGTGTCGGTGCAGGCGCAGGTTCTGAACCTGATGATGGAATTGCAGGCCGAGCTGGGCCTGTCCTATCTGTTCATCAGCCACGACATGGCCGTGGTTGAGCGCGTCAGCCATGATGTCGGCGTGATGTATTTGGGCCGTATCGTGGAAATGGGTCCGCGCCGCGCGGTATTCGAGGACCCCCGCCACCCCTATACGCAGGCCTTGATGAAGGCGGTACCAATTGCCGATCCGCGCCGCCGTAAGACGGAAAAGGACTTGAACTTCAAACCGATTCCGTCTCCCATTCATCCGCTGGATTATGAGCCCGCCCCCTCCGAATACGAGGAGGTTTCAAAGGGCCATTTCGTCCTGACCACCGATAGCGGATACTGAAAGGCCCCTTTATGACCGCGCGTTTGACGCCTTTTGAGCTGATGGAGAAGCTGGTCAGCTTTCCCACCGTCAGCCGCGACAGCAACCTTGCCTTGGTGGAGTGGGTCGATGGCTATCTCGCCGATCACGGGATAACCGCGCATCGCCACTATAGTGAGGACAATGAAAAGGCCGCGCTGTTCGCCCATGCCGGCCCCGAGACGGAGGGCGGCGTTGTCCTGTCGGGCCACACCGATGTGGTCCCCGTGGACGGGCAGCCATGGGCAACCGATCCGTTCACCGTGGACGTGCGCGACGGCAAGTATTTCGGGCGCGGCTGCGTCGACATGAAGGGCTTTGACGCGCTGGCCATCTGGGCGCTTGTCGAGGCGCACCACGCCGGCGTCAAGCGTCCCCTGCAACTCGCGCTTAGCTATGACGAAGAGATCGGATGCGTCGGCGCACCCCCCATGATCCGCGCCATGCAAGAGCGCCTGCCGCCCGCCAGCACCGTGATCGTGGGCGAGCCGTCGATGATGCAGGCGGTCACCGGCCACAAGGGCGGGCAGGGGTTTTGGACCCGGATCATCGGGTTCGAGGTGCATTCATCGATCATGCACGAGGGCGTCAATGCCATCATGTACGGCGCGAAACTGATCGAATGGGCCAACAGGACCAACGCCGAGAACATGGCAGCCACGCCCAGTGACCTTGCCGCGATGTTCCATCCCCCCTGGACCACCCTGCATGTCGGCACGATCGAGGGCGGCACCGCCCACAACATCACCGCCAAGGAATGCCGCTTCGGCATGGACTTCCGCGTTGTGCCGGGCGAAGACCCCGATGAATGGCGCGAGCGCTACATGGAACAGGTCCGCGCCGTCGAGACGCAGATGCAAGCCGTCCGCCCCGAGGCGCGGATCGAGGTCTCGCAGAAGTTCTTTGTTCCGGGCCTCAAGCCAGAAACCGATGGCGCCGCCGAGGCGCTGGTCCGCGCAATCACCGGCGACAATGCCGGCCATGTCGTCAGCTACGGCACCGAGGCCGGCCTGTTTCAGCGCGCCGGTTACTCCGCCGCCGTGTGCGGCCCCGGCGACATCGCGCAGGCCCATCAACCCGATGAATACATCACCCAGGAACAGTTCGACGCAGGCCATGATTTCATGCGCCGGCTCGTGACCCGCCTTCAGGACGCGTGAAACAGGAAAGAGAGACATAACACATGCCCGTAAAGAACCGACTTGCAGAGCTGCACGCCGATATCACCGCATGGCGGCGCGATTTTCACGAACATCCCGAGATCCTTTATGAAACGCACCGCACCGCCGGGATCGTGGCGGAGAAGCTACAGGCGTTCGGTTGTGACGAGGTGGTCACCGGCATCGGCAGGACCGGCGTCGTGGGCGTCATCCACGGCAAGTCCGACAGCGCGGGCAAGGTCATCGGCCTGCGCGCGGACATGGACGCGCTGCCGATCCACGAACAGACCGGCCTTGATTATGCCAGCAAAACCGACGGCGCCATGCATGCCTGCGGCCATGACGGGCACACCGCGATGCTGCTGGGGGCGGCGCAATACCTTGCCGAGACACGCAATTTCGACGGTACGGTCGTGCTGATCTTTCAACCCGCGGAAGAGGGCGGCGCCGGCGCCAAGGCGATGTGCGACGATGACCTGATGAAACGTTGGGGCATCCAGGAAGTGTATGGCATGCACAACTGGCCCGGCAAACCAGTGGGCGAGTTTGCGATCCGCCCAGGCGCCTTTTTTGCCGCCACGGACCAGTTCGATATCGAGATCGAAGGCAAGGGCGGCCACGCGGCCAAGCCACATGAAACCATCGACAGCACCGTGATCGCCAGTCACACCGTTCTGGCGCTGCAGACCATCGCCAGCCGCAACGCCGACCCGATCGAACAGATCGTCGTGTCCGTGACGGCGTTCGAGACCTCCTCGACCGCGTTCAACGTGATCCCCCAGCGGGTGCATCTGCGCGGCACCGTCCGCACCCTCAGCCCCGATGTGCGCGATCTTGCCGAGACACGCCTGCGCGCCATCTGCGAAGGCACCGCCGCCACTTTTGGCGGGACCGCCAAGGTGGATTACCACCGCGGCTACCCGGTGATGGTCAACAGCGAAGAACAAACCGAGTTCGCCGCCGGGGTCGCCCGCGATGTCAGCGGCAGCTGCTCGGACGCGCCGCTGGTCATGGGCGGCGAGGATTTCGCGTTTATGCTTGAGGAACGCCCCGGCGCCTATATCCTGATCGGCAACGGTGACACCGCGATGGTCCACCACCCTGAATACAACTTCAACGACGAGGCGATCCCGGCCGGCTGTAGCTGGCTGGCCGAGGTGGTCGAGCGACGCATGCCCGCCGCCTGATCCGGGCCGCGCGCAAACTCAGAACGTCAAAGACCCGCCAACGTATTCCGCTGGCGGGTCTTTCATCAGGTGCGCCCTTCCGGCGCGTACGTTACCGCGCGTTCCACGCCCGGTCGCCGCTGGCATCTTTCACCCGGGTCGGCAGCCCCATATCGTCCAGCAGGGTCAGGAACGGCTTTGGGTCCAGTTCCTCGACATTGACCATGGTGCCGGTGTCCCAGTCGCCGCGCGCGATCAGGCGCGCGGCCGCCACCGGCGGCACGCCGGCGGTGTAGGATATGCCCTGGCTGCCGACCTCGGCATAGGCGTCCTCGTGGTCGGCCACGTTGTAGACGAACACTTCGGCCTCTTCGCCGTCCTTCACGCCGCGCACCACGTCGCCGATGCAGGTCTTGCCGGTGTACCCGGGCGCAAGGCTGGCCGGATCGGGCAGAACCGCCTTGACCACCTTGAGCGGCACCACCTCGAGCCCCTCGGCGGTGGTCACGGGATGCTCGGACAGAAGGCCAAGGTTGTTGAGCACGTTGAACACGGTGATATAGCGTTCGCCGAAGCCCATCCAGAACCGCACATCGGCCTGCGGGTAATTCGTCGCCAGCGAATGCACCTCGTCGTGGCCGGTCATGTAGGCCTGTTGCTGCCCGACGACGGGCAGGTCCCAGGTCTTGCCCACCTCGAACATGCTGTTTTCCTGCCACTGGCCGCTTTGCCAGCTATAGACTGTTCCCGTGAACTCGCGAAAGTTGATCTCGGGATCGAAATTGGTGGCGAAATACTTGCCGTGCGATCCGGCGTTGATATCCACGATGTCGATGCTGCGCACCTCGTCGAGATACTCATCGATGGCCAGCTTGGCATAGGCGTTCACCACCCCGGGATCGAACCCGACGCCAAGGATCGCGCTGACGCCCTTTTGGGCGCAGGTGTCGCGGCGCTTCCATTCGTAATTGGCATACCACGGCGGGGTTTCGCAGATCTTGTCGGGTTCCTCGTGAATGGCCGTGTCCATGTAGGCCGCGCCGGTCTCAACGCAGGCATCGAGCACATGCATGTTCACGAAGGCCGACCCGACATTGATCACGATCTGCGCGCCGGTCTGACGGATCAGCGCGGCAACCGCGGCGCTGTCGGTTGCATCGATAGCGTGGGACGCGAGAACGCCATCAACCTTCATGCTGCCCTTTTCGCGGATACTGTCGATGATCGCGTCGCACTTGGCGATGGTCCGGCTGGCGATATGGATATCGCCCAGCTCATCGTTGTGCTGCGCGCATTTGTGGGCGGTCACCTGCGCCACGCCGCCCGCGCCGATGATAAGCACGTTTCGTTTCATGTCAGCCTCCGTTATCTGGGGTCATGGGGTGAGAATTGAATGCCGTCCGGTCACGACAGGGCCGCCGCGAAGTCGTCGTAGTCGAAGCTGCGCACGCACCGAACCGTGCCGTCCATCTCGCGTACGGCGATTGCGGGCATTTTCACGCCGTTGAACCAGTTCTTCTTGACCATCGTGTAGCCCCCCGCATCGTGCACCGACAACCTGTCGCCGGGCACAAGCGGCGCGGGAAAGCGCGAGGTGCCGAAGATATCGCCCGCGAGGCAGGATTTGCCGCAGATCATCCATTCTTCGGGGCCGGTATCGTCGCCCACCTGCGCAGTTTCGCGGTAGATCAGCAGATCCAGCATATGCGCCTCGATCGAGGCGTCCACGATGGCAAGGTTCCTTCCGTTGAACATGGTATCCAGAACCGTCACTTCCAGCGTGGTGGAATTGGTGATCGCGGCCTCGCCGGGCTCAAGGTAGACTTGCACGCCGTGCTGTTCCGCGAACCGCTTGAGCCGCTCGGCCAGCCGCTCGATCGGGTAGCCGTCTCCGGTGAAATGAATGCCGCCGCCAAGGCTGATCCATTCCATGCGGTCGATCAGGGGGCCGAAGCGGTCCTCGATATGGGTCAGCATCTCGTCGAACCGGTCGAAATCCGCGTTCTCGCAGTTGTTGTGGAACATGAAACCGCTGATCATGTCCGCGACCGGCGCGATCGCCGCCGGGTCATGCTCGCCTAGCCGCGAAAACGGGCGCGCCGGATCGGCGAGGTCAAAGCCCGAGGTGCTGACCCCGGGGTTGACCCGCAGGCCCCGCACATGCCCCTCGGACGGCGTCGCGAACCTCTCCAGCTGACTGCGGGTGTTGAAAATCACCTTGTCGGACACCGCCAGGACCGGCGCGATCTCGTCATCGGCCCAGGCCACGGAATAGGCATGCGTCTCGCCGCCGAACTTTTCCGCCCCCAGCCGCGCCTCGTAGAGCGACGAGGAGGTCGTGCCATCCATGTATTGCGCCATGAAATCGAACACCGACCACGTCGCGAAACACTTGAGCGCCAGCAAGGATTTCGCGCCCGAAGCCTCGCGCAGCCACGCGATGCGTTCCATGTTGGGCAGCAGGCGGGTCTTGTCGATCAGGTAGCAGGGGGTCTGGATCATGGCGGCTCCCTCTCATGGCGCGGGCGGTTTGGCGGCCCATGCGCGGCAGTTAGAGATTTCGTTCGCACGGATCAACAAAAACCGGCAGCCCGCCCCGCGTCAGCCGAAAAACGCGCCCCACGCCACATGCGCCAGCAAAACGCCATGCGCCAGCAGGACGCACATCACCGCGAGCGATCCAAGATCCTTGGCATCGCGTGCAAATTCCGACCAGTCGGGCGACAGGTGATCGACCACGCATTCCAGCGCCGTGTTCAGGGCCTCAACCGCAACGAGGATCGCAAACAGCGCCCCGAACGCCGCGAACTCGGCCCCCGATGCGTCCAGCAGCGCCAGCACGATCAGCATTGAGACCCCGCCGATCATCTCTTGGCGAAACGCGTCCTCGGCCCACAGGCGCCGCGCCCCTGACAGAGAATAACCCATCGCGGCAAAGAAATGCCGCACGCCGGTGATACGTGGGGGACGTGGTTGGGGCTGCGTCATTTCAAAACCTTCGATAGCTTGTCGTGCCTGCATTCTGCAGTCAGATCCAGCGCAGCTTGTCGCACCTCGGTCTCAACGTCCATAAGGCCAAGCGCGGTGTGAAACAGGTTGTCATGGCTAGCCGCCTGCGCCCCTCGCGCGCGCAGGCAATCGGTGTTGAGCGACACCGCCGCGGCGAACCTGTCTGGCACCCACATCACCATCGGCACCTTGGTCTGTTCTTGCGGCGCCATGAAATAGGGCGCGCCATGCAGGTAAAGGCCGTTTTCCCCCAGCGATTCACCGTGGTCGGATGCATAGATCATCGCTGGCAGCACCGTGTCGCTGCTATCCAGAAGGTCGATCACCTCGCCCAGGAAATGATCGGTAAAGGCGATCGTGTTGTCATAGGCATTCACGATCTCATCAACGCTGCATTCCTTGAGTTCAGGCGTCTGGCAATCGGGCTTGAACCGCGCGAAATCGGGCGGGTAGCGCAGGTAATAGGCCGGTCCATGGCTTCCGATCTGGTGAATGACGATCACCGTGTCACGCGTGACCGCCGCCGCCTTGTCGCGCAAGAAATCAAGGAAGACGCTATCGATGCATTCGCCGCGCGCGCAATGTTCCGGGGTTGTCAGATCGGTCATACGCCGCGCGGTCACGCGATCCGCGATGGCCTTGTCGCCGGTGTTGTTTTCCCACCATTCGACGTCGAACCCGGCATGCGTCAGCACGTCCAGCAGGTTCTCGTTGCCGATGCCCTTGCTGTAGGAAAACTCGCGCCGCCCGAATTTCGAGAACATGCAGGGCAGGGAGGTGGCCGTCGCGGTGCCGCAGCTGCTGACGTCCGCGAAATTGATCACCCCGCGCGCGGCCAGCTCGGGCGTGGTATCGCGCGCGTATCCGTTCAGGCCGAAATTCTGGGCGCGCGCCGTCTCGCCCGCGACGATCACCGCCAACACCGGCTTGTCCGCTGCGCTCAGGTTTGCGCCCTTTTGCGCGTCGCGTCCCAGTGGCAGCACCTCGATGTTGCGGGTGCGCAGCATCATCGCGGCGTATTGTATCGCCCCGTTCAGGGGCGCCGCCGGCTGTACCGCCGCGGTCAGCTCGCGGTTCTTGCGCAGGACCGCCGCGTAGGTGCGCAGATCGGTCATCAGCGCGCCAAGGAACAGCGCCGCACTCAGCCCCACCGTCAGCATCGTCGCGCCAATGTCGCGCCATAGGCCCCCCCGGCTTAGCCGCACCCAGAACACCATCAGGGCCGGCACGATGCCGAAGCCCGCCACATGCAGCACAAAGTTGGGCGTGACCAAGTGTTTGGCCTCGGTCACGGTCGTTGTCGCGGCGTTCTGGATCATGTCGCGGTCGATCACCACGCCAAGCGTGTCCATGTAATAAGAGGTCACCGCCGACAACAGCAGCAGGAATGCCAGCGCCGGCCGCTGGAGCCAGCGAAAGCCGAGCCCCGCCACCAGCAGCAGCGTCAGCGCGAACGCGGCCACCCCGAACACCGCCTGCTTGAGCAGCATGCCGTCGAACACCCGGTAGCCCAGCGACCAGAAGGTCGCGTTGTGCGCGGCCATGATGAACCCCGCCACCAGCAAGTTCAGCGCCAAGGGCGAAAGGCAGGGCCGGTAGCCGGGAAATTGCAGGATGCGCGCAGGGATAGTCAGGAAGAAAGGTTTCTTGAGCATGGCCATGTCGGAAAATTGGTTTTTCGAACTCCTAGGTGAGGTTTCTTATATGAACCTGACGGCAGAAGCGAGGCCCACATTCACAGGGTTCTGCAAGTCCCTGCATCCCTCGCGCACCCCGGCAACAGAGACACCCGCCGGACCAAACCGGCGGGTGCCATCTTCCGTGCGGCATTGGTGCCGCCTTACTGCGGGATCTTCCCGGTGATCCCCTCGACATAGAAATCCATGCCCAGAAGGGTGCCGTCCTCGGCGGTTTCCCCCTCGGCCAGCCATTCCGAGCCGTCCTGCTTGTTGATCGGCCCGGTGAACGGGTGGTACTCGCCGCTGCCGATGCGGTCCTTGAGGGCCAATGCCTCGGCCTTCACGTCCTCGGGCACGGCGTCGGTGATCTCGCCGATCTCGACCATGCCGGCGCCGATGCCGTCCCAGGTGTCGGTGCTTTCCCAGGTGCCTTCCATCACGGCGCGGGTGCGCTCGATGTAGTAGGGGGCCCAGTTGTCGATGATCGAGCTAACGCGCGGCTTGGGCTTGTATTCCGCCATGTCCGATGCCTGCCCGAAGGTGATCACGCCACCGGCGTTCTGCGCGGCCGCGTGCGGCGCGGTCGAATCGGTGTGCTGCAAGATCACGTCGGCGCCTTGCTCGATCAGGACCTTGGCGGCGTCCGCCTCCTTGGCCGGGTCAAACCACGTGTAGGCCCAGACGATCTTGAACTCCACGTCGGGATTGACCTTGCGCGCGTGGATGAACGCGCTGTTGATGCCGCGGATTACCTCGGGGATCGGGTAGGACCCGATATAGCCCACGGTGTTGCTCTCGGTCATCGAGCCGGCAATATGCCCCTGCACGGCGCGCCCCTCGTAAAAACGGGCTCCGTAGGTGCTGACGTTGTCGGCGCGTTTGTAGCCGGTCGCGTGCTCGAACTTCACGTCGGGGAACTTCTTGGCGACGTTGATCGTCGGGTCCATGTAGCCAAACGAGGTGGTAAAGATCAGGTCCGCGCCATCCAGCGCCATCTGCGTCATGACGCGCTCGGCGTCGGGACCCTCGGGCACCGATTCCACGAAAACGGTTTCCACCTTGTCGCCGAATTCCTCTTCCACGGCCAACCGGGCCTGGTTGTGCTCATAGGTCCAGCCGCCATCCCCGACGGGGCCGACATATACAAAGCCGACCTTGGTGGGGTCCTGGGCCATGGCCGTCGTGGCCAGCCCCAGCGCCATCGCGGCGGTTGTCAGGATTGTCTTAAGTTGCATTCAGGTATCCCCCTGTTGATTTTGCGTTCGTTGTGCGCCCCGCGGTCAACTCGAGGCATGGAAAGGCCGGCCCAGCGAACCCGGAGCCCGGCTGCGGTCGGCGGACATGATCACCAGCACAAGGATGGTGATCAGATAAGGCGACATTGCCAAGTATTCGACCGGGATGGCAACGCCCGCCGCTTGCAAGTTGAGTTGAATCACAGTCACCCCGCCGAAAAGATAGGCACCCAGCAGGACGCGCTCGGGCTTCCAGCTGGCGAACACCACCAGCGCCAGCGCGATCCAGCCGATCCCGGCGGTCATCCCCTCGGTCCACTGCGGCACGCGGATCAGGCTGATATACGCCCCGCCCAGCCCGGCACAGGCGCCGCCGAACATGATCGCGCAGATCCGGATCAGCACCACGTTATAGCCCAGCGCATGTGCGGCATCGTGGTTCTCGCCCACGGCCCTGAGGATCAGGCCCGCGCGGCTGTATTTCAGCATTGCCCAGATCGCCGCGCAGATCAGCAGGCCAAGGTAGACCATCGGATCATGGGAAAACAGAACCCCACCGACAAACGGCAGATCGCTCAGGATCGGGATGTGAAGCTCGGGAAAGGGGGGCGGCTTGATGCCTTGGTAGCCTTGCCCCATCAGCGCGCTCAGCCCCAGGCCAAACAGCGTCAGCGATAGCCCCGACGCCACCTGGTTGGCCAGCGCGAATTGCGTCAGCAACGCGAACAGCAGCGACAGCGCCGCGCCGCCTCCCGCCGCCGCCGCCATGCCCAGAAGTGGCGAGCCGGTATTGACCGCGGTCGCAAAGCCGCAGATCGCGCCGGTTATCATCATCCCCTCGACCCCGAGGTTCAGAACGCCCGAGCGCTCCACCACCAATTCGCCCGTCGCCGCCAGCAACAGCGGCGTCGCCGCCACCATCAGGCTGGCCAGCAACAGTACCGGGCTGATCGATCCGAAATCCATGTTACGCCACCTCTCTGCGTTGCCATGCCAGGCGGTAATTGGTCATTACGTCGATCGCCAGAAGGAAGAACAGCAACATCCCCTGGAATAGTTGGATCGCCGCGGCGGGCAGGCCAAGCTGCGATTGCGCGATCTCGCCACCGATATAGGTCAGCGCCAGCAGCGCACCCGCCAGCAGAATACCCACCGGATGGAGCCGGCCCAGGAACGCTACGATGATCGCGGTGAACCCGTAGCCAACGTTGAAATCAATGCTCACCTGCCCGGCGGGGCCCGCTACCTCGAACATGCCGGCCAGCCCGGCCAGTGCCCCCGCCGTGCCCAGGCAAAATAAAACCAGCCGCGCCGGGACCACCCCGGCGAACCGCGCCGCGCGCGGCGCCTGCCCGGTCAGGCGGATGTGGTAGCCCAGGATATGACGGTTAAGCAGCACATACGCCGTGATCACCGCGATGAAGGCCGCCACGACGCCCCAATGCATGCCTGTGCCGGTGATCAGCTCGGCGTTGTGGGCGCTCTCGTAATGCTGAAGGTTACGCGAGCCGGGAAATCCCCTGCCTTCGGGATTCTTCATCAATCCCAGCGACATCGACGCCAGCAACTGCTCGGCGACATAAACCAGCATCAGCGACACCAGGATCTCGTTGGTGCCGAACCGCACCTTCAATAGGGCCGGGATCATCGCCCAGGCCCACCCGCCAAGCGCGCCCGCGATTACCATCAGCGGAAACACGAACCACGCGTCCAGCGGGTAAAACGCCAGCCCAACGCCGGCGCCCGTCAACGCGCCGATGATATATTGCCCCTCGGCGCCGATATTCCATATGCCCGCCCGGAACCCCAGGCTCAGACCGATCGCGATCAGCACCAGCGGCGCCCCCTTCACCAGCAGTTGCGGACGGTAGTAGAAGGCGAACTCTGAAAACAGCGGATCCCAGAAAATCGTGCGGATCGCCACCACCGGGTCCTTGCCCAGAAAGGCAAACAAAACGCTGCCCGCCGCCATCGTTGCCAGCACCGCGATCAGCGGCGTCAGGTAAATCCAGAGCTGCGACGGCTGCGGCCTCTTTTCCAGCTTCAGCATGGCGTGCTCCTCCCTTCCGCCTGCCGGGCCAGGGGGCTCTGCCCCCACCGCGCGTGCCGCGCGGCTCCCCCGGGATATTTTTTGCCAGAAGATGCGCAATGAAGGTGTTTCTTCTGGCCCGAAATATCCTCGCCGAAGGCACTCTTCTCTTGCCGGGACACCTCAGACATGCGCCACCTCCATTCCATGGGCGCCGCCCATCATCAGGCCCACCTCTTCGACGCTCAGGCCGCGCGCGGGGCGGATTTCAGAAAGCCGCCCCTCGTTCAGGGCGCCGAAGCGGTCGCTGATTTCCATCAACTCGTCGAGGTCCTGGCTGATCACCAGCACCGCCGCGCCCTGCGAGGCGAGATCCAGCAGCGCCTGGCGGATCGCCGCCGCGGCCGAGGCATCGACGCCCCATGTCGGCTGATTGACGATGAGGACCTCGGGCCGCTGCATGACCTCGCGGCCGATCACGAATTTCTGCAAATTGCCTCCCGACAGGGCGCGCGCCACCGTGCCCGCGCCGGGGGTGCGGACATCGAACCGCTCGATGATCGCCTCGGCAAAGCTGCGCGCCTTGCCCCATTGCAAGAGCCCGTGCCGTACCAGCCCCTCGCGTTGCGCGCCGGTCAGCATGGCGTTCTCGGTCAGGCTCATATCGGGGGCGGCGGCGTGCCCAAGGCGTTCCTCGGGCGCCGACAGCAGGCCCATCCGCCGTCGCGCGATCGGCCCCAGTGGGCCGATATCCCGCCCCTTGAGCCGCAGCGCCCCCTTGGCGGAGCGGATTTCGCCCGACAGCGCCGCCAGCAGCTCGTCCTGCCCGTTGCCCGCCACGCCGCCGATGCCCAGAACCTCGCCCATGCGCAGCTCCAGCGACAGGTCGCGCAGCGACGTGCCGAACTGCGAGGGCGAGGCCACCGACAGCCGGTCAAGCTCCAGTACCACGTCGCCGGCCGCGTGCGGGGCGCTTTCGGGGCTTTGCAGGGTGCTGCCGACCATCATCTCGGCCAGCTCCCGCGCGGTTGTCTCGGACGGGGTGCAGGTGGCCACCTTCTTGCCCAGCCGCAGGATCGTCGCGTGATCGCACAGCGCGCGGATCTCTTCCAGCTTGTGACTGATATAAAGGATCGCCACCCCCTCATCGCGCAGCTTGCGCAGCGTCTCGAACAGGATCTCCACCTCCTGCGGGGTCAGCACGCTGGTCGGCTCGTCCATGATCAAAAGGCGCGGCTCCTGCAGCAAGCAGCGGATGATCTCGACCCTCTGGCGCTCCCCGGCCGATAGCTCGCCCACCGTACGCGTCGGATCCAGTGGTAGGCCGTAAAGCTCGGACACCTCGCGGATGCGCTTTGCCAGGTCGCGCATCGGCGGCGGGCTTTCCATGCCAAGGGCGATGTTTTCCGCCACGTCCAGCGCCTCGAACAGCGAAAAGTGCTGGAACACCATCGCCACGCCCGAGGCGCGCGCGGCATGCGGCGCCGCCGGCGCATAGGGGCTGCCATTGAGGCGCATGTGCCCCTCGTCTGGTTTGACCAGCCCGTAGATCATCTTGACCAGCGTGGACTTGCCCGCGCCGTTTTCGCCCAGAAGGGCGTGCACTTCGCCCTCGCGTATGTCGAAGGAGACGTCGTCGTTGGCGATGACCCCTGGATAGGCCTTGGTCAGCCCATCGATTGATAACAATGTCCCTGTCACGCGGTTTTCCCTTGTGTGGCGATCTGTCGTGCCTTGTCTTCTAGTAGCGCGGCGGCCACGCCCACGGCAATGGCCTGCGGATGTTTGCCCAACTCAGGCCGCCCGATCGGGCAGGTGATGCGCGCGATTTGTGCATCCGTGTGGCCAAGTGCCGACAGGCGCTTGCGAAACCGGGCCCATTTCGTGGCCGACCCGATCAGCCCCACCTCGGCAAAGCCATGGCTCAGAAGGCGATGGCACAGCTCAAGATCAAGCGCATGCGAATAGGTCACGATCAGGTGACGCGCGAAGGCCGGCGCGTGCGGCACAAGGCGCGCGGGTTCGGCGGCGGGCAGGATGTGCACCCCGTCCGGGTCCGATTGCGGGAACCGCGCGCGCGCGGTGTCTATCCACGTGATCTCGGTATCGGGCAGGGCCGACAGCACCGACACCAGCGCCCGGCCGACATGCCCCGCCCCCCATATCCAGACCGGCGTTTGCAATTGGTGCACCGGCTCCATCATCCAGCCGTGGATAAGCTGCGGATCTGGGCGCGTGCCCTGCGCGCGCGCGCCAGAGATCATGCGCCGCACGGCCAGCGGCATCTCGCGCGGTGCGCCGGGCGCGACGGGGCGCGCGACAATGCCCGGCTCCGCCACGCTTTGTACCTTTGCGACGCCGTCTGCATCATAAGCCTCGAACAGCAGCTTCACCGCGCCGCCGCAACACTGGCCCAGGTCAGGACCTAGCGCATGCCGCTCCAGCACCGGCCGCGTAGTGCCGCCGCCATCGCCCTGCGCCAACATCCGGCGCGCCGCTTGCGCCGCGCCATGCTCCAGCGTGCCGCCGCCAATGGTGCCCGATTGACCGCCCTGCCAGACCAGCATCACCGCCCCCGCCTCGCGCGGCGACGATCCGGCAATCTCGGCCATGACCACCCGCACGACACGCCCGTGCCGTGCCACCGCGTCCGCAAGGGCCGTCAGGTCAAACGCCATCGCCGCGCACCCGCCCTATTGCCATCAATACCCGCTCGGGCGTCGCTGGCGCATCCAGCGCGGGATAGACCTCGCCGCAAGATGCCACCGCATCCGACACCGCCATCAGCGCCGATATGCCCAGCATCAGCGGCGGCTCACCCACCGCCTTGGAGCGGTAGATCGTCGCCTCGCGATTGGCTCCGTCCCACAACGTGACGTTGAACACATCCGGCGCATCTGAGACCGCCGGGATCTTGTAGGTCGACGGCGCATGCGTGCGCAGCGCGCCGCGCCCATCCCACACCAGTTCCTCGGATGTCAGCCACCCGGCGCCCTGCACATATCCGCCCTCGATCTGGCCAATGTCGATCGCGGGGTTCAGGCTGGCGCCCGCGTCATGCACGATATCGGTGCGCAGGATGCGATACTCCCCGCTCAGCGTGTCCAGCGCCACCTCTGTCGCCGCCACCCCGTAGGCAAAGTAGTAGAACGGCCGCCCCTCGCCCTTGATACGATCCCACGAAATATCGGGCGTCGCGTAATACCCCGTCGATGACAGGCTGATCCGGGCGAGGTAGGCGCTCTCCACCACCTCGACAAAGCCCATGCTGCGCCCGTCGGGTAACTGCACGCGCCCGCCGCTGAACTCCACGCCCTCCGCCGCGCAGCCGTGGGTGTCCGCCAAATGCTGCGCCATGCGCGCGCGGATCGTGTCGCAGGCGGCCTTGACCGCCATGCCGTTCAAATCGCTGCCCGAACTGGCCGCCGTGGCCGAGGTGTTGGGAACTTTCGCGGTGTCGGTGGCGGTGATCTTTACCGCCTCGATGTCCAACCCGAACCGCGTGGCAGCCACCTGCGCCACTTTTTGATAGAGGCCCTGGCCCATCTCGGTGCCGCCGTGATTGATCCGCACCGACCCGTCGCGGTACACATGCACCAGCGCCCCCGCCTGGTTGAGATGGGTCAGCGTAAAGGAAATCCCGAACTTCACGGGCGTCATCGCCAACCCCTTGCGGATCACGCCGCCGCGCGCGTTCCACTGCGCCGCCGCCCGGCGCCGCGCGTCATAATCGGCGCTCCGGCTCAATGCCTCGGTCATCTCGTGCAGGATGAAATCATCGACCACTTGCCCATAAGGCGTCGTTTGCGGCTTCTTCTGGCCCGAAATATCCTCGGGGGGGCCCGAAGGGCGGGGGGCAGACAGCCCCCTTTCGCTGCAGGCCGCATAGTAATTGCGCCGCCGCACCTCGGCCGGGTCAAGGCCCAAGGTATGCGCCACCTCGTCAATCACCCGCTCGATCCCGACCATGCCCTGCGGCCCGCCAAAGCCGCGAAACGCGGTGGCGCTTTGGGTATTGGTGCGCAAGCGGTGGCTCTCGATGCGCGCCGCGGGCAGCAGGTAGGCGTTATCGGCATGCAGCATCGCGCGGTCCGCGACCGGCGTCGACAAATCCCGCGCCCAGCCGCAGCGCGCGTATTGCACGAAGGACACCCCCGCAAGCCTTCCATCGCCGTCGAACCCGGCCTCGTAGGTGATGCGGAAATCGTGACGCTTGCCGGTGATGACCATGTCGTCGTCGCGGTCATAACGCATCCTACAGGGCCGCCCGGTCGCGCGCGCCGCCACGGCGCACGCCACCGCCAGCGCGTTGCCCTGGCTTTCCTTGCCGCCGAAACCGCCGCCCATCCGGCGGCATTCCACCCGCACCGCGTGCATCGGTACGCCAAGCGCGTCGGCAACCTTGTGCTGGATCTCGCTGGGGTGCTGGGTCGAGCTGTGCACGACCATCTCGCTGTCTTCTTGCGGCAGCGCCAGCGCCGCCTGACCTTCAAGATAGAAATGCTCCTGCCCGCCGATCTCGATGACGCCCTCTATGCGGTGGGGCGCGGCCGCTATGGCAGCGTCCGCGTCGCCCTTCTCGTAGATGCGCGGGCCGTCCTCGAAATGGCTCCCGGCCGCCAATGCATCGTCCACCGTCAGGATCGGCGTTTCTTCCGCGTAGCTGACATCGCCGTGCCGCGCCGCCCGCCGTGCCGCCAGGTGCGAGCGCGCGATCACCAGGAACATCGCCTGCCCAAGGTAATGCACCGCCCCATCCGACAGTAGCGGCTCATCATGCACCGAGGGCGAGACATCATTGTCGAACGGCAGATCATCCGCCGTCAACACCGCAACCACTCCGGGCGCGGCGCGCACCTTCGAAAGGTCCATATCCGTGATGCGCCCCGCCGCGATCGTGCTCAGGCCAAAGGCAAGGTGCAGCGTATCCGCAGGCGCGGGGATGTCATCGACATACCGCGCCGCCCCGGTCACATGCATCCGCGCGGCGTCGTGGGGCAGGGGCTTGGGCACGCTCATGCCGTCACCTCCTGTACCGAGCCGGGTGCCCCGCCCGTGCGCTCAAGGAAATACCTGTGCAGCAGGTTCTTCGCCGCCTCCATGCGGTACTCCGCGCTGGCGCGCATATCGCTCATCGGGGTGAAGTCGCGCTCCAGCGCCCCGGCGGCGTCCTGCACCGTCTCATGCGACCACGGCGCGCCGATCAATGCCGCCTCCTGCGCGCTGGCGCGCTTGGGCGTGCCCGCCATGCCGCCATAGGCGATGCGCGCGTGGCGAATCGTGCCGCTTTCTACGACAATGTTGAAGCACCCCAGCAGCGCCGAGATATCCTGATCGAACCGCTTCGACACCTTGTAGCAGGCCAGCGTATCGGCCTGCCGCGGGATGCTGACCGCCTCGACGAACTCGCCGGGCTGGCGGTCTTGCTTGCCATACTCGATAAAGAACTCCTCAAGCGGCATGTCGCGCCGCGTGGTGCCGTGCCTTAGATGGAGCCGCGCCCCCAGCGCAATCAGCGCCGGCGGCCCGTCGCCGATGGGCGAGCCGTTGGCGATGTTGCCGCCAATAGTGGCCGCTGCGCGCACCTGCGTCGCGCCGTAACGGCGTAGCATTGTACCAAAGGACGGGTGCAGCCGGTCCATCAGCGGAATCAGCCGCGCGATGGTCACGCCCGCGCCGATGCGGATTTCCTCGGGCGTCTCGGTGATCTGTTGCAAATCGGTGCAGCGGTTCAGGAACGCCACATGCGGCAGCTCGCGCAATTGCTTGGTCACCCACAGGCCGACATCCGTCGCCCCGGCCACCAGCGTGCCATCGGGGTTGGCGGCGTACCACGCGGCCAACTCGTCGGATGTTTCGGGCACGACCGCCGCATGCGACACCTCCCCGTCGGGCGTGTAGGGGGGCGCATCGCCACATCTGTCCGGCTGCGCGTCCTGCGTCATCCAATCGGGCACCGGCGCCGCCTCGGCGCTGCGGGCGGCGCGCAGGATCGGCGCGTACCCGGTGCAGCGGCACAGGTTCCCCGCCAGCGCGGTCTCATGATCGCGCTCGCCGTTCAGATGGGCCGCCGCCATCGAGGTGATGAACCCCGGCGTGCAAAACCCGCATTGCGATCCGTGGTGCGCGATCATCGCGTCTTGCGCCGGATGCAATTGCCCGTCCGGCCCGCCGACACCCTCGACCGTGCGCACCGCCTTGCCCGCCAGTTGCGGCAGGAACAGGATGCATGAATTCATCGCCCGTGTGCCGTCCGCGTCGGTGACCACGACGGTGCAGGCGCCGCAATCGCCTTCGTTGCAGCCCTCCTTGGTCCCGGTCAGGCCGCGGGTCCCGCGCAACCAGTCCAGCAACGTGGTGGTTGCCTCCACGTCGCGCAGTTGCACGCTCTCTCCGTTCAGCCGAAAGGAGATATTCATTTTGAAAACCTGCCGCCTTACCAATGATCCTGCCCGTCATGTGCCCGCCTTCGATGCGGCGTAGAAGGCGGCGGGCGTATTTGCTGGTCCCCGATGAAAACTATGAATCAGGCGTTTGGCAAGTCTTTTGTTCTGACACCGGCACGGGTAGTTTCATTTGCATGAGCAATTCCCCCCGATTCATCCACCTGCGCGTGCACACCGAATACTCCCTTCTCGAAGGGGCGATGCGGCTCAAAAAATTGCCCGCTCTGTGTGAGGCAGCAGGCATGCCCGCGGTCGCGGTGACCGACACCAATAACATGTTCGCAGCACTGGAATTTTCGGTCGCCGCGTCGGATGCGGGGGTGCAGCCGATCGTCGGCTGCCAAGTCGATCTGGCCTATCAGGAAACCGCCCCCGGTGCGCAGCCCAAACCGCCCGCGCCACTGGTCCTCCTGGCCCAGAGCGAGGCGGGCTATGAAAACCTGATGCGCCTCAATACCTGCCTCTATGTCAGCCGCGGCGGGGACGTGCCGCTGGTCACGCTGGACGAGTTGGAGGCGAATGCGGGCGGCCTGATTTGCCTGACCGGCGGCCCCGACGGGCCGGTCGGGCGGCTGCTCAGGCACGGCGCGCACGCGGCGGGCGAGGACCTGATGCGCCGCCTTGCCGGTATCTACCCCGATCGCCTTTATGTCGAGCTGCAGCGCCACCCAACCGACGAAGGACAACCCGAGGCCGAGCGCCTGACCGAGCGCGGGTTTATCGAAATGGCCTACGCGATGGACCTGCCGTTGGTTGCGACCAACGATGTCTATTTTCCCGACGCCGACATGTATGAAGCGCATGATGCCCTGATCTGCATCGCCGAAGGCGCCTATGTCGATCAGCAAGAGCCGCGCAGGCGCCTGACATCGCAGCATTATTTCAAGTCGCAGCAAGAAATGGCCACCCTGTTCGCCGACCTGCCCGAGGCGCTGGAAAATACCGTCGAGATAGCCCGCCGTTGCGCGTTCAAGGCCTATCGCCGCGATCCGATCCTGCCGCGTTTCGCCGATGACGAGGTTGATGAGCTGCGCCGCCAAGCCAAGGAGGGCCTTGCCGAGCGCCTGCGCGTCATCCCCCACGCGGCCCCCGTCGCCGATTACGAGGCCCGGCTTGAGTTCGAGCTGGGCATTATCGAGGGCATGGGCTTTCCGGGTTATTTCCTGATCGTTGCCGATTTCATCAAATGGGCCAAGGACCATGACATTCCCGTCGGCCCGGGGCGCGGTTCGGGGGCGGGCAGCCTTGTCGCCTACGCCCTGACCATCACCGACCTGGACCCGCTGCGCTACAAGCTGCTGTTCGAGCGGTTCCTGAACCCCGAACGCGTCAGCATGCCCGACTTCGATATCGACTTCTGCATGGATCGCCGCGAAGAGGTGATCACCTACGTGCAGGGCAAATACGGGCGCGACAAGGTGGGTCAGATCATCACCTTCGGAGCGCTTTTGTCCAAGGCCGCCGTGCGCGACATCGGCCGCGTTTTGCAGATGCCCTACGGCCAGGTGGACCGCCTGAGCAAGCTGATCCCCGTCGAAGGGGTCAAGCCCGTGTCGATCGCCGAGGCGCTGGTGCAAGAGGACCGCCTGCGCGAAGAGGCTCGGAACGAGGAAGTGGTTCAGCGCCTGCTTGATTACGGCCAGAAGGTCGAAGGGCTGCTCAGGAATGCCTCGACCCACGCCGCCGGGGTGGTGATCGGCGATCGCCCGCTGGACCGGCTGGTGCCCCTCTACCAGGATCCGCGCTCGGACATGCCGGCGACGCAGTTCAACATGAAATGGGTCGAACAGGCCGGGCTGGTCAAGTTCGATTTCCTTGGCCTCAAGACCCTGACCGTGATTCAGAACGCGGTCGATCTGATCAAGCAGGGCGGTCGGCACCTGCATATCGCCCCCGATGGCCGGCAGCTTTATGAGCCGCCCGAGGCCTCCGCCATCGATGACATCGGCGCGATCCCGCTGGACGACGAGGCGACCTACAAGCTCTATGCCAGCGCCAAGACCGTCGCGGTGTTCCAGGTGGAAAGCTCGGGCATGATGGACGCGCTGCGCCGGATGAAACCCAACTGCATCGAGGACATCGTCGCGCTGGTTGCGCTGTATCGCCCGGGCCCGATGGAGAACATCCCGAAATACTGCGAGGTCAAGAACGGCCAGAGCGAGCGCGACCGCATCCACCCCTCGATCGATCATATCCTGGACGAGACGCAGGGCATCATCGTTTACCAGGAGCAGGTGATGCAGATCGCGCAGGAGATGGCGGGCTACACCCTTGGCGGCGCCGACCTGCTGCGCCGCGCCATGGGCAAGAAGATCAAGGAGGCGATGGATGCCGAGCGCCCGAAATTCATCAAGGGCGCCAAGGAAAACGGGGTGCCCGACGACAAGGCGCTGGATGTCTGGAACCTGCTGGAAAAGTTCGCCAATTACGGCTTCAACAAAAGCCACGCCGCCGCCTACGCGGTGGTCAGCTACCAAACCGGATGGCTGAAGGCCAATCATCCGGTCGAGTTCATGGCAGGCGTCATGAACTGCGATATCCACCTGACCGACAAGCTGGCGATTTACGCCGAAGAGGTCCGGCGCGGCCTGGATATCGAGATTGTGCCGCCCTGCGTGAACCGCTCGCAAGAGACGTTCTCGGTGTCGAAAGGGAGGCTCGTTTACGGGCTGGGCGCGCTCAAGAATGTCGGGATCGAGGCGATGCGCCTGATTACCGGCGCGCGCGGCGATGCGCCCTTCGTCACGATCTTTGATTTGGCCCGCCGCACCGACCTGAAGCGCGTTGGCAAACGCTCGCTTGAAATGCTGGCCCGCGCCGGCGCCTTTGACCAGTTGGAGCCGAACCGCAGGCGCGTCTTCGAGAGCCTCGATGCGCTGGTCAGCTACTCCGCTGCCGTGCAGGAGCAGAAGCATTCCGACCAGGTGTCGCTGTTCGGCGAGGCGGGCGATGACCTGCCCGAGCCGCGCCTTGCCCCCGTCGACGATTGGTTGCCGGTCGAGCGGCTGGCCGAGGAACACAAGGCCATCGGCTTCTACCTGTCGGGGCATCCGCTTGATGATTACCTGCCGGCGCTCAAGCGCAAGAATGTGCTGACGATCGAGCAGCTACAGCAAAAGGCCGAACAGGACGGGGGCGCCTTTGCCAAGGTCGGCGTCATCGTGTCTGGCCTTCAGGAGCGCAAATCGGGCCGCGGGACGCGGTTTTTCCGCATGAGCATATCCGACCCGACCGGGCAGGTTAGTGGCATGGTCATGTTCTGCGATGATTTCGAGGCCACCCGCCGCGTGCTGGAGCAAACCAATCAGGTTGTCATGACGCTCGAGGCGCGCTTCAACGAGGGGCAGTTCGATCCCGTCGGCCGCTCCGCCGCGCCGATGGATGCGGTGGTGGCCGATGCCGGCTCAAGCGGCCTGCGCATCCTGATCGAGGACGCAGAGGCGATCCCGCCGGTGGCCACGGTCCTTGACGGCGCGGTGCAAAACGTCAAGGCGGCGGGCCGCGGCCCGGTCCACTTCTGCCTGATGGACCCCGGCCTGCCCGGCGAGGTCGAGATAGACACCGGCCGCGAATACCCCCTGACGCCGCAGGTGCGCAGCGCGATCAAATCGCTGCCCGGCGTGATGGCCGTGGAAGAGGTTTAGGGCAGGCGCAGCATCACCAATGCGGCGGGCGCTGGTCCGCGCTATAGATATGGCTGCCGCCATCGGCATCGCGCCCCGCCTCGCGCTGCATCAGCATGGCCACCCGCCGTGTCAGCACGTCGATCGTCTCCTGCTGCGCGCGCACGATCTCCGATAGATCGTCCACCGTGCGCGTCAGGTGCGCGAGTTGCTCTTCAAGATGCTGCATCATGCAAATTCCATTTTTCGCCGGAATATGATCTTTACCGCCGGGGCGACAGCGATGCCAACTCCCAGTGCCGTGAAACTGGGTTGCAGAGCGCCGAAAAGCAAGAGCAATCAGGCACGCGCCCGCCTGAAGAGCCGCGCAGTTCCCCGCCCGAGGGGGGGGGCGGTCGGGTGCTGCGCGGCGGCGCGTTTCTGTTAGTTTTCACCGGGTTTGATACCCCCGTTTCACCGGGTTTGAACCCGGAAGTGGGCGGGTGTACCGGGGCTATCCCGGATGATCCACTTGGCGAGACCGGCGTGACCGCGTGAACCTTGGGGCTTTTCGGCGGCGCTTGTGCCAAGCGTGAACGGTGCTCTTGCTCACACGCCGATCCTCGGGGAAAGCCGCCGCGATTTCATCGGCAATTTCCTGGTATGTCAGGCGGTCGAGCCGCGCCAGAATGAAGGTTTGCAACGCGGGGTCTTGGTCGATTTTCGGAGGGCACCCCGAGCGGCGTAGACGGCGGTGCTCCGTAACAGGCGCTGACGCCAGCACACCCTCCGAAAGAGACTGATCGGACGCCAGCCGCGCGCATTCGGCAACCGTTTCACGCGCCATTGAAACGGCGTTTAAGCCCTCGTCAAACAGGCGGTTCGCACTGTCGATTTGCTCCTTCGCCTGGCGTAGCTGATCCGCGAGAGCAATTTCGCGGTCCGACGCTGGCTGGTCAGTCGAGCGCATCGGGAGAGATACCCAGTTGTGCACAGATGCTTTCGGTTACGTCGCTGCGCGCGGCCACGCGCTTGGTCGGCAATTGACCGGCCGCAGTGTCACGCGAAAGGTGCGCGAAGGCGGGCGGCGTGGTGGATAGAAAGTCTTCGAAGGCATCCGGGTCGCGTCTGCAAAGAGACACGGCCCAGTCGCGCATGCCCGGCGTGATGTACCCGCCTGCCGTGGCCTCGTCTACACGGCGCTCGACATGTTGCTCGCCAAGTTCGGATTGAAGCGATGCGCGGTCGCGGAGCATCTCCTGGACCGCCGCCACCGGCACATATCGGCTCGGGTCAGGCTCTTGGGACAAAGCCCGGATGGCGTCAAGAATTTGATCGGTTCCGGCATCCTCGGGCAGGTCGAGCGCAGTAGCGATGCGGCCAATGTCGTTTTCAAGTTCGGGCATGGTTTCCTCCTGACGTGACAGGGCGGTGAGTTCGAGATTGGGACGATGTACGAGACTTGCCCCCTTGAGGCGGATGATCTGACCGTCGCGACGGTGCGTGATGACCGGGCTGAGGTAGCGGTATTCACGCGCCTCGATCATGTTACGCGCCTTCTGCGTCCATACCACGCGACCCCAGATACCATCGGACTTCACCGTAAGGTCACGAACCCACCCGGCGGCAGGCACCGGGCCGGGCGTACGCTGATCTGGGTCGTCAACCTGGTGCTCATAGTCGATAACCAGATCAACCCCCTCGCGCATCGAAGCGCGCACCAGCGCGTTTGCGTCGGAGAGGGTCCAGCGCCGACCATCCCGCCCCTTGATTTCCCCTAAAGGAAGAAGATGGACCAGATCGGGTGCGCGCCCCTCGGCCAGGGGCGCTCCCTCACAAAGCGATATGATCGGCTGATCCGTCATGCCACGAACGGCGTTACGATCAGGTCGCAGGTGCCCTTCCAAGGGTTCGAGCCGCCGCCGTCGTTGGTTTCGGTGTTGAGCACGTGCATCGCGGCGTCTTCAAGCGACGGCGGCACAACCATGACGGTCGGCTTGATGCCCAGAACGCGCCCACTGTCGCCCCGGAATTCCTGCATGGCTGCGCGCGCGGCGGCGTAGTTTGCCGCAGTCAGCGCCTGCTTCGAGCCGAAAGCCATATGCCACAACCCAAGTCCGGCGTTCACCCGCGCCCGAACACCGTAGAGGTGCTGATCGGTCATGAACACAGTGTGGTCGCTCGGTGCCGTGACCGCCTGGAAATCGTACTTGCTCCGCTCTTGGAACACCATCGGTTTGATAGCGCGCGAGGTGTCCAGAAGATACCAGGGTGTCTCGGTGCCGTCGGCCATATTGCTCACGGTCACATCCGCACCGGTCGCGTCCTTTGTCGGGTGGTCGATGTCGAAGAAGTACTGCCCGTCGAAACAGGTCGTGGTGAAGCCGTCCTTCAGGAGGCCGAACACCAGCTCGTCGGGGTGCAACTTCGCGAGGTGGCCCATCTCCGCGAACATGGGCTTGAAAATGCCCAGCCTGTCATCCTCGAAGTCATCGCGGCTGACGCCAACCGTGCTTTCGAATTTCCGGTTGGTGATCGCGAAGCTGTGGGCCTGAAGGTCTTTGACAACCCGGTCGCCCCCAAGCCACTCGCGAAGCTGCGGAAACTGCCCGAGCCACCCGTAGGTTTCATCGCGCGAAGAGCTTGGCACCGTCATCGCGATCTGGCCAGAATATGCCGTTGCCGCCTCGTAGGCGTCGGTGTACACCGTCTTGAAGCCCTTGAAGGCCAGCTCGATACTTTCCGCATTCACGATCATTTCGCAGTTCCTTTCGGGGTGGAAGCCTCGGTCGCGCTCAAAAGGCCGCGATCCATCAGGCGCTTTTTGTGCCCGGAAACTGTCCGGGCGTGACAGCCGCATTGCCTGGCAATATCGGCCAGAGACATGCCGTTCTTGAGGCCCAGGTAGACAGACCAGGCGACCCGCACATTCGACCCCAGCGGCCCAACGGCAATCGTGAAGCGCCCCGGTCCAAATTGCGCCCGCAAGGCATCGACAACCTCGGTATGCGGCGTGTCCGCTGTGACAGTGGTGGGGATACCGAATTCCCGACCGCCCCATTCTTCCAGAAATGCACGCAACGGCTCCACTCCGACCGTCCGCTCGATAGAAAGCAAGTGCGGTGGGATGTAAACGCCGATGGCGTATGCCTCGGAGCAAGTCGGTGCTGGAAGGTCTCGGGGCGGCGTTCCGGTCATGCGCTCGTTCTAGCGCAACCCTGAATGTCTTTCGGCCTAGAAAGAATTCGAGGCGCAGGTTCCACGCGAGGCACCAGACCGTTTCTCAGACAGTCACAAATTCGGGCCGTTTGCGCAAGGGTTTCCCGCCTGTCGGGCGCGGTAGGCTCGCAGAGCGCCGTTAAATACCCATTTAATAGCCATGCCGACCATTTGCGGGAAATGGGGGCCAAAGCGATCAACGGCGCTGTACGGGCCGCTCAGGCGCTCTGAAAAAGCGGAAGGGGCGACGGACCTGCAAACCGCCGCCCCTTCCAGCCGAGGGACAAGGCTGAAACCCCCGGCTATCTCATGCCGCCCGCGCCTTCATCGACTTCAGCGCCGTGATGATCTTGGGGGCAGTTTCGGCGCGCACGAACCGAAGACTCGAAACCTTCCAGCATCGCTCAAGCCATTTGTTCAGTTCGTCTTCCCCGGCACGGCCTTCCGTGTATTCGCGCCACAGCGCCCGGATCAATTCGAGCTGCGCGAAACTCGCCATGCCAGGGCGCGCACCGTAGTCCGAACCGCGAGACGAGAGGGGCTTGAAGCCCAGGTGTTCGAAGAACCCCAAAAGCGCCTCGAAGCCGTACTGATCCAGCTCGGTCGAGCTTGTCACACCGCAGATGTGGACAAGCGCCGTTCGATACTCAGCGTCCTTGAGGCCGAGCTTGCCCTTGGCAACATGCAGAAGGGCGATCTGATTGCGCGTGATGGTCATGACCGCCCCTTTTTCTCGACGGCGTCTAGGTTGCGAAGCGCGGCAATCAGCCGGGAAGCGCAGGGGGCGGCGTCAAGGTTGGTGGCGCGGCCCAGAAGTTCCAAGACAGCGCCCATGCCAGGGCATTGTTCGGTTGCGGTCCTGGACAGGTACTCCGCCGCTTGGCTGATACAGAAAAGCGTGCCCTCGACTTCCTGCGCATCTTCACGCATCTGTTTCAAGTCGCCTTCGTGGATTTCAAGGGTCAGTTTTTCCCCACGAAGATCGGCCTTGACCTGCTCGACCGTCTTGCCGGGGGTGTAGATGGCCTTCCCTTCTGCGGCCATTCTCGTCTTGAATTCGCGGTCCGTTTCCATCTGTTTCATGCGTCGAATTCCCCTTGCCGCGTGTTTCGGAAATGTCGCTGAGGGCCGTTGCTTTCGGCCCCATGCGAGTTGCCGCGTTCGCCCGAGCGGTCGGGATCAAGCGGCTCACAGTTCACCACTCGGGCGCGCGCGACCATTTCACCAATGGCCTGAAACGCGGCCAGAGCACTCGCATCCCCCAGCGCTTCAAGCATGCCTTCCAGATCAGCCATTGCGCGCTTGAGTTCCATGAATTCTACAGGCGTCCCGTCGATCATCAGCGCCGCTTCATCGTCCTTGAGTTTCACGTATACCGTCTTCATACTTAGCGCCCCTTCGGTGCGAGTTTCATGTCATGGATGGCTGCCTTGAGGTGCTCCGCGCGCGGGTGCTCAGACCCTGCGAAAAGTAGGGCAATCCTCGTGACGTTTTCGACGTTACGCAAACCGCCCTTCAGGCGCGCGACGGCGTGTAGCGCGTCGATTGACGCCTCATTGTCGAAGGGCGTACCCTTAACGATACCGGCCACATCCACCCTGCGCGCCGAAGGAATGATGACGGGGCGCATCATTCGGCTTTGGAGCTGCGGCATGCTGTCTATAGCGGGCGCGAGGCTCATATCGCCGCAAAACACCAACTTGAATTCACCAGCCTCAGCGGCGGCGCGAAGCCACTCGAACGCCTCACCAACTTGCCCGGTCTTCTTGTTGCGCTGATTGAGGTACTGCGCCTCATCAACGATCAACACGCGCCCCGTGCCGATGTAGCGTGCGATTTCCTGGCGAGCCTCAGTATGGCAGGAAAATTGGGGCTTGGCGTGCCCCCAGAGGTTGCCCAGGGAGTGAGCGAAGTTCCATGCGGTTCCTTCACCGCTGGCAGCCTGAATATAGATGCCGTCATGGCCGATCCGCTCGCAAAAACGCCTGATCGCCCTGGTTTTTCCTACACCAGGCGCGCCAGCGATCATCGTCATGGACGGGCGATCCGTCTCATAGACCAGATCGAGGGATCGGATAATGTCGCGGGCGGTTTCAGTGTCGGCCCAGTCGCCCAGACGCCGCCTGGCATCGCTGGTCTTGGCAAGTCTCAAATGCTGTGTCATTCATTGCTCCGTTCGTTGTGGGGGTTATTCGCCCCCGGTGAATGGCATGAGAGGTGGTTCAGCGCCTCTCATGCCGACTTCCCGCCCCGCGACCGCTTGGCCGCAAGCGCGGTATCCATGTTCCTGTAAAACTCAGCCGGGATAGCTTCGTCGGCGGTTTCCTCGGCGGCGGGCGCGTCCGTGAGGGGCGATCCGAAATGCCCCGCAACCACTCTCTGCGCAGGGCGGTCCGGCTCCTCGGGCGACGCCACGCTCTGATCCAAGGCGGCCAGAGCGTTCGCGAATTGTGCGTCATCCAAATAGTTGTTCGCCGTCTCGGCGGCGGCGACTGCGGCCCGAGCCGCCTTCCGGTTACGCGCCGCATCACGAATGCCGTCAACGCTTCCATACGAACCCGACTGCACCGGCTCGATGTTCTCGCAGATCAAGCGCCCGTCTTCGTCAAACGCGATGGCCGGTGCGCTGAAATCGTCAGGATCACGGCCCAACAGGATTTTCCTACCCGTGCCGTGGTGCTCCAGCATTGCCTGTTGCGTGGAAGGGCCACCGTAAATCCAGCCGTTCTTGCGAACCTGGCCGAACCTATCGACTGACACGGGGCTATAGATCAGGCCCGCAAGATAGAGCTGCCGCGCCGTAGGTTGCCGCTTGATGCGATCTTGTAGCCCATCATTGAATACCTGTTCGTAGGACCGACCGCGCGCTCCTTGACTGCGCCGCCCAGGCTCCTGATTGTGGCGTTGAATTTCTCGCCTAATCACGGATTGCGCGACTTCGACAGGCACCGGATTCACGCCCGGCGTCGGGGTGGCCCCAGGGGCATGGCCCGCGTGGCACCCCTTGAATTCCGGTCTGTCATCAATCACGCGGGAAAGCACGGCGAAAGTTCGCTCGGCGATCTTCGCTTGGGCATTCTTGGGTAGGGCGAAGGTCAGGTCGATACCCATGATCTGACAAATACCGGGGGGTTGCACGCCTTCGGCCTTTTTTCGCCCGTTCCTGAACCTATGCACGTTGCCGCCAGCAACGAGGTGGCCCGCGAAGGCAGATCCGTTATCGGTGTATAGTCGGTCGAAGATGCCATGTCGTTGACAGACATTCTTGATGAGCCGCACCGTTCGCGCGGCGTTCTCGGAGGGGGCCAGCTCCCACCCCAGAACG
Source organism: Sediminimonas qiaohouensis DSM 21189 (assembly GCF_000423645.1). Taxonomy (GTDB): domain Bacteria; phylum Pseudomonadota; class Alphaproteobacteria; order Rhodobacterales; family Rhodobacteraceae; genus Sediminimonas; species Sediminimonas qiaohouensis. The sequence goes on along the minus strand of NZ_AUIJ01000001.1, from coordinate 144,306 downwards.
ATGTTGGAACCCACATCGACAAGGGCCAGCATGACAGGACGCACCGGCTTGCCGTCTCCGAAATCAACCCAGAAGTCCTGCACTCGCCCGTCCAGCGAAACCCAAGCAAGGGGCGGAAGACTGCTCTTGTCGCGGTGCGAAGGTTGCACTAGGCGGGTATGTGTCGCATCGCGCCCATACCGCGCGTGTAGGCGCTCAGCTTCGCTCAATGCCTCCCAGCGACGATAAAACGTGGGGTATGACGGGACCAACCACCCCAAGAACCGACCAGCATCCCGAGTGTCGCGCCACGCCGACTTTAGCGGAAAATCCGGGCCTGCATCGCGGATTGTCGTCATGAAAAAACGCCACGCGTCTTCGCTCATCTCCGCATGCCTTGCCGTCGCCTTGTAGCCGTCCAGCAGCGCGGGCGCATAGTTGATCGGATCGGCCCCTTCGACCGCGCTTAAAAGCCGTTTCAAGGAGGGTTTCGAGGTGCCTTCATCCCCGAATTTCTCCTGCACCAGCCGGATACGCTCAGGCCAACCGACCGAAGTCCCCAACGACACCAGAAGCTGCGCAATAGCGGCCTTGCGTTCAGCCCTTGCCCGCCGCGACGGGGACGCCTGCATGAACACGTCATGGGCATCATCGTCGTAGGTGCCTGGGCAAAGGTGAAGCTCCGAAATACGCTTCCGATGGAAAGCGAGACGCTCTTCGTCAGGTAGGTCAGATGTGCGAACAGCATCGAACGTACCACCGTTGCCGCACTGGCTAAGTATCGGGACCCCTTTGCGCGCAAGCCATTTTGAGGCTGATGTACGGTCGCATGGGATCTTCCCGACCCCTTGCAGCGATCTGACCGCGACCAACATCAGTGTTCAACCTTCAGATCGGCGCGCACCTGCTTCACAATCGCGCCCGCTCTGGGTCCAGTCCACTGACCGGTGAGCGCCTTGCAGAGGTTCTGACGCTTGACCCCGTTGGCGCGTGCCCACCCCGTAAGCGATTGATCCCTGAGCAGCAGAGCTGCGCGGACGGCTTTCAATAATTCGGGCGATGGTGTATGCGATAGGTCTATCATCTCTGCGGCCTGCATAGTTTACATGCAAACTATGCCAACCGCATAACGCAGTCAAGAGGTACTGGTGTGGAACGCCCGGTTGAGGAAGTCCTTGCAGCTTTGAAACGGCACTTCGGTGTGGAAACGGATGCCGATCTGGCGCGCAAGCTGCGCGTAGACAAGAGCACGATCTCTTCTTGGAAGGCGCGGGATAGCATCCCAGTGCGGTATCAGGGCATCTTGGAAGGCTCTTCCAGCTCGACGGTAGGTGTTTCGCCGATCAAGTGGAGCGAGCATGAAAAGGCTGCATTCGATCTCGCGCTCTTCCGCTTTTCGCGGATAATGAAGGAGAAAGCTAATCTGAGCAACTACGTCGAGACGTTGACCTATTTCTCGGGGCTGGCCGCGCCCGACATTTGGATATTGCAGGACTTTTGTCAGCGCGATCTGGCAGCGTACGAACAACCGCTGCACACCGCCCTGTCCACCGCGATCTACGAAGACCTCGCAGACCCACAGGCTTCGCTTGAGAGGGATATCCGCAGACTGAATACTTCGGGTGCATTCTCAACAACCCCCGAATGGCGACTGCCCAAATAAGCTGTGGGGTGTGGGCAAATCTCCCCACACCTTAGAAAGCGAGCGCTTGATTTCATTGGATTTTTTTCTGCAAACTTCCGTGTCAACTGTCACCAGAGGGCGATAGGCGCACGCACCGGCTCAAACCCCGTGAAATCGTCCCAGATTAACTACCTGAAAAGTATATGAAAAATTTTTCAACTGGCTCAAACCCGCTGAAAGCCGTCAGTTTCGCGCCTTTTTTCCGCGCGGACAAAAGGCACCGCGCGCGCCCACACCCTCGCACACCTTGCCCTGTCCTGCATCCGCGGGGCAGGGTGGCCGCCAACAGCCACCGCAGCGAGGGATGAAAAATGACGCTGGAAATCCATGACGACGGCCGCGTGCGGGTGATCACGATCAACCGCCCGGCACAGCGCAACGCGGTCGATCCGGCCACCGCGCAGTGCCTGTTCGATGTCTTCATGGCCTTCGACGCCGACGATACCGTGGACGCTGCCGTGTTGACCGGCGCGCAAGGCGCGTTCTGCGCAGGCTTTGACCTCAAGGCGGCGGCGGGCGGCGTGGCGCGCGATTGGATTGCGCAGGTCGATATCCCCGGCGGCTGGAAAGATGCCATGGCGCAGCCGCTGCCGGGGCCTATGGGGCCGTCGCGCCTGATGCTGCGCAAGCCGGTGATCGCCGCCGTCGAGGGGCACGCCGTCGCTGGCGGGCTGGAACTGGCGGCGTGGTGCGACATGCGTGTCGCTGCCGATGATGCGGTGTTCGGCGTATTCTGCCGCCGCTGGGGCGTGCCGCTGATCGACGGTGGCACCGTGCGCTTGCCGCGGATAATCGGGCAGGGGCGCGCCAATGACATGATCCTGACCGGCCGCGCGGTGACCGCCGATGAGGCGGTCGCGATCGGGTTGGCTGATCGCCGCGTCGCTCCCGGGCAGGCCCTGCCGGCCGCGCTTGAGCTGGCCCGCGACCTCACGCGCTTCCCACAAGGGTGCATGCGCGCCGATCACCTGTCCGCGCGCCTGTCCCCGCGCGCCCTTGCCGCAGCTCTTACGCGCGAATGGGCGTCGCTCGGCACGTTCGAGCAGGAGGGCATCGCGGGCGCCGCGCGCTTCGCCGCCGGGGCCGGGCGCAGCGGCCGCTTCGATGGCGTCTGATACGCGCGCCCTCTGGTCAAGGCCCCCGCAATCGGATAGCGCTACGGCAGGCAAAAACGGAGTGCGTGATGATACCTGTGCGCGGGGTCCAAGGCAAAGCGGCGGCCGTCCTCGGGCTGGGCCGCTCGGGTCTGTCAGCGGCGCGCGCCCTGCGCGCCGGCGGCGCCGATGTGCGTTGCTGGGATGACATGCCGGACGCGCGCGCCGCGGCCGGGGCCGAAGGATTTGCCATCACCGATCTGACGCGCCCCGCCGCGTATGAGGGCGTTGCCATCCAGATCGTCAGCCCCGGCATCCCGCACCTCTACCCCGCGCCACACCCCGCCATCGTCGAGGCACAGCGCCAGGGCGTGCCGGTGGACAACGATATCGGGCTGTTCTTCCGCTCTTTCGCCACCAGCGACTGGAACAGTTTCGACGTCACGCCGCAGGTCGTCGCGGTGACCGGATCGAATGGCAAATCCACCACCTCGGCCTTGATCCATCACGTGCTGGAGCACGCCAACAGGCCCGCGCAACTGGCCGGCAATATCGGGCGCGGGGTGCTGGACATCGACCCGGCCGTCAACGGCGATGTTATCGTGCTGGAGCTGTCCAGCTACCAGATCGAGCTGGCCCGCGCCCTCACGCCCGACGTGGCGGTGTTCACCAACCTGTCGCCCGATCACCTGGACCGTCACGGCGGCATCGGCGGCTATTTCGCCGCCAAGAGGCGCCTTTTTGCCGAGGGCGGACCAGAGCGCGCGATCATCGGTGTGGATGAGGCCGAAGGCGCGTTCCTTGCTGGCCAGATGCGCGAGGCGCCGGGCGATGACCGTATGATCGACATCTCGGTCACGCGCAAGCTGACCGGGCCGGGCTGGCACGTGTTCGCGCGCAAGGGGTTCTTGTCGGAATACCGCAAGGGGCGGCAGGCCGGATCGATCGATCTGCGCGCGATCAAGGGCCTGCCGGGGGTGCACAACCACCAGAACGCCTGCGCCGCCTATGCCGCCCTGCGTACGCTGGGCCTTGCCCCGCGCGTGATCGAGGCGGGCTTTGCCAGCTTTGCAGGCCTGCCCCACCGCAGCCAGGTCGTCGCCGAGGCGAACGGCGTCAGTTTCGTTAACGATTCCAAGGCCACCAACGTGGACGCCGCCGCGCGTGCCCTGTCGGCGTTTACGCGCATCCGCTGGATCTGCGGGGGGTTGGAAAAGGATGGCGGGCTGGATGCGCTCAAGGGCGCGCTCGGTAACGTCGCCAAGGCCTATGTCATTGGCCGCGAGGCGCCCGGCTTTGCCCTGCAACTCGACGGGATCGAGGCCGAGGTCTGCACCACCATGGAAACCGCCGTCGCCCGCGCCACCGCCGAGGCCGAGCCGGGCGATACCGTCCTTCTGGCCCCCGCCGCCGCCAGCTTTGACCAATACGACAACTTTGAGCAGCGCGGCGAGGATTTCATGACCCGCGTCCGCGCTGCCCTTGCCGGGGCTTAGGCGCGGCCATGGCGCAGAGACTGACATCGCTTGCCGCGCTATCGGAGCTGCCGTTCGACGATATCATCGACGTGCGCAGCCCCTCGGAATACGCCGAGGATCATGTGCCCGGCGCCATCAACCTGCCGGTCCTGTCGGATGCCGAGCGCGCCCGCGTCGGCACCATCTACGTGCAACAGGACCGCTTTCTTGCGCGCAAGGTAGGCGCCGCGTTGGTCGCGCGCAACGCCGCGAGCCACATCGAGGGCGCGTTGAGCGATCGCGATGGTGGCTGGCGCCCGCTGGTTTATTGCTGGCGCGGCGGGCAGCGGTCAGGTTCATTCGCGGCCATCCTCGCGCAGATCGGCTGGCGTGTCGATCTGATCGCGGGCGGGTACAAATCCTATCGCAAGCTGGTTGTTGATGCGCTCTATCGGCATCCGCTGCGCCTGTCGCCGGTGCTGATCGATGGCGGCACCGGAACCGCCAAGACGCGGCTATTGCACCACCTTGCACAGGCGGGCGAGCAAGTGATCGACCTTGAAGGCATGGCCGCGCATCGCGGCTCGCTTCTGGGGGGGATGGATGCCGCGCAACCCAGCCAGAAAGCATTCGAATCCCGCGTCGCGATGGCGCTGGCGCGGCTCGATCCGGCGCGCCCGTTGTTCATCGAGGCCGAAAGCAACAAGATCGGTGATATCCTCATCCCGCCCAGCCTTTGGGCCGCCATGCTTGGCGCGCCGCGCATCCGGGTCGAGGCGCCGCTGGAGGCGCGCGCGGCGTTCCTGACCAACGCCTATGCCGACCTGCTGGCCGATCCCGCCCGCCTGTCCGAGCGGTTGGCCGGGCTGATCCCCTATCATGGCCGCGAGTGCGTCGCCGAGTGGCAGCAGATGGCGCAGGAGGGGCGTTTTACCGCCCTCGCGGCGGCGCTGATCACCCGGCACTACGATCCGCGCTACGCCAAGTCCGCAACTCGCGCCACCCCGCCCGCGGCGGTGCTGCCCTTGCCCGATCTGGAGGACGCCACGCTCATGGGCGCGGTGGCCCGCCTCGCCGAGCTGGCCCGGCAAAGCGCCTAGCGAGCCGCGCGCTGCCTTCTCCTTGGCGCGCGCCATTTGCCACGCATATCGCCCGGCTCGCCGGGCGGCGCCCGTACCCCCCCCCCCCCCCCCCCACGGGGCGGGCGCATTGGCGAAGGCCTGTCCTCTGCCGCACCGCTGTTGCTTGCATCCCTGCCGCACACAGCTAAACCCCGCCCCATGCGGTACGGGCGTCGCCCTTATGTTGGGCGAGTCACCGGCTACTTCAACTCCACTAAGTCACAAAATAAACATTAAAAACAACAAATTAACCTTGCGGTTTCACAGCAATGACCTCGCGCAAACCACCCCCGGCGGTCCTTCGATCATCCGCCCGATCGCCACCGCCGGAACCCCGGCCGCGTGCAGATCGCTCAGGATCTTCTCGGCCTCCGCCGCATCCACTGCGGCCAGCAACCCGCCTGCTGTTTGCGGATCGTGCAGTAGCGCCCCTCGTGCGCCCGCCGCCCCCGTCACCGGCGCGGCGGCGGCGTTGTCGGGATATAGGCTCGATCTATGCCCCGCTTCGGCCAGCGCCAGCGCGCCGTCATAGACAGGCACCGCCGCAAGGTCGATCTCGGCACCCAGGACCGACGACCTGGCGATGCTCAGCAGGTGTCCGGCCAGGCCAAAGCCCGTCACGTCCGTCATCGCATGCGCCCCCTTCAGCAGTCGCGCCGCGTCGCCCTGCGGGCGCGCCATCTGCTTCAGCAGCGCCGCGATGTCGCGCCCATCCGCCTCGCCTGCCATCTCGGCGGCCAAGAGGGTGCCGCTCCCGATGGGCCGCGTCAGGATCAGGGTGTCGCCCGCCCGCGCCCCTGCATGGGTGATCGGCGTCCCTTCGCACAGCCCGGTGATAGTGTAGCCAAGCGTCGTCTCGGCCCCCATGGTGGAATGTCCGCCGACGATCTCGGCGCCCTCGGCGGTGAAAACCTCGGCGGCGGCGGCCATGATTTCGGCCATGCTGCGCGATTGCAGCGGCCCGGACATGCGCGGCAAGATGACGGTCGCCAGCGCCGCCTGCGGCGCCGCCCCCATGGCCCATATATCGCCCAGGGCATGCACCGCCGCGATCCGCGCCATCAAGGCGGTATCCTCGGTAAAAGCGCGCAGATGATCGGTGGTGATGACCTGCTGGCGCCCCCCGCCGATATCGAGGATCGCGGCATCGTCGCCGGGCCGCGACAGAACGTCGGCCCGCCGCGGCACCGGCAGCGCCGACAGCGCCGCGCCCAGCCTGTCCGCGCCCAGCTTGGAACCGCAACCGGCGCAAAGCGGCTTGCCGCCCGCCAGCGCCTCGTCCACCCCGGCGGCGGAAATGCGGGCCGGGTGCCGCTGGGCGGCCATGCGGGGCAGGTGGCGGAACTTGTCCATGAATCCCTGGTCGATCCTGTTCTTCCACCGCCACAAAAGTGGCCCCGATACCGGCCAGCCCCATTTCTCGGCCATGGCGGATTTGCCGCCAAGCGAGATCAGCTTGAGGTAATCCCCCTGCGGCCGGAACGCGCGCAATCGCCGCCCCGTCAGCGCGGCGCGTAGGTTGTGGTGCAGCACCGGCGCCGCCCGCACGGCGAAAACGCCGGCCTTGGGGCGCGGCGCGTGGCTCATGTGGGCGCAATCGCCGACGGCGAACAGGGTCTCTACCCCCTCGACGCGCAGGTCGCTGCCAACCTTGACGAACCCCTCGTCCTGCGGCAGCGGCGCTTGCGCGATCCAGCCATGCGCGAACGCCCCCGCCGCCCCGACCGTGAAGGCGCTCGGCACACTTTTCCCGCTGGATAGCTCGACCGCGTCTTCGGTGACGCGGCTCACCTCCGCCTCGGTCAGAAGCGTCACGCCGTTGGACCGCAGCGCGCGCCGCAGCCGCGCCTCGGCGCGCGGGCCGACCCCGGTCAGGGCCGCGCTACGCTCGATCAGGGTCACATTGATCTCGGCGCTGTGGGGCCGCATCGCGTGGGCCATGGCCATCGACAGCTCCACACCGGCCACGCCGGCGCCTATCACGGCAACCTCGGGCGGCGCCTCGCCTGCCGCGACGCGATCAAGGAACGCCCGCCACGACCGCGCGTAGATGTCCAGCGGCTTGGCCGGCACGCCGTGTTCGGCAAACCCCGGCAAGCGCGGCATCTCCGCTGTGATCCCGATGTCGATCGAGGCCAGGTCATACCCGATCTCGCGCCCGTCCGAGGTGGTGACGACTTGCGCCTGCGGGTCGATATCCGTCGCCCGCGCCAGGACCAGGCGCGCGCCGGCGAACCGCGCCAGCCGAACCAGGTCGATATCCAGCTCCTCGCGCGTGTAATGCCCTGCGATATGCCCCGGCAGCATCCCCGAATAGGGCGCCGTCGGGCCGGGGTTGATCAGGGTCAGCCGCGCGCCGGGCAGGGGGGCCATTCCCCATTTGCGCAGCGCCAGGGCATGTGTGTGCCCGCCGCCGATCAATACGACATCTCGGGTCAGGGGGATCTGTGGTTGCATGGCAATCCTTGCGGGTGGCTGCACGGTTTCCCACGCTTTAACCCATCCCCGCGCGATGTGCCATTCACGGGGCTGCGACATCTGCCCCCGGCGGCGGCGCGCGGATCGGCTACGGTTTCGGCTTGGCAACCCGGCGCAAGGCTGCGACCGTGCCGGAAACGCGCGCCGGGGCTGAGGGAGGAAAGGCATGGCTGGTCCACTTGATGGGTTGAAGGTGATAGAGATGGCAGGCCTTGGGCCGTGCCCGCTGGCGGGGCAGTTGCTGGCCGATCTGGGGGCGGATGTCGTGGTGATCGACAGGGCTTCGGCCCCGGCCGACACGACCGATGTCAACCGGCGCGGCAAGCGCTCGATCGCGCTGAACCTCAAGGCGCAGGAGGGGCTGGCGCTGGCGCGGGACCTGATCGCGAACGCCGATATTGTTATCGAGGGGTTCCGCCCCGGCGTGATGGAAAAGCTGGGCCTCGGCCCGGCCGATTGCCACGCGGAAAACCCCGGCCTGGTGTTTGGCCGCATGACGGGCTGGGGGCAGGAGGGCCCGCTTGCGATGACCGCCGGGCATGACCTCAACTACCTGTCATTGTCTGGGGCCCTTGGCGCCATGGGGCGCGCCGATGACGTGCCGGTGCCGCCGCTTAACCTGGTGGCGGATTACGGCGGCGGGTCGATGTTCCTGCTGCTTGGCGTACTCTCGGCCCTGTTTGAGCGGTCCCGCTCGGGGCAGGGGCAGGTGGTGGATGCGGCCATGGTCGACGGGGTGCCGGCCATGATGGGGCTTATTCATCAGTGGCTTGCCCGCGGCGATTGGACGAAAGAGCGCGAGAACAACCTACTGGATGGCGGCGCGCCGTTCTATCGCTGCTATGCCACGCGCGACGGGCGCGCGATTTCCGTCGGCCCGCTGGAGCCGCAGTTCTTTGCCGAACTGGTGCGCCTTGCCGGCCTGCCGCCCGAGCATCTGGAGGATCAGAACGACCGCGCCACGTGGGCCGATCGCCGCGCGCTCTATGCGCAGGTGTTTGCCCGCAAAACGCGCGACGAATGGATTGAGATTTTCGACGGAACCGATGCCTGCGTCGCGCCGGTTCTGGATTGGGACGAGGTCGAGCAGCACCCCCACAACGCCGCGCGCGGCACCTTTACCCGGGTCGGCGGCGTGATGCAGGCCGCACCGGCGCCGCGGTTCGACCGCACGCCGCCCGGCGCGCCCGCACCGCCGCGCGCGCCGGGAGGCGACGCCGACAGCATTCTGCAAGGCCTGAACATGGACGCGGACGACGTCGCCCGGCTGCGCGGCGATGGCGTGATACGCTAAGCTGGCTTAGAACGCGGTGTCCTTCACCGCCTGCATCGACACATGCGTCGAGGTTGAGCCGACATGCGGCAGATTCGATATCGCATCGCCCAGCGTCTGCCGGTAGCTGTGGATGTCGGTGGTGCGGATCTTGAGCAGGTAATCGAACGAGCCGGCGATCATGTGGCATTGCTCGATCTCGGGCACGTCCATCACCGCGCGGTTGAAATCCTCCAGCGCGGTCTCGGTCGTGTCGGTCAGACGCACTTCGACAAAGGTCACATGCTCCAGACCCAGTTTCTCGGGGTTGAGAACGGCGCGAAACCCCTGGATGTACCCCTGCGCCTGCAGCTTTTTCATCCGAACCTGGCAGGGGCTCTTGGATAGCCCTACCTGTTTGGCAAGGTCGGTGACCGCGATCCTTCCGTCGGTGCTCAGCACCCTGAGAATCTTGCGATCAATCCGGTCTAATTGATCATTTTCATCCGGTCCCGGCATTCAAATCCTCACGTGTTAACGTCAAATACCGTATAAACGACTGCTTGGCCTCATTCTACAGGAAAATCGCCTGTTCGTCTTGTGGTAATGTCGCGATATATGTCCGTCTGCAAGGAGCGCCCGATGACCAACTTGTCCGATCTGCGTGAAACCATTCGCGCCACCCATTACCGCAATGAGGATGCGATCCTTGCCGATCTGCGTGCGGACGCGGCGCTGGATGAACAGGTGCGCGAGGCGGCCCGTCAGCGTGCGATGGGGCTGGTCCGGTCGATCCGCGGTTCGGGGCGTCCCGGCCTGATGGAGGTGTTCCTGGCGGAATACGGCCTGTCCACGTCCGAGGGGATCGCGCTCATGTGCCTGGCCGAGGCATTGCTGCGCGTGCCGGACCGCGAAACCATCGACGACCTGATCGAGGACAAGATCGCCCCCTCCGAATGGGGCGCGCACCTCGGTAAATCGTCGTCCAGCCTCGTCAATGCCTCGACCTGGGGGCTGATGCTGACTGGCAAGGTCCTCAAAGAGGACGAGACGCCGGGCATCGCCGCCACCCTGCACGGCGCGGTCAAGCGCTTGGGCGAACCTGTCATCCGCACCGCGGTGGGGCGCGCGATGCGCGAGATGGGCCACCAGTTCGTGCTGGGCCGTGATATCGGCGAGGCGGTCAAGCGCGGCAAAGCCCGCGCCGCCCAAGGGTATACCTTTTCCTATGACATGCTGGGCGAGGCGGCCCTGACCGCCGCAGACGCCAACACCTATCACAAGGCCTATGCCGACGCGATTCAGAAGCTGGCGGCGCAATGCACCTCCTCCGACATCCGCAACAACCCCGGCATCTCGATCAAGCTCAGCGCGCTGCATCCCCGCTATGAGGAGGGGCAGCGCGACCGCGTGATGGCCGAACTGGTGCCCCGCACGCTGGAACTGGCGCGCATGGCGCGCGACGCTGGCATGGGCCTTAACATCGACGCCGAAGAGGCGGATCGCCTTGAATTGTCGCTCGATGTGATTGAAGAGGTGCTGCGCAGCCCCGATTTGGCGGGCTGGGACGGCTTTGGCGTGGTGGTGCAGGCCTATGGCACCCGCGCGGCGCCGGTGTTGGATTGGCTGCATGCGCTGGCGGACGAGTTGGACCGCCGCATCATGGTGCGCCTCGTCAAGGGCGCCTACTGGGATACCGAGATCAAGCGTGCCCAGGTCGAAGGCGTCGAGGTGTTCCCCGTGTTCACCCGCAAGGCCGCGACGGACGTGTCCTACCTGTCCTGCGCCAGCAAGCTGCTGGCGATGACCGATCGGATCTATCCGCAATTCGCCACCCACAACGCCCATACCGTCGCCGCGATCCTTGAGATGGCGCCCGATCGGTCGCTGTTCGAGTTCCAGCGCCTGCATGGCATGGGCGAGACGCTCTATGACGTGGTGATGAAGGACGGCGATACCCGCTGCCGCATTTATGCCCCCGTGGGCGCGCATCGCGATCTGCTGGCTTATCTGGTGCGGCGCCTTCTGGAAAACGGCGCCAACAGCAGCTTCGTCAACCAGATCGTCGATGAGGACGTGCCGCCCGAGGTTGTGGCCGCCGACCCGTTCGATGCGCTGGACGGTCCAGCCGGGCAGCGCTCTGATGCGGTGGTGGACCCGGTCGCGCTTTATGAGCCGGAGCGACCGAATTCCAAGGGGTTCGACCTGCACGAGGTGCGCGATATCGCCCGCATCGAAGACGCCCGCGCCGCCTTTGCCCCTCCGCACCTGTGGCAGGGCGGGCCGCTGATCGCCGGCGACGTGACGGGCGGCGAGGTTCTGTCCGTGACCAACCCGGCCAACACGAACGAGCCGGTGGGCGAGCTGACGCTCTGCGCCCCCGACGATCTTGAGCGCGCGCTTGAGGATGCCCGCGTCTGGCAGGCCCCCGCCGATCAACGCGCCGCGATCCTGAACCGTGCCGCTGACCTTTACGAGGAACATTTCGGCGAGATCTTCGCCATCCTCGGGCGCGAGGCCGGCAAGACCCCCCTCGATGCGGTGGCCGAGCTGCGCGAGGCGGTGGATTTCATGCGCTACTATGCCGCTCGCGGGCAGGAATTGAGCGCCGGGCCGCGCGGCACCATCAGTTGCATCTCGCCGTGGAACTTCCCGCTGGCCATCTTCACCGGCCAGATCGCGGCGGCTCTGTCGGCGGGCAACGCGGTTTTGGCGAAACCGGCCGAGCCCACCGGCCTGCTGGCGCACCGCGCCGTGCAACTGATGCACCAGGCCGGCGTTCCGCGCGACGTGCTGCAACTGGTGCCTGGGCACGGGCGCGACGTTGGCCCGGCCCTGACCGGCGATTCGCGCGTGTCGGGGGTCTGCTTTACCGGCTCTACCGGGACGGCGCAGCGCATCAACCGCACCATGGCCGAGGGCCTGTCGCCCGAGGCGCTGATGATCGCCGAAACGGGCGGCCTCAACGCCATGATCGTGGACAGCACCGCCTTGCCGGAACAGGCGGTGCGCGATATCATCGCCTCCAGCTTCCAATCGGCGGGGCAACGGTGCTCGGCCCTACGGTGCCTTTATCTGCAAGAGGACGTCGCCGATGGCTTCCTCAAGATGCTGTTCGGCGCGATGGACGAGTTGCGCCTCGGTGATCCGTGGTCCTTTGCCACCGATGTCGGCCCGCTGATCGACGGCACCGCCAAGGCCGATTTCGACGATTACGTCGCGCAGGCCGCCAAGGAAGGGCGCCTGATCAAGCAACTCGACGCGCCGGAGGGCGGGCATTTCTTCGGCCCCGCCGTGATCCGCGTGGACGGTATCGCCGACTTGGAGCGCGAGATTTTCGGCCCCGTGTTGCACCTCGCAACCTTCCGCGCCGATCAGATCGACGCCGTCGTGGATGCCGTCAACGGCACCGGCTATGGCCTGACCTTTGGTCTGCACACCCGCATCGATGGCCGGGTCGAACAGGTCACATCGCGCCTGCGTGTCGGCAACGCCTACGTCAACCGCAACCAGATCGGCGCCATTGTCGGCAGCCAGCCGTTTGGCGGCGAGGGCCTGTCGGGCACCGGCCCCAAGGCGGGCGGCCCGTCCTACGTGCCGCGATTCGCACAGCAAACCCGCGTCGCGCACGAGGCGCCATCGGGCGCGGATGCCTCTGTCGATCAGGTGCAGGCGCGGCTAAGTTCGCTGTCGCAGCAACCACTTGCCAGCCTCGATGCGCAGGAACTGCCCGGCCCGACGGGGGAATCGAATCGCCTGTCGATAGTCGGGCGCGGCACAGTTCTGTGCCTTGGCCCCACCGTCGAGGACGCCGCCGAGCAGGCCCGCATCGCACAGCAAAACGGCTGCCGCACCCTGTCGGTCGCGCCGGGTATCTCGGGCGTCGATTGCATCGACGGCGTGCTGCCGCGTGATGCGCTGTCGCGGCTGACGGGCGTCGATGTGGTCGCGCTCTGGTCTGACGAGGCCGACACCCGCGCCGCGAGCCAGGCCCTAGCCGTGCGCGAGGGCGCAATCGTCGGGCTGGCTTGTGGCCCCGACGATTTGGCCGCGCGCTGCCGGCTGGAACGGCACATCTGCATCGACACAACCGCCGCGGGGGGCAACGCCGCACTTCTGGCCGCGGAATCCGACGCGCATGCAAAAGCGCTAAGCGCCTGATCCTGGGGATGCCCATTTCTTGGGCATCCCATGATTGGCAAGCGGCAGGGCCGGGCAATTCGCCCTGCCGCGCGCCTGCACATGACCGATGGTTGTGACTTTCTTCCGCGTCTGGGTTGGCAGCACTCGGGCGGTACGCTAGCTTCGGCGCGAGCGACCTCGCGAACCGGTCGCGCTAAGGGAGGAAGATATGAACAAATTGCTGTCAACAGCCGTTGTTGCGACCCTGGGATTCGGGCTTGCGACGGAATCCATGGCTACCGAATGGAACGTCTCGGTCTGGGGCAAGCGCCGCGCGTTTACCGAACACGTTGAAAAACTGGCCGAGCTTGTCGCCGAGAAAACCGATGGCGAGTTTACCATGAACGTCAGCTATGGCGGGCTGTCCAAGAACCGCGAAAACCTTGATGGCATCAGCTTCGGCGCCTTCGAGATGGCACAGTTCTGCGCCGGCTATCACCGCGATAAGAACCCTACGATCACCGTGCTGGAGCTGCCCTTCATCGGCGTTAACACGCTCGAGGAAGAGGTCGCCGTCAGCCACGCGGTCTATGACCACCCCGCCGTGCAGGCCGACCTTGCGCGCTGGAACGCCAAGCTGCTGATGACCAGCCCCATGCCGCAATACAACATCGTCGGCCGGGGCGAGCCGCGCGACACCCTGGCCAAGATGGAAGGGATGCGCGTGCGTGCCACCGGCGGCATCGGCAACGCGTTCGAGGCGATCGGCGCCGTGCCGACCTCCGTCACCAGCTCCGAGGCGTACCAGGCCATGGAATCGGGCGTTGTCGATACCGTCGCCTTTGCGCAGCACGCGCATCTGGCCTTCCGCACCATCGATCAGGCCGATTGGTGGACGGCAAACCTCAACCCCGGCACGGTGAACTGCCCGATCGTGGTCAACACCGACGCGTACGAGGCGCTGTCAGATGAGCACCGCGAGGTGCTGGACGGCTCGGTCGACGAGGCGATCGATCATTACCTGGACAACTACGCCAAGCTGCTCAAGCGTTGGGACGAGGTGCTCGAGGAAAAGAACGTCGAAAAAGTCATGATCTCGGAAGAGGAACTGGCCAAGTTCCGCGCCAAGGCCGCCGATCCGATCCGCGAGGCATGGATCAAGGACATGAGCGCGCAGGGCATCCCCGCGCAAGAGCTGTATGACCTGGTGATCACCACGCTGGAAGATCACCGCGCCAACAACTGAGCGCGTTCAACGCATGACAATCGCCGCTCCGGCCTGTCATCTGGCGGCGCCGGGGCGGGTGATTTCCATTTCTGACAATCAAGGAGAGCCCGACCATGTCAGGAGGAGCGTCAGTGCTCGAGGACAGGTCTGTCCTGAGCCGTCTGGACACGGGACTGCTGAGCGTCGAGCGCGTTCTCGCCTTGCTCAGCGGCCTGGCGGTGTTTTCCCTGATGGTTATCGCGGTGATCTCGGTCGGCGGGCGCAACGCTTTCAACCAGCCATTGCCGGGCTATGTCGACTGGATCGAACAGGCGATGCCACTGATCGCGTTCATGGGCGCGTCCTACACGATGCGCTACGGCGGGCACATCCGAATGGATATCATCGTAGGCCGCTTCAACGGGCGGCTTTTGTGGGGGGCGGAGCTGCTGACCACGTTGGTCACGCTGGCGCTGATGGTGCTGCTGGTATGGGGTAGCTGGGCGCATTTCCAGCGCAGCTTTGACTGGGCCGCGCCGCTTTGGAGCCGCGACAGCTCGATCGACATCGCCTTGCCGCTCTGGCCCGGCAAGCTGCTGGCGCCTGTCGCATTCAGCGTGCTTTGCCTGCGCCTCGTGCTGCAGGCGTGGGGCTATGGCCGCGCCCTGATCCTTGGGCTGTCCGAGCCGGTTGCCGTGCCGATGGTCCTGTCGGCGGCCGAACAGGCCGCGGCCGAGGCCGAACATGTCGGTGGCCTTCAGGAAGAGACGGAGAAAGATTGATGGAACCGATTGAAATCGGCATCGCCGTCTCGGGCGTGCTGCTGGTTCTCGTGGCACTTGGTATGCGCGTGGCCTTTGCTGCCGGCCTGGCCGGGCTGTTGGGACTGATTTGGATCTTCTGGTCCAAGAAGGGCTACGACCCCGCCGAATTCGACTGGGCGTTGACCGTCGCGGTCAAGATCGCCGGGCAGGTGCCCCATTCCAAGGTCAGCAGCCAAGCGCTCAGCCTGATTCCCACCTTCATCCTGATCGGCTACCTTGCCTACTACGCGGGCCTGACCAAGGCTCTGTTCGAGGCCGCAAAACGCTGGGTCGGGTGGCTTCCGGGCGGGCTTGCCGTGTCCAGCGTGTTCGCCACCGCCGGGTTCTCGGCGGTCTCCGGTGCCAGCGTGGCAACGGCGGCCGTGTTCGCCCGCATCGCCATTCCCGAGATGCTCAAGGTCGGCTATGACAAGCGGTTCGCGGCGGGCGTCGTCGCGGCGGGCGGCACGTTGGCCTCGCTCATTCCGCCCTCGGCGATCCTGGTGATCTACGCGATCATCGTCGAGCAGGACGTCGGCAAGCTGCTGCTCGCGGGTTTTATCCCCGGCGCGTTCTCGGCGCTGGTTTACGGCACCCTGATTGTGGGGCTGGCGCTGGTCCTGCCCCGGTTCGGCCCGCCGGTAGAAGGCTACACCTGGGCGCAGCGCTTTGCGTCTATCCCGCCGGCATTCCCGATCTTCTTTGTCGTCGCGATCATCATCCTGTTTATCTACAACCCGTTCGGCGGCGATGCATGGGGCACCCCGACCGAGGGCGGCGCCATCGGCGCCTTCGTGGTGTTCGTGGTGGCGCTCTATCACGGCATGCGCTGGAGCCAGCTCAAGGATGCGCTGCTGGAAACCGCCAAGCTCAGCGCGATGATCTTCACGATCATCTGGGGCGTGCTGATCTACGTGCGGTTTTTGGGCTTCGCGGACCTGCCTGGCGCCTTTGCCGACTGGATCACCTCGCTTGAGCAATCGCCGATGCTGACGCTGATCCTGATCCTGCTGGCCTACGCGGTGCTGGGCATGTTCATGGATGCGATCGGCATGCTGCTGTTGACGCTGCCGGTGGTCTATCCGGCGGTGATGGCGCTCAATGGCGGCGATTTCGTCAGCGCCGCCGACAGCGCCTTTGGCATGTCGGGGCCGATGTGCGCGATCTGGTTCGGGATCCTCGTCGTCAAGATGGCCGAGTTCTGCCTGATCACACCGCCCATTGGGCTGAACTGTTTCGTTGTCGCAGGCGTGCGCGACGATCTAAGCGTTCAGGACGTGTTCCGCGGCGTGATGCCGTTCTTCGTCGCTGACGCGGTGACGATCGGTCTGCTGCTGGTCTTTCCGCAGATCGTTTTGTGGCTGCCCTCGCTGGCCTGACCTGCGGCGGCACGACACGGCGCGGCCTACCTCAGGGCCCGCCGCGCCGTGCTGCGCTGATCGCGCGCCCCGCCGCCGCGCCCGAGGACCAAGCCCACTGAAAATTGTAGCCCCCCAGCCAGCCGGTGACATCCACCGCCTCGCCAATGAAATAAAGGCCGCCCACGTGGCGCGATTCCATCGTCTTTGACGACAGCGCCCCGGTTTCCACTCCGCCCAGCGTGACCTCGGCGGTGCGGTACCCCTCGGTGCCCGCCGGGGTGAGTTGCCAGTGCTGCAACCGCGCGGCCAGCTCCCGCAGCGCAGCGTCGCCCTGATCGGCGAGGTTTCCGCGTAGGTCCAACTCTTCGGTCATCCACGCCGCCAACCGCGATGGCAACAACTGCGCCAGCACCGTCGACAGGTTGCGACGCCCGGCGCTTTGGCGGGCCTCGCGCAGCACCGTGAACGCGTCCTGCCCCGGCAATAGGTCCAGCGTGATCGCCTCCCCCTCCCGCCAGTAGGACGAGATTTGCAGGATCGCTGGCCCCGACAACCCCCGATGCGTGAACAGCATCGCCTCGTCGAAGCTGACGCCGCCGGCGCCCGAGCGCACAGGCAACGACACGCCCGCCAGCGGCTTGAACCGCCCGTCGGGAAACGTCAGCGGCACCAGCGCCGCGCGCGTGTCGGTAATGTCATGGTCGAACTGCCGTGCGATGTCATAGGCCATGCCGCTGGCACCCATCGCGGGGATCGACTTGCCGCCCGTCGCCACCACCACGGACCGCGCATGCACGCGGCTTTGCCGCCCCTCGGTCTCGATCACTGCGGCAAAGCCGTTGTCGCTCTTGTCCAGATCGACAAGCCGCGTCTGCAATGCCACCTCGGCCCCGGCGGCCCGCGCCTCTTGCATGAGCATCGCAACCACCTGCCGCGCCGAGCCGTCGCAAAAAAGCTGCCCCAGCGTCTTTTCGTGCCAGGCGATGCCGTGGCTGTCCATCAACGCGATGAAATCCCACTGCGTGTAGCGGCTGAGCGCGGATTTGTGGAAATGCGGGTTGCCGCCCAGGAAGTTCTCGGGCGCGGCATACATGTTGGTGAAATTGCACCGCCCGCCGCCCGAAATGCGGATCTTCTCGCCCGGTGCCTTGGCGTGGTCGATCACCAAGGCCCGCCCGCCCGCATGCGCGGCGCACATCAGCCCCGCCGCGCCTGCACCAAGGATCAGCGTATCGTAGGATGCATCACTCATGCCGCGCTGCCTGCCCCAGTGGGCGCGCATTGGCAAGGGGACAGGCGCCGAACACATCCGCTCACAACACGGTGACATGCGCCGGGAGGTGGTTGCCTCTTGGCTGCGAACCCGCCACGCCTACCCGAAATTCAACCCGAAAACAGGAGCGCACAATGAACCGCAAACTTGAGTCCGGCCAGCTATTTCCCAACATCCCCGTCGCCCGCCTTGGGAGCGGCGAGTTGGTGCTTGGGCAGCCGCGCGCGGGGCATGACTGGCAACTCGTCGTCGTCTATCGGGGCAAGCATTGCCCCCTGTGCCGCAAATACCTGTCAACGCTGGAAAACCTGCAAGGCAAGTTCCACGACATCGGCATCGATGTCGTCGTCGTGTCCGGCGATCCCGAGGAAAAGGCACGCGATTTCGCGCAGGAGCTGGGCCTCAGCATGCCGGTCGGCTATGGATTGAGCATCGCGCAGATGCAGGAGCTGGGCCTTTACGTGTCGCACCCCCGCTCGCCAGAGGAAACCGATCGCCCGTTCCCCGAGCCCGGCACCTTCGTGATCAACGCCGACGGCGCGCTGCAGCTCGTGGATATCTCGAACGCCCCCTTTGCCCGCCCCGACCTGGAAGGGTTGGCTGGTGGCCTGGCCTTCATCCGCTCCAAGAACTATCCGATCCGCGGAACCTACGCCGCCTGACACATGGGCCGCCGCGACGGTACAAGGGGGGATCCGCCGAAACATGCACAATCCCCCGCCGGGCGCGGCGGCATGCCTTCCCAACTTTGCAAAGCCGTGATAGTATTCCTATCAGATCCCGAAAAGGGACAGTGATTGAGGCAGTAAGCGGCGGTTCCCATGACGGAAATGGTCTATGGCACGGTGCCGGTGCGCGATGGCGAACCGGTTTTGCCCAAGTGGTGGCGCACCATCGACAAATGGTCGATGTCCTGCGTGATGATCCTGTTTGCCATCGGCTTGCTGCTTGGCTTTGCCGCGTCTCCGCCCTTGGCCGCCAAGAACGGGTTCGAGCCCTTTCACTATGTCCAGCGGCAGGCGTTGTTCGGCACCGTGGCGCTGATGACCATGCTGATCCTGTCGATGATGCGGCCCGATCTGGTGCGACGCCTGGCGGTGATCGGGTTTTTCTGCGCCCTCGCGGCGGTGATCGGCCTGCCGTTTTTTGGCACCGATTTCGGCAAGGGCGCGGTGCGCTGGTATTCGCTTGGCTTCGGTAGTTTCCAGCCGTCCGAGTTCCTCAAACCCGGCTTCATCGTCGTCGCGGCGTGGCTTCTGGCCGCCAGCCAGGAAATCAACGGCCCGCCGGGGCAAAGGCTGTCGCTGATGCTGGCCGTTGGCATCGCGGGGATGCTGGCGGTGCAGCCCGATTTCGGGCAGGCGGCGCTGATCCTGTTTGGCTGGAGCGTGATGTATTTCGTGGCCGGCGCCCCGATCTACCTGCTGGTCGGGATCGCGGGGCTGACCATCCTTGCCAGCACCCTGGCCTACAACCACTCCGAGCATTTCGCGCGCCGCATCGATGGCTTCCTCAGCCCCGATGTGGACCCAACGACGCAGCTTGGCTATGCCACCAACGCCATTCGCGAGGGCGGCTTTTTCGGTGTCGGCGTGGGCGAGGGCGAAGTGAAATGGTCGTTGCCCGATGCCCATACCGATTTCATCATCGCCGTCGCTGCCGAGGAATACGGCCTGATCCTGGTCCTGACGGTCATCCTGCTCTACGCGGTGATCGTCGTGCGCTCGATGGTGCGCCTGATGCGCGAGCGTGATCCGTTCATCCGCCTAGCCGGCACCGGCCTTGCCGCCGTGTTCGGCGTGCAGGCGATCGTCAACATGGGGGTGGCCGTGCGCCTGTTGCCCGCCAAGGGCATGACCTTGCCCTTCGTCAGCTACGGGGGCTCTTCGCTGATCGCGGGGGGAATCGCCGTTGGTATGCTTTTGGCCTTCACCCGCAGTCGCCCGCAGGGCGAGATCGGCGATATCCTCCGCGGCGGAGGACGCCACCGATGAGCGGCCGCAAACCCTTACTTGTGATCGCGGCGGGGGGCACGGGCGGCCACATGTTTCCCGCGCAGGCCCTGGCCGAGGCGATGCTGCGCCGTGGCTGGCGTGTGCGTCTGTCCACCGATGCGCGTGGCGCGCGCTACACCGGCGGCTTTCCTCACTCTGTCGAGATCGAGCAGGTCTCAAGCGCCACCTTCGCGCGCGGCGGGGCCCTGTCCCGGGCCCTTGTGCCGCTGCGCATCGCGGGTGGCATCCTTGCGGCCACATGGCGCATGTGGCGCGAACGCCCCGACGCCGTCGTCGGCTTTGGTGGCTACCCGTCGATCCCGGCGCTGGTCGCCGCGGTGATCCTGCGCCGTCCGCGCATGGTGCATGAACAAAACGGCGTGCTGGGCCGGGTCAACCGCCTGCTGGCGCGGCGCGTCGATGCGGTTGCCTGCGGCACATGGCCCGCCGAGCTGCCCGCCGGCGTCGAAGGCATCCCCACCGGTAACCCGGTGCGCGCCGCCGTGTTTGAGCGCGCCGCATCGCCCTATATCGCGCCGGGCGACTACCCCATGAGCCTGCTGGTCATGGGCGGCAGCCAGGGCGCGCGCATCCTGTCGGACGTGGTGCCGGGCGCCATCGCGGCGCTGCCCGCCGAGATCCGCCGCAACCTGCGCGTCAGCCACCAGGCCCGCCCCGAGGACCAGGACCGCGTCGCCGAGGCCTATTCCGCCAGCGGCATCGACGCCGAGGTGCAGCCCTTCTTTCGCGATGTGCCCCGCCGCATGAGCGAGGCACAGCTTGTCATCAGTCGCGCCGGCGCCTCCAGCGTCGCCGACATCAGCATCATCGGCCGCCCCTCCATCCTCGTGCCCTTCGCCGCCGCCACCGCCGACCACCAAAGCGCCAACGCCCGCGGCCTGGTCGAGGCCGGCGGCGCCATCCTGATCCCCGAGGCGCGGCTTGATGTGGCCACGCTCGTCGCGCAAATGGAAATGGTCTTGACCAACCCCGAAGGGGCCGAGCAAATGGCCCGCGCCGCCCTAAGCTGCGGCAAGCCGCACGCGACCGAGACGCTGGTGGAGCTGGTCGAAACGTTGTCCCGGAAAGGCAAGGCATGAACGCCGCAACCAAACTGCCCACCGATGTGGGGCCCATCCATTTCGTCGGCATCGGCGGCATCGGCATGTCCGGCATCGCCGAGGTGCTGCTGAACCTTGGCTATGACGTGCAGGGCTCGGACCTGAAGACCGGCCCGCTGACTGAGCGGCTCAAGGGATTGGGTGCGCGCATCTTCAAGGGGCAAAGCCCTGCCAACCTCGACGGTGTCGCCGTGGTGGTGATTTCGTCGGCAATCAAGCCCGGCAACCCGGAACTGGACGAGGCGCGCACGCGCGGCCTGCCGGTGGTGCGCCGGGCCGAGATGCTGGCCGAGCTGATGCGCCTGAAATCCAACATCGCGGTGGCGGGCACCCACGGCAAGACCACCACCACCACCATGGTGGCCGAACTGCTGGTCAAGGGCGGTATCGACCCCACCGTCGTCAACGGCGGCATCATCCACGCCTATGGCAGCAACGCGCGCATGGGGCAGGGCGAATGGATGGTGGTCGAGGCCGATGAAAGCGACGGCACCTTCAACCGCCTGCCCGCGACCATCGCAATCGTAACCAATATCGACCCCGAGCATATGGACCACTGGGGCGATTTCGACGCCCTCCGGCGCGGCTTTGACGATTTCGTCGGCAATATCCCCTTCTACGGCATGGCGGTGTGCTGCACCGACCACCCCGAGGTGCAAGCGCTAGTCGGGCGCATCACCGACCGTCGCGTGGTGACCTACGGCTTCAACGCGCAGGCCGATGTGCGCGCGGTGAACCTGACCTACGCGAGCGGCGTGGCGCATTTCGACGTGGCCCTGCAAGGCGAGGGCACCATGATCGAGGGCTGCACCCTTCCGATGCCCGGCGATCATAACGTGTCGAACGCGCTGGCGGCGGTGGCCGTGGCCCGCCAACTGGGTATGAGGCGCGCCGAGATACGCGCCGCGCTGGCCGGTTTTGGCGGCGTCAACCGCCGCTTTACCCGTGTGGGCGAGGTGAACGGCGTCACCATCATCGACGATTACGGCCACCACCCGGTGGAGATCGCCGCCGTGCTGCGCGCTGCGCGACAGGCGACCGAGGGCCGCGTCATCGCCGTCCACCAGCCGCACCGCTATTCGCGTCTGCATTCTCTCTTCGAGGAGTTCTGCGCCTGCTTCAACGAGGCCGACATCGTCGCCATCGCCCCCGTCTACAGCGCAGGCGAGGACCCCATCGAGGGCGCCACCCGCGACGATTTGCTCGCGGGCCTGATCCGGCACGGCCACCGCAAGGCAACCGCACTGGATGATTGCGACGACCTTGCCGCGCTGGTCTATGATAGCGCCCGGCCCGGCGACATGGTCGTGTGCCTTGGCGCCGGCACGATCAGCACCTGGGCACATGAGTTGCCCGAACGTCTCAAGGGGGCGAAGACCGATGGCCCAACAGATAGCCCAGCCGACGCTTAAGCGCCGTATCGGGCTTGGCCTGCTGACGGCATATGGTGTTGGCGTCATGGTCGGCGCGGGCATTTATGTTCTGGTCGGCGCCGTGGCCGCGCAGGCAGGCACCCATGCGCCCTTTGCCTTCGTGCTGGCCGGCCTCATCGCCGCGCCCTCCGCGCTCAGCTACGCAGAGCTGTCCACCCGCATGCCCGAAGCGGCCGGCGAGGCCGCCTTTGTCGAGCGGGGGCTGCGCTCGCATGCGCTGTCGCTGCTGGTCGGGCTGGCGATCGTCGCCGCCGGCACCGTCTCCGCGGCGGCGGTGCTGCGTGGCGGCGTTGGCTACCTCACATCGGTGGTGCCGTTGCCCACGCTGGCGACTACGCTGGTGGTCGGGGTGGCGCTGGTGCTCGTGGCGCTGATCGGTGTACTGGAAAGCTTGACCGTCGCTGCCATCTTCACCGCGCTCGAGGTGTTCGGCCTCGCGCTGGTGATCTGGGCGGGCACTACCGCCGTGCCGACCGTGGAATGGCAAGCGCCGCAGGCCATCGGCTGGACCGGGGTTGGGGCGGGGGCGACGCTGGCGTTTTTCGCCTTCATAGGGTTCGAGGACATCGTGAACATGGCCGAAGAGGTCAAGCAGCCCGAGCGCACCATGCCGCGCGCGATCCTGCTGTCGCTGCTGATCACCGCCGCGCTTTACGGGCTGGTCGCCTGGGCCGCCGTGCGGGCCGTGCCCGTCGCCGATCTGGCCGCGTCCGAGCAGCCGCTTGCCCTCGTGTGGGCGCGTGCCACCGGAGGGTCCGCCGCGCCGCTGGCCCTGATCGCGGTGGCGGCGGCACTCAATGGTGTTCTGGCCCAAATGGTGATGGCCAGCCGCGTTCTGTTCGGCCTCGGTCGGCGCAGCCCCGCGCTCAAGGTTTTTCACCGCGCGCATCCCCTTTTCGGCACGCCGATCCTGGCGACCAGTGTTGTCGGCGCGGTGGTCCTGATCGGAGCGCTGGCGTTGCCCGTGGCGGCGCTTGCGGGCGCGACCTCGGCGATCTTGCTGGGGGTGTTCGTGCTGGTCAACGCGGCGCTGATCGGCGTCAAACGGCAAACGCCGGAGGCATCGTTTAGGGTGCCGATGGTTGTGCCGGTGGTCGGCCTCATTGCCTCGGTGGCGGCACTGCTGATGCTACTGGGGGGCGGGGCATGAGCCTGTCGCTGATCCTCGCGTGCATCTGGGCCGTGGCGGCCAACGTGTTGGCCATGATCCCCTCGCGCGACAACCACTGGAGGCGGGCCTACTGGCTGATCGGCGCCGGAATCCCGATACTGGGCATGGCCACCTATGACCACGGCCCCTGGATTGGCCTGCTGCTCATGCTGGGCGGCATGTCGATCCTGCGCTGGCCGGTGATCTACCTCGGCCGGTGGGTCAGGCGCAGATGGCAAAGCGGCGATGCAGATGCCTGACACGCGCGCCCGCGCCCCGGCTCGCAGCCGCCCCTTTACCTTGCCGCCGCCACAGGGCAAACACCTGTCATGACCGATCTTCCCACACCGCGCGGCAAGTTGAGCCGTGCGCGCGCCCTTTGTGATCTGACCTGGCTGCGTGTCGGCGGCCCGGCGGACTGGTTGTTTCAACCGGCTGATGTGGATGACCTGTCGGCGTTCCTGCGCGCGTTGCCGCCCGATGTGCCGGTGTTTCCCATCGGGGTTGGCTCGAATCTGATCGTGCGCGACGGGGGGGTACGCGCGGTGGTGGTCCGCCTTGGCCGGGGCTTTAACCAGATCCGGATCGAGGGGGCGCAGCTGACCGCCGGGGCGGCGGCGCTGGATGCGCATGTGGCGCGCAAGGCCGCCGCAGAGGGGCTTGACCTGACATTCCTGCGCACCATCCCGGGCGCCATCGGCGGCGCG
The DNA here is from genome assembly GCF_000423645.1 of Sediminimonas qiaohouensis DSM 21189. Lineage (GTDB taxonomy): Bacteria > Pseudomonadota > Alphaproteobacteria > Rhodobacterales > Rhodobacteraceae > Sediminimonas > Sediminimonas qiaohouensis. The sequence goes on along the minus strand of NZ_AUIJ01000001.1, from coordinate 120,070 downwards.
GTGCGGATGAACGCGGGCTGCTACGGGCGCTACGTGGCCGATCATTTCGTCTCGGCCCGCGCCGTGACTCGCGCGGGTGAGGTGATCACCCTTACCGCCGCAGATCTGAACTTTCGCTATCGCCAGACCGATCTGCCCGCGCAATGCGTGATCATCGAGGCGACGTTCCACGCCCCGCAGGGCGATCCGGCTGCGCTTGAGGCGGCGATGGCCGACCAACTGGCCCGGCGCGACGCCAGCCAACCCACGCGCGAGCGTAGTGCCGGAAGCACCTTTCGCAACCCTGCCGGGTTCTCCAGCACCGGCAAAGCCGACGATGTGCACGATCTGAAGGCGTGGAAAGTGATCGACGACGCGGGCATGCGCGGCGCCCGGCTTGGCGGCGCGCAGATGAGCGAAAAGCACCCGAACTTCCTGCTCAACACTGGCGGCGCCACCGCCGCCGAGCTTGAGACACTGGGCGAAGAGGTGCGAAAAAAGGTTTACGATTCCAGCGGGATCACGCTACAGTGGGAAATCATGCGCATCGGTGAACCGGGCGCTGATCAATGACAAGACCAAGATAACAAGCGGGCCGCAACGACGGCCCCGGACATTGAGGCACGAAGTGGGTATGTCGAGCAGGACAACCCCGAAAGTGGCGGTACTGATGGGCGGACCCTCGGCCGAGCGCGAGGTGTCGCTGACATCGGGGCGTGAATGCGCCGCTGCCTTGCGGGACGAAGGTTTTCAGGTGACAGAGGTCGATGCCGGCCCTGACCTGTGCGCACGGCTGTCCGATCTGCGCCCCGACGTGGCGTTCAACGCGCTGCATGGCCGCTGGGGCGAGGATGGCGCGGTGCAGGGGCTGCTGGAATGGATCGGTCTGCCCTATACCCATTCGGGCGTGCTGGCCTCGGCGCTGGCGATGGACAAGGCCCGCGCCAAGGGTGTGTTTGCGGCGCATGGCCTGCCTGTTGTCGATAGCGTGCTGGCCCCGCGCGGCGAAGTCGAGGCGGGTCATGTCCTGCCACCGCCTTACGTGGTCAAACCCAACAATGAGGGTTCCAGCGTCGGCGTCTACCTCGTGCACGAAGCGGCCAACGCGCCGCCACGCCTGGCGCCCGATATGCCCGATACCGTTATGGTCGAGGCGTTCGCGCCGGGGCGCGAGCTAACCACCACGGTGATGGGCGACCGGGCCCTGACCGTCACCGATATCATCACCGATGGCTGGTACGACTACGACGCCAAGTATTCCGCCGGCGGCTCACGCCACGTGGTGCCCGCCGATATCCCCGCGGACGTGTTCCAGGCCTGCCTCGACCACGCCCTGGTCGCGCATCGCGCGCTTGGCTGCCGCGGCCTGAGCCGCGCCGATTTCCGCTGGGACGACACGCGCGGCACCGATGGCCTTGTCTTGCTTGAGGTCAACACGCAGCCGGGAATGACCCCCACGTCGCTATCGCCCGAACAGGCACGCGCCGTCGGGGTCGATTTCGGCGCGCTGTGCCGCTGGATCGTGGAGGATGCCGGATGCAACAGGTAAGGCCGCGCCCCGACCCGGCGCCCTCGCGCTGGTCCTACCGCTTGCAGCGGCTGATGCTGACGCCGCTGTTTCGCCGCCTGCTTCGCATTGGCGTGCCGTTCACGATCGCGTTTGCGGCGCTCTGGACCTACCTGTCGGACGAGGAAAACTACGACCGCGTGATGCTCGCGCTCTACGACATGCGCGCCGCGATAGAAGAGCGGCCCGAGTTCCAGGTGCGCCTCATGGCCGTCGACGGCGCCAGCGCGGGCGTCTCCGAGGATATCCGCGAGATCCTGTCGTTCGATTTCCCGCTCAGTTCGTTCGATCTGGACCTGCCGCGCATCCAGCGCACCGTGCGCGACCTTTCGGCGGTCAAATCCGCGAACGTGCGCATCCGCCCCGGCGGGGTGCTGCAGATCGACGTGAGCGAACGCACCCCGGTGGTGCTGTGGCGCAACCAGGGCGGGCTGGACCGGCTGGATGCCGGCGGCGCGGTGATCGGCCCGGTCCTCAAACGTGCCGATTACCCCGATCTGCCACTGGTGGCGGGGCAGGGGGCACAGGATCACGTGCCGCAGGCGCTTGCCCTGCTTGACGCGGCGGCCCCGCTTGATGAGCGGCTGCGCGGGCTGGTCCGCATCGGCGAGCGGCGGTGGGATATCGTCCTGGACCGGGATCAACGCATCATGCTCCCCGAAGAGCGGCCCGTGCAGGCGCTTGAGAGGGTAATCGCGCTGGATCAGGCACAGGACATGATGGCGCGCGATATCGCGGTGGTGGACATGCGCATCGCGGACCGCCCCGTCATCCGGATGAACGATACCGCACTGGAACAATGGTGGCGCATCAGCCGGACGAGTTTGGGAGAGGGCAGTCAATGATCGAGCTTTATGAATCGCAACGCGCCATGCGTAACATGCGCCGCGCAGCCATGCAGCGCGGCGTCGTGGCCATCCTGGATGTTGGCAGCTCCAAGATCGCCTGCCTTGTCTTGCGGTTTGACGGCTCCGAGCGCCTGCGCGAGGCCGATGGTGTCGGCCCGATGGCGGGGCAGGCGGGGTTCCGCGTGGTCGGCGCCGCGACGACCCGTTCGCGCGGGGTCCGCTTTGGCGAGATCGACGCCATGCAGGAAACCGAACGCGCGATCAGGACCGCCCTGCAAGCGGCGCAAAAGATGGCCAATATCCGCGTCGATCACGTCATCGCCTGTTTTGCCGGGGCCGAGCCGCGCAGCTATGGCCTTACCGGGGCGATCGATCTCGACGGTCAGGTCGTCACCGAACAGGATGTCAGTCGCGTGTTGTCGTCCTGTGACGTGCCCGATTTCGGCGCCGGGCGCGAGGTGCTGCACGCGCAGCCGGTGAACTTTGCGCTCGATCACCGCAGCGGTTTGGGCGACCCGCGCGGCCAACTGGGGCAGCGACTGGCGGCGGACATGCACATGCTCACCGTCGATGCCACCGCGATCCAGAACCTTGCCCATTGCGTCAAACGCTGCGATCTGGAGCTGGCTGGCGTGGCGTCCTCGGCCTACGTGTCGGGCGTTTCGGCGCTGGTCGAGGACGAACAAGAGCTTGGTGCCGCCTGCATCGACATGGGCGGCGGCACCACCAGCCTGTCGATTTTCATGAAAAAACACATGATCTACGCCGACACCGTCCGCATGGGCGGCGATCACGTGACCGGCGATATCTCGATGGGCCTGTCGGTGCCCACGCAGGTGGCCGAACGGATCAAGACGTTCTACGGCGGCGTGCACGCCACCGGCATGGACGACCGCGAGATGATCGAGATCGGCGGCGATACCGGCGATTGGGAGCACGACCGCCGCACGGTCAGCCGGGCCGAACTGATCGGCATCATGCGCCCCCGCGTCGAGGAGATCCTCGAAGAGGCGCGCGCGCGCCTCGATGCGGCCGGGTTCGAGCACCTGCCAAGCCAGCAGATCGTGCTGACCGGCGGCGGCAGCCAGATCCCCGGCCTCGATGCGCTGGCCAGTCGCATATTGGGCCAGCAGGTGCGCCTTGGCCGGCCGCTGCGCGTGCATGGCCTGCCGCAGGCCGCGACCGGCCCGGGGTTTTCCAGCACCGTTGGCCTGAGCCTGTTTGCTGCGCACCCGCAGGACGAATGGTGGGATTTCGACCTGCCGGTCGATCGCTACCCCGCGCGCTCGCTCAGGCGCGCTGTGAAATGGTTCAGGGACAACTGGTAACCACCAGATATCGGCGTATCGGCGAAATCCCGCGAATGGCCCCCGAAAATTGGCCATATTTTGTGGAAATTTCGTTTTTTTTGATGACGATTCAGGTGTCAGCGAGTAGTATCGGGACAGCAGAGGCAGAAAAACGCCCGAAAATCGGGCACAACATCAGGCGGACAGATCATGACATTGAACCTTTCGATGCCCGGACAGGATGAGTTGAAACCCCGGATCACCGTATTCGGTGTGGGCGGAGCCGGTGGAAACGCAGTCAACAACATGATCGAGAAAAGTCTGATCGGCTGTGATTTCGTGGTGGCCAACACTGACGCTCAGGCGCTGCAGGAAACCGCCGCGCAAAGCCGAATTCAGCTTGGCGTCAAGGTGACCGAAGGGCTGGGTGCGGGCGCCCGCGCCAGCGTCGGCGCAGCCGCCGCCGAGGAAAGCATCGAACAGATCGTCGATCATCTGGCCGGCGCGCATATGTGCTTCATCACCGCCGGCATGGGCGGCGGCACCGGCACCGGCGCCGCGCCGATCATCGCACAGGCCGCGCGCGAATTGGGCGTGCTGACCGTGGGCGTTGTGACCAAGCCGTTCCAGTTCGAAGGCAACAAGCGGATGCGCCAGGCCGAAGAAGGCGTCGAGGCCCTGCAAAAGGTCGTCGATACCCTGATCATCATTCCCAACCAGAACCTGTTCCGGCTGGCCAATGAGAAAACCACCTTCACCGAAGCCTTCAGCATGGCCGACGACGTGCTCTACCAGGGCGTCAAGGGCGTGACCGACCTGATGGTCTGCCCCGGCTTGATCAACCTCGATTTCGCCGACGTACGCGCGGTGATGGACGAGATGGGCAAGGCGATGATGGGCACCGGCGAGGCCGAGGGCGAAAACCGCGCTATCCAGGCCGCCGAGAAGGCTATAGCGAACCCGCTTCTGGACGAGATCAGTCTCAACGGCGCGCGCGGCGTGTTGATTAACATCACCGGCGGTCATGACCTGACCCTGTTCGAGTTGGACGAGGCCGCCAACCGCATCCGCGAAGAGGTGGACCAGGACGCGAACATCATAGTCGGCAGCACCCTCGACGCTGAGATGGAAGGCGTTATGCGCGTAAGCGTCGTCGCCACCGGCATCGACGCGCGCGAGGATATGGGCGATATGCCGGTGCCGCGCCGCTCGATGGCCGCGCCGCTCAAGCAAAACGTGCAGGTCGAAGAACCCGCAGCCCCGGCGCCCGCTCCGGCCCCCGAGCCGCATCAGGAGGTCGCGCAGGACTACGCGCAGCCCGAAACGGCCGCGCCGCAGCAGCAGCCCCTGTTCGACGAGCTGGACGCACAGCGCGCCGCCGCCGAGGACCAGATGGAAGACATCTTTGCCGAAGAGCAGCAGCCCGCCGCCTACCACGCGCAAGGCGACGATCTGCCGCCGCCGGCCTACACCCCCGATCCGGCGCAGTATCAGCGCGGGGAGGATGCGCTTTATGCCGATCCAGAGGAGTTCGTCGCGCCCCGCACCCCGGCGCCCGGCACCCCCTCGCCCGAGGCGCTGGCCCGCCTGCGCACGGCGGTGGACAACGCCCCCGCCGCCCGCCAGCCGCGCCAGCAACAACAGCAGCAGCAACCCGCCCGCGCGAGCGGCGATGGGTCCCGGAATGAGTCCGAGAAATCCCGCTTCGGGATCAACTCGCTGATCAACCGGATGACTGGCCATGGCACCGAAAACGCCGGACGCGGCGGCGGCCAACAGCCCGCCCGCCAGCAACCCCCGGTGCAATCGGACCGCGCGCAGCCACAATACGAGGACGAAACCGATCCCGATCAGGACCGGATTGAAATCCCCGCCTTCCTGCGCCGCCAGGCCAACTGATCCCCCTTCTCCTTTCGGGTACAAGGGCCGCCCAAGTGGCGGCCCTTTCGCGTTGATGGGGCAGGGACCCGCGCCCGAATGGCGCCGACAGGCGCCGGGCGAGCGCCTGCCCGTCCGGGCGGGCTGGCGTTTTGGAGGTGGTGCACCGCCATGGTGAGGTTGGAGGTATGTGGCGGGATAAAATACCCAGTTCGGTCGTTGCTGCGCCACCCCACGGGCCGGCGCTCGCCCGGCTTGCGTCAGGACCCCGACAAATCCCGGACACGAGTTCGCCGCAGTAAGCATCACCACCCAGTAGAATTTAGCGTTCAACCCCAACCCCTTACGCCCGAAATTTCACCAAATGGGCAAAACATCGCCGACCCTCCCCGCCGATGTTTCAATGCGTTACAAAGTTTGAGTTGAGCGTTGGTCCGCGTATCTTTACCAACCCTACAGGCACTCAAAAGCGGTGCAGCCAAATTCGGGGCAATCTTGCAACAGACTTTGAAAACCACGGTCGAGTTCACCGGCGTCGGTCTGCATGGCGGGCAGCCCGCGCGCATGGTCCTGCGCCCGGCAGCTGCCGGTCAGGGGATCATGTTCCGCCGCCGCGACGTGATCGGTGCTGATGCGCTGATTCCCGCCCGTTGGAACACGGTCAGGCAATCGCCGCTCTGCACCCTGCTGGAAAACACCGCCGGCGTTTCGGTCTCCACGGTCGAACATATCATGGCCGCGCTGGCAGGTTGCGGCGTGCATAACGCCATGATCGATATCGACGGCCCCGAGGTTCCCATTCTCGATGGCAGCGCGGCAGAGTTCGTGCGCGGGATCATGGCGCACGGCCTGCGCCCGGTCGGCCACCCCGTCAGTGCGATCAAGGTGCTGCGCCCGGTCGAAGTGCGGCGCGGCGATGCCTGGGCGCGGCTCGATCCTGCCGAGGTGATGCAGATCGATTTCCACATCGATTTTGACGACGCCGCCATCGGTGCGCAATCCAAGCGCCTGACCATGGCCAACGGCACCTTCGTGCGCGAGCTGTGCGATAGCCGCACGTTTTGCCGCAAGGCCGATGTCGATGCGATGCGCGAAAACGGCTTGGCGCTTGGCGGCACCTTTGAAAACGCGGTCGTGGTGGATGGCGCCCGCGTCCTCAGCCCCGGCGGCCTGCGTCACCACGACGAGCCGGTCCGCCACAAGATGCTGGATGCCCTGGGCGATCTGGCGCTGGCCGGTGCGCCCCTGCTGGCGCGCTACACCGGGTTTCGCGCCGGTCACGCCGTCACCAACGATTTGCTGCACGTACTGTTCAGTACGCCGGGCGCCTATCGCCGCGTGACTTGCGATGCCCGCGCCGCCGCCCGCCTGCCCGGCGCCGGCCTGCGCGATAGCGAAATCCCCGCCGTCGCCTGAGGCGCGTTTGCGCGATATCGATGAAATGCACCAAAGACGTTTTGCACCGGAATTTTCTGTGCTACGACCTAGGGTGAAACCGGGTTTTCCCGGGGCTGGATCTTTTGAGGGTGAGAGCAAGCATGACAGGCGGGTCCCGAACACGGCTGATTGGTGGTGCGTTGTTGGTCGCGATGCTGGCCGGGTGCGGGTCGGGCGTCGAGCGGCGCGAAAGCATCGAGATCGAGAAATACTCGGCCCAGCAGATATTCGAGCGCGGCGAGTTCGAGCTTGAGCGCAGCAGGCCCGCCGACGCGGCCTTCTACTTCTCCGAGATCGAGCGCCTCTATCCCTATTCGGACATGGCCAAGCGCGCCCTCATCATGCAGGCGTATTCTTACCATCAGGAAGCCGATTACGAGAACAGCCGCTCGGCCGCGCAGCGCTATATCGATTTCTATCCCGCCGATGACGATGCTGCCTACGCGCAGTATCTCCTCGCGCTTAGTTACTATGACCAGATCGACGAGGTCGGCCGCGATCAGGACCTGACGTTCAAGGCCCTTCAGGCCCTGCGCACCGTGATCGAGCGCTACCCCGATAGCGAATACGCCCGCTCGGCGATCCTCAAGTTCGACCTTGCCTTCGATCACCTCGCGGCCAAGGAAATGGAGGTCGGGCGCTACTACCTCAAGCGGCAGCACTACGCCGCCGCGATCAACCGGTTCCAGACCGTTGTCGAGGATTTCCAGACCACTAGCCACACCGCCGAAGCGCTGCATCGGCTGGTCGAGGCGTACCTGTCGCTCGGCCTTACCAACGAGGCGCAAACCGCCGGCGCGATCCTGGGGCACAATTTCCGCGGCACCGAATGGTATCAGGACAGCTACAAGCTGCTCACCGGGCAGGGGCTTGAGCTCAGGTCGCGCGGCGACAACTGGCTCAGCCGAATCTACCGGCAAACCATCAAGGGCGAATGGCTATAGCAATAGGGGAGGCGGGGAAGTGACCCGCCGACGGGACTTGGCTCATGCTGCGCGCGCTCGAGATACGCGATATCCTGATCATTGACCGGCTGGAGCTTGATTTTCGCCCCGGCCTGAACGTGCTCACCGGCGAGACGGGCGCGGGCAAGTCGATCCTGCTGGATTCGCTGGGTTTTGTCCTGGGCTGGCGAGGCCGCGCCGACCTGGTGCGCGCCGGCGCCGACCAGGGCGAGGTCACCGCCGTGTTCGAGCTTCCCGCAGGCCACCCTGCCCTTGCCGTTCTGGACGAGGCCGGCCTGCCATCCGCCCCGGGTGAGCTGATCTTGCGCCGCGTCAACCGCCGCGACGGGCGCAAGACCGCCTGGGTCAACGACCGCCGCTGCTCGGGCGAGGTGCTGCGCACGCTGTCGGATACGCTGGTGGAATTGCACGGCCAACAGGACGATCGCGGCCTGCTGGACCCGCGCGGCCACCGCGTGTTGCTGGATGCCTACGGTGCGCACACGGATCTGCTAACGCGCACGCGCGGCGCGTGGCGGGCCCTGTCGCGCGCGCAAAAGGACCTGGCACAGGCGCAGGACGCGCTTGAAGCGATGCGCAGCGAAGAGGAGTTCCTGCGCCACGCCGTGGGCGAGCTGGACGATCTTGCGCCCGAGCCGGGCGAGGAGGCCGACCTTGATAGCCGCCGCCGCATGATGCAGGGCGCAGAGCGCATCCGCAGCGACGTCACCCGCGCCTACCAGGTGCTGGGCACCGACGGCGCCGAAGGGGCCATGGGCGACGCGATGCGCTGGCTCGAAGGGGTCGCCGATCAGGCCGAGGGGCAGCTCGATGCCCCGCTAGAGGCGCTTGGCCGCGCGTTGATGGAGCTGGGCGAGGCGTCGCAGGGTGTCGAGGCGGCGATGGACAGCCTCAATTTCGACCCGCACGAGTTGGAGCGCACCGAGGAGCGCCTGTTCGCCATCCGCGCGCTGGCTCGCAAGCATGGCGTCGCGCCCGATGACCTGGTCGGGTTCGGCACCCAGCTGCGCGAAAAACTCGCCGCGCTGGATGCGGGCGACGAGGGCATCACCGCCCTGACGCAGGCCCGCGATACCGCCCAGGCCGAGTACGATGCCACCGCAAGCGCCCTGTCGGCCGCCCGCGCGGATGCCGCCGCGCGCCTCGATCGCGCGGTGATGGCCGAGTTGACCCCGCTCAAGATGGACAGGGCGGGCTTTTGCACCCGCGTCACGCCTGCCGATCCCGGCCCCGACGGCACCGACCAGGTCGCGTTCGAGGTGGCCACCAACCCCGGTGCCCCCGCCGGGCCGCTGGCGCGCATCGCCTCGGGCGGCGAGCTCAGCCGCTTCCTGCTGGCGCTCAAGGTTTGCCTCAGCCAGAACAGCGAGGGCGTGACCATGATCTTTGACGAGATCGATCGCGGGGTTGGCGGCGCCACCGCCGATGCCGTGGGCCGCCGCCTTGCCGCGCTGGCCGAGGATGGGCAGGTTCTGGTGGTGACCCACTCGCCGCAGGTGGCGGCGCGCGGAGCCCATCACTGGCGCGTGGAAAAGGCCGTCAATGACGATCAGACGCTGTCAACCGTGGTGCCGCTGGACGCTGCGCAGCGCGTCGACGAGATCGCCCGCATGGTCGCCGGCGACATGATCACCGACGAGGCCCGAGGCGCCGCGCGCGCTCTTCTGGACGGTGCCGCCTGAAGATGGGCGGGCTGGCGTTTTGGTGATGGTGCGCTGCCATTGATCTGTTGGAGGTATGCGGCGGGGTAAAGTGCGCTGCCAAACCGTTACAGCGCCACCCCACGGGCAGGCGCGCGCCCGGCTTGCGCTACCCCGCAAACGCCTCACCCCGCCAATTCGTCGTAGCATTCCAACGCTTTGCCAGCGTACATCATCGACGGCCCGCCGCCCATCTGGATCGCCATCGCCAGAACGTCGGCCACTTCCTCGCGGGTGGCCCCGCATTTCACCAACGTCTCGACATGCAGCACGATGCAGGCCTCGCACTTGGTGGCGATCGCGATGCCCAATGCCACAAATTCCTTGGTCTTGAACTCAAGCGTTCCGCCCTCTTTCACCGTCTTGCCCAATGCGCCGAACGCGCGGGTGGTGTCGGGAATGGTCTTGTTTAGCGCCCGCAACTGGTCGCGCGTGCCCGAAAGTTTGTCGCTCCAACTCATGTCTTGTCCTTTGAATGTGTTCGCTCAAGCCGCCCTAAACCACGCCGCGCCGGCGCCGTCCTTGATCTTGATCATGTGATCCCAAACGCGCCCGATCAGTCGGGGTCATACCCCCGCACGATCACCAGATCGCCCGTCGAGACCGGATCGCGCAGCGCCTTGGCCGCCTGGTAGCCGGACGAATCGTAGCACGCCAGCGCCGCCTCGTAGCTGGGAAATTCGATCACCACGGTGCGGGCGCGGCCGCTGCCCTCGCGCTGCTGCCCCTCGCCGCCGCGCACCAGGAATCGCGCGCCGTATTCCGCGAACGGGGCGGCGTTCGCGGCCTTGTATTGCTCGTATACCTCCGGGTCGTCCACATCCACATGCGCAACCCAATATCCCTTGGCCATTCTTTTCTCCTTCGCCGCGTGGTCGTGCCCAGTTCAGCCTCAACCGGCCAGCGGTGCAAGGGCAAAAAGGATGTCGTCGATGGCGATGCCGCCGGGGTCGCTGTTGCTGATGGTGATCGCGGCAATGCCGGCCCCTGCGCCTTGCACAACGAAGCCGAAAGACGCGACGCCATGCCCGGGGAAGAGGGTATCGATGCTCAGCCGTGTGCCGTCGCGGGCGTAGAACTGCACCGTCACTGCTCCGGGCAAGGGCCGGTCTCCCAGCGGGTCGGCGTAGTCGGCGTGGATGCGGATCGCCACGGCGCGCTGATCGCTGTCGAATAGCACTGCCAGCGCCCCTTCACCGCGGCCGCTGCGCGCCTGCGCGCCATCGGGACCGACCGGGAACACCGCGTTGGACCCGAAACCGCGGTGCAGCGCCACGGCCAGTGATCGCCCCGGCGGCCCGGATCGCAGGGCGAGAGGTGCGCGCAGGTCGGTACGTGGCAGCACGTCGTGCGGCGCGCCGCCCGATACCTCGGGCAGGGGGCGTATGCTGACGCTCTGGCCGGCGAAATGCTCTGCAAGGGCGGCGCCGGGCACCCGGTAGACATCGTCAAGGATCACGCCCGGCTCGGCCATCGCGGGCAGTTCTTCAAAGTCGATGCGCCCGCCGAGTTGCTCGGCCAGCGCGTCATAATCGGCCCGATTCACCTGCCCTGCCGCTGCGCCCGGTGCCGCCAAAGCCAGTCCCGCCGCCATCAGCGCCGCGCACATCGCGGCTCGCGCGCCATGCCGCGCCCATTCCGCCTTGACCATGTCGGCCTCCTTTACCGCGCGTTGCGATGGAGGGAGTTCAGCCGCAACCGGCCGGTGGCGCAAGGGCAAATTCGCGCGGCCGCTCTGGTCCGAGAGGGCATGCGCGCCCCGGGCGAGGTGCGCACGACTAGCGAGCGCCCTTAACAGGTAGTTTGGAAAGATGCTTCAATAACAGCGCTTTAGATTCACCGTCCCATAGTGAAACCAGCCCCTCAAACCAGTCGCGATGTTTCTACCGCCGCCTTCACGAAATCGGCGAACAGGGGGTGCGGCGCGAACGGCTTGGATTTCAATTCGGGGTGAAACTGCACCCCGATGAACCAGGGATGCTCTTCCCATTCCACGATCTCCGGAAGCCGCCCATCGGGTGACATCCCCGAGAATTTCAGCCCGCAAGCCTCCAGCTTTTCGCGGTACTTGGTGTCCACCTCGTACCGGTGCCGGTGCCGCTCTTCGATCTTGGTGGTGCCGTAGATTTTCGCCACCCGAGAGCCCTCGGCCAGCGTCGCCTCGTAGGCCCCTAGCCGCATGGTGCCGCCCTTGTCGTCGCCGACGCGCCGCTCGATCGTGTGGCTGCCCTGCACCCATTCCTTGAGGTGGTAGACCACTGGCTCGAACCGGGTCTGCCCCGCCTCGTGATCGAATTCCTCCGACCCCGCCGTCGCCAGCCCGGCAACGTTGCGGGCGGCCTCGATCACGGCCATCTGCATGCCCAGGCAGATCCCCAAGTAGGGGATCTTGCGGGTGCGGGCGAACTCGGCCGCCTTGATCTTGCCCTCGGTGCCGCGCTCTCCGAACCCGCCGGGCACGAGGATGGCGTGGAACCCCTCAAGATGCGGCGCCGGGTCCTCGCGGTCGAACAGCTCGGCATCGACCCAGTCCACCCGCACCCGCACCCGGTTCGACATGCCGCCGTGGGTCAGCGCCTCCTTGATGGATTTATAGGCATCCTCAAGCTGCGTATACTTGCCGACGATGGCCACGCGAACCTCGCCCTCGGGGTGCTGGATGCGATCGACTACATCCTCCCACACGGCCAGATGCGGGCGCGGCGCAGGCGAGATGCCGAACGCATTGAGCACCGCCTGATCCAGCCCGACCCGATGATACGCCAACGGCGCCTCGTAGATCGAACCCAGATCGTAGGCCGGGATCACGTTTTCCTTGCGGACGTTGCAGAACAGGCCGATCTTTTCGCGCTCTTTCTCGGGAATGGGATGCTCCGACCGGCAAACCAGGACATCGGGCGCGATACCGATGCTGCGCAATTCCTTGACGCTGTGCTGGGTGGGCTTGGTCTTCAACTCGCCGCTGGCGGCCAGGTAGGGCAGCAGCGTGAGATGCATGAAAATACACTGCCCGCGCGGCCGATCATGAGCAAACTGGCGGATCGCCTCGAAAAACGGTAGCCCTTCGATGTCGCCGACGGTGCCGCCGATCTCGCATAGCATGAAATCAACCTCGTCCTCTCCGATCGCGAGGAAATCCTTGATCTCGTTGGTGACGTGCGGGATCACCTGGATCGTCTTACCCAGGTAATCGCCGCGCCGCTCCTTTTCCAAAACGTTGGAATAGATGCGCCCCGAACTGACCGAGTCGCTGGCCCGCGCCGCCACGCCGGTAAAGCGCTCGTAGTGGCCCAGGTCCAGATCGGTCTCGGCGCCATCGTCGGTGACGAACACCTCGCCGTGTTCAAAGGGCGACATGGTGCCTGGATCGACGTTCAGATACGGATCAAGCTTACGCAGCCGAACCGAAAAGCCACGCGCCTGCAACAGCGCGCCAAGTGCCGCAGAGGCAAGCCCCTTGCCCAGAGAAGAAACAACACCGCCAGTGATGAAAATATATCGCGCCATTTGGTTGGCATCCCCCGTGATCAGGCCATTTTTGGTCAGCAGTTGAGCGCCCTGAATAGCCCTGCCGGACCACTGAACCACGGGGCACAACCTATAAAGGATTCGCAGGAAAAGAGCAAGCAAGCCGCAAGATGCTGTTGCGGCGAAATTGCTTGCCTCAATTACTTGTGGATCAGTCGGCGCGCGGCACCAATGGTGCAGTCTCACCCGACGTCGGCGGCACCAACGTATCGTCCGACGGGGCAGCCGGATCGGCCTGCTCCTCGGCGGCGGGTTGCTCGCCCAGGCGGTCCAGAACGGAGCCCCCCGTCGATTTTTGCGCCGCGATGATGGTTAGCGCCAGCGAGGTGCAGATAAACGCGATCGCCAAGACCCATGTCACACGGCCAAGCGCGGTTGCCGCGGCACGGCCGGACATGACCCCGCCGGGTGCGCCGCCACCACCGCCGCCGCCCATTCCAAGACCGCCGCCTTCCGAACGCTGGATCAGCACGACGCCGATCAGCGCCAATGCCAATAGGAGGTGGATGATGAGGATGACGTTTTCCATGAAGGCGCCCGCTTTCGGTGTGAACTGTGGGGTATCTAGGGAAATTGCAGGCGCGGCGCAACCCATTGTCGCCGTGCCGCGTATGTCTGCCGGCGGTCTGGCGGCTACAAGGTGCTTAGTCGGCCACGTCGTCAATATCGGCCTGCCCGCTGAGCTGTCTGCGCAGTATGCTCCAGCTCAGCCCAATGCCCAGAACCAGCGAGAGTGCCACAAGGCCAAGCCACAGGTTCAGGTCGCGGTTTTCCAGGTTCAGCACCCCCCAATCATAGAGCACCCACGTCAGTGAACCGAAAATTGCCAGCACAAGGCCCATCCCGAACGTGCCGATCGAGCGAAGCGTGGCGCGCAGGTAGATAATGTACCCCACGAACAACACGAGCCCCATGAACACCACCAGCGGTGTCTGGATCTCCCAGTTGGCCTGTGTCCAGGCCGCGTAATTCCATTGCGTCGGGTTATAGGTGCTGACCAAAAGGGCAAATGCCACAAGCCAGCGGACGAAAAACCCCATGAGTAATCTCCTTTAATCGAATGGCTTGATTTTGCGCATTCGGCACCCTGTGTCCAGACGCGGGATGAATTTGCGGTTTCATGTGTGTTCTCGTGCCGCTATATGGTTGCGGGTTTCATCGCAACACCGTTTCAGACGAAAGGTCCGGACATGGCGAATGTGGTTGTCGTCGGCGCTCAGTGGGGTGACGAGGGAAAAGGCAAGATCGTGGACTGGCTGTCCGAGCGGGCGGATGTCATCGCCCGGTTTCAGGGGGGGCACAACGCGGGCCACACCCTGGTTATCGACGGCGAGGTTTACAAGCTGCACGCGTTACCTTCGGGGGTGGTGCGCGGCGGCAAACTCAGCGTGATCGGGAATGGTGTCGTGCTGGACCCCTGGCATATGCTGAGCGAGGTTGAAACCCTCCGCTCGCAGGGCGTGGAGATCACGCCGGAAACGCTTATGATTGCCGAGAACACGCCGCTGATCCTGCCCATTCACGGGGAGTTGGACCGCGCCCGCGAGGCCGCGATCAGCGTCGCGAAAATCGGCACGACGGGGCGCGGCATTGGGCCGGCCTACGAGGACAAGGTCGGGCGCCGCGCGGTGCGCGTGGCCGATCTGGCGGATGATGCGACGCTGGAGCTGCGGGTGGATCGGGCGCTGGCCCATCACGACGCGCTGCGCCGGGGCCTTGGTCTTGAGCCGGTGGATCGCGCCGCCCTGCTTGCCAAGCTGCGCGAGATAGCGCCGGGGATCCTGGCCTATGCGGCGCCGGTGTGGAAGGTGCTGAGCGAAAAGCGTAAGGCGGGCAAGCGGATCTTGTTCGAGGGGGCGCAGGGGGCGCTGCTGGATATTGATTTCGGCACCTATCCGTTCGTTACCTCGTCCAACGTGATCGCGGGGCAGGCCGCCACCGGCACGGGCATCGGCCCCGGCAGCATCGATTTCGTGCTTGGGATCGTGAAGGCCTACACCACTCGCGTGGGCGAGGGGCCGTTTCCGACCGAACTGCACGATGGCGACGGTCAGCGGTTGGGCGAGCGCGGTCACGAGTTTGGCACCACCACGGGGCGGCAGCGGCGCTGCGGCTGGTTCGACGCCTGCCTGGTGCGCCAGACATGCGCCACCAGCGGCGTCAACGGCATTTCCCTGACCAAGCTGGACGTGCTGGATGGGTTTGAGACGCTCAAGATCTGCGTCGGGTACGAGTTGGACGGCAAGACGCTGGACTATCTGCCGACGGCAGCCGATCAGCAGGCGCGCTGCACCCCCGTATATGAAGAAATGCCGGGGTGGACGGAATCGACCGAGGGCGCGCGACGGTGGGCGGACCTGCCGGCCAACGCGATCAAGTACGTGCGCCGCGTGGAAGAGTTGATTGATTGCCCCGTCGCGCTATTGTCTACCTCGCCCGAGCGTGAAGACACGATCCTGGTCACGGACCCGTTTGCAGATTGATGGCACTGTCCTGGAAAGCACGAAGGCGCTGGTCGCTGGTGATCCTGCTGGTTGGGATGCCCGCGTACATCGTTCTGGCGGTGAGCATCCTGAACATGCTGGATCGGCCGCCGTTCTGGCTGGAGCTGATCGTGTACGTGGTGGTCGGCTTTGGCTGGGTGGTGCCGCTCAGGTTCGTGTTCCGCGGGGTTGGACAAGCCGCCCCCGACGCCGATGATGAGGCCGGAAGCGGCAAGGAATAGGCGCACTTAGCCGACGCGCCTTGCCTCTGGCAGAAACCCGATTTCGGATGACGCGGTGAAACGACCGGGGCCGACCTTGCGCAATTTTCCGGTCCGTAAGAGCGTGCCGAAGCTGCGCAAGCCGTCTTCGCGGCTGAATGCGTCGCCCTGGATGCTGCGCAGCCGCGTCATCAACTGCGGGCGCGAGAAGTCCTCTCGTTCTTCAACATAGGTCATGTATGCTGCGGCCGCCTCGAGGATGTCGCCCAGGCTTTGCGCGCCGACCTCGGCCGCGAAATCGGCAAACCCGTCCGGTGCGGGGTGATCGGTGGTCACTTCGGCAAGCGGAGCATCCAGATCGGCCCGCGAGACACGGCGCGGGCGCACTGGCTTGGTCTCATCGGGGTTGTCGATACGCTGCTCAGCCACCAGTTTCAGCGGCGGCGCGCTTTGATCCGTGTCGGGGCGGCGAGCACTCGATTTGCCAAGTTTCTTGGGGCGTTTGGGACGCACGGCGCTGGCCAGATCGTCGCGGAAGGCGTCCGAAATGGTGTCTTCGCGCTCGGGCTTGCCCGCCTCGATCTCGGCGTTGGTCGCGGCCACAGCGGCGCGCAGATGGGCGATGGCGTTGCGGCGGTTGGTGGCTTGCGGCTCGGCCATTTCGCTTTGGGTTTTCGCGATCAGGCGCTTCATGTCTTGCTCGCCGGCGCTTTGGTAAAGGCGTTCGCGCCGGGCTATGCGATCATGCCTGCTTTCGTGGGATTGCTCGCTTGGATCGGCGGCGAAGATGGAGCTGACATCGTCTTGGTCGCCCTCGTCTTCCGCGTGGCTGTCGTCGTGGCTCTCGTCTTCGTCGTCACTGCTCAACTCGGCTTCGACCTGGGCGAGCTCGAGGCGCAATTCCTCTTCTTCTTCGGGGGTTAGACTGCTTTCTTCGTCGTCGAGCCAATCGTCGGACCAGTCGTCTGCGTTCTCTTCGGGGGTATAGGTTGCCTCTTCGAAGTCGGAGCGTTTGACCTTCAGGACGCCCGAGCGTGGGCTTTCCTGCTCATCGGTTTGGGGCGTCTCTTCGGCCAGATCCTCGGCCAGTGGGGCGTGGTCTGTTTCGGGGAGGACTTCGGCGGTGGGGCCCTCATCTTCGATGTTTTCTGGCTCTGCGAGGGCTTCGGCCGGCTCGGCGCCGTGGGCGATCGCGGCTTCGAAACCGGGAGTGAAGTCCTCGGTCCGTGGGGTTTCTTCGGTTGCCTCGACCTTGGGGGCGTGGCGATTTCTTCTGAAATATCAGGGGTTTCGGCGTGCTCGTCCTCGGTATAGAGGGCGGCGGCGCTACCTTGACCTTTGGACACGACGGCGCGAATGCGGCGCAATTTCGCGGCGACGCTTTCGGTCTCGGTCGCCGCTGCAATGGTTTGCGGCTCAATGGTTTGCGGCTCTGAGGGGGTGGGTGCCGCGGCCTCTTCTGCGGCCTCGTCTTCGGGCAAGTCTTCATTTTCGGCGGTTGCCGCTTCATCGAAATCGGGCGGGGTGTCTTCGACTGGCGGCACCGGGGAGGTGTCGGTTTCGGCGGCGCTGGCGACCTCGGGCTGCGGCGATTCGGCGGCGATATCTTCGCGCTGTTCGCTGTCGGAATCGGCCTGATCCTGGTGGCTGTTTTCTGTCGGTATTGCGTCGGTATCGGGGGCGGTCGATTCCTCGGGCGTTTCTTGCGCCTGAGTTTCTTGCTCCTGCTCGGAGGCGCGCAGGACAATCTGCCCGCGTTCCTGGCGTGCCTCGACCTGACGTGCAATTTCACGTTCGGCGATTCGGGCAAGCATGTCGGCGTCCGGCGTGGGCGGCTCTGCCCCGAAGTAGCGATCGTCGGAGGCCAGATCGCGGAAGTATTCAGCAATGGCCTTCATCGTCCCGAAAGAGTCATCAAACCCTTCGAGCGTGCAGGAGAACGTCCCATAGGAAACGGTTAGTATTTTGTTGCTGCTTACCATTACCAACTCACTTTCTTTCTAATGTAAGTTCCGCATCTACCATCCGATCCGAGACCAAACCTGACCGATTCTTCGGTTATTAAGGTATCATTTAATGGCGGGATTGTGTTCTGTAGCTGCACGGGGCGACAATGCCGGAGGCGAAAGCGTGATTGTTCAATCTCTCGATCCAATTGCAATGATCGGCGGTGGCGGCGTCGAAGAGGTCCTTTGGCAGGCCATCCGACCGCATGTGCAAGACGTGGTCGCGGCGGATTGCGGCGCCGGCACGGCGTTGGCGCAGGGGTTGGTGCCGCACGCGGTGATTGGCGACATGGATTCGCTGCGCGAAACGGATCGCGCGGCATTGAACCCCGACAGTATCCACTGCATCGCCGAGCAGGAAACAACGGATTTCGAAAAGTGCCTGATGTCGGTGCGCGCGCCCTTGATCCTTGGGGTCGGGTTTGGCGGTCCGCGCCTGGATCATCGGTTGGCCAACTTCAACACATTGGCGCGCTACCCGTTGCAGCGGTGCATCCTTCTGGATGGGGCCGACCTGGCGTTTCTGGCGCCGCCGTCGCTGCGGCTTGATCTGCCGGTGGGCACGCGGTTTTCGGTGTTTCCGATGGGCGCGGTCGAGGCGGTATCAGAGGGCTTGCACTGGCCGCTTGCGGGGCTGAGCCTTGCGCCCGATGGCCGCGTGGGCACGTCGAACCGTGTGACGGCGCCCGTTTACCTCGGGGTGACGGCGCCGAAGCTGTTGGTCATTCTGCCGCGGGAGGCGCTGGACCAGGTCGTTGCGGCGCTACGCGAGCAGCGCGATACATGGTCCGCTCTCTGACTATGATGTAAAGGCCGGCGGCCACGGTAACCACGATCCCGAGAAGGGCAAGGCCATCGGGAAGGTCGTTGAACACGATCCAGCCGATCAGGGTCGCGAACGGAATCTCCAGGTATTGCATCGGCGCCAGCGTAGCAGACGGCGCCAGCCGCAGGGCCCATGTCATAAGCAGGTGCCCCAGCGTTCCAAGGACGCCGACCAGCATCAAGAGGGACCATTCGCGCGGGGACGGCCACGCGGCATCAAAGCCGGGCAGGCCGCTATCGTGCAGCAGCAGAAGCGGCGGCAACAGCACCGCGCAGGCCATGACGCCGCTGATCGCCTGTAGCGCGATCGGATCGCTTTCGCGCGCGATGGTGCGTGTCACCAACATGAACAGGGCAAAATCGAGCGCCACGCCAAGCGGCAAGAGGGCCGGCCATCCGACTTCGGCGAAGGAGGGCTGGATCACCAGCAGAGTGCCGATAAACCCGGTGCAGCAGGCCAGAAGGCGGCGCGCGCCCACCTCTTCGCCCAAGGCGAACTTGCCCAGCAGAAGCATGATGAAGGGCATGACGAAGGCGATCGCGATGGCGTCGGCCAAGGGCAAGAAACGCAACGCCGTGAACATCATGCCGATCCCGGCGACGTGCAAAACGGTGCGCACCCCGGCTAGCGCCAGCGCCTTGCCCTGCATGCGCCAGATGCGGCCGCCCAGCACCACCAGAGGGATCAGCAAAAGCGCCTGCAGTCCGAACCGCACGATCAGCAGAAGGCCAAGCGCGACCGTCTCGCCCAACAGCTTGGCGGTTGCGTCGCCCATGGGGGCGACGACACAGAAGCCGAGCATCAACAGGATGCCAAGAAGGGGGCGGTCCGCAGTCATTCGCGCACGCTAGGGCGCGGGGGGCGGATTGAAAAGACGAAAGCGGGCTCAGGCGGGGGGCAACGGGCGGCGGCGGATGCTGTTGGCCCGCTCGCGCGCGAAGACATAAAGGCCCGAGCCGACGATGATCGCGATCCCCGTCCATGTCAGCGCGTTGGGGAAATCCCCGAAGATCCAGTAGCCCAGCCCGGTGGCCGCGACGATCTCAAGGTATTGCAGCGGCGCGATGGTGGCCGCCGGGGCCATGCGCAGCGCGAAGCTGATGAACAGGTGCGAGATCGTGGCGGTCACGCCCACGCCCAGAAGCGTCCAGATGGCAAATCCCTGCGGCATCACCGGATCAAGCGCGATGTTGCCGGTGCCGTCGAAGATCACCAGAAGCGGCACCACGATCACCGTCGCGCCCGCCGCGGTGTAGCCTTGCAGCGTAATGGGATGGATATGCCGCGCCATCGAGCGGGTCATGATCATGTATCCCGCGAAACACAGCGCGGTGCCCAATGGCATGAGGGCGACCGGGCCCAGGTCGGCAAAACTGGGCTGGATCACCAGCAGGGCGCCGCCAAAGCCGATCAGGCAGGCGATGATCCTGCGGCGGCCGACGTCCTCGCCCAACAAGAAGCCGCCCAAGAGGGTGAGGATGAACGGCTCGACAAAGAAGATCGAGATGGCGTTGGCGATGGGCATGTAGCGCAGGGCGGAGAAGAACAGGCCGGTTGCCAGCAACAGAAGGAAGCCGCGCAGCAGGTGCAGGCCGCTTTCGCGCAAGTTGGGGCGATGGGCCATGCGCAGGACCATCGCCAGCGGGATCAGCGTGAGAACCTGGAACCCGAAGCGGACGGCGAGGATCAGGCCGACGACGATCACCTCGGGCGTGGCCTTGGCAAAGCTGTCCATGACCGGGGCCAGGGCGGTGAACGCGATCATGCACAGGATGCCTGCAACCGTGCGATCGGGAAGTGCTTGGGCTGTATTGATGCTCATCTCAGCAGTTTGGCACGTTGGTGGCCAGCCCGCCAAGCGATGTTTCCTTGTATTTCTCGCTCATGTCCGCGCCGGTCTGGCGCATGGTCTCGATGCAGGCATCGAGGGGGACAAGATGCGTGCCATCGCCGCGCAGGGACAGGGACGCGGCGCTAACGGCCTTGATGGCGCCAAGGCCGTTGCGTTCGATACAGGGGACCTGCACGAGGCCTTTGACGGGATCGCAGCTCATGCCCAAGTGATGCTCCAGCGCGATCTCGGCGGCGTTTTCCACCTGCTCGGGCGTGCCGCCCATCACGGCGGCCAGACCGGCGGCGGCCATGGCAGAGGCCGATCCCACCTCGGCCTGGCAACCCGCCTCGGCGCCCGAGATCGAGGCGTTGTATTTCACCAGCCCGCCGATCGCGGCGGCGGTCAGCAGGAACTCGTCCACACGCGCCGGGGTGGCGCCGGGCACGTGATCAAGCCAGTAGCGGATGACGGCGGGCACGACGCCCGCGGCGCCGTTGGTGGGGGCGGTGACGACCTGTCCGCCGGCGGCGTTTTCCTCGTTCACCGCCATGGCGTAGGTGCTCATCCAGTCGTTGATCGTGTGTGGCGCGTTGAGGTTCATGCCCCGCTCGGCCAGAAGGGCGTCATGGATCCCCTTGGCCCGGCGTTTCACCTTCAACCCGCCGGGCAGGATGCCGTCGGTGGAAAGGCCGCGCTCGATACAGTCATCCATCACCTGCCAGATGCGGGTCAGCCCCGATTTGAGGCTTTGATCGCCCCCGCGCGAGGTCTCATTCGCGGTTTTCATCTGGGCGATGGTCTTGCCTGAGCTATGCGCCATCTCAAGCATCTCGGCGGCGGATTTGAACGGGTAGGGCACCGGCGGGCCATCGTCGGTGTCCTTGCCGGCGGCCAGCTCATCCTCGGTCATGACGAAACCACCGCCGATGGAATAGTAGGTTTCCTGCAAGATGACATCGCCCTGCGCGTCGGTGGCCATCAGGATCATCCCGTTCGCGTGCCCTGGCAGGGACGGGCCGTAATCGAACGTCAAATCATGCGCGGGATCGAATTGCAGCGTGCCCAGCCCATCGGGGCGAACGGTCTTGGTGGCGCGGATATCAGACAGGGCGGCCTCGGCGGCCTCGTTGTCATAGGTTTCCGGCACGAACCCGGCGAGCCCGAGAATCGTCGCGCGATCGGTGGCATGGCCGACGCCGGTAAACGCCAGCGACCCGTGCAGCGAGCCGCGCAGCCCCGCGAAATCAAACGGCGAGGCGCGCATCCGGTCGAGGAACCGTGCGGCGGCCACCATCGGCCCCATCGTGTGCGAAGAGGATGGACCGATGCCCACCTTGAACATCTCGAATACGGATAGAAACATGCGCGCGCTCCTTGTTGGCCGGGGGATATCGCGGGCGGGCGATCCCATCTTGCCCGAAAGCGACGCTTCATCGCCGCCAACCCGCATCGAGCCTAGGGCAGTGTGCAGCCGGGGAAAACCCGCGTTTGGCGGGCACTGCGCCCGGCGGCGATGGTTTCTTGTCGGGGCTTTAGGGGGCGGCGTCAGTTACGCCGCTGCCCTGCGACGAAAAGGGCACTTGCTCAAGCTGCCCGCTTTGCTACGCCGAGACGTGCGAGCGAACAGGGTCGGGGCGGCGAGCCCCTTTTATATGTAATGGGCAGGGCGGCGTCCTGTTCAATCCCCTGTCTCGAGTCCCCGTGGTTTCCTGGGGCGCTGAGGCGTTCAGACACAAGGCCGCCACAAGGCCGCGGAGGCGACGATATGTATTTCACCAACAAGGAACCTTCCAAAAGGGTCTCTCGGGCGCTTGCGCTGACGGTTTGCGCCGGTTTGGGATACGGCGCGGTTGCCGGTCCGGCGCATGCGGAATTGGTCCTTTCGTTCTACTCGGGCGCGAACTTCTCGCCCGATTCGGATGTTGATTTTGATTTCAACGATGGCGCGGGGCGGCAATCGGTCAACACCAGCTGGGATGGCGAGGCGCTGGTCATGCCGCCGTATTTCGGTGTGCGTGCGACGTGGTGGTTCGACGACAAGCCGAATTGGGGCGTGTCGATCGACAATGCGCATACCAAGGTGGCCGCCGATCCGATGCCGGCGCAGTTCAACACGCTGGAGTTCACCGACGGGATCAACATGGTGACGGCGAATGTGCAGTACCGGTTTCTCAACGATACCAAGTTCACGCCGTACCTGGGGGTGGGTGTCGGGTTTACCACGCCGCATGTCGAGGTGGTAAGCGCCTCTGGCGCGACGCGCACGTCCGAGTACCAGTTCGGAGGCCCGGCCGCGCAGGCGCTGATCGGGGTGGAGGCCGAGATCAACGACCGCTGGGCCGTGTTTGGCGAGCTTAAATCGGGCTATGCCGACATCAGTGCGGACCTGAACGGGGGCGGGTGGCTCAAGACCGAGGTGATCAGCAACCAGGTGGCGTTCGGGGTGTCGTACACGGTGCCGAAACGGTGATCCGCGGTGCGGCTGGCATCGCCTTGGGGCTGCTGGTGCTGGTAAGCTGCGCGCAGCGGCAAGACCCGGCGACAGACATGGCCCCGGGCGCGATCAGCCTTGCAGATGGCGAGACGGTATTTCGCGTCGGCGGCTGCGCCTCTTGCCACACGACACCGGGGGAAACGAGCGAGGACGCGCCGCATTTGGGCGGCGGGCAGGAGTTGCAGACGCGTTATGGCACCTTCCGGGTGCCCAACATCTCGCCCGATAACGAGCACGGCATCGGTACTTGGACGGAGGCGCAGTTCGCGCGCGCCATGCTGCGCGGTGTATCGCCCGAGGGGCAGCACTATTATCCGGCGTTTCCCTATACCTCTTATGCGCGGATGAGCGCGCGGGATGTGGCCAACCTGTGGGCTTACCTGCAATCGCTGCCGCCCGTGCGGCGGGAGGTGCAGGATCATGATCTGCGCTTTCCCTATAACAATCGCGGTGCAATGGCGGTTTGGAAGGCACTGTATTTCCACCCGACAAAGGTGGTGGATCTGGGGCCGCTGAGCCCCGAGGTCGCGCGCGGTCAGTACCTGGTCGAGGGGCCGGGGCATTGCGGCGAATGCCACACCCCGCGCGGCGGGCTTGGCGGGCTGGATCATGACCGCTGGCTGGCGGGCGGGATGCTGCCGGATGGGCAGGGGTTTGCGCCCGACATCACGGGCGGGGAAGCGGGGCTGGGCGGTTTGACGGTCGAGGAAATCGCCAGCGTGCTGATCCCGGGGCCGCAGCATTTTAGCGCGGCAGAAGCCGGGTACGAGATGGAGGCGGTGCGCGGCAACCTTGCCGCTTTGCCCGAGGCGGATCGCAGGGCGATCGTGGCTTACCTCAAGGCGGTGCCCGGCGCGCGTTGAGCCTGCGGTGCCCGGCGGTGCGGCGCGCGCCAAATCGCCCCTCGCACCCGGCCTGTTTCTTGCCTATAACCGGAACACGTTCAAACCGAGGAGCCGCCCCATGTCCGGAGAACTGTCACCCATCGACAAGGCCAAGTTCGTCGCCGCCAAGCGGTCGGTCGATTTCGTCGAGGATGGAATGCGCGTTGGTCTTGGAACCGGCAGCACGGCGGCGTGGATGGTACGCTGTTTGGGCGAGCTGGTGCGCGAGGACGGCCTGAGGATCAAGGGCGTGCCTACCTCGACGCGCACGGCCGCGCTGGCGCGCGATGTGGGCATTGAGGTGATCAGCCTGGACGAGGCGAAGTGGCTGGACCTTACGATAGATGGCGCGGACGAAATCGACGGGGATCTGAACCTGATCAAGGGCGGCGGCGGCGCGCTTTTGCAAGAAAAGATCGTTGCCACGGCCAGCGACCAGATGGTCGTCATTGCCGATATCGGCAAGGAGGTCGAGACGCTGGGCGCGTTTCCACTTCCGGTTGAGGTTATCCCGTTTGGCTGGCAGACGACGAAGTCGCTGATCGAGGAGTTGCTGGTGTCGATGGACGTGCTGGGGCGCGATGTGACGCTGCGGATGAATAGCGATCACCCTTACGTCACGGACGAGGGAAATCATATCCTGGACCTGCACCTCAATCGCATTGGCAATGCGCGGCAGTTGGCGATGGTGCTCAACCAGATGCCGGGGGTCGTTGAAAACGGCTTGTTCATCGATATCTGTGACGCGGTCGTGATCGGCTATGGCGATGGCCGGGTCGAGACGCGCGATATCAATGACGGGACCGTGGAAAAGGACCGCCTCGATTTCGTTGAGAACGACAACCTGTTCACGGATTTGAACGACTGAAGGCAAGCAAGGCAATGGCATTCGACTATGATCTTTTCGTTATCGGTGGCGGCTCTGGCGGGGTGCGCGCGGCGCGTGTGGCCGCGCAAGGGGGCGCGCACGTGGCATTGGCCGAAGAGAGCCGCTATGGCGGGACCTGCGTGATCCGCGGATGCGTGCCCAAGAAGCTGATGGTTTTCGCCAGCGAGTTCGTCGATATCGTCGAGGATGCGCGCGCGTTCGGCTGGGATATCAGCCCGGGATCGTTTGATTGGCCCACCTTCCGGGGCAAGCTGCATGCCGAGCTGGACCGGCTGGAGGGCGTGTATCGCAAGCTGTTGGCCGGTAGCGGCGTTGAAACCTTTGACATGCGCGTGCGCGTGGCCGATGCGCACACGATTGAGCTATCGGACGGCACGCGCAAGAGCGCGCGGCACATCTTGCTGGCTATGGGGGGATGGCCCGTCAAACCCGGTATCGCGGGCGAGGAACTGGCGATCACGTCGAACGAGGTATTTCACCTCGATCATCTGCCTAAGCGGATGCTGGTCGTCGGCGGCGGCTATATCGCGTGCGAGTTTGCCTGCATCCTCAATGGCTTGGGTGTGGAGGTGACGCAATATTACCGCGGCGCGCAGGTGCTGCGCGGGTTCGATGACGAGGCGCGCGGCCTTGTCGCCGAGGAAATGCAGCAAAAGGGCGTGGAGTTGCACCTTGGGACCAACGTGCTTGAGATGAAGCGCGACGAGGCGTCGGGCAGCGTCTGGGTCAAGTCCACGAATGGCGACGAGCGCGAGTTCGATCAGGTCATGTTCGCCACCGGCCGCGCGCCGAATACGCGCGATATGGGGTTGCAGGATGTCGGCGTGGAGCTGGGCCGCAACGGCGAGGTGGTGGTGGATGCCTATTCACAATCCTCGGTGCCGTCGATCCATGCCATCGGCGATGTGACCGACCGCGTCAACCTTACGCCGGTGGCGATCCGCGAGGGCATGGCGTTCGTCGAGACGGTGTTCAACGGCAACCCGACGCCGGTCGATCACGACCTGATCCCGACCGCGATTTTCACGCAGCCCGAGATGGGCACCATCGGCCTGTCGGAAGAAGAGGCGCGCGAGCAAGAGCCGGTCGAGGTTTATTGCACCTCGTTCAAGCCGATGCAGCAGGCCTTTGCCGGGCGCAGTGACCGGGTGTTGATGAAGCTGATCGTCAGCCGGGAAAGCCGCAAGGTGCTGGGCTGTCACATCGTAGCACCCGGCGCGGGCGAGATGATCCAACTGGCCGGCATCGCCGTAAAGATGGGGGCCACGAAAGAGGACTTCGATCGCACCGTCGCGGTGCATCCCACCATGGCCGAGGAAATCGTTACAATGAAAGCGCCTGTTAGAACGGGTTGAAATCTGCCACGATCTGCACAGGTTATGAGGAGAAGCGAAACGTGAACACCAACAGGGGAAGATTCGCATATGGCTGGTAATTCAGGCGGCCCATGGGGCGGCGGTGGCGGAAACCGTGGCGGAGACGATGACCGCCGTCCGCCGCAAGGCGGAGGACGCCGCCCGCCGCAGGGCGAGGGGCCACAAATCCCGGAAATCGACGATCTGATGAAAAAGGGGCAAGAGCAATTGCGCGTCCTCATGGGCGGGCGCGGCGGCGATGGCCGCGGCGGCGGCCCCGGTGGCGGAGGGGGCCCCGGTTTCAACCGCGGCACCTTTGGCCTGGCGGCGCTGGTGGCCGTGGGCTTGTGGGCGTTCGCGAGCTTTTACACCGTCAAACCCGAAGAACAGTCCGTTGAGCTGTTTCTTGGCGAGTTCTCGTCGATCGGCAACCCGGGCCTGAATTTCGCGCCCTGGCCGTTGGTGACGGCGGAAGTGGTCAACGTCACGTCCGAGCGAACCGAGAACATCGGGCAGCGCAGCGGGACCGGGGACGGCCTGATGCTGACGACGGACGCGAATATCGTGGATATCGAGTTCCAGGTCGTCTGGAACATCAACGACCCGGCGAAACTGTTGTTCAACATCCGCGATCCGCAACTGACGGTTCAGGCGGTGTCCGAATCGGTGATGCGTGAGATCATCGCGGCTAGCACTCTGGGTCCGATTCTTAACCGCGATCGCGGCCTGATCGCAGATACGACCATGCAAGATATCCAGACGACGCTTAATGACTATGAAAGCGGCATCACCGTGGTGCGTGTAAACTTGGACAAGGCCGACCCGCCGAACGAGGTGATCGACAGCTTCCGCGAGGTGCAGGCCGCTGAGCAAGAGCGTGACCGTTTGCAACGTCGGGCAGATGCCTATGCCAACCGTGTCTTGGCCGAAGCCCGCGGTAATGCGGCTCAGGTTCTGCAAGATGCCGAAGGGTATCGCGCGCAGGTCGTCAACCAGGCGCTTGGTGATGCAAGTCGCTTCAACTCGGTTCTGGAGGAATTCAGCAAGGCTCCCGAGGTGACGCGCAAGCGGCTTTACCTGGAAACGATGGAGCGTGTACTTGGCTCTGTTGACAAGACAATCCTCGACAAGTCCGTTCTGGGCGGCGAGGGAGGTGGCGACGGGATCGTGCCATACCTTCCGCTGAACGAGATGCGCCGCAACCGCGCGACGACCACCACCGAGCAGGGGAACTAAGACCATGCGCAAGACAACACTCATATTGCCGCTCGTCGTGATCCTCGTGATAGCCGGGCTATCGTCGGTCTTTGTCGTGGACGAACGGGAAAAGGCGCTGGTCCTGCAATTCGGTCAGATCAAGTCGGTCAAGGAAGAACCGGGCCTGTCGTTCAAGATTCCGCTTATTCAGGAGGTGGTGCGTTACGATGCCCGCATTCTGTCGCTGGATACCGACACGATCGAAGTGACGCCGTCGGACGACCGCCGCCTTGTCGTGGACGCCTTTGCGCGCTACCGCATCGCCGACGTGGTGCAGTTCCGCCAGGCGGTTGGCGTTGGTGGCCTGCGGGCTGCGGAAGATCGGCTTTCATCGGTCCTGAACGCCCAGATCCGTGAGGTTCTGGGTGCCGATCAGGTGACATCCGACACCATCCTGTCCGAAGATCGCCGGAATTTGATGAACCGGATTCGTGATCAGTCGCGCACGAGCGCGCAAGGTCTGGGGCTGGACGTGGTTGACGTGCGGTTGAAGCAAACCAACCTGCCGACGCAGAACCTTGACGCGACATTCTCGCGGATGCGGGCCGAGCGTGAACGCGAAGCCGCGGACGAGATCGCCCGCGGTAAGGAAGCGGCGCAGCGTGTGCGCGCGCAGGCGGATCGTACGGTGACGGAAACCCTGTCCGAAGCCGAGCGCGAAGCGCAGGTGATCCGCGGTGAGGCCGACGCACGCAGGAATGCCGTTCTGGCCGAGGCGTATGGAAACGATGAAGAGTTCTTCGCGTTCTACCGTTCGCTTGAGGCCTACGAGAAAGCGTTGCAAGGGGATAACTCGTCCATGGTAATGACCCCCGATAGCGAGTTCTTCGACTACTTGCGCTCGGCGAACGCGTCGCAGTGATCGAAACGACGCTCTTGGCCCTTGGCCTGGTATTGATTGTGGAGGGGCTGGTGTACGCGCTGGCCCCTTCACTTGTTGAGCAATTGCTCGAAGCGCTGCGTGCTCTTCCTGTCGCGACGCGGCGTAACCTTGGGCTTGGTGCGCTGGCGATCGGGGTGATCATGGTGTGGGCCGCAAAATCACTTTAGACGCCCGGCGGTCCGCCGCCTGTCGTGGTAACAGCCACGTGAGAATAAGGCGGCGCATCTTTGCAATGGGTGCGGTATCTTCCTACATGAACCTAAAGGGATGAATCGGGGGCGTCACCGGGCATCTTGAGTATCAACGAGAGGAGAACACGCCGTGAGACAACAAAGAAGTGCAGTGTCGCGCGCAGAGGTCATGACCACGTTGCGGCCCTACTGGATCATGCTGATGGGCCTGATCGTAACGCTTGCCATGGCGATGCCGGCAGCCGCCCGGCCCGATAGCTTTTCCGATCTCGCCGACAAGGTAAGCCCTTCGGTTGTCAACATCACCACCTCAACCATGGTCGCGGAGCGATCCGGGCCGGGGGCCATCGTGCCCGAGGGCAGCCCGTTCGAGGAGTTCTTCCGCCAGTTTCAAGATCGCAATAACCCTGAGGGGCGGCCGCGCCGCCGGTCGGCGCTGGGCTCCGGGTTCGTGGTTTCTGAGGATGGCTATATCGTCACGAACAACCACGTGATCGATGGCGCGGATGAGATCCTTGTCGAGTTTTTCGAGGGCGAGTCGCTTGATGCGACGGTTGTCGGGACGGACCCGAAAACCGATATCGCGCTGCTGAAGGTCGATGCCGACAAGGCGCTTCCGTTCGTCAGCTTTGCCGATAGCGACACCGCCCGCGTTGGCGATTGGGTGCTGGCCGTGGGCAACCCGTTGGGGCAGGGCTTTTCCGTGAGCGCGGGGATCGTGTCCGCGCGCAACCGGGCGCTGTCGGGGACGTACGACGACTATATCCAGACCGACGCCGCCATTAACCGCGGCAACTCGGGCGGTCCGCTGTTCAACATGAATGGCAAGGTCGTCGGCGTGAACACCGCGATCCTGTCGCCGAATGGCGGCTCGATCGGGATCGGCTTTTCGATGGCGTCCAACGTGGTCAGCCGCGTGATCGACCAGCTCAAGGAATACGGCGAAACCCGCCGTGGCTGGCTTGGGGTTCGTATTCAGGACGTCAGCGACGATGTCGCCGAGGCGATGGAGATGGATGACACGCGCGGTGCGTTGGTGACCGACGTGCCTGAAGGCCCGGCCGCCGAGGCGGGCATGAAGCAAGGCGATGTCATCTTGTCCTTCGACGGGCGCGAGGTGACTGACACACGCGAGTTGGTGCGCGTCGTTGGCAACACCGAGGTCGGGAAAACCGTGCGCGTTGTGATCTATCGCGATGGCGCGACGAAGACCCTGAAGGTGACGCTTGGGCGCCGCGAAGAGGCCGAAGCCGCAGCGGTGCCGGCCGCGCAGCCGATGGACGAGCCGGGTCAGGCCACCATCATGGGCCTCAAGCTTAGCGTGCTCACCGAGGAGCTGCGCCAGAAGCTGGAGCTTGGCGACAGGGCCAACGGGCTGGTCGTGATGGATGTTGATCAGGCGTCGGAGGCGTATGAAAAGGGCTTGCGCGCCGGGGATCTTATCACCGAGGCGGGCCAGCAAACCCTGACGCGCATCGATGATTTCCAGGACCGGATCGAAGCCGCGCGCGAAGCGGGGCGCAAATCGCTGCTCCTGCTCGTGCGCCGCGCGGGCGAGCCGCGCTTTGTGGCGCTGTCGGTGGTTGAATAACTGCGATTGCCGCGAGTTTGTGCATTGGAAGGGGCTGGCCTTGGTTGGGCCAGCCCTTTGTAGTTCGTGGTCTTGAGCGACAGCTGAGGGGCCGCGCGTCGACGCGCGGCGCCCTGCTGGGCGCTAATTCGCACAGGGCGCCCATTTCCACGGAGGTCTATTCCTCTGCGCCGGGCCTTTGCACGGGCGCCAGGCCAAGCGTGCGCGCGGTTTGCAGGGTCAGGATGTCGGTATCCAGGCCATTTGCCTTTTGAAATCGGCGGATGGCGGTGCGGGTGCGGGCATCCATGCGGCCATGTGCCTCTCCGCGATAGTGTCCGCGTACCTTCAGCGCGCGCTGCACCGACGCGATCAGCTCTGGCGTCAGGTCGGGCGCGCAGAGCGTCTCGAACCAGGTTTCGCTACGCTCACGTGTTATCTTGGTGCGGGTCTCCGTGCGGTATATCGCCGGCTCGAGCACGGTGCCATCGGTCATGACCTGCGGTGGTTGCACCATGACTTGCTCTGTCACCGTTTCGACCCGGGCGGGCGTCACGGTCTTGCCCCAGCAGGTGCCATCGGGCGCGCCCGGCGGGGCGGTCTGGGTCTGGCGGATCAGTTCGGTTCGTGCCTGGGACTCCCCGGTCGACGAGGGTTGCACGCAGCCAGCCAAGCCAACGCTGGCCATAACGATCATGGAAACGGGGCGTACCATCTGCTCGGGCCTCTCTGCGGGCGTTGCATTGGTTCTACCCGGTTTTGCCGGTTCGGGAAAGCGTGGTGCCGCCCGGATACCGCAACTTGTCGATATTGCGCCGGGGACGCGGGCGGTGCGCGGTGGTAATGGGGCTGGAATGACGCGGTTTGCTTGACTAAGTAGGGCAGAGATTCAGCATAGGAAAGCGGCGAAATGGCAAAGATCACCTATATCGAGCATAACGGCACCGAACACGTCGTTGACGTGGCTAATGGCCTGACCGTGATGGAGGGCGCGCGCGATAACAACATCCCCGGGATCGAGGCGGATTGCGGCGGCGCCTGCGCCTGTTCCACCTGCCACGTCTACGTGCATCCCGATTGGGTCGAGAAATTGCCCGCGCGCGATGACATGGAAGAGGACATGCTTGATTTTGCGTATGAGCCGGACCCCGAGCGCTCGCGCCTGACCTGCCAGATCAAGGTGAGCGATGCGCTTGATGGTCTGGTTGTGCAGATGCCCGAAAAGCAGATCTGAGCAATGGTGGCGCCGCGTCTTCTGTCGGCGGTGATGGGCGTGTGGCTTGCGCTCATGCTGCTGCCCGGGGCGGCGCAGGCGTCGGAGACATGGCTTGGTTCGACGGGGGCCCGGTTCGAGGCGCCGACGCACCGCTATGGGCACGGTATCATGGGAGATTTGCCCGAATGGGGGCGGCTTTGCCTGCTCCAAAAGGGTGAGCGGATTTGCGTGACGCTACCTGAAACCCGCGTGTTCGAGGATGTCGCGCCGCGCCTTGCCGATCTTGATCACGATGCGGTGCCCGAGATCGTGGTGGTGGAAAGCAGCGTTGCGCGCGGCGCGGCGCTTACCGTCTACAGGCTGCAAGATGGCAGGCTAAACCGCATCGCCACCCCGCCGATTGGCCGGCGCAACCGCTGGCTGGCGCCGGTGGGGATTGCCGATCTGGATGGCGACGGCGCGGTTGAGATCGCCTATATCGACCGCCCCCATTTGGCAAAACGCCTGCGTGTCTGGCGCTTTGCTGGCGGGGCGTTGACACATGTGGCGGATCGCGAAGGGCTGACCAACCACCGTATCGGGTGGGAGGTCATCCCCGGTGGCATTCGTCATTGCGGCGGCGCGCCCGAGATGGTCACGGCCAGCGCGGATTGGTCCGCGGTCACGGTGAGCACGCTGCGCGATGGCCGTATCAGAACGCGCGAGATTGGACCCTATACCGGCCCCGGTAGCCTGAATTCCGCGGTGAGTTGCCCTTGAGGTGCCTGGCTTTGGGGCGCAGGGGGCGGCGCATTGCCGGTTCCGGCCCTCAAAGCGCGCGCCAGCCGATATCGCGGCGGCAGAACCCTTCGGGCCAATCGATGCGGTCGATCATGTCATAGACCCGCTCGCGCGCCTGCGACAGGCTTTCGCCGCGCGCCGTCACGTTCAGGACCCGCCCGCCGGAGGCAACAAAACGGCCGTCGCGGCGGCTGGTTCTCGCGTGAAAGCAGATCTCGTTGCTGGTCTCGGGCAGATCCTCGAGGCCGTTGATCACGCTACCCTTCTCATACGCCCCGGGATACCCGTCTGCGGCCATGACCACGGTCATCGCGTGATCGTCGGCCCAGTTGACCCGGCACTCGGCCAGCTGTCCGGCGGCGGCGGCTTGCATCAGATCAAGCGCCTGCGCGCCCATTCTGAGCATGAGCACCTGCGCCTCGGGATCGCCGAAGCGCACGTTGTATTCCACCAGCCGCGGCTTGCCGTTTTGAATCATCAACCCCGCGTAGAGAACGCCGCGATAGGGGGTGCCGCGCCGGGCCAGTTCGGCCACGGTGGGGCGAATGATGCGGTCAAGGGCCTCTTGCGCGACCGCGTCGGTCAGGATCGGCGCGGGCGAATAGGCGCCCATGCCGCCGGTGTTGGGGCCGGTGTCGCCCTCGCCGACGCGCTTGTGATCCTGGGCGGTGCCGATTGGCAGGACGTCCTCGCCATCCACCAGGACGAAGAATGACGCCTCTTCGCCCTGCATGAATTCCTCGATCACGACCTCGGCGCCGGCTTCGCCAAATTCGCCGCCGAACATGTCGTCGATGGCTTCGAGCGCCTGATCGACGGTTTCGGCAACGATCACCCCTTTGCCAGCCGCCAGCCCATCGGCCTTGACCACGATGGGCGCGCCTTGGGTGTTGATGTAGTCGCGCGCCGCTGCCGCGTCGGTAAAGCGCGCATAAGCCGCCGTCGGGGCGCCGGTCGCGTCGCAGATTTCCTTGGTGAACGCCTTGGAGGCCTCAAGCCGCGCCGCTGCGGCATCGGGGCCGAACACCAGAAGGCCCGCATCGCGCAGTCGGTCGGCCACCCCGGCGGCCAGCGGCGCCTCTGGGCCGATGATCACGAACTCGATTGCGTTTTCCTCGCAAAAGGCAACAACGGCGGCCCCGTTTTCGATATCCAGGGTGGCGCAATCGGCGATCTCGGCTATGCCCGCGTTCCCCGGCGCCACGATCAGCTTGTCGCATTTGGGGTTTTGCATCACAGCCCAGGCCAGCGCGTGTTCGCGCCCGCCGCCACCGAGGATCAGGATGTTCATTGCGCTCTCCCGCTTGGACTTCGATCAGGGGCGTTCTAAGGTGGCGGGCATCGGGACACAAGCGCCAGACGGTGGAACCACGAAGGACCTGCCCATGTCAGACCTGATTGAAGACGACGCGAAAGGCGACAACGCCCCGGAATTCAGCGTGACCGAGCTATCCGGGGCGATCAAGCGCGTGATCGAAGGGGAGTTCGGCCATGTCCGCCTGCGCGGTGAGATTGGGCGCGTGGCGCGGCCGCGATCGGGGCATCTTTACCTTGATCTGAAGGATGATCGGTCGGTCATTGCCGGGGTCATCTGGAAGGGGGTCGCCGCGCGCCTGACGACGCAGCCGGAAGAGGGCATGGAGGTGATCGCGACCGGCCGCATCACGACCTTTGGCGGGCAATCCAAGTACCAGATCGTGATCGAGGATATTCAGCCAGCCGGGCAGGGTGCCCTGATGGCGATGCTTGAGAAGCGCAAGAAGAAGCTGGCCGCAGAGGGCCTTTTCGAGGATGCGCACAAACGAGAACTGCCGTTCCTGCCCGATGTGATCGGGGTGGTGACATCGCCCTCGGGGGCGGTGATCCGCGATATCCTGCACCGCCTGCGCGAGCGGTTTCCGCGCAAGGTGCTGATCTGGCCGGTTGCCGTGCAGGGGGCCGCCTGTGCCCCCGAGGTGGTCCGTGCGATTCGCGGGTTCAACGCGCTTACGCCCGGCGGCGCGGTGCCGCGGCCCGATGTGTTGATCGTGGCGCGGGGTGGCGGATCGATCGAGGATTTATGGGGCTTCAACGAAGAAGAGGTGGCGCGCGCGGCGTTCGCGTCGGAGATCCCTTTGATCTCGGCGGTAGGGCATGAGACCGACACGACGCTGATTGATTTCGTCTCGGACCGCCGGGCCCCGACGCCATCGGCGGCGGCGGAAATCGCGGTGCCGGTGCGGATGGATTTGCTGGCGTGGGTGGACGGGCAATCCTCGCGCCTGGTTCGTGCCTTGACGGGGCTGGTCAGCCAACGGGGGCAGCGCCTGCGCGATCTGTCGCGGGCCATGCCGCGCGCCGAGCGGTTGCTGGACGGGCCGCGCCAGCGGCTTGATACTTGGGCGGACAGGTTGCCGGCGGCGTTGGTGCGGTCGGTGCAGTTGCGCCGCGTGCGTTTGTCCGACAGCGCGGGCGGGTTGCGGCCGGGGCTTTTGCGCCGTGCTGTGCAATCGGATGCGCGGCGCCTGCGGGATACGGCCGCGCGCATGAACCTGCATGCGCTCAGGGCCGATCTGAGGCGGCGCAACACCGATCTGGACAAGATCAGCCGCCGCTTTCACGCGGCCGCGCAGCGGCAGGCCGAGGATTGGCGCAAGCGGCTGGATGCGACCGAGCGGCTGCGCGAAACCCTTGGCTACGAGGCGACATTGGCGCGCGGGTACGTGGTGGTGTGGGGCGACGGACAGGTGCAAACGCGCAAGGCCTCGGCGGAAAAGGCCAGCATGCTGGAGCTGCAATTCGCGGATGGGCGTATGCGGATCGGGGGGCGTGCCCCGGCGCGCAAGGCCAAGCGATCGGACGATACGCCGCCCGAGCAGGGGAGCCTTTTGTGACTGGCGGGCAGCGGCGTAAATGTCGCGCATGGGGACCGATCCGCGACTTTCGCATGCGGGTGCAATAGGATAAATCATCGGCATGGAATTATCGGTTCAGGATCTGAGCGTGACGCGCGGCGGCGTGCCGGTGCTTGAGGGCGTCACCTTTTGCATCGCGAGCGGCGAGGCGCTGATCCTGCGCGGGCCCAACGGGATTGGCAAGACGACGCTGCTGCGCACGGTGGCGGGGCTGCAGCCGCCGCTGCGCGGGCATATCGGGCTGGAGCGCGAGGCGATGGCCTATGCCGCGCACGCCGATGGGATCAAGAGCACGCTTTCGGTGCGCGAAAACCTTGGGTTCTGGGCGGACGTGTTTGCCACGGGCGACATCGCGCCGGCGTTGGAGGCGTTCCACCTGACCGCGCTGGCAGACCGAGTGGCCGGGGGGCTGTCGGCGGGGCAGAAACGGCGCTTGGGGCTGGCGCGGATGGTCGTGACCGGGCGACCGGTTTGGGTTCTGGACGAGCCGACGGTGTCGTTGGACACGGAGGCGGTTGCGCTATTCGCGCAGGCGGTTCGCGCGCATCTGGCTGGCGGGGGATTGGCCTTGATGGCGACGCATATCGACCTGGGATTGAGCGAGGCGCGCGTTCTGGAAATGGGCA
Organism: Sediminimonas qiaohouensis DSM 21189; assembly: GCF_000423645.1. Classification (GTDB taxonomy): domain Bacteria; phylum Pseudomonadota; class Alphaproteobacteria; order Rhodobacterales; family Rhodobacteraceae; genus Sediminimonas; species Sediminimonas qiaohouensis. The sequence continues at coordinate 84,470 of NZ_AUIJ01000001.1, read as the reverse complement.
CATTCAAGGCCAAGGCGCCGGACCCCGATGATTTTGATGGAGCGTTCTTGTGATCGCATTGTTGACACGGGATTTGCGGCTGGCGGTGCGGGCTGGCGGCGGGTTTGGCCTTGGCCTTGCGTTTTTCCTGATCGTTGTCACGCTGGTCCCGTTCAGCGTGGGGCCGGAGAATGCGCTTTTGTCGGAGATCGCACCGGGGATCCTGTGGCTGGGGGCGTTGCTGGCGTGTTTGTTGTCGCTGGACAGGATATTCGCGCTGGATTGGGAGGATGGATCGCTTGATCTGCTGGCGACCTCGCCGGTGCCGATGGAGGCGCTTGTCAGCATCAAGGCGTTGGCGCATTGGCTTACCACGGGCTTGCCGTTGATCGTGGCGACGCCGGTCTTCGCGCTACTGCTCAGCCTTCCGCAGGCGGGGTATGTGCCGCTGGTTCTGTCGCTGTTCCTGGGGACGCCGGCGCTTAGCGTGATCGGCACGTTCGGCGCGGCGCTGACGGTGGGGATCAAGCGGGGTGGGTTGCTGTTGTCGTTGCTGGTGCTGCCGCTTTACGTTCCGACGTTGATTTTCGGGGCCGAGATGGCGCGGCGCGGGGCGTTGGGGTTGGATATGAAAACGGCGATGATGATGCAGGCAGGGATCAGTTTCGGGGTGATCGCCCTTTTGCCCTTCGCATCGGCGGCTGTGCTCAGGGTAAATCTGCGCTAAGGATGAATGCGCCCGCGTGGGCGCACCAAGAGGGAGACAAGACATGGCGTCGATCTGGCAATATGCAAATCCGCGGAAGTTCATTCAGACGACCGACCGGGTCTTGCCATGGATCGCGGGCGCGGCGCTGGTGGCGCTGATTGTCGGTCTTGTCTGGGGGTTCTTTTTCACCCCCGAGGATTACCGGCAGGGATCGACCGTCAAGATCATCTACCTGCACGTGCCAAGCGCGTTGATGGCGATCAACGGGTGGATCATGATGCTGGCGGCGTCGCTGATCTGGATCGTTCGGCGGCACCACGTCAGCGCGCTGGCGGCGCGGGCGGCGGCGCCTGTGGGGGCGACGATGACGGTGATCGCGCTGGTCACCGGCGCCATATGGGGGCAGCCGATGTGGGGCACATGGTGGGCGTGGGATCCGCGGCTGACTTCGTTTTTGATCCTGTTCCTGTTTTACCTGGGCTACATGGCGCTTTGGGCCGCGATCGAAAATGACGATACCGCCGCCGATCTGACCAGTGTTCTGTGCCTGGTCGGGTCGGTGTTTGCCGTGTTGTCGCGCTACGCGGTCAATTTCTGGAACCAAGGGCTGCATCAGGGGGCGTCGCTGTCGCTGGACAAGGAAGAGAACGTGGCGGACGTGTTTTATTTCCCGTTGTTGTTGTGCATCGCGGGGTTCGTGCTTCTGTTCATCGCCCTTGTATTTCTCAGGACGCAAACCGAGATCAGGGCAAGGCGAATGCGCGCGCTGCTGGTTAGAGAGAGGTTGGGTTGATGATGCCGGATCTGGGCAAATACGCGGAGGCGGTCCTGTCGTCCTACGCGATTTCGATTGCACTGCTTGCGGTGTTGGTCATCGCCAGCGTCGTGCGCGCTCGGCGGGTGAAGCGGGACCTGGAAAGCACCGAGAAAAGGGGTCGCAACCATGCGGATTAGGCCGATGATGCTGGCGCCGCCTTTGATCTTTGCGGCAATAGCCGCGATTTTCTGGGTGGGCATGGCGCGCGAGAACCCTGATGAGCTGCCATCGGCGCTCACCGGTCAGCCGGCGCCTGCGGTCGAGGTGATACCTCTTGGGCAGGCTCCGGTTTTCGGGGACGACGATCTGCGCAGCGGCGAGGCGCGATTGGTCAACTTTTGGGCGTCGTGGTGTGTACCTTGCCGGGCCGAGCATCCCAATCTTGAGAAGCTGGCCGCTGACGGCGTGACGATCTACGGCGTCAACTACAAGGACAAGCCGAACGACGCGCTTGGCTTTCTGGAAGAGCTGGGCAACCCGTTTGCCGCCATTGGCGCGGACGCCGATGGCAAGATGGGGATAAACTGGGGGGTGTACGGTGTGCCGGAAACCTACCTGATCGACGGCGAGGGGCGTATCGTGCTGCGGCACGCGGGGCCCATCACGCAGCGCGTCATTGACAACAAGCTGCGCCCCGCGATGGAGACGCTTGAGTAACATCATTGCGGTGCAGGTTGCGGTAAGTGGTGCAGACAGCCGATCCCGACGCTCGTAGTGACAACGACCGTTCCGAGCCCTTTGTGACGGACCAGGTTGGCACGGTATTGGCAACGTATGGCCTGTTGCTGCCGTTGAGGCTTGGCCCAATGCGCGGAATAGAGGCGCGCTTGCGCGCCGCCGCGCAGCGCCCGACCGCCCCCTCGGGCGGGCGCTTTTGCGAGCGCTTCAAGCTACTGATAACGAAGAAGTATTTGGCTAGCATAAAGCACGCAACACAATCGTTGCAGCGCCCACCCGGCGGCCGGGCACTGCGCGGCTCCTCACCCGTCCGCCCAAGGTCAGCTTAACCGCGTCCAGAATAGACCCGAACGCCCACTTTGGTCCCGCATAGCCTCTACGCGCCATGGTTTCGTGATCACACGGAGTTTCGCCCAAGCGAGCACCGTTCACGGTAAAGCCCCGGCCGCATCGACCGGGGCTTTGACTTGCGCGGTGCCCTTGATCAGGCCGAGCGCGCCAGGTTGCGCAGAACGTAGTGCAGCACGCCGCCGTTCTCGACATATTCCTTCTCGACGCCGGTATCGATGCGGCACTTCAACTGGATCGTCTTTTCGGTGCCGTCCTCGTAGGTGATGGTGCAGGGCACCTCGGACATTGGCTTGAAATCGCCCTCAAGCCCGGTGATCGAAACCGTCTCATTGCCGGTCAGGCCCAGTGTCTTGCGCGTGTCGCCGCCGGTGAACTCGAACGGGATCACGCCCATGCCAACGAGGTTCGAGCGGTGAATGCGCTCGAAGCTTTCCGCGATCACGGCCTTGACGCCCAGAAGGGCGGTGCCCTTGGCGGCCCAGTCGCGGCTTGAGCCCGCGCCATAGAGCTCACCACCGAACACGACCAGCGGCGTGCCCTGATCCTGATAGGCCATGGCCGCGTCATAGATCGAGGTTTGCTCGCCATCGGGGCCCTTGGTGTAGCCGCCTTCTACACCGTCCAGCATCTCGTTGCGGATGCGGATGTTGGCGAAGGTGCCGCGCATCATGACCTCGTGGTTGCCGCGGCGCGAGCCGTAGGAGTTGAACTCGCGCACGGGCACCTGGCGTTCCTTGAGGTACTGGCCGGCGGGGGTGCTTTCCTTGAAGGCACCTGCGGGGCTGATGTGGTCGGTGGTGACCATATCGCCCAACACCGCCAGGATGCGCGCGCCCTTGACGTCCGAGATGCTGCCCGGCTCGGTGCTCATGCCCTGGAAATAGGGCGGGTTCTGCACGTAAGTGCTTTCGGGCGGCCAGTTGTAGGTTTCGCCGGTTGTGGTTTCGACCGACTGCCACTTGTCGTCGCCCTTGAACACGTCGGCATATTTCGACTGGAACGCCTCGCGCGTGACGGTGCGATCCACCAACTCCTTGATCTCTTCAAGGGTGGGCCAGATGTCCTGCATGTAGACGTCATTGCCATCCTTGTCCTTGCCGATCGGCTCGCTTGTCAGGTCGATGTTCATGTCCCCGGCGAGTGCGTAGACGACAACCAGCGGCGGGCTGGCGAGGTAGTTCGCGCGCACATCGGGGCTGATACGGCCCTCGAAGTTGCGGTTGCCCGACAGGACGGATGTGGCGATCAGGTCGTTGTCGTGGATCGCCTTGGAAATCTCGGGCTGAAGCGGGCCGGAGTTACCGATGCACGTAGTGCAGCCATAGCCCACGAGGTTGAAGCCGATGGCATCCAGGTCTTCCTGCAAGTTTGCCGCCTCGAGGTAGTCGGACACCACTTGCGAGCCGGGCGCGAGCGAGGTCTTGACCCAGGGCTTGCGGGTCAGGCCCAATTCGCGCGCTTTGCGGGCGACAAGGCCCGCGCCGATCATCACGTAGGGGTTTGACGTGTTGGTGCAGGAGGTGATCGAGGCGATCACGACCGAGCCGTCGCGCAGCTCATAATCTTCGCCCTCAACCTTGGCCGATTTGCGCGGGTCGATCATCGCGTCGGGGGCCGGCCCCTCGGAGGCCATGTCGCATGCGGCGGTGCCTTCGTCTTCGCCGCGGTACTCGGCCACGACGTTGAAAAAGCTGTTGGAGGCATCGGTGAGCGGGGTATGGTCCTGCGGACGTTTCGGCCCCGAGATCGCGGGCACGACATCGCCCATATCCAGGCTCAGCGTGTCGGTATAAACGGGGTTGTACGCGCTGTCGCGCCAGAGGCCGTTTTCCTTGGCATAAGCTTCGACAAGGGCAATGCCATCCTTGTCGCGGCCGGTTTGCTCAAGATACCTCAGCGTTTCGTCGTCCACCGGGAAGAAGCCACATGTCGCGCCATATTCGGGGGCCATGTTGGCGATGGTGGCGCGATCCGCCAGCGGCAAGTGATCGAGGCCGTCGCCGTAGAATTCGACGAACTTGCCGACTACGCCCTTTTTGCGCAGCAGTTCCACGACCTTGAGCACCAGGTCCGTGCCGGTGGTGCCTTCGACCATGGCGCCGGTCAGCTCGAACCCGACAACCTCGGGGATGAGCATCGAGATCGGCTGTCCCAGCATCGCGGCCTCGGCTTCGATGCCGCCGACACCCCAGCCCAGAACGGCAAGACCGTTGATCATGGTGGTGTGGCTGTCCGTGCCCACCAGCGTGTCGGGGTAGGCGACTGTTTCGCCGTGCTGATCCTCGTCCGACCACACGGTTTTCGCCAGGTATTCGAGGTTGACCTGGTGGCAAATGCCGGTGCCCGGCGGCACGACGCGGAAGTTGTTGAATGCGCCCTGACCCCATTTCAGGAACTGGTAGCGTTCCATGTTCCGCTCGTATTCGCGGTCGACGTTCATTTGGAACGCGCGGGGATTGCCGAACTCGTCGATCATCACGCTGTGGTCAATGACCAGGTCCACGGGGTTGAGCGGGTTGATCTTTTGCGCGTTGCCGCCAAGGGCCTTGATGCCGTCACGCATCGCGGCAAGGTCAACCACCGCCGGAACCCCGGTGAAGTCCTGCATGAGAACGCGGGCGGGGCGATAGGCGATCTCGCGCGGGTTGCGGCCGTCATTGGTGGCCCATTCCCCGAAGGCCTTGATGTCGTCCACCGACACGGTGCGGCCGCCATCCTCAAACCGAAGCATGTTTTCCAGCACAACCTTGAGCGCAGCGGGGAGGCGGGTGAAATCGCCCAGACCGGCCGCTTGTGCGGCAGGGATCGAGTAGTAGGCGACCGATTGGTCTCCGACCGTCAGCGTCTTGCGCGTTCCGGTGGTATCTGTTCCGACTGTGATAGGCATCTCGTGGCCTCCCTCTGGCAGGTATGAAAGGGGTTCGCTGACGTGCTTCTGCCCGATGCGCAGGCTGCGATCAAGGGGGATGCGCCCAGAATGTATACCATTGCACACTAAAAGTCCAGATCAGCGAGTGCGACAGCCGGATCGCAAAACGTTGATTGGCCTTCCGGGCATGTTGCGCCTAGTGTGCGAGGCATAGACTGTAATGGAGTGATGCGAGAATGCGAGGCCTGAAAGCGTGGGCAACTGCGGGTGCATTGATCTTGGGGCTTGGGGCCGGTGCGGCCGCGGCGCAGGGCGATGCGGATCGCGGCCCGGTCGTGGTGGAGCTGTTTACATCGCAAGGTTGCTCGTCTTGTCCGCCCGCGGATGCACTTCTGGCCGAGTTGGCCAAGCGTGAGGGTGTTTTGGCGCTGGCGCTGCATGTCGATTATTGGGATTACATCGGCTGGAAAGACAGTTTCGGCGACCCGGCGCACACAAGGCGGCAAAAGGCTTATGCGAGCGCGGGTGGACGGAGGTCGATCTATACGCCCCAGATGATTGTTCAGGGGGCGCAGCATGTCGTTGGCACACAGCCGCAGAACGTGCGCGACCTGATTACCAGCCACGCAAGCGACCCGGCCTTGATCGCGCTACGCGTGGAGCGCACGGGGGTTGGTAAGCTGCGGATCAGTGCGCGGGTGAGCGACCCGTCGTTGAACGGCGCGGCGCTGGTGCAGGTGATACGCTATGAGCCCAGTGAGACGGTGAAGATTACCAAGGGCGAGAATGCCGGCCGCACGATGACATATACCAATATCGTGACCAACTGGTCCCTGCTGGGCGAGTGGGACATGAAGCAGCCTTTCAACGCCACGGCAGAGCTAAAAGGCGCGCGCCCGGCCGCGATCATCGTTCAGCGGAAGGGCCCGGGCGAAATTCTGGCGGCACGGCGCCTGCGATAAGCCCCGAAACCAAAATGCACATCATTCACATTTTCCCCCCGGATCCCTTGCGATCCGGTTCGCGCCCGACCCCGCCCCCAGGGCGGGCGCGGACCTCTCGGTGTGCCCTTTTTCAATGATGTGTCTTTTATTACAAAGCGTTAGGTCGGGGTGTCATCCACGTCGAGCAATTCGATCTGGCCCTGGGTGGCAAGATCCCTGATCGTGGCCGCAACGGTGTTCATGGCTTCCTCGCCAACGTCGGGGCGGATCGTGCCGGTCTCATCCATTTCCTCGCGCAGGGTATTTGCCATTCGTCCCGGCAAGGCGTTCAGGATGAACTCGGCGGCTTCGGCGGCGTTCGCGTCGGCGGCGCTGGCGAAGCTGAGGGCGGTGACAAGGCGCCCCTGGTCCAGTTCGCGCGCAAGGATTGGAACGTCGCGTGCGCCCAGCCGGGCCGGTATGCTTGCGAATGTGAAGATCGCCGCGCGTACGTTCTTGGCGAATTCGGCATCGTCATCATCGAGCCCCGACAGCAGTTCATCGCGTGTGGCCGAGGGCGACAGGTTCAGGATCGCGCCGAGGCGATCGGCGGGCGGGGACGAAAACGCCCGGGGCGGGACATCGTCGATCTGCGCGACAATGGATTGTCCGATCCTGAGCACGGCATCCGGCGTGACGGCGCTGGTCCGCGACATTGCGCAGGTTATGCGCCGTGCTTGCGCGCCGGGCATCATGGCAAGCAGGTTTGCGGCACGCGCAACGTCCAGCTTGGACAGGATGACAGCGCCCACTTCGGTGGACTCGGCGTTGATCAGGGGCAGCAGCGTGTCGTTGTCGATGCCCTTTATGCGGGACCATGGATCATCTTGGTGAATACCCGCAGAGCGCCGCAGATGCGCGGCGGCCTGGGCGCTGATTCGGCCGTCCAGGTCACTGAGCGCGGCGGCGATGCCGCGCGGAAATGACAGGCCGATCCCCTCAAGCTCTTGCGCGAACTCGCCGACGACTTGCGCGAGTGTCTCACGATCAACATGGCACATATGGCCCATCTGCCGCGTCAATTCGGCCTGTAATTCATCGGACAAGGCGGCAAGCTCGACATCTGCCCCCTCGTTCAGAAGGTAGCGCACGATGATTGCGGCCTTCTGCCGAAGAGAGAGCGATTGCCGGGCGGGGCTGTTGCCGTTCATGGGAGGAGTGAAACGGGTCAATTCATTCATGCTGCTCTCTAAGCTCGATGGCCCAAGGTAGCGTCAAAGGAATGAATATTTTCTTTCGGCAGCCCAGTGAGGGAGCGTCTCAATGGGACATTTCCGATTTCGTCGCGTGCCGGACCGTCGATTTGGCGGCCGGTGTGCTATCGCCCCCCCCAAGGTGGCGGGAGGGTGATATTCGGCGCCTCAAGGGGCGATCAGCTTTCGCCGAACACTCTTTGGAAAATCGTGTCCACGTGCTTGGTGTGGTAACCGAGGTCGAATTTTTCCTCGATCTGCGCGGGGGTGAGTGCGGCGGTGACTTCGGGGTCGGCGAGCAGCTCGGTCTTGAAGTCGCGCCCCTGTTCCCAGACCTTCATCGCGTTGCGCTGTACCAGGCGGTATGCGTCTTCGCGGCTGACGCCGACCTGTGTCAGGGCCAGCAGGACGCGTTGGCTCATCACCAGCCCGCGGAACTTGTGGAGATTGTCGAGCATGTGATCGGGGTAGATGACCAGTTTGTCGACCAACCCGGTGAGCCGCGCCAGTGCGAAATCCAATGTCACGGTGGTGTCGGGGCCGATCATCCGCTCGACCGAGGAGTGCGAGATGTCGCGCTCGTGCCAGAGCGCCACGTTTTCAAGCGCGGGAGTGACGGACATGCGGACAAGCCGTGCAAGGCCGGTCAGGTTCTCGCTCAGCACCGGGTTGCGCTTGTGCGGCATCGCGGACGAGCCCTTTTGGCCTTTGGAAAAGAACTCCTCGCCCTCCAGGACCTCGGTGCGCTGCATGTGGCGCACTTCGATCGCGATGTTCTCTATCGAGGAGGCAATGACGCCCAGTGTCGCAAAGAACATGGCATGGCGGTCGCGCGGAATGACTTGCGTACTGATCGGTTCGGGCGTCAGGCCCATCTGCTTGCAAACGTGTTCCTCGACGGCCGGGTCGATATTTGCGAATGTCCCCACTGCGCCCGAGATCGCGCCGGTGGCGATTTCCGCGCGCGCATTGACCAGCCGCTCGCGCCCGCGCGCCATTTCGGCGTAGAAGCGCGCGAAGGTCAGGCCCATGGTTGTCGGTTCGGCATGAATGCCGTGGCTGCGGCCGATGCGGACGGTGTCCTTGTGCTCGAACGCGCGGCGCTTGAGGGCGTCGAGCAGCGCATCCATGTCGGCCAGAAGGATGTCCGCGGCGCGGACCAGTTGCACGTTCAGGCAGGTGTCCAGCACGTCCGAGCTGGTCATGCCCTGGTGGACAAAGCGCGCCTGGTCGCTGCCCACGTGTTCGGCAAGGTGCGTGAGGAAGGCAATGACGTCGTGCTTGGTGACGGCCTCGATCTCGTCGATGCGGGCAACGTCGAAATCCACATCCTTGGCCTTCCACACCGCGTCGGCGTTTTCGCGCGGGATCACGCCCAGATCGGCCTGCGCGTCGCAGGCGTGCGCCTCGATTTCGTACCAGATGCGGAACTTGGTTTCTGGCGACCAGATGGCAACCATCTCGGGGCGGGAATAACGGGGGATCATGGGCAGTAGGACCTTGTTCAAGAGGAGTTGCGCCCTCTTATCGCTCGTGCGAGGTGGCGGCAAGGGCGCGGGGCGGCTAGGCTGACCGCGGGGAGCGGAGGACTACATGATTGCCTTGAGCGATTTCATAGGAGAGTGGCGCCTGACGCGCCGCATCGTTCACGACAGCGGTCAGGAGGCCCGGTTTTGTGGGCAGGCCCGATTCAAGGCGCAAGCCGATGGCGCGCTTCTATTGTGCGAAGTAGGGACGCTTCATGTTCCGGGGCAGGGGGAGTTTGCCGCGACGCGGCGCTACCTGTGGAGGCCTGGAAACGCAGGTACGATAGATGTGCAGTTCGACGACGGGCGCCCGTTTCATCGCTTTGATCCCAATGCCGGCGACAGCGGTGACAGGCACTGGTGCGACCCTGATAGCTATGCCGTGCGCTATGATTTTTCCCACTGGCCCGAATGGTCGGCGCGGTGGCGCGTGGAGGGTCCGCACAAGGCATATATCATGTATTCAAGATATGTTTAATTCCGCTGCGCGGACGCCTGATGCTTGCAAAAAAGGGGGTAATGGGGCAGAAACCCCGGAACTGAGCTATAGCGCCAAGGCGCGTCAACCGGGAGATAACGATATGACAACAGCAGTGACAAACACGGTTCTGGCCGATGCCATCGCGCCGCGCGAGGGGGCGCAGCAATGGCTCAAGCAGGCGGCGTTGGTCTGTCTCGGGATTGCGGCCCTGGCGATCGCGGCCAAGATCAAGGTGCCGATGTGGCCCGTCCCGATCACCATGGGGACCTTTGCCGTTTTGACGCTTGGGGCGGCCTATGGCCCGCGTTTGGGCCTTGTGACGATCATGGGCTACATGATCATCGGCGCGCTTGGGTTCGACGTGTTTGCCGGCTCGGGCGCCGAGGCATCGGGGCTGACCTACATGATGGGCGGCACCGGGGGTTACTTGGTGGGCTATGTGCTGGCGACGCTGGCGCTTGGTTGGTTCGCCAAGGCCGGCTGGGATCGCACGACCGGGCGCATGGCGCTGGCGATGCTGGCGGGCAACGTGTTGATCTATGTGCCGGGGCTGATCTGGCTCGGGATGCTGTACGGCTGGGACAAGCCGATTCTGCAGTGGGGCCTGACGCCGTTCCTGATCGGTGATGCGCTGAAGCTGGCGCTGGCTGCCGCGCTGCTGCCGATGGTGTGGAAGCTGGTTGCGCGCGCACGTAGCTGAACGCCGAGAGCGTCGATGAATTGAAGGAGGGTCGCCCCGAGTGGGCGGCCCTTTGCATTTGAGGCCCTTGGGCAACCGGGTGAGGAGCCGTGCGGTGCGCGACCGCCGGGTGGGCGCTGCGCGGCGGCCTGCGGCCTTGATTCCGCGCATTGGTGACATGCCTCAGACGCATCGTGGCCCGCCATTACGCGGCATTTTCCTCATTCGGGGGGTAAATCCGGGTCGCGTTGGACGATATGGGGGGCTGTCAGGCGTGACAGGGATAGCTTTTGCTGCCCGTGCTCATCGAAATTCAAAGGATCGAGCCACCGGGCATAGAGCTTGTCCAGTTCAGGCCACTCGGAATCGATGATCGAGAACCACTTGGTATCTCGGTTGCGCCCTTTTATGACCACGGCCTGCCGGAACAGCCCCTCGTAGCTAAAGCCGAGGCGATGCGCCGCGCGGCGGGATCTGTGGTTCAGCGCATCGCATTTCCATTCATACCGTCGATAGCCAAGATCAAAGGCATGCCTGGCCATCAGGTACATCGCTTCGGTGAATGCGGTGGATTTCTGGTACTGCGGGGCAACCATGACAAAGCCGATCTCGATCGAGCCGCCCTCGGGCTTGATGTTCATAAGGCTGCAAAAGCCGAACGGCGTGTCGTTTTCGCCCGCAACCATCGCGTAGAAAAGCGGATCATCCGCTGCCGCGACGGAGGCGCACCAATCGGTGAACACCGCCTCGCTCGTGAACGGGCCGACGGGCATGTAGAGCCAATCTTGCGGGGCCTTCGCGGAGTGGAGCCGGGCAAAGAGGGGGCGCGCGTCATCGCTTGTGAGGCGGCGCAGCGATGCGGTGCGCCCGGTAAGGCGCGCGCCTGTGGGCGGCGCGGCGGGATTCCACCCCTGCAAATATTCCCCGATCGGTAAGTCCGTCATCGTCAACCGTGCCTTTCACGCATGGTGGCAGTGACGCATGGCCCGACGGCGAAATCAAGGTGCCGGCGTGCGTCACCCCTGATCTGCCAGCCGCGTGGTTATCTTTGAGGCGCGCTCAAGCGTGCGGTGAACCGGGCACTTGTTGGCGATCTCGCGCAGCTTCTGGCGTTGATCGTCGGTCAGGTCGCCCTCAAGGTATATCTCGCGTATGAAGCCGTCGATCTTTTCGCCGCCCGACGCGTCCTGCGCGTGCATCTTGTCGTGGCACACATCCACGTGCACGTGGCTAAGCGGCCAGCCCTTTCGCCGGGCGTACATGCGGATGGTCATCGAGGTGCAGGCGCCCAATCCGGCCGACAGGAAGCCATAGGGCGACATGCCCCGGTTGGTGCCGCCATAGGCCTCGGGCTCGTCCGCCAGAACGTGGTGTTCGGGTCCGGCGTTGACGTCTTGCAAGAAGCCGTCGGCGTCCGCCTCGGAGACGCGAACGATCCCTTCCGGGGCGCCGGGGGGCGGCGCGGGCGGCCGCAGGTCAAGGTAACGGCCCGACCATGCGGCGATCACTTCGGCGGCATATTCGGCATCGCGCGGCTTGGTGATCAGGTGGTCGGCGTCGTCCAGCGTGACAAAGCTTTTGGGGTGACGCGCGGCCTTGAAAATCTCGCTCGCGTTGTCGATGCCCACTTGGGTATCGCGCGGGGCGTGCATCACGAGAAGGGCCGCGTTCAGGTCGCGAATGGCGGGGGCCAGGTTCGCGGCGGAGACATCTTCGACAAACCCGCGCGTGATGCGGAAGGGGCGGCCGCCCAGGTCCACTTCGGCAGAGCCCTCGCGCGCGATCGTGTCGAGTGCACCCTTGAAGTTGTGCGTGACATGGGCCGGATCGAACGGCGCGCCGATGGTGGTGACGGCGCGGACGCTGTCGATGTGTTTTGCCGCGCGCAAGACCGCCGCGCCGCCAAGGCTGTGGCCTATGAGCATCCCGGGCGCCATGTCGCGATTCGCCAGGTAGCGGGCGGCGCAAACCAGGTCGTCGACGTTGGAGGTAAAGGTGGTATTGGCGAACTCGCCGTCCGAGTGGCCCAATCCCGTGAAATCGAACCGCAGCACCGCCAAGCCCATAGCCGCGAGGCGCCCCGCGATTCGGCGGGCGGCGGGGATGTCCTTGGAGCAGGTGAAGCAATGCGCAAACAGCACCGTCCCCAACAAGGGGCCATCGGGGCAGTCGAGGCGCGCGGCAAGGTCCTGTCCGTCATGCCCGGGGAATGTGACGCGTTCGGTGGTCATGGGGTGTCCTTTGACATGTGCTGCTGCTGCGGTACGTATCCAAGGATGGTGGCAGGTGGGGTAGGCTGCAAGCGCCATGTGCGCCGCATCACGCCACAGTGAGGGATTGTGCGTGCGGGGCGGCTACAGCGGGCACTTGCCTGTTTCATCGATTTGGGCGATGTCCGTGCGATGCCCATCATATTACAGCAAGACATCCCCTATGACCCCGCTGCGGCGCCCCGATTGCCCGGGATTGCGCCGCTTGACCAAAAGGAGTGGTTACTGGTCGACGATGCCTATGGCCCGCAGATGGCCGAGCGGACGCGTATCTTGGGCGAGAAGCCCGGCGAGGTGCTGGCGCTGGACGCCTTGGCGCGCCCTGCGGCGGATGAACTGCTGGAAACGGTTCTTGAGCATTTGCGCGCGCGCGATGATTTCGAGGTGTCGGAAAATGCCGTGCGCCGGCCGGATGGTGCGTCTGTCGATATCGACTATGGCGATCCCATGCGCAGCGTTGGCCATTTGGTACAGGAAGATCTTTGCCTGATGGAGCGCCGTTCGGGTTATGAAGAGCACCTGTTGACCGGCGCCGTTCTGTGTTTTCCGGCAAGCTGGCGCTTGTCCGAGAAATTCATGCGGCCGATGCTGGCGATCCACAAGCCGGTGGACGTATATGATGCAAGCCTTGCCCGCCGGGTGCAGCGGCTGCTGGACGGGGTGCGCCCGGGCCGGCCGCTGTGGCGGTTCAATGTCTTGGGGTATGACGATCCGTCACTGCACCAACCGCGATCCGAGGGGCATTCCGAGCCGTCCGAGCCGTCCGGGCGCGCGCGCGCCGAGGCGCGATACTTGCGCTCTGAGCGTCAGTGCCTTGTGCGGCTACCCCGGAGCAACGCCGTGGTGTTCTCGATCCATACCTATGTCCTGGACAGGCGGGGAATGCGGCGGGGGTAGGCAGGTCTCTGACCCGGTCGTGGCCCACGTTTGCACAGCCGTTTTGAGCTTGGAAACCCGACCTAAAGGCCCTGATGCGTTGACGGGCGAGGGGGGTGCCACGTCAACGCATCTGAGCGCCCACATCTGGAATGGCGGCGGAGGGTTACGCCGCCTTTTTCCAAAAACGCAGGGGCTTGGGGGCTTCGCTCTGAAGGTCGCGCAGCACCGTGTAGGCCAACATGGCCGCGCCAACCGGCGGTGTCATCAGCAACAGCGTTGTGCCAAGCGTGTACACCGTCAGATACATTTGCAAAGAGCATCCCTCGGGCTCTTCTACATAAACTTCGGCAAAGAGGCGGCGGGCGGTCTTCTTGTCTTCGCCCGGCTCTTCGGCGTCGTGGTACGGCGTGGTGTCCTGCACTTCGCCGACGTGGATATAATCTTCGGGAGATCCGCCAGCCATTCGAGCGCTTTCTTTGGCACCCGCCATGACCGATCTGATTTCCTGTGCGCCCGAGCTGTGCGGGTCACTCGGCATCGAGGCCACGCCGCCAAGCGCATCAAGGATCTGGTCCATCTTGTCGACGTCCAGCGGCGGTGTGGTATCGCTCCACAATACCGCGTCGAATGGCAAATCGGTGTTGATCCGGTCGATGACGCTTTGGGCCAGCCGTTCGCTAAAGCGGCGCGGTATGGTGGGGCGGTGTGAGTGGGGCGAGGGGCCGACCGCGATCGCGAGATACCAGGATTGGTCGGCTGTCTCGGGCCGGTACCAGCCAAGCGCGATGCGCATCATGTCCAGGTCGATGAGCGCGATATCGTCCGCATCGAAGCTGATCGAGCGCTGCTGCATGCTGTGTGCGTCGAGAACATCGCCGAAAGCGCTTACGATCTCGGGAAATGACAATTCGGGCTCTGCCCCGTATGCGAGGCAAGCGACGATGCATGTGGTGGCTTGTGACATGGCGGGCCTCATCGGGTCGGATCGATATGGTTAACGTGGCTGCGAATTCTGGTCCGGATTAGGACAAATTGTGTCGAAAATCGGGCACCCGTCCCGGGTGCCCCCATGATTCGATGCAGCTCAGAGGGTGAGAAGAGTCGTGGCTTGCTGGAGCAATCCACTGCTGTTCAGCACGATGAAAAACCCGGTCAGCGAAAGCGCCTGTGCAGACAATCGCATATCTTCGCCGCGCAGCAGGTTGATCACCACGAGCGCCGCCGCGACCGGGAGCGAGAACACCCCGACGGTGATCGTAAGCATCCACGTGGTCAGGCGCTGCACCTGGTTGGGTTGCTCGAAAAGGTCCGCGCCCGCTGCGTCCGGGTTCTCCGAATCGGTCAGGAACACCTCGCGCAGGGTGTTTTCCTGCGATGTGCTCTCGCGTGTGGAGACGTGATCTTGCTCCTGTGGCGAGAGTTGCTCGGACATGCGTGCATCAAGCTGTTCAAGGCTTTCCTCAACGCTTGGGAAGCGGACAACCCCCGCCCGTTCGCTGCTTTGGCTGACATGGGCCGTTGCGCCAGCATGTGTTGGGCGCAGGGCCGCTTTGCGGGTGCGGCTATGACGCACGCGACGCGGGCGGCGCGGGCCTGCTGCGCTAAGGAACTGCTCGCGGCTCAGTTCGGCGGTCGGGGTGAGCCACCAAAGGGATTCGGGCATCATGTGTTGGACCAGATCCAGTGTCACCGCCGCCAGCAATCTCAATGCCTGATCGTCGTCACTGGACGAGCTGCAGTCATGCGCGGTTACGCTGATGATCAGGCGGAGAGAATCGTCATGGTCAGCATCGCCGTCTTCGGTGTTGATCGTTACCTCGATGTTCTTGGCGTCGATCTGCGCCTGTTCATCGGACAGGATGCGCTTGCCGGTCACGCGGGTTTGGCGCGCTTCGAGAATCATACCGATGCGGTTGATCACGGCGACGCTGTCGATGTCATGCGACGCGGCGAAAACTAGGCCAGTTTTGTAGCGGTGTGTACCTGTGCTCATGACAGTTCTCCCCGGTCTGTGCGGTTTCCAACAATTCTTGGTGTAGACCCCAAAAACGCGGTTAATTTGTCGCAATTTCGCAAACATTGAGGCACGGGGTCCGCTGAGGCGGCGTCCCGATCCCTCGGACGGGGTCCAGCGGCCCAGGGCGGCCAACGGGATCGCCGCCGGTCCCATCATGCCACGATGCGAACAGACAGGGCGGTCAGGCGCTGCGGGCTTCGTCCTTGATGCCGCGCATTGGTGACATGCCTCAACGGCAGCAGCAGGCCAGCGTAACCACCTCCCGACCTGCGCCGCGAAATGCAAAGGGCGCCCCATCGATGCCAGCCCCTCGCAGTAAATGTTGATGGCTGGCGGGACACGTTTTCCGCCGGCCTTTTAACGATTCTGTTATGCGGGACTAATTCGACGAGCTGCTGACCGCGAAGATTAGAGAAAATCCCTTTCATAGATTTTTCCCCGAGCCAACCCGAGCCGCATGGCCGGCGTCTTCTTGTCCTCCCCAGGGTCGCACCAGTTGTGGTAGAAACGGTAGATTTCAGCGAGCTTCACCATGGTGTCGGGCTTGTAGAGATACTGGCGCTTCCATGTCTGGCCCACGCTTCCTGAAGATATTGCAGGCCGGGATGCGAAACGCACATTGCTCCGGAACTTGTGGAAGTAAGAATCGACGCTACGAAGTGTCGCCAGTCGCAACATGCGGGCCGATGACCTGGGTGAGCGACTCGGGCGATCCGTGAGGATCTTGACCTGCTTGTTGGGTTCGGACTTCCGGGGGAACGGATAGTGGAAGCCCATTTCGAGTGGCCGCTGACTGAGGACCGTCATAATGGCGACCTCTTTATCAACGAGATCGGCATAATCCTGATTTGAAAGGTTGCGGAGTTACGCATGGCTGACCCCTGTCAGGCCAGACAGGAAAGCCTGGCCGGCAGCGACAACCTGGTTGCGTCTGTCATTTGTCATGCCCTTGTCAAAGCTGACAACCGCGAGGTCGGCGCGCTGGGCTCGGATCTCGTTCATGAAAGCCGATGAGAATGCCTGTTGAAGGCCACGATCATCGTCCATGACGAAGTAGAGAGGCGCATCCGTCGAGGACAGTATATCCCTTAGCCGAAGAGCATGGGCGTGTTGCAGGATGTCGTAACGCACCAAAACACCACGATGCGGCAACTGATAAAGGTTTGTCAGCTTCACGCTTTTTTGCTTCTGGAGCTTCGCCAAATAGGCATCGAACTCGGTTCGGGTCCAGACCCGCGCATGCTTGCGGAACGCAATTGAGACATGATCTTCATTCGCGTTTCCGGCGATCGCTTCGGCTTCCAGCATGGACATCGAGGGATCGAATTGGAGACTTGCTTCCATGATGTAGCCGGACCGCGCATGCGCGGTGCAAAGGTGCTGGATCGCGACGGATGTGCGCTGTCGCCGTGTTGGCCAGTTGATCATGAGGGTTTGGCTGTCGGTCGCGAACCGGGACCCCGACCGGTGGAAATCGACTTCCGAGAAGTCCTCGCGCTCAACGAGGAAACCTCGAACTTGATCATGGAAGAAGTCGATCCTTTTGTAGAGATCCTGGTATGTCATGCCGGTGATTTTGCAGATCTTGGCAAACGACATGTCGTTGCACAGCATCTGGAAGAGCATCCGGTTCTTGTCGCTGCGCTTCTGCCGGCGGGCCGGTCTGCCTGCGGAAAAGGTCTTCTGGCACAATCTGCATTGCCACCGTGGATCTCCCTTGGCCGTCTTTCCGAAGCGCCGGTAGAACTCCGGGTGGTCATGCGTCGGCATCCCTTGTGCGAAGCACTCGGAGGTTCCACAGGCCGGAGCCGTGGGATCATGGGAACGGGAGTGCTGAAGCCGCCTGAACTCCTCCATGACTGCTCGGTTGTTCTTGAGACGGGATGTCTTGTTGCATGTCGGGCACTGGAAATACTCTTCATGCCTTTTTCCCGAGACCACGCCCCGCAAAACCCCAGGAGGAGCGGGCGGCGCGTTGTTGGGCCGCTTGAAAGGGTCGGGCTTTATCCCGTATGATGCGCATGTAGGATTTCGACAGAAGTTTAGATCCAAGCCTTCACATGGCTCGGGTATCCTGAGTTCCAGGTCGTATTCTTCTGTCGCAGATATTTTCGAGGCACACGTCACCCGACATCTCCTTCTGAGAAAGCGTCAGGCGTCTTGTTTCGAAGGGAATGTTGGCCGCAATGCGGCCAACAGAAGTGATTATTTCAACATTTACTACGAGGGGCTGGCCCATCGATGGGGCGCCCTTCGTTCAACGATTGCTCATGTGGCGCGTTACACGCCGCCGGCAAGTCTCAGCAGCTGTAATACATCTGGAACTCGACGGGGTGCGGCGTGTGCTCGTAGGTTTCGATTTCTTCCATCTTCAGGCCGATATAGCCTTCGATCTGATCGCGGGTGAACACGTCGCCGGCAAGAAGGAAATCCATGTCCTTGTTCAGCTCGTCGACCGCTTCGCGCAGCGAGCCGCAAACCGTGGGGATGTCGGCCAGTTCCTCGGCGGGCAGATCGTACAGGTTCTTGTCCATCGCCTCGCCGGGGTCGATCTTGTTCTTGATGCCGTCGATGCCTGCCATCAACAGGGCCGCAAAGCATAGGTAGGGGTTTGCCGATGGGTCGGGGAAACGGGCCTCGACGCGCTTGGCTTTCGGGCTTTCGGCCCACGGGATGCGGACGCAGCCCGAGCGGTTGCGCGCCGAGTATGCGCGCAAAACGGGGGCTTCGAACCCTGGGATCAGGCGCTTGTAGCTGTTGGTCGATGGGTTGGTGAAGGCGTTGAGCGCCTTGGCGTGCTGCAGGATGCCGCCGATGAAATACAGCGCTTCCTGGCTCAGGTCGGCATACTTGTCGCCGGCGAACAGCGGTTTGCCATCCTTCCAGACCGACATGTTGACGTGCATGCCGGTGCCGTTGTCGCCCGCGATCGGCTTGGGCATGAAGGTTGCCGTCTTGCCGTAGGCCTGCGCGACATTGTGGATGACGTACTTGTATTTCTGCAACTCGTCGGCCTGCTTGGTGACGGTGCCGAAGATGAGGCCAAGCTCGTGCTGGCAGGACGCCACTTCGTGGTGGTGCTTGTCCACTTTCATCCCGAGGCGTTTCATCGTCGAGAGCATTTCCGAACGGATATCCTGACCGTCGTCGATCGGGTTCACGGGGAAATAGCCGCCCTTTACGCCGGGGCGGTGGCCGGTGTTGCCCATTTCGTACTCGGTGTCGGTGTTCCACGACCCGTCAAGCGCGTCCACCTCGTACGAGACCTTGTTGATCGAGTTGGAAAAACGCACGTCGTCGAACAGGAAGAACTCGGCCTCGGGGCCCATGAAGGCAGTGTCGCCGATGCCGGTGGACTTCAGGTACGCTTCGGCCTTTTCGGCCGTGCCGCGGGGGTCGCGCTCGTAGGGTTCGCCGGTGTCGGGCTCGACCACGGTGCAGTGCACGCAGATCGTTTTTTCCGCGTAGAACGGATCGATGTAGGCGCTGTTGGTGTCGGGCAGCAACTTCATGTCGCTGGCCTCGATCGACTTCCACCCTTGAATCGAGGAGCCGTCAAACATGAAGCCCTCTTCGAGGAAGTCCTCGTCGACCTCGTCGGCGATAATGGTGACGTGCTGCAGCTTGCCGCGCGGGTCGGTGAAGCGGACATCGACGTATTCGACATCCTCGTCACGGATCGTGGCCAGAAACGTTTCGGTGCTCATGTGGTAAGGTCCCTTGCTATTGTGGGGGTCAATCTTGTTTGCTTGATCACAGCGCGTCCGAGCCGGACTCGCCGGTGCGGATGCGGATGGCTTGCTCGACCGGGCTGACGAAGATCTTGCCGTCGCCGATCTTGTCGGTTTTCGCGGCGTCCACGATGGCTTCGATGGCGGCATCGACCTGATCGTCGTCCATCACCACCTCGATCTTCACCTTGGGCAGGAAATCGACGACGTACTCGGCGCCCCGATAAAGCTCGGTATGGCCTTTCTGGCGGCCGAAGCCTTTGACTTCGATCACGCTCAGGCCCTGAACGCCGGCGTCCTGAAGGGCCTCTTTCACCTCGTCGAGCTTGAAGGGTTTGATGATCGCTTCGATCTTTTTCATGGTCGTGGGCCTCCTCGCCGGATTGCTGCCCCTCACAGATCACTTTCAAAACCGGGTCACAATTCGCTAGGGTTTCATGGCGCTACTCAACGGGCAGGATTTTGTGCAGTTGCCTAATTTTTGGGCAAAGCGATGAATATTGGGGCGGAAATGAATCAAGGAACTGGGGAATGAACGAATTGCTAACCGCGGCGCAGATGCGGGCCATCGAGCAGGCCGCAATCGAGTCGGGCGAGGTGACGGGCCTCGAGCTGATGGAGCGGGCAGGGCGCGGCGTGGTCGAAGCGGTGTTCGAGGAATGGCCGGATCTTGCGAAGGCGCCGCACAAGGCGGTAGTGCTGTGCGGACCGGGCAACAACGGCGGCGATGGGTTCGTGGTGGCGCGGTTGCTGAAGGAATGGGGCTGGGAGGTGGAGGTGTTCCTCTACGGCGACCCTGCCAAGCTGCCGCCTGATGCGAAGGTGAATTATGAACGGTGGCGGGCGTTGGGGGCGGTCAAGCAGCTCACCGATTCTGCGATGGATGGGTATGGAGAGGATAACCCCGATTGCATGCTGGCAATTGACGCCATCTTCGGCACGGGGTTGAGTCGGCCGTTTCTCGATCTCGGCCGAGTGCAGATGGAAATGAATCGTTGGCAGGCAGCTTCGAAGATGGGGGGCATGCCGCGCGTTGTTGCGATTGATCTTCCCAGCGGCATTTGCTCGGACAGCGGGCGCTACTTGGGGTTGGACGGTGAGACCCCGTTTGACACGTCGGTCATGGCCAATCTCACGGTTTCATTTCATTCGGATAAGCTTGCGCATCGTCTCGCGGATTGCCCGGTCGGTTGCGGCAAACTCGTTGTGAAAAGCATTGGCCTTGAGGGTGGGGGGTGTCCGGCGGTGCCGGGTGACGTGGTTGGATTGGTTGAGCGAGCGTCGTTCCAAGACTTGGGAAAACCCGCGCAGACCCACAAATACAGCCACGGTCATGCGCTGATCCTGTCGGGCGGGGCCGGGCGCACGGGCGCGGCGCGGCTGGCCGCACGGGGGGCGCTGCGCATCGGCGCGGGGTTGGTGACGCTGGGTGTGCCGGGATCGGCGCAGATGGAGGTGGCCAGCCAGATCACCGCGCTGATGCTGCGGCGGGTCGAGGATGCGGCGGGCCTGGCGCAGGTGCTGGAGGATGCGCGTATCAACGCGCTGTGCCTTGGCCCGGGGATGGGCCTTACGCGGGCGCAAGATCTGGCTGCCATGGCTTTGAGCGCAGGCAGGGCGGTGGTGCTTGACGCCGACGCGCTGAGCGCGTTCGAGGATGAGCCGGCAGCGCTGTTTGCCCTCTTGCACGACAAATGCGTGCTGACCCCGCACGCGGGCGAATTCGCGCGGCTGTTTCCGGACATTGCCGCCAAGCTGAACGCGCCGGCCACCAAGGGCCCGGCCTACTCCAAGGTGGATGCCACGCGGGCAGCGGCCGAACGGGCGGGCTGCGCGGTGCTGTTCAAGGGGCCGGATACGGTGATCGCCGCGCCCGATGGCCGGTGCAGCGTCAATTCCGCCCATTACGAGCGCGCCGCGCCATGGCTGGCCACGGCCGGGGCGGGCGATGTGCTGGCGGGGTTCATCACCGGGCTATTGGCGCGGGGATTTGCGCCGATGCAGGCGGCGGAAACGGCCGCGTGGCTGCACGTGGAATGCGCACGCGGCTTCGGCCCCGGCCTGATTGCCGAGGATTTACCGGAAGCGCTTCCCAAGGTGCTTCATGGGCTGGGCGTGACCTGAGCCCGTCACGCGGCGTTGGCTGTTGCGGGGGCACAGGCCAGCGCGGCCAGCTCAAGACCGCCTGCGTAGATGATGTGCGGCGCATCCATGAAAAGTTGGTAAACCGTTATCTGGGTCCAGGGAAGCAGGCGGATGAATTCGCCATCCACCAGCATCCGCGCCGGAAGCAGGGCCTGCTGACGCCCTGCAAGCGCCTTTGCCCGCCAATCGCGGACCAAAACGGCCTGCGCTGCGGGAATGATCAGATCATGCTCAGGGCGGGTATCGCCCAATGTGCCCCCCGCAATCAGGACAGCCGGGCCGGCGACGCGGTGCACTTGGATATCGCGCAAAATGGCTGCGCCCGCATCGCGCGTGATGATGCGATCCGCAGGGTACAGGTACTCGACGGGTAGGGCGCCGTCGAGCGTCAGGATTGATGTGCCGGCCACGAGGCCCATGTTCTGCACATGGGCACGTATTGCGGGGTTTTGCCCGCCGTGGCGCCCGACCGTTTTCGGTTTCATGGGCGTATGCTCGATTTCTGCCTCGGTTATTGAGGGCAGCATAGCGCGGGCGGCCTGCATTGTCGCTGTTTTTCGTGCGTGATCGTCAAATATACGGTGTCATTTTCCTCTCGCATCCCGGGCGCTGGTTTGCTAGATAGCCCAGCAACTGTGGGCGGCCCGATTGTCTTAGGCCGCCTGCTTGGCTTTTTGCGGGTGTGGCGGAATTGGTAGACGCACCAGATTTAGGTTCTGGCGCCGCAAGGCGTGGGGGTTCAAGTCCCTTCACCCGCACCAGATACATGACAAAAGGACGACGGAAAATGAAGGTCAACGAAACCCAGAACGAAGGCCTCAAGCGCGCGTATGAGATCACCGTGACCGCGGACGAGCTGGACGCCAAGGTTAACGAAAAACTGGCCGAAGCGCAGCCCGAAGTCGAAATGAAAGGCTTTCGCAAGGGTAAGGTGCCGATGGCCCTGCTGAAAAAGCAGTTTGGCCAGCGTTTGCTTGGCGAGGCCATGCAGGAAGCCGTCGATGGCGCCATGAGCCAGCATTTCGAGGACAGCGGCGATCGCCCGGCGATGCAGCCGCAGGTCACGATGGTTGAGGGCGAAGACTGGAAAGAGGGCGACGACGTCAAGGTTGCCATGTCCTACGAGGCGCTTCCGGATATCCCCGAGGTCGATTTCAGCGCGATCAAGCTGGAGCGCATGGTGGTTGAGCCCGACGAGGCCGCCGTGGACGACGCGTTGGCCAGCCTGGCCGAGAATGCCCAGGATTTCGAGGACCGCAAGAAGGGCTCGAAAGCCAAGGACGGCGACCAGGTCGTGATCGATTTCGTGGGCAAGGTCGATGGCGAGGCGTTCGAGGGCGGCTCGGCAGAGGATTACCCGCTCACACTGGGCGCGGGCAGCTTCATCCCCGGCTTCGAAGAGCAGCTGGTCGGCGTCAAGGCCGGTGAAGAAAAGGCCGTCACGGTGACGTTCCCCGAGGAATACGGCGCCGAGCATCTGGCCGGCAAAGAGGCCGTGTTCGACTGCACCATCAAGGCTGTGAAGGCGCCCAAGGCGGCCGAGATCGATGACGAACTGGCCAAGAAGTTCGGCGCGGAAGATCTGGAGGCGCTCAAGACGCAGATCCGCGAACGCCTCGAGGCGGAATACGCGGGTGCCGCGCGCGCCGTGATGAAGCGCGACCTGTTGGACAAGCTGGACGAGATGGTCAAATTCGATCTACCGCCCAGCTTGCTGGAGTCCGAGGCCAAGCAGATCGCGCATCAGCTGTGGCACGAGGAAAATCCCGACGTGGAAGGTCACGATCACCCCGAGGTCGAGCCCACCGAGGAGCACACCAAGCTGGCCGAGCGCCGCGTTCGTCTGGGTCTGCTGCTGGCAGAGCTTGGGCGCAAGGCCGAGATCGAGGTGTCCGATTCCGAGATGACGCAGGCGATCATGAACCAGGCGCGTCAGTACCCGGGGCAGGAGCGCGAATTCTTTGAATTCGTTCAGCAAAATCAGCAAATGCAGCAGCAGCTGCGCGCCCCGATCTTTGAGGACAAGGTTGTCGATCACATCGCCGAGCAGGCCGAGGTGACCGAAAAGAAAGTGTCCAAGGACGACTTGCAAAAGGCGGTCGAGGCGCTCGACGACGAGTGATCCGCCGCCGGTCCGCAGGGGCCGGGCATATGAGAACGAAAGGGCCGCCCGGTGGGTGGCCCTTTGTCGTTTTGCGCGGTGCAACTGAGCGGCCCCAGGGCGCGGGGCGCAATGACCGCTTTGAGGCCTTTGCGCCGGATCAGGTTGGCGCGATATTGGCGGCGTATGGCCTGTTGCTGCCGTTGCGGTATGGCACCAATGCGTGGCTTTTCAACCGAGCGCTCAATGCCCGCAACAGGCAAGCCTACCCACGTCCCGAACAGACCCGAAAGCCTCCTTCGTCCGCTGACCTGACATCCGGCATGCATTGTTCCCGAAGATTCCTTCGTGAGGGTTCGATTGACTGTGGCCGCGAATGGCTTGCATTCATTGTCCCGACTGGCGTTGATGATTTATTCATGAACCACGCAGACACTGGGGGAGAGCCATGAGCCACACGTCATTCACCAAGGAGGGCTTTGCCGCCTTTCGCGAGAACGATCGCCCCGGGCCCATTCACATGCTCAATCTCGTCCGTCTTCGCGCGCAGGCGGAGTATCCTGACGGGCGCCGTGCGACAGGGGCCGAGGCATATGCCGCCTATGGACGCGAAAGCGCGCCGGTGCTGGAGCGCGTCGGCGGGCGCATCGTTTGGCGCGGTGAGATGGAACAAATGCTGATCGGTCCCGAAGACGAGGCGTGGGACCTGTGTTTCATCGCTGAATATCCAAGCCCCGACGCCTTTGCACAAATGATTAAGGACCCACAGTACCGCGAGGCGATGGAGCATCGCCAGGCGGCGGTAGCGGATTCGCGGTTGATCAGGATGGCGCCCAAGGATGAGGGGCAGGGGTTTGCCCCTTGATCCGCGGGGTATGCTGTCTTGAGATTTGAAAAACCGCGCGAGGGGGTGTTCCCTCGCGCGGCTTGATCAGTGTGTGCCGGCTTGCCGTAACGGCAAGGCCGGGAGCGTGATCAGGATGCGGTGTCTTCGCCGCTTTCCTCGTCGCTCGAGCCTTCGACAACCTCGGCCAGTTCCTCGTCTTCCGAGGTTGCTGCGCCGATGTCCTCGAACAGCTCCGCGATTTCGAAATCGGCGGCGGCCTCGTCTTCGGCTGCCTGTTCCTGAATCGTCTTGCCGGATGCCTGAAGCTCCGCCTCTTCGGGCGAGCGGGCGACGTTCAGCGTGATCGTCACCATGACTTCGGGGTGCAGGTGCACCTCGACCTCGTGCAGGCCCAACTCCTTGATCGGCTGGCGAATGATCACCTGTTTGCGATCAATCGAGAAGCCCTCTTCGGTGGCGATGTTGGCCGCGTCGCGGGTGCTGACCGAGCCATAGAGGTTGCCGCCATCGGAAGCTTGGCGAATCACGATGAACTGCTTGCCGCCCAGCTTCTCGCCAAGGGCCTCGGCCTCTTTGCGGGTCTCGAGGTTTTGCGCTTCAAGCTGCGCTTTGCGCTCTTGGAAGTCGGCGATATTGGCCTCGGAGGCGCTCAGGGCCTTGCCCTGGCGCAACAGGTAATTGCGGGCGTAGCCGGGCTTGACGTCGACGACGTCGCCCATCTGGCCCAGCTTGGCCACTCGTTCCAGAAGGATAACTTGCATGTCGCGAACTCCTTACTTCACGGCGTAGGGCAGCAGGGCGAGGAAGCGGGCGCGCTTGATGGCGCGGGCCAGTTCACGCTGCTTCTTTGCCGAAACGGCGGTGATGCGGGAGGGCACGATCTTGCCGCGCTCGGAGATGTAGCGCTGCAGCAGTTTCGTGTCCTTGTAGTCGATCTTGGGTGCGTTGTCGCCCGAGAAGGGGCAAACCTTGCGGCGGCGAAAAAACGGTTTGGTGGCCATGACTTGGCGTCCTTTCCTGAAGCGATTGATCAGCGACGTTCGCGGCGTTCACCGCGTTCTTCGCGTTTTTGCATCTGGACCGAGGGCCCTTCCTGATGTTCGTTCACCTTGATGGTAAGGACGCGCATCACGTCGTCATGCAGGCGCATCAGGCGCTCCATTTCGTGCACTGCGGCCGCGGGGGCATCGGAGCGCAGAAAGGCATAGTGGCCCTTGCGGTTCTTGTTGATCTTGAACGCCATCGTCTTGACGCCCCAGTACTCGCTATCGACGATCTTGCCGCCGTTGTCCGCCAGCACGGTGCTGAAATGTTCGATCAGGCCTTCGGCTTGTGTGTTGGACAAGTCCTGGCGCGAGATGAAGACATGCTCATAAAGTGGCATGTGCACTCCTGTTCTGTTTCAGGCGCATTTCATAGGAGGGTCATTGCCTTCCGCGACCCATCCACGAGAGACTGCGCGGTTCATTGTTACCTGCGGAAGGAAGCGGCGCTATACGATGGAACGCGCCGTGACGCAAGCCCGGCAGGCCCTGAGCGCGGCGCCCGTCGCAGATTATTCCGATTGCTGCCCAAGTTGCGCCCTCATTGCTCGTCATGAGTGTATTGTTTAAATCGAGGATTGAAATTGACTATGGGATCAATGCGCGGATCACTATCGAATATCAAAAAGGCAGACAACAAAAGCGGAAGAGCGGCGGCCATGACCTGGCGCGGCATGGGCGCCCGGAAATCGAGGGTGGCGCGTTTGATGGGAGCAACCATGACGCTCTTGGGTGCAGGGCCTTGGACGGTGCGCGGGGCACCGGATGAGCCGGCGCAGTTCCTGGCTCAGTTGGTCCTGTCGGTGGTCCTGCTGTGCTTGGGGGCTGCCGCGTTGCATTCCGGCAATGGGTGCGGCGAAGAGCGGGGGCGCCTCGACAGGGTTACGTGAGAGCCGCGCAGATCGGCGCGCCGGGTGTTCATTCCCCCACACGACATGTTGACTTCTGCGGAATTGCACAACGCGGCCGGTGCCGCAATTGTCACGGACGTCTTGATAAATTCAAATTGCAGGAGCAATGACAAATGAAATACGGCTTAACGACAGCTTTCGCCGCGGCGGCACTAAGCGTGACGGCGGCGCATGCCGAACCCGAGAAGTATGTTCTGGATCCCAGTCACAGCCAGGTTGTTTTTTCCTATAACCACCTTGGGTTCTCGAACACGACCGGGATGTTCTCGGGGTTCGAGGGCGAGATCATGTTCGACCAAGAAGCCCCGGCCAACTCGTCCGTCACAGTGTCGATGCCGGTCATGTCGATGATCACCGGCTGGGAAAAGCGGTTCGAGCATTTCATGTCGGACGATTTCTTTGGCGCCAGCGAGGGCGACATGGTCACGTTCGAATCGACCGGCATCGAAGTGACCGGGGACAACACCGCGCTGATCACCGGCGATCTGACGTTGAATGGCGTGACCAAGTCGGTCGTGCTGGATGCGCAGCTCAACCAGGCGGGCGAGCATCCGATGGCGGGCAAGCCCTGGGCCGGTTTCGACGCGAGCACCACGCTGACCCGAAGCGACTATGGCCTTGAGAAATTCGCCCCTTACGTCGGTGACGACGTTCAGGTCGAAATCTCAATCGAGGCGATGAAGGCTGAATAAATAACCAGTACAGTTTTAACAAAGGCCGCGCCGGGGAACTTGCGCGGCCTTTTTCATGCGTGCCCAAGGCGCGCGCGTGGCTATTGCCCGGCCCGGGTGGCCGTGAGCGAGACATCCACGTCCACATCAAAGCCAAGCGAGCTTTCGTCCTGCACGCCTTCGCCGATATTGTAGTTGCGCCGGTCGAGGGTGGTGCCCCCGGACATGGTGGCGCGCTCGCCCTCGATCTTCAGGGTAAAGGGCATCGTCACCGGCACGCTTTGGCCCTTGAGCGTCAATTGCCCCTCGGCGGTGAAAGCGTTCTCGCCCTCTGCGCGCAGGATGTCGGCGGTGAATGTGGCCTTCGGGAACTCATCGGCGGCAAAGAAATCGGCGCCCATGGCCTGATCGCTGACCGAGCCGAGGGTCAGTGATGGAATTGCGATGCTCACCTCGACATCGCCGTTGCGGGCGGTGTTCGGATCGTCGGCGAAGGTGATGTCGGCCTGCCACTGGGCGAACTCGCCCGTAACGGTGTTGCCCATCTGGGTTATCGAAATCGCAAGTGTGCCGCCCTCGACCTGCCAGTTCCCGGCGGCGGCGCTGGTCATGGCCGGGGCGCCTGCCTCATCGCCGCCCGCATTGCCAAGCGCCGGGGCAATCCCGGCCGCCAGGACGCCAACCCAAATGGCAATGGCGGCCAATACCGGCGCAGTATGGCCGGGCTGTTGGGGGCTGGGCATGGCATCGGTTTGACCGGGGAGCATCCGGCGCAGCGTGGCATCACGGTCGATCAGGTGATGCTTGAGCGCGCCTGCGAGGTGCAGCACGATTGCCCCGATCAACACCTGCGACGACAGGAAGTGGACCATGCCGGCCGCGCCCGCGATGGCGGCATCCTTCGGCACGAACGGCAGGTTCTGACCAAAGGGCCACCAGATCGGCGCGAATCCCGTTTCGGCGGAGTGGGTCACCCAACCGGCCAGCGGCGTGATCAGCATGGCGCCATAGAGCGCCCAGTGGATGGTCTCTGCCAAGGTCGCCTCGGCCCAACGGCCGCCATTGAGCAAGCCCGGCTTGGGTTGGCCTATCGCCCACAGGATGCGCAGGGCGGCGGTGAAAAACGCCGCCAGTCCGATCGTCTTGTGGAGCGAGAAAACCAACACGGCACGATCAATCAGCGCCTGATCACCGCCGGCATCGGTTTGACGGATCTCTTGCGCCAGTTCGTCCCCGATCAGGCCCAGGGGGATGGCAGTAAGGATTAGCAGCGCGGTGATCCAGTGAAAGCCCTTTGTTACCGCGCCATAGGCGGTGGATGTGGTTGATAGCGGCATGGAATGCTCCTTGAGGAAATACGCCTTGGAATTTACGCGGCAAAAGGCCCGCGCGCCAATGCGAGTGCGCGCACAATCACGGTGCGCAGATGCGTGGTTTGCGTTGCGTGGCGGTCGCTGGCGCGGTAACTGGGATCAATGACAACTGGAGGATTACATGAGCCGGGCATTCGTATTTCCGGGGCAGGGGGCGCAGACCATCGGCATGGGGCGCGACCTGGCGCAGGCCTATCCCGCCGCGAAGGCGGTGTTTGATGAGGTGGATGAGGCGCTTGGGGAGGACCTCTCGTCGCTGATATGGGAGGGCGAGCAGGATACTCTGACCCTGACACAGAATGCGCAGCCGGCGTTGATGGCCACCTCTTTGGCGGCCATGCGCGCGCTGGAGGCCGAGGGCGTCGATCTGGCGCAAACGGCGGAGTTCGTAGCCGGGCACTCGCTTGGCGAATACTCGGCGCTGGCGGCGGCGGGCGCGCTGAGCGTTGCCGATGCGGCGCGCCTGTTGCGCCTGCGGGGGCGCGCGATGCAAGAGGCCGTGCCAGTGGGCGAAGGTGCCATGGCGGCGGTGCTGGGGCTTGACCTGGAAGCCGTGACCGAGGTGGCCGCCGAGGCGGCGCAGGGCGAGGTTTGCCAGGCCGCCAACGACAACGACCCCGGCCAGGTGGTCGTGTCGGGCCACCGCGACGCGGTGGAGCGCGCGGTGGACATTGCCAAGGAGCGCGGCGCGCGGCGGGCGATGCTGCTGCCGGTTAGCGCACCGTTTCACTGCGCCTTGATGGAGCCGGCCGCGCGCGCCATGGCCGGGGCGCTGGCCGAGGTCGAGATTGCTGCACCGGTGCGCCCGGTGGTGGCGAATGTGTTGGCGGATACCGTCACCGACCCGGATCGCATCCGTGCGCTGTTGGTGGAACAGGTGACCGGGCGTGTCCGCTGGCGCGAGAGCGTGGAATGGATGGGCGCGCATGGCGTGACCGAGATATGGGAGATTGGCGCGGGAAAGGCCCTGTCGGGCATGGTGCGGCGCATCGACCGCGCGATCGCATGCCGTGCCGTCGGGACACCCGGCGAGGTGACAGAGGCCGCAGCAAGCCTGCACGCGTGACAAGAGAGCCAAGGAGACGATATGTTTGATCTGAGTGGGAAATGTGCGCTGATCACGGGGGCATCGGGGGGAATCGGCGGCGCGATTGCCCGCACCTTGCACGCAGCCGGCGCCACCGTGGGGCTAAGCGGTACACGCGTTGCGCCGCTAGAGGAGTTGGCGGCAGAGCTGGGCAGCCGGGCGCATGTGCTGCCTTGTGATCTGGGCGATCCCGAGGCGGTCAACGCCCTGCCCAAGCAGGCGATCGAGGCGATGGGGAGCCTGGATATTCTCGTCAATAACGCCGGGATCACGCGCGACCAGGTGTTCATGCGCATGTCCGACGATGATTGGCAGCGTGTTCTGGACGTGAACTTGACCGCGACGATGCGGCTTTGCCGTGCGGTGGTACGCCCGATGATGAAGGCGCGGTGGGGACGGATCGTCAACATCAGCTCGATCGTGGGCGCAACGGGCAATGCCGGTCAGGCGAACTATGCCGCGGCCAAGGCCGGGATGGTCGGCATGACCAAGTCGGTCGCGGCCGAGGTGGCCAGCCGGGGCATCACCGCGAATGCCGTGGCGCCCGGCTTTATCGCGACGGCGATGACCGATGCGCTGAGCGATGATCAGAAAGAGCGGATCAATGCGCAAATTCCCGCCGCCAGGATGGGCACGCCCGAAGAGATCGCAGCGGCGGTTCTGTACCTGTCCAGCTCTGAGGCGGGCTATGTCACCGGCACGACGCTGCACGTGAATGGCGGGATGGCGATGCTCTAGCCCGGCGTGTCCGGGCGATGCAAAAATACACGCATGAGTGAGGTGCGAAAGCGTTTGCGTGTCGCGTATCATGTGCTATAGGCGGCGCAGCTTTTCTAGGGGCGCGCTTTGCGCGGCCTGTATTCCCGTCTTGCGGGACCACGAGCCGCCCTTTAGACAGGGCAAAGCAAATGCCGTCCCTCCGGGCGAGGGCAGGAACCGGGCATTTTGCCCAACAGAATGAGGACTGGAATCATGAGCGACATCGCAGATCGCGTCAAAAAGATCGTTGTGGAGCACCTGGGTGTTGAAGAGGGCAAGGTGGTCGAGAACGCCTCGTTCATTGACGATCTCGGCGCCGACAGCCTGGACACCGTTGAACTGGTGATGGCCTTTGAAGAAGAGTTCGGCATCGAAATTCCTGACGACGCGGCCGAAACGATCCAGACGTTTGGCGACGCGGTGAAGTTCATTACCGAGGCGTCCTGAACCACGGACTGAGCCTAGCTATTGAAAGGCCCCTGCCAGTGTTGGCGGGGGCCTTTTTGCATGCGTGGCGCGAACAGGCGTCGGTGTGCCGATTTGGAGATATCGTGCGAATTTGTTAAGATCCATGCTGCGTGGGGCCGGTCGAAACCGGACAGCGTAAACACGCGCAATGACCCGCAGCAAAAGGCTTCGCCATGATCATTTATCCGACCATTGAACTAAAAGACGGCAAATGCGTTTCGCTGACACGCGGGCGTTTGGCGGAACCAGAGATCTGGCACATAGACCCGGTGGAAACGGCACACGGATTCGCCGAGGCCGGCGCGCAATGGATGCATGTGACCGATCTCGACGCCTTGACGGGCGAGGGCGACAACAACGAGTTGATCGAGGAGATTATCCGCACCGCGGGTATCCCCGTGCAACTGGGCGGTGGATTTCGCTCGCGCGACCGGGTTGAGCAATGGATCGACAAGGGGGCCGGGCGCATCGTTGTCGGCACCATGGCCGCGCATGAGCCTGATTTGCTGCGCGAATTGGCCAAGTACCATCCGGATCAGATTGTTCTGTCCGTTGATGTTTACCAAGGTCACGTGATGACGGATGGCTGGCGCACGGCCAGCGCGTTCACCCCCGAGGATTTCGTGCGGGCCTTTGATGGTGCGCCGTTGGCCGGGGTCATCGTGACCGACATCGACGCGGATATTGCCGAGCAAGACGGCCGCCTGGGCGTGATTTCGGGGCTTGCGGCGCATACCCGGCATCCAGTCATCGCACGTGGTACCGTCCGTAGCACCGATGATGTGGCGCGTCTCAAGTATATCCCGAATATCTCGGGCACGCTGATTGGGCGGGCGTTGATGGCGCGCGATGTCGACTTGGCCGAAGCGCTTGCCGTGGCGCGGCCGGAGCCCGAGCCGACGGCGACTTTCCAGTAGGCGGTCCTCGATAAATTGGGCAAAGAGCCGCGCGAGGAGTGCGCGACGGCCTTGCCCCCCGGGGGGCAGGCGCGGTAAGAGCGAACAAATTGCGCTTTGGAAGGGGCATTGCTATGCGTCGAGTTGTTGTGACGGGGCTGGGGCTGGTGACACCATTGGCCTGCGGTGTCGAGGAAAGCTGGTCGAGCCTGCTGGCCGGGAACTCCGGCGCGGGGCCGATCACGCGATTCGATCCGTCGCGCGTGACCACGACCTATGCGTGTGAGGTGCCGCTTGGCGATGGCAGCGACGGCAGCTTCAACGCCGACGACTGGATGGAGCCGAAAGAGAGGCGCAAGGTCGATGATTTCATCCTGTATGGCATTGCCGCGGCCGACCAGGCGGTGCGCGATGCCGGCTGGACCCCCGAGGACGAAGAAAGTCGCCTGCGTACTGGCGTGATGATCGGCTCGGGGATCGGCGGGCTGCAATCGATTGAGCAAACGACCCTGATGATGGCCGAAAAGGGCCCACGGCGTGTCAGCCCGTTTTTCATCCCCGGTGCGCTGATCAACCTGATCAGTGGGCAAGTCAGTATCAGGTACGGCTTCAAGGGACCGAACCATGCGGTTGTCACGGCGTGTTCGACCGGGGCGCATGCAATCGGTGATGCAGCGCGGTTGATCCAGTACGGCGATGCGGACGTAATGGTCGCGGGCGGGGCGGAGGCCGCGATCTGCGAGATCGGAATCGCCGGGTTCAACGCGTCCAAGGCGCTGTCGACCAAGCGCGGGGACGACCCAAAAGCCGCCAGTCGCCCTTATGACGTTGACCGGGACGGGTTTGTCATGGGCGAAGGCGCCGGGGTTGTGGTGCTGGAGGAGTACGAGCACGCGGTCGCGCGCGGCGCAACAATCTATGCCGAGGTTCTGGGCTATGGCCTGTCGGGCGACGCCTATCACATCACGGCGCCCGCACCCGATGGCGACGGCGGTTTCCGCTCGATGAAAGCGGCGCTTGATCGGGCGGGGCTGGCGCCGGAGGATGTCGATTACATCAACGCACACGGGACATCCACGATGGCCGACGTGATCGAGCTGGCAGCCGTTGAACGCCTTATGGGCAAGGCTGCGGAGAAGGTCACGATGAGTTCGACCAAGTCCGCGACAGGCCATTTGCTGGGCGCTGCGGGGGCGATCGAGGCGATCTTTTCTATCCTGGCGATGCGCGACCAGGTGGTGCCGCCGACGATCAACCTGGACACCCCGGCGGTGGAGACGCCGATCGACCTGGCCCCCAATGCCAAGCGCGAGCGCGAGGTGAAGGTGGCGCTGTCGAATTCCTTCGGGTTTGGCGGAACTAACGCCAGCGTGCTGTTCGGGAAAGCTGGCTGATGTGGCGAAATATTGCCTCTAACGCCCTGACTTTGTTGATTGTTCTGGTCTTTCTCCTGGCCGGGCTGATCTTGTGGGGCAAGACGCAATACACCGGCCCCGGTCCCCTGACCGAGCGCATCTGCCTTGAGGTGGAGCGGGGCACGACCATGACCGCCATCAGTCGCAAGTTGAAGGCGCAAGGTGCTGTTTCTAATGACTTAATTTATCGCGTGGGGACGGAATACGCGGGCCTGAACGACGACCTGAAAGCGGGGAGTTTCCTGATCCCCGAAGAGGCGTCGATGGCCGAGATCGCTGATATCATTACCCGCGGCGGCGGAAGTACCTGCGGGACCGAGCTGCTGTACCGGATCGGTATCGCCGACATGCGGCTGGAATTGCGTGAGCTGGACCCACAAACCGAGAAATATCAAACGGTTGCCGAGCATAACTCAAGTTCCGAAGAGCCGCAGCCAGAGGCGTTTTCCGAGGCGCGCGGCGCGGCCGATACGCGCTACCGGATCACCATGGCCGAAGGCGTGACCAGTTGGCAGGTGATGACCGCGTTGGAGAACATACAAATCCTGAGCGGAACAGTGGAAACGCCCCCCGAGGAAGGCACGCTGGCGCCCGATAGCTACGAGTTGCGCATGGGCGACACACGCCAGGCGGTTGTCGATAGAATGCAGGAAAAACAAGAGTTTATCCTAAGTTCCGCATGGGAGGACCGGGCCGAGGACCTGCCGATTGAGACCATGCAGGAGGCGCTGATCCTGGCCTCGATCATCGAGAAGGAAACCGGCGTGCCGGACGAGCGCAGGCAGGTCGCCAGCGTGTTCGTCAACCGCCTGAAGCGCGGCATGCGCCTGCAAACGGACCCGACCGTGATCTATGGCATAACCAAGGGCCGACGCGCCCTTGGCCGGGGTCTGCGTCAAAGTGAGCTTCGCGGTGAAACCCCTTGGAATACTTACGTAATTGACGGACTTCCGCCAACGCCGATCGCCAATCCCGGACCGGAAAGCATCGCCGCCGCGGTGAACCCGGCCGATACCGGGTACGTCTATTTCGTGGCCGATGGCAGCGGCGGGCACGCCTTTTCTGAGACGCTGTCGGAACACAACGCCAACGTAGCCAAATGGCGCCGGATCGAGGCCGAGGAAAACGGCGACTGACGCCACTGCCGCGCGCGGGGGTAACGATTGGCGTTTGGCCCGAAACGGACGGTTGAGGCCGTGACGCGTACGATTCGTACACTTGGTGCGGAAAGGCCTCTGGCGGGCCGGAAAATGCCGCCAGCGGCGGCACCGTCCTAGCGCATCCAGAAGCCGTTTCGCTTGATCCGATTTCGGATCACCTGTTCGCGGCGGGGCAGGTCGGAGCGGTCGAACAGGGCGCGCACCTTTTCGCCGCGGCCCTGGTAGATCATCCGCTTGAACGGGTCGTACTGCTTGAGCACCTTCTTGATGCGGTTGGGGCGGGTGATCGCATCCAGCAATTCGACGGTGCGATCATCCTCGCGCGCATAGAGCAACGGTAACAACCTATAGTGGCACGAGGTCTGTCCGTCGAGCCATCCGGCCTCAAGCGCGTCGCGCCCGCCGCCGAGGGAGTGAATGACCAGCGGCAGCGCCACCTGGTCAAGCCATGGGTCCATCTCTTGCAACTGCAACTCGGGTGGGGGGGCGTCGCGGATTTCAAGCGCGTAGTCGAGGAAGCGTTGCCCGAACTCGTGCGGGCAGCGGTAGTAGAAGAAACCGGCGTTGAAATAGAGGTAGCGGCGCCAATGCTCGTCGGGGTGCGACAGGTCCAGGGAGCTATCGAAATCGAGGCCGAGGCGATCGTAGAGCGATTTCCAGATCTCGGTATAGCCGGGGCCATAAAGCTCAAGCTTGGGCCAGGTGCCTTCGACCCGGCGCGAGGCGGAGGGGCGGGTGAAATCAAACGGCACATCGGACAACTCGCCGGTGATCAGGGTATCGGTGTCGAAGAACACGAACGGCTCGTCCTCGGGGAGGGCAAGCAACGCCTCGATCTTGTTGCCATAGGGGTAGGCCTGTCCGAAGTGGCGGCTTTCGAAGGGCAGGATTTCGGCGCCCAGCTCGGACAGAAGGGATAGCGTGGCGTCGTCGCGAATGGTCGGGTCACGATCCCACAGGGGGCCGGGCTGCGGGGTGGCGACGAACAGGCGGCCGTTGAAGCCGGGGCTGGCATGGCGCAGCGAGGCGGCGAAAAGCAGTGCCTCGTATTGCAGGCGGCCTGCTTGGCCGATCACCGCGATGTTGAAGGGTTGGATTTCTTGCGGCTGTTGCGCCATACTCGATCATGCCTTCGGACAGGGATTTTGGGCAGTATAGGTGCCATGATCCCGGCGCAGAAGGGCCGAGGGCATGATTTCGTCTAAAATGGAGTTTTCATATGCCCACACTGATCCCGAAAGGTGCGATGGCCGCGCTATTGGCGCTGTCCATGGCTGCCGGCGCGCAGGCGCAAGAGGGCGGCGAGGCCGAGCCGCAGAAGCCCACCGGCAAGTTCACCACCGCCACCGAGGTGCGCCCGATCCTGGAGGCGACGCGCGGGAGCTGGGTCGCAGTGCGGGTCTATAACGGGCAGGACATGGTGTATTTCACGCATCTGTTGGCGTGGCGCTGCGGGCTGAAGGGGTTGCGATATGCGATCAACGATGGCGCGATGCAGGCCTATGACCTGCCGCCGTGCCATACCGAGTATACCAGCCCCAATGCCCTTTTGGATGACGAGGGGATGCCGGTACTGGGGCTGGAGCCCGGCAGCGTTGAACGGGTGCGGGTCGAGTTGATTTACGACGATCTGAGCCGCGCCAGCGCGGAATACGCGCGCGATGAGGTTCTGATCCCCTGAAGGGACGGATCAGCGGGTTTGGGTTGCGCTTTGTTCGCTGGCTTCAAGGGCCATGCGGAACGGGCGAAAGCGCTGGCGGTAGGCGGCGGGCGTGAGGCCGACCTTGCGGCGGAACAAGCGCCGGAAGAAGCTGTCATCCTCGTATCCGATTTCGCGGGCGAGGGCGGGGATGCCCATATCTGAGGTTTCCAGTAGCTGCTTGGCCTCTTCGAGGCGGACGGCGTGCACGTAGTCCAGCGGCGTGAGGCCTGTTGCCTCCTTGAAGCGGCGCTTGAAGGTGCGCTCGGCCATCGCGCTTTGCGTGACCATCGCGCCCACTGGGGCGGCGTGGGCGTAGTTCAGGGCGATCCATTCCTGCGCCTGGGCCACGGTGCCATCGCGGGTTTGCGCGGCGCGGGCGAGCGCGGCAAACGGCAGCTGCCCGTCCTTGTGCCAGTCGATCAGGTAGATGCGCGCGAGGTTCATCGCCTCTTCGGCGCCGAAAAACCGCGCCACGAGGTATAGCCCGAGATCGAGGTAGGAGGTGCCGCCGCCCGAGGTGATGATGCGCTCGCCCTCGCCGGCGGTGACGAGGAAGCGGTCCGGCTCGACCTCGATCCGGGGGTGGCGGGCGGCGATGCCGGCGCAGTAAGCCCAGTGGCTGGTGGCCGATTGCCCGTCCAGAAGGCCGGTTTGCGCCAGCAGCACCGAGCCGGAGCAGGCCGAGGCCAGCGTCGCCCCCGCGCCGTAGACCCGGCGCAGCCAGGCAACCTCGGGCTGGTGGGGCTGCTCGCCCGGGGCGTCGGGATCGACGAACAGCTCGGGGATGTAGACGATATCGGGGGGCGGGCAGTTGTCCAGCGTTTCCTGCGGGGTCAGCCAGGCGCTGTTCATCACCTGCATCGGCGCGTCGTGGCGCGCCACCAGCACCGGCCGCGCCCCCGGACGCCCCGGCGTGCCGCGCGTCAGCATCGGCCAGTCGCGTCCGACCGAGGCAAAGAGGTCATACAGCGCGAACACGGTCGAGGCGGTGACCTCGGGCGTGAGAAGGATGGCGATGATCAGGCGTCGGTCGTCCGGCATTGGCACAAATGACCCGTTTGTTGCGTTTCCCGCGCTGGTGCGGGGTGCCCTGCGCGCGCAGACTCCGAAGTATCGCAAGGCGACACCGAGGAGGAGATCATGCCCGAGCCTATCACGAAACCGCAGGCGGGCGCAGCCCTTGCCGGGGGCGGGGGCGCCGCGCGTGCATCCCATCACATGAGCGAAGCGGAGATGATCGAGCGCGCGGGCCTGCGCGCCCTGCATGCGGTCGCAGGTGGCGAGTTGCGCCGGCGGCTGGGGCTGGACCGGGCGCGGTATGGCGATGCGGAGGTGTCGATGGCGGCGGCCTTGCCGGGTTCGGCCATCACGATCAACCGCGCGGTCGGGCTGGGCCGTGAGCGGCCACCGCAACGCGCGGATATCGACGGGATCTGCGCCGCGTATCGCGGCGCCGGGATCGAGCGGTTTTTCCTACAGCCCGATCCGTCCACCAACGACGATCTGGTCGCGCCCCTGTGCGAGGCGGCGGGCCTGACCCGTGCGCGGGCGTGGCAGAAGTTCGAGCGCGACATGACGCGCGCATTGCCAGAGGCGGGCGCGCATTTCGACATCCGCGAGGCCACGCCCGAGGAGGGCCCGGAGTTTGCGCGGATCGTTTGCAACGCCTTCGACCTGGGGGAGGTCGCCGAGCCATGGCTTGCACGCCTGCCCGAGGCGGAGGGATGGCACGCCTACATCGCGTGGGAGGGCGCGCGGGCGGTCGGCTGTGGCGCGCTGTTCGTGCGCGGGGCGGCCGCGTTCACCGATTTCGGCGCAACCGATCCGGCCTTTCGCCAGCGCGGAGCGCAGAGCGCGAACCTTGCCCATCGTTTGCGCGCCGCGCGTGAGATGGGCGTGGAGCGCGTCCACACCTGCACCGGCGTCGAGGTGCCGGGCGATCCGCAGCATTCCTACGCCAACATCCTGAAGGCCGGTTTTCACGAAACCCATGTGCGGCAGGCCTGGCAACCGGGCCAGGGCCGCGCGCGGAGGTATCAAGGAGAATAGGAGGTCGCCGATGACACTGGATGAATTCACCCGAGACGTTCTATCGAAACAGGCGCTGGCAGAGCGGCTTGACGGGTTCAAGGGCATGCTTCTGGCGCCGGGCGAGGCGGGGTTCGATGACGCCGCCGCCATTTGGAACGGCACGGTCAAGGCCCGGCCGGGCCTGATTGCGCAATGTACCGGCGCGGGCGATGTCGCGACGGTGGTGCGCGCCGTCGCCCACGGCGATATCAGGCTGTCGGTCAAGGGCGGCGGGCACAACGTGGCCGGCACGGCGGTGTGCGATGGCGGTCTGATGCTGGACCTGTCGCCGATGAACGATGTGGCGGTTGATCCCGACGGGGCGATCGTACGCGCGGGTGGCGGTGCCACCTGGGGCGCGGTTGATGCCGCGGCGCAGGCGCATGGCCTGGCGATGCCCGGCGGACTGGTGTCCAAGACCGGGATCGGGGGGCTGACGCTGGGCGGTGGATATGGCTGGTTGCGGCGCAAGCACGGGCTGAGTTGTGATGCGCTGATCTCGGCCGAGATCGTGACCGCCGAGGGCGAGATCCGCACCGCGAGCGCGGAGCAAAACGCCGATCTGTTTTGGGCGATCCGGGGCGGTGGCGGTAATTTCGGCGTTGTCACGCGCTTTGACTACCGGCTTTTTCCGCTTGACCCCGAGGTGTTCTTCAGCTTTGTCGTCTACCCGCTTGAGGAGGGGCGGCAGGTGCTGCGCGGCTGGCGCGATTTCTGCGCCAATGCTGCGGACGAGATGACGTCGCTTGCGCTATGCGGCACGGTGCCCGAGGACGAGGCATTTGAGCAAAGTACACATGGTCGCCATTTCGCGGCGCTGGCCACGATGTATGCCGGCCCGCCCGAGGAAGGGGAGCGGGCGCTATCGCCGCTGCGCCAACTTGGCACGCCGCTGGCGGATTTCAGCGGCCCGGCGCCCTACATCGAGGTGCAGCAGCATTTTGACGAGGATTACCCCGATGGCATGCGCTATTACTGGACCTCGCTTTATCTGCCGGAGTGCCCCGACGGGGCGATTGACACGCTGCTGGAGCTGTCGCGCGAGCGGCCTTCGGCCCTGACCACGGTGGAGTTCTGGCAGTTGGGCGGCGCGATGGCGCGGGTGGATGCGGATGCAACCGCCTTTGGCGCGCGCGATGCGCCGTGGATGCTGGCGGTGGAGTCCAACTGGGAAGACCCGGCGGCGGATGCGCGCAACACCGCCTGGACACGCGAAGCCCGCGCCCGGATGGCGGCGTATTCGACCGGAGAGGGGTATCGCAACTTCGATCCCGAGCCGGGCCACGGCCCCGAGGCGGGCGGCGCGCAGATCCAGCGCTTGCGCGAGGTCAAGCGCCGCTATGACCCCGCCAACCTGTTCCGGCACAACCACAACATCACCCCGGCGCAGGGGTGAGGGGGGCAAATGGCGCCCCGGCTCAGTTCAGCAGGGCGTCCACCAGTCCCATGAAGGCCAGGACCCTGCCGGTGTCGGGGTCGATGCGAAACACCTCGCGCCCCACGAGGTAGTACAGATCGCCCTCGCGCAGCCCGTAGCGGCTCAGGTCCCGTATGATGCGGTAATTCCGGTTGATCCGGTCGCCGTATTCATAGCGGGGGTGGTGATCGCGGTAGATTTTCTTGGCCTGTCCCGGCGGGATGCAGGGCGGGTTTTTCTTGGCCAGGCCGGGCGGGCAATGCGCGGCGTTGGGCGGGCCGGCGTGCTTGGGGCCCTTGCCTTTGCCGTTGCCGGCGAGGGCCGGCGGCGCGATCAGGATCAGGGCCGCCAGCGCTGCGGGGATCGGGGTTTTTGCCATCATGTCGGACGCTCCTTGTGTTGCGCACAAAGATAGTCCGGGCGGCGGCGGTGGTCCAACAGCCCTGCGGGTATCCGCCGATGGTCAGGGGTGCGGGGCGCGGCCGCTTACGGGGAGAGCGAGATGAAATCCTTCTTGAGGTTTTTCAGCATGACATCGTAGTTGCGCCGGGTGATGAAGAGGGTTTCCTTGACCTGCGTACGTGGGAACATCAACGGCAGAAGTTCGGATTCGGATTCGGCGTTGCCGTCCTCGTAGGATTTGTTGAGACCGTGCTGCCCGCCCGGGTCCATGCGCATTCCTTCGATCCCTTCCCAGCGAGTATTTTCATATCGATCCCTGGCCGCGTTGACACTGGCGCGGTTGCCCTGGAACGAGGGGATGTGCCCCAGCCCGAAGGCGTGGCCGACCTCGTGGGTGATGGCGCCGGAGTTGGCGATGCGTTTGCGCCCGGTCAGGGCTTTGGTCAGGCTCATGCCGATGAAGGGCTGCGCCGCCTCCGCAGTGGGGTTGTCCTGTTGGTCGATGCGCGGGCTGAGGGTGACGCCCAGTAGTTTCATCCATTCATAGGGCATGTAGATGACCACCAGGTCGTAGCTGTCATAAGCGCCATTCGCGATCAGGTGGTCCTGCACATGATTGAGCAGTTCGGCGCGGATATTGTCGCGTTTGCGCAGTCGTTCGGTCATCGCGGGCGGGTTGGCAAGGACCGAGTTGAGCCATCTCAGCGTTCCCATCGTGTCTTTTGAGAACGTTTCTGACAGCAGCTCGAACTGGTAGGCCTTGTCGATCGCGGCGACGAGCTTGTCGTTCAGGTTCGGATCGGGGGGCGGAGCGGGGGCTTCGGACATTTCGACTGACTGGACCGGGAAAACCTGCTCCATGTAGCGCGCGGCGCGCTTGGCGGTGTGCGCCCCCTCCTTGATCATGTTTTGCGGGATGAAATCGTACCACGGGCCGACGCGGGCGAAGACGTATCCGATATTGAGATCCCGATCGAGTGGATCCCAGGCGATTTCTTCGTAGCCCGAGAAGATGCGCGGACTTTCTGCGCAATCGCGGACCGGTTCGATTTCGGTGCGCACGACGCGAAGTTCCTCGTAGTCGGGCGTCCAGCCGTAAAGGTTGATGCTGTTCTCGGCCATGCGCCTCTCATGGTCGGTGAAATCATCGGGGCGGCGAATGGTAACATTGCGTGCCTCGGGGGTAAGTAACGGAGCATCCAGCCCGGAGCCGGGGCGGGCGCGCACATGGGCGGGGAACGAGGTGACTTGCCATTCCGGCGCGATCTGCGGATCGGTTCGCCATTTGGCGTAGGTGCGGATTACCGCGGGTTTGCCGCGCACCAGCTTGGCGTTGGTGGCGACCTGTATGGTGTCGCTTTCAATGCCTTCGGTTTGGGCGAGGTGATCGGCCAACCCGGCGCTGAGTGGATCAGTATCGTCGAGATCGACCATGGTGTCGAAGCCCCAAACCTGATCGACGGGCAGGTAGGCGCCCTCGGTCCCGCGCAGGCCGTTGGGGCCTGCGCGCACGGTCACGCGGTAGCGCACGCCGTCGCGCAGCGGCTTGCGCGGAGTCACGATCACCGTATCGGCGCCGGCAAGGCGCGGGCGCACTTTCACCGGGGCCATGACCGCGCCGCCCTGCCCATCGGCCAGCCCGGTTTCCAGCGTCACCGCCCCGGGCACGATCGAGGCCGGGTCCAGCGGGCGGTTGAAGCTGAGCCGGATGCCGGGATTGTCCCATGGCAGGTTCTTGGCATCGCGGCGCGGGCGGTAGGAGGTGAGGCGCAGCTGCGCGCCGGGGCCTGCGTTGCTGGTGGGGGCCTGCGTCACTTCGAAGGGCGGGCGGGTGAAGCCCATGTTGCGCATGTTGGGCGCGGCGAAGCGGCCCGATACCGATAGCGCGCCGGTGTCAGTGTCGCGGTCCACGTCGACGCGGCCGGGGCCGCGTGTGCTCCATGACCGTTTTTGGCGTTCGATCTTGGCGGTGCCGGACAGCTCGAAGCGGCCGATCACGGCGGTCTCGGTGATCTGGTCGATTGTGACGGTGCCGCCGAGGCTGCCGCCGGTGACGGTGGTGCGCGTGCCGGCCTGTCCGATGCCGTCGCTGTCGCAATCCATATCGCGCACCTGCCGCCCCGTGGTGCTACCGAGTGGCACGCCAGCGGCTTCCATGTTGCTCAGGAACTGGCGGCGCAGGCGGTGGCAGGTGCGTTTTTCGAACTCCTGCTCGCGGCGCTGATTTTCGGTGTTGGGGGGCAGGTAGGGGCGCGGCCGGATCTGGCCCGTCCATGCGGAATAAAGACCGGAGGCCGTGCCCGTGCCGGAGCTGCCGACAGCCTTGGCGGGGTAGGTTTCGCCGGCTTTCAGGTCGCCGGGGCCTGCGCCCTTGAGCGCGATCACGAGGTGCGCGCCGCTGTTGCGGGGCCAGCCGCCGGTGCCGCCGTGCCGGAGGCTGAGGGGTTGGCCAAGGCCGCCGCCCTGGTAGGAGATGATATTGGGGCTGAACACCTCGAAGATGGTTTGGCGCGTGCCGCCGCTGGCGGTGGGGATATCCACGTCTTCGCCG
Organism: Sediminimonas qiaohouensis DSM 21189; assembly: GCF_000423645.1. Lineage (GTDB taxonomy): Bacteria > Pseudomonadota > Alphaproteobacteria > Rhodobacterales > Rhodobacteraceae > Sediminimonas > Sediminimonas qiaohouensis. Next base: position 42,290 of record NZ_AUIJ01000001.1, on the reverse strand, counting down.
ATCATATCCGCAAGCATATCGGCGGTCCCGGCATCAATGCCCGGCACGCCCTCGGTCCCGCCCAGACGCCGCACCGAGAGGTGGCGCGCGCAGGCCGCGCCGCCCGCGCTGAGCCCGCCCGCGAAGGACATGCTGGCCTGCCCCGGCATCAGGTCGCGATTGGCGCCGCCGGCAAAGGCGGCGGGGTTCAGGTTGCCGAACACATCGAGCGTTTGCGAAGGGTTCACCGCCTCCAGCATGCCCGCGACGGAGCACAGCGGCACCGGCGGCGGCGCGTCGGGGCCGCATTCGCCTTGGGCCATTACGCCGCCACTTGCCGCCGCCAGTGCCAGAAGGGCCGCGATGCCGCGGATAAGGGCAGGGCCGGGGGCCCGCGACTTGATCACGGCTGCCCCATGTTGGACATGTTGCCGAGGTTCATCGGCTCTGCCGGTAGCTCGAAATTGCCCGCCGGTCCGGCATCGTCCGAGATGTCGGTGACGCGGAACCTGTCGCCGAAGGACAGCGCCGCCAGACCGCGCGCCTGCATATCCATCAGCAGCGGATTGGGGGGCTCGTCGCTAATGGCGCGGATGAAGCGGAGCTTGGCCTTCTGGTGTTCGAGCAGGAGGGCATTGTCGGTCAGAACGGCGGTATCGGTTTGTGCCGCGCCCTCGTTGTCGATCCATTTAACCTCGAACACGTCGCCCTTGATCCCGGCCACTTCGCGGGTCTCGCCGGTCGCGCGCATGTCGTTGATTTCCTGCGGGAAAACAACGCCTGTCTGGTCCTGTTGCGTCGTTTCCTGCCCGGCGGCCGCGCCCATGTTCTTGAGCTGGCTCAGGGGGATGACCATGACCTGTCCACCGGCGGCGGTGACGGAATAGATCTCGGCCCCGCGCAGGATCATGTAGGCGTCCATGCCTTCGATATCCATGCGCAGGGCGTCGCCCTGCCAGCTTTCGGTCATCTGCATCTTGCCCATCTTGCCCGCATCCGCGGTATAGCTGAGCTGCCCATCCGCGAGGACGGGCGCGGTCGTCGCGATGGTGGTGCAGGTGAGGGCGGCGGCAAGGGTCGCTGATCGGATCATGTCCGGTCCTCCTGTGGTGGTGGTGATCAATGCGGGGTGACGCGGTGAGGCACCGGGGTGTCGAGGCCGACATAGCCAAAGGCCCGAGGCCGGGCATTGCCGCACACGAAGCCGGGCGCGTGGCGGTCGGCGACGCGGCGGGCAAGGCGGTTGGCGTTTGGCGTGTCGGTCGTGTCGATATAGGCCACGATGCAGCTTTCGGTGTTTGCATCCTGGGCGACGGTGCTGATCACGAGGATCTCGCGCTTGGAGGGGTCCGGCCCGACGATCCAGCGGTGGATGGTGGCAAAGGCCTGCATCCGGCCATTGATGCGCTGACGGCGCCATTCCACGGTGTCGTGCACGGTGCTGAAGCTTGCAAAGCTTTCCCACGGGCCGAATACCGGCGCCGCGCCGTAATCAAGCGAGATGCGCGCATCGCTGTCGGCAAGCATCAGGTAAAGGCCGCCGGGGCCGGGACAGATCAGGCGCGCGCCCATGCCGGGGGGCTCGTCCCCGCCGTCATCGACCAATTGGCAATCGTTTTGCCAGTCATAGGTGCGATAGACGCTGTCCACCTCGGCGGCGGATGCGGCGCGGGGGGCGGCAAGGGCTAGCGCGGCGAGGGCACAGATGGCGATTGCGCGAAGGGTGGCGGCCCGGGAAACGGTCTGGGTCATTGGTCGGCCTCCATCGGGACGGCGGCAAAGCGGAGCGTCACGCTCCCCTCGCCGTCGATCTGGTCATGGGCGGCAAGGCTTGCCGTGACCCGGCCATTGAGGTGGCCGTTTTCGTGCTTTAGCGTGCCTTCGCCGGTGACGGGGACGCCGGCAAAGCGGATCGAAGCGGGGGCGTCCGGCCCGGCGGTGAACGCGCCGGAGTGATCTGCGGGCAGGGTCAGCTCAAGCTTGGGGCCGTGTTTGCCCAGTGACAGGGTCAGCGTACCCTCGTCACGCTGGGCGCTGGCCGGTGTGAAGAAGTTGATCAGGGGATCGTCCGGCATCGATTCCGCCAATGCCGTTACCGCGCCGGTGGTTTCAATCAGCGCAACCTCGGGGCCGGAGGTGTAGGGGATGGCGTTGAACCGGGCCGACAGATCGACCGTGTCTTGCGCGTTCTCGTTCGAGACCAGCGTCATATCGACTTGGCCGGTGAGGCCCGTCTGGTCGCGCCGCTTGAGCGTCAGCGTGCCGCCGCCGGCCGAGGCATAGCTTGGCGGGCGCGGTGCGTTGGGCCCGGCGTCCTTGACGCTGAGCCACAGGTAGGCGGAAACGGCGTTATCATCCTGGGGCGTTTTCACCGGATGCTGTCCGGCGGTGATTCCGGCGGGCAATTCGAGGCTGAGCGATACGTTTACCGGCCGGTCCTGCCAGCGCGCCGCGCCGCTGAGCGAAAGCTGCCAAGGGCCGCCGGCGTTGGTGGCGGTGTTGCCGTCCATTTCAAACGTGGACCGGTTGCAGGGCGCATCGGCGCGCTGCGGGTCCGTTTCCCCGGCGACCATGCCCGACAGGCGCAGGCGATAGGCGCTTTCGGCCAGCGCGCCGCCCGATGTCGTGCTGGGCAGGGCCGCGATGCCCGGCGCGCGGCGGCAGGCGGAGGCATCGATCACGGTGGTGCCGCCGCGGTCCAGCCAGACCAGCTTGTCCCGCGCCCATGGCAGCGCCCAGAGCATCCGTTGCGGGCCGCTGCGCGGGTCACCGGGCCCTTCGTAGGTAATATCGGGCGTGTTGCCGCAGATGTTGGTGCCATCACCCACGACCAGCGGCAAGAGGCCGTCATGATAGCGGGGCAGCCGTTTCTCGTTGCAGATCGCGTGGCGCGCGCCCGCTTGCGGGTTTACCGCGACGTTGCCCTGTGGATTGATCCAGACCGGGCCGGGCTGCACGGCGGCGCGGGCGTCGTGGAACGGGGCGGCGGCGCGGATTTCGGTTTGCTGTCCATCGGGATAGGTGGCGGATTTGAAGCGCCAATCGGTGTCATCCATGAAGCCGCTTTCGCGGCCTACGCGTACAGGGGCCAGTCCGTCGCCGTAGCGGCCAGCGTCTTGCAGGGTGAACTTGCCGGGAAAGACCAGCGCGCCGCTGGTGTCGATATAGCCCCAGTTTTCGTCGTTGATCGCGGCGGGGGCGCGCCCGCCGACGAAATCGCCGCCATCGGTGAAATCGGGGGCGATCACCATCTCGCCGCTGGTGTCGATCCATCCGACGGCGGAATATTTGCCGCGTGCCACGCGCACCCAGGCCAGCCCTTCGGAGAAGTTTCCAAGGTCGAGCACCTCTTCGTCTGAGAGGGCCTTAGGGCTCCAACGCTCGCCCGTGGGGGTGATGAAATGCGCGTCGCTATCGGCCGGGGTGGCCGCGCTACAGCCTTGCGCCATCGGCTTGTAGGGCGACAGGGCATAGCGGGCCCCGTCGATCACCACGCTGTCGGCATCATGCGCGCCCGGCTCGGCGATATAGGCGCCTGTGTTGTCGATCAGGCCCCAGCCCGCGTTGGTTTCGACGGCTGCGACGCCTTCGGAAAAGGGGCGCACCTGGCGCCATTGCGGGGCCAGACGCCATTCGCCATCGGCGCCGACAAAGCCCCATTTCGCCTCATGCGGCAGCGGGTAGAGCGGGGCGTTATCGGTGCCGGCAGCAGTGCCGCAGGGCTGCGCCAGCGCGGCGGCGCCGCTGGCAAGGGTCAGGCCCGCCGCGGCGATGATGCGGGTAAGCGTGCGACGCCCGGTCATTGCGCACCTGCCTTGACCTGGACCCGGTCGAACCACGCGAGGGTCTGTTCCGACCCCATCGTGCCGGCGAAGAGGGCTGGCGCGCCCTTGCTTCGCAGCACGGTGACGGCATCGGTTTCCAGAACCTCGGGGCCGCCATCTTGCATGGTCCAGCCATTGAGGGTCAGCCGGGCGGTGTAATCGCGGCCCGATTTCACGAGGCTGAGCGTTGCGCCCTTTTCCTCGAAATCGCGCAGGATCTGGCCAAGGTCGTAGCCGCGTACATCGCCTGCGATCTCAAGCGTGGCTTGGCTGGTGGTGCCGCCCGATACCGCCAGCAGCTTGAGCCACATGTCGTCGTTTGAATTGCCCTGGCGGTAGATCTCGGCGGCGATGAAGTTGTCGGGATCGGCGTAACGCGCGACCTGAACAATGGCGCGGCGGCCACCAAGGGTTTGGACCTCGCCCATGCGGGCGGTGAAATCCGCCGCGATTTCCCAATCGCCCTGAGGCAATTCGGCGGCGCGCCAGCGGAAGATATTTGGCTGATCCCCGGATTTGCCCATGTAGCCGGGTTTGACCGTCATCGCCATCAGTGCGCCATCTTCGAGGATGAAGCCGGAGGGATCGGCGTTTTCGACCTTCCACGCGCGGCCCAGCTCGGTGCGATCAAAGGTGTCCTCGTGCAGCGGGCCTTGCGGCTCTGGCTCAGGCTCTGGCTCGGGTTGGCTGACGGTTTGCAGGGCGTCGATCAGGCTCTCGGCGTTGGCTGCGCTCATGTATTGGCCGCCGGTTGCCTCTGACAGGCAGGCCAGTTGGCCGCCTGTGTCCTCCACATCGAAGCCGATGACATGCGCGGTCAGGGGCGTGCCGCGCTGTGCCAGGCGCTCGCCAAGGGCGCACAGGTCGGCGCCGCAGGTTTCCAACCCGTCCGTCACTACGATGATCGAGCCGGGCGCGTCCACCGAGGCCAGTTCCTTGCTTGCCGCCTCGACCGAGGCGCCGATCGGGGTTTTGCCTTTGGGCGAGATCCCGGCCATCGCCTGCTGCAGCCCGGCGCGGTCCAATGGCGCGGGCGCGCGGAGGGTCTGGATGTCGCTGCAATCGCCCTCGCGGCGGTGGCCGTATGACATCAGGCCGATCTGGTGGTCGGGAGGCCAACCGGCGAGCATCCTGTCAACCGCCCCGCGCGCGATTTCGATTTTCGGCGTGCCGTCGATCTGGCCCCACATGCTCCCCGATCCGTCGAGGATCAGCATGGTTCGCGCCGCCGCATCATCCTGCGGCAAAGCCGTGCCGGGCAATAGCGCGGCCGACAGCGTGAGGGCGAGGAAATCACTTTTCTTCAAGGCGCAGCTCCTGTCGGTTTCGGGAGCATGCCAGCGTGTTTCTTGGTGATGGTGCCTTTGGTCTGGAAATTCGCGCACCGGTTTGTTGCCTGGCATACTCCTCGCTTGGACGGTGTAAATGACGCTGCCCGATCACATCTTTTCGATCAACCCCTGTGTTATCGGGCGCGCTCCGGGGCGTTAATCAAGGTTAACAAATCCTGTTTCCCCGGGTTGATTGAGCAAAAACCCGCTGCTAGCCGTGGGGGAGTTTGGTTAACTTTACTTTGGAGGCGCAAATGAAAAAATGCATGCTTCTGGCGATTTCCGCCAGCCTCACCGCGAGTTCCGTTTTGGCGGGAGGCATCAAAGAACCTGAGCCCGACCCGGTTGTGATGGAGCCTGTGGCGCCCGCCCCGGTCTGGACCGGAGCCTATGCCGGTGGGCAAGTGGGTTTTGGCAATTTCGAGCAGGACATTTTTGAAGGAAGTGGCCTCCTCGGTGGTGTGCATGTCGGCTACATGCATCAGTTCGACGGCGGCTTCGTGCTCGGCGGTGAGGTCGATTACGATTTCACTGACGTGGAATTGTCCTCGCAGGATGGCCCGTACACGGTCGACTCCATTGCCCGGCTGAAGCTGCGTGGCGGCTTTGCCTCCGGTGAGACGCTGTTTTACGGCACTGGCGGTGTCGCAAAGGCCGAGGTGGACAAATTCCTGAATAGCTACTCCCCGCATGGCCAGTTTATCGGCGCCGGCGTCAGCCGCCTGGTGGGCGAAAGCGGCATCGTGAGCGGTGAAGTCCTCTATCATGATTTCGACGACTTCGACGGAACAGGGGAGTTGACCGGCACCACCGCGACGGTGCGCTATTCCTTCCGGTTCTAAGCGGTTGCGCTTTCTGGTGTGCGCCTGCCATCTCTTCGGGTGATCCTGCCGAGGGCATTGGCGCGCACCCCATTCGCCGCGGGGCAGCGCGACCCCGCGCGGCTTGTCGCCGACCCGGACGGGCGGCGCTTTGAGAGGCCGTGAGCGGCCACAGCACATCCAGATACGAGTTCACTTAGCGGACCCTTGGCCGCGCGAGGCGGGATCGTCATGCGTTGCGTGGGTAGTGTGCGACGAGACCGTGACGCGCACGTTCCTGCCCGTGCGCTCTGCCGGGGGCTATTGCAGCCCAGTTCATTGGTTTTGGGGGTGGTGGGCGACCCAGGAATCGAACCTGGCATGGGTCTCCCCGGCGGATTTACAGTCCGCTGCCGCACCTTGCAGCGCGTCGCCCACATTCGCAGCAAGCCGCGGAATGTGCAGGGTGATTACAAGCGAGACCAAAGGGCGTCAACAGGAAAATCCTTGCAGCCGCCCGACACCCGGCGCATGAGGGAAGGTGCAAGCCAAACCGGGGGCAGACGCCATGAAAAAGCCCAAGTGGGCCATCGAGAAGGAGCGCGCGCGCCGCGCGGCGGCATCGGAGACGGTGTGGCTGTTCGGACTGCACGCGGTGCGCGATGCGCTGACCAATCCGGCGCGCGAGAAGCTGCGCCTGCTGGTCACCCGAAACGCCGCCGACAAGCTGCGCGAAGCCATCGACGCAAGCGGCATCGAGCCCGAGATCGTGGACCCGCGCAAGTTCGCGCCGCCGATCGATCCGCAATCGGTGCACCAGGGCGCGGTTCTGGAGGTGCGGGCGCTGGAGTGGGGCAGCCTGCCCGAGCGGTGCGCGGGCGGCGACGCGCCGGGTGCTGCGCGGGTGGTGCTGCTGGACCGGGTGAGCGACCCGCATAACGTGGGCGCGATCCTGCGCTCGGCCGAGGTGTTCGGGGCACGGGCGGTGATCGCGCCGCGCCACCACAGCGCGCCCGAGACCGGCGCATTGGCCAAGACGGCCAGCGGCGCGTTGGAGCGGCAGCCCTACTTGCGGGTGCGCAACCTGTCCTCGGCCATGGAGGAATTGCGCGCGATGGGCTATATCCTGCTGGGGCTGGACGGCGAGGCAAAGCGCGAGATATCCCAAGCGGTTGCGGAATTCGGCGCGCGCCCCGTTGCGCTGGTGCTGGGGGCCGAGGGGCCGGGATTGCGGGCGAAAACGCGCGAGACCTGCGACGAGCTGGTCAGGATCGGCGCGGTGGGGGGCTTTGGCTCGCTCAACGTGTCGAACGCGGCGGCGGTCGCGCTCTATGCCGCGCGGGGCGTTTAGGGCCGATAAGGCGCGGCGCATGACGTGATCACACCTTTATGAGTGGCCCTTTTTTTTGGATTGGGCGTGCCTATATCATTGTCAGAAGCGCGAAAACGGAACTCTCGCGTTTCATTTCACTGTCCCTCGTTCCGTGACTGGCGCCCGGGTTCACCCGGGCGCTTTTTTGTCGTGCACGCCCTTGATGGGGGCGGCGGGCGATCGGATGCTTTCACCCGGTTTCAAGGCGGGGTAGAAGGGGCGCATGAACGAGACCTATAGCGACGAATTTCTCAAGACGATTCTGCGCCGCACCAAGCGGATCGCGGTGGTTGGCGTGTCGATGAACCCGGTGCGGCCCAGCTACTACGTGGCGCGCTACCTGGGCCTGAAGGGGTTCGAGGTGGTACCGGTCAACCCCGTTCACGCAGGCGAGCGCCTGTTCGGGCAGCGGGTGCATGCCGGTTTGGACGAAATCGAGGGCAGCGTGGACATGGTGGACATTTTCCGCCGGTCCGAGCATGTGCCACCGATCGTTGACGAGGCACTGGAACGGTTTACGGACCTGAAAACGATCTGGATGCAGATCGGGGTCAGCAATCCCGAGGCGGCCGAGCGCGCCCGCGCGCGCGGTGTGGACGTGGTGATGAACCGCTGTCCCAAGATCGAGTATCAGCGCCTGTTCGGTGAATTGCGCATGGGCGGCTTTGCCACCGGCGTGATCTCGTCCAAGCTATAGCAGGGCGGGCGGTATGCGCACGGTGATTTTCGACCTGGATGGCACGCTGGCCGATACCAGCCGCGATTTGATCGCGGCGGCGAATGCGTGCTTTCGCGATCTGGGGGCGGGGGATCTTCTGGATGCGGCGGGCGATGCGGCGGTGGCGTTCCGGGGCGGGCGCGCGATGCTGGCGCTGGGGTTGGAGCGGCTGGCGCATCCCAATGCCGCAGCCGCGATCGAGGCGTATTACCCGGTCCTTCTGAGGGCCTATGCGCGCGATATCGACACGCATACGGTGCTATACCCCGGTGCGATGGACGCGGTCGAGGCGCTGCGCGCTGATGGGTACGGCGTGGGGATTTGCACCAACAAGCCCGCCGCGCTGGCCGAGGCATTGCTGGAGCGGCTGGGTGTGCGCGGGGCGTTTGCGTCGATGATCGGGGCGGACACGTTGCCGGTGCGCAAGCCCGACCCAGAGCCCCTGCGCGAGGCGGCGCGGCGCGCGGGCGGCGATCCGGCGCGGACGCTGCTGGTGGGGGACACGGTGACCGACCGCAGCACCGCCCGCGCGGCGGGGGTGCCTTGTGTGCTGGTCACGTTCGGGCCGGGCGGCGCGGCGGTGGCCGACCTGCAGCCCGAAGGGGTGATCGGCGACTACGCGGAATTGCCCGGCGAGGTGCGGCGACTGATTGGCTGAGCAAGCCGGGTTGCCCCGGACGTTTGCGGCATCGCGAATGCACTTGTACGACATTGACGCCAGCGCCGCGCCGCCGCACAAATGGCGCATGACAGAGGTATTCAAGGGCAGTTTCACCCAGCAAGAGCCGATTCCCGAAGAGGGGATCGAGGCGGCGTTGGCGGTCATGCGGTCGGGGCGGCTGCACCGCTATAACACCGCCGGCGGTGAGGTAAGCGAGGTGGCCTTGCTGGAGCAGGAATTTGCCGCGCGCATGGGGGTGCCCTATGCGCTGGCGGTGGCGTCGGGGGGCTATGCCATGGCTACGGCCCTGCGCGCGGTGGGGGTGAAACCGGGCGACAAGGTGTTGAGCAACGCGTTCACGTTGGCGCCGGTGCCCGGGGCCATTGCCAGCCTCGGCGCGGTGCCGGTGCATGTCGAGGTCACGGAGGCGCTGACGCTGGACCTGGACGACCTGGCGGCGAAGGCGGATCAGGCGCGGGTGCTGCTGCTGAGCCACATGCGCGGGCATATCTGCGACATGGACCGCCTGATGGAGATCTGCGAGGGCGCGGGCATCACGGTGGTTGAGGATTGCGCGCACACGATGGGCGCGAAATGGCGCGGGCAATGGTCGGGCACGCACGGGCATATCGGGTGCTTCTCAACACAGACCTACAAGCACATGAACTCGGGCGAGGGCGGGTTCCTGATCACCCGCGACGCCGAGGCGATGGCGCGTGCGGTGGTGCTGTCGGGGTCTTACATGCTGTATGAGCGGCACCTTGCGGCGCCGGGGCCGGAGGTGTTCGAGCGGGTGAAATACGACACGCCCAACATCTCGGGACGGATGGATAACCTGCGCGCGGCGATCCTGCGGCCGCAACTGGCCCGGCTGGAGGCGCAATGCGCCGCCTGGACCGCGCGCTACGCGGTGGTCGAGGAGGGCTTGCGCGGCACGCCGGGCCTGCAGGTGATCGAGCGACCCCCGGAAGAAAGCCATGTGGGATCGTCGATCCAGTTCCTTGCGCCCGACTGGCCCGCCGCGCGGATCGAGGCGCTGGTGGCGCGTTGCGCGGCGCGCGGGGTCGAGCTGAAATGGTTCGGCGCGCCCGAGCCGGTGGGGTTCACCAGTCGCTACGATAGCTGGCGATACGCCCCGGTCGCGCCCCTGCCGCGCACCGATCGGGTGCTGGCGGGGCTTTTGGACATGCGCCTGCCGCTGACCTTCAGCCTGGACGATTGCGCGACCCTGGCCCGAATCATCCGTGCGGAGGCGGGCGCCCTGTTCCAGGCAAGGGAGTGATCTCGGTCGCCGAGGATCTGGAGACGATTCTGGTTTCCCGGAACAAGGTGCCGGGCGAGGTGATTGACCGGCTGCTTTCGCCGGATGGCCTGCTTCACAAGCCCGCTGATCCGCGGAACGCACCGCATCCCGAGAACCTGCGTTGGCATCGTGAGAATGTCTTTGGGCAGGTCGCTCTGAATGAAGGGGTAATACGGGCCACGCAGCCCGCTTGAGAGATACAGATGCTGGTCATTGGTCCCGCAAAAGTGATGATTTTTATGTTTTTACGAGAAGTTTTCCGAAATATGGCAACAGACCTGCCATCCAGATCGCCGGCCAGAAAAATTCCACTCTGAAATAGCACACCATGTCGGTTGGGAAGCCGCGCAGTTGCTGCTGGCAAGCCCATCCAATAAACCGGTCGTCATGAAGCATACCAACAGCCAAGTGGCCTGCCGTTTGATGGAAAAATGGCCGGGCGAGGCCGGGCGGTCAAGCGTTCCTTGGCTCCGGACCGCGCGTGGCCTCTCGCGGACGTCCGGTTGTGAGTGCCTCAAGCCAAACAGCGGGGGTGTCCCCGGCCTTTTGAGGGGTTTTCCAGCATGTCGGGGGGCCTGTCGAGCCCGTCTCTTGGTGATTGGGTCCGGATCGCTGTCACGCGCATGACGACGGCGCGCGAAGTCGGTGTTCGGCGGCGACGATATGGGCGAGAGAGACGGAATCAAACCCCCCGGGCAGATGACGAGAGTGCTCATGTTGGCCCCTTGTTTTGATGACCGGGTAGGCTGCGACCGGTGGTGGGGCTTGTGCTGATCCGCGCCCCGGCCCGCAAGGGGGCGCTGCCCCCATCGCCTGACGGCGATTCCCCCGGGATATTGTTGGCCAGAAGAAGGCACGGGGCGCAGGCAAAGCTTGACCCGACTCGGTTTTTGGTGTCATTTAATGAACGAGCGTTCAATAACTTGTGGAGGAGAGGCGCGTGTTCAATGCGACGATGAAGTTCGACCTGGGCGAGGATGTGAACGCTCTGCGCGACATGGTGCATCGATTTGCCCAGGAGCGGATCAAACCGATGGCGGGCGATATCGACACCTCGAACGTGTTTCCCGAGGCGCTGTGGACCGAGATGGGCGATTTGGGCCTTCTGGGGATCACCGTGGACGAGGCCTATGGCGGGGCGGGGATGTCTTATCTTGCCCATGTCGTCGCGGTCGAGGAGATCGCCCGCGCCAGCGCCAGCGTGTCGCTATCCTATGGCGCGCATTCCAACCTGTGCGTGAACCAGATCAAGCTGAACGGTAGCGACGAGCAGAAGCGCAAGTACCTCCCCGGGCTGGTTTCGGGCGCGCAGGTGGGCGCGCTGGCGATGAGCGAGCCGGGCGCGGGCAGCGACGTGGTGGGCATGAAGCTCAGGGCGGAAAAGCGCAATGATCGCTATGTTTTGAACGGCAACAAGTACTGGATCACCAACGGCCCCGATGCCGATACCCTGGTGGTGTATGCCAAGACCGACCCGGATGCCGGGGCCAAGGGGATCACCGCGTTCCTGATCGAGAAGGACATGAAGGGGTTCTCGACCAGCGTGCATTTCGACAAGCTGGGCATGCGCGGCAGCAATACTGCCGAGCTGATCTTTGATGATTGCGAGGTGCCCTTCGACAACGTGCTGGGCGAGGAAGGCAAGGGCGTGCGCGTGCTGATGTCGGGGCTGGATTACGAACGGGTTGTCCTGTCGGGGATCGGCACCGGGATCATGGCGGCCTGTTTGGACGAGGTGATGCCCTACATGGTCGAGCGCAAGCAGTTCGGCCAGAGCATCGGGGATTTCCAGCTTATGCAGGGCAAGATTGCCGACATGTACACGGCAATGAACTCGGCGCGGGCGTATGTGTACGAGGTTGCCAAGTCCTGTGACCGGGGCGAGGTCACGCGGGCCGACGCGGCGGCGTGCGTTCTTTATGCGTCGGAAGAGGCGATGAAGGTGGCGCACCAGGCGGTGCAGGCGATGGGCGGCGCGGGGTTCCTGGCCGATGCGCCGGTGGCGCGGATATTCCGCGATGCCAAGCTGATGGAGATCGGCGCGGGCACCAGCGAGATCCGCCGCATGCTGGTGGGCCGCGAGCTTATGGGCGCGATGCGCTGATGGCAACGGAAGAGGGCGCGCCATGATCGGCGCGCCCTGTCTGCAATCAAAGGGTGACAGATGTCAGAAGCGGTGCACGTAGGACAGGCCGGCGACCACCGGATCGATGTGGGTCGTGCCGATCTTGGTGCCGCCCAACTTGACATCGGAATCGATATCCATCCAACGGACATTGGCACGGATCGCGCCGCGATCACTGATCTTGAAGTCCAGGCCGACATTGACGGCAAGGCCGAAGGAGTCCTCGATCTTGAGGTTGCCAAGCGTGGTCTTCTCGTCAAAGAAGGTGGTGTAGTTGATGCCCGCGCCGACAAAAGGCGTTATATTTCCGCCATTTGCAAAGTGATATTGAAGCGACAGCGTGGGCGGCAGGTGCTTGGTCGTGGCGGTGCCAACGCCGGCAATGGTGATATTGTGCTTGAAGGGCGTCGCCGCCAGCAGCTCGATCCCGAGATTGTCGCGGATGAAATATTCCGCTGTGAGGGTAAGCTGTGTGTTGTCGTCGATCGTTGTCGCCCCACCAGCAAGCGTGCCGTTGTTGGACTTCGGGTTGACGTTCCCGAACCCCACCCCGAGGGTGTATTCGCCGGCGGATTGAGCCATCGCGGCGCCGCTGCCGAGGAGCACTGCGCAAACGGTGGCCAGGGCCGTTGTCTTACGTTTCATTTTTATCCCTTTCACTATGACGTGAGAGAGGTTTGCGCCCTGATTTCAGGTGCCTACCTTGATCTGCATCAAGATCGGGTCCGATCTTGTTGCGGCGCAGCGCCGCAGGCAGCGGCGGGAGGTGCCGCATGCTGAGCCCGGAACAGCGGATGGATGCACTGCGCCGGCGCGTAGCGGAGCCGCTGCCTGCGCGAATGAACATGGCCGCGCAGGTGTGCGACGACTGGGCAGTAACGGCGCCCGATCGGGTTGCGATCATCGACATGACGGGGCAGGCGCGGGTCGACGTGAGCTATGCGCGGCTGCAGGGCATGGCGGACGGGCTGGCGCGGGACCTGATGGCGCGGGGCGTAACAGTGGGCGACCGGGTGGGCGTTCTGCGCAGCCAGGGGGCATGGACCGCCGCCGCCCATATCGCGATATGGAAAATCGGTGCAATTTCAATACCTTTGTTCAAGCTCTTCATGCATGATGCGCTAACCTCGCGGATTGGGGATGCGGGGGCAAAGGTTGTCGTGACGGATGCCGAGGGGTGCGATCTTCTGTCGGGTATCGACGTGCAAATGGTGGTTCCCGAGACGCTGACGCTGGACGAGGCGCCGCTTGCCACGGCACAAACCGGGCCGGATGATCCTGCGGTGCTGATCTACACATCGGGCACCACGGGGGCGCCCAAGGGCGCGCTGCATGGGCACAGGGTTCTGGCCGGGCATCTGCCGGGCGTGGAGGTGAGCCATGATTTCCTAGGTCAGGAGGGCGATTGCCTGTGGACGCCCGCCGATTGGGCGTGGATCGGGGGGCTGTTTGACGTGCTGATGCCGGGGCTGGTCCTGGGCGTGCCGGTAGTGGCTGCGCGGATGGACAAATTCAGCCCTGACGAGTGCATGAAAATCATCTCGCAAGGCAATGTAAGGAATATATTTTTTCCACCAACCGCGTTGCGAATGCTGAAGGCAGCGGATGCCAGGGTGCCCGGCTTGCGGTCGGTCGCTTCTGGGGGCGAGCCACTGGGCGCGGAGATACTGGATTGGGGGCGGAAAGCGTTTGGCCTGACCATCAACGAGTTCTACGGGCAGACCGAATGCAACATGGTCGCCAGCTCTTGCGCGGCCCTGTTCCCACCGCGCCCGGGCTGCATCGGGCGGGCGGTGCCGGGGTTCGAGATCGGGGTGATTGATGAGGCCGGCTCCGCGTCTGAGGGCGAGGGTGACGTGGCCATCCGGCGCGGCGCGCGTTCGATGATGCTGGAATACTGGAACAAGCCCGACCAGACCGCCGAGAAGTTCCGGGGCGATTGGATGCTGACCGGCGACCGGGGGCAGTGGGAGGGCGAGTACCTGCGGTTTATCGGGCGCGAGGATGACGTGATCAGCAGCGCCGGCTACCGCATCGGCCCGGCCGAGATCGAGGACTGCCTGCTGCGCCACCCGGCGGTGGCGACGGCGGGGGTTGTCGGCAAGCCCGACCCGCTGCGTGGCGAGATCGTCAAGGCCTACGTGGTCCTGAAGGCGGGTTTTGCGCCAAGCGTCGAGGTTGAAGGCGAGCTGTCGGACTTTGTTAAAGAACGCCTCGCAAGGTATTCATATCCAAGAGAAATAGAGTTTCTTGATGCCCTGCCCATGACCGTGACGGGCAAGGTAATTCGCAAAGAACTGAAGCGCCGCGCGGCGGCCGAGACGGAGACGCACACATGAAGCTGACATCCAACGCAATCCCGTCCTCAGAGGCGTTCCAGGCCAACATGGCCGGCCACATGGACGCCCTGCGCATCATCGAGGAGGCCGCCGCCAAGGCCGCCGAGGGCGGCGGCGAAAAGGCCCGCGCGCGCCATGTCTCGCGCGGGAAAATGCCACCGCGCGAACGGGTGGCGAACCTTCTGGACGCGGGCAGCCCGTTTTTGGAAGTGGGCGCGACGGCGGCGCATGGCATGTATGACGGCGCCGCGCCGTGCGCGGGCCTGATCGCCGGGATCGGGCGGGTGCAGGGCCAGGAGGTGATGGTCGTGTGCAACGACGCCACCGTGAAGGGCGGCACCTATTACCCGATGACCGTCAAGAAGCATCTGCGCGCGCAGGAGATTGCCGAGGAAAACCACCTTCCCTGCATCTACCTGGTCGACTCGGGCGGCGCCAACCTGCCCAACCAGGACGAGGTTTTCCCCGATCGCGACCATTTCGGGCGCATCTTTTACAACCAGGCGAACATGTCGGCCAAGGGCATCGCGCAGATCGCGGTGGTCATGGGATCGTGCACGGCGGGGGGCGCTTATGTGCCGGCGATGTCGGATGTCACCATCATCGTGCGCGAACAGGGCACGATTTTCCTGGCCGGTCCGCCGCTGGTGAAGGCGGCGACGGGCGAGGTGGTCAGCGCCGAGGACCTGGGCGGCGGCGACGTGCACACGCGCCTGTCGGGCGTGGCCGATTACCTGGCCGAGGACGACGCGCACGCGCTGGCGCTGGCGCGGCGGGCGGTGGCCGGGCTCAACCGGGGTCGGCCCGATACGGTGCAATGGGCCACGCCGCAGGAGCCCGCCTATGACCCGGCCGAGATCCCCGGGATCGTGCCCGCGGACCTGCGCACGCCATATGACATCCGCGAGGTGATCGCGCGGGTGGTGGATGGCTCGTATTTCGACGAGTTCAAGCCGCGCTTTGGCGAGACGCTGGTGACCGGGTTTGCCCATCTCAAGGGGTGCCCGGTGGGCATCGTGGCCAACAATGGCGTGCTGTTTTCCGAGGCCGCGCAGAAGGGCGCGCATTTCGTGGAGCTGTGCAGTCATCGCAACATACCGCTGGTGTTCTTGCAGAACATCACCGGCTTCATGGTGGGGCGCCGCTATGAGAACGAGGGCATCGCGCGGCACGGTGCCAAAATGGTGACGGCGGTGGCGACGACGAAGGTTCCGAAGGTCACCATGGTCGTCGGCGGCTCGTTCGGTGCGGGGAATTATGGCATGAGTGGAAGGGCTTATAGCCCGCGCTTCATGTGGTCATGGCCGAATGCGCGGATCTCGGTCATGGGGGGCGAACAGGCGGCCGGCGTGCTGGCCACGGTCAAGCGCGATGCGATGGAGCGCGCCGGGGAAGAGTGGAGTACCGAGGACGAGGACGCCTTCAAACGCCCCACGATCGAGATGTTCGAGCGGCAATCGCATCCGCTCTATGCCAGTGCGCGGCTGTGGGATGATGGCGTGATCGATCCGCGCAAGAGCCGCGACGTGCTGGCGCTGTCGCTGTCGGCGGCGCTGAATGCGCCGATCGAGGAAACGCGCTTCGGCGTGTTCCGGATGTGATGGCGTTCGGGCCGCGACGGGTGCGGTTCGGGCATGATCCGGCGAAGGCGCGCGATGCGGGCGTGGGAGCCTCCGGCGGGAGTATTTTGGGCAAGATGAAGCAAGGCCGATGCGCCTTGTTGGGAGAAAACGGATGTTCGACAAGATCCTGATTGCCAACCGAGGCGAGATCGCCTGCCGGGTGATCGAGAGCGCGCGTGCCATGGGTGTGCGCACGGTGGCGGTGTTTTCCGAGGCAGACGCGGGCGCGCGCCATGTCGCGATGGCCGACGAGGCGTTTCCGATCGGGCCGCCGCCGCCGGGCGAGAGTTATCTCAAGGGGGATCTGCTGATCGATCTGGCGCGGCGGACCGGCGCGCAGGCGATCCATCCTGGCTATGGGTTTCTGTCCGAGAACCCCGATTTCGTGGCCGCGGTCGAGGCGGCGGGCCTGACATTCATCGGGCCATCGGCGGGGGCGATCCGGGCGATGGGTCTCAAGGATGCCGCGAAGAAGCTGATGGAGGAGGCCGGCGTGCCAGTGGTGCCTGGCTATCATGGGGCCGATCAGGACGACGCGACATTGGCGGCGAACGCGGGCGAGATCGGGTACCCGGTGTTGATCAAGGCCGTGGCGGGCGGCGGCGGCAAGGGGATGCGCCTGGTCGAGGCGGCGGGCGATTTTGCCGATGCGCTGGCCTCGGCGCGGTCGGAGGCGGCGACGGCGTTCGGCAATTCCGATGTTCTGGTGGAGAAATTCATCACCAAGCCGCGCCATATCGAGGTGCAGGTTTTCGGCGACGGCGCCCGCGCGGTGCATCTGTTCGAGCGGGACTGTTCGCTTCAGCGGCGCCACCAGAAGGTGATCGAGGAGGCCCCCGCGCCCGGCATGACCGAGGAAATGCGCGCCGCGATGGGGCAGGCGGCGGTGCGCGCGGCCGAGGCGATCGGCTATAGCGGGGCGGGCACGGTGGAGTTCATCGTGGATGCCAGCGAGGGGCTGCGACCCGACCGGTTCTGGTTCATGGAGATGAACACCCGCCTGCAGGTGGAACATCCGGTGACCGAGGCGATCACCGGCGTTGACCTGGTGGAATGGCAATTGCGCGTCGCCGCCGGCGAGGCGTTGCCGATGGGGCAGGAAGAGCTGTCGATCAGCGGTCATGCCTTTGAAGCGCGGCTATATGCCGAGGATGTGCCGAAGGGGTTTTTGCCGGCGACCGGCACGCTGGAGCATTTGGCGTTTCCGGGCAATGCGCGGGCCGACACCGGCGTGCGCAGCGGCGATGTGATCAGCCCGTTTTACGACCCGATGATTGCCAAGCTGATCGTGCACGGGCCGACGCGGGCGATCGCGCTGGCGCGGCTGCGGCAGGCGCTGGAGCAGTGCGAGGTGGCCGGCACGGTGACCAACCTGTCGTTCCTGGGCGCATTGGCGTGGCACGAAGGGTTCAGCGCGGGCGACGTGGATACCGGCCTGATCGGGCGCGACATCGACGCGCTGATGGCGGCGCCCGAGCCGGAGCCCGCGCATTGGGCGCAGGCGGCGCTGGTGGTCACTGGCCTGTGGGAGGCGCGGGGTGAGGAGACCGGCTTTGCCCTGTGGCAGCCATTGGCGCGGGCGGTATTGCTGCGCTACCGCGACGAGGAACAGCGCCTGGTGATCCGGGCGCACGGGCCGCATCGGCACGTGGTGACGCTGGAGGATGGCACCGAGGTCGAGGCGCGCAGGCAGGCGGGGCAGTGGACGCTGGACGGGCGGCCGGCCGCGCCTTTTGCGGTGGTGCCCGGTGCGGTGACGGTGTTTGATGCCTATGGTCAGCGTTTTGGCCGCGTTGATCTGCTGGAGCGCGCGGCGGGCGCCGACGGCGACGGCAACGTGATCGAGGCGCCGATGCCCGGCATGGTGCGCAGCGTCAGCGCCGTCGCGGGGCAGAAGGTGGTCACGGGCGATCGGCTGGCGGTGCTGGAGGCGATGAAGATGGAGCATGCCCTTGTCGCCGCCCGCGATGGTGTGATCGAAGAGGTGCTGGTAAGCGAAGGCACGCAGGTGGAGGCGGGTGCGGCGCTGATCCGGCTGGCCGCCGAGGATGCGGCGCCGGCGGACTGAGCGGCGGCGCCCCTTGCGCGCGACGACAACAACGAAAGGAACGCCCATGATCACGTTGCATCATTGCCCGCAGAGCCGCTCGATGCGGGTTTTGTGGCTGCTCAACGAGCTGGAGGTCGAGTTTCGCCTGTCGGTGCATGCCTTTGACAAGTCGCTGCGCGCTCCCGAGTACCTGAGCCTGTCGCCCGCCGGGCGGGTGCCCGCGCTGGAGATCGACGGCGAGCGCATGTTCGAGAGCGGCGCGATGATGGAATACCTGTGCGAGCGGTTCCCCGAGAGGGGGCTGGGCCGCCTGCCCGGAGAGCCGGACCGCATGGCGTGGCTGGTGTGGCTGCATTTCGCCGAAACGATCAGCCAGCACGTTGCGGCCCTGACGCAGCAGCACGTGGTGCTGTACGACGACGCGATGCGCAGCCCGACGGTGATGAAGCTGGAGGCGGCGCGGCTGCGCAAGTGCTATGCCGCGATCGAGGGGCGGTTGAGCACCCCGGTGGAGAACCGCGACTACCTGCTGACCAGCGGCTTTTCGGCCTGTGACATCGCGGTGGGGCAGGCGGTATACATGGCGCGCTATTTCGCCCGCACGGATGATTTTCCGGAGCTGGAGAAGTGGTACGGCGCGATCACCGAGCGCGACACGTTCCGCGATGCGCTGCCCGATGCGGGGTCCGAGCTGATTTATGCGCAGCCGTTCTATGCCCCGTGGGAGGTGAGCGATGCCTGAACAGGTCGAGATATTCGAGGTTGGCCCGCGCGACGGGTTGCAAAACGAGGCGCGGGAAATCGCGACGGCGGACAAGGTGGCGCTGGTGGATTGCCTGAGCGGGGCAGGGTTCCGGCGCATCGAGGTGGCCAGCTTCGTCAGCCCCAAATGGGTGCCGCAGATGGCGGATTCGGCCCAAGTGCTGGCGGGAATACGGCGCGCGCCGGGGGTGTCCTATGCGGCGCTGACGCCTAACATGAAGGGGCTGGAGCGCGCGATGGCGGCGCGGGCCGACGAGGTGGCGATCTTTGGCTCGGCCTCGGAAGGGTTCAGCCGGGCCAATATCAACGCCAGCATCGCAGAGTCGCTAGAGCGGTTTGCCCCGGTGGCCGAGGCGGCGCGCGGCGCGGGGCTGCCGGTGCGCGGTTATATCTCGTGCGTGTGCGAGTGCCCGTATGATGGCGCGGTGGACCCGGCGCAGGTGGTGCGCGTGGCGGCCGAGCTGGACGCCATGGGGTGCTACGAGATCAGCCTTGGCGACACCATCGGGCGGGCGACGCCCGCGCAGGTGGATGCGATGCTGGACAAGGTGCTGGAGGTGATCGCGCCCGAGCGGTTGGCGGGGCATTTCCACGACACCAGCGGTCTGGCGCTGGACAATATCGAGGTGGCGCTTGCGCGTGGGCTGCGGGTGTTCGATGCCGCGGTCGGGGGCTTGGGCGGTTGCCCCTATGCGCCCGGCGCGGCGGGCAACGTGGCGACCGAGGCGGTGCATGCGCGCTTGTCCGAGCTGGGATACGACACCGGGCTGGATGCGCAGGTTTTGGGCCAAGCCGCCGACATGGCGCGGGGGATGCGTGGTGAGGCGCCGAAATCTTGAAAAGATTTCGGATGAATTTCCTTTGAGGAAATTTGTAGCGAGGAGGAGATGATGGGCGATACGATCAGCATCGAAAGGGACAGCCGGGGCGTGGCGACCCTGTGGCTGGACCTGGCGGACAAGCACAACGCGCTGTCGGCACGGATGATCGCCGAGATTACGCAGGCGGCGCAGGATCTGGGCGCGGATGACACCGTGCGCGTGGTGGTTCTGGCCGCGCGCGGAAAAAGCTTTTGCGCGGGCGGCGATCTGGGCTGGATGCGCGATCAGATGGCGGCGGAGCCGGCGCAGCGCGCCGAGGAGGCCGGCAAGCTGGCGTGGATGCTTCAGGCGCTGAACACCCTGCCCAAGCCGTTGATCGGCCGGGTGCATGGCAATGCCTTTGGCGGCGGCGTGGGCATGGCCAGCGTTTGCGACATCGCGATCGGGGGCGATGCGGTTCTGATGGGGCTGACGGAAACCCGGCTGGGCCTGATCCCGGCGACGATCGGGCCTTATGTCTGCGCACGCATGGGCGAGGCGCGGGCGCGCCGCGTGTTCATGTCGGGCCGCCGGTTCGGTGCCGGCGAGGCGGTCGATCTGGGCCTTCTGGCGCGGGTGGTGCCGGGCGAGGACCTGGATGCGGCGGTGGAGGCCGAGGTCGCGCCCTACCTGGAGTGCGCGCCGGAGGCGGTGGCGCGGGCCAAGGCGCTCTTGCGCGAGTTGGGGCCGCGCATCGACGAGGCGGTCGTGCGCCACACCATTGACGAGCTGGCTGCGTGCTGGACCGGGGACGAGGCGCCCGAAGGCATCGCCGCCTTTTTCGACAAGCGCAAACCGCGTTGGCAGGGCGGGGCAGGCTAGCCGCGCGGCGCGATTCGACCGGCGCCGTTCCGGGCGCGCGCGCGGGCGCCTGACCAATTGCCGCAGTGCCGCCCGCGCGCCGCCTTTGTGTGCCAAGGTATACAGGGATTTCGCCGCCGCGCGCACGATGGATTGTATTTATTGAATGTGACCGTCGCTCGGTTGACCCTGTCATGGGGCGGGAGTAAACCCGTCCCAGCCTGTTCAGCCAGCCAAATGCGTGCCCGACACGCATGAAAGGAGCCGCTCTTGGAAGAGATGTTGAGGGAATATCTGCCCATCCTCGTTCTTCTGGGCATTGCCATCGGACTTGGTATTGTTCTGATCCTCGCCGCCGTCATCCTTGCGGTGCGTCATCCCGACCCGGAAAAACTGTCGGCTTATGAATGCGGGTTCAACGCGTTCGACGACGCGCGCATGAAATTCGACGTGCGGTTCTACCTTGTGTCGATCCTGTTCATCATCTTCGATCTGGAGATCGCGATGCTGTTCCCCTGGGCGGTTGCGTTCAAGGATGTGTCGATGTTGGGATTCTGGTCGATGATGGTTTTCCTGGCCGTTCTGACGGCCGGATTTGCCTATGAGTGGAAGAAAGGAGCACTGGAATGGGAATGAATACCAATCCATTGCAGTCCGGCGGCAACACTGCGGGGGCCGACCGCGAGGTCGCGTCGCAGGAATTGAACCGTGAATTGCAGGACAAGGGCTTTCTGCTGACCTCGACCGAGGACATCATCAACTGGGCCCGCACCGGCAGCCTGCACTGGATGACCTTCGGGTTGGCGTGCTGCGCGGTCGAGATGATGCAATCGTCGATGCCGCGTTATGACCTCGAGCGGTATGGCACCGCCCCGCGCGCCAGCCCGCGCCAGTCGGACCTGATGATCGTGGCGGGCACGCTGACCAACAAGATGGCGCCGGCGCTGCGCAAGGTCTATGACCAGATGCCCGAGCCGCGCTACGTGATCTCGATGGGAAGCTGCGCCAACGGGGGCGGCTATTACCACTACAGCTACTCGGTGGTGCGCGGCTGTGACCGGATCGTGCCCGTGGATATCTACGTGCCGGGCTGTCCGCCGACGGCCGAGGCGCTGATGTATGGCCTGATGCAGTTGCAGCGCAAGATCCGCCGCACCGGAACGATCGTGCGCTGAGCGCCGTCGCCGCCAGCCACCTGGAAGGAAGATGCACGATGAGTGAAGCACTGAGGGAACTGGGAGCGCATATCGAGGCGAAGCGCCCCGATTGCGTGGTGGACTGGAATATCAGCCACGGCGAGTTGAACGTCGATGTCGCCCCGAGCAACCTCAAGGGGTTGGTGGATTTCCTCAAGTCCGACCCCAATTGCCGGTTCTCGACGCTGGTGGACATCACCGGGGTCGATTACCCCGGCCGGGCCAAGCGGTTCGACCTGGTCTATCATTTCCTGTCGATGTACCAGAACCAGCGCATCCGCCTGCGGGTTGGCCTGCGCGAGGATGACATGGCGCATTCGATCGTGGATATTCACCCCTCGGCCGACTGGTTCGAGCGCGAGGTGTTCGACATGTTCGGCATCCTGTTCTCGGGGCACCCGGACCTGCGCCGCATCCTGACCGATTACGGCTTTCGAGGTCATCCGCTCCGCAAGGATTTCCCGACCACCGGGTATACCGAGGTGCGCTATGACGAGGTGCTCAAGCGGGTGGTCTATGAGCCGGTGAACCTGGTGCAGGAATACCGTCAGTTCGATTTCCTCAGCCCCTGGGAGGGGGCGGAATACATCCTGCCGGGTGACGAGAAACAGGAGGGCGCGAAATGATGGGCTATGGATATGGCATGGGCGTGGGCATGGGCGCCTTCGGGTTTGTCTGGTTCGTCGTGTTCGCGGCGCTGATCGTCATCCCGTTCTGGCGGTTGTTGCCGCGTTTCGGCATTCCGAATTGGGTGTCGCTAGTGGCGATCATCCCGCTGGCGGCGTTGATTTTGCTATGGGTCATTGCCTTCAAGGACAAGATTGACGGAGGCACCGCGTGATGGACGGCTCCAAAGGCTTCGAAGACGCCCGCACGGGCGAGCAGAAGATCCGCAATTTCAACATCAACTTCGGGCCGCAACACCCGGCGGCGCACGGCGTGCTGCGCCTTGTGCTGGAGCTGGACGGCGAGATTGTAGAACGGTGCGATCCGCATATCGGCCTGCTGCATCGCGGTACCGAGAAGCTGATGGAAAGCCGCACTTATCTGCAGAACCTGCCCTACCTGGATCGGCTGGATTACGTGGCGCCGATGAACCAGGAACACGCCTGGTGCCTGGCGATCGAGCGGCTGACGGGGGTCGAGGTGCCGCGGCGCGCCTCGCTGATCCGGGTGCTGTTTTCAGAGATCGGGCGCGTCCTCAGCCACCTGTTGAACGTCACCACGCAGGCCATGGACGTGGGCGCCCTGACGCCGCCGCTATGGGGGTTCGAGGAACGCGAAAAGCTGATGATCTTCTACGAGCGGGCATGCGGTGCGCGCCTGCACGCGGCGTATTTCCGCCCCGGCGGGGTGCATCAGGATCTGCCGCCTGAGTTGTTGGATGATATCGAGGAATGGGCGGGCCATTTCCCCTCGGTTCTGGACGATATCGAATCCCTGCTGACCGAGAACCGCGTGTTCAAGCAGCGCAACGTCGATATTGGCGTGGTCAACGAACAGGACATCCTCGACTGGGGCTTTTCGGGCGTGATGGTGCGCGGCTCGGGGCTGGCGTGGGATTTGCGCCGCTCGCAGCCCTACGAGTGCTATGACGAGTTCGACTTCCAGATCCCCGTCGGCAAGAACGGCGATTGCTATGATCGCTACCTTGTCCGGATGGCCGAGATGCGCCAATCGACCAACATCATCCGCCAGGCCATCGCCAAGCTGCGCGATGAGCAGGGCGACATCCTTTCACGCGGCAAGATCACGCCGCCCAAGCGGGGCGAGATGAAGCAATCGATGGAGGCGCTGATCCATCACTTCAAGCTGTATACCGAGGGCTTCCACGTCCCCGAGGGCGAGGTTTACGCCGCCGTCGAGGCCCCCAAGGGCGAGTTCGGCGTCTACCTGGTGTCCGATGGCACCAACAAGCCCTACCGCGCCAAGCTGCGCGCGCCGGGTTTCCTGCACCTGCAGGCGATGGATCACGTGACGACGGGTCACCAACTGGCCGACGTGGCGGCGATCATCGGCACCATGGATGTCGTGTTCGGGGAGATCGACAGGTGAGCGAACGTGCCGATGGCGATCTTCATCTTGCTACAAATACTCCCGCCGGAGGCGCCCGCACCCGCGGCCCGCGCCGCGGCCCGATTTTCGAGGACTGACTGAGCCAT
Organism: Sediminimonas qiaohouensis DSM 21189; assembly: GCF_000423645.1. GTDB lineage: Bacteria > Pseudomonadota > Alphaproteobacteria > Rhodobacterales > Rhodobacteraceae > Sediminimonas > Sediminimonas qiaohouensis. Next base: position 18,385 of record NZ_AUIJ01000001.1, on the reverse strand, counting down.
GCTGCGCCGTTTGCATCACGACCAACCCGATAGTTTCGCCTTCACGCCCGACAACCTGAAATGGGCCGAGGCGCAGATCACCAAGTATCCCGAGGGCCGCCAGGCCAGCGCGATCATTCCGCTGTTGTGGCGCGCGCAGGAGCAGGAAGGCTGGCTGACGCGGCCGGCGATCGAGTACGTGGCCGACATGCTGGACATGGATTACATTCGCGCGCTCGAGGTGGCGACGTTCTATTTCATGTTCCAATTGGCGCCGGTCGGCTCGGTCGCGCATGTGCAGGTTTGCGGCACCACGCCGTGCATGCTGTGCGGGTCGGAGAACCTGATCGAGGTGTGCCGCGAGAAGATCGCGAAACACCCGCATCAGCTAAGCGCTGATGGCAAGCTGAGCTGGGAAGAGGTGGAATGCCTCGGGGCCTGCTCAAATGCGCCGATGGCTCAGATCGGCAAGGACTACTACGAGGACCTGACCAGCGAGAGCTTTGGCCACATACTGGACGAGCTGGTCGCGGGCCGCGTCCCGACGCCGGGGCCGCAGAACGGGCGCTATGCCTCCGAGCCGGAATCGGGGCTGACCAGCCTCAAGGAATACGAGGCCGGCCGCGCGCCGCAAAACGCGGCGGTGACAATGGCGAGCGAGCTGGGCGACACGGTCAAGCGGATCGACGGCAGCGAAGTGCCGATCAGCACGCCGTGGCTGGGCAAGGGTAAATCCGCGCCGCGTCCGGCGCCCGCGAAATCCTCGGTCAAGACACCGAACCCGGCCGCCCCGTCAGACGGCGTCGGGACCAAGCCGGAGCTGCTGGACAAGGCCCGCCCCGAGGGGCCGGACGACCTGAAGCAGATCAAGGGCGTTGGTCCCAAACTGGAAAAGCTGCTGAACCAGATCGGCGTTTTTCATTTCGATCAGATCGCGGGTTGGAGCGCCGACGAGGTGGCCTGGGCGGACGAGAACCTTGTCGGGTTCAAGGGCCGCGTCAGCCGTGACGACTGGGTCGGGCAGGCGCAGCGGCTGGCCCAGGGCGGATGACAGGAACCGCTTTGCGCCCTATGTCGGGTGTGAGGCGAACAAGGATGGATCATGACGACCGAGCAAGAGCAGAAACTGGCACGCAAGGGGCGCATCGCGGCCCTGGTCATCGCGGTGGCGATGGTACTGTGGGTGCTGCTGCAATGGCTGGGTCGTGAAATGGGCTGGCCGGTGCGGTTCGCCTTTCTGATAGATTTCGCCGCGCTTGGCGCGCTGATCTGGGGGCTGGTTGTCAGCCTTCAGATCTGGCGCGCGCGGCGCGACGACAATGCAAACGGGCAGGGGTAATCGGATGCTCAAGGATCAGGACCGTATCTTTACCAATCTCTACGGCATGCACGACCGCTCGCTCAAGGGCGCGATGGCGCGCGGGGCTTGGGACGGGACCGGCGACATCATCAAGAAGGGCCGCGACTGGATCATCCAGGAAATGAAAGACAGCGGCCTGCGCGGACGCGGCGGCGCGGGGTTCCCGACCGGGCTCAAGTGGTCCTTCATGCCCAAGGAAAGCGATGGACGCCCCGCCTACCTGGTGGTGAACGCCGACGAATCCGAGCCGGGCACCTGCAAGGACCGCGAGATCATGCGCCATGATCCGCAGACCCTGATCGAGGGGTGCCTGATCGCCAGTTTCGCGATGAACGCGCATGTTTGCTATGTCTACCTGCGCGGCGAGTACATCCGCGAGCGCGAGGCGCTGCAAATCGCCATCGACGAGGCGTACGAGGCCGGCCTTGTTGGCCCCAACGCGGCCAAGTCGGGATGGGATTTCGACATCTACCTGCACCACGGCGCCGGCGCCTATATCTGTGGCGAGGAAACCGCCCTTCTGGAAAGCCTCGAAGGTAAGAAGGGCATGCCGCGGATGAAGCCGCCATTCCCGGCGATGGCGGGTGTCTATGGCTGCCCGACCACGGTGAACAACGTGGAATCCATCGCCGTGGCGCCAACGATCCTGCGGCGCGGCGCGTCGTGGTTCTCGGGCTTCGGGCGGCCCAACAACCTGGGCACCAAGATTTTCGCGATCTCCGGGCACGTCAATTACCCCTGCGTCGTGGAAGAGGAAATGTCCATTCCGTTCAAGGAGTTGATCGACCGTCACTGCGGCGGCATCCGGGGCGGATGGGACAACCTGAAGGCCGTGATCCCCGGTGGATCGTCGGTGCCGGTGCTGCCCGGCGACGTGATCCGCGACGGCATCATGGATTTCGATTGGCTGATGGAGCACAAGTCGGGCCTGGGCACGGCGGCGGTGATCGTGATGGATCAGTCCACCGACATCATCAAGGCGATCTGGCGGCTGGCGAAGTTCTACAAGCACGAAAGCTGCGGGCAGTGCACGCCCTGCCGCGAGGGCACCGGCTGGATGATGCGGGTGATGGAGCGGCTGGTGTCCGGTGAGGCCGAGCCAGAGGAAATCGACATGCTGCTGGACGTCTCCAAGCAGGTCGAGGGGCACACGATCTGTGCGCTTGGCGATGCGGCGGCCTGGCCGATCCAGGGCCTTATCCGGCATTTCCGCGGCGAGATCGAGGACCGTATCAAGCACAAGCGCAGCGGCCGCGTCAGCGCCGTTGCGGCGGAGTAAATGATGGTGCATCGCGCAATTCATCTGGCGGCTCTGGCCCTTGCCCTTGGCGGGCTTGGGGCCTGTGGCGCGATCAAGGATCGCGTCAAGGGGATTGGCGGCGGCGATGTGCTGTTCGACGGCCGCTCCTACAGCGCCAGCCTGAGCGCGGACCGCGATGATCCCGCCGCGTTTACCGTGTCCGTGGCCAACGCGGGCGGTGCCCGCCTGGCCGGTGCGCGCGAGGCGGGGCGCTATGAGGCGACCAAGCACTGCATCGAAATCACGGGCAATTCCCGCGTCGTATGGAGTACGGGGCCAGATGCGCCCGCCGAGGCATTGACATTGAGCGATGGCGCGCTGTTGCTGGCGGGACGGTGCGCGGGATGATGCGGCTGCGCCACATATCCCGGCTGCGCGCCTTGCGCCTGGCACTGGCGGTGATGCTGGCGGTGCCACTGGGCCTGCCGGGTCAGGTGTCGGTTGCGGCGGGGCAGTCGTTGCCGCCGCTGCGCGAGGTGTCCGAGATTGACAACGGGTTGCTTTGGGTGGCGCTGGCCGACGAGATCCGCAAATCGTGCGACGGGATCGAGGCGCGCATGTTCAACGCGCTGATGTTCCTGAACTCGCTCAAGCGGACGGCGCGCGATATGGGTTATAGCCGCGAGCAGGTGCGCACCTACCTGAAATCCGACGATGAAAAGGCCCGCATGCGCGAGCGCGGCGAGGCGTACCTGGCCGCGCAAGGCGTCAGCCCCGAAGACGAGGCCGGTTTGTGCAAGCTGGGCCGCGCCGAGATAGACCGCAACAGCCGGATCGGCACATTACTGAAAGCGAAGTGAGATCCCATGTCCGAGAAACGCAAGATCATCATCGACGGCAAGGAAATCGAGGTCGATCCGCGCCTGACGCTGATCCAGGCCTGTGAGGAAGCCGGGATCGAGATCCCGCGCTTTTGCTATCACGAGCGCCTGTCGATCGCAGGCAACTGCCGGATGTGCCTGGTCGAGGTGCAGCCGGGGCCGCCGAAACCGGCGGCAAGCTGCGCGATGCAGGTCAAGGACATGCGCCCGTTCCCCGACGGCGAGCCGCCGCAGGTGAAAACCAACAGCCCCATGGTCAAGAAGGCCCGCGAAGGGGTGATGGAGTTCCTGTTGATCAATCACCCGCTGGATTGCCCGATCTGCGATCAGGGCGGCGAGTGCGACCTGCAGGATCAGGCGATTGCCTATGGCGTGGATTTCTCGCGCTACCGCGAGCCGAAGCGCGCGACCGAGGATATGGATCTTGGGCCGCTGGTCGAAACGCACATGACGCGCTGTATCTCGTGCACCCGCTGCGTGCGGTTCACGACCGAGGTGGCGGGCGTCGCCGTGATGGGCCAGACCGGCCGCGGCGAGGATGCCGAGATCACCACCTACCTGGGCGCGATGATCGACAGCAATCTGCAGGGCAACGTGGTGGATCTGTGCCCGGTTGGTGCGCTGACCAACAAGCCCTATGCGTTCACCGCGCGCCCCTGGGAGCTGACCAAGACGGAAACCATCGACGTGATGGATGCGCTATGCTCGAACATCCGGGTGGATACCAAGGGGCGCGAAGTGATGCGCATCCTGCCGCGCAACCATGACGGTGTGAACGAGGAATGGATTTCCGACAAGACGCGCCATGTGGTTGACGGGCTGCGCCGTCAACGCCTTGACCGGCCCTATATCCGTGAGGATGGCCGCCTGCGCCCGGCGACATGGCCCGAGGCGTTGACCAAGGCGGCCGAGGCCCTGAAGGGGGCCAAGAAGGCGACCGGCCTGATCGGCGATCTGGCCCCGGTGGAGGGGGCGTATGCGCTCAAGACCCTGATCGAGGGGATGGGTGGCTCGGTCGAGTGCCGCACAGATGGCGCGCGCCTGCCCGAGGGCAATCGTGCCGGCTATGTCGGCACCGCGCGGATCGAGGATATCGACAGCGCCGAGATGATCCAGCTTATCGGCACCAACCCGGCGGTTGAGGCGCCGGTTCTGAACGCGCGCATCCGCAAGGCATGGCTGCGCGGGGCGAACGTGGGGCTGGTCGGCGAAGCGGTGGACCTGACCTATGATTACGTCCATGTGGGCACCGATCGCGCGGCACTGGAAAGCCTGTCGTCCAAGGAGATTGGCGCGACGCGCGACAAGCCCTCGATCGTGATCGTCGGGATGGGCGCGCTGCGCGAGGCCGACGGTGCCGCCGTTCTGGGCCACGCGATGAAACTGGCGGAGAACAGTAATTCCAAGCTGATGGTGCTGCACACCGCCGCCGGCCGTGTCGGCGCGATGGACGCGGGCGCGGTGACAGAGGGCGGCATGGACGCCGCCATCGAGGGGGCCGATGTGATCTACAACATGGGCGCCGACGAGGTTGAAATCGACGATGGCGCCTTTGTCATCTACCAAGGCAGCCACGGCGACCGTGGCGCGCACCGGGCCGACGTGATCCTGCCCGGCGCTGCCTATACCGAGGAAAACGCCCTGTTCGTCAACACCGAGGGGCGCCCGCAGCTAGCCATGCGCGCGGGGTTCGCCCCCGGCGAGGCCAAGGAAAACTGGGCGATCCTGCGCGCGCTGAGCGCCGAGGTGGACGCGACCCTGCCGTGGGATAGCCTTGCGCAGCTACGTCAGCGCCTGGTCGAGGACGTGCCGCACCTGGCCGAGATCGACGAGGTGCCCGAGAACGAATGGGCGGCGGTCCCGGCGGAGGCCATGGGCAAGGCCGCGTTCCAGATGGCGATCGGTGATTTCTACCTGACCAACCCTATCGCGCGGGCCAGCACCCTCATGGCCGAGCTGTCGGCAGGGGCCAAGGCGCGCGCAAACCGCCCGGTCGCGGCGGAGTGATGATGCGCGCGGGTCTCATATCCCCCATGGCGATCGTGCTGGCCACGGCCGTGTCGGGCTGCGAGACGTTGCCGCGCGCGGACGCGGCCGCGCCCGATTACGAGGGTGTCGAGACCCGGCTTCTGGATGGGGACCTGGTGAATTTCCACGTTGCCATGCGGGGCGCGGAAAACGGCGAGGATGTGAGTGACTATGCCGAATGCGCGGCAGCGCAATATGCGCTGATCCGCGGTTACGGATTTGCCCGGCATTTACGTACGAATATTGAGCAAGAGGGTGGCGTTTGGCACGGAGATGCGATTTACACCATCTCGGCGCAGCTACCACGCGGAATGCGTACCATCGACGCCGAAGTCGTCGTGGCGCATTGCGCGGAAAATGGAATACCGACGGTGTGAGGACCTGATGGCTGAATTCTTTACAACACCTTTCGGGATTGCAGTCCTGATCGTGGCGCAATGCCTGGCGGTTGTGGCGTTTGTCATGATCAGCCTTCTGTTCCTGGTTTATGGCGACCGCAAGATCTGGGCCGCGGTCCAGATGCGGCGCGGGCCCAACGTGGTGGGGGCTTTCGGGCTTCTGCAATCGGTGGCGGATGCCCTGAAATACGTGCTCAAGGAGGTCGTGATACCGGCCGGGGCCGACAAGACGGTGTTCCTGCTGGCGCCGCTGACCAGTTTCGTACTGGCGGTGTTGGCGTGGTCGGTGATCCCGTTCAACGACGGCTGGGTCCTGTCGGATATCAACGTGGCGATCCTGTTCGTGTTCGCGGTGTCCTCGCTGGAGGTATACGGCGTGATCATGGGGGGCTGGGCCAGCAACTCGAAATACCCGTTCCTGGGCAGCCTGCGCTCGGCCGCGCAGATGATTTCCTACGAGGTCAGCATCGGTCTGATCATCATCGGGGTCATCATTTCGACCGGCTCGATGAATTTTGGCGATATCGTGCGCGCGCAGTCGGGGGATTACGGGTTCTTCAGCTGGTACTGGCTGCCGCATTTCCCGATGGTGTTTTTGTTCTTCATCTCGGCGCTGGCGGAAACCAACCGCCCGCCCTTTGACCTGCCCGAGGCGGAATCGGAACTGGTGGCCGGCTACCAGGTTGAATATTCGGCCACGCCGTTCCTGTTGTTCATGGCGGGGGAATACATCGCGATCCTCCTGATGTGCGCGCTGATTTCGCTGCTGTTTTTCGGTGGATGGCTGTCGCCGATCCCGGGTCTGCCTGACGGTGTGCTGTGGATGCTCGGCAAGATGTTCTTCTTCTTCTTCATCTTCGCGATGATCAAGGCGATTACGCCGCGCTATCGCTATGACCAGTTGATGCGCATCGGGTGGAAGGTGTTTCTGCCGCTGTCGTTGTTCTGGGTTGTTTTCGTGTCCTTCGCGGCCAAGTTCGATTGGTTCTGGGGCTCGTTTGCGCGCTGGAGCGTGGGAGGCTGAGGCATGGGCGTTGACTGCACCCTTTTCACGTGTCGGGTCGAGACGGGCAAGCGCCCGCGCCTCAATGACGCGACCGCGAAGACACCGCAGATCGCATTGGGCGGCACCCCGCCTCAGGGCGACTATGCGACGAAATGGAACGAGCACGAAACCCTCAGGGAGGGATGGGCATGAGCATGGATTACACGCGCGCGGCCAAGTACTTTTTGCTGACTGACTTCGTCAAGGCGTTCGGGCTTGGCCTGCGCTACTTCTTTGCGCCGAAGCCGACGCTGAACTATCCGCACGAAAAGGGGCCGCTGAGCCCGCGTTTCCGCGGGGAACATGCGCTGCGCCGTTATCCCAACGGCGAGGAACGCTGCATTGCGTGCAAGCTGTGCGAGGCGGTGTGCCCGGCGCAGGCGATCACCATCGACGCCGAGCCGCGCGAGGATGGCAGCCGCCGCACTACGCGCTACGACATCGACATGACCAAGTGCATCTATTGCGGCTTCTGCCAGGAGGCCTGCCCGGTGGATGCCATCGTGGAGGGGCCGAATTTCGAGTTCGCTTCGGAAACCCGCGAGGAGCTGTTCTACAACAAGGAAAAGCTGCTTGAGAACGGCGACCGCTGGGAAGCCGAGATCGCCCGCAACCTGGAACTGGATGCGCCGTACAGATGAGCGACAGTAAATCCCCTTTCGAGCTGATGATGGCGCAGGCGCAGGAGATGGCGAAAGCCTTCAATCCGGCGCTTGAGACGTTCTCGCCCAAGGCGTTCGAGACGATGTGGCCGACCATGCCCAAGGAGTTCATGGAAATGAGCTTTGGCAAGGGGATCAGCAGCGAGGGGCTGGATGCGAAAACCCGGCTGCTTTTGACGCTGGCGGGGTTGACCATGCAGGGCGCGCAGAGCGATACGCAGGTGCGCATGACGGTGCGCCATTTGCTGGAGGCGGGGGCGACCCGCGACGAGATTGCCGAAACCATCGCGCAGATGTCGATGTTTGCCGGTATTCCCGCCATGACCCGCGCGATGGAGTTGGCCCGCGCGGTCATGGATGAACAAGAGGACGACGAGACATGACCATTGCAGCACTGGCATTCTACCTGTTCGCGATCTGCGTTCTTGCGGGGGGCCTGTTCACCGTGATCAGCCGCAACCCGGTGCATTCGGTTCTGTGGCTCATCCTGGCCTTCATCAGCTCCGCAGGCCTGTTCGTTTTGCTTGGGGCCGAGTTCGTGGCGATGCTGTTGATCATCGTCTATGTCGGCGCGGTGGCGGTTCTGTTCCTGTTCGTGGTGATGATGCTGGACGTGGATTTTGCCGAGCTGAAGGCCGAAATGGCCCGGTACATGCCGCTGGCGCTGTTGATCGGGCTGGTGTTGCTGATGCAGTTCGGCATCGCGTTCGGCGTGTGGCAGGCCGCCGATGGCGCCGAGGCGGCGCGCGCGGCGGTGATCCCCGACGAAACCACCAACACGGCCGCCTTGGGCCTGTTGCTTTACGATCGCTATTTCCTGTTGTTCCAGTTGGCGGGTCTGATCTTGCTGGTGGCGATGATCGGGGCGATCGTTCTGACGCTGCGGCACCGCCAGGACATCAAGCGGCAGGACATCCTGGCGCAGATGTACCGCGATCCGGCCAAGGCGATGGAGTTGAAGGACGTCAAGCCGGGGCAGGGGCTGTAGCCGCCTGGCCGCGCTTGGGCAGAAAGACAAACGACCCCGGAACAGACCCGGGGCGGTGAAATGAAAAGACGAACGGGCATGGCCCGGAGGGACGAGAATGATTGGACTTGAACATTACCTGACGGTGGCCGCGGCCCTGTTCGTGATCGGGATCTTCGGGCTTTTCCTCAATCGCAAGAACATCATCATCCTGCTCATGTCGATCGAGCTGATGCTGCTGGCGGTGAATATCAACCTCGTGGCCTTCTCTAGCTTCCTGGGGGACCTGGTCGGGCAGATATTCGCGCTGTTCGTTTTGACGGTCGCCGCGGCCGAGGCGGCGATCGGGCTTGCCATTCTGGTCTGTTTCTTCCGTAACCGCGGCACCATCGCCGTGGAAGACGTCAACGTGATGAAAGGCTGACACCATGACAAGCATCATCCTTTTTGCGCCATTGGTGGGTGCCATCATCGCGGGGTTCGGTTGGCGGATCATCGGCGACAAGGGCGCGCAGTGGCTGACCACGGGGCTGCTGTTCCTGTCGATGCTGCTTTCGTGGATCGTGTTCCTGGGGCTGGATGCCAGCGTGACGCAGCACATTTCGATCCTGCGTTTTATCGAAAGCGGCACACTCAGCGCCGATTGGGCGATCCGGTTGGACCGGCTGACGGCGATCATGTTGATCGTCGTGACCACGGTGTCGGCGCTGGTGCACCTCTATTCCATGGGCTACATGGCGCATGACGAGAACTTCAGCGAACGCGAAAGCTACAGGCCAAGGTTCTTCGCCTACCTGTCGTTCTTCACCTTCGCGATGCTGATGCTGGTGACCTCCGACAACCTGGTGCAGATGTTCTTTGGCTGGGAAGGCGTTGGTCTGGCGTCTTACCTGCTGATCGGGTTCTACTATCGCAAGCCGTCCGCCAACGCGGCCGCGATCAAGGCGTTCGTCGTCAACCGCGTGGGCGATTTCGGCTTTGCGCTTGGGATCCTGGCGCTGTTCTTCCTGACCGACTCGATCCGGTTCGATGACGTATTCGCGGCGGCGCCGGAGCTGGCAACGACACAGCTTTCGTTCCTTTGGGCGGACTGGAACGCGGCGAACCTGATTGCCTTCCTGCTGTTCGTGGGGGCCATGGGCAAATCGGCGCAGTTGTTCCTGCACACGTGGTTGCCCGACGCGATGGAGGGCCCGACGCCGGTTTCGGCGCTGATCCACGCGGCAACCATGGTGACGGCGGGTGTGTTTCTGGTGTGTCGCATGTCGCCGCTGATGGAATATGCACCCGACGCGATGAACGTTGTGGTGTTCATCGGCGCGACGACCGCGTTTTTCGCGGCCACCGTGGGGTTGGTGCAAAACGACATCAAGCGCGTGATCGCCTATTCGACCTGTAGCCAGCTTGGCTATATGTTCGTGGCGGCCGGCGTGGGGGTCTATTCGGTGGCGATGTTCCACCTGCTGACCCACGCGTTTTTCAAGGCGATGCTGTTTCTCGGCGCCGGGTCCGTCATCCACGGGATGCACCACGAGCAGGACATGCGCAACTACGGCGGATTGCGTCACAAGATGCCCAAGACGTTCTGGGCGATGCTGATCGGCACGTTGGCGATCACCGGGGTGGGCATTCCGTTGACCACGATCGGGTTTGCCGGGTTCCTGAGCAAGGACGCGATCATCGAAAGCGCTTGGGCTGGCACGCAGGGCGGGTACGCGTTCTGGATGCTGGTCATCGCGGCGGCCTTCACCAGCTTCTATAGCTGGCGGTTGATGTTCATGACCTTCTGGGGCAAGCCGCGCGGCGACAAGCACACGCACGAGCACGCCCACGAAAGCCCGATGGTGATGCTGGTGCCGCTTGGTGTTCTGGCGCTCGGCGCGGTGTTTTCCGGGATGGTCTGGTATGGCAGCTTTTTCGGGGATCATGCGCAGGTGAACCGGTTCTTCGGCATCCCCGAGCAGCACGCCGCCGCCGCCGCCGGGGAAGGCGCAGAGCATGGCGAAGAAGCGGCCACGGCGGAAGACGCAGGCCACGGCGATGAGGCCGCCGCGGCAGGTGGAGACGGCCACGCCGCCGATGCGGCGCCCGCGATGGCCCCGCAGGGCGCGATCTACATGGGCCCCGACAATCATGTCATGGACGATGCCCACCATTCGCCCGCATGGGTGAAGGTCAGCCCGTTCATCGCGATGCTGGGCGGTCTTCTGGTGGCGTACTGGTTCTACATCGTGAACCCGGCACTGCCGCGCAAGCTGGCGGAAAATCAGCGGCCGCTGTACCTGTTTCTGCTCAACAAGTGGTATTTCGACGAGTTGTATGACGTGATTTTCGTGCGGCCCGCCAAGGCCATCGGCCGGTTCCTGTGGCGCCGCGGCGATGGCGGCGTGATCGACGGCGCGCTTAACGGCGTGGCGATGGGGATCGTGCCCTTCGTGACGCGCCTCGCGGGCCGGGCGCAATCGGGATACATCTTTACCTACGCCTTTGCCATGGTGATCGGCATCGTGGTTCTGGTTACCTGGATGACGCTCATCGGAGGGGCGGAATAATGGATAATCTTCTTTCCATCGTTACCTTCACTCCGGCGTTGGCGGCGGTCATCTTGCTGCTGTTCCTGCGCGGCGAGGACGAGGCCGCACAGCGCAACGCCAAGTGGCTGGCCCTGATCGCGACAAGCGTCACGTTCCTGGTATCGCTGTTCATCCTGGCAGAGTTCGACCCAAGCAACACCGGCTTTCAGTATGTCGAAGAGCGCGAGTGGCTTCTTGGCCTGAACTACAAGATGGGCGTGGACGGGATTAGCGTTCTGTTCGTGCTGCTGACGACGTTCATGATGCCGCTGACCATCGCCGCGTCGTGGAACGTGACGACCCGCGTCAAGGAATACATGATCGCCTTCCTGCTGTTGGAAACGCTGATGCTGGGCGTGTTCATGGCGCTTGACCTGGTGCTGTTCTACCTGTTCTTCGAGGGCGGCCTGATCCCGATGTTCCTGATCATCGGGATCTGGGGTGGCAAGGACCGCATCTATGCCAGCTTCAAGTTTTTCCTCTACACTTTCCTTGGTTCGGTGCTGATGCTGGTTGCGATGGTGGCGATGTTCACCGATGCGGGCACCACGGATATCCCGACGCTGCTGACGCATCAGTTCGACGCGGGCACGTTCTCGATCCTGGGGATCCAGATCGTGGGCGGCATGCAGACGCTGATGTTCCTGGCCTTCTTTGCCAGTTTCGCCGTCAAGATGCCGATGTGGCCGGTGCATACCTGGCTGCCCGATGCGCACGTTCAGGCGCCGACGGCGGGGTCTGTCGTGCTGGCGGCGATCCTGTTGAAGATGGGTGGCTACGGCTTCTTGCGGTTCAGCCTGCCGATGTTCCCGATCGGGGCCGACGTTCTGACGCCCCTGGTGCTGTGGCTGTCGGCGATCGCGATCGTCTACACATCGCTGGTGGCGCTGGCGCAGGCGGACATGAAAAAGCTGATCGCCTACAGCTCGGTCGCGCATATGGGCTATGTCACGATGGGCATTTTCGCGGCCAACCAGCAGGGCGTCGATGGCGCCATCTTCCAGATGCTCAGCCACGGCTTCATCTCGGGGGCGTTGTTCCTGTGTGTGGGCGTGATATATGACCGGATGCACACGCGCGAGATCGACGCCTATGGCGGGCTGGTCAACCGGATGCCGGCTTATGCGCTGATCTTCATGTTCTTCACGATGGCCAATGTCGGCCTGCCGGGCACCAGTGGCTTTGTCGGTGAGTTCCTGACCCTGATCGGCATATTCCAGGCCAATACATGGGTGGCTGCGGTGGCCGCCAGTGGCGTGATCCTGTCGGCGGCGTATGCGCTGTGGCTGTATCGCCGGGTTGTGATGGGCGATCTGATCAAGGAATCGCTGCGCGCCATCACCGATATGACTCGCCGCGAGAAGGCCATTTTCGCGCCGCTGGTGGCGATGACCCTGTTGCTGGGCGTTTATCCGACGCTGGCCCTCGATATCATCGGCCCCTCTGTTGAGGCGCTGATCCAAAACCATGATACGGCGCTTGCCGCCGGCGTTGAGCCGGCGACGCAAGTGGCCGCGTCGCATTGAACTGGGAGCCCTGAGCGATGATCCAGGCTGATCTGAACATTATCCTGCCCGAAGCGGTGCTGTCGGTCTATGCGATGGTGGCCCTGCTGGTTGCGGCCTATACGGGCAAGGATGCCCTGGCCAGGGCGTTGACATGGCTGACGGCGGCGCTCTTGGTGGTGCTGGCGGCATGGATCGGGTTGACCGGCGAAGGCACCAACATCGCGTTCCATGGGATGTTCCACGACGACGGCTTTGCCCGGTTCGCGAAGGTTGCGATCCTGTTGTCGGCCGCCGCTGTTCTGGTGATGAGCCGCGACTACATGGCCCGGCGCGACTTGCTACGCTTTGAGTATCCGATCCTTGTCGCGCTCAGCGTGGCCGGCATGATGATGATGGTCAGCGCGGGCGATCTGATCGCGCTTTACATGGGGCTGGAGCTGCAATCGCTGGCGCTTTACGTGGTTGCGGCGCTGCGCCGTGATAGCGTGAAATCGACCGAGGCGGGCCTGAAATACTTCGTGCTGGGGGCGCTTAGCTCGGGGTTGCTGCTCTATGGTGCGTCGCTGGTCTACGGCTTTGCCGGGACCACGGGCTTTGAAGGCATCATCGTGGCCGCTGGCGAGGGACACACCGCGATCGGTCTGCTGTTCGGGCTGGTATTCGTGATTTCCGGGTTGGCGTTCAAGGTGTCGGCGGTGCCGTTTCACATGTGGACACCCGATGTCTACGAGGGCGCGCCGACCCCGATCACAGCGTTCTTTGCGACCGCGCCAAAGGTGGCCGCGATGGCGCTGTTGGCGCGGGTTCTGCATGATGCCTTCGGCGGCGTCAGCGGCGACTGGGGCCAGGTGATCGCGGTGCTGTCGGTATTGTCGATGTTCCTGGGCGCGTTTGCCGCCATCGGACAGACCAACATCAAGCGGCTGATGGCGTATTCGTCGATCGCACATATGGGCTATGCCCTGATGGGGCTTGCGGCCGGGACCGTGTTCGGCGTGCAGGCGATGTTGATCTACATGGCGATCTACGTGACAATGAACGTGGGCACCTTCGCGTTCATCATGTCTATGGAGCGCGACGGCCAGCCGGTGACGGATATCGCAAGCCTGAACATGTATGCCAAACAAGAGCCGGGCCGGGCACTGGCAATGCTGATCCTGATGTTCAGCCTCGCGGGCGTGCCGCCGCTGGTGGGGTTCTTCGGCAAGTTCTACGTGCTGCGCGCGGCTTACGAGGCCGGTTTGGCCTGGTTGGCGGTGGCCGGTGTCGTCGCCTCGGTGATCGGCGCGTTTTATTATCTGCGGATCGTCTACTACATGTATTTCGGCGAAGAGGGCGAGGCGCTGGAAACCGGGCAATCGCCGGTTCTGTGGGGGTTCCTTGCGGCGTCGGCCGCGGCCATGGTCATCGGGGTCGTGAATCTCTTCGGTATCGAAGGCGCGGCGGCGGCCGCGGCTGCGACGCTTGTCAACTGATCCGCACAGGAGAGGCCGGGATGCAGCGCGCGCGCCCAGGCGGAGCGTGCGCCGCATAGTCCGGGCCTCCGGCGGGAGTATTTTTGGCAAGATGAAGAGGCGGCCCGCGTGACAGAGTGGCCCCCGGGATATGATCGGATCATTCTGGCCGAGGTCGATAGCACGCTGGACGAAGCGGTGCGCCGCGTTGGCGAGGTGGCCGCGCCGACCTGGATCTTTGCCCATCATCAAAGCGCCGCACGCGGCCGCCGGGGGCGGACCTGGTCCCATCCCAAGGGCAATTTCGCGGCCACGCTGGTGTTGCCGGATGTGACACCGGGGGTGTTGGCGGCGTTGCGGTCTTTCGTGGCATCGCTCGCGCTGTTCGATGCGTTCGTCGCGGCAACCGGGCGGATTGACCCGTTCGCGGTAAAATGGCCGAACGACGTGTTGCTGAATGGTGGCAAGGTGGCTGGCATATTGCTGGAGTCGATATCGCGGCAGGGAGCGGCGCCTGCGCTGGCTATAGGGATCGGCGTCAACCTTGCGGAGGCGCCGCCTGAGGACGCGGTGGAGGCCGGGGCCTTGCGGCCGGTCGCCCTTGCGCAGGAAGCGGGCGCGCATGTGCCGCCCGAGGAATTTCTGACGCTGTTGGCCGGGGCCTACGCGGACCACGAGACGCGGCTGCGGCAATTCGGATTCGCCCCGTTGCGGCAGGCCTGGCTGGAGCGGGCTGCGCGCCTGGGCGAGGTGATCACGGCGCGGCTCCCCGGCGAGGAAATCACCGGCGTATTCGAGACGGTGGACGCGAGCGGCCAACTTGTCCTATCTACAGCCGAAGGTCGCAAAGTGATCGCGGCGGCGGATGTGTTTTTCTGAATGTGGCTGAAAGGAGCGCACTATGCTTCTGGCGATTGACTGCGGCAACACCAACACGGTTTTTTCGATCTGGGATGGCGAACGGTTTCGCTGTATCCTGCGCACCTCGACCGAGCATCAGCGTACGGCGGATCAGTACTATGTCTGGATCAGCACCCTGCTGAACCATCATCGCATTCCGCTGGATATCAACGCGGTGATCATCAGCTCGACCGTGCCGCGCGTGGTGTTCAATCTGCGCGTTCTGGCCGATCGCTATTTCAACTGCCGCCCGTTGGTGGTAGGCAAGCCCGAATGCCTGCTGCCCGTTTACCCGCGCGTGGACGAGGGCACGACGGTCGGGCCCGACAGGCTGGTCAATGCGGCGGGGGCATATGACCGCTACGGCGGCGACCTGATCGTCGTGGATTTCGGCACCGCCACGACGTTCGACGTGGTTGCCCATGACGGCGCCTATGTTGGCGGGGCGATCGCGCCGGGGGTCAACCTGAGCCTTCAGGCGCTGCACGAGATGGCTGCCGCGCTGCCGCATGTGGACGTGACCAAGCCGCAAAAGGTGATCGGTACCAACACGGTCGCCTGTATGCAATCCGGCGTGTTTTGGGGCTATGTGGGCCTGGTGCGCGGGATTTGCGAGCAGATCCGCGCGGAATACGACCGGCCGATGACCATCGTGTCGACGGGCGGACTGGCCCCTCTTTTTGGGCAGGGCGATACCCTGTTCGACCATTTTGACGAACATCTGACAATTCATGGCCTGACGGTCATTCATCAATACAACAAGGACCAAGACAACATATGAGCAGCGAAAGACTGATCTATCTTCCCCTCGGAGGCGCGGGGGAGGTTGGCATGAACGCCTACGTTTACGGATACGGCCCCGAGGATCAGGAACGCCTGATCCTGGTTGATCTGGGCGTGACGTTTCCGGATATGGATACCACGCCGGGGGTGGACCTGATCCTGCCCGATATCGCGTGGCTGGAGGAGCGGCGCGACCGGCTCGAGGCCATCTTCATCACCCACGCGCACGAGGACCACGTCGGCGCGGTGGGGCATCTGTATGATCGCCTGGGCGCGCCGATATATGCGCGCGCGTTCACCAGCAACATTGCGCGGCGCAAGATGGCCGAGTTCGGCTATTCCGAGAAGGCGGTGAAAACCGTGTCGCCGTGGCCGGAAACGACCACGGTGGGGCCGTTCAGCGTGGGGTTCTTGCCGATCTCGCATTCGATCCCCGAAAGCTCGGCCCTGGTGATCGACACGCCCGGCGGGCGCGTCGTGCACAGCGGCGATTTCAAGCTAGACGACAACCCCAGCGTGGGCGAGGCGTTCGATCCGGACCTCTACGCCGAGATCGGCGCCGTGGGGGTGAAGGCGCTGGTGTGCGATTCAACCAACGTTTTCAACCTGCACGAGGGACGCTCGGAAAGCAGCGTGGCGGAGCCGATTGAAGAGCTGATCGCGTCGCGCCCCGGCATGGTGGTGGCGACGACCTTCGCCAGCAACGTGGCGCGGGTCAAGACGCTGGCCGAGGCGGCGGAGCGGGCCGGGCGCTCGATCTGCCTGATGGGGCGGGCGATGCGGCGGATGATCGAGGCCGCGATCGAGACCGGCGTTTTGAAGAGCTTTCCCGCCGTCATCAGCCCCGAAGAGGCCAAGGATGTGCCCCGCGAGAGCCTGATGCTGATCGTGACCGGCAGCCAGGGGGAGCGGCGCGCGGCCAGTGCGCAGCTGGCCGCCGGCAAGTACCAGGGGATCACCTTGAAGGAGGGCGATACCTTCCTGTTCTCGTCCAAGACGATCCCGGGCAATGAGCGGGGCGTGATCCGTATCGTTAACCAGTTCAGCGAAAAGGGTGTTGATGTGGTGGATGATTCAATGGGGCACTACCATGTCTCGGGCCACGCGAACCGCCCGGACCTGGAGCAGGTGCACGACCTGATCCAGCCGCAGATCATCATCCCGATGCATGGCGAGCATCGCCACCTTCGCGAGCATTCCAAGGTGGCCGAGGGCAAGGGCCTGCAATCCATCGTGGCGGTCAACGGCATGATGGTGGACCTGAGCGGCAACGCGCCCAAGGTGGCCGGGTATGTCGATACGGGCCGCACCTATCTGGATGGAAGCGTGCAATACGGGGCCATGGACGGGATCGTGCGCGATCGCATCCGGATGGCCCTCAATGGTCATGTTCTGGTGACGCTGATCATCGATGAGGAAGGCGAGCCGCTGGGCGAGCCGTGGTGCGAGCTGCGCGGCCTGGCGGAAACCGGAAGCTCGAACGCGCCGCTGGTCGATGTCCTGGAGGAGGACCTGCAGCAGTTCCTTGGCCGCGCGGATGGCCGGACGCTGGCCGATGATGACAAGCTGGAGGAGGGGCTACGGCGGATCGTGCGCAACAGCGCCCAGAACGAGATCGGCAAAAAGCCCGAGGTGACCGTGGTGATCAGCCGGCTGCAGTGATGCGGTAACGGTAAGGCGTTGTTTTAGTGAGTCAATTGCGTATCGGGTCGGGTTTGTATGGCCGGACGTTGGGGGCGTAGTGGGCCGATCATCAGGAGAAATGACAAGGCCCCCGGTGATGACCGGGGGCCTTTTGTTGTGCGGGGGGTGGCTTGGCCGCGCTTTACCACGATCGCCAAAGGATAAAGCCGAGCAAGATGTTTGCGGAAAGAGTCAGAAGCATGAGACCGAATCCTATGCCTATTACCCTAGTGTTAATCTCGTTTAGCCACGCAGTGATTGCGTTTCCTATCTCGATACCAGAGCTTTGGGTTTCAGTATTGGATTGTATCTCGATAGCCAGACCGTCCGTGATCGACTGAAGTTCAGCAATTAGCTCATCAATCTTAGCATTTCGAACCAACTGCTCGGCATCATCTCTAGTGTAATCAATGCCATCCCACCCAGTCGGAACCAGACCATTGTTGAGTTCCTCCACAGCGTGGATCAGCTCGCTAATTTTCTCATTTGTAGCTGGCCTCTTGTCATCACCATTTTCAAAGAAATCAGGCATTCTTGCCACCTGTTGTCTCCCAATATGGGTGTACCACCTGTGGACCTGTCGCGGTTTGGTGCCGCTCCTTTGATAGCATAATGTGTGTTGATTGTCACTGAGACCTGACCCGGCATTGTCACCGAGATTTGACCCACCCAGTTATTATGTTCTGCGCGTCATGATGGCGTCAATGCGGTTGTCTCCTTTCGTTTCTTTTTCGCGATCTCAGAGCTGGCTTTGAACCGATAGCTGTCATTGCCCGTCTCCAGGATATGGCAGCGATGGGTGAGACGATCGAGCAGGGCGGTGGTCATCTTGGCATCGCCGAAGACCGTGGCCCATTCGCTGAAGCTCAGATTGGTGGTGATGATGACACTGGTTCGCTCGTAGAGCTTGCTGAGGAGATGGAA